>NZ_QPEX01000010.1:0-1200000 GCF_003335505.1 Bremerella cremea
TCACGTGATCTTCTGGTACATTCGTCATGGTCAGTCCTCGGTTCTGGTTGGTTGATGTTGGTAATCAAATCCATACCAGAGCCAGAGCTGGCTCTCAAATTCGCGCAATATTTAGGACGTTATCCCCTGCTCAGGATTTTCATTCTCAGGAAAACTAATTCCAAGTTCGGATACTTCTCGCCGCACAAGACGAATGGCGTTGCATTCAAGGACCTCATCCACCAATTGCTGAATGCTGTAAACTGTCAAGGCAGGTGTAGACGTACCGAAATGCTCATTGCATGCCAGCTCCGTAGGCTGGGTTAGCGACAGCGTAACCCAGCGAAGGCAAACCGGCGACTGCTTGCCGCACCGCCTTGTTGATTTAAACCAAGTGGTGCGGATTGGTTGCCAAGGGAAGATGCCGATTTTCGTTTGCCCCGGATTGATATCGCTGGGTTACGCTGGCGCTAACCCAGTCTACCAGGAACTTTTCGCTCAAAGCTACTTGTTCGCTTCATCCAGCAGCCAGTCTTCTAGGGTTAGTTGTTTGATCGAGGGGGCGCGGAGGAGGTAGGCTCGTTCTCCGATGAGGGCTTCTAACCAGGGGCGGTAGACGAGCGTTGACAGGGTGCGGGTGCTGAGGCTGGCTTGGATTTGGGTTTCGACGTTTTCGGCCAGGCGGCTGTAGGTGGCGGGGACGATGTTTGGTTCCGGCCCGATGTGAATGATGGTTTCGGTGCCGGTACGCAGCGTGTGGTAGACGGCGGACCACAGGTTTTGTGGTTTGTCGACCCACTGGCAAATCAAATCGCGGACGTTCCAATCGGTGTAGCTGCACGCGCCGGTCACCAGCGACAAGACTGGCGGCTGCGGGGCGGTAAAGCCGCTTTGCATGGCGCTCATTTGCAGCGAAGCCCGTGAGTTGATGTTTTCGCGCCAGACGATGGGCGTGTGCATGGGGGGCCACTTGTGCGGATTCTTTTTGACATAGACTCGGTCCGTGATCATCTCGGACAAGCGGGTATGCAGTCGCGAGGTGGTCTCCCCTTCTCCGATGACGATCACCGAGTTGGGAGAAAGAATCGACGAGATACCGATCAGCCCGTTCCCTTCGGCGCTGATCTCTTGGCAAATGCGATTGACCAGCGTGGACGCGAGGGTGGCTTTTCGCGAGAAGACGACGGCCAGGGTGCAGGTCGGGGCCAGCTTGGCGATGTCTTCGGAAAGAGACAACGGAATGGTCAGCGCATCTTCCAGCGTTAGGCAGTCGGCCGCGACCAGGGCGGTTAGTTCCCCCAAGCTATAGCCCATCAGGTACTGCGCGTTGGCAAGCTGAACGCCGAATTCTTCTTGCAAGATGTCGACGTGGGCCATCTCGGCGGCGACGATCAGCGCGATGGCGTCCGAGTAGCTTTCGAGGTCGGTTTCTTCGCGGCGGGTCACGCGGCTAACCAAATCGATCGGACGATGGACGACGTCGGACGCGATCTGGCCGCATTGTTCGAGCCGCCGCAACAAGTAGTTGCCAAATCGCGCGTGATTTAAGAGGTCGCCACAACGTCCTAAATTCGTGACGTTGTAACCACGAAACACAAAAGTCGTGGTTTTCAGCCGCTTGAAAATTTGATCCGCCATGGTTGCCTGTGAAGATCGCTGGGGGGTGCTTTCGCGGTTTCCCCCAAAGGTGCTCGTCATGAAGTTCCGTGCCAACCTACGAGCACGGCATCCCGTTTTGCCTATCGACAATATACAATGCAGGCACGCACTGGGTGTATTGCTTATCAGGACGAAGATGGAAACCAGCCCCCCTAGCCCTCAAAACGATGCTTCGTTACGCGGAAAAATTGCGGCCGTGACCGGTGCTGCCAGCGGTATTGGCCGGGCGGTTGCGTTGCAGCTAGCGGGCCAAGGGGCCTCGTTGTTACTGCATACTCGCAGCAACGACCACGGTTTGCGGGAAACGGCAAACCTGGCCCAGCGCATCGCGCCTCACATCGAAATCAAGCTCGTCCAGGCAGATTTCGTCGAGCCTAGCCAGCAAGACCGCTTCTGCGAAGAAGCTTGGAATTGGCAACAGCGGCTGGACATTTTGGTGAACAACGCCGGGGTCGACGTGCTGACCGGCGCGGCGGCGGAGCTTTCCTTTGAAGAGAAACTGGAACTGGTTTACCGGGTGGATGTCGTGGCGACGATGCGTCTCTCACGCACGCTCGGCGCCCAAATGCGAGGCATACCAGGTGGCTCGATCGTGAACATCGGCTGGGATCAGGCCGCCCACGGCATGGAAGGGGACAGTGGCGAGATGTTCGCGATGTCGAAAGGGGCGATCATGGCGTTTTCGAAAAGCCTGGCACGGTCGCTGGCGCCGGAAGTGCGGGTGAACTGTGTCGCGCCGGGGTGGATTCAAACGGCCTGGGGCGAAAACACGTCGGACTATTGGCATACCCGCGCTGCCCGAGAATCGTTGATCGGAACTTGGGGGCAACCGGCAGACGTGGCGGCGACGATTGGCTTTTTGGTCTCGCCTGCGGCGCGGTTTGTTAACGGCCAGACGATTGCCGTCAACGGTGGCTTCAACCATGGCGGGCAGCCACCGCGAACCGCCAAGGAAACTTGAGGCAGCGATGGCACGCCCGCAAATTCATTTCGTCACCGGGAAGTTGGCCGAAGCATCGCTTCGCAGCATGTTGCTGAATCTGGCCGAACGTGCCGAGTTCGACTACACGGTGCAAGTTCTCAACATCACCGTGGCGGCCCTGATGACTTCTGAATGGATCGCCAAACGGATCGAAGTGCCGCCTGGGACGACCAAGGTGATGGTCACCGGCTATTGTCGCGGCGACTTGCAAGCAATCGAAGCGGTCGCCCAGGTGCCGGTCGAACGCGGCCCGAAAGACTTGCGGCAGTTGCCGGACTGGTTCGATCAACCGACTTTGGCCGACGACTACGGCGCGTACGATGTGGCGATTATCGCCGAGATCAACCACGCCCCGAGTTTCACGCTGGAAGAAATCGTCGCGGAAGCGAAGCAGCTGCGCGAGGCTGGGGCCGATCTGATCGATATCGGCTGCGACCCAGGCAGCGTCTGGCCCCGGGTAAGCGATTGCGTGAAGGCCCTCCGCGATGCGGGGCTGCGGGTTTCGATCGATAGTTTGAACCCGCAAGAGATTGCCCCGGCCGTGAAAGCAGGGGCCGAGTTGGTGCTTTCGGTGAACTCGAGTAATCGTGAGCATGCGGTCGACTGGGGCTGCGAGGTGGTGGTGATACCGGACGAGCCGAAATCGCTGCGTGAATTCGACGAGACGATCAACTTTCTGGCCGCGCGGAACGTGCCGTTTCGGCTCGATCCGATTTTGGAACCGATCTCTTTTGGCTTTACCGAAAGTATCGTGCGGTACTTCGAAACGCGTAGGCGTTACCCCGCCGCCGAGATGATGATGGGGATCGGCAATCTGACCGAACTGACCGACGCCGATTCGTCAGGCATCAACGTGATGCTGCTGGGCGTTTGTCAGGAATTGGGGATCCGCAGCGTGCTGACCACGCAGGTCATTAACTGGGCCCAAACCAGCGTCCGCGAGTGCGACCTCGCGCGGCGGTTGATGCGGTACGCACTGACGCATCGCACGTTGCCAAAGCGAATTGAACCACGCCTGGTGACGCTGCGCGATGCCAAAGTAAGCGCGCCGAGCGAAGAAGAGCTGGCCCGGTTGCCGCACGAGCTGAAGGATCAAAACTACCGCCTATTCGTCGCCCAGCAGATGTTGCACTTGGTGAGCAGCGGGTTGCATTTGGAAGATGTCGACCCGTTCGCGTTGTTCGAAAAGCTGGCCGCGACCAAGCCAAGCAACTTGAGCCCGTCGCATGCGTTCTATCTAGGGTTCGAGCTTTGCAAGGCGATGACCGCGCTGCACCTAGGGAAGCAATATCGCCAGGACGAGGCACTCGATTGGGGTTACCTGACGCACGAAGAAGAATCGCATCGGATTAACCTGCACAAGGATCGACCGTCACGCACGACCAGCGAGGAGTCAGGCAATGAGTGACCAGGCAGGGCAGCAGCCGTACGTGGTGCGGCTTGAACCGAAGTGGACGCCGGAGGTTGCTTTCCGGCAATTGACCGGCCTTGCGCAGTGCATGTGGCTCGATAGTGCCCGGACCGATGAAACGTTGGGGCGGTATTCGTTTTTGATGGCCGATCCGGCCGAGGTCATTCAGGCCGGGCCGCTGCAGGTTGACGAAGCCCTGACGAAGCTGGCCGCGCTGCAGCACGAATTCAAGTTGCCGACCGTGGCAGGCTTGCCACCGTTTCAAGGCGGGGCGGCTGGCTACTTTTCGTACGACTTGAATCGCCACTTCGAGATCGTGCCGGAAACCAAGTTCAACGAGTTTCACTTGCCGCTGCTGTCGTTTGGCGTGTACGACGTGGTGCTGAGTTGGGATCATGTTCTCGGCGAAGGTTGGTTGATCTCAAGCGGTTATCCGGAGGTCGATAGCCACCAGCGGCAAACGCGGGCTAAGCAGCGTGCGGAGAGCTTCTTACAGGTGCTGCAGTCAGGCAGTGGCTCGTGCGCGGCAAGCCCCAGCCGGGTCGTTCCGGCGGAAGAGTTGGCCCCCTGCTTCGCATGCCCCGAGTTGCCAGGCGTGATGAGCAACTTCCCCAAGGATGCTTACCTGGAAGCGGTCGGCAAGTCGGTGGAATACATCCACGCAGGAGACATTTTTCAAGTCAACATCTCGCAGCGTCTGATCATGGAGGCGCGAACGTCTGCGGCGGCGTTGTACGAGAAGCTGCGACGGAAGAACCCGGCCCCGTTCGCCGCGTATTACGATTTTGGCCAGGGGCAAATTGTGTCGGCCTCGCCCGAGCGGTTCATCCAGGTGCGCGACCGGCAGATCGAATCGCGACCGATCAAAGGGACGCGGCGCCGCAGTGGACGGCCTCAGCTTGATATGTACTGGGGTGACGAACTTGTCCGCAGCGAGAAAGACCGCAGCGAGAACGTGATGATCGTCGACTTGCTGCGGAACGACCTGGCGCGCATCTGCGAGGATGACAGTGTCGAGGTGACCAGCTTGTGCGGGCTCGAAACCTACCAAACGGTGCAGCACTTGGTATCGATCATCTTGGGCCGCTTGCGGGAAGAGGTCGACGTCCGCGATTTGCTGCAGGCCATTTTCCCTGGTGGTTCGATCACCGGGGCGCCGAAGATTCGGGCGATGGAGATCATTTCCGAGCTAGAACCGACCGCCCGAGGGCCGTACTGCGGGTCGCTGGGCTACCTCGGTTTCGATGGTTCGATCGACTGGAATATCCTCATTCGGACGATCGTGGCGGCCGGTGGGTGGTGGCAATTTCCGGTGGGAGGTGGCATCGTGGCCGACTCGGACCCCTTGCGGGAATATGAGGAAACGTGGCATAAAGCATTGGGCCTTCTGCACGCCGTGCTGGACGAATGATACTAGTCATCGACAACTACGACAGCTTTGTACACAACCTGGCACGCTACGTGCGGCAGCTAGGGCAAGAGACCGTCGTGCGCCGCAACGATGCGATCACGATCGAACAAATTCGAGCCCTGCAGCCCGAGGCGATTTTGCTTTCGCCAGGGCCATGCACGCCGACGGAATCAGGCGTTTGCTTGGAAGTGGTCACGCAGTTGGCTGCCACCACGCCGATACTGGGTGTTTGTCTTGGGCACCAGGCGATTGTCGCGGCGCTCGGTGGTAAGGTCGTTCGCGCGGCGCAGCCCATGCACGGACGGGCTTCCCTGGTGCAGCATACCGGCGAGGGGCTTTTCCGCGATGTTCCTTCGCCCTTTCAAGTAGGTCGTTATCATTCGTTGATTGCCGCAGCCGAATCGCTGCCTGCTGGCCTCCGGGTAGATGCCACCACCGCAGAAGGGACCATCATGGCGGTCTCGCACGAAGCCTGGCCATTGTTCGGTGTGCAGTTTCATCCGGAATCGGTTTTGACGCAGCATGGGTATCGGCTGCTGGCGAACTTTTTGCAGATCGCCGGTTTGGCCTGCGAAAGCGATTTGCCCCTTCGCGCCGACGTTGCTAACCACGCCGCCATGTCGACGGCAGGAGACCCATTTGGAAGCGAGCCCATATGAGCCTAGCGCCGCTACGTATTGTCGAGGGGATGCTGACCACCGAAAACGCCGACGGCACGGTGAACGTTGCCCCGATGGGGCCCAAGGTGGATGAATCGTTCACGCGATTTCTGCTGCGTCCCTTTCCTGGTTCGCGGACGTACGAGAACTTGCTGCAGGCGCGGAAAGCGACCTTTCATGTGACCGACGACGTCGCGATGATCGCCCAAGCGGCGGTCGGCGAGTTGCTGACCGAGCCGACGTTTATCCCGACCGAGATGCCCGGCTATCACGTGCTGGCAAACTGTTGCCGCTGGTACCAGCTAGAAGCGGTGGAAGTCGAGACCACTGGCGAGCGGGCCGCGCTGACTTGCCGCGTGGTTGCTGGCGGACGCCAGCGCGATTATTTCGGGCTGAACCGAGCCAAGCATGCCGTGCTGGAACTGGCGATTCTGGCCACCCGCGTCCATTTGCTGCCGGGGGAAGAGATCGACCAGACGATTGGCATGCTGACCCCTTGGGTCGAGAAAACGGGTGGCCAGGCAGAGATCGAGGCGTTCGCTTTCCTGCAAAACGTGATTGCCGAGCGGCGTAACGCGGAAAACGGCGCCCGGGAATCGTCCTGAAGGCCGGACTACGGTACACTAAGCGCATGTCGTTGTTCAAGCCTTCGCCACTGCCTGAGTTTTGTTCGCCGTTGATCGCCAAGATCCGCGTCGGCGCGCGGCTGCACTTTGGTTT
Organism: Bremerella cremea; assembly: GCF_003335505.1. NCBI lineage: Bacteria > Pseudomonadati > Planctomycetota > Planctomycetia > Pirellulales > Pirellulaceae > Bremerella > Bremerella cremea. Next base: position 6,822 of record NZ_QPEX01000010.1, read on the forward strand.
GCTGGCGTTCGATTCCGACGAAGCGGCCTTCGGGGGCGTCGGAGCGATGATCGATCGCCCAGGGTTAGAGCTTCAGGCCAGCGAAGCCGACACGTTTGTGGCCGTGGGACCGTTGGCTGGCCGGATCGAAGCGTTCGCGCAGTTGTGGCAGCAAACGACCGGCTTGAAACTGCCGCCAGCGCGATTGGCGACGCGGGGGACCCTGGAAGATCATGTTGGCCTTGGCTGCGGAACGCAGTTGGGCTTGGCCGTGGCAACGCTGCTTTCCAAGCTGGCCGACTTCCCTTTGCCGAATCTGGAAACGTTGGCCGGCACGGTCGATCGGGCGAAACGCTCGGCGATTGGCTGCTATGGCTTTCTGCAAGGGGGCTTTCTGTTTGAAACGGGGCATCGCCAGCATCACTTTCCGCAATTGGAATACCGCAGCGAATTGCCGGACGCGTGGCGGTTTGTGCTGGCCATTCAGCGGGAAGTGCGCGGGATGTATGGCCAGGAAGAAGAAGCAGGCTTCCGCCAGTTGAACCGCGTGCCACAGCCGACGACCTGTCGTTTGCGGCAATTGGTCGAGCAGGCCATGATTCCGGCGCTCGAAAAGGCCGATATCGACCAGTTTGGTGAGGCCGTTTACGAGTACGGCGCGTTGGCGGGCGATTGCTATTCTGCCCTGCAAGGGGGAAGATACGCGAACCCAACGTGTACTGAGGTTGTCCAGCGAATGCGTGCGTTCGGCATCGCTGGCGTGGGACAAAGTTCGTGGGGGCCGACCATTTTTGGCCTGTGCGAGAGCCCCAGCCAGGCCGAGGCACTTTCGGCCAGCTTGCGCGAGCGGTATTCTGAACACGAAATGACCCTGGAAATTTCCGAGCCGAACAATGTCGGTGCCCAATTGGAATGGGCGCGGCCGGGCGGCTGATTCGCAGTAGAGAGGATTCTGGCTCCATGCCAAACTTGGGCGTCAACATCGACCACATCGCTACCATTCGCCAGGCCCGCAAAACGAACGAGCCAGACCCGGTGTGGGCTGCTGCCCTGGCCGAACTGGGGGGTGCCGATTGCATTACGCTGCACCTGCGGGAAGATCGTCGGCATATTCAAGACCGCGATCTGGAAGTGATGCGGCAAACGGTCAAAGTGAAGCTGAACTTGGAACTGGCGATCGAAGAAGAAGTGGTGGCGATTGCCTGCCGCGTGATGCCAGACCAGGTGACGCTGGTCCCCGAAAAACGAGAAGAAGTGACCACCGAAGGGGGACTCGACCTCGTTTCGCACGAAGCGGCCGTGGCCCGGGCGATGGAAAAACTGCGTGACGCGGGGATCTCGATCAACCTGTTTCTCGACCCCGAGGAAGCGCAAATCGCCATGGCCGCCAAGCTGCAAGCGGACGGCATCGAACTGCATACCGGCCAATATGCCCTGCACAGCGGCGCGGCCCAACAAAAAGAGCTGGCCCGGCTAACCACCGCCGGCCAACAGACTCGCGCGGCTGGGATGGAACTGCTGGCCGGGCACGGGCTGACTTATACCAACGTCCAGCCGGTGGCCCGCATTCCGGAAATGGCCGAACTGAACATCGGCCACAGCATCATCTCTCGCGCCGTGTTCGTTGGTTTCCGCGATGCCGTTGCGGAGATGAAGCGGTTGATTACCGTTTAACTGCCGGTTGAATTTCTCAGATCGGTTCATGTTATTGAGATCGTGACGTGACCGCTCGCCAGCTCCAACGGAGCGACCGTCAATAGCCAGGGTGCGGCAGCCCCTGGAGTTTGTATCGCAGAAAAACAAGCCCTGGCAGGGCGACCGTAGGTGACCAACATAATAACGACCGCCCTTGCAGGGCTTCGCGTTAAGACACTCCATACCAGGGGCTGTCGCACCCTGGCTATTGACGGTCGGCCCCTTGGGCCTATGAAAGTCGGCGCAAGAAAGACGTTGAGCATCTTAACAAAGATGCCATGGCCCCCTTCAAGTTGATTCCTCACCGGCAGCCAGGTGGGCGGCACTGGCCAAGATTGTGGGCTTTTCGTATTATGGGCAGATTCGAGACTGTCCAACCGATTTTTGTAGTTTCGTAATCCATTTCTGTTCGTTTTTTGACTCAGTTGGTAATTCGACATGGCACGCAAAGGTAGCGATTTCGCAGGCGTATCGGTAGCAATCACGACTCCCTTTAAGGGGGATCAAGTGGACTACGATCTGCTGAAAAAACAGGTCGAATACCAAATTGAAGCAGGCGTGCATTGCCTGGTGCCGGTGGGAACAACCGGCGAATCCCCTACCCTTTCGCATGAAGAGCACGAACGGGTGATTAGCGCCGTGATTGAAACGGTAGCCGGTCGCGCGAAGGTGATGCCGGGTACGGGGTCGAACAGCACACACGAAGCTTTGAAGCTGACCCGCTGGGCCGAGAAGGAAGGTGCCGACGCCGCCTTGGTAGTTGCCCCTTACTACAACAAGCCGACCCAGGAAGGTTTTTACCAGCATTACAAGGTGCTGGCCGAAGACGCCGGGATTCCGATTTGCGTTTACAACATCCCCGGCCGCACCGGCAAGAATATCGAGCCAGAAACGATCGCCCGCATGGCCGAACTCGAGCAAATCAAACTGGTCAAAGAAGCGACCGGTTCACTCGATCAGGCTTCGCAAATCTTGGAAATGACCGACCTGACCTTGCTCAGTGGTGACGACAGCTTGACGCTGCCGCTGATGTCGATCGGGGGTGAAGGGGTTATTTCGGTGGTGAGCAACATCGTGCCGAAGGATATGCTGGCCTTGGTCGCTGCGGCTGCCTCGGGTGATTTCGCCGAAGCCCAGAAGTGGCACTTCAAGTTGTTTACCCTCTGCCGCGAGATGCTCGGCCTGTCGACCAACCCCATCCCGCTCAAGTCGGCGATGAAGATGTTGGGCCGCGACACCGGCGAGATGCGGCTGCCAATGACGCCACTGTGCGAGAACGGCGAAAAACGCCTGGCCCAGGTGCTAACCGAATACGGCCTGCTGTAATCTCTGTTTGCCGAAAGCCTAACCGAAACTTGCCATGCCGTCGGTCGTCTATCTTTGCGAATACGGGACGATCTACGGCGGCGAGAACAGCATGCTCAGCGGGCTGGCCGAACTGAAGGCCCGCGGGTTTGAGGTGGCGGTGGCTTGCCCGCCAGATAGCCCGTTAGCAGCGCAGGTTGTTTCGTTGGGGTTCGCCCATCGACCGGTCGTGTGGACCGACGAATCTGGCCGCCGCAAACCGCTGGAAGTTCTGCGGGACGAGCTAAGGCAACACACGGCCGATTGGCAAGTCGATCTCGTGCATGCCAACAGCTTGTCGGTCGCGCGGATTCTGGGGCCGGTCGAGCGGCCAGCGGGCAGCAAGTTCGTGGGGCACCTCCGCGATATCATCAAGCTCAATCGCCGCGTGGTGGCCGATATTTCGCGGTTAGACGAAATCTACTGCGTTTCGACAGCGACGCGCGATTTTCATTTGGCCCAAGGGCTGAGCGCAGAGAACTCGTGCGTGCTGCATAACGGAATCGATTTGGCGAAGTTTTCGCCCCCAGCCGAGCGGCCTGATCGCTTGCCGCTGCGGTTGGTTTACATCGGCCAACTGGTGATGCGGAAAGGGGTGGATGTGCTGCTGGAAGGGGTTCGCCTGGCGATTGCCCAAGGTGCCGATGTGACGCTCGATTTGTACGGCGAGTGTCACTCTGCCAAGCAAGAAGCCCAGCACTACTTGGCCGATCTGCACCGCAGCGGCCAGACAGGCGAGCTGGCCGGGCGGGTCGGCTTTCGAGGCCGAACCGACGACGCGGCGACCGTTTTGCGCCAGGCCGACGTGTTGGTGCATGCAGCGCGGCAAGAGCCGTGGGGGCGTGTTCTGCTGGAAGCGGCCGCGTGCGGGCTGCCGATTGTGGCAACCGCTGTGGGGGGGACTCGCGAGATGTTCCCTGCCGGGGAATGCCTGTTGGTTCCGCCTGACGATCCACCAGGCATCGCCGCCGCCCTAGGCAAGCTAAGTGCTTCGTATGCGTTGCGCAAAAAGCTTGGGCTGCAGGCACGGCAACGGATGGAACAATTGGGCGTTTCCGGTTATGCGGATAAGTTGGTTGCTCGCTATCAAAATGTGTTGCGCTCGCCCGCGAAATAGCTCAAGAATGCTCTGTGCAGGGAATTGGGAGCTAGATTTAATTAATCAGAAGTTCGACTCCTAGGTCGAGTGGCCATGGGTCGACGAGCTCATCTTTATCTCCTCGACTTCAGCCTCGTCACGTATTACTGTTAGGTTTGTCATGAGCATGTCTTGCCAAGAACTTGCAGGTCGCATCGAGCGTATGCAGCCCAATGCCGAGCCCCGTGATGTAGCCCGGTTGTGCCTGCTTTTGTCGAACACCGTAGATGACCTTTCCGATCTGGCGGAAGATAAAGAGCTGACCACCGCCTGGCAGGAAATGGGCCTTCGTCTGCAAGCCGCCACCGATCAACACGCGGCCATGACGGACGAGCTGGACGAACTCGCCCACTCGGACCCGCGTAAGTTTTCGCCCGATCAAATCTGGGTACTCATCCGCGCGATTAAAGTGCAAAGCCAGATTCTGCAGATGTACGTAGGGCAACCGCTGATCGACGTTTGATACGGTTGATTTGGGAATTCTTCTTACCGAGCGATTCCAAGCCGAGCGGCTAGTTCAATAAGTCGCTCACCCGCCCCCTGCGTTTGCCGAAGAAGGCTATGGTGTGGCGGTCGAATCAGTCTGCTCAACTTGGTCCGTCTGTTGATGGGATCTTTTCTCTGAGCTTGGCATGCCGACGAAGACGACGGCATGGCACCCTTCTTGGGAAGTGCGTTTGGCAATTTGAACTTCGTTGCTGTGCGGGTTCTCGCCACGAAGGCACAGGCCAGAGGTACCGTGGCACACGTGCTGACCATGGGCAAGATGGCAACAAACATTCAGTCTTCCACAGTAGGATTTCTTGGTGATAGAAAAGGGTCGAATTTCTCAATAATTGTTCCTCTTGCCACCACCAGTACTTTGTAACCATCAAAGACGGAGTTGCCGGGGTTTTCGTCATCTGACCAATAGACGAGACCATGACTACCTGGGAGAAGTTCGACCAGGAATTGCAGTACATCTAACAACTTATCATGTTCTGCACCTCGATGATTGGCACCTCCTGAACATTGAAAAATCGTGGCGTAGTTCACCTGCATGATACAGTTGATGGGAAGGCACTTTAAATTGTCACTGACCTTTGCTTTAAGCAATTCAACTTTTTGTGCGAGTTGTCCGCAATCGGATTCTTCAGTTGATTCGCTAAGCTCAATCCATAGACGGTATTCATACATGGCGGTACTGAATTTCACGTAGAGTAGGATACGCATGCCGACGAAGACGACGGCATGACACCCTTTTTAGGAAGCACGTTTGGCAATTTGAACTTCGATGCCGTGCGTGTTCTCGCTACTAAGGCACGGGCCTCTGGCACCGTGGCACACGGAGTTTTTTGGGGTAGCAATTGGCTAAGGGGTGGCCAACGGTTGCACTTCGCCTAGCAGGAAGAGGGAGACTTTCATATAGATCACGATGCCGAACAGGTCGATCAGTCCGGCCACGAATGGGTTGCTCATTAGTGCTGGGTCGAGGCCGATTTTTTTGAACATCAGCGGCAACATCGAGCCGATGAACGTTCCGGCGATGACCACCAGCACCAGTGTCGAGGGGACGACTAAGGCGGAATAGACCGACGGCGATTTAAAGAGCGCCAACAGCATGCCCATGAAGGCCATGATTAGCCCCAAGATCAAACCCATCACGATCTCGCGGCGCATGATGATCCACCAATCGGCGACACTCGCTTCCCCCTTGTTCAGGGCGGTGATCACTAGCGTGGCCGATTGATTGCCTGAGTTGCCCCCGGTAGAGATGACCAGCGGAATAAAGATCACCAGCCACGGTATCCGCTCGAGGTCGTTTTGATACTGTTCCAGGGCGAACGTCGTCATGAACGCGCCGACAAACAGTACGGCCAGCCAGACGCCTCGTTTACGGCTAAGGGTCAGCACGCTGGTGCGAAGGTACGTTTCTTCCAACGGTTCGACCGCCGCCGCGCGGTACGCATCTTCGGCAGCTTCTTCCACCACCACGTCCAAGATATCGTCGTGCGTAATGATGCCGACCAGGCGCAGTTCTTCATCGACGACCGGGATGGCCAGCAAGTCGTAGTCGGCCATCTTCCGCAGCACCTCTTCTTGGTCGTCCATCACGCTGGCATGGATGACCTCGGTCTCCATGATGTCGTTCAGCCGTTTTTGCGGCTTGCTGAGCGCGGAAACGATATCGCGCGTCGAGACCACACCATGCAAGCTGCCATGTTCGTCGACCACGTACAGGTAATAGATCGTTTCCAGGTTTTCGGCCTGTTCGGTCAGTTCCTGCAGGGCTTGCCGGGCGGTGAGGTTTTCGCTCAGACGGGCCATCTCGGTCGTCATGATCGCGCCGGCGGTTCCTTCCGGATAGTTCGACAGCCGCAACACGTCGCGGCGCTCGTCGACGGTGAAGCAGGCCAAGATCTGCTCGGCCGTCTCTTCGCCAACTTCCCCCAGCAAGTCGACCTGATCGTCGGCCGACATGGTGGCAACCACCGGAGCGACCGACTCGGGCGAACGGACTTCCAGCATTTCGGCCTGAAGGTGGGGCTCGAAGTAAGAGAGGATTTCGCCTTGCAGATTCAAATCGGCGTGATCGAGCACCCCCCATGCCTCTTGGGGGGCAAGTCCTTCCATGAACTCTGCTGTCCGGGCCGGATGCAAAGCCGTACAGAACTCACGGAGACCGTTCGAGTCGTTTTCGGCCAGCATTTCTCGCAGTTCCGGCAGATACAGCGTGTTAATCATGGAGTTCCTTTGATCGATCGACTTGGTGAGTCCCTCTTTCGCGGATTCTTGAGCGTATATCTTACTGGAGACACCACTTCGTGCGGAGGGCTGCCCCAAAGTGACCGATAAATGGTAATTATTCACCGCGGATGGGAACGCTTTGCCCCAAGATAGCAACTATAATGGGGTTGCGATTGACATTCGCTCCCCCTGAAAGTACGTTCAGAATATCTAACACGATAATTTGTTGGGTATTTCCTTCGTTTTGCTGGCCGTTTTTTGGCGTTTCATCGAAACGAAGAAAATATCGAACGCCAACAACATGGACCAGTTCGGTATGCTACGAAGCCAAGATTCGCTGGATTCCAGCGAAGATCAGCTATCAGAGTGCGAACAGAAACTCGGCTATACGTTTCAAAATCGTGCTCTTCTTCAATCGGCCCTCACGCATGCTTCGGGCGCTTCGCACCGCTTGGGAAGCAACGAGCGGTTAGAGTTTTTGGGGGATGCGATCCTCGGCAAGTACGTTTGCGAAACGCTCTTTCATAAGTTTCCGAACTATTTGGAAGGGGATTTAACCCGCATCAAGTCGATTGTCGTCAGCCGCAGTACGTGCGCCCGACTGAGCGATGCGATGGGGTTGGAACCGTTTCTGATTTTGGGCAAAGGGATGGCCTCGTCCCAGTCCGTTCCCAGGTCGCTGCTGGCCGATGTGTTTGAAGCCATCATCGCGGCCATTTATTTGGATGGTGGCAACGAAAAGGTCAACGGATTCCTCGACGTAGTTCTGGCCGAAGAGATCGAACAGGCCTCGGCGGGGGAAGTCGGGAGCAACTACAAATCGATGCTCCAGCAATACGCCCAGCGCGAGTTTGGCACCACCCCCAACTACGAATTGGTCGCCGAAAAAGGGCCCGATCATAGCAAGATCTTCAACGTCGCCGTGCAGTTGCAAGGCAACCGCTACACGTCGGCGTGGGGGTCGAACAAAAAGGAAGCCGAACAGCGAGCCGCCAAGAACGCCTTGCACGAAATTGAAGGGGAAGAACCACCCTTCTTAGAGAACGTGGCCACGGAAGAAATCGAAGCCGAAGAATAACCGGCCTGCTTCTAGCGAGAATCGTCCTGTTGCCGTACGCCACAGGACGCGTTCTTTCTCTACTGCTCCGCCCCAAAGGGGCGCCCGATAATAGCCAGGGGCATAAGCCCCTGGAAAGAAAGCACTGCGAAAACCAAGCCCCAACGGGGCGGCACGATCTTGCTTCTCTGAAAAACTCCGCCGCCCATTAACGGATGGTAATCGCTTGTTTCAGCGGCTCTAAGATGTTGCCGATCACATGGTTTTCGAGCAGCATGACCGCTTGATCGTGCAGCCGCTTAAACGCGCTAACATAGGTATCCGATTCGTCCAGGCTGCCAAACCGGCGTACGGTTAGGTAAACGCTGAGTTGTTCTTCGGGGAACTCGTTGGTTCGGACATGGTAGGCGGACGTGCGTGTTTCGATGCTCAGGCGAAACTGCGTGCGGCAGTCGTCGTCGAGGCTGCATTGAATCGAGGGTTCGAAGCCGATGAGGCGATGTTCGTTGCCCTGCACCATGCGATCCAAAGCAGGCGGCAAACCCAAAGCTTCAGCAACCAGTTGATTGTGGTTGCCGCTATAGGTGAAATCGAACCCATACATTGCGTTGAGCGACTCGCAGTCCAACGGACTGATCGACAACGTGTAAGGTACCTGGTCTAAAACCACGCAGTGCTGTTCGACTGCTTCTTCGAAGGTGGCTGGGTTCACGTGGCCAGAGAGGATTCGCTTCGGCTCGACCGAAGTCCAGCGATAGCTTCCGCCATCTTTGTCTTCTTCCAGCACATACTCGTTCCGATCGCGCGCGTAGAAATTGCGCATGTTCGGGTAACGTTTGCGCACAAGTTCAAAGAAGTGAAGGACCGTTTCTCGCCCGCTTGGTAAATCCATCTCCGTATTGAGATTCATATTGATATAGAAGTCGTCGGTTAGCGAGCGGATATCCACCATTCAAACCTCCTTAATGATTTGGGCGTGGGGAACCAACCAAACGGTAGGAGTGGCACGGCTCTGGTTCAAGTATAGAATGACCGTCGCAACAGTGTCAAAGGCGCTGGGCCAGCGAAAGGAGCCCTCCCATGAATCGACATTCTTCCGTAATCGACGGTCAAAACGATTTAATGGTGCGCTTTGAGACCCAATTAGGGATGGCGGAACTCACCTGGCGGGGTGATCAGGTCCGCCGATTTCGCTGGTTAGCGAAACAATCTGGTTCAGGCAATCAAGTGGACAATATTGCCCTGGCAGCCAACCTTACCCAAACCCAACAAGATTTGCTCCAAGATCTGATCGATTACGCGGCAGGCGTGCGCATTGATTTTAGCCAGGTTGAGGTCTATTACGATGAACCGACACCTTTCCGGCGGCGGATTTGGGAGGCTTGCCAGCAGATACCGTATGGCCAGTTGGTAACCTACGGTCAACTGGCCAAGCTGGCCGGTCGCCCTGGGGCCGCCCGGGCCGTTGGTTCCGCGATGTCGAACAACCAAATTCCGATCATCATTCCGTGCCACCGCGTGATTGCGGCAGGCAACAAGATCGGCGGTTTCACCAACCCGCAAGGCGTTCGCTTCAAGCAGCGTTTATTGCAATTAGAAGCCGCCCTCCCCTTCGCTTAAGCCCAACCGGCGTTCCCGCCCCTCGTCCGAACTGATTCCTGAAAAAGAAGTTACGGATCGTAGGAAAAATAAGGCCCTCACGAAAAATTTCTCCCGATCCTGAACCTTCAGCCCCAAGGCCCGTCTTTACGACGTAGCGAGAGGCTACTATAATCCATGATCTTCCGTCAAAGAGAAGTGCCGATAAGGCACCCACAGAGGCGGAAAACCCCATGTGGGCGTAGCTCAATTGGATAGAGCATCGGTCTACGAAACCGAAGGTTACAGGTTCGATCCCTGTCGCCCACACTGAATGAAAAAGCCACGAAGTGAAATGCTTCGTGGCTTTTTTCGTTTCTTGCTGTATGCCGTCTGGAGCGATGCTTTGATTCAGAAGCCTATCGTTGAGGCTGTTCGTCGTTCCCCCTGCCAAACAGCCTCAGCGAGTCATCTACGGAGCCTTTCCCTTGGCTCCGTTTGAGCAACGTGGTTTGCCACGATTGTGATAGTGCTGGGCATTGGGCGAGGCGGAGGTCTTCGCGTGGGTTTCTGGGTTTGGCGTACATGACCGAGCTGGCCCAGGCGATGGTGAAATCGGGATAAGGTCGGGCTTCCAGTTCTAGGGGCATGCCAGGTTCAATTTCTCCTTCAGCCAGCACGCGGAAGTACCAACCGGTGCGGCCTGTTTTTTGAACTTCGACGGCCAGTTTAGGGAGATTCCAGCGCCGCGATAACTTCCAACAAGGTTGGCGGGGCTGAGAAACTTGCAGGACGCACGTGCCGAGGCGCACGATGTCTCCCACGCAGACGTTGAATTCGTCGACTTGAGCGAGGGTTAGGTTCTCGCCAAATGCCCCTGGCGAGAATTGCCGGTCGGGGATCTCTTGCTTCCATATTGCATAGTGCCCCAGGGCGTAGGCCAGCACTGCTTTGTCGGGGCCGCCGTGGTGGACCAGGTCGGCTTGTTCGTCTCCGGCTAAGTTAAGCTTGCCGACGTGAACCGGCCCGTTGAGCAAGTGTTTCTCGATCGCAGAGGTCCACGGCTTGGTCGAATCGGCCCCAGATTCATATTTCTGGGGCCGACCAACCTGAATGGAATGAAGATGGCCCAAGGGTGGCGGCATCATTCGTGTGACTCCCGAACTTGCTTCAGTAGACGCTGCAACTCCGCTCGATGGCTCTCGCTTAACGGCAACAACGGAGCCCGCAGCGGACCGACTTCGATTCCTGCTAATTCTAAGCCGGCAGCTACCGTACGCGGCAGACCATGCGCGACGAGAAACTGCAAGAGGGGAAGTTGGCGAAGGAAAACGGCTCGTGCGTTTTCTAAGTTCGCAGGCTCACGGAATGCCTGGTAAAGGGCCAAGTTTAAATCAGGGATCAAGTTGGCCGCCGCCGTACACCAACCGGTTGCCCCGGCGGCAAAGGCGTCGAATGCCAGCGGATTCGAGCCGTTGAAAAACGCGACCGAGTCCCCTGCCGTTTGCACGAGCCGATGCAAGCGATTCACATCGCCGGTGCTTTCCTTGATCATGGTAACATTAGGAAGCTGCAACAGCCGAGCAAGAAAGGTAGGGCTCATGTCCGAGCCGCCTGTGGCTGGGTTGTTATAGGCCATGATCGGCAGGGAGATGGCTTCCGAAACCGTTTGGTAATGTTGGAAGATCTCGTCTTCGGTCAATTTCCAGTAACTCATCGGAATGATCATGACCGCCGCCGCGCCTGCTTTTTCAGCAAACTTGGCATGGTGTAGCGTGCGCTCGGTGGTGAGTGCCGACACACCGATCATCACGGGGACTCTGCCGGCAACCTGAGCGATGGTTGCTTCGGTGATCGCCTCGCGTTCTTCATCGCTCAGGTAAGGCAGCACGCCCGCGCTGCCCAAAGGGGCAATCGCCTGCACGCCAGAGGTCAGTAAGCGTTCTAACAGTTGGCGATAGGTCTTTAAATCGACGTGGCCATCAAGGCCAAACCGCGTAATGGGATAGGCGACAATGCCTTTTAGGGGGATGGTACTGCTCATGTTAGCTTTCCTTTCCATGGGCTTCTTCTCGAAGTGCCACGCCGCCGATGTTTTGTAGCAGGGGAGCGTTCTCGCAGGCAAGATAGCGGGCTTGGCCAGTGCCGGTGTTGGTATGCCGATGCCAAGCCCACACAGGGATATAAACGGCATCCCCTTGCTTCCACTCGATTTTGTTGCCTTGAATGGTCGAGTAACCTTCTCCTTCTAACACGTACAGAATGGTCTCGTAGGTGTGGCGGTGCATGTTGGAAGATTGCCCCGGGGCAAGTCCGCCGATGGTCATGCTGAGGCACTTTGAAGGCAAGTCGACGAAGGCGACTGGGTGCTTTCGCTCGGCCGAATAAGCATCGTGCTGGCCGACCGATTCCACATTGCGATGGATGAGACGGTCGGGAATGACCACCTGCGGTTGGACCGGCGTTTTATCGAAATCGGCAGAGCTGTAAACATCCTGGGGTGTTGTGGTTTCTGGCATGAGATAGCCTCCGGTGAAAGAACATTTTGATTGGACGAAGGCATCGTATCAGTGCTAGAATGATAGGTCCAATACGTAATATTGATCAGACTGATCGTTGTAGGCTATCAAGGGTTTTCCGGTGGAACTTCGCCATCTCCGTTACTTTCTGGCGGTTGCCGAGAACTGTCATTTTCGCCATGCGGCAGAAGAGTTGCTGGTTTCTCAGCCGACTTTGACGCAGCAAATCAAAGACCTGGAAAAGGAACTGAAAACGCCCCTGTTCGAGCGTGTCGGACGGCGGGTCCGTTTGACCCAAGCAGGCGAAACGTTTCGCGATTACGCCCGCAGATCGCTGAACGTGATTGAAGAAGGGAAAGCCGCCCTGCACGAGTTCGGCGAACTGCTGCGCGGGAATCTTACGCTGGGGGTGGTACAAACCGTGAACGCCTATTTAACGCCGAAGGTGATTGCCGAGTTTGTTACCCGCTATCCGCATGTATTGCTCCGCGTGGAAGAACTATCTGCCGCCGAAATTGAAGCAGGCGTCTCAAGCGGCAAGCTCGATCTAGGAATCGCGTTTTCGCCGAAGAACGAACGCGATTTGTTGGCCGAACCGTTGTTCGAAGAAGAATTGGTGTTGATGGTTCAGCACGGGCATCGGCTGGCCAAACGGAAGACACTTTCAGCCAAATCGCTGGCGGACGAACCCCTTTGCTTGCTGCGCAGTTCGTATGGGACGCGGCAGATGATCGATGCGTGGTTTTCTGCGAGTGGCTATGTCCCGCGTCTGGCGGTCGAGATGAACTCGGTGGAAGGTCTGCTGGCCGTCACCACGGCAGGCGGGCCAGCCACGATTTTGCCGACGTTGGCCACGCAAGATAAGAGAATTGCCACGGTTCGTTTAGTGCAACCAACCCCAGCCCGCACGGTTTGTTTGCTGAAGAGTCAGGGGGACTTGCCTTTTCGGGCACGCGATAAGTTTGTGGAGCTGCTCAAACAAGAAATCGCTTAGCGCGACGCGGCTTAAATTGACGGGATGATTACATCAGCGAGCAAGGGCCGCCGCCTCGTTGGCGGAGGGCGATTTCAAATTCCAGCTCATCCAAGCGTTGTTGCAAACTGGCTTCCAAGTCGACGGTATCTTCGTCGAACGCTTCTTCGGCAGCCGGTAAGTTATCGAGCTGTTGTTTCACTTCCAGCCATTGTCGCTGCAGATCTTGGAGTTCGTCTTGAGCCATCAAAACATCGGTAGGCAGAAACGGAAATCAAGGGATTTTCTCAGGCAAGCAATAAGGAACAATGCCGGGAACGTAGCTTCTTGGACCATCGTTGCTACGTGCGCAACAGCCACGTCCCCGGCAATGGAAGATAATAGCCGATTGTGGCCAGGATAGCGAGGGACGATTTAAAGTTATGTGCATATCTTTCTAAAAGTTGCGCTGTCTCAACGCTTCCTCTGGTTTGCCTGGCACCACCATCACTCCGCTGGCCCCCTCCCCTGAGCAGGACGTGAAGATGGTCGAGCGCAAACTCTCCTTCGGCGGTCTCGTGCGAGTCGTGACACGCGTAACAACTTTCGATCAAGACCGGACGAGTCTTTGCCTTGAAGAAATCGGCCAAACGCCGCTCGGTTGTGTCCTCGGCGTGCAGGAGGGGCGTTGCCAACCAACAAAGCCAAATGGCCACAAGCGATCGTACAAACACCGACACACGAAGACTCCGTGGGGATTGTCAGCGGCGGGGCTGTTTTTCCTCGGGAATTAGTTGCATTTTCACGTCGAGAAAGGGTACAACAGCAAGACTCCTTCCTCTTGCGCCATTTTGCACTTGCTTCTAGCTTCTCTTTCCTTGTCGATGCGGTGTACTGCTAACATGATCCGATTGCTTTCGCTGTGGTTGATTATCGGTGGGTTACTTGGGCTAACTTCGTTGGCTTCCGCTCAAGATTTGGAAACGCGACTCCGAGAGATCGATACTAGTACCCTGGCAGCCAAGGCGCGACTGCGGGGGAATCCGAAGCAAGGCGCGCTGGTGTTCTTCAAGTCGGCGGCGGCGTGTGCGAAGTGTCATGAGCCTGACGCCCAGTCCGTTTCGTTAGGGCCGAAGCTGGCGGAGCTGGGGAAAGACCTGAGCGATGAATATCTGATCGACGCCATCTTGCGTCCTTCGCAAGCGATTCGGAAAGGGTACGAGACCGTTACGATTTTGACCGACGAGGGGCATTTGCATGTCGGTTTGGTGCAGTCGAAATCTGACGAGCAGATTGTGCTGCGCGACGCTTCGAACCTTGCTGAGGTCACGACACTCCGTCTTGATTCGATTGAAGAGATGGCGCAAACGGACAAGTCGCTCATGCCCGATGGCTTGGTCGCGTCGCTGCGCAGTGAGAAAGAGTTTTACGACTTGGTCCGATATGTCAGCGAAGTCGCGCAGGGTGGGGCCGAGCGAGCGGAACAGCTTCGCCCTTCGGCAGAGGAACTGCTGGTGCAAGACGACTCGGTGGGGTTAGATCACGCAGGGATTCTGCGCTCGCTGAGCGAAGCCGATTTTAAAGCAGGACGCAAGATCTATCTGGGACATTGCGCCAATTGCCACGGCGAAGATGGGAACACGCCTAAGCTACCAACGGCGCGGGCGTTTGGCAAAGATCGCTTGAAGTTTGGGGAAGACCCTTACGCGATGTTCCTAACGTTGACCCGAGGGGCTGGGCTGATGGCTCCGATGCAACATCTTTCGCCCCGCGAACGTTACCAGGTGATTGGTTTCATTCGCGAAGGACTGATGAAAGATCGCAACCCAGGCTACCAAGAGGTAACGAAGGAGTACCTGGCCGGACTGCCTGCTGGGACCGACACCGGCGACCGGAGCGAAACCGGCGAACGCGACTTTGGCCCCGTATTGGGATCGCAGATTGGCAGCGAAGTGAACAACGCGCTGACCTTTCGTTTGGCCGACGAGATCTCTGTTAGCTATGACCTGCACCGCATGCGTCTGGCGGGGGCCTGGCAGGGAGGGTTTCTGAATCTTTCGCAAACACAGCATTACCGCCAACGGGGCGAACAGATGCCGCAGATCCAAGGAGAGATTCTCTCTGGGCTGACCGACTGGCAATGGTCGTTAGACAACAGTTCGTTTGAAATTACCCCAGAGCAGAAACCTGCCCGAGGGCCGGTCAGCGCCGATTTAGCGACCTACCACGGCCATTACCTGTACGGCGATCAGGCAATCCTCAGCTACACGATCGGTGACCGGAAGATTTTGGAATCGATTACTGGGGAAAAAGCGGGCACCCTGGCAACGATTTCTCACACGTTACGTATCGAGGCGGGTGATGAACCGTTAAAGCTGAGCATCGGGCGATTAGAGAAACTACCTCTGCCGGAAATCGAAATTCCGCACCTGCTAACCGAGCCTCAAGCGGTTGATACATCAGGGCCGAACTTGGCCGTGATTTACGGGAAGCCTGATACTGTGCGGCAGCCTCCGACGATGGACAACAAACCGCTGCAGTTGGTCGCCGGAGAGGACGCCCAGCGGTTTGACCTGGGAACGCCGGAACGGACGATTATGGTTCGTTTTCGCACCGATCAGGAAGGAACGCTCATTGCCTCGGCACCGCCGGAAGGTAAGTGGGCCCCCAACGGCAAGACGCTGTTTATCCGCGGAAAGCGAGTGGTATTTGATATTGGCTGGGTGGGGGCGTTGGTCGGTAAAACAAACGTCGCCGACAATCGTTGGCATACCGCCGCGGTGGTCGTCGACGATGCCCAGACACGATTGTACGTCGATGGCAAGTTAGAGGCTGCCCGAGCCAAGTTCCGGCGTCCACCTGTGAAAGATCACGTGCTGAAGATCGGCGCGACCGCGACGAACTTCGGGGGAGATTATGTCGGCGAGATTGGTTGGGTGCAAATTCGCGAGGGCGCTCTGTCTGCTCAGCAAATCGCGGCTATTAAGCCTGATGCCGAGCCAACCGCCGACGAGGTTCTCTTTGCCTGGAAGCCGTCGAGCGAACGCCCTTCCGTTGAAAAAGCACTTCAGAAAAACGCGCCCGGACAGAAATTCGCTGGGACATTTGTCGCGGCTGCCCTTTCAGGAGAAACCGCTGGGCTGGAGTGGGAGCCGACCGATGATGGCCGACTTGTGCTGACCATTCCCCCGAGCGATCAGCCTCGGCGGTTACGCATTGTCCGGGCCTCGTGCGAGACGCTGGCCGACATCACTCATTTTCAGGATGACACGGCTTCGCTGGCTGAAGAGCAACGAGTTGTCGATTTGCAGCAATGGACGCATGGCGGGCCGGTTCGATGGCCGGAAGTATTAGAGGTGAAAGGAACACGAGGGGAAGCGATCAATGGTTACGCGCTAGACACGATCCCGATTCCCGCGAGTAACCCCTGGAATGCCTGGCTGCGGACAAGTGCGCTCGATTTTCTGGACGATGGCCGCGCGGTTGTTACGACGCATGGCGGTGATGTTTACCTGGTGAGTGGACTTGATCAAGGCTTGGAGAAGGTCACCTGGAAACGGTTTGCTGCTGGACTGTTCGAGCCGTTTGGCGTGCGGGTGATTGAAGGAACCATTTATGTAACTTGCCGCGATGGCCTGAAGCGTTTGCACGATTTCGATGGCAACGGCGAGGCGGATTTTGTGGAAGCGTTTTGGAATGACGATGACGTATCGTCGATGTTCCATGCCTACAACTTCGATTTGCAAACCGATTCGGCAGGCAATTTTTACTTTGCCAAAGCAGGACAATACACACAACATCATCGGCCAGGGACCATCATGCGGGTCCCGCCGGAAGGTGGCCGCGCCGAAGTGGTGGCCTGGGGATTACGAACACCCAACGGCATGGGCAAGCTACAGGACGACCGGTTTACGGTATCGGACAATCAAGGGCCCTGGATGCCAGCGGGCAAGATCTCGCTGATTCGACAAGATAGCTTTCTAGGAAACATGCCCATCAATAACGAGCAGCGACAGTGGCTGGCCGCGAAGCATGGAGGCAAGCTACCAGATACGTTCGACGAACCTATCGTGTGGATGCCGCAAGAGCTCGACAACTCGTGTGGTGGCCAGGTTTGGGTGGCTGACCCCCGCTTTGGTCCCCTGGCGGGAAGGCTGATTCATTCTTCGTTTGGCAAGGGTTGGTTGTATTATCTTTCGCTGCAAGAGATCGACGATACGATGCAAGCCTCGATTGTGGCGTTGCCGCATCAGTGGGACGCTGGCGTGATGCGACTGCGGGTTAATCCGCACGATGGCCAATTGTACGGCACGGGGCTTTCGGGCTGGCAAGGCCCCAGCGATGGCCAAGATGGCTGCTTGCAACGGTTACGATACACCGGCGAGCCGGTCGCGATGATCGACAGCTTTCAAGTCACACCGGATGGCGTGCAGGTGTCGTTCAGCTTCGAGGTCGATCGGCGTTCGGCAACCGATCCCAAAAGTTGGTCCGCTGAAATGTGGAACTACTTATGGTCGGCCAGATACGGTTCCGACCAGTTCTCGGTCCGCCATCCGCAACAGCGAGGGCACGACCCGTTATCGATCGAATCGGTCGAGATGATCGACCCCAAAACCGTGCGGCTAAACATTCCGGGGCTGGAAGTGTGCGACCAACTGCGCCTAGAAATGCGGTTTCAGGACGCAGAAGGGAAACTCTTCACGGAAGAACTATTTGCCACCGTGCATGAAATCCCCGAAGAGGATTAGATCGAATGGGGCTTGAAGCCAGCCAAGAAGCATCGGTCGGTCGCAGGAATCAACGGGGCAGCATTGATCCCTGCAACCGAGCGCGACGGTATTGAAGGTTGATCTCGGATCGGTGGAACCGACTACAAGTCACCTGAGATGACTTGGCCGTCTCCCTTGTCCGCAATGCGATTGATCGAAACGCTATCCATCGTATCGCTGAAGAAGCGAACGCTGCCGTCGCTGAGGACAAACTGGGCTCCGCCTGGATGATGCGATCCGAAGGCGAAATCTTTCGTTCCGTTGATCTTGTACTGCGAGCTTTGACTGCCGCTGGCCGTTACGCCGCGAAGCGTTTGATGGGTGGCAACGTTACTGCTGGCTCCCCCCAAAGTCACTCCGACCCAAACCGCACCGCGATAATGGATCAGGTCGCCAGAAGAATCGCGGGTACCGTTTTCACCAAAGGGGACCTCGCCGATCATCACGGTGTTGGTGGTTCCGTCAGTAACGTCTCGAAATTTGGTCGCACTGTTGGGCGAGAACACCCCGTTACCACCATCCACACAACTACCGGCATAGTAGGGACAGTCGTCGCCCGAGTAGTTGTACTGGGTATTCTTGTCGCCAAAGACACCTTTGTAGGTCGATAGCCCGTGCGAAGGTTCCGAGCTACTATTTTTGAACTCGGGGTTCAAGTTATTACCAGGGGCACTCGGGCAACGAAAGGTCTCGATCAGCGGCTGCGAGTATTTCAAGATGTCAGAATCGTCCGAGCAAAACCGCTGGTTTACACGAAGCCCTTCGTAACGATTGTTCTGCTCGATCTGCGGCAAGATCATCGCCCCCCAGCCCCAGCCCGGGCCAGAGAATGTCGAGTAGGTTTTGTACGGAGTACGTCGATAAAAACCGGCTGGGAAGCAGCCGTTGACGTCGTGATAGTTGTGCATCGCCAATCCCATTTGCTTGAGATTGTTAGAACATTGGCTCCGGCGAGCCGCTTCGCGAGCTTGCTGAACTGCGGGAAGAAGTAAAGCGATTAAAACGCCGATGATCGCAATCACAACCAAGAGTTCGACGAGGGTAAAGCCGCTTCGCTCATTTCGCGTCCGGGTGACGGGTCGTGTACTCATTTGAGTCCTCTCTGGGTATACGCCGTTTCGGTGGGAAAGATGAATTCGGATGCCCGGTTGCCTCGTTCGACTAGTTGGGCATGCCTTCTACGCTACTAGCCAAGCCGTTTTATCGACAGAGTTAGATTGCGCAAACATATTACCAGAATTTGCAGAATTAACCTGACACTATGGGAGGGCCTTGTCGGATGCATAATCCCTCGCACGTACCTACAGAAACAGCCGCCACGGGGGGACGCGGCGGCTGTTCTGCCAGGTTTCGTTGAATCAACAAAAAGATCATCGACCGGAGAGTCGAAATCACCAACTCGCTGATTTCAGCAGGTTCAAGTGTGTTCAGTCAACGAAACCTTGCCTCACGTTATACGGCAACAGAATGTGCTGTGGTTGCCAGTGTTGTACGTCGATTCGATTAAGGCTCGGCCAATGGGTTGTTGGAGAGATAATCTTTCTTGCCAGGTCGGCTTTTCAGTTCAAAGGTGAACGTGTTGTCTCCCCCCTCACCAATTTTGACAACTTCCAAACCGTTTTCGGAGTAAACGTGAGGAATCGTCACCGATTTGCCAGCGCTGTCTGTTGTTTCCTCGGTGGACATGATTTGCACCAGGAAATCTCCTTTGGTAACACCAGGGCCGTGCTTACCGGTTTCCAGAACAAACTTGCCACTGGAATCGGTCTTGCCTGAGGCTACCGGAGATGAGTCGGAATGGAAAACAACCAACGCATTGGTCACCGGCTTGCCGTCTAGGGTGACCGAGCCAGAAGCAGGCGACAAGTTGTAGCTAGGCCCGCTGTGCGAGCATCCTACGGTTAGCAATAGAGCGAACAAAAGGCTAGGCAATGTCCAGCCAACGGTGTAGGAACGTAACGTGACAACTGCCGCTGTGGGAGAGTAAGCTGGCATAGGAAGTCTCTTTGGATCTTTCTGTGTGGGGTCTCGAAGGTGGGCCAGATTCAGCTTTATTCAGTTGGCTGAATCTGGCCAAGGTAAGCGATGAGGCAGCGAAGATTACTCGCTGACAACTTGTCCATCGTTGCGAGCCGAGATGCGATTGGTCATCAGCTGATCAATCGTATCGGAATAGAAGCGAGCACTTCCATCGCTGTGAACAAACTGAGCCCCACCAGGATGATGCGAGCTGAACGAGCGTGGGTTCGTACCGTTAATAACGTACTCTTTGCTGGTATTTCCACTAGCAAGAATACCTCGCAACGTTTGGAAGGTTGCCACATTGCTGGAAGCACCACTAGGCGTAACCCCAATCCAAACGGCACCGAGGTAGCTGTTCGGATTGCCGGAAGAATCGGTCGCACCATTCACACCGAAAGCAACTTCACCCACCATCACGGTGTTGGTGGTGCCGTCGGTTACGTCACGAAGTTTAACGCTGCTGTTAGCCGAGAACATGCCGTTGCCACCCTCGACACAGCTTCCTTGAGCCTTCTTGCAACCATCTTTGTTGTCGCTGTACGAAGCTTGGGTGTTCTTGTCTCCGAACACACCCTTGTAGGTCGAAAGACCATGCGAGTAGGTCGCACTGCCACTGACCAAGACATCGTTGACGTCTTTGCCTGGAGCACTGGGGCAGCGATAGCCAGAGATAAGTGGCTGCGAATATTGCAGAACATCTTGCGCGTCCGAAGTGTAGGCCCCTTGCGAGATCTTCAAAGCATCGAAACGAGCACCTTGTTCGATTTGCGGCAGGATGGCGGCACCCCAGCCCCAGCCTGGACCAGAGAAAGTGTTAATGGTATACGGTGTGCGCCGCCAGAAACCAGCTGGGAAAGCTCCATGCACGTCGTGGTATGTGTGCAAGGCTAGGCCGATTTGCTTCAAGTTGTTCGAGCATTGCATCCGGCGAGCGGCTTCGCGTGCTTGTTGGACGGCTGGCAACAACAAAGCAATTAAGACACCAATGATGGCGATCACCACTAACAATTCGACGAGGGTAAAACCTCGACGCGAAACTTGCTGTAAAGCCTCAGTTCTCTTTTCCATAAAGTCTCTTTAGTAAAGTTGAGATAAAAGAGGGAGTGAATAAGACCATAAAGGCCAGAGCAAACATCCCGTCTGCTTTTCCATCTGCCAGGATAGACCGGTTGCTACCATGCCCCTAGGGACGTTCGCGCAAAATGATTAACCGAATTTGCAGATCTGGTTAAGCACTGCCGAAAGAAGCTTTTTCCCCGCAAAAAGCTGAAAAATACAGCTCATTTTGAGAACGGCGTACACAAATCTTTGGCAGAAAAGCTGCCTTAAGCAAACTGCGGGTATCCGCGATTAGGGCCCGTTCGTGGGCCGCGCAGTCCTTAAAAAAACAAGAGCCGACGAAAACCGGCTCTTGGGAAGGACTCAAAGGTCGCAATCGCTACTAGCTTTCGTGCAGTAGATCTTGCGGATGGTTGCGGCGAAATTCGCCCGGGGTTATGCCGGTCATCCGTTTAAAGAAACGGAGCATCGCGTTTTCGCAACTGAAGCCCGCTTGCTGGCTGATTTCAGCCAGGGTTTGATCGGTTTGCTTGAGGATTTCTTTAAGCACCTTGACGCGGGCAAAGCGAATTTCTTCGGCGGGCGAGCGTTTCAGCACTTTGCGGAAGCGTTCTTCGAGCGACCGTCGCGAGACATCCAAGTGCCGTGTCAGGTCCGACACACTGATGGCGACATCGCAGTTTCGTTTGATAAACGCGACGGCATCTTGCACGAGCGTATCGGTGGCGAAAATCGTGTCGGTCGAAGCCTTTTCGACAATCCCTTCCGGGGCCACCAACAGAGGCGTATCGCGTGGTTTACCGCCGGAGATCAGCCGCTGAAGCTCTTGCGCGGCCTCGTAACCAACTTGCTCGACGCGCTGCTCGATGTACGAGATTGGCATCGGCGAAAGCTTGGAGACCACCGGGTCGTTCTCGACCGCCAAGACGGCCACATCGTTCGGCACGTTAATCCCCTCGGCACTGCAAGTCAGCATGATTTCGCGTGCTTGGATTGTATTCCAGGCGACAATGCCAACCGGTTTAGGGAGCGAACGCACCCAGTGCACCAGACGCAACCTTTGAAAGTCGAAGTCGGGCTGTGCCACATTCGGATCGGGGGCAAACTGGAAAGTGCGGCACCCGCCGTTCTCGGCGGCGGTTACCAAGTCGGGCAAAACGGCATCTTGATAACTATAGTAGAGGGGTGGCCCGATGTAGCCGATGTTCTCGAAGCCACGATTGACGAAGAACTCGCCTGCCAATCGACCGGCGGCTTGGGGGTCGGCAATCACTTTCGGAAACCGAGGACTATGGACCCCATGCCACGAAACATTGATGGTTGGCAAGTTGTGCTTGGCAATCGATTGCCGCAGCGGTTCGTCCGAAATGCGGGAGATGACCCCTTGTCCCTGCCAATCGTGTGGTAGGGAGGGTGGTTGCTTGACGCCGCGCGGATGAAGCCAAAAGTCCCAGCCCCCATGTTCCGAGGCGAAACGAGCGATTCCATCCAGAACTCCACGGCTCCAGTGGCTTTCGTTGAGAATTAATAAAGCAATGCGAAGACGATCGGGGTAGGCGGATATCCGCTTAATCATGGTTGGCTTCTCTTGCGGGGAAACGAGATCTTCTCTGTTCCCGCCGGAGCGATGTTCTTCATCCCTCACAACGGTGTTCGACTCATTCAATGCAACTCATGGACCAATACAGGCGAGCTCATTGCATTAGTTTGGTCTAAGGCGGGATATTCCTATTAAACTCTGTATCGGGCGGCTACGCTCGGAAAAATCGAATATTTTTCTGCGCAGAAGAACATTGCGACTACCCATAAGACCGGGGATAGTTGTGCTACAGAGATACCAAAGATGCCTAATTATCAGGCATTTTATCTCGGATATGCTTCTTTCCCGCCCGAGTTTCCTTTGTCTTCAGGAGCCGCTATGACGTCTCGTTTCCATTGGCGATACGCTTTCACGCAGCTTACCCTGCTTTTGGTTTGCACCTCGACAATCACTACGGAACTGTACGCCTGCACAACGGCAGTAATCAGTGGCAAAGTGACCGCAGATGGTCGGCCGCTGCTGTGGAAAAATCGCGATACATCCTCGAACTTGCACAATGAAGTTGCCGTTATTGAGGGGGGCAAGTTCCAAGCGGTGGCGGTTGTCAACGCTGGCGAACGCAAGACCGTTTGGATGGGGGTGAACGAAGCCGGGTTCTGCATCGAGAACTCGCTCAGCAAAGACCTGGCCATCAAAGGGGGGGCTTCTGGCCCAGGGAACGGCACCATCATGCGGATGGCCCTGCAAACCTGCAAAACGGTCGCAGACTTCCAAAAACTACTGGAAGAAACCAACCAAACGGGGCGTTCAACGGTCGCCAACTACGGCGTTATCGATGCCCATGGTGGTGCCGGGTTGTTTGAAACCGGCCCGAAGACGTTTAAGTTTTTCGATGCCAACGACCCTCAAGTTGCCCCCAACGGGTACATCGTCCGCTCGAACTTCGCCACCACGGCTCGTAAGATAGGCGCGAACCCCAAGCCGGAACAACTGGAAGAGATTTACTCGAGCGATCGCTTTCTGTGTGCTTGCCGGACGCTGGAATCTTGCCGCTCGGACGAACTGATTTCGCTACAGGAAGTCGTGCGAAATTGTGCCCGCGATCTGAGTGACGACAGCGGGGTGCCTTATCCGGGCTCGGTGAATGGTAGCCCAGGTAGCTTGCCCGAAATCCTTTCGACAAAAAATACCATTAGCCGCACCACCACCGTCTCTGCTGCGGTGTTTCATGGGGTGAAGCCAGGCGAAGATCCGAAGCTGACCACCATGTGGACGATGCTGGGCGATCCGAAATTTTCGATCGCGGTTCCCACATTTCCAATTGGTTCGGTTCAGGATGACTTAACGGATGAAAAAGGGGGCGAAATCGGTGAAATTGCCATCTCGCTTCGCGATTGGAACATGACCGCCGACAAGGAATCGATTGTCACCACCAGTCTGCCCGATATCTGGCAAGACGTTTGGCCGGTTGAAGATCTGCTGCTCGATCGCACCCTGGCCGCCAAGCAGCGTTGGGCGACCGAAGGCGTCTCGCTGAAAGAAGTGAAGAACCTGCAGGAAAAGGCCGCCGAAGCCGCCATGCAGGCGATGGAAAAAGAGCTGTTGGAAGCCAAAGAAGCCGCATTGGCTCAGCCTGCTCCCTTGGCACCGCAGTTCTAATCGCCTGGCGATTACAGTCAGCCGACCTCCTTTCCTTGATTCCATGAATAACACCTGAAAAAGTCTTTAAACAATGACAAGTATGCGAGCAATTGGTACTCATTTGATCTTGGCCGTGGCATTGGTTGCCCTGGCAGTTCCGGCCGTAGCCCATGCCCAAAAGGCTGCCCCGGCAAAGACGATTCGCGTGGCGGTTTACGATCATTCCAACGGCGATTCTGGCGGCTGGAAGAACCTGAAGAAGATTTTGGTTCCGGAAACCGGTTTCGAGACAACCATGGTCACGCCGCAAGACATTCGCGATGGCGTGCTCAAGGATTACGACGTGCTGATCATGCCCGGCGGGTCTGGCAGCAAACAGTCGAAGATGCTGGAAGAAAAAGGACGCGAAAACGTTAAGAACTACGTTAAGTCAGGCGGTTCGTACGTCGGCATCTGTGCCGGTTCGTACCTCGCTTCCTCTCACTATTCCTGGTCGCTGGGCATTCTCAACGCCAAAGTCTGGGACCGTTCGCACTGGAATCGGGGCACGGGTAACGTTGAATTGGAATTCTCTTCCAGCGGCTCAGAGGTACTCAAGGCCGAGAAAGACGAGATGGAATGCTACTACGGCCAAGGCCCGTTGCTAGTGCCAGACAACAATCCAGATCTGCCAGGCTACGAAGTGTTGGCCACTTACGGAACCGAGATTGCCAAGAAGGGGGCTCCTGAAGGGGCGATGGTCGGGACGCATGCGATTGTGCGGACGAAGTACGGCGAAGGTCGCGTGATCTGCTTCAGCCCTCATCCAGAAAAAGATGGCGGTCCCAACGCACTGATGATTGAAGGGGTGCGCTGGGCAGGCTCGGCTCCGAAGAAATAGTTCGGCCTGGTATCTTTTCTGGTTCGCTGGCCTGGGGAGCTTTGTTTCCTGGGCTCGTTGTCTTGTCTCCTTGGTAGGAATTTGCGTTTGATCTTCCATCGCACCTTTCGCTTGCAGCTGCTCGATCGAATCGCGCGGCTAACGCTGCCATGTCCGGTTACGACAGCTAAAGAGCACCAGTACCCGTGGGACTTGGCCGAGTTATTTCCGGAACCGAACTCGCGCATCTCGTTTGTGGGATACGGCAGCTTAATCAATTTAATCTCAGCCCGGCGTTCGTTTTCGGAAGAAGCGGTCGGACTTGCTCGGCCGGTAGTGGTACTGGGGGCAAAGCGAATTTACGAATACGTCATGAGCCCGCGCGGAAGGGGCGTCTATGGCGAAGGGCCTTCCCCAGGCAATTACGGCGTGTTAAACGCGAGGGCTTCAAGCGACCCTACCGACTGGTTCAACGGAATCGAATTTGAGCTCGACATCGAAGCATTTCGAGCTTTGCACATCCGCGAATCGGCGTACGATCTGCTACCGGCATGGACGGTAGCTTGGGAGCACGACCACCTTGTGCCCCACATTTCGTACTTTTTGTCGTGTCGACGCGATACCTTTGGTGGACGGCAGACGATTGATTCCACGATTTTGCCCCACCCAGGATATCACGCCGTTTGTGAAGACGGGTGCCGGGCGATTTCCAACGAGTTTCTCGACGCATTCCGGGCCAGTACCTGGGTTCGCAACACGCGCATGATCGACTCGTTGCATGCCGAAGAAAATAGAGAACCGGGCGATTCGACGCGATCACCCGGCTCGAGTTTCCGCTAGAACCTTTACACCAAACTGGCGTCCCAGGTCACACCACAACCGTAACCTTCCGGACGACTGAAGTTGCCTTGTTCGAGCTTCACCCCTTGGGCAGGCTGACTCGCCAAGAGGAAAGCACCATCCAGGTCGGCGAAGTCCAACAAGGGAACCAACTGGGCGGCAGCCGAGATCGCTACGTCTGATTCGATCATACAACCGGCCATCGTCTTGAGCCCGCGCACGTTTGCTTCACGCAGCATCCGAAACGCCGGGGTCAATCCGCCGCACTTGCACAATTTAACGTTAATCCCGTGAAACAGGCCGTCGCATTCGCGCACGTGATGCTCTCGCTGACAACTTTCGTCAGCGATGATCGGCAAGGCCGATTCTTCGTAGACGACACGTTTCGAGCTTTCCGGAGCATTGGCGGGCAGAGGTTGTTCGATGAACTCGACTCCCAGGTCCGCCAACGTTTGCGAATTGCGAATCGTTTCCTCAACCGACCAGGCACAATTGGCATCGACACGGATCATCGCAGCGGTGTTTTGCCGCAGCGCGGCGACGATTTCCAAGTCGTTCGGCGTACCGAGTTTCACCTTGAGGATCGGCCAATCGGCGTAGCTTTCGACCTCGCGGAGGACTTCCTCCATGGGGCCGAGCGAAATGGTCACGCTCGATTGGGGAACGTTTCGCCAAGATAACCGGTTACGTTGGTAAACCGTGGTCGCATGGAGCTTCCCGTACAGGTCGTGGGCCGCTTGATCGAGCGCCGACAACGCGAAGTAGTTGTCTTCCAACTGCGGCGCGATCACGTCCCATAACGTTTCCGGCGTCGTAAATTCGTACGCTTCCAACTGCGGCGCAATGCGCTGCAGCGCCGCAGTGATGGTATCGGCATCGTGCCCGTAATAACTACTTTTAACCGCTTCGCCCAGGCCTGTTTTGCCCTGGTCGTGCAGTTCGACAATAACACTCTCTTGTTCGGTAATCGCACCGCGAGAGATGGCAAAAACCCGTCGAAGAGGCAATTTGACTTGATGAATTTCCAGCCTCACGAACGCACCTTCTTTCCGAGTTCGAGAACGGCATCGGCCAACATGCCGGCCCCGTCGCGGTACACGTCGCAAACGGGTAGTCCCAGTTCTTGGGAAACACGCGCCTTTTCGACTTCCGCTTCTTCGGGCGTAATCCGCCGACCATTCATGCCCACGCCGATCACCTGGCATGGGTTTCGAGCCGAAGCCAACATTTCGTACAACGTTTTCAGTTCTGCCAGGGATTTCAGTGGCACATGATCCAATCCCTTCGTCGTCGCCCGAGTTGCTTCGTAGCACAAGATCAAGCCGTGCGGTGCGCAGCCATGCAGCAGACCGACCGTAACCGCCGAGAATGCAGGATGAACGGCGCTCCCCTGCCCTTCCACCAGCAAGTAATCGTGCGACGAGTTTTCCAAAACCATGCCTTCGATCGTACCGTTCACAAAGTCGGAGACAACCGAATCGATAGGAATGCCGTAGCCAGAAATCATGATGCCGGTTTGGCCGGTCGCCAGGAAGCGGGCGTCTTCGTTTCGCCGCAGCAATTCCCGTTCGACTTCCAAGGCCGTGAACATTTTGCCGACGGAACAATCGTGTCCCACCGTATGCACGCGGACCGAGTTGGCCGGGAACGTCGCGTGTTTGGCCGTCTCGCGGAAACGGTTACGACGGACATCAATCAGCTTGGCGCCGGTTTTCGCCGCGATGGCCGCCAACTGTTCGTCCTCGATCATGTGGTCGTGCAACCCCGAAACGACATCGACGCCAGCTTCGGCGGCATCGTACACCGCTTTCCGCATCGCTTCCGGCAAACGTCCCCCCGGGGGCGAAATACCAATGAACAAGGCGTCGGGCCGGTCAACATCGCTGAGCGCGGCGACGATCGGCGTGTTGCCCCCGTGTCCAAGGCACTGCTCGGTGGTGCGTCCGGCGGCTTGGCTGTCGAGCAGCGCGACGACATCTTCGCCCCGAAAGCGAAGCAGACCGATAGCGGTCTTGGCCGAGAACGGCGTCGTCATACCTTCTGTCAGCACAACAATGCGGTGATAGGAAGTCAAGTCCAAAGGGGTGTTGGTCTTGGGCTGTGACTTGGGAGTTTCCGTTGAAGCGTTTTCCGTGGTGCTCATAGGAGTGAGCCGGTTCCTAAGTGTTAAAATGACAAATGAAAACTGGGGACAAGCAGGTTGGGGTTGGCGTGAAAGGGTGTCCCGTCCCTTCCATGTTGCTCGCTTGCCAAGCAAGATTTACTTGGCAAATAGGCGTCCCATGTCGGAGAATCCTTTGATTTCGATCGGGTTGCCAGAGGGATCGAAGAAAAACATCGTCCCTTGTTCGCCCGGTTCACCGGCAAAGCGAATGTAAGGTGCGATCACGAACTCGATCCCTTTTTCCTTGAGCTGGGCTGCGAGTGTTTCCCAGGTTGCTAAATCCAGTACTACACCAAAGTGCGGGACAGGAACTCCGTGCCCGTCGACTTCGTTGTAATGAATGGAATGCGCCGACTTGTTAGGGTTCAGGTGGCAAACAAACTGATGACCAAAGAAATCAAAGTCGACCCACGTATCGCTACTGCGTCCTTCAGGGCAGCCCAGCAAACCGCCGTAAAACTCGCGTGCGGCAGCCAAATCGTGGACTTGGACCGCCAAGTGGAAGGGGCGAAGCGCGGTTTGAGGGACGGTGGTTGTCATGTTTTGCGTTTCCTTGGCAGCAAAGGTCGAAACGGTTCCATCTTCGGCCAGATTTGGGCGAAGGCTACTTGGCAGTTGGTTGCTGGCCCGTTATGCAAGAATCGTACCGGACTGACCCAACATGGGTTCGGAAAGCGAAACTAGGACAGCGGAATGAGCTTGACCCAGCGGCAGAAAATTTTATTCATCGACGACATCCCGGCGTTTTGCGAAGAGATGGTCGCCACGCTGCAAAGCGAACAGCTTGACGCCGTGTCGATGCTTAGCCCCCACGAGGCGATTTCTAAGATTGTACGGGGGGATTTCGATTTGGTGATTACCACCCTGGTGATCGCCGAAATGGGCGGTTTCGAGATCATTCGTCGCCTGCGGGGGGCCGGTTGCCGGGTGCCAATCATCATGATTACTGGCTTCGGCACCGATCAATCGGCCATCGAAGCGGCCCGCTTGGGGGTAGCCGATTATCTGACCAAACCGGTCGAGAAGACCGAGCTTGTTGCCCGCGTACGACGCGTGTTGGCCGAGCATGCCCCGCGCGCGCCAGAGCGTCCTAAGTCGTTGGCGCGTATGATCTCTGGCGATTGGCAGATGAGCGCGATCTTCGACAAAGTGAAGACCGTCGCCCCGTCCGATAGCCGCGTGTTGATCTTGGGGGAAACCGGCAGCGGGAAGCAGTTGTTGGCCCATGCCATTCATCAGCAAAGCCGCCGCGCGCAAGAGCCGTTTGTGGAAGTCAACTGCGCCGCGATCCCCGCTAACCTGCTAGAAAGCGAACTATTCGGTCACGAGGAAGGGGCGTTCACCGGGGCCTCGAAGCGGCGGATCGGACGGTTCGAAGCGGCAGGCAAAGGGACGATTTTTCTCGACGAAATTGGCGAATTGAGCTTCGAGCTGCAGTCGAAACTGCTGCACGTTCTCGACAGCGGCAAGTTCACCCGCGTAGGTGGCGGGAACGATATGATCAGCCGGGCCCGCTTGGTCTCGGCGACCAATCGCGACCTGATGCAAGAGGTCGAAGCTGGTCGCTTTCGGGCCGATTTGTATTACCGCTTGAACGTCATCTCGATCGAGCTGCCACCGCTGCGCGAGCGACCAGGCGACATCGGCATTTTAGCTCAGCACTTTATCAATCAGTTCGTGACAGAAGGTCAACAACCACCAACCTTTACGCCAGCGGCGGTCGAAGCGTTGCGGCAGTACAACTGGCCCGGCAACGTGCGCGAACTGCAGAACTTCGCCGAACAACTGGCCGTGCTGCATGCTGGGGCAAGGATCGAGGCGACCGATTTGCCTGCACGAATTTTGCGTCCCCCTACCCGTTCAGCCCCGGCCGCTCGCGTGTCGCCACCCGCCGAGCGGCTGCCATTTCGCGAAGCTCGCGACCAGTTCGAGAAAGATTATCTCTTGAAAGCGATCGAGGAGGCGAATGGCAACATGGCCGAAGGGGCACGGCTGGCAGGGATGGACCGAGGCCAGTTTTATCGCCTGGCCAAACGCCATGGCTTGACTCCGAACGGGGAGGAATAAAACGTGCAAAAATTTTTTGCGGACTGTCTGACGAACGTAGCGGTGAACTTGAAATCGAACTACGTTGTTGACGAATCCACAACATGGCAGTCAACACGTTGACGATTTCGCATCAACCCTAAGAAACGCAGGAGACACCAAATTGGGAGCCGACTTGCTGACAATCTCCACTTTACGCAATCGAGTCTACGTTCCTTGCAGACCAGACAGAAATTCTGGCTGCTTTGATTCAATTACATGCGGTTGTTCGTTGCTTCGGCATCGGGCTTGCTAAACTTGGGACGACCAACGTACCAAGTTCGACCTTCCTTTCATCCTCATCCAATCAACGCCATTAGGGAAACAGTTGCTTGAATTCTTCTGATCCAAACAATACCGAACTTGATGACGTGGTCGTCGATACCTCTGGGGCTTTAACTCCGGTGCGTAATCGCATTGCCTTTTTTAGTTTGCTGGGCGTGATCCTCGCTATTTCGGCGCTGGTCGGTTTATTTGTCACGCCCACCTGGGTGGTGAAACAATTCCGGGTCGACTCCAGCACCGTGGAAGAACCTGAGAAGGTGGTGGCAGCGGACCAATCTGGCCTCACCCCGGCAGACATCGAGAACTATCAGAAAGACGGAACCGAGCCCAAGGAATTGAAGGTGCTGGTCCGCGAGAAGGACGCCGAGGGGGAAACGATCTTCGCGCAGGTGACCGCCAGCAAGCATTACGGCTTGTGGTCGCTCTTTCCGGCGCTGGTGGCGATCGCCTCGTGTTGGGTTTTTCGGGAACCGTTGACTGCGCTACTGCTGGGGACGATCAGCGGGGCGTTGATTTTGCAGAAGTACAACTTCACCCAAGAGGTATTGCTTCCGTCGCTGGCGTCGGTGAAAGCGGCGACGATTTTAATTCTTTACTTGTGGCTGCTGGGGAGCTTATTGGGAATTTGGGCCCGGACCGGGACTGCTCAGGCATTTGCCGAGTGGACCACCAAGCATTTTGTCCGTGGGCCACGTTCGGCCAAGCTGGTGGCGTGGCTATTGGGCGTGTTGTTTTTTCAGGGGGGAACGATCAGCACCGTGCTGGTCGGTACCGCTGTGCGTCCGATTTCCGATCAAGAACGCGTCAGCCACGAAGAACTCTCGTACATCGTTGACTCGACTGCCTCGCCAATTGCGGTGCTGATCGCCTTTAATGCGTGGCCGACTTACATTCAAAGTTTGATTTATGTGCCTGGGATTGCCTACTTGGCGACCGAGGACGATCGGCTGTCGTTCTTTTTCTCATCGTTGCCACTCAGCTTTTATGCCATCTTTGCCGTGCTAAGCACTTTTTTGCTTTCGCTCGACATGGCTCCTTTGCTCGGCAAGCGGTTTCGGACGGCGATCGAGCGGGCCCGCACCACGGGTAAGCTCGATCGGCCGGGCAGCGAACCGTTGGCCTTTGTGGAACCGGCTTCCCAGAAAGTTGCCGTTCACTACAAGCCGCATGCGTTCGACTTTATCGTGCCACTGCTTTTGCTGACCGGAATTGCTGTGGGCAGCTACTACCTTTACGGCAAACCCCAGGTTGAATTGGCTTTTTCGTCCGCTTTGCTGGTGGCTGGCAGTATCGCGATGATTCGCGGGATGTCGCTGCAAGATTTGATGGCCGGGGTCGGTTCCGGAATGCAAAGCGTGGTGTTTGCCTCGGTAATTTTGATGCTGGCGGTCACCTTAGGCGGCATGACCCAGGCCATTGGCGGCGGAACCTATCTGGTCGAGCAGTTAGGCAATTCGATTCCTTACTGGGCCCTGCCCACGATATTGTTTTTGCTGGCCATTATTATTTCGTTTTCGACGGGAACCAGCTTCGGCACTTTTGCTGTGACGTTTCCGCTGGCGATGCCCCTGGCTGCTTCGGTCGCTGGCATGCAGGGACTCGACAACGAATCGCTTTATGTGGCAATTTGCTTTGCTTGTGTGCTTAACGGAAGTGTGTTTGGCGACCAGTGCTCGCCCATTTCCGATACCACAGTCCTCAGCGCGATGACCTCGGGAGCCGACCTGATGGATCACGTGCTGACACAAATTGTGCCGGCCTCGTTCGCGGCCCTGCTGGCGGTTGTTGGCTGGACAGCGATGACCTTGTTTTTCTGCTAATAAGAATTGGTATTGCTTCCTTGGAATTGAAGAATATACGCATGACAAATTACTTCCAAACGCTTCTCCCGCGTCGCCGGGCTATTGTTTCGCTCTCGCTGGTTTGCCTCACACTGCTGATCATTCCGGTGGCGACCTTGGCCCAGGAAGCCAACCCTCGTCCGCCCCGCGAGCCCGTGAAAGTAGCCACCGGCAAGCAAGGGGTGGTGGTCACCGATACCCCGTTTGCCTCGGAAGTTGGCCGCGACATCTTGGCCAAAGGGGGCAACGCGGTCGACGCGGCGGTGGCGGTATCGATTGCCTTGCAGGTCAGTTGGCCCGAAGCTGGCAACATCGGGGGTGGCGGTTTCATGATGATCGCGCAGCCGGATGAAGAAGTGGTTTGCGTCAGCTACCGCGAGAAAGCCCCGGCTGCCGTCGACGAGTACAGCTTCGATAAGTGGACCGACGAGCATCACGTCTTCATGGCAGGCGTTCCGGGAACGGTTCGCGGCTTGGCCTTGGCTCACGAAAAATATGGCAAGCTGCCATGGAAAGATCTGATCGAGCCGTCGATCGTCGCCTCGCGCGATGGTTTGAAAGTAGATGGCTACCTGGCCTACTCGCTGAACTCGGTATTGCTGCAAGATTACATTCAAAAAGGGGAACGCTTCGCCGAGTTGCGGCGGGTTTATGGCCATCCGGAAGGGCGACCTTGGCGGGCAGGCGATACGCTGGTACAGCCAGACCTGGCGGTCTCGTTGACTTTGATCGCCGAAGAAGGTCCGAAAGCTTTTTACGAAGGGCCCATCGCCGATAAGATCGTTGAAGAGATGAAACGTGGCGGCGGGGTGATGACCAAGCAAGACCTGAAAGATTACACCGCCAAGGTGCAAACGCCCGTCAAGGCCGATTTCGGGCCTTACACCATTTACGGCGCCGCGCCTCCTTCTTCCGGCGGCACCACGGTTTTGATTCAGATGCAGATCATCGAAGCCCTCGACTTTCCGACCGACCAAAAAGAGTATTGGACCGCCCAACAAGTTCATTTGCTGACCGAAGCCATTCGACGTGGCTTCCGCGAACGAGCGGCTTGGTTAGGCGATCCTGATTACGTTACGATTCCCGAGCATTTGCTCACCAAAGAGCACGCCAAGAAACTGGCCGAAACGATCGACCCTTACAAAGCGACCCCCAGCACCGAGATCGCCGGGGACATCAAGTTGACCGATGGCCCATACGAAAGCCCGCAGACGACCCACTTTTCAGTGATCGACAAAGATGGCGTGGCGGTCAGCAGCACCTACACCTTGGAAGGGACGTTCGGCTGCCGGATTGTGGTGCCGGGAACGGGCTTTCTGCTGAACAACGAAATGGGGGATTTCAACTGGTACCCTGGTTACACCAACCACGAAGGGAAGATCGGTACCAAGCCTAATCGCCTGGCCCCTGGCAAGCGGATGCTGAGTTCGATGTCGCCGACCATCGTTCTGCAAGATGGCAAGCCCAAGCTGTTGATCGGCAGCCCTGGCGGACGAACGATTATCAACACCGTGACCGAAATCTTGGTGCAAACGTTGGTCTTAAATCGTTCGCTGGAAGAAGCGATCGATGGCCCCCGTTTCCATCACCAGTGGTTCCCCGATGAGATTCGGTTCGAGAAGCTCGACGATGGCGTCTTTACCAAGATCATTCCCGACCTAGAGGCCCGTGGCTACAAGGTCGATCCTGGTCGCGGTCGCCAGGGATGTGCCCAGGGAATTATTGTTGATACGGAAACTGGGGTCGCCAAAGGAGTTGGGGATTGGCGTCGCGGCAGCTCGGCTTTGGCGGTTGAATAGCAAAAGACCGGGAAAAAGTAGCCGACAGCCCCCCAACTAGCGCCGCAATCATGGGCCAAGGGGTGTATACTAGGCATTGATCGGCCTGAATAAACCGTTGCCATGCTCTCGCTTTTGTTGAGCATGGCGACTCAGGCGGTTCGTTTAGCCGAGGCAATCCACTAGCAAGCGTCGCGTGTCATGTTGAGGGACGCAGACGTCCTTAGTTTGGTAAACACCTGGGGGCAATCATGCCTCTACGAGCCTTTGATTTTGTGGGAACGGAGAGGATGTCGAACCATCGTCCGCGCTATTTCCTGATTGGCACGCTGGCATTCGTGGCAACTGGCCTGCTTAGCAGCATGCTTTTAGCCCAAGGGGGAACGCCCTATTTTTATCCTCCTTCGCAAACCATGCACACGTGGAAAGGCAAAGGAGGAAGCCTCGTCTTCTCGGGCCGAGCGGTCGAGCGCAAAGGGGATTTCATTTCGTTCAAGACGTCGAAGAATATTGAAATCACGTTGCCGCTGAAATATCTGAGCCAAGATGACCACGACTATCTGAATCATCTGGCCGGAAATGGCCCCGCTCCGGCCGCCACAAGTCGGCCTTCTGATAGCCAGCCTGCTCCGGCAGGGATGACGCCGGTGGGCATGACCCCCGTGGAAGAGAACGACGGCGAAGCACCGCCCGCCGATTTCTTCGGACCTTCGCCTGGCCCTGCCACTGGCGGCGAAGATCCTTTCAGTGAGAATCCTTTTCAAGAGGTGCCGGCCGACTCAGCAACTGGCAGCCCAGGGCAACTTTACAAGCAAGGGGACGAGATCGAGATTGTCGACGACGGTACCTGGTACTCCGGAACTATCCTGGCAGTTCGCCCGGCGGATAACACCTATTACGTGAGATTCAGCAAGTCCGATATTCCTTTCTCAAGGTGGGTCTCTGCCCAGGATCTTCGTCTACCTGGCGGAGCACAGCCGAGCGACATGCCCAGTCAGCCGTTGGCGGAAGATCCTTTTACCGAGAAGAAACCAACCTCGGTGACCACTCAAGAGGTGATGGTCGACTCGCAATTGGCGGTTGGTTATATGATTGGAGCGGTGAAAAAGGGAGACACGATCCGGCTGAGCTACATCAGTGGCAAATGGAAAGCCTGGGGACGCTTGGCTTCGGAATCGCCCGATGCAGAATACATTGGTGGCGGTGAGAAATGCCGCTTGGCCCTCAGTGCGCTGGAAAATCAATCGGAAATCGTCAAGCTGGCGGTTGTACCCGGTATGACCGACATTCGGCCATTCACTTGGACCGCGGACAAAGACTATCCGACCGTCTTTCTGCAAATTAACGACACCGACGGTGACTTTTCCAGCAACCCACCTAGCGATGTGAAGTATTCGCTTTCGATTGAAAAACCGCTGGAATAGCTCGTTGCTCTTTGGCTGACCTGCACCAATAAAGAAACCGGCCCTGCCCAGAATAGACGCCGGTTTCGGTTGGGGCTTTCGCCCAGTTTCTAACGACGACAACGCCGCCAAGCTAACAGGGGCGCCCCATAGAAGCCCCCGATTCGTGCCAGGCCTCAATAGTGCTTAGTGGTCGTGTCCGTGATCATGGTCGTGATCATGATCATGCTTGACATTTCCACGGAACTGTTTGCCTGCGATGGTGACAACCAACACGGTTTCGGCTCCATCTTCGTCAAACGCTTCGGCCAAGTCCGTTTCGCTGGAGGTGAACTTCGCGGCTTTGCCATCGGCGGCATCAGCGGCAGCAAGCTTGAATTGGGCCGCTTCGTCGCCAGCTTTGACGTTGAGCGTCAACTCTTCGGCTTCAATGGCCACCGGCTCTTTCCCGGCTGCGTCTAACAGGTAAATAGTGACCGTTCCGGCCTCGTCGTCGTGTACGAGTTCGGCGTGGTACTCTTCTTCGCCCAGCTCGATCAGCGTGCCATGGTGGGGGCCTTCCGACGCGTGATCGTGCCCTTCTTCGCTGACGTCGTGATCGTCGGTTTTCGAGGGGGAACCGCCACAGCCGGTCAGGCCAATCGTAACAACGCCCGCCAAAAGCAGGTGCGAGAGCAAGGTAATTTGTCGCATGATTTCGAATTCCTTTGCGTAGGATACTTGGTATGAGCCTTACGAGTGAGCGAGATCGACGACTCCGAGCGATCTCGCGTAACGAAAATGGTTGTTTCTAGTTGGCTGCCGGGGACAAGCCATCCGCCGAGTGAGCTTCCGCTTCTTCGACGAGTTCGATTTGACGGTCTTGCCGTTCAACCACCTGACGCCCGGCGCCGGTTCCGATCGTCCAGAACAATGCTGGCCGCACGAGGAACTCGAGCAGCGTACTGGTAATCAGCCCACCAATGATGACGGTTGCCACCGGGTAAAGGATTTCTTTTCCTGGTTCTCCGGCAGCCATGGCCAGCGGAACCAGGCCAATGCCCGAGGTCAAAGCGGTCATCAAGACTGGGGCTAAACGGTCTTTGCCCGCCCGAATAATCATCGCTTGCGACCAGGTTTCCCCTTCGTACTTCACCAGGTGCAAGTAATGGTTAATCAGCAAAATTCCATTGCGCGAAGCAATCCCGCAGAGCGAGATGAACCCGACCATACTGGCCACGGTAAGCGTTTGCTGCGTGAGATACAACGCGGCGACCGAGCCAATGAAAGCCATCGGCAGGGCGATCATCACTTGCAGTGAAAGGTTGACCGAACCGAACATCTTGTACAGCACCAAAAACATCCCTGCCATCGAGATCGCAAACAGAATCAGGATCATCCGCGATGCCGATTGCTGGCTCTCGAACTGGCCGCTGTATTCGGTGAAGTAACCGGTCGGCAGGCTGGCTTCGATAGGCTGAAGCCGTTGACGAATGTCTCCGACCACGTCGACCAGCCCCCGTCCGCTTACGTTGCACTGCACGATGATCCGGCGGCGAACCTGTTCTCGATTGATCGTATTCGGGCCGCTGGCCTCATAGACGCGGGCCACGTCCTCGAGCTTGGCGGTACCGCCGTCGGGCAGTTCGATCGTCAGGCGTTTCACCGAATCGAGATCTTCACGAAACTGTTCATCAAGGCGAACGAGCAAATCAAACGTGCGCTGGCCATCGAGTACCTGGGAAACGACCTCCCCTTGCATGGCCGTTTCGATGAACTCGTTGATATCTTGCCGCCGCAACCCGTAACGCTGCAGGCTGTAGCCGTCGGCTTCGATCCGTAGTTGCGGGATGTTGACTTGCTGTTCGACTTGTAAATCGCGAACCCCTTCCACCCCGGCGATGGCAGCTTCCATCTGCTTGGCTTCGCGCCGCAGCACGTCGAGGTCGTCGCCGTACAGCTTGATTGCTACTTGAGCTTTCACGCCGGAAAGCATGTGCGAAATCAAATGCGCCAGCGGCTGTTCGACGGCAGTGACAATGCCAGGAATGTCGGCCAACGCTTCGCTAATTTCCTCGATAACCTCTTCTCGAGAACGCTCGGTATGGGGATTGATGGTAGCGATGAACTCGCTGACGTTGACCCCTTCGGCATGTTCGTCGAGCTCGGCCCGGCCGGTTTTGCGGACGAAGGCCTGAATGTCGTCGATCTCTTGGAGGCGACGTTCCACGCGTTGGGCAACTTCATTCGTCTTGGCCAACGAAGTCCCTGGCGGCAACACGACGTTGATCTGCACCGCTCCTTCGTTAAACGGCGGGAGGAAGTCACTTTCCAAGCGCCACAGCCCCCAGCCTGCGACCAGCACACAAACCGCGGCCAAGGTTAAGATTGGATAGGCCAGCTTCAAACTAAACGTCATCACCTTGTCGGCAATGCTTTTCAGCACACGCAGGATGATGCCGTCTTTGTCGCCGTGCCCTAGTTTCGCGTTGCCGAGTAACCAGTAACTGAGCACCGGTGTTACCGTCAACGAGACAAACAGAGACGAAATCAGCGAGACGATATAGGCAATTCCCAGCGGTGCGAACAAGCGTCCTTCCATGCCAGAAAGTGCGAACAAGGGAACGAACACGATCACCACGATCAAGGTGCCGTAGACAATCGAGTTTCGTACCTCGCAACTGGCTTGAAACACGACCAGCAGCGGATTCTTCGGGTTGGCTGCGTGGCGGTTTTCGCGGAGGCGGCGGAAGATGTTCTCGACATCGACAATTGCGTCGTCGACCAATTCACCAATCGCAACCGCCAGACCGCCAAGCGTCATGGTGTTGATCGAAAGCCCAAACATCGCGAAGACCAACGCAGTCATCACAAGCGAAAGTGGAATCGCCGTCAGCGTGATGAAGGTGGTCCGCAAGTTCATTAAAAACAGAAACAAGATCACCACAACCAAAATACCGCCGTCGCGGAGGGCCTCGACCACGTTTTCGATGGCCAGGTCGATGAATGTCTTCTGCTGGTACAGCTCTGGCAGCATTTTGACATCGGCGGGCAGGGATGGCTGCATTTCTTCCAGGGCGGCCATCACTTTTTCTGTCACCAAGCGGGTATCGGCATTGGGCTGCTTGAGGATGGTCAATACGACCGACGACCCACCGATAAACTCTCCGGCTTCGTTTCGCGCGAACGCGGAGCTATCGCCTCGCTTTACCTGCGGCCCTGCGACCACCTCGGCAACCTGCGAGAGAAGGATAGAACGACCATCGCGGTGGGCGACGACAATTCCTTCCAACTCCTCAATGCTGGTCACCCGCCCCAGCGAACGAACGAGCAGTTCCGAGGGGCCTTGTTCGTCGAGGTAACCCCCAGCCGTGTTCTGGTTGCTTTCGCTGAGGGCGCGTTTGACTTCGTCGAGCGTAATGCCGTAACGCAGCAAGTTGTTGGGATCGACCAGCACTTGAAATTGCTTTCGCTGGCCTCCCATCACAATCACTTGCGAAACGCCAGGAATGGTCAGCAAACGTTGTCGCACAACCCAGTCGGCCATCGTGCGAAGTTCCATCGGAGGCGTTTTCCCTCCTTCGCTGACCATGCCCATAATCATGATTTGTCCCATGATCGACGAGATGGGCATCAGTTGCGGGCTGGCTCCTGCTGGCAGGCGATCGGTCGCCAAGGCCAGGCGTTCGGCAACGACTTGGCGGTCGTTATAGATATCGGTTCCCCAGTCGAACTCAACATAAATGACCGACAGGCCCACGCCTGATTGCGTGCGAACATCTTGCACGCCGGTGGCTCCGTTGAGGACGGTTTCCAGGGGGAAAGTAATCAGCGTTTCGACTTCCTCAGGCGCCATCCCGGGGGCTTCGGTCATAATGACGACCCGCGGGCGGTTGAGGTTGGGGAAGACGTCGATCGGCAATTGAACCGTTTGCCAACCGCCGTACAGCAGCAGGAACACGGCCATCGCGATGACAAGCATGCGATTTTGCAGCGAAAATCGAATGATGGCGTTAAGCATAGGGATGACTCCGAAGCGGTGGCGAATGGTAGGGATCAGGACTAGTGCGACGTGTATCTTGGAAGCACTAGTGATTGTGTCCTGCGTGTGGGTCGACGCCCCCGCCAGCTTGATTCTTCAAAGTCAAATGCATTTCGTACGCGCCTCGCGCGGCGACCACATCGCCCGGAAATAACGCGCCGTTGTTCGCGATCACCACATTCGTTTGATCGCGATACTTCACGTTCACCGGTACCTGATCGAAGTGGTCGCCGTTTTGCTGGTAGACATACTTCTCGGCCCCTTCATCCACAACCGCTTCCACCGGCAGCACGATTTCGTCTTCCCATGTTTCCACGGGAATGTGCAGTTCCATCCGTTGCCCTGGCTTGAACCTCCATTCCACAAAGTGTTGGCCATCGTTTGTGGTTCGTTCGGTTACGACTTCGTTAGGTAAGGCGACAAAGAACCGAAAGGCCCGCGTTTGTGGGTCCACGTGGTCGGCCAGGTACATCAGATGCAGGCCGGTGATTTCGTCGGTGAGTTTGCCTGCGGTCAACAACGAAGCAGAAATCGGCAACTGCTGGGCGGCAACTTCGCGTAGACGGACAGCGTCGTCTTCGAAGGCTCGTCCTTCGATGTATAGTTCGCAGTGGTCGGCGATCACCCCCAGTAGTTCGCCAGCTTGAACTTGCTGGCCAACCCGCGCAACCATCTTCTGCACGTGAAAGCTGTGGGCTTCCGAGCAGCTTTCGCTTCCCTCTAAATGGTTCGGAGCATGGACGGTGAGGGTATCGAGCAGTTGCTTGTTTTCGAGAATATTGGCAACTTGTTTCTCGTTCAGGCCATGCAGCAACAGCGATTGCCGTTCGGCACGTAGCGAGGCGTCGAGCCGCTGCTTTTCGTACTGCTGTTCGAGAATTCGATTTCCGGCGACGACCCCTTCGGGCAAGCCCGTTAGGCGCGCCAGTTCGCGATTGATCACGTCTAAGTTTTCCGCCGTACGAATCAAATCACTCTGGGCGGTGACAAGTTCCTCGTGGGTCAGGCGAATCTCGAACATCGGGCTGCCCGATTCGATCGACGCCCCTTCCACCGGGTAGATCTTGGTGATCACACCGGTCAACGGCGCCGAGATATTCAGCTGCGTCCGCCCGGGGCGTTCCACGATCATCGCCGGAACGGTGATGTTGCGGGTGTAAGACGATAGCTCGACGGTGAGGGGTTGGTAGTTGATGTTTTTCAGCCCGTTAGCACTTAACTTGACCGAGGTCGTCTCGGCGTGGCCAGCGTGGGCATGGTCGTGCCCAGCGTGCGGGTCGGTGGTTTCCGCATTGTGCTGGGGATCGCTCGGTTGGGCGACGAGTTCTCGTACGGTGGGCAACCACAACGAGGACGTGACAAGGGCCACGATGCTCAGTGCGGCGACCGTTAAAATACTCCAAACCCACGAGGGGATGCTGTGCGTGTTCATAGTTCTCTCGGCCTCCTTCTTTGAAAGCGAAAGGGGCAAGCTGTAAGCGTGCGTCAGAGGGTAACGTGCAATCAAGAACCACTGGAATCGATGGGCGATATCAGCGGTCGAGGGATAGCAAAAACCAGCGCAAACCGGTCTTCCAAGAGACGACGCTTAAATGAGAAGAACCTGAACTTGCAGGTGTACCCGCGTTTTGCCGAGCGGACACCGGTCGGGCAGATGGGGGTGGGAAAGAGCAAACCAATCTGGCGTGCTGGCAGAAAAGACCAGGCAACCGGTATCGAAGTAAGGCTGGCAGCCGATGGCCTTGCTCAGGCCGAGCGATTCGGCACCACCATCTGGGAGCGAAAAGACACAATTCGAACTTTCACAGA
Source organism: Bremerella cremea (assembly GCF_003335505.1). Classification (NCBI taxonomy): domain Bacteria; kingdom Pseudomonadati; phylum Planctomycetota; class Planctomycetia; order Pirellulales; family Pirellulaceae; genus Bremerella; species Bremerella cremea. The sequence goes on from NZ_QPEX01000010.1 coordinate 47,927, forward strand.
CATCGTGCTGATGTTCGTGCTGCTCGGGCGAGCCGCTCTTAGGATGTGCGTGCTGATGTCCACAAGCACTGGGCACGAAATGGGTGTGTCCGTGTCCGCAAGTGGCAACATGTTCGTGCTGGTGGGCAACGCCTTCGTGGACGTGATGAGCGCAACAACCGGCCATGGCGTGCCAAAGCATCGCAAGCATGGTCAAAATGGTTGTGGCAGAGGTCACGTCCGAAACCCTTCAAAATCGCTATAAGTTGGTGATCTATTATTCCTAGCGAGAACCGCCAGGCAAATAGGACACATTTTTTGTCGCACACCCCCAAATGGGGATTTGACGCGGCTCTACAGGAGAAATTCGTCCTGGGGCATTTCCCTAAACGAATGTTCTGCCAGCATGTCGGCAAGGCGCATCATGGGCCATGCTAACACCTTTCGGCTCTTATAGCCAATATCGGGTTGTCCGTTGGTCTCCTTGATAGTTGCTGCCAGAAAAAATGCTGATATTTCGGATCGCACGACTTTATTGCGCGGGGCTGGTGTTTTCGACAGGCTCGAACCAGCGATAAATGGCTGGCAATACCAGCAGCGTCAAGATCGTACAGGTCACTAGCCCCCCGATCACCACGGTCGCCAGGGGCCGCTGCACTTCGGCCCCGGCACTGCCCGAGATGGCCATCGGAACAAAGCCGAGCGCACCACAGGTGGCGGTCATGAGCACCGGTCGCAAACGGTCGATCGCCCCTTGCACGACCGAGGTGGTTTGGTCTTTGCCGGAATGACGCAAGTGACGGATGTGTTCAATCAGCACCACCCCGTTCATCACGGCGATACCAAACAAGGCAATGAAGCCCACCCCAGCCGAAATCGAGAACGGCATCCCCCGCATCCATAAAGCAAAGATCCCGCCGGTTGCGGCGATGGGGACGTTCAAGTAGATCAGCAGTGTCAATTTGACCGAACTGAAGGTGATGTACAGCAGCGAGAAAATCAGGAACAGCGCCACCGGCACGGCGATCATTAGCCGCTGCGAGGCTTGTTCCAAGTTTTGAAACTGGCCCCCCCAAGTCAGCGTGTAACCAGGCGGGAGTTTCACTTCGCGATCGATGGTCGCTTGAGCATCGGCCACGAAGCCAGCTAAGTCTCGCCCGCGGACGTTGCACTGAACCAGCAAACGACGACGAATTGCGTGGCGACTGATTTCGGAAGGGCCTTCCTCGATGACGATGTCGGCCAATTGCGAGATCGGAATCTGGCGACCTTGGGGATCCTCGATCTTGATCTGCTTGAGCGTTTCGACGTCTTCCCGAGATTTTGGGGCGAGACGGACTTGCAGGGGGAAACGTCGTTGCCCTTCAAAGACTTCCCCAACCGGATGCCCACCCACCACTTGAATGGCGCTGAGGATGTCGGACGCATTGATTCCATAACGTCCGATCGCGTCGCGGCGAATTTTGACGCGCAAGTAAGGCAGACCAGCCACTTGCTGGGCTTGCACGTCGGCGGCGCCTTCCACTTGGTTCAACGCTCGCACCACGCGATCCCCCTGCTCTTTCAAGACATCGAGGTCGTCACCATAAATGCTGATGCCGATATCGGATCGCACCCCGGCAACGAGTTCCTGCACGCGAAGTTCAATTGGTTGGGTGAACCCGTAAGAATTGCTCGGCACCTCTTTTTCGAGTGCCGCTTGCATTTGCTCAACGAGTTCGGTCTTGTCGATTTTCTCAGGCCATTCGTCGGGCGACTTCATCCGGACCAGGATATCGGTTTGATGAACGCCCATCGGGTCGTTGGCGATTTCGGGGCGACCTGTTTTCGAGATGACCGTTTCGACTTGGGGGAACTTCAGCAAGGTGCGCTCCATCGCCTTGGTCATTTCGAGCGATGTTTCGAGCGAAACGCTCGGCAAACGGACCGCTTGAATCGCGATGTCCCCTTCGTCGAGCTTCGGCACGAACTCGACACCAAACCGCGCGGCCACCAGGACGCTGACGGCAAAGATGGCGAACGCGGTGCCGAGCATGATCGCGGGGCGACGCATCGAATAGTTCAGCATCGGTTCGTACCAATGCTTCAGCTTGCGAACCAGGAAGGTATCGCCAGCACTAATTCGCCGGGCCAGAAACAGCGAGGCCATGACCGGCATCACCGTGACACTTAGGATCAACGCCCCAGTCAGGGCCGACATAAACGTGAACGCCATCGGGCGGAACATCTTGCCTTCGACCCCTTGCAGGCTGAGGATCGGCAGGAACACGATGATCACGATGACTCCGGCGAACAAAATGGGGGTTCCGACCTCTTTGGCCGATTCCTTGAAGACTTCTTTCGGGACGATGCCAGCATTGCCGTGGGTTCGTTTGTAGTGGCTGGCACTGCGGACGGCGTTTTCGATCATCACGACCGCCCCGTCGACAATCACCCCAAAGTCGACCGCCCCTAAGCTCATCAGGTTCGCCGAAACGCCAGCCATCTTCATCGCAATCAAAGCGCACATGGCCGAGAGAGGAATCGCGGCAGAGACAATTAAACCAGCCCGGATGTCCCCCAGCAAAAGGAAGAGCATGATGATCACCAGGATCACCCCCACGCCGATATTTTCGGCAATGGTGTGAATCGTTTTCTCGACCAATTCGGTCCGGTCGTAGAAGGTATCGATATGAACCCCTGCGGGGAGGGTCTTTTCGATCTCTTCAATCTTGTGCTTCACATCTTCAACCACCTGACGCGAGTTGCCTCCCATCAGCATCATCACCATGCCAGTCACCGCCTCGCGATTGCCGTCGCGTGTCACCGCGCCTTGACGTAGCATCGGAGCAAAGCGGACTTCGGCGATATCGGAAATGCGAATCGGCGTGCCGTCCATGCGGCTATCGAGCACGATATTGCGGATGTCGTCCAGATTTTGAATCAAACCTTCGCCACGAATCAGGCGTTGCTCGGCGCCGTGGGTGATGTAACCACCACCGGCGTTGGCGTTGTTCTCTTGCAGGGCCTCGAAGATGTGATTGAGCGAGATCTTGAAGTTCAGCAGTTTGTTGGGATCGACTTGCACTTCGTACGTTTTCAGCTCGCCACCAAACGTGTTGACTTCGATCACACCGGGGACGCTGCGAAGTTGGAAGGCGATTTGCCAGTCGAGAATCGTCCGAAGATCCATCAAGCTGTAATCGTACCCCTCGTCGCTTTTCACCTCGAACTGGTAGATCTCGCTCATCCCGGTGGCAATAGGGCCAAGCTGAGGATCGCCCATGCCTGGCGGGATGCTTTCCCGAGCTTGTTGCAGGCGTTCGGTCACCAAGTTCCGGGCCCAATAGATGTCGGTGCCATCTTTGAAGGCGACCGTCACCGCCGACAAACCAAAACGGCTAATCGAACGGATTTCGTCAACATTCGGCAGACCACTCAGGGCGTTTTCGACCGGGAAGGTAATGAACTGCTCGACTTCGACCGGCCCCAACGAAGGAGACGTGGTGAGAACCTGGACTTGAACGTTCGTTAAGTCTGGCACGGCGTCGAGCGGCAGCGTGGTCACCGAAACGGCACCAGCCCCCAGCAATACGACGGCCAGCAACATGACGATAAAACGATTGTTGAGGGACCATTCAATGATGTGTTGAACCACGAGATTACCCTGAGGTGAGATCGATCCGTTGATGCAAGCGACAAGGAGGGTGCGCGAGGTAAATTACTCTTCCAGCAAGCTGGCCAGCATGCGCGATTTCAAGGCAAAGCCGCCGTTAACAACCACTTCCTCACCTGGTTTCAAACCACTTAAAATCTCGACGTTTTGCGCATTTTGACGCCCCCGTGTGACATCGCGGATGGCAAACTGGCCATCGCCGAGGTACACAAAGACAAACGTCCGGCCTTCGTGCTCTTGGATGGCGGTTAGGGGGACTTGCAAGGTTTGCTCGTTTTCTTCTCCCATTTCCAACAACACGTTGATGAACATGCCAGGCTTGAGCATCCGTTTCGAGTTGTCGGCAATCGCTCGGAGCGAGATCGTCCGTGTGGACTGGTCGACGATATCGCCGGTATAGAAGACCTTGGCCTCGAATTTTTGATCGGGCCACACGCTGCTACGAAGCTGAATGGTGCGGCCGTCGAGTTCGTTGAGCAGCGGCATGTGATCTTCGTAGATGTCGGCAGTCACCCACACGGTGGAAAGATCGGCCAGGCTGACGATTTGTGTGTCGGGGCCGACTCGTTCCATCAAGACGACATCCTTGGAGATAACGGTTCCATCGAACGGCGCCAAAACAGGGACATGCGAGACCGCTTCGCCTTGGCTGGCAGGCTCGACGTTTTTCAGGTCTTCGTCATTCAGCCCCAAGATTTTTAAAGCCGCTTCGTCGACCGAAACTCGGGTATCAAGCTCTTTGACCGAGTGGGTCGAGCGGAGCGATTCTTGCACCGTTTCGTGCTGAATTTGCTCTAACAAAGACTGAAGCGTGAACCGCGCGGCATCGAGTTGGGCTTTGGCTTCTATCATTTGCTTGCCCGAGATCGCACCGTCTTGCGTGAGCGGCGACAGGCGTTCGACCGTTTTTTCGAGCGTGTACTTGTTGATGTAAGCCGAGAGCAACTTATCGCGGTACTCGCCAATTGGTTTGCCTTGAAGCTGCTGCTTGATCTCTTCCAGCGGGGCATCGTTGCGAATCAATTCGATCAAGTTGCGCGTGTTGGTCACGATCTCTTGCGTCCACCCATCGCGGGTCGTGACAAAGTCGCGTTCGAGGCGGTCTTGGAACAACTTCAGCTTGGCCTGACCCGCTTCTTTGCTTTGCACAATCGCCAGGACATCCCCCTTCTTCACCCGGTCGCCCAGATGAATGTTCACCTCTTCAGCGACACCATCAACGATCGGATAGATATGAGCCCGGCGGTCGTCGTTGATCTCGACTTTGCCAGTCAACTCGAAGATCTGCCGAAACGGCAAGACCTCGGCTGGGGCGACTTCAATGGAAGCGGTTTCCCAGCGATCTGGGGGGAACTCGATGTTCTGCGAGCCTTCGCTACTGTCTGCCGGAGCAGAAGCTGCTTCCGATTTGTCGGTCGCAGCAGGGCCAACGGCTTCGGTGTGATGGGAGGAGGAGGACATCATCCACCATGCGGCAATACCGCACAGGACCAACGCGGCGATGCCCAAGATTACGTTCGTTTGAGACTGTTTCAAGGAATGGGTTGTCATCCCGTATCTCCGTAGGATCACACAAATGGCTAGAACGAAAGCAGCAGACTGACAGGACGAACCGGTTTGAATTCGGCGGTCGACAGCGCAGCGTCAGGAAAGAAGTTTGCGTAATTGTGTCGTTAGCAGCGAACGACCGAAAAACGCATTGGCAGCGGCAGAGTCCGCGCGTAAGAGTCGTAGAAACCACGGCTTAGAAAAACCGAGTCCGCCACGGGCGCAACGCACATCCCCTTGTCTTGCAAGAAGGGGTGGGCCAGCGAAGCGGCGAGTTGACAGTCGTCCCAATCGCTCGATTGATTGGTGGTCATGCCATCGGCAGAGAGGCATTGCGAAGGAGGAATGGTTCCTTCTTCTTCCCCGGTTGGCACGGCTAAATGAAAGTGCCAACTGTAGCTCTTAGCAATGCAACTGGAATCGCACTTGTGATGCCGGGAAAGATGTTTAGCCAACTGGACGTAGCCTGTCCCTGTAACCGAATCCAACGCACCATGGCAGTGCAAATAAGGAATCGGCCCAGTCCACACCGCGAACATTACGAAGCAACGCAATGCCAGCAAGGGGAGAGACGAACTACTCAGCAAGAAAAACACGCGTACCAGGAATCCTAGCAAGAACGAACCGAGGGAAGGGTCGCATGACTTTGGGGTAGGTGAATATTAAAGCTAGTTTCACGAACCTGAATTGTCAATTGCCGAAAAGGCCGGGGGACGACTTCCCGCGTTCTTCATCTGCTTGGGTTGTCTACTGCTTTCGCTTCGGTTTGGGGGAAGATTTTTGCGGAGCGGTTTTCGCTGCCAGCTCTTGCGTGTCGGCTAGCTGCCGATTCCAGGCCGCTGCCATCTGTTGCACCTTCTGGGGATGTTGCTGGGCCAGATCGTGCGACTCGGCGCGGTCGGTTCGCAGATCGTATAGTTCCCACGCATCTCCCTTGGCGGCGACGAGTTTCCAATCTCCTATCCGGATTGCCCGGTTCCCTTCGTGCAGCCACCACAGCAAATCGTGCTCGATGGTTTTGTCTTCCGCGAACGCAGGCAACAAGCTTTTCCCGGGGGCTGGCGGAATCGGTTGGCCGTTCCACTCGGCTGGTTTCTCGATATCTAACACATCGAGAATCGTCGGCACGATGTCGACCATGTGGGCCGGGGTTTGCCGCAGTTGCCCGTGGGCTTTGATTCCGGCGGGCCAATGGACAATCAGCGGTGTGCTGATGCCTCCTTCATGCACCCAGGTTTTGTGGCGGCGAAACGGCGTGTTGCAGGCACTCGAAAAGCCGGGACCAAGGCAAAGGTACGTCGCGGCGCTGCCCGGAGGGGCGGTCGGGTCGTGCCCGCCATGTCGCACCATGATCTCAGCACTGGCCCCGTTATCGGAGGCGAAAAAGATAATTGTGTTGTCCAACTGGTCCATCGCCTTCAATTGAGCGATCAGGCGGCCAATCTCTTGGTCCATGCGGTCGACCATGGCGGCATGAATGGCCATTTTCGTGGCTTGAAATCGCTGCTGTTCGGCGGTTAGCTCCTCCCAGGGAAGCGGGCGATTGATTTCGCCAGGCCCCAGCTTCTTCAATGCTTCCGGAAAATGGTAGGGCGGCCCGACATCGGGTTCGAGCGCAGAAAGTTCGGTTTCCATTAGGCCCAGCTCTTGCTGCCGAGCAAAACGTTGTTGCCGCATTTGGTCCCAACCGGCAACGTAGTTGTCTTGATAGCGTGCAATATCTTCAGGCTTGGCATGCAAAGGAAAGTGGGGAGCGATAAACGCCACGTAATGAAAGAACGGTTGCTCGGCATACTTTTCGGCATGTTCCTGCAGGCAATCGATCGCGTGATCGACGACAGCCGTGGTGGCGTAATAGTCCGATTCATCTGCGGCTGGCTGAATCGGTTGATCGTCTATTGCGTTGCCTTGGGCCGAAAAGAAATTGCCTTGGTTTCGCATATCAAGCGAACGGTCGAAGCCCGCTGGTAGCACCTTACCATCGATGTGCCACTTGCCGCTGTGATAATTACGGTAACCATGCGGCGCCAGAAAGTCAGGCAACAACCGCGCCCACGCTTGCCGCTTACCACCGCCGCCCCCACCTAAACCAGGCAACGCGTCGCGATGGACTTGCTGCGCGTAATAACCGGTCATGAGCGCGGCCCGCGAAGGCCAGCAGCGGGCCGTGTTATAGAACTGCGTGAAACGCAGACCTTGGGCGGCCAGTTGATCGAGGTTGGGCGTTTCGATATCGCCACCATAACAACCGAGATCGGAATAGCCCATGTCATCGGCCAGGATGAACACGATGTTGGGCTTATCGGCCGCGCTGACCAACTGGGGATAAAGCAGTCCGACAACAAAAAGAAGAGCAGTAACGCTTCGCATGGCAAGATCCTGAGTGGGAGGTGTTGCCACTATTCTAGTCGAATCAAATCCCCAGCGCCAAACCAAGAGACACTTTGGGTGAAACGTCCCATGGGTCTGATTTGCACTTTCTGTAATATGGCGTCGCACTTCTTTAGGAAGTTGCAACCACGTCGGGGTGATTGAGACCTTTGCGTTTGCGGAGATAGGACTTCGCCGAATCGGCCATGGTGACCAAAGCCGCGCCCATCATAATGGCATCTTTGACGACCAGTCTGCCCCGGCCGCTCAGATAAGGAAAACCATGCTGGGCATCTCCCAAGTCGGGCACCCATGTCTCTGGGGTGGTGATGAGAAACGACAGCGTCACCAGCGACATCACGAATACCAGAAAACTCCCTAACGTGGCTGCTTGAGGGAGCCAAGGATGCAAACAGATCAGCAGCCCGTAAAGCACAATCACGGCTCCTAGGCCGTACGCGAATTCGTAGGTGTAATTGGCTTCGTGCCAGGCACGGTTTTCTGGATTGAGCACCCCTTCGGGATTCATGTGAGGCTTGTAGTTGTCGCCGTCGGCATAAAAGAAGCTCATGAAGGGACTGTTCGCCACAAAGGGAACAATTCCATCTGCTTCGTATCGGAACGCCTTGAGACCGCCGATCCAGAGGAGCACTACGATTAAACCGATCCGAGTCACCGTTACGCCCACTTTGTCCATGCGGGCGGCCAGTTCAAACAGCTTCACCATCTACCGATACTCCTCTGGGCGGAAAGACCGAGAAGCGTCAGATCTCGGTCGGTTTCGATTTCTTTTTCGTAGAAGAGCTAGTATCGACCGAACCGCCTGCGTCGAGAATGGATGAAGGGGACGAAGGCATGGACAAATTGCTCCCTCCGCGAATTTCGGTCTCGAATTCGCGAAAGAACTTGGGAGAACAGCCAGTCGCCTTCTTGAACAGACGGCTAAAATAAAGCTCGTCGGTATAACCTACTTCGCGCGCGATCTCTTTGACGGGCCGCAGTGTATGCAGTAATTGCCATTTGGCATGCGTCAAGATACGAGCCCGAATCAGTTCAGTAAGGGTGGTGCCAAGGTTCTCGCGGACAATTCTGCCTAGCGATTTTGGCGTCACATGAAGCAGCTTGGCGTACTCGGCAGGCGCATGCAGCGTGCAGTAGTTTTCCTCGATTAACTCCCGAAGTTCGATTAGAACCGGGTGTTTGGGATCGTGCGTGGCCGGAACGCAAATTTCTGTGGTGGAAGCTTTAAGACGCGTTGCAAGAACCAGCAACACTTTAAGGTGGGCCAGCATCACTTCACTGAACGCAAGTTCTTGCTCGGCATGTTCGGTGCTAAGCTCCTCGATCAGACGCACGGCTTTGACCTTGGTTTCTTCATCCAGTTGAACCAGCGGAATCCCATAGGGATCATTGAACAAGATACCACTGCAGCCAACTTCCGCATGGAATGTTTCAACGCACAGAAAGTTAGCGTGAAACTGAATGATCTTTCCTTGAACAGGCGAATCCGCAGTAAGCCGAATGTGCTGATAGGGCACGAAAAATAAAGTGGAATCAGGACCAAAGTCAAAACACGCCGTATCTGCCCAGAACCTCCCCGATCCGGATTGGATGAAATAGATGGTGAAGTAATTCGTCCGAGATGGTTCCCACGCATTGCCGCTTGTACGCAAATCGCTAAGACGGATCGCGTGGTCACCACGGCGAGGATCGAACAAGTGTTCCATGAATGATCTTCGAGTTTTATCAGGCAGTTATATGAAGGAAGGTCGGGAGTTGCTGAGCAAATTGACCATAGCCCCGTGGAACCGAGAAGACTAGCCGGCAAGTTAAGAAATTCGTTGCTATTTAGCCTGCTGTTGAGGTCTGCGCGCCAATTCAAGAGGGGCGACCAGCGGAAACCTCGGATTCGTGGCAAATTGGTCTGTTGCCATGCTGGATTACCGGCGCAGGCATCAATAATGCTCCATTCAATTACACTTATTAGCATGTTAATACATTTATTGCTGTGCATATCTCTCTCTGCTGAGCATCGTCGAATCACTTCGGCCTTCTTCGAAACAAATCGTTCACATGCCCAATCGCCGCGATGTCATCAACGTCCGTGGCGAGACGGTACCGCTTGTCTTTGTGCACCAATTATTGGGTGCGCCAGCACGTAGCTTCGATCCGTGCGATGGGCTTGTGATAGTGGTTGAATACAACGGTAGGAAGTTTGGACTCGTTGTTGACGAACTGATTGGTCAATTGCAGGTCGTCATGAAAAGCTTGGAAGCCAACTATGGGCGTGTGAATGGAATTGCTGGTGCGACCATCCTCGGAGATGGCCGAGTTGCGATGATTATTGACCTGGCTGGCATTGTACGGCTGGCTAGCTCACTTTACATGTTTTTCAGTAGTTTTTGGAGACTTTCAAGTGAATGAAGAACGAGCGGGCGCCGGCATGACGTCCGAAGCAGACAATGGCCAATTTCTCACGTTCACCTTGCAGAGCGAAGAATATGGTATCGAAATCCTGAAAGTTCAGGAAATCAAAGGCTTCTCGAAGATCACGCCTATTCCCAATGCACCTGCCTATGTTCGCGGCGTGATGAACCTACGGGGAACGGTGGTTCCGATTATCGATTTGCGTTGCCGCTTTTCGATGACGGAAAAAGAATACGACCAGTTCACTTGCATCATCGTTGTGAACATCGGAACCCGGGTTGTCGGCCTGATTGTCGATACGGTGTCCGATGTTCTTAACATTCCGCACGACGCCATTGCAGATCCGCCAGATTTGGCCACCGGCGGCGACAACGCATTTATTACCGGGATGGGCAAGCTTGATGAACGTATCGTCATGCTGTTGGACACCTCTCGGCTTGTCAACATGGCTGCTATTGCCGGTGTCGACACGGCGGCTTAACCCAACTCAATTATTTCACCCATTTCACAAATCTCTGTTTGAAATTACAAACTGCCCAACTCAGGAATATTTGCAATGTCTTGGTTTAATCGTATGAGTGTTGGAAAAAAGCTCTTCTGTTCCTTCTCTTTCCTGTTGGTGTTGATGCTCGTCATGGGAAGCGTTGCAATCTGGAAGATGGCATCTCTCAATGAGAATGCTGACCAAATTGCGAAAAGCTGGCTGCCAGGCGTGATTGCCGCATCGGAAATCAATCGCGACTTGAATAACTATCGTGCGTGGGAATATACCCACCTCACTTCCGAAGATCCCAAAGAGATGGCGGAAGCAGAAAAGATGTTAGCCGACTTAAAGGCCAACATGGAAGAGAAACTGCAAGCGGCAAAAGCAGCAACGTCGGGCGCAAAAGAGACCGAATTGCTAGAATCAATGGGCCAAGCGATGGCCGGGTATTTTGCGGAAACCGATAAATGGATGCCCCTTTCCAAAGCGAACAAGAACGATGAAGCGGAAGAAGTGCTCAAAACGAGCTCTCGAGAGTTATCGGAGACCTTCCGTGACCTCGCCCGCAAAGAAGTGACCCTCAATGCGGAAGGGGCCGACAAAGAAGTTGAACAGGCCATCTCTGCCTATCAAACCGGTCGTAATGTCACCTTGATTATTCTCGGCATCAACGTGGTGCTGGGAATTGGTATTGCCACTTGGATCAGCCGCTGGTTTACCCGAGCCATTGTCGAAGTCGATGATATTTCGGCGTCGGTCGCTTCCGCATCGCAGCAGTTGGCTGCCGCTTCCGAACAACTTAGCTCGGGTGCACAGCAGTCTGCTTCCAGCTTGGAAGAAACCGCTTCGAGTCTTGAAGAAATCACCGCAACCGTGCGACAAAATGCCGACAACGCCGATCAGGCAAACCAGTTGGCCAATAATTCGCGTGAGACGGCTGAAAAAGGTGGGGCTGTGGTTGCCAATGCGGTTACCGCTATGGGTGAAATCAACCAAGCTTCGCGCAAGATTGCTGACATCATTACCACAATCGATGAGATCGCCTTCCAAACGAACTTGCTGGCCCTCAACGCTGCGGTCGAAGCCGCTCGAGCGGGTGAGCAAGGTCGAGGCTTTGCGGTGGTGGCTGGCGAAGTCCGCAACCTGGCACAACGCAGTGCCTCGGCTGCTCGTGAGATTAAAACGTTGATCGAAGATTCGGTCGACAAAGTTGAAGTCGGATCGAATCTGGTCAACAAGTCAGGCGAAACGCTCGAAGAAATCGTTACGAGCGTCAAGCGCGTGACCGACATCGTGGCAGAAATTGCTGCCGCTTCTCGCGAGCAAACGTCTGGTATCGAACAGATCAACAAGGCAGTTGCTCAAATGGACCAGGTCACGCAGTCGAATGCTTCTCAAACGGAAGAGATGAGCGGAACCGCTGTCTCTCTCTCGGAGCAAGCCGAGCAATTGAAGGTTGTCGTTTCTCAGTTCAACTTGAATCGAGAAACCATCAACCAGGCACCTAAGTCGAAGCCTCGCAACTTGCCATCCCACGAACCGTCTTACACAAGCCGGTCGAATGGTACGGCTAAGAAGCAATACGGTGTCGTGAAGTCGGCAGTTCCTCGCCGAGAAGAAATGGATCTCGTCGGTGCCGGAATGGGCCACGATGGATTTGAAGAGTTTTAAAGAAGTATTGTCGGAATAGTCGACAGCCCGCGAGCGTTCTCTGATCGCTCGCGGGCTTTTACTTTAGGAGCATTTCCATTATGGCTCTGGCCACTGAGTTGTTATCCGACCGATGTTTCGGAGACTTTAAGAGACTCATTTACGAGAAGGTCGGAATTTCGCTGAATGAATCGAAGCGTTGCCTTCTGTCGACACGGCTTTCCAAGCGATTACGTGCCCTCGGAATCGACGACCCTGCCGAGTACTTCAAGCTGGTGATGCGAGAAGGAAGCGAAGGGGACGAGATGCAAGAGTTAATCAATTGCATCACCACCAATAAAACGGACTTCATGCGAGAGCCGCATCACTTCCGTTTTTTAACCGAACATTGTTTTCCGGCGGCGGTCAACCTTTCCCTTAAAGGGGAACCACGCAAGCTGCGAATCTGGTGTGCCGCTTCCTCAAACGGGCACGAACCTTATTCGTTGGCGCTGACCGTGCGCGATTTCCCCGCTTTTGATCCATCCTGGGATATCCGAATTCTGGCTTCTGATATCGATACGCGGGTACTCGCGAAAGCCAGCGAGGGCGTCTACCCGGCCGATGAACTGTTGGTTCTCGAGAAAACTCAATTGCATCGTTATTTCGATCGCGGTACCGGCTCGCTATCGGGTAAAGTTCGCGCTAAGCGGACGCTACGCGATTTAATCACCTTTCGACAAATCAATCTCATCGAGAGCTCGTGGCCCATTCAAACGAAATTCGATGTTATCTTCTGCCGTAATGTGATGATCTACTTCGATCTACCTACGCAGCGGAAGGTGGTCGAGCATTTAATTCGCTACTTAAAGCCAGGTGGATTCTTAATGCTCGGACATTCCGAGAGTATCCAATGGACGCCATGCCCCCTGCGATCGTTAGGTCACACCATATTTCAGCTTAGCTGAATGGTGACCTTAGCCATTGAAAGTTCCGTAGATGCATAATCACATTCAACACAGATCAATCATTGTTGGGGAAGTGTTTGCTAGCGATCACCCTTCCATTGTGTCCACTGTGCTTGGTTCGTGTGTGGCAGCGTGTCTGTATGACCCGATAGCAAAAATTGGTGGCATGAATCACTTTATGCTCCCTCAGGCGAAACGTGCGTCGACAAGCGCCGCATACGGTATTCATGCGATGGAGTTATTGATCAACAACATCATGTCGCTCGGTGGTGATCGGCGTCGATTTCGCGCGAAGGTATTCGGCGGCGGAAACGTTCTCGATTTGCGTGCCGAAGGGTTCCAAGTCGGAACACGGAACGTGGCCTTTGTCCATCAGTTTCTGGCCGACGAAGGAATTGAACTTGTGGCGGAACGCGTTGGTGGCAATCAAGGAGTTAAGATCTGCTTCTTCACCGCCACAGGAAAAGTGCTGCTTAAGCCGGTGGCGAATCGCCAGATGAACGACATGATTCGGCAGGAAGTGCAATCACTACGAGAGCCTAAACAAACGGCGGCCCAGGCAGCAGGCGCTGTCACCCTGTTTGATTAACCCAAGAGCAGGCAAATGCGTAAAATCAAAGTGTTAGTAGTCGACGACTCGGCGTTAATACGCCAACTGCTAACGAAAATACTCGGGTCTCAAGCGAATATTGAAGTCGTCGGAACGGCGGCTGACCCCATGATTGCTTGGAAGAAAATTCAAGAGTGCCACCCCGATGTCCTCACACTCGATGTCGAAATGCCCAAGATGGATGGGCTCACATTTCTTTCGAAACTGATGGCCAGACGACCGATGCCGGTGGTGATGGTTTCGTCCTTGACCCTGCGCGGTGCGGAAACCACCTTGAAAGCATTGGAGCTGGGAGCGATTGATTTCGTAGAAAAGCCCTCGATTGATATTGCCAATGGGACGGCTCGGGTCAGTGAGGAGATCGTCGATAAAGTGCTGATAGCGGCAGCGTCGAAAGTGCGTGGCAGAAGCAATCCAGTGGTTCACGTCGAGGAATCGCCCATACTAAGGAGCAGTTCCAGCCTCAAAGAGGCGACCGACAAAGTTATCGCGATTGGCGCTTCCACCGGGGGAACAGAAGCATTAGCTCAGCTTTTGCCGGCACTGCCTAGCGACGCCCCGGGAACGGTGGTTGTGCAGCACATGCCCAAGAGCTTTACGACTGCCTTCGCGAAACGCCTGGATGGTCTGTGCCGCATGAGAGTGAAGGAAGCGGAAGATGGAGATCGCATTCTTCGCGGAAGAGTCCTTCTCGCGCCAGGAGATCAGCACATGGAAGTCGTGCGGCAAGGCGCGGCCTATTACGTCAGACTAAACCATCAACCTCTGGTGAATGGGTTTCGCCCTTCGGTCGATGTCTTGTTCCATTCATGCGCCCATCATCTTGGACCTCACGTTTCGGCTGCCATTTTGACCGGCATGGGGAGAGATGGCGCACAAGGGATGCTGGCGATGCGCGACAATGGTGCTCACACCATCGCCCAGAACGAAGAGACCTGCGTCGTGTTTGGCATGCCGAAAGAAGCGATTGCGGCAGGAGGGGCTGTTATGATAAGACCGCTTGGTCAAATTGCCCGAGAACTCATCCGTTCCTTAAATTAAGGGCGGCCAAGCTTTTGATCGTGCCCGCCATTTACAGGGATAAGCCCGCTCGTCAGAACCCTGATCCAAAAGATACGAGTAAAATTCGTTCCCTCGTGCGAATCTTCGCTTCGTCGAAGATTGTTAGCCTAGCCGGGCAATCGACGGTTGGAATCCTAGTTACGCGATACTTGCTTGTCGGCACCCAGGGCGGAAGAGACTTTGAGGGCTAGTTTTTTGAGGGCTTCCAATCGCTTTGCATCTTGCCCTTTGCCCTGAAGTGCATTGAGTTCCGTTGCCCATTTTTGGACATCGGTGCTGGTGATTCGGCTGTGCTTGGCGTCTTTGGCCCATTCGGCGGCAATCACCCGGCCAAGGATGTTTAAATGATAGATGGCTTCTTTGCGTTTGTCTGCGGCGGAGATATCTTGGCAAAAGTTCTCGGCGGCAGTCTTCCAACCAGAAACGAGCAAGTTGCCAGAGTAGAACGTCTTGATCCAGCCTTCATATTGGGTCCAGGTTTGTTTCTTCTGGTTGGCGGAGTCGGCCTGGTAGAATCGGCGGAAATGGTTTTGGCCGGGCTCGCCGTAAAGCGATACCGACTGGTTTGCCTCTTCGATCTTGATCGACCAGGCAAACTCTGGATGCTCCTCGGCGTATTTTTCAAGCGATTCCAACTCAGCAGCGGAAGCGGTTGTAGCCGCTGCCAAACAGCCGATTAGTAAAATCGAGCGTAACATACGTGAAGCCTAGTAAACCAACATCCGGTGGAAATGATCTTTGGATGTCTGCCTTTGCCCGTTCGCATCGAAGGAGATAGACATCCACACTCCTTTAACAGCCTATCCATAATCGTAGAATGTTATTTCCCTTCGTACCAAGACCAATTTACTAAAAAAAGTCGTTCTTATTAAGAACGACCATCCCAGTTTACATTCCGGGCCTGGATCGCCACCGATTTGCCGCCGCTAGATGGGCTTAATTCGGTCGAGTGTTTCTCGGACGATGCGTAGTAGTTGCTCGTCGGTATACGGTTTGGGGAGAAACTGGTCCATTTCCAGTTCCTCGCGGGGGACGTTTTCTGGTCGCCACAGACCACTGCTGGCGATCACGGGAATTTTAGGGAAGATCGCCCGAATCCCTTTGGCCGTTTCTTGTCCATTGATACCAGGCATCATCATGTCGACCACCACCAAGTCGAATGGCTGCTGGGCAGCGCGGCAAAGCTCGATCGCGTCGGTTCCGCTTGGGGCGGTTGTCACCACGTAGTTTGCGTTGGTCAGGATGATCTCCGCCGTTTGCAACATTAGCGCTTCGTCGTCGACCATCAAGATCGATTCGCCATGCCCTTCCGGCACGTCCACATCGGTCGGTATCTCGACAGGAATGGTCGGCGAGACGGCGACCGGCAGGAAGATCTGAAATGTAGTTCCCTCCCCTTCCCGGCTGAAGACTTGAATGTCTCCTCCGTGGCTGCGGACAATTCCCAACGTGGTTGCCAAGCCAAGCCCTGTTCCTCGGCCTTGTTCTTTGGTGGTGAAAAACGGGTCGAAGATACGATCGAGAATCACCGGCGGAATCCCACTGCCGGTGTCCGTAACCATCACGCGGACGTAGTCTCCCGGAGAAAGGCTTTGATCGCCAGAGATCGTTTCGCTGCGAACGGGAAAATTATCGGCAGCCAACGTTAAACGCCCACCATCGGGCATGGCATCGCGCGAGTTAATCGCCAGGTTCATCAGCACCTGCGAAAGTTCGGTGGCATCGCCACTTACCAGGGCCAGGTCGTCGTTTAAAGCGACTTGAACTTCAATCGATTTCGGCAAGGTATGCTCTAAGATGCCTGCCGCTTCTTGAATGATATCGTGAATGCTGACCTGCTTGCGTTCTGGGTGCTGACCGCCAGCAAATGCCAACAGCTTTTGAATCATCTGACTGCCGCGCTGGGCTGCGGCGTCGATTGTTTCGGCCAGGCGATCCACATTATCTTTGCTCCGCTTAATCAGCCGTGCCGACATCATAATGGGGGTCAGCACGTTGTTTAAATCGTGGGCAATGCCTCCGGCCAAGGTCCCGATGCTTTGCAAGCGTTGGCTGCGGCGCAGGCGTTCTTCTTCGGCTACGCGATCGGTGACGTCGAACTGGATAATCAACTGGGCGAAGGGCGCACCACCTTCGTCCCGAATGAGCGAGCGGCGATGTTCGACTTGGACTTGTTGCCCTTGGCGGTTGCGTTCGGCGATTTGGGTGGTGAAGACACCTCGCTCTAAAAGTTCCTGACGTCCAATCTTCCAGACATCGTTCTCTTCGGCGTGGCGAATGGTCATCACCTCGTCGAACTTTCGCCCGATCGCGTCTTCTTGCGGAATCCCGTACGAAGTCTCCGCCCCAGCGCTCCAGAAAGTGATGACATCTTGCATGTCGCACACGATGATCGTATCGCGAACCTGATTAAGGATCTCGCGCTGCTCACGGATTTTCTCTTCGCGCGCGCGGGTCTCGCTGAGATCGCGGAAGATGAGCGTCATGAAGTTGTCGCCCCCTGCCGAGGATTTGGCCAAGGTCCCTTGATAGGGGAACTCGGTCCCATCGCTGCGAACACAACTTCCCCCTTGGACGGCCTGGGCGGAATCGTTGTGATTTAGGAACTCTTGCATGCCGGTTGCCACAATCGCTCTTTGATTGGGAGGCACCCAGTCGAGAAACGAGCGTCCTTGCGCTTCCTCGGAAGTGGTCCCCATGCTTTTCGCGGCGGAAGGATTGATCAAGCGAATCGTCAAGTCATGATTGACGGCAATGATGCCGTCGCGGGCCGAATCGATCACGCTGGCCAGTTCCGCTTGATCGATTCGCAATTGCGTTTCTGCTCGATCGCGGCTTAAACGATGCGACCTGGCAACCAACATACTAGTCAGCAGCAGCACCACAGCCACGCCGTTGCCCAGCAGAAGGAAACTCTGTGAGTTCACCAACCGCGCCCGAGATTCCCTTTCCCGCCAGGTGATTGCTGCCGCCTCGAAATCGAGAACGGCACGAACTTCTTCACGGATATCGTCCATGATTTCTTTTTCATGCTGATGCGACTTTTCCAGCGAAGCGTTTTTGCGGTTGAGTTCGATTGCCCCTTTCAATTCCGTTTCAAGATCGGCGAGCAGGGTATGCAGCTTTTCAACTCGGGTTCGCTGCTCGGGAAGATCTTCTACCAGGTACCTCAGGTGTTCGATTTCGGCATCGGCACGATCTTCGGCGGCGTGGTACGGTTCGAGAAAGGTTTCGTCACCGGTCAATAAGAATCCGCGTTGGCCAGTTTCCATCTCGTTGGCCGACTTCACCACGTCGCGGGTTGCCTCGCGGATGGCATAGGCGTCGACGATGAAATCAGCGGCACGTTCGACTTCGATGGTATTGATGTAGGTGGTCGCCCCCATGAAGAGCACCACTCCGAGGGCGACAAACATGGCCACATTAAGCCAAGTTGTCGAGTTAAAGACATTCATGCTGGTCTACTCGCTGCGTCGTCTAAGAGATAGTTTCTGGCCGACTTTGAGGTGGAGACGGCAGAGATTATTGAGGTGGCCCACTGGCAAGCTTCATTCGATCTGCCTGCCATTTCGAAGGCTGCCGGCGCGGACTTCTTTAATCGCTCGAATTGTAGCTTGCTTCGTCCTCTTGGGGAATTGTTCGCGGTTTCCCCGAAAACGGCGTGAACTGGCACACGGGGTGCATAACACTTGGCTGGAATCAAGAAGCCCCCAAGGACGAACCATGTCGGTGAGCAACTACTTTGACATACCTTTGTGAAATTCCGATTCAATTGACGAACCTGTATGCGGCTGCCGCAAATCGATGGCGAGGCTGTGATTGGGAAACAGAGTTCGGTCCTGCTCGCTTAAATTTGGCGAATTTGCGAAGTGTTCAATTGCATTTGCTCGTTTCTGCGACAGCTGGCCAAGAGTCGCAGAATTGGGCGGAAGCGGAGTCATGGCTCCAGCAAGTCGAAAAGGATGCCTATCTGGCAGAAGACGCGGCGTATCGAGCGACGAGACAATACGTTGCTGGCGACTTGCCGGGAGCCTTGGCTTCGATTAACGAAGCTTGCGAACTGGAAGCAAAATACCATCAAGAACTCGTTTGGGCTCCGCTGCGAGATTTTCTACAAAGCGAAGCGGAAAAAAGCCGAGATTCCTAAGACGCAGCTACCTTTCCCACCCCCCCAACGTTCCGGTCAAGTCTTAGCCAGTCGGAACAGTAATGATCCGCCAACCGATACTTGATGTAAAAATAGACGGCATGTTACAGATCGACTTCTCATCAAAAGTTGGCAATAATAGCACCACGATTCACACTTTCTTTGCCAACGAGACCGCCTTTCATGATCAAGCTTCTGGTCGTCGACGACGAACAACTTATCCTTGATTGTTTTCTGTTCGGATTTACCCAGCCGGACTACCAGATTATCGTCGCCAAAACCGCCCAAGAGGCGCTCGCGCTCTTCCCTGATGAACGGCCCGATGTCGTGCTATTGGATGTCCGCTTGCCAGATATGTCGGGGCTCGATTTATTCGAGAAGCTGAACGCCGCCGATAGTCGGACCCCCATCATCTTGATGACCGGGCACGGCACCGCCGCAACCGCGATTGAGGCGATGCGTTCCGGAGCATACGACTACATTTTAAAGCCCCTCGATGTCGACCAATTGGCGGTGCTGATTGACTCGGCTGCCGAGACCAGCCGCATGATGCGTACCCCGGCGCGGCTGGCCAGCGATGGTCCGATCGAGATGGATACCGACTTGCTGGTGGGCCAATGCGATGCCATGCAAGAGGTTTATCGCTCGATTGGGCGTGTCGCTCGACAAAATGTGACGGCCCTAATTTTGGGAGAAAGTGGTACCGGCAAAGAAGTCGTAGCGCGGGCCATTTACCATTACAGCAAACGTTCGCAGCAACGTTTCCTGGCAATCAACTGCGCCGCAATTCCTGAGCAACTGCTCGAAAGCGAACTGTTCGGGCACGAAAAGGGAGCGTTCACCGGGGCCGATCATCGCAAGATTGGTAAGTTCGAGCTGGCCAGCAACGGCACGCTCTTTCTCGACGAAATCGGCGACATGACGCCTCTGATGCAGACGAAGATCTTGCGTGTGCTGCAAGATCAAACGTTTGAGCGGGTCGGTGGCGATGAAACCATCCGCACCAATGCTCGCATCATCGCGGCGACCAATCGCGACCTGCAAGAGGCGATCCGCGAGGGAAGTTTTCGGAGCGACCTTTACTATCGATTAAACGTCTACACGATTCACCTGCCTCCGCTGCGCGAGCGGATTGAAGATATCCCGCTGCTGGTCGATCACTTTCTGAAGAAATACGGCACCCAGCTCGATCGACCGATGACGGCAGTTGCGCCCGAGACGATGGAGGTGTTGTCCCGTTATTCTTGGCCCGGCAATGTGCGCGAGTTGCAAAGTGCGATTCAGCACGCGCTGCTAGAAGCGACCGGCCCTGTATTGGTTCCGGCGTTTCTCCCCGCTTCCATTCGCGAGGCACCAGGCAACGAGGACGACCAGAGCGAAGAAGTACTCGAACACGCCCCGCAGGAAAGTGACGGGAATGCTCGCTTAGCTCGCAAACTTTTACAGGCCGACTCTTACAACATTTTGGCCGAGGTCGTAAACCGCGCCGAACGCGAAGCTATCGTCGAAGTGTTGCAAGAAACAGAATGCAACCTGACAACGGCTGCCCGGCGACTCGGTATTAGCCGCACGACTTTAAGAACCAAACTGCGAACGCTCAAGATCTCGCTGGAACACACCGCCGAGGCTCAAGAGCCAGGCTAGCGGCTAGCCGGACTCTTGAGCCGTCGAGGTTGGGAAGTGGAGCGAACGGTATCACCGCGAGGAATGGTGATGGTGGTAATACGATGGGGATTGATGTTTCAAGAAGGCCAAGCGACCAAAATGAAACGTCGATGCCTGGGCCAGGGAAGCGGTCGAAGCCATAGCGAACAGCAACATGATGGCAATCAGTGTCTTCTTCATGGAAATTGCTCCTAAATATCAGGGTCAGAGTGGGGCTCCGACAAATGGTTTGGGGCCCTGCAAATTCATCTCTGCTTAAGGGGTCCCGGTGTCTGTTGATTCCCATAAAGCACAATGCGTGCCAAATCGATTTGTGGCTAAGAATACGGATTTAAGCGGCTTTTACGGCCCATCAATGGGTTGTTAGCTTATGAGAACTGGCCGAAACGAACAGTTCTTGGCCATCATTTTTTGTCCTAATAGTCGTGCCGCCCCAGTTTGCCCCAGCCCGACCGGCTGGCTTGAGTTTTCTCCGCTGAAATCCAACGGAAAATGCTAACTTATTGGCTAAATCTGGCTTGAATTGGTTAGAATAACAGAAGCCAGACTTGGCCAACTCTTCATTTGCCTACCTAATTCCTCCCTCCCCTTCCCCGAGCAAACCATGCGGCGTCGTGCTGTGCTATTGCTGCTGCCTTGGATGGCGTATTTTTCTGCCGTTTGCCAAGCAGACGAGCCCATCGATTTCAATCGCCAGATTCGGCCTATTCTTTCGGACCGCTGCTTTCATTGTCATGGCCCGGACGACGATCACAGGGAGGCCGGGTTTCGGCTCGACCAGCGGGAAAGCGCGATCGCCGAGGCCGATTCAGGGAGCTTGCCGATTGTGCCAGGCAACTCGGCCGAGAGTGAACTGATTCAGCGTGTCGCCACGACGGAAGCGTCGCTACAGATGCCACCGGCTTCTTCCCACAAGCCGCCGCTGACTGCCGACGAAGTCGATTTGCTCCGCCGCTGGATCGACCAAGGAGCCGACTTCCAGCGGCACTGGTCGTTTGTTCCTCCCACGCGGCCTGAACTTCCGCCCGTGAAACAAGCCGACTGGGTTCGCAACCCGATCGACCGGTTTGTGTTGGCCCAGATCGAACAACAAAATCTCACCCCGGCGGCGGAAGCCGACAAGCGGACATTGATCCGCCGCGTCACGTTGGACCTGACCGGGCTCCCCCCTACCCCAGCCGAAGTCGACCAGTTTCTGGCAGATGAAAGCCCCACTGCTTACGAACAGTTAGTCGATCGGCTGCTGGCATCTCCCCACTACGGAGAACGCATGGCCTGGCCGTGGCTCGATGCGGCTCGTTACGCCGACACCAATGGCTATCAGGGGGACCCTGAACGGACCATGTGGCCTTGGCGTGACTGGGTAATCAACGCGTTGAACAACAACATGCCGTTCGATCAATTCACCATCGAGCAGCTTGCTGGCGATCAAATTCCCGCCGCCACGCACGCCCAGATGATTGCCTCTGGCTTCAACCGTAACCACATGCACAACGGCGAAGGTGGACGTATTCCGGAAGAAACCCGTGTCGAGAACGTCTTCGACCGCACCGAAACAACCGCCACCGTCTGGTTGGGGCTGACCTATACGTGTTGTCGCTGCCACACCCACAAGTTCGACCCGATCTCGCATACCGAATATTACGCGCTGTACGATTTCTTCAATCAAACCTCGGAATCGGGGAGTATTCAGGGAGGCGCAGTCGCCCCCTTTGTTGCCTATATTTCGCCAGAAAATCAACAGAAACTGGACACCTATTCTCAGGAACTCGCCACGTTACGGAGCGTGTTGCTAAAAGAAGATCAGGCAGCCGATGCCGCTCAGGCCGCTTGGGAACAACAAGCCCGTACCGAACGCGCGTGGGACTTTCCGGCAATTGTCGAATTCCACACAAGTGGCCCTTCCAAGTTGACGACGCTCGAAGATGGTTCGCTCCGGGCGGAAGGAGCCCGACCCGCGCAAGACGTTTACACGATCGTTGCTCGAACACAGCGATTAAACAATCAAGCGATTCGCCTGGAAGTGTTACCCGATCAGGTTTCCTCTCCGACCGGCAGCACCGGCCGCGCCGATAACGGCAACGCCGTGCTCAGTGAGTTTGAAGTCTTTATTCGGCCAGAAGCGAATCCCACGGCGGAATTCCAACAGGTAAAAATCGTGAAAGCGACCGCCGAGCATGCCCAATCGGGGCTCGGTGTCGAACAGGCGTTCGATGGCGTGAACGGCGGTGGAGGTGGCTGGGCGATGGAAGGCTTCAATCGCAAAGACAGCAATACGGCCCTCTTCTTTCTCGATCAGCCGTTTGGTTTCGAAGGAGGCACCGAAATCCGTTTTGTCCTGCGATGCGAGTCGCACCACGTCGCCCACACGTTGGCGCGCATGCGACTTGCGGTGGGTACGGGCGAAAACGACGTGGTCCTTCCTACGGATGTTCAAAACGCCTTGATGAAGCGTCCCGAGCAGCAATCGCCGTCTGAGAAAACGCGACTCCGTCACGAGTTCCGCGCCAAGCATTACCCCCAGGCAGCCACCACGGAAGAACCGTACGCCATCGTCGCAGGGAAGATTGCGAAGCTTGAGTCGCAAGCGAAGAAGCTGCGTGACTCGCTAAGCAGCTTAAAGGTGATGGTCATGGACACGCTCGACAAGCCGCGCGAGACGCACATTTTAGAAAAAGGCTTGTACAACAAACCCGTGGGCGAGGTGGTCTCTGCGGGCGTTCCTGGTGTTTTGCCTGCGTTACCGGCAGATGCCCCGCGCGATCGCCTGACCTTGGCCAAGTGGCTGGTCTCCCCCGAGAATCCATTGACCGCGCGGGTTACCGTGAATCGCTATTGGCAGTTGTTCTTCGGGCATGGCATTGTCGAAACACCGGAAGACTTTGGCACCCAGGGAAAACTGCCCACCCATCCCGAACTGCTCGACTGGCTCGCGGTCGAGTTTGTGGAAAGTGGCTGGGATGTGAAGCAAATGCACCGCTTGATTGTGACCAGTGCGACCTATCGGCAGTCGTCGCAGGCCAGCGATGCGCTGCGCGAGGCCGACCCGGCGAATCGGTGGCTGGCCCGCCAGACGCGGCATCGGCTTCCTTCCTGGATGCTACGCGATCAGGCGTTATTCGTCGGTGGTTTGGCTTCACTGAAAATGGGAGGCCCGTCGGTCAAACCGTACCAGCCCGACGGCATTTGGGCGGAAGCGACCTTCGGGAAGAAAAAGTACCAACGCGACAACGGCGAAGCCCTTTACCGCCGCAGTTTGTATGTTTTCTGGCGCAGAATTGTCGGCCCGACAATGTTTTTTGACGTCGCCAATCGGCAGACTTGCAGCGTGAAAACGGCCATCACGAACACGCCCTTGCATGCGTTAACCACCCTTAACGATATCACCTACATCGAAGCGGCCCGTGGTTTGGCGACCAAGGTGATGCACGCTGCCGACGAGCCTGCCGAGCAACTGCGACAGGTTTTTGTCACGCTCACTTCACGCGAAGCGGACGAGCGTGAGCTGTCGATCTTGTTAGAACGGTACCAGCGGCTTCAAACCGACTTTGCCGCACACCAAGAAGACGCCCAGCAGTTGCTTTCCATTGGCGAAGCGCCCCGGGACGAATCGCTTGATCTCGTCAAGTTGGCGACGATGACCGCGCTGTGTAATACCTTGATGAACCTGGACGAGGCCCTGAGTCGACCATGACACGACCAACTGCATCTGCTCTACAAGCCGAATATGCCCGTCAAATGACCCGCCGCCAGTTGTTAGGACGATGCGGCGTAGGTCTGGGAAGCTTAGCGCTCGGTTCGCTGCTGGGTGGCGGCCAGGCCTCAGCAGCTACCGGCGCGACTTCGTTAGGCTTGCCGGTCTTGCCTCACTTTGCTCCGAAGGCGAAGCGGGTGATCTACCTGTTTCAAAACGGGGCCCCTTCCCACACCGATTTGTTCGACTACAAGCCGAAATTGCAGGAAATGCACGGCGTGCAAATTCCGGATGAAGTCGTGGGCGGGGCACGTTTCAGCACCATGACCGGGGGGCAGACGGCGCGTCCCTGCTTGGCTCCGATCACGCAATTCGCCCAGCGGGGAAAATCTGGAGCTTGGATTGCCGAGGACTTTTTACCGCACACGGCGGGAATTGTCGACAAGTTGTGCTTTGTAAAGTCGATGCACACCACGCAGGTGAATCATGCCCCGGCGATTACCTTTTTTCTGACCGGGGCCGAGATGGCAGGCCGCCCCAGCATGGGAGCCTGGCTGACGTACGGCTTGGGGGCCGAAACAGAAGAGTTGCCTTCGTACGTGGTGATGACCAGCCGCGACAAAGAAGCCTCGTGCGGGCAGATTTTCTACGACTTCTATTGGGGCAGCGGATTTCTGCCGAGCAAGTATCAAGGGGTCAAGTTCCGCGGTTCTGGCGATCCGGTGCTATACCTTTCCAACCCCAACGGCATCAGCCGCGAGATGCGGCGAGGGTTGCTGGACGACCTTTCTCGGCTGAATGCCATGGAGCAAGAGAAGACGGGCGATCCCGAAATTGCCACGCGGGTGGCCCAGTACGAGATGGCCTACAAGATGCAGGCTTCCGTTCCAGAGCTAACCGATTTCACACAAGAGCCGCAACACATCTTGGATATGTACGGCCCCGACGTGCAGCGTAAGGGATCGTATGCTTACAACTGCTTGATGGCCCGCCGCCTGGCTGAACGGGGCGTTCGCTTTGTGCAAGTGATGCACGCCGGTTGGGACCAGCACCGCAACTTGAACACCCAGCTTAAGATTCAGTGTACCGACACCGACGCCCCCAGCGCCGCCCTGGTGAAAGACCTGGAACAGCGCGGGCTACTGGACGATACCCTGGTGATTTGGGGGGGCGAGTTTGGTCGGACACCGTTTTTGCAAGGCGCGATCAGCGAAACGAAAACCTGGGGACGCGACCATCACCCGTACGCGTTCACCTTGTGGATGGCTGGCGGGGGAATCAAGCCTGGCGTCTCGTATGGCGAATCGGACGAATTCGGCCATAACGCGGTGGTCGATAAAGTTCACGTGCATGACCTGCAAGCGACGATCTTCCATTTGCTGGGCATCGATCACGAAAAGTTCACGTTCCGTTTTCAAGGCCGCGACTTTCGCCTGACCGACGTGCATGGCGAAGTGATTCAGCCGATCTTGGCGTAACACGAAACGATCACTTGATGTAAGGCCGTTCCATCACGAACAACAGCCCCCGTGCTTGCTGCTTCCACTTTTCGGCGAGTTGGTCGGGATACAACATTGCTATCGCGGCTAAGGCCATGCCACGTTCGATGGGATCGAGTGTTTGCAGCCGCTCGGCAAGGTCGTCGCTGGGCTTGCCTGCGGCGATCGCTTGGCGAATTACGTCGGCGAGGTTGTCGCTTTCGCCTGGTTTCGCGGCCAAATCTTGTAGCCGCTGCAGGTAGGGTTCTGGGTCTTTGCCGTTCCGCGCCGCCAGGGCAGCCAGGTAAGGAAGCGTTCTTCCTTCTTCAATTTCGGCGACTGGCCGGGCCAGGGCTTTATCTTGGGCCGCCTGCGGCGCCCCGCTAGAGGCGGCGAACAGATCAAGCATGAACGGCTCCATATTTTCACCGCCGCCTACTTGATAGGCCTGTTCGAGCTGTCCCTTACTGAGGAACTGAAACATCGACATCGGAGTGCCTTGGAACCGGTTGCCGGACTCCATTTCGAGAATCATTTTCAGGTTGTTCGAATGGAACGTCAGGTCGTTATATTGCACCTCGGCTCCGTTCGCATCCGCGCGGCGTAGGCGGGCCATTACGACAGCCGCCTCACTTTGCAGGGCACAAGGTTTCTGAAGGCAAGCCTGGTAATAGCTGAGTGCCTTTTGCCAGTTTCCTTGTCGAGCGAAAATGTACGCTACGGCATTGTTTAGCCAAGGGTTGTCTGGCCATTGATCGAGCAGAGCGATAAATCGTTCGTCTTGCTCGGGCCCGTGGGGCATTAAACGGGCGGCGATGTACTGCCAGTTGGGATCTTGAGGATGCTCGGCCGCTTGTTTCAATTGCTGCTGTTTTATCTTGACCTGCTCGGCAGGTTCCGCCTTATCGTACAGCAGCCGCAGCACAGCGACATCGTTAGGATGGGCAGCGAGGCGTTGCGTCAGGATATCGGAAAAGTCGGGCAGCGTTTCGGCTTGGGAAAGCCAAAAGAAAAGGGATGGGCTCTCGGGCGAGTCGAACCGCGCATGAGCCCTTATGACTTGCTCTCGCTGAGGACCGTTTTCGCCCAGGACCGCGAGCATCTCGAAGGGGGAGTCTTCCAGCGGATTGCTAAGCACCGACCGCGTTGCCCCTTCGCTTTTCGTTTTGACCTGGTTAGGAGGATTCTCGAAAACATGCTGGGCTGAAGTTTCGACCCAACGCGGAGCCCCGACGATTCGTGCCGGCTTGGGGGTGGCGTTGCCGTAAACTTCGTCCCACTCGATCAGCGGCGCAGCCCCAGCGACGTTGTAAACATAGTGCCCGAAGGCTGCACTGGGGCGTTCGCTTATTGATTCGATCTCGCGTCCATCGGTCGTTTTCGTCGTGAAGTGAAGCGTCTGGAATGTTCCCACGGTTAGGCGATGATGTTGCCGAGGGACAAGGGTCAGCTCGCGGTTGTTCATCTGGATTGCGACCGGCGTGTTCAAACCGTTGTAGATTGTCACGTCTGCAGTGCCGACGAAAATTCCCAAGGCAATGACCGTGACCACCAACGAGGCCGCGACCATGAAACGAAGAATGCTGGGACCGGTGCCGCTGGCCAGCATAAACTGGCTCCACCAATCGAGCTTCGTCTGCCGCTCGCGCTGGGTTCCCCGGACAAGCGTTTCATACTGTGGAGGAGCAGTCGCCGAGTCAGGGGCAACCTCGGTTTCCTGCTTTCCCAGGTAGATGCTCGCTACTTTGCGTTCGGCTCGCAGCAGTTCTTCCAAGACGGCATCGCGCAGTTCGTCGAAACGGTACTGTATTGGCAAAATCCAGCTATCGACGACTTCCATCCATTTGCCAATGTTCTGCTCGTCGGCCGAAGGAAGATCGAATTTTTCAAAGGCGGCACGCCAATCTTCGATTTCCAGACGTTCCAAAATCGGGGCCGGTAAGCGAACCGTGCTGGCTTGGGAGTCCAGTTTCGCCGCAATCACCTGAACTTCGTTGGCCGCGTTGATGATCTTGCGGAGATTCTTCGCGCTGACTTGCCCAGCGGCGGTGGCCATCATGGTGACATTCGCCAGAAAACCATGGGCATCTTCCAGGTCGGCGTGACTATGGTCGGCGTAATGAAGCAGCATCGTCAAGCTGCGCAGATATTGCGGCCAGCCGTTTCCAACCGCGTGGGCAGCGGCTTCGTGTACCGAACGACAATGCGCGTCGTGTCGTTCGATCTCGGCCAAACAGTGGTCCCGTTCCTGTTTGACCTCGGTGATTAGCTGCGGCAATTTTTGCCGACGAACGACATTACCCCGATAACGAACCACGTTGCCGGTCGCGTCGTAGTGCCCCTGCTGAACCCCTTCCAGCAAGTTGATCTCTTCTTCCAAGCTGCGCAGCTCGGCCAGCTTGCCTTGCAGATGCTCTGGGTAAAGTTCGGTTAATGCGTGCTTGATTTCCTCGCCGGTGGGGTGATCGCCGTAAAGTTGGTTGGCTTCCGCCACGGCCAGCGTAACCGAACGGCCCAAGTAAGCGCCACGGTAGTTTTGGGCAAACGACTCTCGCGAGAACTCTTGATCGACTAGCTGAAGGGCTTCCTCAGTAGGTAGCAACGTGGGCTCTTCTTTCAGCTCGACCTTATCGATCAAGAACTTCGTGACCGATTTTTGGAGCTCTGCCGGATCACGAAAGTACGACCAGGCCGATTCTTCATCGATATCGACCGAAAGATAGGTGCGTTTGGTGTTGGCTTCCCGTTCGGTATTGGGGGGATGGGTCGACCACATCTGTGGCGGCTGGGCCAGTTTCTCGCTGAAGACGCGCGATTGCGCCCCTAGCGTTTCGTAATTCAAAGGCAACCCTTGGTGAGCAGGGTCGTCGAGAATTCGACGCAGGTGTTCCCCAATACGGGTTTGCACGGCGAATAAGTCTTCGACGGCGCGGCCTTTCTGGATTTGCGTGGCCGCGAATTGGCAACTTCTACCCCAATCGTCGTCCGCCGCTTGCAGGCGATAAAGGGCATGGATCAGGGCATCGCTCCCGGTGACCGAAACCGCGACGAGATCGGCCTGGAATTCCATCTCGCGCGAGAGCGCTCGGTGGGCCAGGACCACCCAGCGAAAGACGGCCTCCATCACGGCTCGAATCGACCACACCACCAAACGCATG
Organism: Bremerella cremea; assembly: GCF_003335505.1. NCBI lineage: Bacteria > Pseudomonadati > Planctomycetota > Planctomycetia > Pirellulales > Pirellulaceae > Bremerella > Bremerella cremea. Next base: position 76,801 of record NZ_QPEX01000010.1, read on the forward strand.
ATCCAGCCAATCCAAGCCAGACGCAGGTCGATTCGTGAAATGAAATCGAGCGTTCGGTCGAGAAAATCGCGTTTGGCAATGATCGCCGCCGCGATTTGTTCCCCCACATAAACCCAGCTACCAACGGCCATCGAGCGCTGCGCAAAGTGACCAAACTCGTGCGCCAAGACCGCCGTCAGCTCAGTGCGGTTCAAGGAGTTCACCAAGCCTAAGCCGATCGTCAGATTCTTTTTCGAGGGAATGATGAGGTTTAAAATCGATAGATCGTAAAACACACTCGCGTTCACGCCAGGGCAAAGAAACACGCGATGAGGTCGGGGGGCGCCGACTCGATCGGCCAGCTGATAAAGAAACTCGAACAACTCTGGCTGATCGGCAGGCGTGATCTCGCGACCGGGGTCTTCGTCGCCGTGACGAACGAACAACAACGCCTTCCACAGGAAGATCGCCAGAAAAGCAAACGGAATCGCGGTAAAGAACGCCGGAACTGCCCCAGGCCCGCCAGCGATTACTCCTAAGACCATGCGGTAGGTGGTGTAGGTAAACCAACTCGCCATCCCGACGTACAACACCAGAAACGTCAATAAACCGAGCAGTGCCAACCAAACGCGGCGACGATACGACGCGGACGCCTTAGCAAAATCGGGTGGGGTGTGAATCTTTGGGAGTAAGTCAGAGGAGCTCACGAGGAGAACCCTTTGCTAGAGGGGGGAATAATCGAAAGCTCAAAGATAACAATCTGAAGTTGCCTATGCGACAAAAATTGAACACATGAGGTGGAATTTTCTTAGACGGGCGTGCTGTTCCGAAAAACTTACCGCGAACGGCACACCCAATCGAACGCAGCACTCCACGGTTTCGTGGCGTGCTTGTTGAAAAAGGTGGCGTACGTAGAGTTTACGGGCGTGCCCCGAAGCGACGACGGAAGTCGCGAGGAGGAGAGCCATCGCGAGCAGGACGTTCTTCCGACCGTTGCTGGTCGTTGCGAGCGTCCGCTGGAGGTTGCTGCTGGGCGTTGGCTGCTGCGGCAGCGTCTGCCTCTTTAAGTTGCTCTTGGGCAGCATTGGGATCGTCGATTGCTTCTTGGCTGGGTTTGACGATCAGCGACCAACCATGCAGCACGCCGGAACGTTCGCTTCGACTGGCCCGAATCATCAACTGCCACGTTCCCTTGAGGTTCTTTCCACGGAAGTAGTTCAAACCGGGCTGACGTTTTTCAAGGGCCTCGGGCTGATAGGTTCCACGAAAAGGGGCTCGAGAGCGGGTGATTCGCTCGCCGGTGTCGTCGTCGAAGATGGTTTTGTCGAAGTGATCGTCACTTCCCCCCACGCCTGTGAACAGTTCAATGCGCTGCCCGTTGGGGCCAATTAAATAGCCATCCAACTGCTCGGTATACGTGTGCGTGATCGATAGCTGGACGTTTAAATCGCCGATCAAGTAATCTTCGCCGACTTCGATTTCCGAGACGATCGTCGAACGAGGCAACAAGACTTCGGCTTGATTGTTTGCGTAGGCCCCGCCGGCAACGGTATCTAAGGCCAGCACCTCTTCGATGGTGATGATCCCGTCTTGGTTGTGGTCGTACGAAGCAAACTGGCTGAGCGCTGTTTCATCCCACTGGTCAGTAAACTCCGACATGAGAACTTGCTGGTCGCCGTCACTATCGCGCTCGAAGAACCAAGTTGGAATGGCTTCCTGGCGAGCGTTGGCAGAACGTTCCATGGTATTGAATAGGTACTGCGAGAGCTCTTGGGCATCGACCGCTCCATCGCGGTTGTAGTCGACCTTGGCCACCGAAATACCGACCGCCGTCATTTCTTGCGGTTCGAGCTGATCGTTGCGATTGAAGTCGTAACGTTCGACGATGCTTTTGGCCAGCGAGTCGCTGCCTCGGTCGCCGTTGCTGGACGCCCCTGCCCCGCTCAGGGCCCGCCAATCGTTGCGTTGGTCGATGGCACGCGATCCGGCATCGCCGATCGAACCTAAACTCATCACGGCACGCTGGGCGATCGTGCGGCGGCGGGCATAACGTTGGGTCAGTTCGCCAATGCTTAGCTCTCGGTCATTGTTTAAGTCGGATGTTTTGGGATCTTCCCCGTCCCATTTAGCCTGTTCGATTTCTCCGGCATTAAGCTTGCCATCACGATCTCGGTCCCACCGACGCATGGTCGCTTCGGCCTCGTCGACATCGGCCTGGATGTAGTCGTACTTCACTTCGCCAATTCCGAACGCAGGAATCAGCTTTTGGTCGGGGTCGATACCAAACCCTTTCATGGTCGGTTCGTCGCCAGAAGAAGTGCGAGCCGTTGCCGACGAACTTCCATTTCGTCGCTGGGCATGCAAGCGGGCCGCTTGTTCTAGCTTTTCCACCGAATTCGGGCGTGAGAGACTAATTCCGTAGGGAACCGCAATCTCTTCCAGGTATCGGCGACCACGTTCCGAAATTTCATCCGGTTCGACATAGCCGTTGCGGTCGTCGTCGAAGCGACGAATCCATTCCCCTTGGGCATGAGCCAAGCTGGGCAACAGCAGCAGCCAAGCGGCGCCAGCCAAGAGGCAGGCCCATGTTTGCGGGTGGCGTGTGGTGGTCAGGCGTTGCATTTAACGACCTCGCGAATAGGAACGAGGATCGCGGCGATCGCGTGACGAAGACGAATTGGACTGCCCGCCGAATTGTTCGGCCAAGATCTGCGTGATCGTCTCTTTATTGATCGCCCCAGAAGCGGAGATAACCTGGACCGAACGTTCGCTGCGTCGATCGACCGTGTCAACAAGCTTTTGAACTTCGCTAAACAGCGAATCAGGGGCGGTAATGACCAGCGAGTTACTCGACTCATGCACGGCAACGGCCATCTTCGGTTCGCTGCCGCGAGTCGGGTTGTCGTCGACACTGCGACCATTGCCAGAACCTCGGCGGTCGTCTGGCCGTGGGGGCTCGGCGGCTCGCTGGGCGGCACGCTGGTTGGTGGTGTCGATGCGGGTCGGAAATGCTTCGCGAATGACCTCGGCCACTTCGGTGGCTCGGGCATGCTTAAGCTCGATGATGTGCGAACGGCCTGAGGTTTCGATGGCAGTGATGCTGGAGTCTTTGTCGATGATTTTCATGTAGTCTTCGATCATCGCAATGTCTTCCTTGGTCCCTTGCACAATCAAGCGATTGAGCCGGGCATCGGAAACCACGGTGGCTGTCCCCGCCGTAACGGTCGTCACGCCGTCACGTTCGAAAAGAAAGCTGCCAAAGAACCCGCTGGAACTGGTGTAGTTGCTGCTGCCGTTGATCAACGTTTCGGAAGCAGGTTCGGCCAGGGCGTTCCCGCCATCGAGAAGGTCGGCCAGCATCTTGACCGCTTCTTCGGCGGTGACGTACTTCAAGTAGTAAACAATCGTCGGCGAGATGGTTTTCTTATCTTGCGTGGTGATGCTGCGGAGGTGTTCCTCGAAGCGATCGAGGGCCTCGGTATCTTCCGATTGCAGCAAAATTCCGTTAGGGACAACCTGGCTGCGGATCGGAGCCATTGCCTTTTCGGTGGTCGTCGTGCTGCTGATCGCATCGCCGTAGGGGGCTGAAGTCGCCACAAAGTCATCCTGATTCTTCAGCGAAGGGGCTTGATCGGCAGGCTCGAGCTGATCGGTCGTGGGGGAAACGGTGGGCTCGCTGTCTGTATTTTGCTCCCCTTCAGGGAATACCGTTCGTTCGATGACGGTTGTGGGGTTGGCTTCGGCAGGAGGCAAGATCTGCAGGCAGTTATCCCCTTGCCAATTCTGTTTCGCGGTTTGCAACACGTTTTCACGCGTGGGGCCGGTCAGCGGCACGAAACGCAGGTCACTATTGCTTTTGGATTGGCCCCGCGCATCGAGCTGAGCAATCAACGCTTCGATTTGCTTGATCTGTTCGCCGGTGCCTCGTACAAACAGGCGGCGTTCGCCCGGATCGGCATCGACCTTTGGCGGCTTAACGCGCGGTTCCTCTTCTTTCCCTTTGCGACGAAGATCTTCCGTCGTGGGCAACTCGAACATTTCTCCGATAAGCGAAACCGCGAAGTAAGGATCGACCGATTTTAGTTCGACCACCGCGAACTCGACCGAAGGGGCTTGTAGCTCTTCAATCGTTTCGCGAATCAGTTGATGCACGTCGGCGTCGGCCAGGGCGACAATCGAGTTGCTTTCAGGCTGCATCGTCAACCGCAGCGACTTATCGGCTAGGACCGTTTGCAAGACATCGTAAACAATTTGCAGGTTATCGCCGGTGATCCGGTGAGCGATCAGTGTTTTCGCTTTCTCGGCGACGGCGGCTTCGTCGGGGACGTCCACCACTTTCAGCAGCGATTCGAGCCGGTTTAGCTTCTCGACAGAACCAACCGCGAACATTCGCTTGCCCGACACATCGGTCGTGATGGTGATATCGAGCCCGTTGGTTTCACCGGTCGGAATTCCCAGGTGGGTGCCAGCGACCATCAAAACCGTGTCTGCGTCGACATGTTTCAAGTCGAACCGCTTGACCACGGCGTCGTCTTCCTCGGGCTGCTGCATCGTTTCGATCACTTGCAGAGCACTACGCAGGTTTTTCGCGCTATCGGTAATGATTAATTGGTTCGATTTCGGCAGCACCACGGGCGTGGTGATCAGCGACAACGGTTGCAATTCGTTGATCACTTCCGTGGGAACCAGTTCGCCGAGCGGGACGAAGCATTTGACCACTTCGTGATCGTCGATCTGGGAGAGCTGATCGAGAGTCACCACGGTCGACATGGCGTCGAGCTGCTGGAGCCCGCGTGGGTCGCCCAGGTTGATTACCGATAGGAGTTGCCCACGACGAACCAAGGTGAATCCACGCGGCAGCAAAAACAGGTTCAGCCGCGTAATGGCCTGATTGACGGTGAAGTAGTCGCTATCGGAATAGCTGAAGCTGCCGGTCGGCACTTCGTCGACATACAGCGAAAGATCGCCAGCCTCAGCGATCCATTCAAAGACATCGCGCCACGATGCCCCGGCAAACGAAAAACGTAAGCGGTCGTTTTGCGGCGTCGAAGTCGAGGTGGCGGAAGACTTCTCTTCTTCGGCCTCGCTCGTGGCTGGCTCCGCTGCCAGAGGCGCATCGGTAGCGTTTGCCGTTTCTTGAGCAATCGCCGCAGGGACGATGCCGATGAAGATCAAGCACCAAGCCAATAGGTGCGATGAAATCCATTGAGGACTTGGAAAAACGAAGGAAGCGCGGTGCATGTTTTTTGCCGGGCAAAATGCCCGACCCCCATGGTGGCTTCGCAGGTTGCGAAAGGGTGGGTCGGTTAATGTTGCCACCTGGAACAACGCTTCAAGCGATACCGATTGCTAGGCAACGGTTGCTTAAAGGATGGCAGGCAGGAGGATTCATCCAGGGGCCTGGAGTAATCCTTGGGTTAAGGTAGGAACAATTTCGATCGCAGGTAGGCGATCTGGCAGGATTTCAAATCTTTATATCTACACGTTTTAGAACGATTCGCTCGTCACGTCAATGTTTTCCTGGCCGTTATGGCTACTTGAGCGATTTAAGTTTACCCAGTTTAAAAGTGGGGATTAGTATCCACTAGATCGAATTTGATGAAGTTTTGCCGTAACGTCCACTTGCCCCCTGATAGGACCGCCGTGATTTACAAGTTGCTCTTTTCGCTTTCGCTTGTAGCACTTAACTCGGTGTTTCTTGCTGCTGACCAGCCGCGCGAACGCTCGATTCGTGTGCTGACCTACAACATTCATCATGGCGAAGGAACCGACGGGAAGATCGATTTGCCTCGGCTGGCGAAGGTGATTCGAGAAGCGAATCCCGATTTCGTGGCGTTACAGGAAGTCGATCGAAACACCCAGCGCAGCGGCAACGTCGATCAAACGGCCGAACTCGCTCGCCTGACCGAGATGAACGGCTACTTCTTTCAGCAAATCGACTACGACGGCGGTGAGTATGGTCAGGCCATTCTGGCGAAGTCCGAACTAATCGAGCGGGCCCAGGAAATGTTGCCTGGCGAACCTGAACGAGAACAACGTTTGTTGGCGCGAGGGTTGTTTCAAGTCGGAGGAACCGAGCTGTGGTTTGCGACCACGCATCTTCATCACGCTGACCGTGCGATTCGGGAAGAACAGGTCGATGCGTTGAACCAATTGTTCGACAAGCTATCCTCGCCAGAACGTCCGGCAATCGTCTGTGGCGACTTCAATGCGTCCCCCAAGAGCGAAGCGCTGAAAAGCATCTCTCAGGTGTGGAAAATCTCAGGAGCTGGAAAGTCGCTATTCACATTCCCGGCAGAAAAACCCACCAGCCAAATAGATTATGTAATTGTTCGTCCCGCTAACGTTTTTCACATAATTTCCGCAACAGTCATCCCGGAAGAGATTGCCTCGGACCATTGCCCCTTCCTAGTGGAGATTGCCGTTACCCCATTGCTACCAGATCGCAACCAATCTAAGTAGTTTTTTTATTTGAAAATGCTTGACGAGCGATGTTCTGCGCAAATCGAATATATTTATGTTAAAAACCGAAGAGAAATGGAGGTGATATCAAGCTAGAATCGATCACGTAGTTTTAATCTTTTCATCATGCAGCCTGGACCAGCGTGTCGCGAGGTCGGGTGCCCCCAAGAAAAAAACTCGCTCTTCTACGTGATAGGGATTTTGGTATGAAGCGTTCTCATAATCGCACGGGTTTTACGCTCGTGGAATTGTTAGTGGTTATTGCGATCATCGGTGTGTTGATCTCGCTCCTTTTACCTGCCGTACAGCAAGCCCGTGAAGCGGCTCGCCGGATGCAGTGCAGCAATAACCTGAAGCAGATTGGGTTGGCACTGCACAACTATGAAAGCACGCACTTGAAGTTTCCTCCGGGCGAATGCTCGGCCAACGGTGCTTCGACCCATGCGTTCATTCTGCCCTTTCTAGAACAGGGCAATGTTCACGAATTGTTTGACTTCCGCTACTCGATTAACGGTAGTTCCGCCAACGCGAAAGTCATCGTTCAGCAAATTACTGCGTTCCAGTGTCCTTCCGACATTCAACCGGCGGGCAATTCCATCGGCGGTTCATCCACGATCTATGGTGGAACCAGCTATGTTCAGAACCTGGGAGCGAAGGGAACTTTAGTCACCGGCGAAAAGAATTCGGCCCTGATTGGTCCGTTTTACCGAAACTCGGCAACTCGCTTCGCGGATATGACTGACGGAACCACGAATACGGCTCTCTTCGCTGAAATCAAGAAGGGACCAAGCGGTTCCTCCTCGCTAATGGTTGTTCCTGCTGGTGACCCACGTGACTTCCGCGTAGCAACGCACGTTTCCTCTGGCTTCTTTAATGCCGATGCCGAGACACCTCCATCGGATTGTGAAACCCGCAGCAACAGTGCCTGGACTTACCGCGGTTTACAGTATTACCGAGCATCGCTCGTGACTACTTTTTACACGCACACGCTAACCCCCAATGCTCGACGTCGTGACTGCTTGGACGGTTCTTATGGATCGCGTGGTCACTTGGCAGCACGTAGCTACCATCCGGGCGGGGCACAGGTTTGCTTCGGTGACGGTTCGGTCAGCTTCATGCAAGACACCATCAACCAGGTGGCTTGGCGTGCCATGGGCACCATGCAAGGTGGCGAAGTCGTTAATCGCGACTAAACTCGTCTATCCCGAGCCGAAAACAAGCTTCTTTCTCAAGCATAGGACCACAGGATCGTAATGATTCCGCAAATCATTCTGTCCCATTTTAGTCGCCAACTTTCCCACCGTGCCCTCTTGGTGGGATCGTTGGCGCTATTTAGCGTTGCTCTGGGATGCAACAGTCAGCCAACCGGTGATATCGTTCCGACTTCACCGGCAGCCGGAATGGCAACCTACCAAGGCAAACCGCTGGAGTTCTACCAGATTCGTTTTGTCCCGGAAGAGGGTCGCCCGGCGGCAGGTGTGACCGACGAAAAAGGCAACTTTACGCTCGGCACAAATGACGTGGGAGACGGGGCACCAACCGGCAAACACCGCGTGGCGGTGAGCTACGTGGGACCGCCCAAGCCGCCGGAATGGGGCGTGACCGATTTCAGCCCTACTCCACCACCCAAGTTCAAAGTGCCCGAGAAGTTCTCGGACCCAGAAAAGTCTGGCATCACGGTCGAGGTTCCCGACGATGGCAAAACCGATTTCGTGATCGAGATCGAATAGGAATCTCTTGTTCGTAACTGCCTAAGAGGGACGTGTCATGCGTCCCTTTTTTTTATTTCGGCACCCTGTCGATCTGTGACTAATAGGTGGTTGAATCCTGGCTAAACGAACCAAGTTCACTCTGTGTGTCCCGGGAGGATGCAGCCTCTTCTTCAAGGATGCCCACACGAGAATTCGTAGGATGCGGGTAAACCGTGTCGCTGCTACTGGCGCAAAGACACGGGCCAGAGGCACCGTGGCACACGAAGAGGTTTTATTGACCAGGGCCACCCGCCGTTCTACAGGACTCTCCTTGTGTGCCCCGGGCATCTTGCCCGGGTTGTCCTGCTAACTCGGTACCCACTTCCCACGGGCAGGATGCCCGTGCCACACAGAAGGGGAATCGATTGATTAGGCTTGATTTTTGCCTTTCGTGGTTTGTTTCTTGACCGCAAGTGAGAAGCGGAGGCGACAGCTACGGCAACAGCTCGTACTGTTCTGGCTGAAATCCGCTGACCAACAATTCGAGGACGCCGTGCGTCGGATTGGTCAACACTTGCAGAGTTGGCTGTAGTCCGCTGGTTGTGAGCGATTGGTGCAGTACCTCCAGAAAGAAGCCGTCGCTTTGAAATAGCCCGCCACTGACGCGAATGCTAATTTCGTTTTCAGGGACTTCTAAACGGATGCGAAGCTGCTGCACCAAGCTGGTCAGGTCGTCGGCCGCTTTGAGCAAGATGCCTACAGCGGTCATGTCCAATTGCTTCGCTTGTTCGACAACCACTTTCGAGAGCTGGGCGACTTCTGCTTTCAGATCGTTAAATTTGGCGAGGCAGGTCTTCAGTTGGTACGCCGTTGTTACGTTCCACAACTCGCAAATGACCGTCGCCAAGCCATGAGGCTGGCCGGTGGTTTCCAAGGTGTTAAGCGTGTAGCGGAGTGCTTCTCTTCCAATGGCAAAGCCGCTGCCGTCGTCGCCCAGAATATGTCCCCAGCCGCCGGTGATCGCTAATTGGTTTTTCGCATTGCGGCCAATTCCCACCGAGCCAGTCCCGGCAATCAAGCCGAACGACGCCTTGGCGGTGGCGTTATCGAGCAATGGGTAAAGATCGGGCACAACCGCCAGTTGCGCGGCCAGTTTGCGAGCGTAAAGCTGTTCGGTCAAAGCCGCGCGAACGGTTGTATCGAGCGTTCCGGCAATCGAAAACAAGGCCTGCCGACAATCGCTGGCCTGACAGTTGGCGGCAGAGAGCGCCGTGTTGACGGCTGATTGAATGGCCTCGGCGGCTTGCTCGAGGCCAACCGCCCGAGGATTACTCGGCCCAGCTTGTCCGTTGGCCAAGATTTGCCATTGGCCGTCCGCGAGAACACGTGCAAGACAGCAGGCCGTTTTAGTTCCGCCACCATCAACTGCCAATACAAGTTGATCAGGCAGAACGAGAGGCACGACAGACATAGGTTGTGGCCTCGGCTAAGCTTAAAGTCGGACAGCCCCGTTGGTGCCGTCGTGAATGGCGCGGCGCAAATGTCCGCTCGCACGATCCAACAGCGTACGAGCCGCTTCGGGCGATTGCTCGGTATGATGGACAACGATGGCCGTTTTCACTTCGCCATTGCAACGAGCAAGCAAATCGACCGCTTCGGCATCGCTTAGTTCGGTCGCTGCTTTCACGATGCGACGAGCCCGGGCGTTTAACTTGGTATTGGTGGCCCGCAGGTCGACCATCAAGTTGCCGAAGGTCTTGCCTTGTCGAATCATCGCCCCCGTGCTGAGCATGTTCAACACCATCTTGGTTGCGGTACCTGCTTTCATACGAGTCGATCCGCTGAGGATCTCTGGCCCGACAACCGGAGCGATAACCAGATCGCAGTACGGCTTCATTTCCGAGTTGTCGTTGCAGGTCAAACCAATCGCGTAAGCACCTAACTCTCGGGCATATTCCAAACCACCAATCACATACGGCGTGCGACCACTGGTGGCGATACCCACCACAACATCGTTAGGCGAAAGCTGAATTCGTTCTAAGTCTTGCATGCCGAGCGAAGGATTGTCTTCGGCCCCTTCCACAGCGGTGGTAATCGCCGACGGCCCTCCGGCAATTAAGCCGACAACCTGGCGAGGATCGGAACGGAACGTGGGCGGGCATTCGGCTGCGTCGAGGATACCTAGGCGGCCGGAGGTGCCAGCGCCGAAATAAATCAGGCGGCCACCGTTATGCAAGCGGTCGGAGATCACGTCGACTGCTGTGGCAATTTGTTGCGACTGACGCGCGACCGCCTCGGCAATACCAGCGTCTTGATCGTTAATGAGTTTGACGATCTCGAGCGTCGAGAGTTCGTCAAGTTGTTCCGATGCCGGGTTGCTGGCCTCGGTTGTTAGGTGGTCGAGCATAGGTATTTCAACTAACCTCTGACTAAGTCATAACATCCGTGCGACACTTGCTTCCTTGCTTTCTCTTATGGTTAGTTTAGGCGAAGGGATTCCCTCCGCCTAGCTTCTGTGCGCAAAAGCGAGAGAATAATGCGCCTGCTCGACTAGCGACTAAGTTCTGGAGAGGTAGACTGGATGCTGTCAGAATGGCATTCGATAGCCCACGATTGACCCAACCTCACTTTGCGGCGACCACCCCGGCATGAGCTTTCTCGATTCCCTTGCGATTCCCCCTGTCGATGCCGCGATTATCGCGTTGTACATCCTCGGAACGACGTTGCTAGGGGTTTGGATCGGTAGAGGGGAAGACTCGACAAGCGACTTTTTTTTGGGGTCTGGCAATTTACCCTCTTGGGCGTTGCTGCTTTCGATTGTGGCAACCGAGACCAGCACCGTCACGTTTTTGAGCGTGCCTGGCTTGGCTTTTAAGCAGGGAGGCAATTTTGGATTCTTGCAGCTGGCGATCGGCTATATCATTGGCCGCGTCTTGGTGCTGACGTTTCTATTGCCGATCTACTTCAAAGGTAAGAACACCACGGCTTATGAAGTTTTCCAGCGCAACTTCGGCACCTCGACCCGCAAACTGGCTTCGGTCTTCTTCTTAGGTGCCCGTACGCTTGGCGATGGCCTACGTTTGTTTTTAACCGCATTCACCTTGCAACAAGTGATTCACATTAACTTTGATGTGAGCGTTGCCGTGATTGCGATTGCGACGGCCATTTACGCTTTGTTTGGCGGGGTGCGCTCGGTGGTGTGGAACGACTGCCTGCAGTTCGCCGTTTACATGACCGGAGCTTTCATTGCCATCGGCGTGATCCTCTATCGTTTGCCAGGCGGCGCGGAAGAGTATTTCAACTTCGCATCAGAAACCGGCCGTTTGCAATTGTTTAACACCAGCTTTATGCCTGCGGATGGTCAGTTGACGCTCTGGTCAGGTATTTTTGGCGGGGCCGTGCTGAGCTTGGCGACGCATGGGGCCGACCAGTTAATCGTGCAGCGATATTTGTGTGCCAAGAACCAACGTTCGGCCGGGCTGGCGCTGTTTTGGAGCGGTCCCATCGTGTTCGCTCAGTTTGCCCTCTTTCTGGCGATTGGTGCTGGCCTGGCTTGCTATTATGCTCAGTTCGATCCGGCCCGCGAAAGTTTGGCGGGTGATCAAGCGTTTGCCTCGTTCATTGTTAACGATTTGCCGATCGGCATTCGCGGGATTATCTTGGCCGCCGTGTTTGCCGCTGCGATGTCTACGCTTTCCAGCTCGGTCAACTCCTCGTCGAGTTCGTTACTGGATGACATCGGTGGCGAGGCAATGCAAAAACTACCTGACTCACAACGGCTGCTAATGGCCCGTGTGTTTACGGTTTCGTTCACGGCGCTTCAAGCGATGGTCGCCTTGGTGGCTTACTATCTAGATTTTGCCAACAACGTTGTCCACCAAGCCCTGGCGATCGCCGGTTTTTCTGCAGGCCTTTTGTTGGGGCTATTCCTGATCGCCCTGACGATTGGTCGTGTTTCGAGTTTGTTCGCCAACATCGGCTTGCTGACCGGGGCCGTGATTGTCGTTTGTGTCTCGCAATACTACGGCATAAGCGGCTATTGGAATTCTTTGATTTGCAGTGTAAGTGTGTTTACGATTACCGCGACCCTTTGGGCCGTGATGAACGTTCTTTACAAGCCATCGCCGATTGCCTCTGCCGAGGATGAAACATGATATTACGATCTCTTTTAGTGCTACCGTTCCTGCTGTTACCGACGGCAGTCTGGGCTGAAATTCCGACTGCCACGCCAGAAGAAGTGGGCATGGTCGGGCCGATTGCTCCGGCGATCGATAAGGAAATCGAACAAGCGTTGGCCGAGAAGAAAATGCCTGGCTGCGTGGTCACCGTCGTGCGGCACGGTAAGATCGTTTACGAAAAAGCCCACGGCAATCGCCGCATTGTGCCCGATGTCGAGCCGATGACGGTCGACACCGTGTTCGATATGGCTTCGCTCACCAAGCCAATCTCGACGGCGACCAGCATCATGCAGTTGGTCGAGCAAGGCAAAATCGATCTGGACCAGCCGGTTTCCAAGTACCTACCCGAGTTCAAAGGAAACGGCAAGGAAGAGATCACCGTTCGTCAGCTGATGATTCATGTCAGCGGGCTGACGCCTGATAACCATGTGAACGATTACTTGGAAGGGTGGGACACCGCTTACGAAAAGATCTGCGACTTGAAGTTGCTTTCGCCGCCGGGTGACAAATTCCGTTACTCAGACGTCGGCTTTTTGCTGCTGGGCGAAATGGTCGCTCGCGTGTCTGGGAAACCGCTCGATCAATATGCCAAAGAAAACGTCTTCCTACCGCTGGGCATGACCGAAAGTGGTTATAACCCGCCAGAAGCTTTGCAACAGCGAGCCGTCACCACGCAAGAGGAAGATGGCGTGTGGCTGAAAGGGACTGTCCACGATCCACGGGCTCGCCTTTGTGGCGGGGTTGCTGGTCACGCTGGGTTGTTTAGCACCTCGCACGATTTGGTGCGATACGGCCTGGGAATGTTGGCCGCCCAACACGAAGGCGAGGGGCACGTTCTGCAGCCAGAAACGCTGAAGAAGATGACGACTAGCTACGATGCAGTCGGCAATTTGCGCGGCCTCGGCTGGGACAAGAAGAGCGGCTATTCCAGCAACCGTGGTGCCTCGATGACCGACGCTGCTTACGGGCACGGCGGGTTCACCGGCACGGCCATGTGGATCGATCCAGGCTTAGACCTGGTGGTGATCTTTCTTTCCAATCGCGTTCACCCGGACGGCAAAGGCTCAGTCAATCAACTCGCCGGTCGCATTGGCACCATTGCCGCCGATGCTTGCTTGGCTGCTGAAAAGTCAACCGACAACGCTGGCACCAAACTCGGTATCGACGTTCTGGCCAATAGCAAGTTCGCGGCACTCAAAGGAAAGAAAGTCGGCTTGATTGCCAACCACACCAGTCGCGACAAAGCAGGCCAAGGAACGCATCTGCTGCTACACGAATCGCCCGATGTCGACCTGGTAACCATCTTTAGCCCAGAACATGGTTTTGCAGGCCTGCTCGATCAATCGCACATTGGCGACTCGGTCGAACCAAAGACCGGTGTGCCAGTGAAAAGTTTGTATGGCAAAACGCGTAAGCCGACCAAGGAGCAACTTGCCGGGATCGATACGCTGGTATTCGACATTCAAGACATCGGCTGCCGTTTTTACACCTACATCGCGACGATGGGCTTGGCCATGGAAGCCGCCGCAGAACAAGACATCGAATTCATCGTCCTCGATCGTCCCAACCCGCTAGGCGGCGTCGTGATCGATGGGCCGATGCTCGATGACGACTCGCGTACGTTCGTCCGGTTTCATGAAATCCCGGTTCGTCACGGCATGACCATTGGCGAACTGGCCAAAATGCTGAAGGCGGAGCGAGGTCTGGAAACCAAGCTAACGATCATCCCCATGGAAGACTGGCAACGCGACGACCTGCTGTACGAAACTGGCCTCCCGTGGCGCAACACGTCGCCGAACATGCGTAACCTGGCCCAAGCGCTGATCTACCCAGGCGTCGGCCTGTTGGAAACAACCAACGTTTCGGTCGGTCGCGGCACCGATACCCCGTTCGAGATCTTAGGCGCACCTTGGATTAACGGTCCCCAACTAGCCAACGCCATCAACGCCTACGAGATTCCCGGGGTGAAAGCAATTGGCATCGAGTTCACCCCGACTTCCAGCAAGTACGAAGGGGAATTATGTGGAGGTGTCAACTTCATCATCACCGATTGGAGCAAGTTCGAGACGCTCGACCTCGGCTGGGCTGTTGCGGCGAGCTTGAAGAAGTTATACCCCAACGACTGGGAAACCAAACGCCTGCCCACGTTACTGGGCAGCCAACAAGTGCTCGACATGATCAACGACGGCAAGACCCCGGCAGAAATCAAAGCGACCTACCAAAAAGACCTAGCCGATTTCGCCAACCGCCGCGAACCGTTCTTGCTTTACGAGTAAACATCGCGGCATTTGTCCTCCTCGTAGGGTCCGCTGTGCGGACCTTATAGAGAATACTGGAATGGGCTGTCGCTTATTCCAGCCTACATTTCAGGCAGGAACACGGGGCCTTAACATGGCCCAGCCTGCAGAATTAGCTTTCCTCGGGTGCCCGTGCCACACAAAGAGAGTCCCGTAGAACGCGTCTCGACGCACCATCGTTTGCTAAAACGGCTTCCCGAAACCAATCGTGTGGCAACATAACACGCAATCAGTAAACCAGGCTGGAACGATCTGCCGCCCAGCGTTAAGAACCTGGGTTAAGACTTCTTCTCGTCTTACGGCGTAACAAAACCGCCGGTGGTTGGTTGCGAGCAGCCGGTGGTTTCGGGGATGGTCAGGGGCAGGTTTCTTAGGCTGCGGACGGCTAGCCAGGCGAAGCATTCGGCTTCGAGCGTATCGGGGCTAAGGCCAAGTTGGTCGATGGTTTGCACGGTTTGAAAGTGTTCGGCCAGCATCGACATGATCACCGGGTGATGCACGCCGCCGCCGGTTGCCCACAAAATGGCTGGCGGCTCGGCCATGGTTTGGGCCGACATGGCAATCGCCCCCACGGTAACCGCACACAGCGTCGCGGCACCGTCTTCGACACTTAGGCCGGAAACATCGATGTGGTCGAACTCGAAGCGATCGGCAGATTTCGGCAAAGGGCGCTGGAAATATTCAGCGGATAACGCGTCTTTAACCAGTTGTTGCTGCACGGTCCCCCGCAGGGCCAGTTGGCCGTCGATATCGTGGCTGAGACCGGCCATCTCTTGGGCCCATTCGTCGAGCAAACCGCAGCCAGGACCGGTGTCGCCGGCAACGATGGAACCGTCTGCCCCGAGCCAGGTAAGATTCGCCACCCCACCCAGATTCAACACGGCAATCGCCTGGGTTTTATCGTGGAACAGAGCTTGATGAAAGAATGTCGCCAACGGAGCCCCCTGACCGCCGCGGGCCATGTCGCGGCGGCGGAAGTCGGAAACGACTTGCTTGCCCGTTTTCTCGGCCAGTAGCCACGGGTTGCCTAACTGCATGGTGACCCCTTCGGCGGGGATATGCCGCACGGTATGACCATGAAAGCCGACCAGTTTGGCTGACTTGGCCAGGTCGCCCAATTGTTTTTCCAACGCGAAAATAGCCTGAGCGTGATGCAACGTCAAATCGCGTTCTAGCCGCAACAATTCGTCGAGCCGCACGTTATGTTGCGAAGCTTCGAGGACGCGCGAACGGATTTCTTCGGAATAGGGCAACGTCAGCCCACCATGAAACTCGACGAAGTCTTCGCCGTCTGTCGTAATCAGGGCTGCGTCCACACCGTCGGCTGAGGTTCCACTCATCAACCCGATCACCGTTCGACGCTCTGGCGTATTCACGTTCCAACTCTCTTCTGACGACTAATCCGTAAATTGCGGCACCCGACGGGCGTATAGCAACGCACGTCTATTCCACTCGTTAATCAAGCTTACCGCACCAAATTTAACTTGACAGCCCATCACCCCCCTAGCGCATGGAAAAGAACTATAAAATCTCGTTTCTGCGCAAACCCTTGGCCGATACACGTTAGAATAGAAAGAGTTGATCGTAAGATTTGCCACCTCAAAAATTAACGCGAAACGATGACCCTCGATCCAACCCAACTCGAACAGCGGCGCCAAGTGCAAGTCGTTGCCGTTTTGGTTGAAACCGAAACGAGCTGGGGACGACGTGTGATCCGGGGGATCGCGCATTATGCCGAGAAACATGCTTCGTGGCATCTTCTGATCGATCCTCGCGATCACGATCAACGTTCTGCTTTACCAGACGGCTGGAAGGGGCACGGGGTGATTGCCCGCTTCTCTTCGCGCTTGCAGATCGAGCAAATCTTGCAGAAAAAGGTGCCAGCGGTCGATGTCGACGACGTGTGCGAAACCTTGCCTGGCGTGGGGCGCGTGATCACCGACGAATCAGCCCGAGCCGAACTGGCCGTCGAGCACTTGCTGGCCCGCGGGTTCTCGGAGTTTGCCTATTTCGCCCCGCCTAGCCACCGTTATTCATCGCACCGAGGCGAAGCATTTCAGCAGGCGGTCACTTCCCGGGGATACGTTTGCAATGCCTATCGCCCTGGCTATCGGGCCGGTCGCAAAATGTCTTGGGCCGAACAGCAGCGACGGGTGAATCGTTGGCTGATGTCGCTACCAAGACCCGTCGCGATCTTAGCTGTCGACGCACATCATGCCCGGCAGTTAGCCGAAGTGTGCCATTTTTCCTCGATTCGGGTTCCAGACGAATTCGCGATTTTGGCGGGGGACTCCGATGAATTGTTGTGCGAGGTTTCGACGCCGCCTCTTTCGGCCGTGTCGCTGGCCTGCGAACGGATTGGTTACGAAGCGGCCGCGATGCTGCACCAAATGATTGAAGGGAAGCCAGCCCCGAAGCGTCCCGTTTTAATCGCTCCGCATGGTGTCGTCAGCCGCCAATCGACCGACTTTCTGGCAATTGACGACCCCCTGATCGTGCGGGCCTTACGGTTCATCCAAAATCACACCCAACATGGAATTGGCGTCGATGATGTGCTGCGCGAAGTTCCGTTGTCGCGTCGTAGTTTAGAGATCCAGTTCAAAGCCTACCTCGGGCGAACTCCTGCTGAAGAGATTCGGCGTGTGCAATTGGAACGAGCCCGCGAACTGCTTTTGAATCGCGATATGTCGATCACCGAGGTCGCGTTGTCGTCTGGGTTTAGCAACGCAACCCGCTTTGGAATTGCGTTTCGGAAGAAGTTTGGCACCACGCCGCGTAACTTCCGCAAAAAACTGCTCACCGAGTAGTCGCGTAAAAAGTTCCGACAAGGGACAATTTTAACGATTCTGGGATTTCTTCCCCCTTTCTTTGGCCAAACTTTCGCGAAGTAGGTAGGCCCATTCGATCCTTCCACGGCCTGGCTGCCGCAGGAAGCGATCGATGGGTGATCCCGCCTATTAACCCATCTCTCAAGAGGCTCGCGAATGTCACCCATAGATCGTCGAGAAGATCTACGTGCCGCGATTGACTTTGTTCTGAAGAATCTCCGGTACTGGCTGCTGGACGAAGCTGTCCAATCCTATTACCAAGCCTGGCTCACGCGTCTGGAAGAAACGGACGAATCGTGTCAGCACCTCAAGCCGCCAGTGCCAGATGAAACACCGCGCGGCCCAACGCAAGAATGGCGTTATCGGGCGTTTCTCGAACAAGAGTTGGAACAACACATCGCGGCCAGACGCCTCAACGAAAAACAAACAGCCCGGCTGCTGGAAGAGAATCGCCTGCGGGGTCGCCAGCTGCGGCCATTGATTCGTTTGAGCACGCCTCAGGTCGAACTCGCGGAAGCCCCCAGCGAAGCGGCGACTGAAAAAGATGGGCCCCCAGAGACACCTTCTGGCGTTCGTTTAATTTCGCTGCTTGAAGCCATTTTGGACCCGCGAAGTTTGCAATACCTGATGATGCTGGGGGGATGCTTGTTGGTATTGGGCTTGGTCATTTGGTTGGCCACACAGGGCTTCTTCGACAACCCGGTGGTGGTCGCCTCGCTGCTGGCAGGGGGCAACTTGGCGGTGCTTGGGTTAGGGGCGTTTGTCTTGACTCGCACGCGATTTCAGCTTGCCGGTCGCGGGCTGGCTCTTGTGGCGTGCATGCTGATGCCGTTCCATTTGTGGTTCTACGATGCCCAGGGGCTGATTGTGCTGGATGAAGGAGGGCATCTCTGGATACCCGCGTTGGCCATCGCGCTGCTGTACACGGTTTGTGCCCTGCTGATTCGTGACACCTTATTCGTCTATGCCGTGGTCGGGGGCGTGACGCTGACCGGGCTGATGATTTTAGGTGACCAAACCGTTGCGCGCTTTTGGGAAGGTGCGGCGGCCTCGACGTTGTTGGTGGCCTTAGGAGCGGCTGCGATCCACGCCGAGCGGGCTTTCGCGACTGGGGAAGGTGCGTTCTCGCGGCATAAGTTCGGCCTGGCATTCTTTCGCGCCGGTCACTGCGTGCTGCTGGCCGGTTTGGTGGTGTTGTTGAACTGGATCGTTTGTGCTTGGACGTATCGCTACGGCCTTTCCGATCTGTGGTTCGAGTGGACGCGCAGCCCCATTCCTTTTGCCGAGCCTACGTTAGCCACCAGCGGATCGATCAAGCTGCTCGCCCTAGGGCTGACGCTGGGAGCAACCTATCTGTACGGATATTCCTATGCAATGGTGCGCCGGCATTGGGGCTGGATCGTCGGGGGAACGGTGACCTTCTTGTGGAGCGAACTGATTCTCGTCGATCTGTTGCCGCTGCCGATGTCGGCCAATTTGGTCATGACCATGTTCGCAGCGACGGCGATTCTCTTAAACGGTTTACAGTGGTACATCGTGAGGACCAAGCATGATGACCAGAAGTCAACGAACGAAGATACATCGATCCTACTCGGTCTGGCGAGTGGCTTGAGCGCGATCTTGGTGGCATTGCCGATTCTGGTAGGCCTGGCCGGGTTTGTGCAAGCCACATTCAGTGTTTTTGCCCTGCAGGAAATTGGCGGACTTTATGTGCTGGCAACGGCACTCACCACCATCGCCGCTTGGTTCGGCGCACAAGTTCGCCGGCGGGATACAGGGATCACCAGCAGCGCTTACGCGATCGGCACCGGGGTGTCGGCCTTGCTGCTGGTGTTTGGTTTGTTGTCGTGCGTGGGTCTGACGGCCTGGGATGTTTCGCTCCCCATCATGCTGCTTGCCCCGTTGGGCATCGCCGTGATGCTCGTCGTAAGTCAACGGCCACTCGCCAGGGCATGGCAATTTGTGGCGTTTGCAATGGTGACTTTGCTGATTCCGCTAGCCGCTTACGCAAGTACCGTGGGCATCGGAATTCGTGAGCTTCCGATCACCGGTGCTTCGAGCCCGCTCGTGTTGTCGTTGGTGCTCTTGCAAGCATGCCTCTTCTTCCATTTGATGACCCTACGAACCCAATCAGGGGTGACAACCTATCTGGCTGCCGTTACGGGCGTAGCTGCATTGTGGCAGACGATGTATTTCTGCCAGTTTTCTGCCCGTCTCTATCTGCTCTGTTTCGGAGGCTTGGGGCTGGCCATTTTGCTGGGGCAGCGCGTTTTTCTGGTGGAAGAGTCGGAACGTTCTAAGGTGAGTAAGGCGATTGAAGGGACTGGGCACCTGCTGCTAAGCATCTCAGGCGTTGGCTGCTTGCTGATGAGTTTAAACCAATTGGTTAGCGGCGGGCTATTAGGAAGAACGGTCTTGCTGCAAGCCGGTTTCATCGTTGCCGCGTTATTGGCTGCCTTGTTGCCGCAGAAACACGAGACACGTCACTGGTATCGTGTGTTGGCCATCGGCCAAGGGTTCATCATGTTCCTGCTGATCACGTTTGGCCTCGACTTAGAAGCTTGGCAAAAGACCGAGATCTTCCTCACCACGCTGGGCTTGGTCATGTTGGCAGCGGCCCATGTTGGCTGGGCGAAAGAGCAAGATCAGCCTACCGATGGGGTCACCTTGGGCCTTGTGCTGGGCAGCTTGCTTTCTGTCGGCCCGGTGGCAATTGGTATGCTGGCTCAGCGTTTTGGTTATTACGAAGCGGCTTCCGCTTGGCAAGCCGTACACGAGATCGGTGCCCTGACGATTGCGTTGCTGCTGTTAGGTTCTGGCATCCTCTGCCGCTTGCGTGCGACCACCCTAGTAGGCGGCGTCGCCACGCTGACTTATGTGGCAACGCTGTTGGTATTCGTCCGCTTGCCCGATCAACTGCAACACATGGCCGTCTATATGATGATTGGCGGAGGGGTTTTCTTTGGTGTCGCGTTGCTGCTAAGCATCTACCGCGACACCCTGTTGGCGCTGCCAGAACGAGTACGCAATCGGCAGGGACTCTTTCGCGTGTTGACTTGGCGCTAAGTTGCCGCCCAGTGAATTCCCCTGACCAGCCGACCGAGCCAAGTGCTTTGTCGGCTGGTTGGTGTTTTACCACTCGTTAAGTGGCACCCTCAACGGCTGGAGTGACGGCCGAGCGGGTCTCGAGCACTTGGAAGTAACGCCAAGCGATCCCCAAGCAAACCACCGAGACCCCCACCGTAAACCAGCAAAACATAAGAAAGAACTGCAGAAAGCTATCGGTCGTCGAAACCAGATCTTTAGCGAACATTACCCCGACATATCCCAGGTACCCAATCGCATCGGCCACGTACATCAAGTAGCCCAAGTTGCCTCGCTCGCGTGTCATTGCCAGCAACCGTTCAAACACCGTGGTATGCACAGCCACGTAGGGTAAATAAAGGCCGAAACCAATCAACACCATGAAGGTAAACGGATCCATGGCGCCTTGCTGCTGAGTGAACAAGGTCATGGTAATCACCAATAAGCCAAGCCCACAGATACCGAGCGACACGAAAAAGGCCAGACGATTATTGCGGATCAGCACGGCCAGTCCGTTGACGAGCGTGATTCCTAAGGCGACGATCATTTCGGAACGGGTGAAGATTTGGGCATCGGGCTTGGTTCCCAAACCATTCCACAGTTCCACCGCAAAGTCGGCCCTTACGCTTCGAATGATGGTAACCAACAAGAAGATGGCAACCACCATCGACAAGCCCAGCCCGTACTTTTGAAACAAGGCCCAACGCTCTTGACTGGTCATTTCGTGACGGGCAGAACGAGCGGCGATGTCATCTTCATCCGGTGGGGGAACTTTCGCCAGTACGGCTACTGAAATCACAAGCGGCACCAGAAAGATCAGCCCCGAAACAAACGGCATCCAGTCTTCTGGTACGCCTTGATCGAGCACCCACTTACCGACCGACTTGGTCACCCCATCGGCCAAAATAAAACTGGCACACAGCCCGGCGACCAGGGCCTCGGTCAGGCGTCTGCCTTCTAAGAAGCCGAGCACCAACCCAAACACCATGCCCAAGGCCAAGCCGTTCACAAACAGGCCAACCGCGTTATAGGGACGAGGTAAAATCCCAAACACAGCTAAACCAAGTTCCGCAACCCCGATCAGCCCTAGCAGAGCCACTGCTCGTCGATTGGCTGGCATCTCGGAGATGACCTTGATGCCGATAAACTTCGAGATCATGTAGCCGATGACCTGGATCGAGACGATCATCGTCTTGAAGCCGATGCCGTTAAACTCACTTCCTTCATACGTGGCTACAGTAAACGGCTTACGAAAGCCGTACATGCAGAAGTAAGTGCCAAACGCTGCTAAGACAGCAATGAAAGCCCAATAGGGCTCGGTCTTTCGGCTTGTCGTCGGTGCAATGGAATCGGTAGTCATGGGAAATCGCTTCACCCTAGCGTTTGTTCGAGCGAGCCCCACAGATCGGTTGCCACGCCGGTAGGCACTTCGCGCAGCCGAATCGGCCCCCGTCAACGCTGGTTCAGCGCAGCAGAACACCAACCAATTGCTAACCGATCAATTGGGAACACTCTTAGGTTCCGTACCGAGAAAAAAGGCCTACGGCTTTTCGCCAGAGGCCAGACGAAGATTGATTTGATCGATCACGCCGGGAAGCTCGTCGATGGCCATGATCGTGAAGTGGCTGCCAGCCTCTTCGAAGGCTTGTTTCGTGTTTTGCAAGGTCGCTTCCCGCTCGCTCGCGGAAAGGGCTGCGAGTTCTTCCCGCGAGAGGCCGGTAATGCTGCTGCTGTTGCAGACACCAACCGTCCAGCAAGGGGCGTTTCGTCCAGCGGCAATGTCGGCGAGGGTATCCCCGATCTTCACCACAGCCGCCGGTGGATAGACCCCCACGCGACGCATGACTTCATAAATCATCCATGGTGCCGGACGCCCTTGAGGGACATCGTCGGCGCCGACGTTGGCATCCAGTTCGAAGCCAGCGTTCTTCGCCGCCGCAGAGACCAAATCGAGCGCGGCTTGAAAGTAGCCGGTGGTGCCCCCCAGTTTGATTTGTCGCGAACGCAACTCAGTGGCAACCGTTAGGACGTTGGGAATCAAGTCGCAATGTTGTTCGAGAGCCTGCATTTGAAACGGCATGAACTCGTGATACATCGTGTCGACATCTTGTTCGGTCCATGGCTGCCCCTTCGCCGCTAGCCAACGCTCGGCCACGCCGGGCATTTGCAGCATCGTGATCAGGTGGTCTCGTTTGTGTAACCCCATGGGTGCTCGCGCTTCCGCATCGGTCACGGTGACTCCTTGCCCTGCAAACACCTGTTTGAAGGCTGCTGCGGGCGCGCGTGAACCGAAGTCGATCGTGGTACCGGCCCAGTCGAAAACAACCAATTGGACAGAAGCTGGGGAATAAGACATAAGAAACTTGAAACCGATTTCAGGGACAGCGAACCATAGACAATGCGTTACGAACTAGTGGCCGCCCGATTGAGCGAAGCCGTCTTAGTCTGGCGGCCCCGTAACAAGGCGACCAGTTGCTCTTGATGAGCACGGCGGGGGTTATTGGCGAGGCGTTCTAGATTCACACGACGGGTGATCGCGCGAATCTGATCGTCGTTGGTGATGCCTGCCGCCGCCAACGTTGGGTAACCGTTGATGTTTTGGATCCATCGTTCCACGTTTTCACAAGCCGTTTCGACATCCGTTGCGTCGAGAAGTTGCAGAACGAGAGCGAGCCGGTTTCGCACGTGTTGCACGCCGCGTGGATCGGTGCAATCTTCTTCCGTGATTTCGTAATTGAATGCCAGCACACTGCTGAGCGTGGTGGCAACGGCTAACCCGTGCGGAATTCCATAGTCCGAGGTCAGGGCGTAGGAAATCGCGTGGGGTAAGGTCGTTTTGCTAACGTTGATCGCTTTACCGGCCAGGTGAGCGGCCTGACACATCGCGCCGCGCGACCGTGGCGTTGCCCGGTGGGTTGCTTCGGCTAGGTTGTTTTTCGCCAAACGCGCGGCTTCGACGGCATAGCCAATCGACTCGTCGGTCGCTCCGACAGCCCAGATTGATTCGATCGCCTGGCAAAAGGCATCTAACCCGGTGGCAGCCGTCAGTGGAGCGGGAACGCTGTAGGTAAGTTGCGAGTCGATCATTGCCCAGCGTGGAAGCAAACAAGACGCAGCGATCGAATACTTTTGCCCATCCACATACACCACGGCAAAGTGGGTGGCCTCGCTTCCCGTACCGGCAGTGGTCGGAATCGCGACGACCGGAATGCTCCCTTCCGGAAATGGGAGTCCTTTCAGGGCAATCTGCCGAGGCGACGATGGATGCCGCTGCATCGCGCCGATCATCTTTGCCACGTCGAGCGCCGTTCCTCCGCCGAAGGCAACGATTAGATCGGGCTTGGCCACTCGACAAAGGGCCACACCACGCTCGACGTCTTCGATTTTCGGATTGGGTTCAAAGTTGCTGAATCGTGTGACATGAACCGACTGCAAGTCGTTTTTGAGCACGGTGCCTGCGCCGGAATGTTCCCAGGCGATCTCATCGACCACGAGAAAAATCTGGCGTGCCCTTGCCTCGCGCAAGATTTGGCCCAACTTGGCCAAGGCACCTTCTTCCATGATCACAGATTGTTCTTCAGCGGACGAATTCAATTCGGTTTCCTTGGGGCTTTCGCTGGTCGGCAACGCATCTTCTCAAAGCGTGATCTCGCACATCAAGTTTCCTCCACTCGGCGTGCAACTTGGCAGACGCTTGGTGCGAATCGTATCGCTTGCAAGAGGACGGAAACTTAAGTGAGCCGTATTCTCAAGCAGTGTTTCCTAGAAGTCAACACAATTGACGTTAAGTCAACGTGAAGATTTAATCACCAACAGATGAATGCCGGGAGCGATGGCTCCTGACTTCACTGGCGGTATAGGTTGAAACGCCAGCAGATATCGCACGGCACCTGGCAAAAGGGCAAACGCGACAATCAAGAAGAGATTTGCGTGAAGCAAAGCCGAGCAATCAAATGCGATTATGCCTGAGGCGATTGAAAAACGCACAGCACCACGGCTGCGGTTTTGTAGGCGTTGATTAAGCGATGAGGAACGCTGGCATCGAAGTAGAGACTATCCCCAGCTTGCAGTTCGATCCGATCGTTGTCGTATTCAAAGTCGACTTGCCCCGATTGGACCAAGAGAAACTCCTCGCCCACATGCGCAAGCGACTCTTCGCGGGCGATGCCTGGGGGAATAGTAATCAGAAACGGATCCATCGAACGCGACTTGCGCCGATGGGCGAGCGACTGGTAAACGGACGTGTTCTCTGGCGATTGGTCTCGCTCGACCACTTTTCGTTCGTGACTACGGACGATGGTCAAGGCAGGCTTTTCGTCAAGACCTTCGACCAGCTTGGAAGTCGTGATGCCCAGGGCTCGCGCGATCTCTGCCAACGCAGGCAGCGACGGCGTGACACGAAAGTTCTCGACCTTGGAAAGCCAACTTCGCGTTAGCCCGGTGCGCGAGGCCACCTCTTCCAGCGTTAGCCGCTGATCAATTCGAAGCGCACGAATTCTTTCTGCCAGTTCCACTAAGTTCATCGGGATATTATAGGCACGACGCATAAATGCACAACGATCGTCTGTTTTACTTAGACAGCGGCGTTCCATTCGTCATAGCCGGGGCTCCCTTTCGTCTGTAAATTGCGGGCACTGCCGTCGCCCCCGAATACCAAGAAAGCTTGACGCAAGACTATTTATTAGGGATATTTAATTGTCCTTCCACTGCCGTTAGGCGTATTCAGTTCCCCCCGCCCTACTTCCGCTAATCCCCAAACCTCCTGGCCTGCTCAGCGTCAGTTGTCTTCGATAGGAAACGCCCATGCGCTGTCCTCGTTGTCTTGTGTGGCTTGCTTTGGTTGGCTTCTCTTGCCTGCCCGTTGCTCTGCAAGCGTCCGAACCAGTGGTGATGTGGGATTTTGGGGCCGAAGAAGAATCGCCTCTTTTGCCTCATGGTGGCGTTCATCGCGATGTCCCGGGGCCCCGTCCGCCCGTTTATCCTGACTTCGATTCCACGAACACGGCGGCTAAATTCGATGGACGAGGTGCCTATTTTTCTTACGAAGACCCCGGCCCGTTAAGCCCCTTTGATTTCACCAACGGCGATTCAATTACGATTGAAGCATGGGTCAACGTTCGCGATATGCGAGACAACGAAAACGTTTACATCATTGGCAAAGGACGAACTGGCAATCGAGATTTCGCCCCTGACAATCAAAACTGGGCCTTGCGGCTACGAGGCTCTCAGGGCAAAGCTTGCGTCAGCTTTCTGTTTGCAACCCCACGTGGCACGACGGCATCGCCTTGGCACCGCTGGACGACCACCGAAGGTTTTTTGCCCCGCACCGGTTGGCACCATGTGGCAGTGACGTATGAATTTGGCAAGCCGGAAAGTGTCCGAGGTTGGATTGATGGCAAAGCGGTGCCTGGGGCCTGGGATATGGGGGGCCCGACTGAGGTCGCACCGGTGGTGGATGACGATAGCGTTTGGATTGGCTCGGCCCTGGGGGGCAGCGCCGGAAATTCATTTCGCGGCTATCTCGACGCCATCGCGCTGCATCGAGTTATCCTCGATGAAGGCACACTCAAAAATCGCTTTCGCCGCATTGGCGAAGCCCCACAGCCGGAGCCCCATCCAGAAACGATGCCAGAGTTGGGCAAGCTGCCTGCTGATCGGGTGACGGTTACGTTTCATGAAGGAATGCCAACCCACACGCGTTGGCTCGACTTCGACGAACAATATCCAGCCGAAACCATGCGGTGGGAAACCAGCGAGTTCCTCGCGCCCCGTCTGCCGGTTCGTTACGATAGCTGGGGCATTCGCGATAGCTGGAAAGCCCCTGTTCTCGTTCGGATGGCTGCCGATGTCCACTTTTCGGCAGGCACTACCAAACTACTGCTCCGCTCGCGGGGACTAAGCCGAATGTGGATCGAGGGGAAGTTGGTTGCCCGGACCAACGCCCTGCAAGGCTCGCCTAGCGGCGAAGAACCGATCACACCGCTGGCCAAACCTCCTTTGCCAGGGCATCGGATTGCGGAACATCGAATTCATGAAACGCTTACGGAAATCGATATTCCTCAGTCAGGCATTGCCCGGGTTGTGGTCGAATCGATGGCCGGGGGAAAGAAATTCCGCCCAGAGCCCGGCGAATTTACCGTGGCTATCCTGAACGAAGACGGTACCCAGTATCACGTGCTGGGCCCAGCCGAAACAGCCGACGCTCCGCTTCCTTTGACCGACGAAGCTGTGGAAGGGGCCTTGGCCCGCATCGAAGCTTCCTTGACAAAGCTCGACGACGACCATCGTCACGAAGCGGCGGAAAGTCGTCAGGCGTTCTGGCAAAAGCGTCACCAATTGGCTCGCCAATGGGCAGAAGAAAACCCAGCTCCGGCCGTTCCTGGCAACGACCCGGCAGCTAACCCAATCGACGCCTTTTTGACCCGTCGAATGCAGGCCGCACAAGCTGCCTCGCAGGGAACCACCTTGGCAGAGGCCCAGAAGTTCCATCGCGATGTCTTGCCAATCCTCCGCAACGAGTGCTTCCGCTGCCATGGCGAGAAGGAATCGGGCGGACTGCGGCTGAACGACCGCGACCTGGCCATTGACGGAGGTTATTCCGGGGCCGCTATCGAGCCAGGAGATGCCGAGGCCAGCGAACTGATTGCCCGCATTCGCAGCGAAGAAGAAGACCTCCGCATGCCTCCGACCGGTAAACCGCTCAGCTCGGCTCAAGTGGCAACACTTGAACAATGGATCAACGACGGCGCGTCGTGGCCAACCTTACCGCTGACCGCCGAGGAAACCGAGTGGGCCCCGATTGTTAGCGATGCCAAGTTCATTCGTCGCGCCTATCTCGATACGGTCGGGGTTGTGCCCACGGAAACGGAAGTTCGTGCGTTTCTGCAGGATCAATCACCAACGAAGCGGGCTCAACTAATCGATCGCCTGCTGAAAGACGAGCGCTGGGCCGATCATTGGGTTAGCTATTGGCAAGACGTTTTGGCAGAGAACCCGACGCTAATCAACGCCACCCTGAACGCCAGTGGACCGTTCCGCTGGTTCCTGCACGACTCGTTAGCCGACGACAAACCGCTCGACCAGATGGTGACCGAGCTAATGATGATGCGGGGGGGGCAGCATGAAGGAGGGAGTGCCGGGTTCGGCATGGCCGCCCAAAACGATTCTCCTTTCGCTGCCAAAGGGAACATCATCGCCAACGCGTTTTTAGGCATCGAACTACAATGTGCGCGTTGCCATGATTCCCCCTACCACAAGACCACGCAGAAAGATCTGTACTCGCTGGCGGCTATGTTCGCCCGCAAGCCGTTGTCGGTTCCCAAGACAAGCTCCGTTCCCGATGCCTTCTTCGAGAACCAAACGCGCGAGCCGCTGATTCAAGTGACGCTTAAACCTGGGGTAAGTGTCGAACCGCAGTGGCCGTTCGCCGAAGAAACGGGCCTTGCAGCAGACACCGACCTGGCAGCTTATATGGAGAACGAAACAGATACCCGGGAGAAGCTGGCCACGTTTGTAACCGCTCCGCAGAATAACCGGTTCGCTAAGATTGTCGTCAATCGAATTTGGCGACGGCTGACTGGGGCCGGGATTGTCGAGCCGCCGCACGATTGGGAAGGGAGCGATCCTAGCCACCCTGAACTGCTTGCTTGGCTGGCCCACGACTTTGTAGCCCATGGGTACGACGTGAAGCATACGACGCGGGTGATTATGAATTCAAACCTGTACCAGCGTAAAGCGATCGGCAAGCAACGAACCGCTGAGCCAGCGCGACGTTTGTTCAACGCTCCGGAGCGTAGACGCATGACCGCCGAGCAGATTGTCGATTCGTTCTACGCAGCGGCAGGTAAAGAGATCGACATTGATGTGATGACCCTCGACCCGGATGGTCGCCGACCGGCGAGCAATCGCAATAACTTAGGCTGCGTTGAACGGGCCTGGATGATGGTTAGCACCTCGAACGAGCGTGATCGTCCGAGCTTGACCCTACCACGAGCTGCCGTACTGGATGATGTGCTCTCGGCATTTGGCTGGTCGGCAGAACGCCAGATTCCGCGTACCGATCGCGAGACCGCCCCCAACGTCTTGCAACCCGCCGTGATCGCCAACGGTACACTCACCGTGTGGATGACGCGTGCCTCGCACGAAAGCCCCTTGGCTGACTTGGCCGTCGAAGCAAAGTCGCCCGAAGCGTTGGTCGATTCCGTTTTCCTGCGGTTCCTTAGCCGCCTGCCGACCGCAGAAGAACGGCAACTGTTTACCGAGATTTTGGACGAAGGGTTTGCAGATCGCCTTGTTCCGCAGGACGAAATCAAATTGCCCACCCCGCCTGAGCGGCTCCCCTTGGTGACGTGGTCGAACCATCTTCGCTCTGAAGCAAACTCGATTCAATTGGAACACGCCGAACGTGCCCGCTTGGGCCCGCCAGCCGATCCGCGCTTGCGAACCGAGTGGCGAGAAGTTTACGAAGACTTCGTGTGGAGCGTGGTCAACCTGAGAGAATTCGTTTGGATGCCGTAAGCTGGGTTTAATTTCAGCGAATATCACCCCTTTAATTCCTGCTTTCCCGATTGAGTGGCTCATGGACAATCGCACATCGAAATCGAACCTTGGGGTCAATCGACGCCAGTTTCTGGCCGCATCGGCAGCCACCGCGATGGCTGCTTCGGTGGCACAAGGGTCGCCCCAAGCTGAACCGATTCGAGGTCAGGCCGAGCATGTCATCTCGATTTGGCTGGGTGGTGGCATGGGGCAAATCGATACGTTCGATCCGAAACGCAAGGGAGATCCGGCGACGAAAAAGCCTGGTGCGTATTACGAATCGATTCCGACTTGCGTGGAAGGAGTTCAGGTATGCGAGCATCTGGCGAAGATGGCTCCGCTGATGGATCGCGTATCGGCCGTTCGCACGGTGAATCATGCCGTGATCGACGAGCACGCCGCCGCCACCAACTGGATGCACGTCGGTCGCCCGGTTAGTGGGACGGTCGTTTATCCCTCACTCGGTTCGATCATCGCCCACGAGCGTGGCGCGGCTTCCGACGATGTGCCGGCTTATGTCCTGATCGGCTACCCTAACGCCACGCGTGGCCCTGGTTTTTTGGGGGCCCAGCACAGCTATTTGTATTTAACCGAAACAGGTCGTGGCCCCGCCGGGCTTTCTCCGCCGGTGGGTGTCGACGCCAATCGCAAGCTTCGCCGCGAGCAGTTTCTCTCTCGTCTCCGCAGCTTGCAACCGGAAGCTCGTGACGGGCGGCTGCGCGATTACGAGTCGATCATCGATTTGAGCATGAAGCTGAGTGGGCCAGAGTTTATGAGCAGCTTCGAGCTCGACAAAGAAGCTGCCGATCTCCGCGAAGGTTACGGTGGCGAATTCGGCCAGCGTTGTCTCTTGGCTCGGCGGTTGGTGGAACGGGGTGTCCGTTTCATCGAAGTTTCGCACAACTTGAACTTCCTCAATGGTGCCGGCTGGGACGTTCATAATGGAGGCATCCTCCAGCAGCACAAGTTGATCCAAGAATTAGACACCGCCGTTTCCTCGCTCATTCTCGATTTGGAAGCGCGGAAGATGCTCGACAAGACGCTGATTGTCATCACCACCGAGTTCGGCCGACCGCCTGAATTCGACAGTGGCGGCGGTCGTGGCCATCAAGGTTCGGCGTTTACCTGTGTGTTGGCCGGTGGTGGCCTGAAACATAACGGTGCGTATGGTGAAACTGACGAGCTTTCCAAAAAGATCGTCCGCGACCCGGTTTCCGTCCCCGACTTCTTCGCCACCATCCATGCCGCCCTCGGTATCGACTACGCCAAGTCCCTGTACGACGGCGACCGCCCGGTGCCGATTACCGATAATGGTAAGCCGATTTCAGCCTTGTTTGGCTAATAGTGCGTTAGTTTTCATCGTGAATTTTCACGTGCTATGCGGTGTTGCTGTTGGTTGGTCTTGTGTGCTTCTGCCCCTCACCCTAGCCCTCTCCCCGGAGTGGCGAGGGGACCGGAGAAGAGCGCGCGGCGGGTGGAGGCTTCAATTAGCTACTCTTCACTGAAAACTGTGCACTGAAAACTTCAAACAATCCGACGCACACCACTTTTTTCCGGATGACTAGCCACAGATCAAGCAATCCGCTGCACGGTCGTCCCACTCGGGCGGCGGATCAAATGCTTCATTTCTAGAATGCTAAGCGTGGCCAGCACGCGGTGAACAGGGAGCTTCGCGTTGGCGACGAGAGCGTCGAGCGAGGTTGGCTCGAGCGGGATATGCTGCAAGACTTGCTGTTCCTGCTCGTTGAGATTGAGTTCGGCTGGCTTCAAAACGGTTTGCTCGGCAGAGAGGGCCAGCGGTTTCCGGAGCGGGCCGAGCTGCTCGATCACATCGTCGACCGATTGAACGAGCGCTGCCCCATCTTTGATTAAACTGTTCACGCCGCGGGCCACTGGGTTGTCGATCTGCCCCGGCAAGGCGAACACTTCGCGGTTTTGTTCCATCGCCATTCGAGCCGAAATCAGTGCGCCGCTGCGCTGGGCCGCTTCGATGATGATCACGCCAAGGCTCATCCCGGTGATCAGGCGATTACGCTGCGGGAAGGCACCGGCAATCGGGCTAACCAGCGGGGCGGCCTCGCTCACGACGGCGCCACTCGCGGCGACTTCGTCTGCTAGGTCGAGGTGTTCGGGCGGATAGATCTTCGAGACACCACCGCCTAAAAAAGCAATCGTGCGTCCCTTGGCTTTTAAAGCCCCACGATGCGCGGCGGCGTCGATGCCGCGTGCCAGGCCGCTGACGATGGTGAAGCCTGCCTTGGCTAACTCGAAGCCAAACCGCTCGGCTTGGCGTGTCCCGTAATGAGTGGCGTGCCGTGTCCCCACGATCGCTACGGACAGTTCGTCGCATGGCAAGATTTCGCCACGCACGAAGAGCAGCGTCGGGGGATCGACGATCTCGCGCAACAACTGCGGAAACGCC
The DNA here is from genome assembly GCF_003335505.1 of Bremerella cremea. NCBI lineage: Bacteria > Pseudomonadati > Planctomycetota > Planctomycetia > Pirellulales > Pirellulaceae > Bremerella > Bremerella cremea. The sequence goes on from NZ_QPEX01000010.1 coordinate 108,280, forward strand.
TCGTCCTCTGCCGTAAGAATGGTGATTCCGAAATCGCGGCAATGGTCTAGCTCGCGCTCGATATCGAGTTCACGCGATTTGAGAATCGTTTGGGCCATCTTCGGCCCAATGCCCGAGACACTGCGAAGCTGATCGGAGGGGGCTTCTAACGCAGCAGCCAGGCTGCCGAAATAGGCCCGCAAAGCTTGAATCTTGGCTGGACCAATCCCCGAGGTGAGGGCCAAACGAAATGCGGCCAAGAATTCAGGATCGGACGTTCTTTCCTCTTCAGCAAGACTCATCGCGGCGAATACCTCTACAACGGGAAATCAATCCAGCTATTATAGGTACTTCAATCTTTGAATGAAGTGTTTGCAGAAAAAAGCCCTCGCCCATTTCCCAAGCGGTACGAACCAAACGATAAGCTTGTCGAAGCGATACCCAAGCAATCGCGTAAGGCTCCTTCGCAGGCTCTCAGCCAAAAGGTCATTCGAATGCCTAAGTACAAATTGATTGCCAATAAGTTTTCGTTGGGAAAGCTCGGCCTCAAAGAGTATTTCGGCCCGGTGATCGCCTCGTCGGATGCGTTCTTTCTCGTGATCAGGATGTCCGAGGCTGCGGCGTTAGCGGGGTCCTTAGGTGGTGTGCTTGGTAGCGTACTGGTTAACACCGCGAGCAAATTCATTCCAGGTAAACGAAGTACCATGGAAATCGATCTGTGTGATCTACCAATCGAAATTACGAGCGACCCGGACTGGCCTCAAATACAATTAGATGGACGAGTCATCATCATTCCGCGCAGCGTGATCGTGTCCACGCACTATCCATGGTGGGGCGCCTTGCGCATCGAAACGTCCGAACGACGCTTCAACATTACCCCGTCGTTCTTCTATCGGGGTGGCGTCGTGAAATTTCTGCGCGAACACGGCTGGCATGTCTAATTTCGGCAAGCCAGTTCCCTGAACGAAGCCGACTAGCTAAGCGGACTCGTCTTCGATTCCTTCACGCCACGCGGCCAAAGCCATCTCGCTGGGAACGTCGGGCGTTAAAACCACCTTGCCGATCGCATGAGGCACAATAAACCGGAGCTTGCCGTGTTCGACTTTCTTATCGCGCTGCATGGCCGACAAGATTGCGGTCTCGCTCAGCTTGGGTGTGGCGACGGGCAGTTCTAGGGCAGAAAGTAGCTTGGCTTGACGCTGGGTCGACTCGGCATCGAAGACGCCCAGCTTTTCCCCCAAGCGGGAAGCGCACAGCATGCCGACCGAAACAGCCTCGCCGTGGAGATACTCGCCGTAGCCCGAGACCGTTTCCAAGGCGTGACAGAACGTATGACCATAGTTGAGGATTGCTCGCAGGCCGGTCGTTTCCGTTTCGTCCTCGGCCACAACCTGGGCTTTCAGTTCACAACTTCTGGCAATGATCTTCTGCAGCACTGCCGGATCGCGATTAAGCATCGGCTGCACGTTCGCTTCCAAGTAAGCGAAAAAATCGGCGTCGAGAATCACCCCGTATTTGATCACCTCGGCCAAGCCGGAAAGGTATTCGCGGCGGGGCAATGTTTTCAAGACAGCCGTGTCGATCAGCACCCCTTTCGGCTGCCAGAAAGCGCCGACGATGTTTTTGGCCGAGGGCAAGTTGATGCCCACTTTCCCTCCGACACTGCTGTCGACCTGAGCCAACAAGGAAGTTGGGATTTGGAAGAAGTCGAGCCCGCGCGTCATGGTGGCGGCGACGAAACCGGCCAGGTCTCCTACGACGCCCCCGCCCAGGGCAACCACCGTCGACTTGCGATCAACACGATCGGCCAGGGCCGCTTCCCATAACGACTGGGCGGTAGGAACCGATTTACTTTGCTCGCCAGCAGGAACGCCTAAGCTAGTAACGCGAATGCCTTCTGCGGCGATGGCATCTTCCACAGGCTGCTGATAATACTTGGCGACATTTCCATCGCTGATCAGCACGACATGCGTTACTTTGCGCAACGAAGTGACCCAGCGTCCTACTTCCGCAAGATTGCCGTTGCCGATGGAAATATCGTACGAGCGATCCCCTAAAGGAACGTGAACCGTTTGCGGAGACGTAGCACCAGGGTTAGCAGCAGACATATTTATTTGGGGGTTGGGGTGGTGGCGGTTGTCAGACTCCGGCATTCAGCCGAGCCAAATCGTCTGGCGTGACGGTAATCTGGCGGCAGAAACCGGTATACACGCGGACGTACTCCAGATTTCCGCAAGCAGCCGGATCCGCGTGCAGTTTGCGGGCTAATTCGGTCCGCTGCGGGTCGGAAAGCTCGTCCGGAATATCGGACCAAATCGTTTTTTCTTCCACCACCAACGCTTCGCGGTAGGGATCGAATTTGTCAGGCACATTTATTCCTTCGAGAGAGGTATCGGCTCTCTAGGGTTTCGATGTCACAAGGGATACCCTTTCGAGTATAAAAGAGGGACCGTTCGCCGAACATTCCCGAACCGCTGACTTTGACTGCCATGCGTGCTAAATTTCGCTCCTTACGCTGTAACTTCCCCTCTGGATATGCCTCGGGCACGTGGTTGGTAGGAGGAATGATTGCCATCGCAATCATTGCGGCGACCATCACCATCTCTTGGCATTGGTCGCAAAGCCGGTTTGCCGTTGGTTATTGGGGTGGAGACAACGCCACCAGAATCCGGGCGGCAGAGGTCGTGCAGTTGGTTGATCTGGCCAAAGAAGCCGAAAATCAAGACATCTCGGGCGCCAAAGGCCTGGTCCACTTTCGCCAGGCGCTGATCGAAGACGCCAGCTTTGCTGGTACGGTGCCCCTTGCCGAAGCGGAACCGTTATGGCAAGGGGAAGTGATTTTTGTAGACGAAGGGACGCAGACCTCGACCTCGGTGCTGTTCGACCTCGAAAAAGGCCTGGTCGGGCTGCCCGATCGGGACGAAGTGCTTAAAGCGAAGCCAATTGCTGACGGTCTACGAAAATTCTTTGCCGAACTGGGCGTCGCAACCGCAACGTCAACGCCGCATGATGGCCGTTAAATATCCCAGCAGCAGGCCAGCCACTAAACCGCCGGTATGCGCCAAGTTGGCGACATTCTGAATCACTCCGAACCAGCACAGGAAGAACCAGACCATCAAAATCATGATAGACGATTGAACCAGCATGATGCCGAAGGTGGGATCGAGGCTGGAACGTATCCAGAGGAAACCGAACAGGCCATAGATTACGCCAGAGTATCCCAAGAACTGGACGCCTCCGTAGGCGTTGCTAAATCGTACGAGCGCGGTTTCATCCAAAATCGAAGGCAACACACCTTGGGCTAGATTCGAGGCCAACGCTAGAACCACGTTCAAGAATAAAAACTGCAGACTACCGAGCCGACGTTCCAAGATTGGGCCCAACATGTACAGCATGTACATATTGAAACCGACATGCAAAAGGGCCATTCGCCCGACATTTTGATGCAGCAGGGCTGGCGTGATGAGCCGCCAGACTTGACCTTTCTTGATTGAACGAAGCGGATCTTTATCGGGCGAGATGTAGTAAGCTTGTAGGTCTTCTGGCGAAAGAAAGCTAAACGCCCCGTAAATTTCGTCTCCAATACCAGGATCTTTTAGGTCATGGGTCGAAGCAAACATCCCCAGCAGGGCAATCACGACACAGATAACTATAATGGCCTTGGTCACCGGGGCGCCGCTCAGGCCGGCCCCAGGTACACCGCCACGCGGTTTGACATCGTGAATGTTCTTGCGTCGTTCGCGCTCTTTGAGCTGTTCCATCTTTCGAATGCCAGCGGCTTCGTCCGCAGCGCTGCGGTAGCGGGCATCGTCCGGGTTGGAACGAAATGCTTCTAGTTCACTTCGCGCTTGATCGACCTGATTCTCTTCGTGAATCCAGAGGAGATACTCACCGTCCGAAGCTCGGTCGGTTTTCGAATGGATCCCCAGCGTTAGCAGATAATCGCTGAAACGACTGGCAAGTTGATCTGACGCGAGTTTACCGATCTGGCGCATGGAACCTTCTTAGTTCGTTTTTTCCGATTGGAGTCGGCGATGGGCTTCTTCGACCTCGTCGTAATATTCGCGGCGGGTTAGCTGCGAAGCCGATTCTTCGTCGAGGATAACCACCACATCCTGATGGAATTGGAGGGCACTGCCGGTGACTTGGGCCGTTACCGGTCCTTCGATCATGGCAGCAATGGCTTCGGCCTTTTCTTTACCGAATGCCAACATTATGCACTTTTTTGACTCTAAGATGGTACCGACACCCATCGTGATCGCCAGGCGTGGGACTTCCTCTTCGCCGCCAAAGAAACGTGCGTTATCGCGAATGGTCTCAGGGGCAAGCGTTTTCAGCCGGGTCCGGCTGCCCAGCGAAGAGCCAGGTTCATTGAACGCGATATGTCCGTCGCGACCTATCCCCAGAATTTGCATATCGATTCCGCCAGCTTCGGCGATCGAGGCTTCGTACTGCGCGCCGTAAGTGTCGTAATCGAGGGCTCTGCCGTCAGGAACGTGCGTATTGCGGATATCGATATTGATATGGCGGAACAGACTTTCCGTCATAAAGTGGCGGTAGCTTTGAGGATGCGTCGGAGGCAGACCGACATATTCGTCCAAGTTGAACGAAACCACACGCGAAAAATCGAGCCCTTCGGTTTGGTGCATCCGGATGAGCTCTTGATACAACCTCAGCGGGGTTCCCCCCGTCGCTAACCCGAGTACTGCACGGGGTTTCTTGCGAATCAACTGGGCAACCATAGCTGCGGCTCGCTGGCTACCTTGGTCGGCTGTAGGCTCAATAATGACACGCACCGGGCGTTCCTCATTTCTTATTCAGGCAACAATAGTCGACTTCTACGTTTAAGCTCTCGCATGATAGACCACCACTCGGGTCGCGAAAAGGCAACGACTTATGAAACCTCAGGCGGAATTCGGTGAAAACGGTCTGGAAATGTCTCGCTGGTCCTGTTTACAATCCGCCCTGCATGTGCTGGCACTGCATCTCGCAGAGGCCGCACCGTTGAAATTCGCTTTACAACAAGGAGGTTGTCATGCGGTCGATTGCCATTTTGAATCAAAAAGGGGGCGTTGGAAAAACGACCACCGCTGTCAACTTGGCCTCCGCGATAGCCCGCATGGGGCACCGTGTTTGTCTGCTGGATCTCGATCCCCAGGCCCACGCTTCGCTGCACTTGGGAATTGGAGTCGCCACCGGCTCGGAATCGATTTACCAGGTTTTAATGGGAGAAGCCACGCTGGCCGAGGTTTGTCAGCCCGCTGGGGAAAATCTTTGGTGTGTCCCGGCTCACCTCGATTTGGCCGCCGCCGAAATGGAACTGGCCGGGGAAGTGGGTCGCGAGATGATCCTGCGCGACGCCCTGGAAGCCCACGAACAAGAGTACGACTTTCTGATCATCGACTGCCCGCCTAGCTTGGGCGTGCTCACGTTGAACGCGTTGGCGTGTGTCGGAGAAGTTTTCCTTCCGCTGCAACCACACTTTCTGGCGTTGCATGGGCTGAGTAAGCTGTTGCGGACGGTCGATATTGTCTCGAAACGGATTAATCCTACGCTCCGTCTCACCGGCGTGGTGCTGTGCCTGTTCGAGTCGGGCACGCGTTTGGCGGGGGAAGTGGCCGGAGACGTACACGAATTCTTCAGTAAGGGAACTTCCGCAGGCAATACCTGGTCGGAAGCGGAAGTCTTTCAGACCCGCATTCGCCGCAATATTCGCCTGGCCGAGGCCCCTAGTTTTGGCCAATCGATCTTCGAGTACGATCCCCATTCCAATGGGGCGGAAGACTACGCGAACCTGGCGCGCGAGGTAATGGGCATTAGCTTGGCCAGCGAAGAGCCTGAAGATTCGACCGCCGAGACCGCTGCCGCTTAGCCGGATGATTACGGGGGAAGAAGTTGATTCTTCCCCTAGGAAACGGTAAATCATGGGTAAGACGCATACGTCGTCGTATTTCCGTTTCTCTGCAGAGCCGCATCACGAATGTTCGGTATTCGATTCAGTTTGAAGACCTTAATGGGCTTGGTCGTGGTTGTCTCGGTGCTCATTGTGTTAGCCACCAAGTGGCAATACCGCGATCGCCTTGTCACAAGTTTTCTCGATCCGCAATCGGTCGAGGCAACTGCTCTGCTCGCTTTGCCGGTGTTGGTGGAAGAGGAAGGACTTTCCACTGCGAAGTTTACAGCCAACTATCGCGACGTTCGCTGGCTTTTCACCCGAGCCGAGAATCGAGTCGCCCTTTCAGGGGGATTGCAGGCCGACTTTGCGAACGATCAGGTAATTATCCGTACCGATCAATCGGACGATCTCAAAAAACTGGTTGCTGAAATGACGCAAGCGGACCGCCTGGAGGGGGACTACGCCGTGGTGCGAGGCGTTGCGGTCGACCAACACAACCGACCGGTCGCTTACTTGCCGGTTGATTTGATCGGCCCCACCCCAAGCATGAACGAATGCTTGACTCGGGCCGATGGAAGCTTCAGCGTTCCGGTTCAAGTGAAACCAAGCGATGACTACTCGCTACGCTTTCGCCGTTCTTACGCAGAAACGTATAAAACGATGCCGTTTTCGTTGGGCAAGACGAAACGAGAGGTCGTTATGAGAGTTATTATTCCACAAAAGGGCTGATTTTCATCCTTGCTGGTAGGTCAACAAGGTTGAAATGGAACGGCCCCCCAGAGAGAATGGATTGATAACCAACGAAATGGGTTGACTTTTCCCTGCCAGTTTACCGTTCCTAATTCAGGCCCAGGATGTCCACATTCGCTCAATGTGTCCACTGCCAAACTAAGTTCAAGGCGAAACCTGAACTGCAGGGAAAATCTGTTCGTTGCCCCAAGTGCAAAAAGGTTTTCGAGGTCTCGTTGAAGCAAGAGACTGCGGCCGAAAAGAAAAAGCCTGAAGATGCATCCCGAGCAAGTTTGTCTCAGGCCGGCTTATCAAAATCGAAGGTACTACCGACTCCTTCGCCCGAGAAGCCGGGGAAGAAGTCGAGTGGCAAGGGAAGTCGAACTTCAAATAAGGGAGCCCCGCCAAAGTCCGCTCCCCCAGCGGAACGTCCGAAATGGGCCGGCGAACCCGTCAGCTCAGCTCCGAAAGGTCCTGATCCGGCCAGGATCGAAGTCCTGCATAAGATCCCCCCGGGCAAAGAGAGCCCCATCTTACGCAGTCGACGCAAACTTGCTTCTGTGATCTTACCAGGAGATCGGCATGTGCCTGCTTTGGAAGTCCCTTGGGGGGCTCCCTGCAATCCGCCGAAAGACTTCCTGAAGGAACAAGCTGGCACCATGACTCGGGCTGAGGCCACGGTTCCACCGCAAACCGAACACATGCCTCTTCTTGCGCCGGAAGAAAAAGAGATCCGGATCGAACCTTCGGGCCCTGCAGAAGATGCCCCGCTGGTCGATTCGGTAATCGTGGAAGGACCACGTTCGCCTGAGAAGCCAGCAGCAGGTGACGACGACGATTCGCTGCTGGCCGGCGTGATGGAAGAGTCGAATACGCCTTCCTCGAAGAAGCAAGATGTTGGCTTTCACCGTTCAGCCGCTGAGCCTGTCATCAAGGGCACTTTTGGCGAAGAGACCGTCACTTCCGACAACGACGGAGGTTTCTACCGCCCTGCTCTGCCTGGTCAACACGAAGACATTTACGATCATGATCCGAAGACGCTAGAAAAAGCGTTGGCCGGTGCCCAAGCTGCCCTGGGACGTACGGCGTCGATTGACGAAATGGAGATGGTCGAGGGCTCGAAATATGTCTCCCAGATACGGCGAATTCTGTCGGACGAAGAAGACTTCGGAAAAAGCAGCGGAAGCTCGTTTTCTTTTCAAGGGCTGCCCAATAAGACCGTCATGACCGTGGTCGGTGTGGTCTCTGGCGTCGTCTTCCTGATTATCTTCGTTGTGGCCATCAGTACCGTCAGCAGCATGCTGGGTGGTGGTTTGGGCGGGGGCGGAAATCCTTACGGCTACGTTACCCAGACCACGTCTGATTTTCCGGTGGAAGCTCGCGGCCCGGCCGGATTGGTGACGGTGAAGTTCCCCACTAACTTCGACGAGATCCCCACGATCGAACGTCCTTGGCTCGATACCAAGGTCAACGGCGAGCGGCTGGTACGCAAGAACGATACGTTTGTGATGATGTATAGTTCGTCGATTCCCGGCAAAACACCGGGGCCGAAGCAGATGCCTACCAAAGAGCAATTGGAAGTCTTCGGACTGCAAGATTTCTTCGGCGGGAACGACCACCTCACGAAAACCGATCACCTGATGCTCGATGATTATCCCTTGATCGAGTATCACTTCAACGCCGATATCCTTCGCGGCCAAGCCGGCAAAAGCCGCGTGGCTTTCCTGTACACGCAGCAGCGGATTTTTGTTTTTCTTTGGTCGGGCAGCTATGCCTCTTCCGAAGTGAAGGCCTTCTTCCAATCGATTAACGTCAAAGGGCACCACTACCCAGGCAGCGGTTAAAACGGCTGCTGGGCGAGAAAAACTGTCGAGTTTGCCCCGCCCCTTTTTTTCTTTGGGTCCGATCTCACGGAACTATCGAACTCCTGTTTTTTGGCGTGATCGTGTCGATTACATCAATTACAGCGCTACTGTTGGCAGCAGGAACGCCCGCTTCTCAGGCTGACCTTGCCGCCGGGCGCGGTACAATGGCGAGACCTCAAACTTCGAATCGTTCTTCCGTCCGCCAAAAATGAGGCCACGATGGATTGGTTTGTCTCTGATTTACATATGTTCTCGCGACGCTCGATTTATCACGAGCACGAAGAAGAAATCATGGCGCGGGCCCAAGAGGCACGGGTCTTTGTCTTGGGTGGTGACATTGTTGATTTCTCGTGGACCACCCTTCCAACGGTCGCAGCTACCATCGATGCATCGATCGAGTGGTTAGCCAAGCTGGTCGCTTCGAACCGAAATTGCCAGTTTCATTATCTGCTCGGCAATCACGACTGCCATGCTGACTTTGTCGACCAGTTGGGTGAACTTACCGAGGAAAACGAGAACCTGCACTGGGAACCGTATTTCCTGCGAATCGGTTCGGCCGTGATGCTGCATGGTGATGCGGTCCACTTGAAGGATCGCACGAACGTTGCCTTAGCGATGGCCCGCAGCCAGAAGCTGCATAACAAACAGCCAGCTTATCGCCACGGAATATATCAATTGGCGATTCGCTCGAAGCTGCATGCGGTGGTTGGCAAGCTGGCCAATCCTCGCCGGATGATCGCTGGCCGGATTTGGGATTACCTTTCCAACGAACATGTCGATCTCGATCACGCCGTGCGCAACATTTACTTTGGCCATACCCATGTGCCGATGAACGAATACGTGTTTCGCGGTGTCAATTTCCATAACGGCGGAGCCACCATTGCCGGGCTGAAATTCAACATGCTGCCCATGCAACTAGATGGCCAAGTCGAGCCGATCGATCGCAACGTCGAACGCTTCTAAAAGCTAACTCCCTTCGCCCCGCAAACTATGCCGAAGCAACCTGATTCCGCCGAACTGATCGACCAACTGAAATCGCTCGGCGCGCAGATTCGCCTCCGCAAGAGTGGCCAGGTACATACGCTCGACTTCTCTGCCAGCCAACCACTGCCCGACGATCAGCAAATTGCGTCGCTTAGCAGCTTGCAGAGCTTAGAAGTTCTTAATTGCCACGATGCCCCGATCACCGATGCCTCGATCGACGACTTGCTGGGGCACGAAAGCTTAAAGCTGCTGACTCTGACCGGCACCAACATAACCGCCGGCGGGCTGAAACGATTGCGGCAAAACATGATCGCTTGCCGGATTGTTTCTTAAGGCGTGCTAGAACCGCCATTCCAGGCCGCTGTAGATCGCAGCGTCGGAGGTTGCGTAGCCGGTGATCTCCTGGTACTGCTCGTTCAACAGGTTATCGATGCGGTAGAACCACCGCATGTTCTGACGAATCCAGTAGTCACCATAAATATCAATCACGTTGTACTGGGCCAGGACAACCGAACCGTTGCGGGCATCGAGACGTCGCCCGATCATTCGTGCGGCCAAGGTAATCGACCCGCTTTCACCTAGCTTGCGGGTCACCCCAAACGTCCCTTTATCGCGTGGCCGTCGTACCAACTGCAAACCAGTTTCGTCATCGTACGTATCGGTATGCGTGTACGAACCCCACACCGTCCAGACTTCGTTGGCATACCAATCGGCCGTCAACTCAACCCCGTGCGAACGTGCCTGGCCGATATTCAGCAGCGTGAAGGTGTTGGGATCGTACAAGATCAAATCGAAATAGTCGTTGCGGAAATAGGTTGCTCCGAGAACGACTTGGTTGTTAAACAACGATTGATCGAAGCCGTATTCCCAGCCAGTACTCCGCTCGGGACGCAGAGCCGGGTTGCCGTACGGTAAGACGTTTTCTGAAAGAGACGGGGCCCGATAGCCGGTGCCGAGACTAGCTCGCAGCCGGGTATTCGTTTCACGCAGTTCGTAAGCCGCCGTCGTCCGATAAGTGCTGTGCCCGCCAGCCACGCTATGATCGTCCCAACGGACACCACCGGTGAGGTGCAAGCGATCCCAGAACGAAATTCGATCTTGGAAGAAAACCCCGGTTTGATATTGGCTGGCTTGGCTCGGCGGCGAAGGGATGTACTCGGTCGTCGCCGATTCGTTCCAATGCTGCACACCGACTGAAAACTCGTGATCAGGCCACAAGATAGCCGTTCCCATGTAAGTAAACTGACGCGTCTTACCGGCAAAGTTACTCGGGAAGAAATCGTCGGTATCCGCGCGGGTGTAGTCGACGTCGTCGTAGGCAAACATATTGATGATATTGCCATCGAGCAGCGTGTTGTTAATCTCGAATCGCTGAACCAGGTTGCTCGTCAGGTTCAACCGCGTCGGGTCGTCGGTCGGCGGCTGTCCGATGGTTAATCCCGCGTCGTCAATATGCGCCCGGGCATCGGTGTAACGTAGGCGATAAACGAACTCGGTATTTTCGGTTAGTTGAACCCCAAAGGCCCCAGCCAGCGCGCCGACGGAAAAAGGATCGCGCTCGGTTCCCGTAAGTGCGGCGGAGTAGGACTGGGTATCGAGCCACGAACCAGAAAACGAGTAATCGACCGCGCCACTTTGCCCCTGAATGTAGCCCCCTTCACGATGCGTTCCGAAAACACCCCCTTGGGCGGAAAGCGAGCCAGACATGGGCCCTTGCCCCCGTTTGGTCAAGATATTGACGACACCACCGATCGCTTCGGAACCGTACAACAAGCTTTGCGGCCCCTGTAAGATTTCGATTCGTTCGACGTTATCGAGCGTCAAGTTCGCGGCATCAAAACCACGGCTCGGACTGCTCGGATCGTTGACCGGCGAGCCGTCGATCAGCACTTTGGTATGCTGCGAGTTGGCACCGCGCAAAAAGATCGAACTCGTTCCGCCTGGGCCGCCAGAGTTCACCACGTCGACACCCGGCTGACGAGCGAGTAGCTGCCCAACGGTGAACGCGTCTGATTCGACGATCTGCTCGTTGGAAATCACTTGGACCGTGCCACCGAACTTGCGTTCTTCCGATGGCATATTATTCGGCGTCATCACTTCCGCATTGGAAAAAGTCGCGTCGTAGTCGCGCTGGGTATCGCCGCTGGTCGAATTCCCTTCCACCACGACCGCCGGCAAACGATCGACTTCTAAGCTTGGCACCTCAGAAACGGTTTCTTCGTTGGTCGTCGTTTCTTCTTCTTGCAGTACCACTGGCTTGGTCGGAACCAGGTCTTGGGCCAGCAGCACAGGCGGGCAACAGGTCACTAAGAGACAAAGTGAGCCCCGCCAAAAAGGGCTCCATCGATAGCGAAATCTCACTCGTTAACCTTTCCATCCCTCGTGGAAACGTAGCTACGGGGCAAAATCTGGCTGGGCGAATATCCTGACTTCGATTCAACCTTGCGCCACCCTTCCCAGAAACGCATTGGGTTTCCAGTGGATTGTGGCGCTCGTCCTCGTTACAGTCGCGGGGCGGTGGGAGACTTGCACTCCACTTCCTCGTTCCAGCAGACACGTTCGACGGCAGGCCTCTTACCGGGCTAGCACCGATTTGCCGCGCGCGTCGTATCTGGTTTCCATCGACGTTACCACTGGGCGTCTCTTGCAAAACCGGAGTGATCGCTGCCCCTTGCCTATCCGAAAAAGTCGCCTGGCCAGCATTGCCACCCAGGTTGATGGTATTTGCCAATTGGCTGAGATATACTCAAGCGATAGCACGCCTATCCCCCTCTTTCTGTAGTTCCCACCCCCTAGATTTCTTATGAACGCCTTCCGACTTGTCTCGCTTGTGTTCGGGTGCGCCATGCTCGTGCTCCCGTTCAGCCCCATAGCCTTCGCAGCGGAACCAGCCAAAACGCCAGAAGAGCAGCAGAAGCTGTTTCATCTGCCCCCTGGTTTCGAGATTCAATTAGTGTTGAGCGATCCCGATATCGGTCAGCCGATGAACTTGAACTTCGATGCTCGTGGCCGATTGTGGGTCACCAGTAGTGTCGAATACCCCTACCCTGCCAACGGCCCTGGTGTTCAGCCACGGCCTAAGCAATTCCAAGGCGGCGACAACCAGCCGCCGCGCGATTGGGTTGTCGTGGTGGATGGGTTCGAGAAAAACGGCAAGGCGAAGAAGGTTACTCGGTTTGTCAGCGGGCTGAACATTCCGATCGGCGAAACGCCACTGGGTGCCGGTGACGAGGCAATCATTTACAGCATTCCCAACATCGACAAAGTTGTCGACACCAACGGCGATGGAGTCGCCGACGAGCGGACCAAGTTGTACGGCAGCATTGGCAATGTCGATACGCACGGCATGTCGAACGGATACACACCGTGGATCGATGGTTGGATTTACGGTTGCCATGGTTTCTCGAATACGTCGGAAATCACCGACGGCGAAGGAAACGTAACACGGATGCAGTCCGGCAACACGTATCGCTTTCGTGCCGATGGGAGTCGCTTCGAACAGTTCACTTACGGCCAGGTTAACCCATTTGGTATGACCTTCGACCCGTTAGGCAATTTGTACGATGCCGACTGTCACTCGATGCCGGTATACCTATTGCTGCGGGGGGCCCGATACCCTCACTTCGGTAGCCAGCCCGATGCCCTTGGTTTTGGGCCGACCATGATCGATCATAACCACGGATCGACCGGCATTTGCGGACCCGCTTACTACGCCGCCGATCAGTTTCCCGCCGATTTTCACGATAACATTTTCATCTGCAATCCTGTTTCTCAGGTTGTGCATCGCGACAAATTGAAACGGTTTGGTTCGACGTACCTGGTCGATTCGCAGCCTGACATGGTGACGTGCGACGATACCTGGTTTCGCCCGGTCGATGTGATGGTTGGCCCGGACGGGGCGCTATACATCGCCGATTTCTACAACCCAATCATCGGCCATTACGAATCACCACTCGAACACCCTGATCGCGATCGCACGCGTGGCCGCGTCTGGCGGGTTGTTTACACCGGCGAGGGTGCTCAACCGCTGCCTGCTTCGACCGATATCACCAAGCTGGATGTCGATGGGCTGATTGATAAATTGGACGACCCGAATCTTTTGGTTCGTACGCAAGCGACAAACTTGTTAGTCGAGAACTTTGCCGGGACCGCTTCGAATGCTTTACGGGCACGCGTAGCCACCTTGTCGCCGTGGCAAATCGCGCATGGATTGTGGGTCGTCGAGCGTCTAGCAGGTCTCGCCCCGCAGGAACTCGAATTCCTGGCGGCTCATAACGAGGCGATCGTCCGGGTTCACACCATGCGGGCCTTAGCGGAACGGGCAGAGTGGAACGAACTGGAGTTTGGCATCGTCCGAGAAGCGTTGAGTGACGACAACGCGTTTGTCGTTCGCACTGCCGCCGATGCCTTGGGACGTCATGTCGACGTCGGCAATGTCTCTCCATTGCTGAAAGCTTGGAACAAAGCCCTGCCAGAAGACACGCACCTGTTTTATACGATTCAACTGGCCCTGCGAGAACATTTCCGCACTCCCGGCTTTGCGGCAGAGATCCAGCGATATCAGTGGTCCAAGAAACAGATTGCCCGCCTGGTCGAGATCGCCAAAATCGCTGAAAGTGGCGAAGCGGCCGAGTGGCTAATTCTGAACGCGAAGCCAGACTCGCTCGACTGGGAAGTGCTACGACGTGTGGCAAGGCAAGCGGCCCAACAAGCGAAGCCAGCGATGCTGCAGCGGATTGTGGACCTTGTCGCCGAGAAAGATCCTTGGCAACAACTGGCCGTGCTTCGCGAGTTCACCCTGGCCGAACAAGAAGCTGGCCGTCGTCCGCAAGACAACCAAACCGCCCAGCAGTGGGCCAGCCAACTAGTTAGCCAGCTTTCGGCAGAATTTGCTCAGCCTGAAGCTTGGACTTACTTGCCGCTGTCGGATGTGGCATCAAACGGAACGAACCCTTGGGCCCCTCGCACACGTACCAAGTCGAACGGCGAGACGGTCGAGTTTCTCGATAGCATTGTGCATGGCGAGAAGAACACCGGTATGCTTCGCAGCCGTCCCTTTACGCTTGCTGCTGAGGTCAGCTTTTGGATGTGTGGCCAAGATGGCTATCCCAATCAGCCCGATGCCAAGCAAAACTACGTGCAATTAAAACTCGCCGATAGTGGCCAGGTGATTGGCAAGCACTTTGGTCCGCGTAACGATGTGGCCCAGCGGTTCACGTTCGATACCAGCCGGTACGCTGGCCAACGGGGTGTAATTGAAGTTGTGGACGGTAATGCGAGTGATTCGTGGGCCTGGCTGGCCGTGCAAGGGTTTTCGCCTGAGGTGCCTGCTTTTCCGAGTGATGACCAGCGCGGCACGAAAGAAGACCTGGGCAAGACGATCGCCGTTTACCACCTGCAAGAAGCCACCGACGATTTGAAGCGAGCGATCGACAACCAAGATTTGGCGATTACCACTCGGCTGGGTGCGGCCCGGTTGCTGCTTGGTTTCGACCAAGACGAAGTGGTTATTCCCCAACTAACCGCCTGGGTACAAAGTGATGCGCTGCCTGACAATGTGCGAGTGGAAACGGCCCAACTGTTAGGAAGTATCTCATCAGACGAGGCCCGCACCGCCTTAATTGCCGCCATGCAGTCTGCTGCCGCGAACCGACAAGCGGAATTAGCACTGGCCCTAACGCAGCAAACCGAAGGGGTGAATGCCCTGCTCGCAGGAATTGAAACCGGGAAAGCGTCCGCCTACGTGCTGCAAGACCCTCGCGTGCAGCAGCAGATTGAACAACTTAAATTAACAGACGAAGCACTTGCCAAGATTGGCCAGCTGAAACAAGATTTGCCTGCTCGCGAAGAGCAAGTGCAAAAACAAATCGATCAGTTGATTGCTGCCGTCGAGGCCAGTGACACTTCGCCCGCAACTGGGGCCAAGTCGTTCGAAAAACGATGTGCGACTTGTCACCAATTGGCTGGCCAAGGGCAACTGATCGGACCGCAGTTAGATGGCGTTGGCAATCGTCCTGTCGCGCGGATCGTGGAAGATGTCCTCGATCCGAGCCGCAACGTTGATGCTGCGTTCCGCACTGTGCTGATTCAGACGTTCGACGGGCAGATAATCTCTGGGCTGCCACGGCGAGAAGAAGGCGAGATCTTGGTCCTGGCCAACTCCGAAGGAAAAGAGATTCGCATCGCCAAGGAAGACATCGACCTGCAAAAGAGTTCCCCCCTCTCGCTGATGCCGTCGAACTTCGTCGAACAGATCCCGCAGGAAGAAATGGTGGGGCTGGTCAAGTTTTTGAAATCACAGCAAAGCAAAGCTGCGGTGGAATAAGAACGAATCGATCATAAGTTATCGCTAGTCAGGCCGTTGATAACTCACTGGCGGCAAAGGGTGATGCCATGCTCCTTCGGAATAAAAAGCGAAGGGGCGACCTTTTTGAACATCGAACAAAGCAATCGCTGCCGAAGGTGTTGTCTCTTCTAGAACCGGTACTCGTACGATCAGGCAGTCCTCTTCGTACAGGATTGCCGTTATTTTGGCAGGTGCCTGGTCGCTCCACTCCAATAAACCGAAATGCAATCGTTCGAGCATTTCCTTGCCCACTCCGTTGTCCAAACGAATCGACTTGTTGCCAAGGATGACCAAGTCGTTCTCAAAGTCGTTTCGTGAAACCTCCTTGGCTTGGGCCAGGGCTAAGTTTGCTTCAGCTTTCGTAGGGTATGAGCCTCGATAGGAACCTGGCATCGGACCGATAATCGCGCCCAGACTCTTTACTGCCATGTTATAAGGAAGCAGAGAAACCCATTCATGCCCCATCACGCAGCATCCGTAATTTACCTTGGGGCAGCGTGCTTGGCGATCGAGATTGAAAAACTCGTTAGCTGGGTAGCCATACCCGCGTATATGGGCAACCCCTCGGGCATAGTCGGCGATTCCTAACACAGCAAATAGCGTGAAAGGTGTTACCAAGACAACAACCGCAGCAGCCCGTAGTTTTCTTTCGCTAAATAGTTTGAGAAAGCCTCCGATCACGATCAGCGGAAAAAACAAACTTAATGGCCCAAAGAAAGCACACCCCCAGCCAGCAAGGATAATCGTCAAGGCGGTGTGATAACCGCCTGATGTATCTTCCGCTACCGGCATTCGCTGCCAATTCGAGCCACCATCATCGGCAGGCTCTTCAAGCACTTGTTCAAAAGGTTCCATGGAACACCTCGCGGTTGATTGCTTGCGAACCTGGCTAGCAATGCTTGGTGCGTCGAGACGCACTCTACGTTTCTTTGGGAAACTTGTCTCTCTTAATAAGATCAAGCCACGATGCTTTGTTCATATAAGCATATTTCAAAGATTTTCGCTACAAAAAAAGCCTTCCGGTTGCATGGACCGGAAGGCTTTTTGTTTGGAACGACTTGGCGAGGAACGCTTAGACGGCGTATTCGACGTCGCGGTTCTTGCCTGGCTCGGGCACAGGGTACCGGCCGTTTTCGTCCGACATGACCGGGGCAGGACCGTCTGCGGTCATCTTGTCGACGTTCGGAGCGAGCTCTTGCTCGCAGTTGAGCATTTCTTCGTAGGTGATTTCCTGACCGGTATGAGCTGCCATACGGCCCATGCTCGTCACCAAGCTGGCTTGGACGCCGCGATGGACTTCGTTGTACGGAATATCTTTGACGATCGCCTCGATGAAGTCATTCCATTCCAATTGGTATGGGTTTTCTTCCGGCTGTGGGAAGGCCCACATTACGTCGCGGCGGCTTTGCTTTTGCCCCTTGAAGGTACGAACCTTACCGGGCGTATGCCCCGAAGTGCTCACAATCGCTGAACCCTTGCTGCCGTGGACGATGCTGGACATATCGTTGCGGCAACCAAGCATCGTGCGACCGTCGAAGAACAGCTTCGAGCCGTCGTCGTAGGTGTATTCCACGGCGTAGGTGTCGAAGTTCTGATCGACAAAATCACCACGATAGTGGCGACCACCCAACGCTTGGGCTTTCACCGGCCACGAGTTTTTCATCCACGAGGTCTCGTCGATCTGGTGAATGTAGAAGTCGCTGAAGCAGCCGCCGCTGGCCCACAGGAAGCTGTGGAAGCGTTCGATCTGGTACATCACTTCCGACTTGTCTTCTGGCTTGCGGGTCGAGAACGCCGAGGCAACCGGGCCGTGCATTCGGTAGGCCCGCATGCAAACGATATCGCCGATTTCGCCGTTCTGAATTCGTTCGTGCAATTCCTGACGACCACGGCAATGGCGAACCATCAGCCCCACCGCCGACTTGATGTTCTTTTCGTCGGCCAGTTCTGCCAGGGCGATCATTCGTTTGGCGCTCGGGCCGTCGGCGATGAGCGGCTTCTCCATGAAGACGTTCAAACCGCGATCGATCGCGTAGGTGTAATGGACCCAGCGAAAAGCGAGCGGGGTGGCCAGGATGACGACGTCGCCAGGGTTGAGGGCGTCCATCGCTTGCTTGTAGGCCTCGAAACCGACGAACTGACGTTCCTTCGGGACATCGACCTTGTCTTTGTTGCCTTGGAAGTTGCGGTCGAGCGATTGATGACTGCCCGTCAAACGATGTTCGAACACGTCGGCCATGGCGACCAACTTGGTGCGTGCGTCTGGCACATTCAACGCGTCGGCGGCGGCACCGGAACCACGACCACCACACCCAACCAGGGCGACTTGGATCGTGTCAATCTCTTTTTCTTCTGCGTGCACATGAGGCACCGCAAAGGCAGAAAGTGCGGAAGCAGCGCCAGCAATTTTGATAAAGTCGCGGCGATTGTTCTGAGGGGCAAGTCGTTCGCTCATAGTCGATCCTGTAAACGTGGATAAGAGAACTGAGGAATGATAGTGGGGCTAGTACACGTCTTTTGCGCTGTTCCAGTAGAAGTACATTTCCTCAGGCGAGGGAATCTTCTTGGGGCGGACAATGCGAAAGCCGAGTTGTTGAGCATTGGTATGGTACCAAACGCTCTTGGGAAGCTGAGGATCCTGCTGTTTCCAGAGGGCGTCGCTACCACGGCGGGCGGCACTACGCAGTCGATCGGGATCGTCGTCCCAACCGCCGCCGCGAACGCTGCGTGGATAAAGCGTGATCGGTTTGATATAGGGGTTGTTCGGGTCGCCTGCGATCTGCTTGAAATAGTCTGGCACGTACTGATCGGCGGTCCATTCCATCACGTTGCCGTGCATATCGTAGAGGCCCCAAGGATTCGGCTTTTTCAAGCCAACCTTCTGGTACTTTTCGTTGGCGTTGTCGTAGAACCAACCGTACTCGGTGAGCTTGTCAGGGTCGTCGCCAAACGAGTATGCGGTGTTGGTTCCGGCGCGGCAAGCATATTCCCATTCGGCTTCGGTTGGCAAGCGATAAAAGTGGCCGGTTTGGGCGCTAAGCCATTGGCAGTACTTGTTGGCGGCATGCTGGGTCATGCTAATCGCCGGATAGCCATGCTGGCCCATGCCGAAGCTCATTTCCGTATAAGGGGGAGTCGGCTGGCTGACGGCGTCGACGATGGTGTGTTCGTCACTTTTATAATCCTTCCGCGAACCATCTTTGTAGCGATCGACCTGCGTGATCATGAACGGTTCGTACTCGTCCCAGGTAACCTCGTACTTGCCGATCCAGAACGGATCGAGGGTGACTTTGGTTTGCGGGCCTTCTTCCGGTTTACGGAACTCTTCCGTTTCGGGACTGCCCATCAGGAATTCGCCCCCAGGGACGGCGATCATTTGGTAATCAACTTCGGTGACCGGAATCGTGTTCTTGTAGTTTGCGGCGTCCCCTTTTTCTTTTTCTGCTTGGGCGACGATCTTAGCGTGAAGCTTTTTGACCAACTCGAAGTCGTCGGGCGAGATGTGGGTCGCTTTCTTCACCTTGGCGGTCAGCTTGAC
Organism: Bremerella cremea; assembly: GCF_003335505.1. NCBI lineage: Bacteria > Pseudomonadati > Planctomycetota > Planctomycetia > Pirellulales > Pirellulaceae > Bremerella > Bremerella cremea. The sequence goes on from NZ_QPEX01000010.1 coordinate 127,617, forward strand.
CTCGTCTGGCCAGTTGGCGCCTTCTTCAATCCATTTCTTCAGAAGCTCTGTTTCGTTTTTGCTTAATGGACCGCCAGCTCGTAGGGGTGGCATGAGCTCGTCGTCGGTTCGCTCGACAATGGTCATCGTGTACAGCATGCTATCGTCAGGATTACCCGGATCGATCGCCCCACCACTGCCGGAATCGAAGGCCATTTCCTTGGTGCTAAGCGTGTAATCACCATCAGGTTCGTCGCCGGAATGGCACGACACGCAATTCATTTCCAAGATAGGAGCGATCTCTTTGACGAAATCGACTTCTGCCGCCGCAAGCGTTCCTGGAAGCAGACAGACCGATAGAGCAACAAGGCTGCGAAAGTTCATACAGATAGACATCAGAGAGTTGAGACAATTTTCGCCGCGTTTCATAGCGACACACAATGGTCAGGGGGGAGGTCAGGAGAGGGTGTTACTGTTAAAGAAACAGCAGCAACACCTACATCTTAGGCAAAGACCACTCCCTTGCAATAGTCAAGCTCGTATCCGCAGTTACCCACTATTGCTTATAACCCTCACATATCGCGGGCAATCTATCGGCCAAGGGCGTTTTCTGTAACAAAATAGAAAAACCCGAATTACAAAAAAGGAATCGAACAGGCCAGATTGAGCTTCTTTACTGGACATTCATCAGGAAATAATCAGCGCATCTCTGAGGATCTGGGCAGGGTGTAAAGCCCCTCGCGAAGTGCCATCGTGTATTTGATGGCGGCAGGAAGTTCCCGGGGCGGCAATCAAGGTCTCTTTCGCCAGTTCACGCACACGAGGGAACAGGACTAGCTCGCCTATTTGCATCGATATGGGGTAGTGTTCCGCTTCGTAACCAAATGAACCTGCCATGCCGCAGCAACCGCTGGGAATGGTTTTCACCGTGTAGTTCCGGGGCAGGCTCAACGCGGCAATGCTGGCCGATTGACCGACCAACGCCTTTTGAAAGCAATGGCCATGCAGCGAAATCGATTTTGCCTGATCGGTAAACGAATCTGGCGTGATCCGCCCTGCCCTGACTTCCTGTTGGATGAACTCTTCCAGTAGCACGCATTGAGGGGCAATTTGGTGAGCGATCGGGCGTAGCTCGGGATCGGCCAACTCCAGCGTCTCGTCCCGAAACGTCAGAATCGTGGAAGGTTCCAGACCTATCATCATGACCCCATCGCTCAGTTGATCTTTTAGCAGGCGCAGGTTTTGATCGATCCGTTTTTTGGCTTCCCGCAGCAACCCTTTGGAAAGCCAGGTCCGCCCACTTTCGCCATGCTGAGGAATCTTGACGGAATAGCCGAGCCGTTCCAACAACTCGATCGCCGCGATACCGACGTGCGGATCGTGGAAGTTGGTGAACTCGTCGTTAAACAGGAGAACGCGTCCCACCTTCCCGGCGTTTTCATGCGGCTGATGCTGGGCGAACCAATCTGCCAACGTTTGCTTAGGCAACAGCGGTATCGTGCGGTCGGGGTGAAACCCAGTTAAACGGTTCAAGATCTTGCGAATAAACGGCGTTCCGAACAGCAGGTTCCACAGCCAAGGGAACTTCGCGGCCAGGTTCTGTTTGCTGGTGAAGTCGGCAATCAACTTCGCCCGCCGCGGCACACCGTGGGCGTCGTAGTAATGCTGCTGAAACTCCCCTTTGAGCTTGGCCATATCAACCGTCGAAGGACATTCCTTCTTGCACCCTTTGCACGACAAGCAAAGATCAAGCACTTCCTTCAGTTCTTCGTTGTCGAACGGGTTGTTGGCGTCTGACTGGGTGATGACATGCCGCAGGGTATTGGCCCGGGCGCGAGTGGTGTGCTTCTCGTTGCGGGTGGCCATATAACTTGGGCACATCGTTCCGCCAGAAAGGTGCGTCTTGCGGCAATCGCCCGACCCGTTGCACATTTCGACCGCCCCCAAAATGCCAAAGTTGGCAGAGAAGTCGAACAACGTTTCTGGTTGCCGCGGCTTCTGCCCCGGCGTGACACGCAGCGAGCTATTCATGGGGGGCGTGTCGACAATCTTGTTCGGATTGAACACGCCACGAGGATCCCACGTTTGTTTCACCTGACGAACTAGTTCGTAGTTGTGGGCTCCGATCATGTACTCAAGAAACTCGCCCCGTAAACGACCATCGCCATGCTCGCCACTGAGTGAACCTCGATACTGTTTGACCAATTCAGCAATGGTTTGGGCGACCTCGCGGAACTGACGATTCCCTTCCGGAGTCTTCAGGTTAATCACTGGGCGCAGATGAATTTCACCACTTCCGGCATGAGCATAGTGCACACACTCGAGGCCAAATCGTTCCTGCAAGCGTTTATTGAACTCGGCGATGTATTCCGGCAAGTCATCGACATCGACACACGTGTCTTCGACCACCGGGGCAGGTTTCGCGTCGCCGGGCGTATTGCCGAGCAAACCGAGGCCAGCTTTGCGGAGGTCCCAAATTTTTTCGGTGTCTTCCCCGAACAGCACCGGAAAGGCATAGCCGTAACCGGCGGCTTGTATTTCGGCAATGATCCGGTCGCAAACCGCTTGCACTTCATGCTGTGAATCGCCGCGAATATCGATCACCAAGATTGCCCCTGGGTTTCCTTGCACGAAGAAGCGATTCGCACGATGTTCGATACTGCGCTCGGTGCAAGCCAGAATGTAACTATCGATCAGTTCGCAGCCGTAGCAGTCGTGCTTCACGGCGATTTGCGTGGCGCGCAGCGAAGCGTCGACCGTTTCAAAATGGCCGCAAATCAAACCATTGACCGGCGGCGGCAGTGGTAAGCAGTTCAGCTTGATGCGCGTAGCAAAGAACAACGTTCCTTCGCTGCCAGCGATCAACTTGCAGAAGTTGAACGGTTTGTCGCTGCTTTCAGCCAAGACATCGGCGTCCATCAGCAGATCTAACGCGTAGCCGGTGTTGCGGCGCGGGATCGATGGTTTCGGAAACTGACGTTCAATCTCGGCGCGGTTCTCTGCGTCGGAAAGCATCGTGCGAATGTGCTGATAGAGTTTGGTTTCCAGCGAGTCTGGTCCGTTGCACTTGGCCTCGAATTCCTCTTGCGATAACGCTTTGAAGGTCACCAGCGAACCGTCGGAAAGAAACCCTTCGATTTCAATGAGGTGATCGCGGGTACTGCCATACTTAATCGAGTTCGAGCCGCACGAATTGTTACCGACCATCCCACCGAGCATCGCCCGATTTTGGGTAGACGTCTCTGGACCAAACAACATGCCGTGCGGCTTGAGCGCCAGATTGAGCTCGTTACGAATCACCCCTGGTTCCACCCACACGGTTCGCTGCTGCGGATCGATTTCGAGAACCTTGGTGAAGTTCCGCGAAACATCGACCACGATCCCCCCACCAACCACTTGCCCAGCCAGCGAAGTTCCGGCGGTTCGCGGAATCAAGCCGACGCCATGCTTTCCGGCGAACAAGATCAGTTCGCGAATGTCTTCCGTCGTTTGCGGAATCGCCACCGCCAGCGGCATCTGCTGATAGGCAGACGCGTCGGTCGAGTAAAGCGTCCGCATCAAGTGGCCGGTATGCAGTTCTCCGGCAAGCTTCTGGCGAAGGGCATCGAACTGGGCGGTGAGATCAGCAGGAGTCGTAGCGGCGGCGGTATCCATAGGGGCTTTAACGCGAGGAGGGAAGTTTGGCGATGGGCGATACCCTTCCATCATACGGACCAAATCACAAATTCCCATCGGGGATACCGTTTGGTGCGCGATTCGTAGAAATCTGAGGAGTTGGTGCGAGTTTTTCCAGCTAACCGGCACAGCTTGCCAGCCCGTGGCCAGGAAGCATACCCCACTTCTCTCTTCAATAAGCGGGTGGAAAGAAAGTAACGTTGACAACGACATCGTTAGTGTCTAACTTACACTAACAAGGAGCGAACAATGATCGATGAACTCTACAAACCTCCACTGGCCCTGCTAACCGATCTGTATCAATTAACCATGGCTTATGGTTACTGGAAGCTAGGTCGGGCCGATCAGCAGGCAGTGTTTCATCTCTTTTTTCGCAAGCCTCCGTTCCAAGGGGGCTATGCGGTTGCGGCTGGGTTAGAGCAAGCGTTGCAATACTTGCAGCAATTCCGCTTCGATTCGTCCGATCTCGAATACCTGGCCAGCCTCACCGGCAATGACGATGCTCCGCTATTCGACCAGCAATTCCTCGACTATCTCGGTCAATTGAGGTTATCGGTCGATATCGACGCCGTACCCGAAGGAACGGTTGTTTTCGGGCAAGAGCCGCTGTTGAAAGTACGTGGGCCGATCCTACAGTGCCAACTGCTAGAAACGCCGCTGCTGAATCTGATAAACTTTCAAACGTTGATTGCCACCAAATCGGCGCGCATCACGACGGCGGCTGGGGACGACCCGGTCTTGGAATTCGGACTTCGCCGGGCTCAAGGAATCGATGGAGCACTTTCCGCAAGTCGAGCAGCTTACATCGGCGGCAGCGCGGCGACCTCGAATGTGCTGGCCGGAAAGCTGCTAGGCATTCCCGTCAAAGGGACGCACGCCCATAGCTGGGTGATGTCGTTCGATACCGAAGCGGAAGCATTCGCGCAGTATGCCGCAGCGATGCCTAACAATTGCGTGTTCCTGGTCGACACATACGACACCTTGGACGGCGTCCGTCAGGCCTGCGAGGTGGGTAAGCAGCTTCGCCGTCAAGGGCACGAGATGGTTGGCATCCGGTTAGACTCAGGCGATTTAGCTTACTTGAGCATCGAAGCCCGACAAATCTTAGACGAAGCAGGCTTTCCGCAGGCAGCAATCGTGGCGTCGAACGACATCGACGAGAACATTATCGCCAGTCTCAAGTCGCAAGGCAGCCAGATCACGATTTGGGGAATTGGTACGAAGCTGGTCACCGCGTTCGATCAACCGGCGCTGGGGGGCGTTTATAAGTTGGCCGCTACTCAGCAAGCCGACGGCACCTGGCAGCCGAAGATTAAACTCTCGGAACAAGCCATCAAAACTTCGATCCCTGGTTCGCTGCAGGTGCGACGTTACCACAGCGACGGCCAGATGCTTGGCGACATGATCTTCGACGAGCTACACGGCGTCGATCCTCGGGCCATGATCGTCGATAGCAAAGATCCAACCCGCCGCAAACGTTTAACCCACTTCACCGCGACCGATTTGCTTGAAAACGTGATGCAAGCCGGTCAGCGTGTTCAGCCTGAGGAAGCGTTGACGGCCATCCGCCAGCGAGCTCGGCAGCAGTTGGCTTCGCTGCACCCAACCATCCGCCGCTTCATGAACCCGCACGAATATCCCGTGGGGCTCGATATTGGGCTGCACGAACGACGCGATCACATGATTCAAGAGGCTCGCCAGTCTCAGTGGCAAGGGAAAGAACGCACCTCATGAAAAAGACACATCAATACGAGTACGCGCGTCCGGCGCTGACGGTCGATATCGTGGTGTTCGCGCTCGATGAAAATGATTTGATGGTGATGCTGATTCAGCGCGACCTGGATCCTTTCGAGGGACAATGGGCCCTGCCAGGCGGTTTTGTGCATATCGACGAAACCCTGGAAGATGCCGCCCGGCGCGAGTTGCAGGAAGAAACCGGTTTGAAGGATATCTACCTCGAACAGCTTTACACCTTCGGTGGCTTGCAGCGAGACCCGCGCGAACGTGTGGTGACGGTGGCTTACTATGCCCTGGTGAATTTAGCAGGGCACAACGTCCAAGCAAACACCGACGCACGTAACGCGGCCTGGTTCGCCATGAGCGAACTGCCCGAACTGGCGTTTGACCATGCCATGATTTTACAAACAGCCCACGAGCGGCTACGGGGCAAGGTTCGCTACCAGCCGATTGGGTTCGAACTTTTGCCTGAAAAGTTTACCTTACGGCAACTACAACACTTGTACGAAGTGATCCTCGACCGAGAACTCGACAAACGCAATTTCCGCAAAAAAGTGCTCAGCATGGAGATTGTCAAAGAAACCAACGAGATCGAAAAAGATGTCGCCCACCGCGCGGCTCGTCTGTTTCGCTTCGATAAAAAGACCTACGACAAATTAACCAAGCAAGGATTTCACTTCGAGATTTGAATGAGTCCTCCCTATGAAAGGTGGCAGCAATGATCGCCTTGTTGTTAGTCGATATTCAAAATGATTTTCTCCCTGGAGGAGCGCTGGCGGTGAGCGAAGGAGATCAGGTGATTTCGGTCGCCAACCGCTTGATGCCAGGCTATCCGCTGGTGGTGGCCACGAAAGATTGGCACCCAGCCCATCACAAGTCGTTTGCCAGTCAACACCTGGGCAAGAAGATTGGCGACGTGATCGAATTGGAAGGGCTAACGCAAGTCTTGTGGCCTGATCATTGCATTCAAGGAACCAGCGGAGCCGAATTCGCCCCAGGGCTGAATGTTGGCGGCATCGATCATGTTGTGACCAAAGGAACCGATCCGCAAATCGATAGCTACAGCGGCTTTTTTGATAACGCCCGGCTGAAGAAGACCGGGCTAGAAGATTATTTACACAGCGCAGGCGTCAACGAAGTCCACATCGTGGGCCTAGCCACCGACTATTGCGTGAAGTTCACCGCGCTAGATGCGGTGGAGCTTGGTTTTAAAACCACAGTGATCCTAGAAGGGGTTCGCGGTGTTGAACTTCAGCCAGGGGATTGTGCGGCAGCGATCACAACGATGGCAAAAGCAGGAATCCGAATTCAACGAAAGGAAAACGATGACCATCGAATTTTATTCAACGAAGGACACTTACGGCGAGTTCTCCAACTTCGCTCCATTTCCGTTCGAGATCGACGGTCTCGTCTACCCGACTAGCGAACACTATTTCCAGGCGATGAAGTTCTCGGACGCGCAGTATCAAGAGAGAATCCGCGAAACGAAAAGCCCGATGATCGCTGCCCGTCTTGGTCGCAGTCGCAAGGTTAAGATCCGCGACGACTGGGAAGAGGTCAAAGTTGACATCATGCGTACAGCCGTGCGAGCCAAGATATTCGCTCACGAGGATCTGCAGAAACTGCTCCTAGAAACCGGGGACGAAACGATCGTCGAAGCGGCGGGAAGGGATTACTTTTGGGGCGCCGGCAAGGACGGATCAGGCCAGAACTGGCTAGGCAAAATCCTTATGGAAATTCGCACCGAACTACGCGAAGCAAAAATAACTTAATCGAAAACAACCAGGCAAAGAAACCCCAAATGGACATTAAAAGCTTAAAACAAATTAGCAAGCGGCTGAGTTACATCCTGCGACATCGGTGGCGACGCGGATAGCGTCGGAGCGATCGCAGGGGCCATTTCAGGAGCGAACCTAACGGCCAATGCATTGCCCAGTCAATGGATCGATAGGCTGACCGAATGGCCCAGAAATGTGCGTTGGATGGAACAACTTTCCCATGCAGTCGCTTCCGGCGAAGCTTCCCCTCCACGAATGCACTGGCCGCTGACATTCGTAAGCAATATTGCGTTTACCACGGCCGTGTTGACGGTCGGATTCAGGAGGTTACTTCCTCCCTATTAAAGGAGCCCTCATGATCGCCCTGTTGCTCGTTGACATTCAAAACGACTTTCTCCCCGAGGGTGCAATTATCCCTGAATGATGATGTACGTCAACGAAAGTCTCGTGACTTCATCGCCAATGCAGAAAGACGAGTCGAAAGATCTTCGACTCGTCGTACAACAACGTGGATCACTGTATCTTTACACTCGACTTTGCCATGAACGATCCAAGCTTGTGAATGACGGGTAATCTTACGAAACCGTTCCCATGTCTTGGCATGAACTACGAGGTTGGCAGTTCCCGTTTCATCTTCGATGGTTACGAAGGTAATTCCCTTGGAAGTGCTAGGCCGTTGACGTAGGAGTATGATCCCAGCAACTTTGATGGGTGTATCATTCGAAACCTGAGCAAGCTTTTCCGTTTGAATTACGCCCAGACTCTTTAATCGTTCACGCTGAAAAGCCATTGGATGAGAACGCAGCGACAACCCTGTAGTACGGTAATCGGTATAAACCTCTTCTTCTGGAGGCATCGTTGGTAATATCGCCGATGGTTCTTCCTCCGGTTCGAGATCGTCAAAGAGAGTTTTCTGTCGAGGCTTTTGGGAAATCGTTAACGCACTCCACATTGCCTCACGTCGTCCCGGACTAAGGCTCGCCAATGCATCTGCCTCGGCTAATAGTTCCACTTGGGCTTGCGAAAGTCTTGTTCGCCGCTGGAAATCATCCATCGATTGAAAATAAACATCTTTTCGGCAATGGGTGATAATGTCAGCCGTTGTCCTCTGTAATCCGGTAATAAGTCGAAGCCCAAGACGGATCGCTCCACGTTCGATACAACAGTCCCATTCACTTCGATTCACGTCCACGGGGCGAACTTCAACCTTGTGTTTTCTGGCATCCTGTATCAATTGCGAAGGGGCATAGAAACCCATTGGCTGACTGTTAATAACAGCCGCCGTGAAGTGAGCGGGATAATAATGCTTGAGCCAAGCAGAAACATAGACCAGCAGGGCAAAACTGGCGGCATGACTTTCTGGGAAGCCATATTCCCCAAAGCCTCTGATCTGTCGAAAGACTTGTTCCGCAAATTCTCCCTCCAAACCATGCTGCTTCATGCCATCGAGCAACTTTTGACGAAATTGGTCGATGATCCCCGGTCTTCTCCACGCCCCCATCGCTCTTCGTAACTGGTCAGCTTCGCCGGGCGAGAATCCAGCAGCCACGATAGCCAACTGCATACATTGCTCTTGGAAAAGCGGCACACCAAGCGTTTTTCTCAACACGTTCCGAATGGCATCGTTGGGATAAATCTCTTCTTCCTCCCCGAATCGTCTCCGCAGATAGGGATGAACCATGTCTCCCTGAATTGGACCGGGACGAACGATGGCAACTTCAATGACAAGATCGTAATAACATCTTGGCCTGAGGCGAGGGAGCATGGACATCTGGGCCCGAGACTCGATCTGAAACACACCAATCGTGTCTGCCCGACAGATCATGTCGTAGACCTGTGAATCTCCTTCGGGGATATTCGCCAACGTCAATGACTTGCCGGTAGTTTCCTTGATCAGATCAAAGCACTTGCGAATTGCCGTCAGCATTCCCAAAGCTAGGCAATCGACTTTGAGAATACCCAAGTCGTCGAGATCATCCTTGTTCCATTGGACGACGGTTCTACCTTCCATCGAGGCGTTCTCGATAGGAACGAGTTCATGAAGTGGACCTCGTGTGATGACCATCCCACCGACGTGCTGCGATAGATGACGGGGGAAACCAAGGAGTTGACCCACCAGATAGATGAATTGCTTGCCAGTGCCAGAACAAACGTCGAGTCCCGCTTCCTGACAACGCCCTCGAAAATCATCCGAGGCCTGGTAGTGATCGGCGTTCTTAGCCAAGCGATCTACCAACTCCAACGAGAACCCGAAGGCTTTGCCGACATCTCGAATGGCCGAACGAGGTCGATAAGTAATCGTGACGGCTGCAATTCCCGCTCGTTCACGTCCGTATTTCTCATAAAGGTATTGGAGGACTTCCTCTCGTCGTTCGTGTTCAAAGTCCACGTCGATATCAGGAGCCTCATCTCGTTCTCTGCTGATAAATCTTTCAAATAGAACGTCAACCCGTTCTGGATCAACCGCAGTAACGCCCAAGCAATAGCATACGGCTGAGTTTGCAGCTGATCCTCGCCCCTGACATAAAATCTTGCGGGAACGAGCAAATCGAACAATATCCCAGACGGTCAGGAAGTACGATTCGTAGCGAAGTTCTTCGATTAGATTCAATTCGTGTTCGACCAGCCGATAAACTTTATCAGGGACACCATCTGGATATCTTGTTGCGGCTCCCTTCCACGTCAGGTGTCGCAGGTACTGAATCGGTGTAAAGCCTTTTGGAGCAAGTTCCTCTGGGTATTCATACCGAAGTTCATCAAGCGAAAACGTACACTTGTCGGCAATCTCTATTGTCCGCTCTAAGGCCCCGGGAAGATCGGAGTGAATCGCATGAATCGCCTCCATGGAACGGAGATGCCTTTGAGCATTGGCCTGCAATTCTTCGCCGACTTTGGAAACCGATGTGCGTAGCCGAATTGCCGTCAGCACATCATGAAGAGGTTTCCGCTCTGGCGTATGAAAAAGAACTCCGCCGGCAGCGACCAGTGGCAGCCGAATTTGTTGTGACAGCTCTTTCAGCCAATGGCGACGTTCTCGGTCATGCGGTCCGCGATGGAGTTCTGCTAATAAATACAAATCATCAAACATCCCTCGATACAGTTCCGCCTCGCGAGTTGAGAAGTCTTCGCTGCACGCAGGAGGTAGGACTCCAGCAATTAGTCCGGTTGTGTGCTTGGCAATGTCGTCCAGCGTAAGATGACATTCTCCCTTGGGGGCTCTTCTTCTGCCAATGGTTATCAAGCGGCAGAGATTGGCATACCCTTCTCGATTCTTTACCCAAACTACGACTGGCGGAGCATCCAGTGGACAAATTTCCGAACCGACGATCAGCTTCAGCGAATGATCCTTAGTAGCCGTGTTGGCACGAACAATGCCCGCCAACGTGTTGATGTCAGTGGCGGCCAGTGCGGAGTATCCAAGTTCGGCTGCTCGCACAACCAGTTCTTCAGGATGAGAAGCTGCTTCCAGAAACGAGAAGTTGGTTCGGCAATGAAGTTCAGCATAGCGCATGGTTAAAACCACTCTCCATGCCAAAACCAGCGACCATCATGAAGTCTCCGAAAGACCCAGAGCCATTCCCCTGAAGTGGTCTCGACTCGGTAATAATCACGGCAAACATGCTCTCCTTGCCACCAGCCTGATTCAATCCTTTCTGGCTCAGAGCATTCGCCAATCTCGATTCGCTTTCTCTTCCAGAATAAAACCACCGGCGGACCATCTGGGATGGAAGCGATAACCTCAATTGGCCTTGGCTTTAAAAAGAGTGCCGTAGGTCGATCCAGTCCGTGATATCTGCTGTTGAAGGTCGTGGCACTAGGAAGGGACGGGCCAGCTACCGAGGCTAATTCGACAGATCGCTCGGGGATTGGATCGGGAAGCAAGTACGGAGCAATAACGGCCTGTTCACCAAGGCGACTGCTGAATCGATTCAATAAGATGGAAAATTGACGGGAACTATTCCGTGTCACCCCCTCAAAAAATTCTTCTTGGGACGCCCCCAGAGGAGCAACCTCTTTTGCTTCTAAATGCAGGCCCACAACCGGCGAATGAAGTCGCAACTTTTCCAAATGGATTCGCAATAATTCACAAATATGCTTTTCTTCGCTCGTCGTTTCGCAAAGGCGAAGATCGAGCATTTTAGATGTACGGTCTTCGAGAAGGAACAGGCATTCCAGATGCCGAGTTCCGAGCCAACACGGAGCGAGCAAAGCCAACAGTTGTCGCAATAGCAACAACAAGAAGTGTTCAATCGCTTCTGGATGGGAAATGCCTTCCTCAAGCGTTTGCTTGACTCGATACAGAGGTAGCGGATGACATGGATCGATGTATTCGGGAACCTGCCCTGTGAACTGGTCCAATCGAGTTAGGATATCATTCCCCAACCGACGTGCCAAAGAACGACGATCCAGCGTCATTACCTGCTGGATGGTAGTTATTCCGAGTCGATATAGCTTCTGCAAAATGGGTTCACTCAATCGCAGCGCCGGCAAGGGCAACGAATAACATTGCCGAATATTTTCAATGGGAATAACCACCGGGCAGTTTGGCTTTGCCATGTAGTGGGCCGCAGCCCATGCGGCTCCAATGCTATTGCCGATAGCAATCCGACCATCGAATTGTCTCTTGGTGACTGCTCGATCCAATTCAGCCGCAAGGGCTTGTTCCCCTGAAAAGAAATGAGCGATTCCTGTCACATCCATGAGGATGCTTTCAGGATCACTGGACTCTTCCAAGCCAATCCGAAAGCTGAAACGTTCGCAACGCAGGGCGATCTCCACCAATGCCTGCCAAGCCTGTTCCGGCTGAACCTGTTCCACGACAAGGCGATCATGAGGCTGTGCAAAGGTTCGACCTTCCGAAATAGGCATTCCGACTTGTACACCACGTCGTTGGGCAAATCGATTACAGTAGCGAACAAAGTCTCCTTGTTTCCTCGACTCGGTTAGCAACAGCACTGCCTGCTGAAGCTCAGGCTGAGTGTTGATACGTTGCTGTAACGCCCAGTTGGGAAACCAAAGGCAAAGGATTCGCTGTGGTATTCGTCCCATAAAGCGTTCCCTTCACGCTGTCGATCACGATGTCTGCTTGTGAGTGCTTTAGCTTGCGATAGCTGGAAGCCAACTCAACCCGAACACAAGGGGAACCATGCAGTGAACGAAGTGGATGCACCAGTAATCGAGCCTCCGCCCATGAAGGTTGCTTCAATGCCTGGGCAGAGCGAACCAAGAAGCCAATTCCAGCAGAAGCCTCTACGGCCAATTGGAGTCGCCGAAAGCTGGTGCTATTCATCCGCTCGATGTTGGCCCAAACCACTCCAATCGCTTCCGATCTCAAAGCTTCTTCACAAGCCCAAAGAGCTTCCTTTTCGGAATTGGGACGAATGAGAACCACTCGGGATAGGTCGAATCCCAAAAGTGAAAGGGACAACGGAAAAAGTTCATGTTGAACATCGATAATTACCGTAGGAAGTACTTGGGGACAGATTTGCTTGCCAGCAATCAGCGAGAGCGTTCCAGCACGGCTGGCCGAAGTGCTTCCCACCCACTCAACAAGGCTTCCTCGCCTTATTCCCTGATGAGGAAGCAAAGCATCTAAATCCTCGCAGCCGGTGGAGTACACCCTATTTGCCTTCTCGGAAACTCCCCTCTCCCGAGCCCATATCTGGTTCTGAAGTTCAACAATTGTTTGTTTCCGGGTATCGTGGTAGTTGAGTTTTCCCATTTCAGCACCTCGCACGGAGTGTATACACATGTACACCATTTGTCAAGCGGCTGAAATTTGGGCAATTCTAGGGTAAGAAGCAGTTCCCATACGTGAAATCACGAAAAGCCATGTGCGGTCGATACACCTTACGAGCCCGTCTGAACCAGCTTTTGCAAATCTATGCAGCGGAGTCTGATGTGGAGTTGGAGCCACGGTACAACATTGCTCCTACGCAAGACGTTGCTACCGTGCGATCGACTGCTGATTCCGCCACAAGAGAATTGGCACTTCTTCATTGGGGTCTGATTCCCTCATGGGCCGATGATCCCAAAATCGGAAATCACATGATTAATGCCCGTGGTGAAACCGTAGCGGAAAAGCCCTCTTTCCGAACGGCTTTGAAACGTCGCCGCTGCCTCGTCTTGGCGGATGGATTTTATGAATGGAAAAAAGAAGGCAAAGCCAAACAGCCACACTTCATTCGGATGAAGGATGACGGTCCAATTGCCTTTGCCGGACTATGGGAGCATTGGCGCAAAAATGGGCTCACCATCGAGTCTTGTACGATCATCACAACCAGTGCCAACAAACTTATGTCGGAGTTGCATGACCGAATGCCGGTGATCCTTTCGGGAAACGATATTGATTTATGGTTGGATCAGAAGGTCGAAGATTCGAAGACGTTACTTCCAATGCTTGATCCTTATCCTGACGAGGAGATGGAGACCTACCCCGTCAGCACTTTGGTAAACTCTCCTAAGAATGAATCCAGTGAATGCATTGAGCCTCTTGCCGAATGAACCTAGGTAGTCCGTAAAGACCTGGATGCCTCAAAGTTCACCATAGCAGAATAACCTTCGAGTCCTTCTCCATGATCTTTCACCCAAAATAAAAGCTGGGAACGAAGATCCACGCTTCGCCGACCAGAGTGCCCATTCTTTCTGAGCTTCTCAGACCCAGCACATCCTATTCACCAACACCGCCTCGCTCTATCCAGCGATGCTGCCTGGCGGGTGCTCGACGTGAACATCAATCTGTTGTTGGTCGACATCCAACCCCACCTGTGACACAAACCACGGCGACTTCAGGCCCAAAGGATGCTGGTAAAGTTCTTTGTCTTGCATGAATGCTCTCCTTCTCGGAGAATTCTAGCAGCCCCATGACAAAGCCGGATGGACCAAACAAAGGGAGTTAACGCAAAGAAAGTGCCTGGAAGGGTAAGGATAGTCGTTCGCTGTTCCCAACAAAACATGCGGTACGAAGGGAACGGCCAAACGCAGCTTCCTTTCGTATTCACGACATGCTAAAAGCGGACGAAACAAACCGCCACACGAGCAAGCAACATCGAAACTATCCGAGAAGAAAAGAACCTCTTAGTTGCCGTGCACCAAGAGTAGATGACGCCAACGCCAAGGACATCGCTTTGGCGAAATGGTTGCTGTAGAATTGTTTCTAACGCTGGATCTCATCCTGCACACCAACATAGAACCTTGGGTCAACATCGTGAGTGTGATGAATCTGATATACCTTGGAGGCGCAACGGGTGCCTTGCAGGCCTTTTTTGGAATCATCCTGGGATCGCCAATGCGCGGAGACTCTTTTTCAATGGCAGCTTTAACTTGCAGTATTATTGCAATCAGACAGATGCAGGGCATATGGCGAATAGTTATGTTATGTGCCGCCAGTGGAACACTCTCGCTTGTGTTGGGGATCGCGATTGAGCCTTTGGTGCAAGATGGGGCATGGCTTGAGAGATTGCTGTTCAGCATCCTAGCTGGGGCCGCAATAGGCTGCCTGTGTGGTTTTGCCGAACGTGTGTTGCGCAGCCGCAGCTTGCCCTGATCCATCCCACAAGCCCGGCCGAGCGTAATGCAATTGAAACAGCACGTGAATGAACTTAGGGCCAGAATAAAAGAGCTCGAAGAAATAGTGATCCATTAGAAAGGTGCAGAATGGACAACTCGCTTACTGAAAGAGAGAGCAAAACACTTGAAGCAATACGAAACACAGATCTTTCAGCGCAACGCAGGCTTCCCGTGCTATTTGTCGTCGCTGGCATTTCTCTCTTCGTGCTTGCTACGGTATTCGGAATTGCAATGAAGGAAACATTCATTGGAGTGACTAATGGCGCATGGGCATTTCTTTTATGTCTTATTATGTCGAAAGGACGATCCGGTTATAATCACCTATATTCAGTGATAAAGAAAATAGGTTGAATGGCGACCGGCGGGATTTTGGCTTTCCACATCCGATATCCAAACGCCGACGATCACCTCGTGCGTTCCAATCTCTTCCAGTCGAAGATTAGCCTTCCATTCGTTTTTTGTAAGTCGGTGAAGTGAACACTTTTTGCCAATTTGACTTCAATCTATCGCTGGCTTTGCGTGGCTCACAAGTGCAACGGCAATTTCATTGGTACTCGGATTCCCGGGGACAATAGGGGCGTTTGCCCCTTTCGTCGAAGCCAACCATCGCTCTCGTTTACGGACGATCGATGATTGACGCAAAGGGAACGGGGCGATTGGAAACCAATCGGTGGCTTCCGTTGGTCTCCCTTGTTTGGTCGCTGCCACAGACCTCAATAAGTATTTAGGATTGGATGCAAATTGACATTTATTTAGTATCCATGGCAATACTAATCGGTCCAGTGATTTCGTTGGCATGGTTTGCGATTGACGCATCGGCATGGACAGTGCATGACATTCTGGTTGGCGTATGGCGCGAGAGGAATGTTAGACATTTTGTCGCAGGGATGCGTATTCCGGACATTCGCTGGCGAGCATGGATCGCACTCCTTTTGGGCACGTACCATTTCTTTATTGCGATTCCGATGGTGGCGTACTTGCTCACCCATACTTTTTTCGGATTCGCAATGCTGAGTTGTCTGCTATATGCCATATCTGGAATATGGTGCGCGTTTCTGCCTGCATACTTCGAGGCATGTACGCTGTTTCGCGTCCGGCGAGAGGCAATGGCTGCAAAGGAAGTCTTAGAGCAAATACGGAGTTCTGATCGAAGCGGATCCGTTTCCATCCGGGGCAAGAGCACGAGCTACACAGCCAGGTTTTCGCGCCAAGCAATTCCAACGACTTTCATGCTGAAGCGATCGCAAATGAAGTATGATTGGCGAGAGCAATTCGGCCCGATCGGAGCCATTGTTGAAAATCGCGTCTTAGTGGGGTTATCGCTTCGTACCGAATTTGCTGTGGAACTCTGCCGAAGTGATTGTCAGCCCACTTCAATGGAGTTCACCGAGACCAACAGCAGCGCAGATGAAACGGTCACCTGGAGTTACGTTCTGAATCGGTGTTGGAGAATAGCTCCTGGCGTCTATGTGTCACAGTACAAAATTCAATGCACTCCGGCATAGAGACGGACAAAGGGAGGACGGCAACATGCCCACCTTTCGATCGACCAAGAAACCATGCTTCAGATCAGCATGAGACATGGCAGGCCGTTCTTGCTGAAAATCGATGCCTAGCAGATGTGGGACGCTGGGCATCAACTCTTCCTAACGGGAAACGATGTCTGACTAACCGATTACGTACCTCCTCAATAGTTGCAAGAGGTGCCTCGCCAGAGATGACAGCTGCGAGGCAACCAAACCAAGTGTTTCTAGCCGTATTAAAGGGCTCAATAAGAAGTCAGTTCGAGCATGGCCGCTAACTCGTCCATGGCTTTGTTCACTTCTTCGTAAAACGCTGGATCGGCCAGGTCGGCGAGGGTGAGCTGTTCGCGATAATGCCGTTCGACCCAAGCGCACAACTGTTGATGGCGTTGTTCGGTGAGCAGAAACGGCTTGGGCACGGCGGCAAGTTCTTCTTCAGTTAGCACCACCCGCAGACGCAAACAGGCCGGGCCTCCCCCATTTTGCATGCTTTCTCGTAGGTCGACATACAAACACGAAGCAATTGGGTTGTCGGCAGCGATGATCTTCTCGATTAATGCGGCAGCACGCGGCGATTCTTGGCATTCGATCGGACAGACTAGCAGCATTTGGCCTGGGGCCACGGTGAGGAGCTGGCTGTTGAAGAAGTAAGTAGCCACCGCTTCTTCCAGCGTCAGTTCATTGGCAGAGACAACAATCGTGCATAGCTCCCCCTCCATCATGGTTTGCAGTTGGTCGAGGACTTCGGTTTGATGAACAAAAGCCGCTTCGTGTACCAAGTGAACGTTCTGATTGCCGACCGCGATGACATCGTTATGGAACACGCCAGCATCGATTGCCCGTGGACGTTGCTGGGCGAAGAGGCAGTAATCGGGGCGAAGCAGGTGCTGCCGGGCCACGGTCTGGCTGGCCAACTTCGCTTGGCGCGCGACAAATCTGGTTTCCCCCGGGAGTGTCTGGTTATCACGCCCGTAAACAAACAACTCGGTTCCTGGGTCTCCGTACGAGGTACAAAAACGAGTATGATTCGCCGCTCCTTCATCGCTTTGCTGAACTTCAGCGGGCAAGGGGTTATGAACGACGAAGTGGGCTCGACTGCGAAATACTTGACGTAGCATGGCCGTGGTTTGCTCTGCTTCTAACTGGCGATGCGGCATCGATTGCAAATTGGCTGGGGTGAAGTGAACACGGCCATCGAGGCAATCGCGACTGGGCGAAACGGTCGCCGCGTTGGCGGTCCACATGGCCGAGGCGCTGTAAGCGTTACTCAGCAAATCAGGCCGTGTGCGGTAAGCGTTAGCCAACACTTCGGGCGGGCTACCAGTAAAACCATGCCGCCGCAGAAACGCGAGATCAGGCCGACGTTGCGGCGGCAGAAATCCTTGCACCAATCCCAAGTCAGCCACCTGCTTCATTTTGGCAAGTCCCTGCAAAGCGGCTTTGCGGGGGGAAGATACTTGGTGGCGATGTTGCTGCGAAGCCAGATTGCCTGCCGAGAGGCCGCCGTAATGATGCGTGGGGCCGATCAAGCCGTCGAAGTTGACTTCCCAGGCAATCACGCTTGGTCCTCCGCATGCGGGGCCGCTTCCAGTTCGGCAATGGCGCTCTGGCAGAAATCAATCGCATGATAACCGGCGGGGCGATAGTTACCACTCTGCCCGATGCCTCCGAATGGCAACCGTCCGCTGGCTCCGGTTGTGGGGAGGTTCCAATTGATCAGCCCGGCGTTGACTTGGCAGCGGAAGCGTTCGAAGTCTTCCCGACGATCGCACAGAATACCAGCCGCCAAGCCAAACTGGGTGGCATTGGCCTCTTGGATAGCGGCTGCTAAATCAGAGACGCGAATCACCTGCAACAGTGGCCCGAATATCTCGTCGTCGGTTCGCTGCGAGCAGTTCGTTACGTCGACAATCCCAGGACTGACCAGTGCCCGAGAAGATGATTGACGTTTGGCTTCTAGCAGTGTCACGGCTCCGAATTTGACAAGCCGCCGCTGCTCGTCTCGTACGCGATTAACCGCCGTAGCGTGAACTAGCGGCCCCAAGAAAGGCTCGGGGATATCGCTCGGCAATCCGACCGAAAGCTGTGCGGCACTCGCCACGAGGCTTTCGAGTAATTCTTGAGAATCGCCCGTCACGATCAGCCGCCGGACACACGTACAGCGCTGCCCCGAAGTGAGGTAGGCCGATTGAATAATTGTTTCCACGGCTTTCGGAATGTCTTGCGGCTGATGCACAACCAGCGGGTTATTGCCTCCCAGTTCCAAGGCCAGCAACACTTCCAGCTGCTCGGCCAAGGCATGCCGCAGCTTGATTCCGGTGCTGCGACTTCCGGTAAAGAACAAGCCACGTAGTTCTGGTTGCTGCAAAATGGCTTGTCCGGTGGAAACGCCGCCGGGAAGAAAGTTCAGCACGCCAGGGGGCAATCCGGCCTCTTCCCACAGCTCTACCGTGCGCTGGGCCACGTGCGGAGTGAGTTCGCTGGGTTTGAAAACCACCGCATTCCCCGCCAACAACGCCGGCATGATCTGTCCGTTTGCGATGTGCAGCGGAAAATTGAAGGGACCAAATACCGAAACCACACCCAGCGGACGATAAGCAGTCCGCCCGGTACGCCCTGGAAGGGAAACTTCTTCACGATCACGCCGCCGGTCGTAGGCATCGATGGTGACATTCGCCTTGGCGGCTGTTGCCCCGACTTCCGTTAGTGCGTCCCAGAGCGGTTTGCCGACTTCGTCCGAGATCGCCTTGGCGAGTTCTTCTTTGTTCGCTTGGACCAGCTCTGCGAAACGCCGGAGCAGCGCAGCACGATCTTGCTCAGGCTTCGCTTGCCAAGCTGGTTGGGCAGCGGCAGCAGATTGGAAAGCGGTTTTGACATCGTCGGACGAAGCCGCGTTGCCTTGCCAGACGGTCTGCTCAGTGGCAGGGTTCGTCGATGCGAACGGCTCTCCGGTCGCTTCGCGCCATTGTCCGTTGATATAAAGCATAGCGTCCCTCCCCAATGTTTTATGCCCCAATGTTTTTTGGTTGTGCAGGAGGTTTGAGCCGAGCGAAGCGAACCTGCTGGCCTGGCTCAAGTGATAATTCATTCGCTAACGTAGGGTCGATGATGACATGATCTTCGCTGGCAAGCAAACGTCCACTACTGAGGCGGAAGGTCGGCTCGATCGCTGCGACCACATAGATGGGTGTCTCTTCCGGCAACCCGTCACGGACCTCTTTGATCGGCAATACGCGGCTTTCTCGCACGAGGCGAATTTCATCGCGTTGGCAGTGCAATACCGGGCCTGCTTCAAAGATATCGACTAAGCATTCGTAGCGAAAACCTTCACTTTCTAACAGTCGGCGGGCAGGAACCGTGTTGGCGTGGACCTGCGCGATGGAAGCTTTGGCTTCGTCGGGCAGAAGGTCGACATAGACGGGATGACGGGGATTCAACTCTTCGATGAAATCTTTGTTGATCAAACTCAGCATGTCGGCATGTGGGAAGTCGATCCCAAAGAAGTGAACCCCCAAGGCTTCCCAAAACGGGCTGTTCCCTTGCTCGTCGACGACACCACGCATCTCGGCGATGACTTCTTTCTCGAACAGTTTGGGCCACTGGGCGATGAAGAGGAAACGAGAAAGGGAAAGGACACGCCCGTTGCCTCCGCCGCGATAATCGGGGTGCAAAAACAAACTCCCAATCTCGGTTGGGCCATCGTGGTTTTTCAGCAGCGTGAGAACTTGGTGCTCGTGTCTACTCCCCAGAACAGTTGATTCTTGAATTTCTTGAACCACATCGAAGGCGTAAAACGGTTTGAAGCCGCCAACCTTCGACACGATACCACACGTGCCGACGATTTTGCCAGAAGTTGGTTCTTCCATCACGAACAAGTAGAGCTGCCCTTGAGGATCGGCGTCGCTTAAGTCTTCAAACGAGCGCAGACTTTGCTTCACCCGCTTCTCGAAGATAGCCCGATCTTTCGGCAGCGTCGTGAGCCCGTATTGGGTTAGCTGTGCCAACTGATGTAGCTGGTCTAAGTCGCGTAGTTCCACCGGGCGGATAATCATCGTGCCCCCTTGCCAATAAGTTCCGATCACTCTTCCCAGGAAAGCGAGAGCATCACCTGATCGACGATGTCGCACGCTGCCTCGATTTCTTCGTCGGTAACCGAGAGAAACGGAGGCAGAAACCGCACGCGCGCCGGGTTCTGACCGGCAACGAAAGCGATCACGCCGGCGTCGTACAGCCCATGTAACACCCGTTTGGCCGCTTCTGCCGAACCGTTGAAGGGCGTAAAAGCCACCATGCCGCCAACGCCCCAAGGGCCAGAGATTTTATCAGGGGCCTTTTGTCGTAGGGCTTCGAAACGAGCAGCAAAACGCTGCTGAATCGCGGCGTTGCGCCCCTCGGGTCCGTAGAAATCCCCCTCGGTTAGCTGCCGCAAGACCCAACGAGCCGCAATGATCGCGGTGGTCGAAGAGGTAAACGTTTGGCTCAGCAGCCCAGGCTTCGGATTGACCTCTTCACTAAACAGCGTGGCACATACTTGCGTCATCTTGCCAATCGTCACCACGTCGGCGTAGTCGTCCAGTTCGAGCATTTGAAAGGCAAACGGTTGCAGCGTGCGTCCGAAGGTTTGAATCTCGTCGAACAAGATGGGTACGTGGTGCTTTTTCAAGAGCGAACAAAGGGCGACAAAGTACTCGCGCGGGGCGCCGTAGTAGCCTCCTTCTCCTTGCACCAGCTCCATGATGAAACCGCAGTGCGCCTCGGGGAAGCGTTCCAAATGCCGTTCCAGCACGCGGAGCGAATGATGCAAACTGGCCGCGTCGGCGTGGGCGTCGTAAAACGGAACGTAGTCGACCGCGATTGTCTGTGGTTGGCCGACGCGGTTCTTCGGGCGATCGGTGACTTGGTTTAGCACCATCGAGCGTCCGGCGAAGGCATTTTCAAACGCCAGAACACGCTGGGCGCCTGGGCGATGCTGAAACAAAATCTTCAGCGCATTCTCGTTGGCCATGGCACCACTGCTGGAAAGAAAGCAATGGTTAAGCTTCGCGCCATTGCGTTTGGCCAACGCGACAAGTTCCCGGCTGAGTTTGAGCGACTCGACATTCTGCTGCAAGTTTCCTTGCATTACGGTATCGGCCAGGATCGCCGGGACCAACTCAGCCAGCAGATCGGTGTTAGCGTGCCCCATCGCGTGGACGCCAATCCCGGTAATCATGTCGTACTTGACGCTCCCGTCGACCAATTCCACCAAAGAACTTCGCCCAGTGCCACTTCCCAGGTAGGGGAAAAACAGCGGGTTGCCGCGGAGGTTGGCATATTCATTCAGCAGATTCTGAAGCTGCTGCGTCTGCTGAGGGCTGGCTGGCTGAGCTTTGAGATCGGCAGTGTGTTCCTGTACAGCCGCCTGCAAGAGCCGTGTTGCCTCGGCGACGCGCGGGTCGTCCAGCAATTGTTGGGCAATTAACTTACGAGCATCCACGGTTGCCTCCGTTTCTTTGGGGGGTGTTCGAGCTGACGGAAAATCGAAGCTCATTTCAATTCTACGCTTGTTTCCCCCTTTCGGCCTCCGAAATTCAAGGGACCTGACTTATCAACGTCAGGAAAGCGAGTTGCGCGCGAGGGACCAAACTATCGATCAGCATGTACTCTTGGGGCGAATGAATGTTACCCCCTTGAACGCCCATCGTATCGACGTTCGGCACGCCCAATGCGGCTAATCGATTGCCGTCGCAGACGCCCCCCGTCGACTCCCAGGCCAAGTCTAAGCCGATCGTTTCGCCACATTTTTGGACCGTTTCTAAGAGCTGTTGGTAAGGTTCATTCAACGGTTTCGGTGGCGCAAAGAAACCGCCATGCAGCGACATGACCATTCCTTCCGGCACGTCTTGCACGATTCGTTCTAAGTCGTGGGACAGTTCGGCTTCGTGTTGCTGGCTCGGATAACGAATATTGAAACGAACGACCGCTACATCAGGGACGACATTATTCGGGCCGCCGCCATCGATTTTAGCGACGTTAACGGTTGTATCAGGCCAGCGGCCATTCAGTTCGTGCAGTTGCCGAGCCACGTTGGCGGCGGCCACGACGGCATTGCGTCCTTTGTAAAACTCTCGTCCCGCGTGAGCCGCTTGCCCCCGCACGACAATCTCGAAATTGCCAGAACCTTTCCGCTGTCCGATAAGATGTCCACTTGGCAGACAAGGTTCGAAGAGCAAACCGAAATTGGCATCGCTTCCATACTGAGCGAAGATGTTGCGCGAGCCAAGTGAGCCAATTTCCTCGTCGCTGTTCAACAAAATTGTCCAACCAAGTTGCCTGTTGCCGGTGGCCTCGACATACCGTTCCAGGGCGCGCAAGGCATACAGCATGACCACCAAGCCTCCTTTGGCATCGGCCACGCCTGGGCCATGGAGGACGTTTCCGGCCAGCTTTAATGTTTGAAACGGGGAATCAGCCGGATAGACCGTGTCCATGTGAATGGAAAGGACCGCCTGACGCGTAGCTTTCTCGCGTCGCCGCCCTACCAGAACGCCCGCCAATAGGCGTTCGGTCACCTCGCCGCGAGAGCTCACTTCTGTTTGCGGATCGACCGCCAAGTAGTCGATGTGGTCGGTGATCGAGGTGAACTCGGCTTCGACCAGTTCGGCCAACTGTCTTAAACCTGCCAGATTGGCGGTGCCAGTATTGATAGCAGCCCAATCGGCTAGTTGGGTCACCATCTGATCTTGCTGTTTAGCCAACCAGGATAGAATTGATTTTGTATCTGGTTCCAGTGACATGGCGAACCTGCCGAAGAGAAGTTGCATGAGATTGTAAGCGCCCTACTTCATTGTATGCCGTACAATACAGATGGATGTTTTTCTTGTTTCACCTGTCACGTTCCCCCATCCCATTGCAGACAGGAGCGAGCAATGTCGGAAATTCGCGTTCTAGTGGTGGAAGATAACCCACTTCAAGCAGCGCTCATTCAGGAATTGTTGGCCCAAAGTGTTGATACCCGCTTCGAGCTCGACCTCTTTGAAAACCTAGAGACGGCCCTCAATTGTCTCAGTAAGAAGAAGTTTGACGCGATATTGCTCGACTTGACACTTCCCGATAGCGAAGGACTTACCACCTTTATTCGGATGCACGAGGCTGCTACCGGCGTGCCGGTGGTGGTTTTGACCGGAAACGACGATTGGTCGCTGGCCGCCAAGGCGGTGGAAGCAGGCGCCCAAGACTATCTGATTAAAGGCAAGATCGACGGTAATCGGCTGGCCAGGGCTTTGCGTCTGGCGGTCAAACGAACGCATGCCGAGCAGCAGGAATGGAATTCGCCGATGCTGCACCTGGCGCAGCAGCAATTCTTAAAAGCGGCCCAGATCATGGGGCTCGACGAGAACCTGCGCGAACGGCTGCTGTTTCCTCAACGAACGCTTGTCGTCACCCTCCCCTTCCGCCGAGATAACTACACCCAGGTCGAAACCGTGTTCGGTTATCGCGTGCAGCACTTGCTGACCATGGGGCCGACCAAAGGGGGTATTCGCTATCACGAAGATGTTGGCCTGGGCGAAGTGTCCGCGCTGGCGATGTGGATGAGCTGGAAATGTGCGTTGATGCGTCTTCCTTTCGGTGGCGCCAAAGGTGGCGTCCGAATCGATCCGACCGAACTGACCGGGCACGAACTGCAACGCCTGACCCGACGTTACACGATGGAAATCATCGACATGATCGGGCCCGACAAAGACATTCCGGCCCCAGACATGGGGACGGACGAACAAGTCATGGCGTGGCTGATGGATACCTACAGCCAGCAAATGGGTCACTCGGTTCCGACCATTGTTACCGGCAAGCCGGTCTCTCTGGGAGGTTCACTCGGACGGCGAGAAGCCACCGGGCGAGGGCTGGTTTATGTGATCGAAGAAGCGGCCAAGGTGATGGGGCTTCCTATCCAAGGGGCCACCGCCGTCGTGCAAGGTTTTGGTAATGTCGGTAGCAATACGGCTCGGTTGCTGGAAGAACTGGGAGTGAAAGTGGTGGGCGTCAGCGACGTTTCAACCGGCTTATACAACCCCAAAGGGCTTTCGGTGACCGACTTGTTGCAGTACGCCCATGACCACCGCGTGCTGAAAGGGTATCCTCATGCCGACGAAGTCACGAACCAAGAGTTGCTTGAGTTGCCGTGCGATATTTTGGCACCGTGTGCATTGCAAAATCAGATTACCGAGCGGAATGCCGAGAAGCTGAATTGCAAGCTGGTGGCCGAAGGTGCCAATGGCCCGACAAGCCTGGAAGCGGACGAGATCCTGAAAGAACGTGGGATCTTCGTCATTCCGGACGTGCTTGGCAACGCAGGCGGCGTGACGGTTTCGTACTTCGAGTGGGTCCAAGGAACACAAAACTACATGTGGACGTTGGAAGAAATCAACTCGCGGTTGAAGAAGATTCTGGTCGATGCTTTCCAGCGGACTTCAAGCCGAGCCGAAAGCTCGAATCTTGACTTCCGCACGGCGGCTTTGATTGAAGGAATCGAGCGCGTCGCAGAAGCCAAACTCAAACGAGGTTTGTTCCCATAAAGCTTACGGGAACAAACCACCTGTTTTCCATGGCACAGACGAGTTAGCGTTGCAGCTTCTCGTCTGTGCTTTCAAAGATCTTGTCGGCGCTCTTGGCGACGAATCCTTCAAACAGCTTACCATCGGGCAGCTTGTAGCGGCGGGCGAACTCGTAGTAACAGCCGGGCACCTTCTGAGGGCCATCGGTAAATGGCACTTCGACCACCGAGGCAACCGTCGAGGATTGTTCGAGATAGACCTCTGGCGAGCCTTTGATGGCTCCTCCTTCTTGGTTCAGGGCAAATCCGTTGCTAATCAACAGGTCGTTCAATTCCTGCAGCGAAGCAACCGTCGATAGTTCGTTTACATAGACGGTGAAGTGGTTTGCACAGAATCCATGCGCAGCCATCCAAGCGGCGTACTCGCTCTCTTTTTTAAGCAATTCGTAGTCGGCGAAGGAGGTTTGCCAGACGCGGCCTTCTGAACAGAGCGGACCGTGGAACTCTCCGTCTTGA
Organism: Bremerella cremea; assembly: GCF_003335505.1. NCBI lineage: Bacteria > Pseudomonadati > Planctomycetota > Planctomycetia > Pirellulales > Pirellulaceae > Bremerella > Bremerella cremea. The sequence goes on from NZ_QPEX01000010.1 coordinate 152,924, forward strand.
GGCAATTGGTCGAGCAGCCGATCGATGGCGGCGCGGATGGGTGCCGAGAGCTTATCGAGCAGAAGTTCGCTGATAAAGATTTTCGGCAACGTTGGATCTTGATGCTGAAAATGCTTGGCGTAGAGCTTTTTTTCTTCGAAGTGATATTCCCCGCCAACCTCGTAGCCAGCCTCTAGAAACGGTTTGGCTAAGCGATCGATACCGATCCGAGGGTCTTGGAAAGTGCGGAACGCAATGTGATCGTTCTGAATCGCCTCTCCTCGTTCGGTCAGCAGCTTGACGATTTGGTCAGCCTGAGGGTTGATGCGACGATAGACGTCCCAAAGTTGATTGATAAGCAGTGGGATTGAAACAGCCATGATCTTTCTCTGTAAATAGAGGTTCTCGATAGGAGAATTCTATCGTCCTTCTCTTGTGGAGCAATGCTATGAACCGTTCCCGCTTGGTTTAAGACGGCAAAGAACACATAAGATGCGATAAGTATTTTTGCTTGATATCACGATCCATGAAAATGGTTGACGCCGCACGTCTGATCGGCGAGACTTGGAGGCTCCACCCAATTCCACCTCCCTCCCTTCCCACCTTCCAGCGAGCATCGTATGAAACGAACTGCGACCCGTCGTCAATTCATCAAAGGGCTAAGTGTCGCCACGGCGGCGTTGGCCTTGCCTGCGGCACAGTATTCCCGCGTTTTAGGGGCCAACGAAAAGCTACGTGTCGGTAGTATCGGTACCGGTGGCAAAGGTTGGAGCGACTTGAACGGCGTCGCTGCGAGCCCTGCCGTCGAAGTGACGGCGCTCTGCGATATCGATAGCTCTGCAGCCCACCTGGGCCGGGCCGCCACGAAGTATTCTTCTGCGAAAACGTATGCCGACTGGCGCAAGCTGCTCGATAACCAAGCTGAAGTCGACGGCGTGATCGTTTCAACGCCCGACTTTATGCACGCTCCGGTCTCGCTGGCGGCAATGCAGTTAGACAAGCATGTCTTCTGCCAAAAACCGCTCACGCACACCGTTTTTGAAGCCCGTCAGATGCAATTGGCGGCCAAGAAGCACGATCTGGTTACGCAGATGTGCAATCAAATTCAATCCCACACTGCTTACCGCACGGCGGTTAAAATTGTGCATGACGGGATGATTGGCAAGGTCAAGGAAGTTCATTCCTGGCAAGGAGGCACGCCTAGCTGGCCATGCAATATCGATCGTCCGCCAGGCTCGGACCCGGTGCCCGATACGGTGGCCTGGGATCTGTGGCAGGGGGTGGCCCCGCGGCGGCCTTACAAGAAGGGAATCTATCACCCCTTCAACTGGCGCGGCTGGCAAGCTTACGGCACCGGTCAATTGGGTGACTTTGGCTGTCACATTCTCGACCCGGTGTTCAAGTCGCTGCTGCTGACATCTCCCCTTGAGTTAACCGCCGAAGCGCCTGAATTGAAGCCGGAAACCTGGACCGACAAAGCAACCGTTCGCTACCTTTTCCCACAAACCCAATACACCGCCGGAGATACCATTGCGGTGACCTGGTACGACGGCGCTGGCGTGCGGCCCTCGCGTGAGAACATGAGCGCGATTCCGGCCAACGTCGATCTGCCAGGCGCTGGCTCGGTTTTGATTGGCGAGAAAGGTTCGCTCATCATCCCGCACGTGGCGATGCCCAAGTTGTTCCTCAACGGCAGCACGGAAGAGACCAAGGTCGAACCGGTCCCCAGTGTCGACCACTATGTGCAATGGGCAGATGCCTGCCGTGGCGAAGCGGAAACCACATCTCACTTCGATTACGCCGGCCCACTGACCGAAACGGTCTTGCTCGGCACGGTCGGCATTCGCTTCCCAGGCCAAACACTGAAATGGGACGCGCAGAAAATGGAAATCCCCAATTTCACCGAAGCCCAACCGTGGCTCACCAAAGAGTACGTCAAAGGTTGGGAACCGGCTTGGGTTTAAGGTTTAACAGCCTGCTAACTAGCGGTTGATCCTCGTTTTCACTTCCCCGCTTCCTATCCCCACACTGTTTCGTTTCTAGTGAGTTAGAAAGAAAAATTGTGGGGATCTTTTTTGCAGCTTGAAAGTCTATAGATTTTCAATAAACTCAATAGCATGAGCAAAAATCAATCGGACATTGCATACGAGTTCCTTCGCCAGAAACTTCTCAACCGAGAGCTTCTCCCTGGTACGCGGGTTCGTTATGGCCCCCTTGGGACCGAGATTGGCATGAGCGCCACGCCAGTGCGCGAAGCGATTGGTCGGCTGGCCAGCGAAGGCTTGGTTGAGCTAGTGCCTCAGTCCGGGGCCATCGTCAAACAGCCAACCCGCTCGGACGCTTTGGAGGTGTTCGAGCTACGGGAAGCGATTGAACCGTTCGCCGTCGCGAAGGCCTCGCAGCTGATTGGCGTGCGGCAGCTTAAAACGATGCAAGCCACCATCGACGCCATGCAAACGATCTTGAAGCAGGTCACCTCAGGCGAGACCACCGGCACACAAAACGCCAGCCCGTTCGATCAGGCGGACCTGCGGTTTCATCTGACCATCCTCGAATCGGTCGACAATCGGCGGATGCTCAAAGCCGTTGGTGATTTGCACCTATTAACCGAGATTATCGGCATCGCGCGGCATACGTACGACGCCGATATTTTAGAGATGACGATTGAAGATCATACGTTGATTCTCGATGGCTTGAAGCTCCGCGATGCCGAAGCGGCTAGCAAGGCGATGGTGACGCACATTCGCAACAGCCGCCAAATCACCCTCAGTCAAATGTCGGGAACGGAGCGTCCCATTTTTCCTCTGACGAATTAGCCTTCCAACTCCCCCCTCCTCCTTCACTATCCTCAGCGATTGAACTTCCATGAAGATTCAAGGCATCATCCCCCCCCTGGTAACCCCACTGGCCGATCGCGATCTGTTAGACAAACCAGGTCTGACCCGTTTGATCGCGCAGCAACTGGCCGGGCAAGTTGACGGGCTGTTTGTGCTCGGCACCACAGGCGAAGGCCCCAGTTTGAGCGAGCATCTTCGCCGAGCAATGATCAGCGAGACCGCCCAACAAGTGGAAGACAAAGTCCCCATTTTTGTCGGCATTACCGATACCTCGCTCGTCGATGCGATTCACCTGGCTCAGTTCGCGCTGGAACATGACGCCGCAGCCGTGGTTGCCGCCCCACCGTTTTATTTTCCAGCCGGGCAAACAGAACTGCAGCACTGGTTCCTGGAACTGGCCGAAGCGTTACCGTTGCCGCTGCTGCTGTACAACATGCCTAGCTGCGTCAATATCTCGATCGAACCAGAAACGCTGACCGTGCTGCTGCAGCATGAAAATATTGTCGGGCTCAAAGACAGTTCAGGCGATCTCGACTACTTCGCCCAGGCCTTGCAAATTGCGCAGCAGAGGCCCGATTGGCCGGTGCTGATGGGGCCAGAGGCATTGCTAGTCGAAGCGATGAAGCTGGGCGGCGCTGGCGGTGTAACCGGTGGAGCCAACCTTTTCCCACGCTTGTTTACCGAGCTCTACACCGCAGCCAAAGAAAGCGACCAAGCCACGATCGAGCGTCTGCAACCGGTTGTGGTGGAACTGCAAACCCTGTACGGCTTCGGCAAGTATGGGTCGTCTTACCTGAAAGGTTTGAAGTGTGCGCTGGAACTAAGCGGCATTTGCTCTGGCTTGTTAGCGGCCCCTTTCGACGTTTTCAAAGCCCCTGAACGGGCCCACGTCGACCGGTGGCTGAAATCATTTACCGAGCAGAACCGCTTTCTGCTGCCAGCGTCCGAAGTTTGAGATAGACACCACGATTGAAGACTACGCGACCCATCAACCAGGGACGACCAACAGCAGCCCTGACACCCATGAGAAAAACGTCTGAGCAAGCTTAGCTTCTCTGTGCAGACAGCAATAGGATCGGCGGAGCCTAATGTCGACACTCGACTATATCATCATCGTTGTTTACATGGCCGGAACCTTAGGACTAGGTTTCTGGTGCATGAAAGATAGCCGCGACGCCGACTCGTTTATGGTCGCGCGGGGGAAGATCGGTGGTTGGATCGTCGGTTTGTCGATCTTTGGTACCTACGTCAGCAGCATCAGTTTTTTGGCCTTACCAGGCAAAGCGGTCGTAGGTAACTGGAACTTCTTCGTCTTCTCGCTCTCGCTCCCCTTTGCAGCTTGGATCGGGGCCAACTTGTTTGTGCCGTTCTATCGCAAACTGGGGCAAGTCTCCGCTTACGAACACATGGAAGCCCGCTTTGGTAGCTGGGCGCGGATTTTCATGTCGATCGGCTTCATGCTGCTGCAAGTCGCCCGGGTTGGCTCGGTGATGTACTTGATTGCCTTAGTGATGCAGCAATTGCTGGCCTGGGACATGGTCACGATGATTATCATCATCGGCGGGCTCACCACGCTGTACACATGCATCGGCGGGCTGGAAGGTGTGGTACTGACCGATGCCTTGCAATCGCTGGTTTTGATTGTTGGTGCGGTACTAAGCGTTGTGTGGTTGCCGTTCGCCATGCCAGAAGGTCCCGGCCAGATGTTTGAGATCGCCGTGCAGAACGATAAGTTCAGCCTCGGCAGTTGGAACCCGTTGGACTGGACCGATTCAACCGTCTGGGTAGTGATGCTTTATGCGCTGGTGACCAATCTACAAAACGTCGCCATCAATCAAAGCTACACCCAGCGTTATCTTTCGGCGACGACTGAGGCTGAAGCGAAGAAGTCGGTTTGGTTTGGGAGCTTGTTATATCTACCGGTCAGCGCTGGCTTCTTCTTCATTGGGACCGGCCTGTACTGTTACTACACGGCCCAGCCCGACTTGTTGCCGAGCGACCTGATGACTGCTTGGAAAGAGGGGAAAGGTGACAACATCTTCCCCTACTTCATCATGAATACCTTCCCCACCGGCGTGCGCGGGGTGATGGTCGCGGCCATCTTGGCTGCCGCCATGAGCACGATCAGTAGCAGCCTCAATAGCTCGGCCGCGTTGACCTTGAGTGATATTTATCAGCGGCTGATCCATCCGCACCCCACCGAAAAACAATCGATGCTCGTCCTTTACCTAAGCACGGTGATTTGGGGTGCTGCAGGAACCGGTCTGGCGATTGCCATGATTGACGTGAAGAGCGTGATGGATGCCTGGTGGGAAATGTCAGGCGTCATCACCGGGGCCATGCTGGGGCTGTTTCTGCTGGGCTTCTTCAGCAAACGGGCCGGTACCCTTTCCGCCTTGGTAAGCGTGGTGGTAGGAATCGTCCTTATCGCTTGGCTTACCTTTTCGCCTTCGCTTGAAGGACTGCCCACTTGGTTCCGTAATCCGCTCAATAGCCTCATGACGACCGTCTTGGGCACGCTTGCCATCGTGTTGACCGGCATTCTTTTCTCGGGGCTGACCGGCGATCGCAGGCACACTCCCATCACACCAGAGACTAATCCCACTGACCCTCCTTCCCCCTGAGTGATTTCATGACCCTTTACCGAACCTGTACCACGTGGTTGCTGCTTCTGCTGGCAACGCCTCTCTTCGCTCAAGACGAGTGGAAACTGAAAGAACTACCGTACAACAATCCTGGCCTGGCGGTCGACCTGGGTGTTGGCCTCTGGGCTTGGCCGTTGCCGATGGACTACGACGGCGATGGCGACATGGACCTGTTGGTCTCTTGCCCCGATAAACCTTCGAACGGGGTTTATTATTTCGAGAATACCACGCAAGATCCTTCCCAAAAGATGCCTGTTTTCAAGCCGGCAGTGAAACTGGGGAAAACGTCGCACAATGTGCAGGTAAGCTATGTCGACGGTAAGCCACGCATCTTGCACGAATGCTGGGAGTATCCTCGCGATGCAGCAAGTGGCAAGTTCGATCTCGACCACGCGCAGCGGATTTACCCCAAGAACAATATTCACGAGAACCGCGTGCGGGCCAATATGTGGCGGTACGTCGACTACGACGGGGACGGCAACCAAGATATCGTAGTGGGCGTAGGCGACTGGACCGACTATGCCTGGGACAATGCGTTCGATAACTTCGGACGCTGGAGAAACGGGCGACTGCACGGCTACGTTTATTGGATTCGCAATGCAGGAACCAACAGCGAGCCAAAGTACTCGGACTCACCAGAAAAGCTACAAGCTGGCGGCGGCGATATTGACGTGTATGGTTGGCCTTCACCAAATTTCGTCGACTTCGATAGCGACGGCGATCTCGATTTGTTGTGCGGTGAGTTCCTCGATGGTTTCACCTATTTCCAAAACATCGGTACCCGCGAAAAGCCCATCTATGCCGCTGGTCGCAAGCTGAACGATGCCGACGATCAGCCGCTGGTGATGGACTTGCAGATGATCACCCCCACAGCTTTCGATTGGGACAGAGATGGTGACTTTGATTTAATTGTGGGTGATGAAGATGGCCGCGTTGCCTTGATCGAGAACACCGGCGAGCTACGTGATCAGCAACCGGTATTTTTGGCGCCGAAGTATTTCCAGCAGGAAGCCGACACCCTTAAGTTCGGCGCCCTGGCTACCCCTTACGCTTACGACTGGGATGGAGACGGCGACCAAGATATTCTTTGCGGGAACACGGCCGGTTACATTGGCTTTTTCGAGAACCTGGGCATGGCCGACAACGGGCTGCCTAAATGGAACGCCCCACAGCTTTTGACCGCCACGAAGGGAACCGAAGAACCTACTCCGTTTCGTATTTTGGCAGGGCCGAGCGGATCGATCCAAGGGCCTGCGGAAGCGAAGTGGGGCTACACCACGTTAAGTGTCGCCGATTGGGATGGCGATTCCGATCCCGATATCATCTACAACTCGATCCTCGCCCAGGTGGGTCTCTTGCGAAACGATCAAGGCAACCTGATCGATGTTCCCCTGCCCACCGGTTTAAGCGAAGCGCCGCCGAAATGGTACTGGTGGAAAACCCAATCGGAATCGTCGATCACCCAGTGGAGGACCACGCCGGTTGTGGTCGATTTCAGCGGCGATGGCATGCTCGATTTGGTGATGTTAGACCAAGAAGGCTATCTGACCTTTCGCCCAGCAGCAGGTCCGGCTGAGCGATTGTTTGTTGACGAGAACAATCAACCGCTGCAACTGAATGCCAAGTCGTGCGGCGGTTCGGGACGCGTTAAGTTGGAAGTCGTCGACTGGGATGCCGACGGGCGTCTCGATTTGCTGGTGAATTCAGAGAACGCCACTTGGTATCGCAACTGCGAAGACCGAGACGGGAAGATTGTTTTGAAACGCATCGGCAATCTAGCCAAGCGAAACGTCGCAGGGCACACTTCTAGCCCGGCCGCGTGTGATTTCGATAAAGATGGCAAGCCCGATCTGTTAGTCGGTGCCGAGAATGGTCGCCTTTACTATGCGGCCCACGACGATTGTCTCACGTTCACGGAAGAGCAACTCGCGGCTGCCCCTGCCCAAGAGCCTGCCAAGCCCAAGTTTCCTGGCTTTGTGAGCGAAGAGTTTATTTACACCAAGGCGAGCTTCCCGGAGTGCCATGCCTCGACGATTTGCGAAACCAATCGTGGCTTGGTCGCGTCTTGGTTTGGCGGGACGAAAGAAGGGAAAGAGGACGTTGGCATTTGGGTGAGCTACCACGACGGCAGTCGTTGGTCGGCCCCTCAGGAAGTTGCCAATGGTATTCAGCATAACGGGCTGCGTTATCCTTGCTGGAACCCAGTCCTCTACCAATCGCCGGGGGATGGACCGCTGCTGCTGTTCTTTAAAGTGGGCCCCAAACCGCATTCGTGGTGGGGCGAAATGATGGTCAGCTACGACGGCGGCAAGACGTTCCGCGAGCGAAAACGTTTGCCGGAAGGAATCGATGGCCCGGTTCGTTGTAAGCCAATTTTGCTTGCCGATGGCAAGACGCTGCTGTGCGGTTCTTCCACCGAGGACGACGGCTGGCGAATTCATTTCGAGAAAACCGTTCTGGAAAATGGCCAGCCCAGCGGCGTTTGGCAACGCATTGGCCCCATCAACACCAAGGAAGAATATCACGCAATTCAGCCCACCATCCTCCAGCACCAAGGTGGACACTTACAAGTCCTCTGCCGCACCCAAGAGAGCGTGATTGTGAGCAGCTTCTCGCAAGACCAAGGAGACACTTGGTCGAAGCTGGAACCGATTAACCTGCCCAACCCGAACTCGGGAATCGATGCCGTTACCTTAAGCGATGGCCGCCAGCTGATGATCTACAACCATCTGGGCAGCGGCAAAACAGGTTGGGGGCGTCGTGGCCTGTTGAACTTGGCCATTTCCGACGATGGTCTTAACTGGCGTAAGGTGGCTGTTTTAGAACGAGAAGAAGGGGGCGAGTTTAGTTACCCGGCTATCATTCAAACCGAAGATGGCTTGGTGCATATCACTTACACCTGGAAACGCCAGCGAATCAAACACGTTGTTATCGATCCGACCCAGATCGAGCCCGGCGACGAGTTGACCAAAGACAACTGGGATTAGCCCCACCGTTTTTTTTAAGCCAAACGAGAAAAAGGCGTGCGAGGTAATACGCCTCGCACGCCTCTTTTTTTGAAGACCGCTTTTGATGCCATGATCGATTCGCTTTCCCAGTTGCTCTTCAATCCGTTTAAAAGCGGCCTTCATTACGGTGCAATTCTTGGAATTGCCATCGATTTCGTCAAAATTCCAGCGTCCTCGTATCTCGCCATCTACTAGCTAAGCAGTTGATATCTATTTCCCCCTAAAAAGGCAAGCCTTAGGTCAAATCTTTTCCAACGGTATTCGTGGCTGACCTTTGGTCTCTTAATTGTGGGAAGGGTCACCCTTTAAACACGTTTAACGGCCCCCTGCATGGGCCAGCCAGGAATCAATCCCATTCGACTGGTCCAGGTCGGGCGTTTCGAGTAGTATTAGTTGCTCCCCCCGCCTTCCATCCTTCCCGCCAGGCCCACTCACGATGCGATTTGTAACTGTAAGTTACCGCTCCAGTTCGCTACGCTGTCTTCACATGCGAATGCGTCACCTTTCTGCCACCGTGATCGGTCGTTTGTTTGTCGGCTGGTTAGGTTTGGGGCTCCTTATTTCCTCAACCGCAGACGCCGCCGATCTTTCACCCGAAATGAAAAAATGGGGCGAACATTACACGCGTGACATCTTGCCGATTGTGCAAACACGTTGTCTCGATTGTCACAACGGCGCCGATGCCGACGGGGAGTTCGATCTATCGAAATACACCAGCGGGGAAGCAGCCGCCGATGCTGGCGATATTTGGGAACGCGTCGCTCGTCGCGTTCGCCAAAACGAGATGCCTCCGCAAGGTAGCCCCGGTTTAAACGACCCGCAGAAAGCGGCTTTTTACCACTGGCTAGATTCGCGGCCAGGCCAAGATCTGTGTAGGCAATTGGCTTCTGACGAAACGCAAAGCTGGTATCGTGGCCACGTCATGAGTCGACGTTTGACACGCACCGAATACCGCAACGCGATCCGCGACTTGGTCGGCATCGAACTGCAGCCCGGCGAGTTGCCTCCTTCCGACGGAGCAGGCGGCGAAGGTTTCGACACGGTCGGCGATTCGCTCTTTACTTCGCCAATTCATCTAGAAGCCTATTTAATGGCTGCCGATCGTTTGATCGAGGAAGCTCTGCCCGATCAACAAGTTGAAGCGTCCGCCACCGCAGTGGCCTACCGCCAGCAACTTTTGGGCAGGCTTCCCAAGTCACTCGATCCTGCCTCGGAGCTCGACGAGCGGGCAGCAGCACGGGCCAATATCGAAGCTTTTGCCAAACGTGCCTGGCGACGTCCGGCAAGCGAGGAAGAAATCGCACGGTTGCTGGTTCTGTTCGATACGACCTTGGCTCAGAACGGCTCGTTTGTCGCCGCTTTGCGGCAGCCTCTTAAAGCCGTGCTCGTTTCGCCCCACTTTTTATTCGTGGTCGAGTCGGAGCCAGAGGCTGGAGGCGTGCAGCGGATTACACCGCATCAATTAGCTACGCGAGTCGCCCTGTTCATTTGGTCCTCTATCCCCGACGATCGCCTGCTGCAACTGGCCGATAGCGGGGCTTTGTACGAAGAAGATGTCCTCCGCAGCGAAGTCCAACGCATGCTGGCCGACCCCAAGGCACAAGCGTTAGGCGAGAATTTTGGCTTGCAGTGGTTGGGGCTGAAAGAGTTTGGCAACGGGCCGAAGCCGGATGCGGAAGTCTTTCCCGAGTTCAACGATCAACTGGCCTCGGCGATGCGGGAAGAAGCGATTCGCACCGTGGCAGGCGTGTTTCGTGAAGATGCTCCTTTGACCGATTTGATCGCCGCCGATTACATTTACGCCAACACAGACCTAGCCAAGCATTATGGTCTCGACCTCCCGGAAGGTACGTCGTGGCAGCAAGTCAAGCTCGATAGTCGCCAGCGTGGTGGTGTGCTGACGATGGCCAGTGTGCTGACATCGGCCTCGTATCCTCGCCGCACCAGTCCGGTGCTGCGGGGACGATGGATCTTGGAAGAGGTTTTGGGGGCACGTGTCCCTCCCCCTCCGCCGAATGTGCCTGCCTTGGAAGAAGAGCACGGCGCAGGGAAAGCCCAGACACTACGCGAACGATTAGAACTTCACCGGCAAAAGGCAGAGTGTGCCAGTTGCCACAACCGAATGGACCCACTCGGCTTTGGGCTAGAGAACTTCGACGGCATTGGTCGCTGGCGCGAAAGCGACAATGGTCAGCCGATCGATTCCGCCGGTAAGCTACCCTCGGGCGACACCTTCAGCGGGCCCGAAGAATTGAAAGTCATCTTGCTGAAACGCAGCGCTGAATTCCAAAAACATTTCGTCCGCAAGCTACTCGGCTTTGCCCTGGGGCGCGAACTGAACAAGTTCGACAACTGCGTTGTGGATCATTGCTTGAAGCAATTGCAAGCCAGAGATCTCAAGGCAGCGATTTTGATTGAAGAGATTGCCCTTTCCTACCCGTTCCAGCATCGCTACTTCAAGTCAGACAAGTAACCCAAGCGTTCTCGCTCGAAGGACTTCGTTTCATGGCTAATCGCAAAGCAAATAGCCCGATGGTTTCTCGCCGCCGCTTTCTACAAGGATGTGGGGTTACGCTCAGCCTGCCTTGGATGGCATCACTTGCCCCTCAGGTTGCTCGCGCTGCGGAAACGGGGAAGCCTCCGGTTCGCTCGGCGTTTCTTTATTTTCCCAATGGGGTGTGGGAAAAGGATTGGATCCCGGCAACCACCGGCAGCGATTACCAGTTGACCCCTTCTTTGGAACCGCTCGGCGATCTGAAAAGCGAGGTCTTGGTGCTGACCGGACTCGACAAGAAGAACAGCCACGGTGGCGACGGGCACTACGCCAAGACGGCCAACTTCCTCACCGGGATGCCGGTCACCAAGACCACCGGTAAAGATATCAGCAGTGGCGGGATTTCGGTCGACCAGCTGATGGCCCAGCATGTCGGCGGTAACACGCCGTTGCCTTCGCTGGAACTTGGCACCGAGCCGGTGATCAGCGGCATCGATAGCAACGTCGGTTACACTCGCTTGTATGGCTCGCACATTTCGTGGCAATCCCCCACGCGCCCCGTTGCCAAAGAAATTAATCCGCGCTTGGTCTACGAACGCTTGTTCGGCAAAGCCCTTTCTTCTGCATCCGAAAAAGCGGAATCGTACCAGAACTTGCTCGACTTCGTGCTGGAAGATGCCCGGCGTTTGCGGCCTCGCTTGGGGCGTGACGACCAGTTCAAGATGGACGAGTACCTCGATTCGGTCCGCGCCGTGGAGAAACGCATCGAATTCGCCACCAAGGGGCAGCGAGACTGGCAGCCAGAGATCGACGAGCACGCGTTGGCAATCGCCAAGCCAGGCATCCCCGGTGACTTCCGCGAGCATATCGGCATCATGCTCGACTTGGTCGTGTTGTCCTTCCAAACCGATTCGACGCGGGTGGCCTCACTGATGTTCGCCAACGACGTGTCTGGCCGTAACTTCTCGTTCCTCGACGGTGTCCGAGGTGGTCACCACGAGATGTCGCACCACGAAAACAAGCAGGAAAAAATCGAGCAGTACCAACGCATCAATCGCTGGCACGTTGAGCAGTTCGCCCAGATGCTGGGCAAGCTGCAAGCCGTGAAAGAAGGAGACGGAACCCTGCTTGACAACTGCATGATCTTGTTCGGTTCCAGCATGTCGGACGGCAACCGCCACGATCCAGACAACCTGCCAATTTTGCTAGGGGGCCGCGGTTGCCGCACGCTGAACACCGGCCGTCACCTGGCCGCCGAAGGCCAGGTTCCGCTCTGCAATCTCTATCACGCGATGCTCGACCGAATGGGCGTCGAAATCGAAGCGTTCGGCGATAGTACCGAACCGCTAAAAAATCTGGCGTAAGTGGAGATCAACGCCAGTACCGTTTTGATTCTGATCCTTGTCACACGAATCGTAGTCTCTGGGGCATTATGCGATTGGATAAACAATAACTCTTGCTTCTGGTCGACGTTCATACGACGATTGACTTTCGCGCCGCTCGCAATCGTTCTCCATTTCGGCCAACGGCTACTTACTTTTCCATTGGCTCCGTTCTACCTCGCCAGGATTCCGCATCTATGTCGCGACTTTTCAGCGTGGGTCTGTTCGTTTTGTCCGTTGCTTTGACCTGTTCCACTGAAGTGGCATTCGGACAAAGTCCGGCACGTGAGGGAGATTGGCCCGAGTTTCGCGGCCCGACGGGTCAAGGACATGCGGATCAAGCCGTTTTGCCGACAGAGTGGGACTCGGAAAAGAACATTACCTGGCGGACCGAAATTCCTGGGGTTGGTTGGTCTTCGCCGGTGATCGTGGGCGGACGCGTCTACCTTACCACCGCCGTTCCCTTGAGCGATGACGCCAAGCCAGATCAATCACTGCGGGCACTCTGTCTCGACGTGAACTCAGGCGAGATTTTGTGGAACGTCGAAGTCTTTCCAGAGAATGGCCAGACGGCGCCGCGAATCCATCCGAAGAATAGCCATGCCAGCCCAACGCCGATTGTCGAAGACGACAAGGTGTATGTCCACTTTGGGCATCTAGGGACCGCTTGTTTAAACACCAGCGATGGCTCTCAGGTATGGGCAACGCAAGCGTTGCCATACAAACCCACCCACGGCAACGGCGGGTCTCCGGTGATCGTGGGTGACAAACTAATCTTCAGCATCGACGGCAGCGACAAGCAGGAAGTGGTTGCCCTTGATAAGGCCAGTGGCAAGATCGCCTGGGAGACCGAGCGGGGTATCGCTGATCTAAGCAAACGTTTCTCGTTCTGTACGCCGCTTGTGATCGAAGTGGATGGTCAGCAGCAACTCATCTCGCCAGGCAGCGGTGTGGTCATGGCTCTTGAGCCTGCGAGCGGCAAAGAAATCTGGCGGGTTCGCTACGGCAAAGGCTACTCCGTGGTACCTCGCCCGGTTTATGCCCACGGTCTGCTCTATATCTGCACTGGCTACGACCGTGCGACGATGATCGCTATTCGCCCTAACGGACAAGGCGACCTGACCGACACGCATGTCGTTTTCACCGTTGACAAGGGTGTTCCCTATAACCCTTCGCTGCTGGCAGTTGACGACGCCGTTTATATGATCTCGGATAACGGCGTCCTCTCTTGCCTCGACGGCCAAATGGGCGAACTTCGCTGGAAAGAACGCATCGGCGGAAATTTTTCAGCCTCGCCGTTGTATGCCAACGGATTGGTCTACCTGTTGGATGAAAAAGGGCTTACGACGGTCTTCAAGTCTGGCGAACCATTCGAAGAAGTCGCTCAGAACGACCTGCAAGAGCGTAGCCTGGCCAGCTTTGGAATCACCGGCAACGCCATTCTTTTGCGAACCGAAAAAGCCCTCTATCGGATTGAATCGAAGTAGCCCCCTGCCGACAGATACCCGATCGCAAAAAACGCCTAGTCAGCATTCACCGCACTTCTTTTTTTGTCGCTCACTCAAAGAAATCTGCAGCGCGTTCATAAGCCGCGAAAAATTAGGCCGCTTTGGCAATGTCCGAGTTGTTTCCCTTGCGTTGCAACCAAGTGAACTTACTGGCCAACCACAACTTGGCATTCTGAATGGAGGGAGAAGTTGCGTTTGCTGGCGGAGTCTGGGCGACGTGGTGCATCACGTTCCACCACTCTGTCATTTTCGCCACGGCACGAAGTTCTTCGTGGTAGTCGTTACGATCGCTTGTGCGGTGTTGCTGAATGACTTCTTCGTAAATCTGCAGCAACTGATCGTAAATGACATCGGTGTTGTTGTACGTTCGGATATAGGAAGAGACCTTCGCGGCATCCTCGGCGTCATAGCGTTCGATTTCTTGAACCAAACGTTCTTCAGTGACAGTAAACGAAAGGGCACGCCGGCCCCATTGGTTCATGTGGGCGACGTTGTCCGAGGTAACGAGATAACTCATTCCAAATACATCACAGTAAATCACGGCGCATCCTACGGCCATCGCTTCTCGGGCACACCGACCTTTGGCAAAAACCAGGTCGTATTCCGGTAGTAGCTTTTGCGGTTCATGACATACAGACCCCAAACGTTCGCCAACGGCATCTAATTCGATTCCTAGCTGATCGCACGCATGTTGGATAGGTTGGATTGATTCGTGATTGCCATAGCTACTAAAAATGATCGCTTTTCGCGGCTTTTCAGGCAAACGAGGGCGGCTCTGAAAAAGCTGCAGGTCGACCGGGTTCGTCAAAATGTTGACTTGACTACGATCAACTCCTTCCGCCAAAACCAATCGCTCTGCGCAAGTTTGATCGACTGCCACGTAACGTCCAATCCGGGGCAGTTTCGGAGGCGTATCGTGCCAGGCTTCAAAATCGTGGCAAAGAAAAACGCCTGGCGTCGTGGGAAAATGGAGCATGGCCGCTAACGTTTGAAGCGTGTGATGGCCGTGAATGATGTCCGGCGTTTCACGAATCTTATCGAGCCGGGCCACTATGGGAACAGAATTCTCAGCCAGCTCTTTCGCTAGCGGACCTTGATCGGGACTATACACAACCGGAGAGTGGCCCCTGCGGATTAACGCGCGCGCCAGATCGTGGACGTACATTTCCGTCCCCGACCGCCTACTCATTCGAATATTAGTAATGAGTACTTTGAGTCCGTTCATTCTCACCTTCACGCCCACAGCAATCCTAACTCAACCGATTGCTGGCATGGAACTTTGCCTTAGCAGTTTTTCAGCGAGGGGAACAAAATGCTCCTGAAATGTGATTGCTTGCTGCGCCCTGCCAGACGCCACTCGCCAATACCCACGCTGATCGTATGTCGGCCAACCACCTACGTCGGGTGGGACCGTAAAGACTCGTGTTGCAGGAGCCCAGCGATAATATTCGGTATAAAATTCTCTCTCGCGCCAGTCTTTCGTGACATCTTGCAGTTCATCGTTAACACCTTGGAGAATGCCGCTGACAAAACCTTGCATGTCCCTAAGAAACTGACGCTTACAATCGACCTCGTCAGCGGTGAGTTGCACAGACGGCCAATCGTCGGTTTTACGCTGCTGCCAGGCGATCGTTTGAAGTCCAAGGCCATGCTCTGCTAACGAAATGCGTTGCGTTTGGGAAGACTGACACTGCACCGCTGAGGCCACCAGCAGAGGCACAAGATCGTGAGCCGAGTTGTACCACTCGAAAGGGTCCGTACACACGAGGCCAGGTTGAAACTGCTTTAGCCAAGCGGCAATCGCATTGCGCTGTGTCACGAACCAGTCGTTATCGTGGGCAAGATAACGTTCATAGATTTCTGATTCCGAAATGGCCCCAAAGGTAACAGTCCCTTGAAAGCCAATTGCCGCCAGCTTTTCCCGAAATGCGTTTTCAAATCCCTCCGTAGCATAGATGCCAGGCGAAAGGTAGTACAAATTCGGTTGAAGCCGCAGCAGAGCCGCAAAAGCAAACCATTCGTGAGCCGGATGGGCGAAAACCATCCCCGTGGGGCGACCAGTTTCCGCTAGCACGCTTTCGCTATCCATGCTTTCTCTGCCTTTGACCTCGCACCCACCGAATACCTTGCCGGCTTAAACTCAGGTTGACGTTTATAAACACTTTAAGGGATAAGAGGAAGATGCATAACTCTTATAGCTTTTTGATCCGGACAACACGAGATGCCCTTTTCCGAAACTACCTTGATTAGCCCCTATGCTCAGATTGCAGACGACGTAGTCATCGGCGAAGGATGTCGCATTGAGTCGGGAGTCGTTATTGGCGCAGGCACGCAGCTGGCTGATGGCGTGAAACTTGAACCAGAGGTGAGTTTAGGCGAGAACAACGTGATTGGTGTCGGGACGGTCATCAAATCGGGTACCCAACTGGGAAGCGGGAACCAGATTGCTGAATATTGCGTTCTAGGCGGTCCTCCGTTGATTTCGGGGCGAATTGCATTGCCGGGCAGATTATGCATTGGCGATAGAAATGTGATTCGAGAGTTCGCTACCATCCAAGTTGGCACAGACGAAGATGGCGTTACTTGCATTGGTAATACCAACTACATCATGCCGAACGTCCAGATCGGACATGACTCTCGCGTCGGAAACAAAGTAACGCTGACCAATAAGGCCTCGCTGTGCGGACACGTTACGATCGAAGATGAAGTGGTTCTTGGCCTCGGAGCTACCATCCACCAACACTGCCGAATTGGCCGCCTGGCCATGGTCGGCGCAACGGCCTATGTCTCGCGCGATATAGTCCCCTTCGTACTCGTGGATGGACGTAGCGGAGGCATCGTAGGCTTGAACAAGATCGGTCTAGCCAGACGTGGCTTTTCGCAATTCACGATTTCGGAACTCAAGAGCGCCTATCGAGTCATCTTTCGCGAAGCCCTCTCGCGCCAAGAAATCACGGCTCGCTTGCAAAACCACCCCTGCCCAGAAGTCCAGGAGCTGCTCTCTTTTCTGATCAGCAGCAACCGCGGAATCGAACAAGCCAGAAAGAGCAAGTAGCCGCTCCGATCCTGATCGCTACTTCCAGGCAAGGCAGTAACCAAGCTAGATACAACCAGGTTGGATTCGACTTTCAAAGTGAATTCTGCAACTCATTTCTATTTCTGGGGGTACGCGTATCACTTCCGAGACAAAAATAATAGGAATCGCCGCAGAACAATGCATTGAGCCGTGTGTGGCGACGATTTTTAGCCTGTAAACGTAAAACTCGATGTCCTGTTTATCTCATAGGGCAAAGCCTGCATAGGGAGGTCGATCCTAGCGGTTCGATCTCGCGAGCGGGTTCAATGGACAAGGCTTTCACTAGGCCTTTGGCCGTCTCACCCGCAACAAGCTGAGGACAGCCGTCGGAAAGAAATGGAGACTGAGGTCATCAAGCGTCGCTTGGTTTTGCCTGCAGTTCGAGATCAGGCTTTCGCTCCACCAGCGTTTGAAAGAAGGCTTTGATGTCTTCTTCCTTGAAGTAGGCCAGTACGCCGATCCAGTGGATCTGCTTGCCGTCCTGTTTGGTCAGGGTCAGGCTGTAGTCTCGTAGTTTCTGTCTGCCAGCTTGGGCCCCTTTGATTGTATGCGAGGCCGTTAACGGGTTTGAAGCGATGACGGCCGCCTTTTCTAAGGTCGAAAAGTTGCGTTCCATGAAACCTTGAAACTGTCCCTTTGAAATACTCTTTAAATCGGTCAGTCTGACGCTGGAGCTACCGAAACAAACCTCGTCTTGATCAATCGACAGTCGCTTGCCGCGGTGTCGGTTCCTCAAGTACCACTCCAAGAGAATCGGCGGCCCCAAGGTCATCATGGGGGCCATGACCCACCAAACCGGATCTTTGAACAAGGGGGCTGGGCGGTCCAGCACCATCGCGCAGAGGACTATCGACAAAAACAGCCCGCCGAAGAGCAGACCAACCATCAAGAAGCCTGCGAACATCGCCACGGCCGATGCAAGTTTGGGACATTGGCTGCGCGGGAGCGGTTCCCAAATGGTTTTGTTAGGGTCGCAGTAAAAATCGGATTCTGTTGACATTCGGCGTACCTCTGGATCGGGTAGCGGGAATAAAAGGGGACGGGGAGGCTCTGTAGAAAACTCAAGTTCACCAGAGAATCATAACATTGTGCGTCAGCAACATCAGGTGTGATTCTTTGTGGCGGCTTGGGTCAGTTTTGCCTCGGAAGACGTTGCCTTGGCGACGTTTGATCATGCTCATTGCCGTTTCGACTTCGCTTCGTTTTCGATAAGTGTCGGCATCAAAGCGGAGTTGCATTCGTCTTCGGTACCTAGCATTAAAGCCGTCTGGTTGCAGGGCGAGGGCGGAACCCTTGAGGCCATGATCGGCGCAGCGTTCCATTTCATCTCCCCGACCATCTAGGAAGAGAAATTGCTTCGTATGGGGCGGGCGGTGAGTCTAAACTAACCGAAGCGACAATCAGAGCGCCCCGCATTGGCTGGGCGCTGATGAAACCAAATAACCACAAGGCTCATATCATGGCTGCAGAAAAATTCGAGTGCCCCAAAGCGATCGTCGCACCGATTGATATTTTTGCTCAAACTGACTCATCCGTGCTGTACGCCGGTCCGGCGAACTACGGTGGGCGCGAAGGGGAAGTGACCATTACCTTGGACTTCTTTCCCCGTCCCAAAACCCGGTTCGAGTTCTCACCTCAATCGCCTTATGGATTATTAGATCTTCACAGGGATTCGCCATGGGATAACACAGACCTGGAACTTTTGTGCCCCAATTCAAAGACAATAGAAGTCACGCCTTTACGCGTAGGTACCACAATTTCCGGAACCGTTAGCGGTGAATCGGTTCCGCTATCTTCATCAAGAATGCGACTGCTGGTGATCAACGGACCACGGTTCCATGGAGATCCTATCGACTTCGGTGACGTCTCCACGGCTGGGAGAGTCAGGGCTAGAGTAGCGGATTGTTCGATAACAATTGACCAAATCCCTTCCCTGAAGAACAAGTCTAAGGATAAGGACAATGCTGCATATCGGTTCACCCATTTGGTCGAATTAATGCCCGACCAATTAGGAAGTGACGTTACTGATATTCTGGACACCATCTTCCGGTCGCTAAGCTTCATGAAGGGACGCTGGGTTGGGCTAGTAGGCCCTTGGTGTTTTGATGAGAACGACCAGTTAGTTGACATCGCCTATCGAAACACAAAGGTAAGCCACTACGGGGATTCAGTGTCTTGGTTTTACGAAGATATCAGAGACGCGCTCTCGCAGCTTGCTCCGATGATTCACGCAACTCGCTCCGACGAAGGAAGATATCAAGCACTTCTCACTGCCCAGCACTGGTCGGTTGAAAGCAGCTTGTGCGCTGGTGGCGTCGAGGGTTCTCTGATACTCCAACAAGCAGCCCTGGAGTGCCTGTCCTGGCACGAGCTTATTGAGGTGCAAAATCGTCACTCAAAATCGAGGTTCAAAGACATTCCTGCTGCGGACAAGATTCGGGAATTGCTGACCAGTTGGAATATCGGCATAGATATTCCGAGTAAGTTTGATGCAATCGCGAACTTCGCACAGGAAAAGAAAAATTCGGACCCAACATACGCTGCCGATATCCCGGCAGCGATGGTCAGCATTCGCAACATTCTAGTTCATGCCGAACCAAGTAGGAGCCTTGCCCTATTTTCGCGTGAAAGATCGAGCGAAGAAATCATGGACATTTGGAAATTGGCTCAAACGGTTTTGCAGCAAGCAATTCTTGCCTCGCTCGGTTATCAGGGAAAGATCGTTAATCGAAACACGGATGCGACGACAGTGTGGGATGCGACAGGACCGGTACCGTGGGCAATCACGTGATCGAGTGTAACTCAGTGTAATGTATTAAATTGTCCGGTATGATGCCGAGCATTGTTTCGCCAGGATGGCAGGCTTAAAAGATGCAGGACACGACACAATGGGACGCCCCCGAAAACTGCCTGCCGGAATGCACCAGCGCGGAACGGCCTACTATGCCCGTTTTCGTACGAATGGCCGCTTGATTCGAAAGAAGCTTTCGACGAACTTCAAAGCCGCTTGCGAGATGTTAAACGATCTTCGCGCACGAGCCGACAAGGCCGGCGCCGGCATCATCGATAACGATTACCCATGGGACGACCTGAAAGCCGAATTCCTGCGATGGGCTCGCCAGGAAAAAACCATGGACGACGACTACAAGCGGACGCTGGGTTACTTCGAGACCTACCGACCGGTCAAGAGAATCCGGGCTATTATTCACGATTTCGTGTTTGGTTTCCGTGACTGGCGAGCAGCCAGAAGAAGACGCCGAAGTCTCAGCAGAATGTGAGCGTGCGGACCATTAACAGCAACGTCTCCACCTTGCGATCGATGCTCAACAAAGGGGTGAAGTGGGGGCGAATCGGTTTCAATCCGATCGCCGGCTTATCTCCCTTGGAGAACCTGGAAGACGGGCAAGGAACGTGAGGTTCCATTGTGTGACGAAGTCATGGCCATCATCTGCCAAAAGCACCAGGAAGCCTCGTTTCGACATCCGGTCGACGGCTACTGGCCAGAGCAAACACGCCGCCAACACGAGAACTTCAGCAAGGATCACGTCTTTGCGACCCGGGCCAACACGCCGATGAAGAACAATCTTCTCAACCGGTTCTATACCGTTTGCAAAAAAGCGGATATAGCCGACGCGGTCCCTGGCGCGGCAGTGGATATACACGGTATGCGAGTTTCGTTCGCAACGCTGGCCCTTGAGTCAGGGGGAACCCCAAAGGCAGTGCAAGAGATCCTCGGACACTCCACGCTCGATATGACCATGAAGGTCTACAACCGGGCTCGCAGCGAATCGAAGCGTACTGCAGTCGGCGCCCTGCCCTTCGCCACGGTAACCACCCCCGAGAAGCGGGACGTTATCAGCATCGAGGAAGCCCGAAAAGGAACTGCCTAGAAATCTTGCGCACATGGTGTGCACAAACCCAGCCTAAATTAGACCATTCTACGGGTTTTAGTGGGTCATCCAGGCGGTCACGCCAGCGCACAAAAAAAGCCGTAAACCATTACTGGCAAACGACTTTCCTTCAGCGTCCCCGGCTGGGGTCGAACCAGCAACCTCTGGCTTCGGAGGCCAACGCTCTATCCAGTTGAGCTACGGGGACGGGATTGCTTCGTATATTAGGGGTAGCACTGGGCGATTGTCAACGATGGTGGTATCCGAAGTTAACGACTGGCAACGACTACGGTCGATTTTTTGGGTGCGAGATTGTTTTGGGTGGCTTGCTTGTACTTTCGCCGTCGAAGGGAAACAATCGTGCTTAGCAGCCAGTTAAGAGACCACGTTACTGCAGCCGGAGTTCAGGATGATCATTCAGAAACAGTACAAGTTTTACGCGGCCCATCGCAATGAAGAGCTGCAGGACAAGTGCCGGAATCTGCATGGCCATCGGTATGGGATCGTCTGTCACTTCCAGGTACAGCGGACCGGCTCGTATTCGACCTTGTTTTCTGATTTCGACGACAAAATTGGGCCTTTCCTCAAAGAATATTACGACCATGGAATGCTGATCAACGTCAGCGATCCGCTTTATGCCACACTCAAGAACCACATGGAGGTTCACGGCGAAGACCTGAAACTCCGCGAGTTTCAAGGGCCGACTTCGGTCGAGAACCTGGCCCACCAGCTTTTTACCGAGATCACCCAAATGGGGTTCGAGCTTGTGCGACTAGATGTCCAGGAAACTGACACCTCGGTTATTAGTTACGATCGGAATGATTGGGAAAGAGATAACGCAGCGCAGGTTTTCTCGCAAACCGAGCCAGTTAAAGCGACTTCCTGAGCCTTGATCGGTCGATACGAGCCACAAGATACGGCAAGAATTGAGTCGCATTATTTGTCGTAAAGAGCTACACTGAAGCATGATAGCGATGATGCTCGCGCTTGCCTTTCTGGGATGACGACCGGTGGCGTTGACCTACTTTAAACGATTCCGCATGGAGATTCCTCTGAGCACCTTACCCGAGGTGCCCCCCCTGCCTGCTGGGTTTCGCTTTCGTCCTTGGAATGCAGAAATCTTGAAGCGGCATGCGGAAGTGAAATACCAAAGTTTCCGCTTCGAGGTCGACGCGAATGTCTTTCCCTGCCTGGGAGATGCCGAAGGTTGTTTTCGGCTGATGCGAGAAATTTCGATGCGAGACGGATTTATTCCCGCCGCAACCTGGTTGATTGAACACGAAGAGCAAGTCACCGGCACTTGGCAGGCGGTGGCTACCATTCAAGGAGTTCGGGACCGAGACGGGAACGGCTCGATTCAGAACTTGGGCGTCGTCCCAGGCTTCCGAGGCGTTGGCATTGGCTCGCTGCTGCTATTGAAAGCATTGCACGGATTCCAAGAGAATGGGCTCCCACGGGCCTCGTTAGAGGTGACCTCGCAAAATATCGGAGCGATTCGCTTGTACGAGCGGCTCGGCTTCCGGATCGCCTCAACCGTCTACAAGGCGGTCGAGATGGGAGCCGTGCAGACAACGACTCAAGCCTAAGCTGGCCAGGACTGGGGCTTGTAGGGAAATCTTTCTCCCGTTTTAATCTGGGCTAGAGTTCACCTCCGCGTGAATTAACAAAGCGGAACAAGCTTGCGTTAACTTCGGGTTGAACCAACGCTACGGTACAACCATTTATCCTTTGTTTGCGACGGGAAGCGACGGCAAGAACGTGCGTTCGACAATCCACTCCGAGAGCTTTGACAACGGATTGACCCTCCTTGCGGAGTCGATGCCTTGGCTGCAATCGGCGGCCTTTGCGGTCGTCATTCCGGCTGGCGTTCAGCGCGAAGAAGAGTCGAATCGTGGCGTCGCCAACCTCCTCTGCGACTGGGTCCAGCGAGGCTGCGGCCCGTATGATAGTCGCCAATTCGTCGAGGCCCTTGATAATTTAGGGGTGGCTCGCGGCGGGGGCGTTTCTTCCAGTCACATTACGTTTAGTGGTGCCCTGCTGGCCGAACACCTGGGCCCTACGCTGGGAATCTATGCCGATCTCGTTCAACGGCCCCACTTTCTGGCCGACGAGTTCGACGACGCCAAGCAGGTTTGTTTTCAAGAGCTTCGCGCCCTGGAAGACGACCTCCATCAGCAAACAATGATCACGCTACGTCGGCAAATATACCCAGATCCTTGGGGCTGGCATCCGACAGGCTCTCCGGCGACCGTCGAAGCGTTAACGCCCGAGATGGCCCATCAGTTTTACGATAACTGGATGCGCCCAGACGAAACGATCATTTCGGTCGCTGGCAACTTCGATTGGAATCAGTTGCGCGACCACGTCGAAGCGTTGTACGGCGGCTGGAAAGCAAAGCCAGGCCAGAAGAGCTATCTGGGCTCGAAGCTGCCTGATTACGTTCACATTCCGTTCGATTCAAGCCAAACGCACGTCGCCCTCGGTTTCGACAGCGTGCCGGTTTCCGATCCTGATTTTTACCAGGCGCGGGCCGCCATCGGCATCATGAGCGATGGCATGAGTTCGCGTTTGTTTAGCGAAGTCCGCGAAAAGCGAGGGCTGTGCTACACGGTGTATGCTTCTTGCCATTCGCTGCGAACCCAGGGCTCGGTACTTGCCTACGCTGGGACCAGCACCGAGCGTGCTCAAGAAACGCTTGATGTCATGCTCGAACAATTCAACGAGCTACCGCAGGGAGTTCAGCAAGACGAGCTCACACGGCTCAAGGCGCGGTTCAAAAGCGGCATCGTCATGCAACAAGAATCGAGTTCTTCGCGGGCTTCGTCCATGGCGGGCGATTGGTACCACTTAGGACGCATTCGTACGATGGACGAACTTGCCAAGACGGTCGATGAAATTACTGTCGATACGATCAACGCTTATCTGCAGAAAAGCCCCCCCAGTCACTATCGAGTTACGACCATCGGTGCAAAGAAATTGGAGGTTCCGCGTGGAATTTCGTCAAGCGACGCTTGATAACGGCTTGGATATTGTCGCGGAAGTCAATCCTAACGCCTATTCCTTGGCGACGGCCTTCTTTGTGAAGACCGGTTCGCGCGACGAAACGGCCGAAGTTGCCGGGGTGAGCCACTTCCTGGAACACATGGTCTTCAAAGGGACGGCCCGCCGTTCGGCTGAAGATGTCAACCGCCAGTTAGACGAACTCGGCGCGCAGTCCAATGCGTTCACCAGCGAAGAAAAAACGGTCTACTACGCGGTTGTGCTGCCAGAACTGCAAAACCAGGTCGTCGATCTGTTGGCCGATATCATGCGGCCTACGCTGCGGCAAGAGGATTTCGACACCGAGAAAAAAGTGATCCTCGAAGAGATCATGAAGTACGACGACCAGCCTCCTTACGGTGGTCACGAAAAGAGCATGGCGGCCTATTTCGGCGAGCATCCGCTGGGCAACAGCGTACTCGGCACGCAAGAGTCGGTTGGCGCACTAACGCGCGACCAAATGATGGCCTACTTCGAGCAGCATTACAGTCCTAGCAACATTGCCCTAGTAGCCACCGGCAATGTCGACTTCGATGCCCTGGTCGAACAAGCCAATCAGCTTTGTGGTAGCTGGCAAAAATACGAAGTTACCCGCAACACGGCCCGACCACGGGGGCAAAGTAATTTTCAGTTCTTCACCAAAGAGAACTCGATTCAAGAGTACGTGATACAACTGGCCGAGTCGCCTGCTTCGGAAGATGATGATCGTCACGCCGCTCGCTTGTTGGGTACGATCATGGGAGACGACGTCGGTAGTCGCTTCTTCTGGGAACTTGTCGATCCAGGCCTGGCCGAGTTTGCGGCCATGGAATCGTATGAGTTTCAAGGCTGCGGTGTGATGATGAATTACCTGTGCTGTGCCCCGCAAGACACGCAGCGAGTGCTTGATGTCGTTTCGCACGAGATCGAGAAACTAATGGCCGAAGGCGTGACTGCCCACGAACTGGAACTAGCCAAAAATAAAGCTTGTTCCCACGTCGTATTACGCAGCGAACGCCCTTCCAGTCGGCTATTCTCGGTCGGCTCGAGCTGGACCCAGCGTCGCAGTTTGCGCACCGTGAAGGAAACAGTCGATGCGTATCGCCGCGTCAACCTGGACGATATTGGCCAATTGCTGCAAAAGTACGATCTTCGCCAGACGTCGACCACGGCGGTCGGTCCGCTGACGTCGCTACAGATTCCCTAGTTGGTTTGGCCATTACGGCCCAACCAAACCGATGCCTCCTTTCTTTGCTTCAGCCTAGATTGACCGAATTGCGTGCTGTCAGTGACGGCAAGCGGTCGATGAAGGATGTTGTTGAGGTGTCATGGATGAAAGGGAGTGTCGACGGTGTTGCGTACCATTCAACTGACAGCGGTCGTCTTATTGCTATGTTTGATCTTGGCTCCGGCTGCCGCTGAGGCCGGGAGTGGCTGGAATCGTGCCATGCGATTCTTCGGCGAATTCTGGAGTGACGGGTACCATTCCCCAGGGGATTACTGGAATCAGCCCCCCCACCACCCTCCTCGAGTTCCTGCCTATCAGCCGTATTATCCGGTGATGCCGCAACCAACCCAGGCATTGCCCGCGCCGGGGATGCCGATGGAAGAAACCATTTCGACTCCCATTATCGAGTACCCACCGGTAATTCGTGGCGTACCCAGCAAGTAGTCACCGTTAATTCACACGGTACCAGGCGACTCCTGGTTGAGGGGATACGGCGAATTCGCTAGAATCCGCCTTCTCAACCTGACCCTTGGAGTTATCGCAATGGAACGTACGCTAGTTCTTCTGAAGCCTGATTGTGTTGAACGTCGCTTGATTGGCCGCATCTTGGGCCGTTTCGAGGACAAAGGGCTGAATATCATCGCTATGAAGCTGATCCGCATTACACCGGATCTGGCCAAGCAGCACTACGCCGAACACGTCAGCAAGCCGTTCTACCCAGGCCTAGAATCGTTCATCACTGCCGCCCCTGTCGTGGCTTTGGTGCTGGAAGGTTTGGAAGCGATCAGCGTTGTTCGCGGCATTTTGGGTGCGACCAGCGGGTTGAAGGCCGAAGCGGGTACCATCCGTGGCGATTTCAGCAGCAGCCGCCAGATGAATCTGGTTCATGCTTCCGATGGGCCTGAAGCCGCCAAGCGTGAAATCGAGCTCTACTTCCAGCCTGAAGAAGTGCTGGATTACAAGCCAACGCTGACTCCTTGGATGCGTGCTGACGACGAGTAATCGTCCTTGTTCGTCTCTTGCTGCCTATCGATTTCTACAAGATCGGCAGCCGTTCTTGAATCGTCACACGGCAAGGTAAACAGGCGGTTTCCTATTATTGAAGCCGCTATCGTGTGGCCGTTGCGTTTCTACACGGATCGCCCAAACGGCGATTAATGTTCCGCCGGCTTGGCCGTAAGAAAGAACTCGGCTAATTGCTGCCCGATTCGAGCGGAATCGTTTTGCTCGCGGACCGTTGTAATTGCTGCTGCGGCTTGCTCCTCCGTAAGCGCGTTGCCAGCCTTAATGGCGATCGAATCGCGAGTATACTCCGGGGAAAACTCTGGGTGAAACTGAAAGCTCATCGCTTTTACCCCGTGACTACCTGGGTACGCAAAGCCTGCGTTGGCGCAGAAAGCAGAGGAAGCGATCACTTCCGCTGCGGCAGGCTTGGTAACGACTTGGTCTTGGTGCATGGCGAGACAATCGATCTTGTCCGTTCCGAGTTGGTATCGAGTTTGGCCGATGCTCCAGCCGGCTGCGTGCTTGGCCACTTTTCCGCCGAGGGCTTGGGCCATGATCTGATGGCCGAAACAAATGCCGGCCAAAGGGATCTCTGCCGCGTAGATTTCACGGATCAGATTTTCCAGCGGTGGAATATAGGCGTGCGATTCATAAGCGCCGTCGGCGGAACCGGTGATTAACCAACCATCGCACGCCTGAACACTTTCAGGGAACTCTCCGGCGGCCACCACATAAGTTTGAAACTCGAAACCATGTCCGGCCAATAGTCGCTGGAACATCTCTGGGTATTGCCCATACTTTTCCACAAGCGGCTCTGGCACATAGCCTGCTTGAAGAATGCCGATTTTCATTCTCTCGAACTTTCAATACCTAGGTTCTGAACAAGAGACTTTCTAGGCGTCGTGTTCCCGTTCGCAATCACTACCGAAACGATCTCGTTGTTCAAGCCAGAATCGGCTGGACGACCTTCCCGTGGACATCGGTCAGGCGGAAGGCCCGGCCTTGGTGGCGGAAGGTGAGTCGTTCGTGATCGATCCCCATTACATGCATTATGGTAGCTTGCAGATCATGAATATGCACCGGCTGGTCGACAATATTGAAGCCGTATTCGTCGGTTGTTCCCAGTGTGACTCCCCCCTTAATTCCGCCGCCAGCCATCCATACGCTGAAGCAGCGGCCGTGGTGATCACGACCGAAATTGTTGGGGCCGAGTTTGCCTTGGCAGTAGTTGGTGCGTCCAAATTCGCCTCCCCAAACCACCAACGTTTCGTCTAAGAGGCCGCGTTGCTTCAGGTCTTGAATCAATGCTGCGGCTGGTTGATCGGTCTCGCTGCACTGTGTTTTTATGCTGCTGGGCAAGCCACCGTGATGATCCCAACCTTGATGATAGAGTTGGATGAAGCGGACGTTCTTTTCCGCCAGACGCCGCGCCAGCAGACAGTTCGCGGCGAACGATCCTGGCTTGCGGGAATCGGGCCCGTACATTTCCAGTACATGCTCTGGCTCGGTAGTTAAATCGGTCACTTCAGGAATCGAGGCCTGCATCCGGAAGGCCAACTCGTATTGGCGAATGCGGGTATCGACCAGCGCATCGGCCGGTTGTAGCCGATGCAGCGCATCTAATCTAGCCAAGGCTTTCTCGCGGCTGGCCCGATCGACCCCGGCGGGGCTATTTAAATACAACACCGGGTCGTCGCCGCTACGGAATTGGACACCTTGATGGTGGGAAGGTAGAAAACCGTTGCCCCACAACCGCGCAGCCAAAGGTTGGCCTCCCTTGTTGGCGGTGACCAGTACCACAAACGCCGGGAGATTGTCGTTCTCGGTGCCGAGCCCGTAGCTCAACCACGAACCAATGCAAGGTCGGCCAGGGATTTGCGAGCCGGTTTGCACGTAGGTTACGCCTGGCCCATGATTGATGGCCTCGGTATTGACCGAGCGAATCACGCTGATTTCGTCGGCAACCTTGGCGGTGTGCGGTAACAGTTCGCTCATCCAGGTACCAGCTTGACCATGCCGAGCGAACTTAAACGGCGAGCCGACCAGCGGCAAGCTCGATTGATTACCACTCATCCCGGTCAGGCGCTGCTCGCCTCGGACCGAGGGCGGCAATTGCTGGCCATGCTTTTGATTGAGAACCGGCTTGTAGTCAAACAAATCAAGCTGCGACGGACCGCCAGCTTGAAACAGGAAGATCACCCGTTTCGCCTTGGGCGTATGGTGCAGATTAGTCAGCACCCCGGAAGCTGCTTCGCTTTCGGCGGAAAGCAGTTGTCCCAGCGCTAAGCCACCTAATCCCCAAGCAGACGATTGCAGCAATTGCCGACGTGTTACCATCATGACTTCATTCCTTGTTACCGACGCGTCACACAGCCGTCGAAATTCATCACCATATTGGCCACCACGGTTAACGCCGCCAACTCGGCCGAGGGAAGCTTCTCTGGCACTTTAGCCTCGCCAACCGTCAGCAGCTTACCAGCATCGTCAGGCATTTCTTGAAAGTGGGCCAACTGCTCTTGATGAAGCTGAAGCAAGATGGCCAGTTCCTGTTCGGTTGGCTGGCGACTGGTCAGCATCCTAAAGAGCCGCTTCACGCGTGTTTCGTCGGTATCCCCTTCTTCCGCCTGCTCCAGAAGCCGAGCGGCCAGCATTTTGGCGGCTTCCACATACTGGGGACCATTCAGCAGTACCAACGCTTGAAGTGGAGACGACGTTCGTTCGCGTTTCAACTGACAGACGTCCCGCTTCGAGGCATCGAAAGTCATCAGCGCTGGCGCCGGGCTGGTTCGCTGCCAGTAGGTGTACAACGAGCGACGATACAGGCCTTTGCCGTGATCGTGCGGAATCGGTTTAAAGCTGCTGGCAACTTCGTACGGCTTCGCTGGCGGGCCGCCGATTTTTTCAACCAGCAACCCGCTGGCGAAAAGAGTGTTATCGCGTACCATCTCGGCAGACATGCGGAACTTGCCCGCCCGCGCAAGCAGCTTGTTCTCGGGATCGCGGTTGAGCATCTCGGAACTGACCTCCGATGCCTGGCGATAGGTGGACGAAGTGACAATCTGCCTCATCAAACGCTTCACATCCCAGCCATGTTCGATAAAGTCGGCAGCCAGCCAATCCAATAATTGGGGGTGAGTTGGCGGTGATCCTTGGTTTCCGAAATCTTCCGGCGTACGAACCAGCCCTTCGCCCATGAGCAATTGCCAATAGCGATTTACGGCCACCCGCGCGGTTAGGGGATTTTTGGCGTCCACCATCCATTTGGCCAGCCCCAGCCGATTGTTGGGCCACTGCTGGGCAAAACCGGGCAATGCCTCTGGGGTTTTCGGTAAGACCTCGTCGGTCGGGGCATCGTACGCGCCGCGCGCCAGCAAGTAGGTTGGCCGCGGTTGGTCGAGTTCCCGCATGACCATGATTTCCTGAGCCCGGTCGTAGGCGTCGTTTCGTTCTTTACGAGCTTCTGCCAAGTTGGCTGCTGCCTGGGTCCATTCGTTCCGCACGCGGCGTATCCAATAGTCTTGCCGTACCTCTGGGCTCGACTGCTTGTTATTGAGCAAAGCAATTTCGGCGGGGGTCAGTTCGTAATCGTAAACCGCGAACTCATCAACTTGGCCATCGGTAAAGCCACGGTCGCGGAATCGTTCGCCAATCGCAATATTATCTTGCCCACCTCCGGTGATTTGCTTGGTGAGCTTGTCGCGAATGATCCCGACTTTGGCAGGCTTGCCATCGACAAAAATCCGCAGGCCATCGGCTCGGCTGGAACCATCGTAGGTGACCGTCACATGCTGCCACTTATTAAGCGGGACTTGATCGGTCGCTTTGATGCTGATCGCATTGCCAGGCCAGAAGTGAATAAGCGACCATTTCAATCGCCCATCTTCCAGCAGCAGTTCATAGCCCCGGCTGGCCGCATCGGTCCAGGCCCGCGAGCGGTGGAAAATGACGGCCCGCTCTTTGACGTCCGGGGTCTTAATCCACAGATCGACCGAGAACGGTTGATTTCGCAGGAAGTTGCCTGACTTCAAGTTGATTGCATCGTCGCCGGTCAACTCAATCGCTTGCCCTTTCGGGCCGAGCGTTGCTCGATTTCCCCCGACGTTTCCTTCGTCGAACGATAACGCCTCGGCCGGCTTAGGGTGCGGAATGGTCATGCCAGCGGCATGGGTCGTGGCGACCAGATGTTTGTACAACGCCGCTTGCTCGGCCTCTAGGGAGGCGACTTCTGCATCAAGCTCGTCGAGATTCGCTTGTTGCTCTTCGTCGGTCAGCAGGAGCGTTGGCGTGGGAATCGAGGAAGTGAAATACGAGTAAAGCCCCGCCTCGTCGACGTTGTTGAAGTAAGCAAACAATTGATAATATTCCCGCTGGCTGAGCGGGTCGTACTTATGGTCGTGGCAACGAGCACACTCCATGGTCAGGCCGAGAAACGCGGTAGCCACGGTTTGTGCCCGGTCGGCAACGTATTCCACCCGGAACTCTTCCGGGACGCTTCCCCCTTCGACTTTCTGCGGATGAAGTCGACAGAAGGTTGTGGCGAGGATGGAATCTTGGTTGGCGTCGGGCAGCAAATCACCGGCGATCTGCTGCGTGAGAAACTGGTCGTACGGCATGTTCGCATTGAGCGAGCGAATCACCCAGTCGCGCCACGGCCATACAAACCGGCCCCGATCGACCTGGTAGCCATAGGTATCACTGTAGCGGGCCGCGTCTAACCACTCGGCGGCCAGCCGTTCGCCATAGCGAGGCGAAGCCAACAAACGGGTCACGTTGGCCTGGTAGTTTTCTTCGCTGGGATCGGCCAGAAAGGCATCGAGTTCTTCCAACGTGGGAGGCAGCCCATTGAGATCGAAGGAGAGCCGGCGTAATTGACGCCACGGCTGGGCAGGCGGGCTCGGGCTGACCCCCTCTTGCCGCAACTTGGCGAGAACGAACTTATCGATCTCGTTTCGCGACCAGTCGTCATCCTCGAGCTGAGGAACCGCTGGCTTGGTGATGGGGCGGAACGCCCAATGTTGATCGTACTTCGCCCCTTGGGCAATCCACTGCCGAATTAACTCGATCTCTTCCGCAGAAAGACTTCGATTCGAGTCGGCAGGGGGCATTCGATCACTGGGATCGGTCGAACTGATGCGGGCAAACAGTTCGCTGTTGGCAGGATCACCGGGCACAATCGAAGCTTCGTGTGCGCTCTCTTCCTCATCAAGCCGCAAATCGGCCTCACGTCCATCGGCATCGGGGCCGTGGCAATGAAAACAGCGATCGGATAGCAAAGGGCGAATTTGCGTGGCGAAATCGATGGGTTCTTCCGCACGAAGACCATGCGTCAGAAGTGTCATCAAGACCAGCACCAAAAGCGTTCGCGAAGGAAATCGTTGGCTGAGCATCGTTTGCCGCGGAAGGAGAATAGAAGGGATCTACCATTAAACAAATGGCAAATCGGGCAGGAAGCATCAGCCTAGCATCCTTCTCTCGCCGATTCAAGCAAATCGCGAGCTTGGCCCCCCAGATTGGCGTGCAATGGCCCGCTTAGAATTGTTTGGCAGCCAGGATCACGACGCCAAATAGGCCAGCTCCCCCCACAATCAGCATGCCAAGCGTGCCGAAGAAAATGGGAATGGCGTTATCTGGTCGTTGCTTTTCCGCAACCCACCAAGCACCGGGGAACCCACCGGCGAAAGCGACCATCGAGAGTAGAAGTAGCAGCAAGTCTTGCATGACAAGTTTTCCTAGATTCCCGTTTGAGGAGTTTAGGATAATTGGGAAGACCGCTGAATGCAATCATTCCGCGCAATGAGATCGGAGGAAAGTGTTTGCTTGAGGCGCAAATTGGGCATAGAACTTGAAATATCGTCATTTCCCGTCTTCGGAATCGTCCGGACGGCCCCCATCTTTGCCCCCTGGGGCAAGGCACTTCCTACCCTTCTCTTATCGAGTTTACCCCAATGCCTACAAGACGCGAAGTAATTTTGGCGGGCTCGTCGCTTGCCTTGGCTGCCACTGCTGGGCTTTTTCCTTCCCCTGCGGTCCATGCCTCTGACAAATCGGGCAACCGAAAACAGATAGGCCCGGAAGGCTATCAGTTCGAGGTGACCCACGACTTTCCCCAACTGCCAAGTAAGTATACCTGGCAAACAACCCACAACGTTGCCGTCGACCGCGACCACAATTTATACGTGATTCACGAAGGAGATCCGACACAAAAAGACCACCCCTCGATCTTCGTTTTCGATAGCGACGGCAAGTTCATCCGCGCGTTCGGCCAACAATTTCAAGGCGGAGGACACGGAATCGAAGTTCGCCAGGAAGGCAACGACGAGTTTCTTTACGTGTGCGCCTACCAACAGGTCAAATCGTTCGCCAAGCTCACCAAAACGGGGGAAACCGTCTGGCAGAAGTATGCCCCCATGGAATCAGGCATTTATGCGGAAGGCGAAGCGACCGACCCGAAAAAAGTTTGGGGACGAGATCGTTTCATGCCGACCAACTTCGCTTTTCTCGACGACGGTGGCTTCCTACTGGCGGACGGCTATGGATCGTTCTTCATTCATCAGTACGATGCCGATGCCAACTGGAAAGCGAAGTTCGGCGGTCCGGGCGATGGGCAAGGCACTTTCAATACGCCGCACGGGCTATGGATCGATCGCCGCGATTCGGCCAACCCTAAGCATGTTGTCTGCGACCGAGCCCACGATACGCTGCAGGTCTTCGATAAGGATTGGAACTACCAGAAGACAATCAGCGGCTTCGGGCTGCCGGCTAATCTGGATACTTGGAACGACTTGATGCTGGTGCCGGAACTGAAGGCCCGCTTGTCGATTGTTGACCAAGATTACAACGTCGTTGCGCAGTTGGGTGATGATGTCGCCCGGCTGAGCAGCATTCAACAATTACGGGCCCAACCAAAACAGTGGCACGAAGGCAAGTTTGTTCATCCGCACGACGCTTGCTTTACCCCAGCAGGCGACATCTTTGTGGCTGAATGGGTTTCCACTGGTCGCATCACCAAACTAAAGCGATTGGCTTAAAGCATCCACGAAAAACGCCTCAAGGACATGGGCTTCCTTGAGGCGTGCTCGTTATTAGCAGAGGCTTTATTTGGCGTATTTTTGCTCGATGCAGTACAGGTGCTTCGCGCCGCGCAGGAAAAGCTGATCGCCACTGAAGGCCAGAGAGGCATCGATTCCTTCGTCGATTTGATTGGTGGCCAATACTTTGAATTCCGGCCCGGCATCTAGCACGATGGTGGTTCCATCTCGATCCGAGACGTAAACCTTGCCGTCGGCGGCAACCAGCGAAGAATAAAGCGTCGATGCTTCCGGCAACCGTTGTGGTCCGTAAATGGTTTCGCCGGTCTTGGCATCTAAACAATAGACGATCCCGTTACGGTCCTTTGTGACATAAAGCTTGTCATTGTAAAGAGTCGCCGAGGCAATGTAGGGGCCGACGTCGTTGCGGCTCCAAACGATTGCGTCGTCGCTTTTGGTCACGTCTCCTTGGGCACTCAGCTTGATCGCATAGATAGCGTAACCACGATACCCGGTCATGCAGATCGCCATATCGTTGTAGATGATGGGGGTGGGAATTGGATTGGTGGCTTGTCCGCCGCATTCCCACAGGAGTTCGCCCGATTTCAGATCGTAACTTCGCACCCGCGTTGTCCCGTTCAAGATAACCTGGGTTTGGCCGTTGTACTGGGTGACTACCGGAGTTGCCCAGCCGGTCACTTCGTCTCGGTCCTTCTTCCAGAGGTCTTTGCCCGTTTTCGCATCGAGTGCCAGCACGAACGAATCCCCTTCGTGATCCCACGGCACAATCACCGTATCTTGGTAAAGCGCTGGGGTACTGCCTTCGCCGAATGCATTACGCGTTTGCTGTTTGCCGAGATCACGCTCCCAGAGCAAGTTGCCATCCAAGTCGTAGCAGAAAATCCCCCGCGAGCCGAAGAACGCGATCAAGAGGTTGCCATCGGTCACGACCGAAGACGAAGCAAACGTATTGGTTCCATGGCCTGCTTCGTGAGGCACTTGCTGGGTGGCGACCTTCGACCAGATTTTTTCGCCGGTTGTTTTGTTCAAGCAAACCACGGTGAAATCGACCGGTGTCGTAGGTGCTTCCCCCCGCCCGAAACCGCCACCTCCGCGGCCTCCTCTTCCCCCTGGCCCGCGACGAGGCGCGGCGGCTGGTTGCGGGGGTTGCTCAGGCGTAGCTTCGGCTGGCTTCTCTTCCCCAGCGACCGGAACAGCCGTTAACAGAAACAACTTCTCTCCCCAGATAATCGGAGACGAACTGCCGCTGCCAGGGACGGGGACTTTCCAGCGAATGTTTTCTTCTTCGCTCCAGTTGGTAGGTGGCTTGGCGCTGAGTGAGGTTCCGTTCACGTTCGGCCCCCGCCAATTCGCCCAGTTTTCGGGAGAAGTGTCTGCCGCCACAACGGGTTGGAAACAAAACGCTAGAGAGAGCAGCCCGCCGATGGCGATCAGGGACGAAGATTTCATAAGCGGTTTCTTCCTTGTTGGAGCGAGACAAAGTGAATCGAGGAACGTACCCAATGAAACCCGCCAGACGGGGCGAAGTTTCGTCGATTTCACAGCTTGCGCAAGTTCGTGAAGTTCATTATGGTAAGATTAATTCCCCTTGTCTTTTAATACTTGAACTCCTATGATTGTTTTGGCAATCCAAAACCCGATATTTGAATACGCAAAACAGTTATGTTTCCCCGATCAATTTTCGCTCTTTTTCTTAGCCTAACCCTCGGCGGGGCACTTTTTGCTGAGGACCGAAAGCCGGTTATTGTCTGCTCGACGACCCAGATTGCCGATTTTGCCCGTCAGGTGGTTGGCGACCGAATGGTGGTAAAGTCGGTTCTCGCTGCGGGACAAGATCCCCATCTTTACGAGAAGAAGCCTGGCGATGCCCAGTTGGTGGCGAATGCGGACTTGTGCCTTGAAAATGGTTGGCACTTGGAAGGGAACGACTGGATGCGAAAGCTGGCCGAGCAGTCGGGCCGGCCGCTGGTCACGTGTACCGAGGGATGTAAGTCGCTGGAAGTCCCAGGGGGCAAGCAAGCGATGCACGACCCGCATGCTTGGTTCTCTTGCACCAACGCAGCAACCTACGTGCGGAATATACGCGACGCCGTCATAAAAATCGATCCGGAACATGCGGAAGAATATAAGAGCCGGGCCGCACTCTATCTCGATCAATTACGGGCACTGCACAATTGGATTTTGCGTGAGATCAACAAGATACCGGTCGAGCAGCGGGTTCTGGTCACCAGCCACGACGCATTCAACTATTTTTGTCAGGCCTACGGAATGACAGCGGCCACTCCGGTAGGATGGTCCACCGGCAACGAAATCGGTGCCGGCATCACTCCCGAGCGGCAGCAAGAGACGATCGATTCGATTCGTCAGCATCACGTTAAAGCAATCTTCGTCGAAACCTCGGTTAACCCGACCAAGGTTCGTGAAATTGCCCGCGAGGCCCACGTCGAGATTGGCGGCGAACTCTACTCCGATTCGATGGGGGCTGAAGGAACAGCGGGAGAAACTTATATTGGAATGATGCGAGAAAACGTGATCATCATTGTCCAAGCACTTCAATAGAAAGGATGCCCAAGCGGTCTGAACATGCGAATCGTCGTTGCCACTTTCTGTGCCTTGTTTATCTTGGGCTTCACGTGGCTGTATCAGCAAACGCTGGCCGAAAACCAACTTCCCGAACGCGATTCGGTAAGCGAACTTATCGCCGAGAGCTACCATCTGCGGATTACGGCCACCTTTGACGCTGGGCTCGATCCGTTTGCCGAAGACGTATCCGAGGCAGCCTCGCTTTCCATTTCCTACGAAGGAAAAGCGATCTTTACCGAGAACCAAGCCATTCCGGCCGGCAAGGTGATCGAGTGCGACCTGGAACTAGAAATCCCGCCGGGCAAGAATGAGTTCCTCGTCCAGATGAGCCCCGCCAACGCAGCCGAGGCCATCCCTAAAGCCGTTCAAGTCGAACTGTTTCGCCGCGGGTTCGACCAACCGCTCGAAAGCCGCACGATTTGGGCCGGTGCGAATGATAGCTTGGTCGTGGGACGCGTTCCCTTTGAGGTTCCCGAATCGGCCGTTCCCGAGTAACCCCACGATCCTTCATGATAACCACACAACAACTTCCCGAATCAATCACGCCGACGACCCCTGCGATTGAAGTCGAGCATCTGACGGTAAGTTACGGCGCGGTCCCTGCTTTGCTTGACGTATCGTTCACCATTCCCCAGGGGCAACTGGTCGGCATCATCGGACCGAACGGTTCGG
Source organism: Bremerella cremea (assembly GCF_003335505.1). Lineage (NCBI taxonomy): Bacteria > Pseudomonadati > Planctomycetota > Planctomycetia > Pirellulales > Pirellulaceae > Bremerella > Bremerella cremea. The sequence continues at coordinate 189,298 of NZ_QPEX01000010.1, forward strand.
GCAAGTCGACGTTGGTGAAAGCGATACTTGGCTTCCTTCGTCCTGATATCGGCAACGTCCGCATCTTTGGCATCCCGGCGGAACGAACCCGTCGTCTGGTTGCGTACGTCCCCCAGCGGGGCAGCATTGATTGGGACTTTCCGGTGACGGTCGAAGAAGTCGCGATGATGGGGCGTTACGGAAACATCCCCTGGTGGCAATGGGGTGCCTCGAAGCAAGATCGCGAGATCGTCGAAGAAGCCCTCTCGATCGTTCGCATGTCGGACTTTCGTAAACGGCAAATTGGGGAACTCTCTGGTGGGCAACAACAACGTGTCTTCATGGCGCGTGCTTTGGCTCAAGGGGCCCGGGTGGTCCTGCTGGACGAACCGTTTGCCGGGGTCGATGCGGCAACCGAGCGAGCCATTTTGAATGTGCTGGAAAGTGCCAAGCAATCGGGACGAACCTTGGTGGTGGTGCATCACGACCTGGCCACGGCGGCAGAGTTCTTCGATTCGCTGATTCTCTTGAAGCAACGGCTGTTCGCGTTTGGTACTCCGGCCCAAGTATTGTTGCCGGAACTGTTAAGCGAAGTGTATGACGGCCATGTCCGCGCCTTCGAACATTTGAACCGTGTGGTTCGGGAGAAGGCGAAGTAGTGGACACCCTTTATCACTTGTTCGTGGAACCCTTTGTAGGAAATAGCTACCTGCTGCGAGCGATTTTCGCTGGCTGTTTGGTGGCGGTCTCTTCCGGCGTGATTGGCTGTTTGATCATCCTTCGGCGGATGGCTTTTCTCGGGGACGCGATCTCGCATTCGATGCTGGCAGGCGTGACCGGTGGCTACTTGTTGATGAAAGTGCTGTACGGCCGCGAAGCGCATTTTGCCGCGATGATCTTGGGAGCCCTGATCGCTGGGTTTACGACGGTGATGCTCGTGAGCTTTGTTTCGCGTGTCTCCCGCATCAAAGAAGATACGGCCATCGGGATTATGTATACCGGTATCTTCGCTTTCGGCGGAGCCTTGGCCAGTTTGTTTTCGCACTATATCCATCTCGATTTGTTTCACTTCGTGATGGGGGACGTCTTGGCCGTCGATGCCGAGCGTTTATGGATGATGGCCGGTGTTACGGCGATTGTCTTGTTTGTGATCATCCTTTGGTATCGGCAATTGCTGCTTACCGCGTTCGATCCGATCATGGCCGCCTCAATTGGTCTACCGGTGCTCTTGATACACATTCTGATGACCACGTGTACCTCGTTGGTTGTTGTCAGTGCAGTGCAGATTGTCGGTGTGATCTTGGTGGTTGGCTTGTTGATTACGCCAGCAGCTACGGCCTATTTGCTGACCAATCGACTCAGCCACATGATGATCTTGGCTGTCCTGTTTGGAATTAGCAGCGTGGTTTGCGGGGTTTACATTTCGGTGTGGTTCAATGTGGCGACGAGCTCACCGATTGTGCTGTTCAGCACGTTTCAGTTCATGATGGTATTGATCTTCTCGCCGAAGTTTGGGCTGCTTTCCAATTGGCTTCGTCGCCGGGCTGCGATTCCGCATACCTTATCGGAAGACATCTTAGGTTGCATGCGTCGCGATCCCGAGCATGCGACTTCGCTGGCAACCATGATTGCGAATGTCCGGACAGATGGACAAAGCTTGCGGCGAAGTTTACAGCGGATGATCGCCAACGGTTGGATTCAACCGCTAGAGAACGACAACTTTCTGCTGACCGAAGCGGGGCAACTGGAAGCGCGACGTTTGATGCGTGCCCATCGTATTTGGGAAGCCTATCTGGCTCGTCTCGGAACGCCGAGCGACGAGATCCACGACAAAGCGGACCTGTTAGAACACGTCAACGACGAAGCAGCCGTCGATTACCTGGACGATAGGCTCGGACACCCGATTACCGATCCGCATGGGCAAGAAATTCCGGAAGACTTCTTGCACTTGGTGCCAGGGGAAGAAATCCATGCCAGTTTGCTGCGTAAAGGGCATGTGGCGGAAGTGACCCATCTTGCCCCCCTGGCCGATGCCAAGCTGGTGATCGGAGACAAGTTGACAGCGGGACCGCGCGAAGACAACGAGCAAACGTGGACCTTCGACGTCAACGGCCAGTGGAAACTGAGCGTCGACCACGATCAAGCGGACGCGATTACCGTCCGCCTGATAAAGACAACTACCTCGTCATCCAAAGCCGAACGTTAAACTTTGGGCGACCACCAAGCATCGAGCTTTTCATGAAGCTGCTTGGCGATTTCCGGATGCTGCTCGATCACGTTGTGCTGTTCCTCGGGGTCTGACTTCAGATTGAAGAGCACTGGCTCCTTCGGACCGAACTCTTCTTCATCCTTGCCGGTGGGCACAATCAGCTTCCATTCGCCATCAATTACCCAGCGATAGAAGAGCCCTTGTTCCGGATGGTTATAGTCCGGAATATCGTGGGCAAAGATCTCCCCGAAGATCGCTTGCCGCTTACCAACCGCTTCAGGATCGAGCAGATTGATCCCGGGGAATTTCTCGTCGGTTTTTATTCCCGCAGCCGCTAGGATGGTTGGGACCACGTCGATGCTGCTTGCTAGGGCAGTGGTGTTCTCGGCAGGGGTAACGTGGCCTGGGTAGCGAATCATGATCGGTGTTCGCGTTCCTCCATCGTAGACCGAACGCTTGCCACGCGGTCCGCCGACGGCGCCCCCTCCCATGTCCGCAAGTTGCGTCCAACCGTTATCGCACAAGTAAATCACGATCGTATTGTCGGCAACCCCCTTCTCTGCCAAATGGTCGAGCACTTGCCCACAAGTTTCATCCCACCAATCGCACATGGCAAAGTATTTGGCCACCGCCAGAGGGCGTCCTTCCGCTTGGTACTTTTCCAACAAGCGTTCCGGTGGATTGTGCGGCAAGTGCGGCATCATAGGGGCATACCACAGAAAGAACGGCTTGTCGGCTGCTACGCTTTCGTCGATGAATTTCATCACCGGTTCCATCGTCTTGCGACCGATGTTCAAGCCAACATCGCCATGCCGACCTCCCTTGGTGACATCGCCGTGGGTCATGCCCTGGGTGAAACCACCACTTTTGGGATTGCCTTCCCACCACTTGCCCGATTGAAAACTGACATAACCATGTTGTCCTAAGATTTCCGCCAGGCGGGGGTTTTGCCGGAATCGCTTGACCAACACGGAGCGGCCTTTGTTGGTCCGTTTATCTTCGCGAGGGTCGTTACCGGTGATGCCGTTTTGGTGCGGATAAAGCCCCGTGAACAAACTCGCCAACGATGGCCGGCACAGCGATGTCGGCACGTAGCCACGCTGGTAAACCAACGACTGCGATGCCAGGCGATCGATGTTAGGGGTTTTGATCGCTTCGTGCCCTTGGAACGAGTAATCATCCCAGCGTTGATCGTCGGAAAGTAAGATCACAACATTTGGTTGATCGGCGGCTAACAGCGGGCGATCGGCGGCCACGATGCCGCAAATCACGGCCAAAGCGATCATCAGATTACGTATCATAAATTGTCCCTGCAGAGGAATGGGAAGTGTGATTTGAAATGGACGCCGAGGGGCGAACACTATTCGTTTCTGGTGGGTAGCAAGTTAGTTCTTGGCGTCTCGCTGACGGATCACGCTTTCTGGAAATTCGGCAGCCTCAGAGCCTGATTCGCGGCGGAGGTTTGCTCCGTTGCCCCGCTTGGGACCAAAGGGAACTTGCATCGCGTTTCGCTCGGCTAATTCTTTGTTTAAAGCGTTTCGCATATCTCGCACCGTGCTTTGCAAGCCTGGCTCGTTGATCAAGTTGTGCATCTCGTGCGGATCGTTTTCCAGGTCGTAAAGTTCGTCCGTGTCCCAGATGCCGTGATACTGAATGAACTTGTACCGGTCGCCTCGCAAAGCAAACATGGTGGGCGTGTGGGGGAAATTCCATTCCCAGTAATACTCGTACAGCAGATTCTTGCGCCACTTATCTTTGGGGGTCTGACCGTTGGCAACCTTCACAAAGCTCATCCCGTCCATTTGCTCTGGCGTGTCTAAGCCAGCTAAGTCGAGAACAGTGGGTCCGATGTCGACATTGGCCACTACGGCGGTTTCGGTCTTGTCTTGCGGAAAGTAGCCCGGCCCCTCGATGACTAACGGCACACGCATCGACTCTTCATAGGCGTTCCGCTTATCGATCAGTCCATGTTCGCCAAACAGAAAACCATTGTCCCCCATCAGCATGACAACGGTGTTGTCATCGAGGTCGTGGTCTTTCAGGTACTGACGAACCCGCCCGACACTGTCGTCGACGGCGTTAATGCAGCGGCAGTAATCGCGATAGTACTCGGCAATGTCAAGCGACGAGTGATAAGGGAAATCGACCCCATGCCAGCTGTTGCGTTGGTTTTTTACCCACATTGGCTTCCCTTCGTAGTTTTCCTTCGTGTTTGCTTGGGAAGCTGGGGGTTCGATTTTGGTGTCGGTATACAAGTCCTTATGGCGCTCGGCAGGGTGAAACTGAGCGTGGACCGCTTTGTGCGAAAGATAGAGAAAGAACGGATCATCTTTGTTTAGGGAATCTAACCAATCAATCGCGTAGTCGGTAAGTTCGTCGGTGATGTAACCTTTTTGCGGAACCGATTTGCCGTTGACGTTAAGTGTCCACTTTGGCCCTGGCGGATAGTAATGTCCTTGACCTCGGAAGCTAACCCACTGATCGCACCCAGGTCGAGGATCATCGGTTCCGCCCCCCATGTGCCACTTACCAAAGAACCCCGTCTTGTAGCCAGCCTTTTGCAAATACTGGGGGAAGAACACCAACTTCGAAAGATCGGTATTGTTATTGTCGACCACGTGATGCTTGTGCATGTATTGACCGGTTAAAATCGAAGCCCGGCTCGGAGAGCACAACGATGTGGTCACAAAAGCATTGGTAAAATTGGTGCCATTTTTCGCCATGGCATCGATGTGAGGCGTCTTCAGAAATGGATGCCCCAAGCAAGCTGCAGCATCGTACCGCATGTCGTCGATCAAAATGAAAACAACATTCGGCGCACGTTTACCATCTTCGGCGTAAGCTTCTAGTGGAAATAATCCGGCCAGAACGAACAATAAAACAATCAGTCCGACACATCCAAAGCGGCAGTAGGTACGGCACAGGGTATCCCAAGTGCCCAAGTGAGGCCGACAACGAGACAGGAGCATACGTAATTCTCTAGGAGGGGGGTGCTTAAGGAGAGGCATTACGCCAGTGAGACGCAACAGTGGTCCTAGTATCGGCCAACTCGTGTTGCGGGTCAACTTTCCTCAGGCACCGCCGACTCAGGAAAATTCGTCTGCCAGAGGACAGCAAAAGTGTAGCTACCAGCTATTAGATCGTTTGAGAACCTTATACTCTGCCAATTTGCCCCGCATCACCTTCCGATTGGGAACATCACCTTGAGTAACAAGATCGCGCCCGGCGCCCCTGGAATCGAGCCCCGTTGGACAACCAGTGCCAAAGAAGGCATCGGAACCGCCTACCACACCAGTTCACAAGTTTGGTACACGGTGAGTCACGGGATTATCAACGAAATCTATTTTCCCCATGTCGACTCGCCGAACACGCGAGACTTGCAGTTTCTAATCACCGACGGCGAAACGTTTTGTCATGAAGAGCGACGTGATCTTCATCATACGGTCGAACGCCCCGAGCCCGATGCGTTGCTGTTCCGGCTCACCAATACCGATCGGGATGGACGTTACCGCCTGGTCAAGGAAGTGCTGGGCGAACCTCACTCGTCGGTCGTGCTTATGCACGTTCGGCTAGAGATACTCGACGAATCGCTGACCGACAAGCTAAAGCTGTACGCGTTGCTGGCCCCGCATATTAAGAACACCGGCGAACATAATTTTGCCGGCTGTAAACACATCGGCGGTTACCATCTGCTGTGTGCCGAGCGGGATAACATTCACTTGGCGCTGGGTTGTGATTGCGATTTCACCAAACGCTCGGTTGGTTACGTCGGCACGAGCGACGGTTGGCGCGACCTGATGGATAACTTCCAAATGGATTGGCAATATCACATCGCCCGCGATGGCAACGTCGCGTTGATGGGAGAAGTCGATTTGTCGAAAGGGAACGAATTCACACTGGGCGTCGGTATGGGCTTCAGTTGCCAAAGCGCCGCGACGCAGTTGCTGCAATCATTCGTCTTACCCTTCGATGTTTCACGACAAAAGTTTATCGATCAGTGGAAACGGACGATTAAGCCCAACGGAGTGAGCCTCGATAATCCCGCCACCAAGAATCTGTTTCGCCTGAGCAAGTGCATCCTGCAAGCTCACGAGGACAAGACGTTCCTTGGTGCCAGTGTGGCTTCGATGAGTATTCCGTGGGGAGAAACCCAAGACGATGACAACCGAGGTGGTTATCACCTGGTTTGGGCGCGGGACATGGTTCATACGGCGACCGCGCTACTGGCTTGTCATGAAGAAGAGTCGCCACTGCGAGCGCTAATTTGGCTCTCGTGTGTCCAAGCTGAAGATGGAGGGATGCCCCAAAACAGCGAGATCGACGGCGAACCGTACTGGCACGGCGTGCAGCTTGACGAAATTGCCGCGCCGATTTTGTTGGCCTGGCGTTTGAAACAGGCCGATGCGTTGCAAGAGTTTGATCCTTGGATTGTGATCCGCCGAGCGGTTCGTTTCCTGATTCTCAATGGACCGGTTACCGCCCAGGAACGTTGGGAGGAAAACGGTGGCTACTCTCCTTCCACCCTGGCCGCGACAATCGCCGCCGTGATTTGCGCGGCGGATTTCTCGGAAGCCTGCGACCATGACAATTCGGCCTCGTTCCTGCGAGAGTATGCCGACTGGTTGGTCGCGAACTTGGAAGCATGGACGGTGACCACGTGTGGCGAACTGGTCCCAGACAAACCACGCCATTTCGTCCGCATCACGCCTGAAGACACGTGTCCTGGCTCGGTCGATGCCGATCCGAATACAGCAATGGTAGATCTCAAGAATGGAGGGGGAACGCATCCGGCCCGCAATGTGGTGGATGCTGGGTTCCTTGACCTGGTTCGCTTGGGCATTTGTGCCGCAGACGATCCGTTGATTGTCGATTCGGTGGCCGTTGTCGATGCGATCCTCAAGCGAGACTTGCCTCAAGGCCCCTGTTGGCGGCGATACAACCACGACGGCTATGGGCAATATCCCGACGGCAGAGCGTTTGATGGCTCAGGAGAAGGTCGTTCGTGGCCGCTATTGACCGGAGAACGGGGGCACTATGAACTGGCTGCCGGGCGCGACCCGGTTCCGTTGATCCAAGCCATCGAAGGTTTCGCCAACGAAGGAGGCATGCTTACGGAACAACTGTGGGATGCCGACGACCTGCCAGACGGCAGCATGAAGTTTGGCAAACCAAGTGGTTCGGCCATGCCCCTTTGCTGGGCTCATGCCGAATACATCTGCTTGGTGCGTAGTGCCCACGATGGCGTTTGCTTCGACCGGATCGAGCCCGTTTATCAGCGGTACACCATCAATAAGACACCCAGCGAATACGACATTTGGACGTTTGCCCATCAGATTCAGAAACTGACCGCAGGTAAAAAACTGCGGATCATTACCGAGCGGCCAGCGATGGTTCATTGGAGCCAAGACGACTGGCAAACTCGTCAGGACATACAAACGAACCAGAATGCCCTGGATCTGTACTACGTCGATCTGCCGCTGGAAAATCATCGCGCCGGCACCAACATCGTTTTCACGCTGCTATGGACCGACAACGATGAGTGGGAAGGAACCGACTTCCACCTGACGGTTTCGTAAAGCCTGCCGTTAGTGTTACCGACAAGCGATCGCTAAATCTTGATTGGCGACGCTTCGTCCCACATGCGGAAACCACCTAAGAAAGCGTTACCGTTCGCGCAAACGGTGACGTTTTCGGGCAGTTCGTCCATCAACTTGGCATTGCCGCCCCCCAAAACAACGTACTCTGGTTCGAGTGCAGCCGTCAGCATGGTGATGGCTTCGATGACTTCCAGACGCCACCGTTTCTTGCCCAGCCGTTCCCGCCCTTGTTGGCCGACATATTCCTCGAAGGTCTTTCCCTTTTTGAACGGCAGGTGAGCAAGCTCCATCGGCTGCAAAACGCCTTCCACGATCATGGCCGAACCAAGCCCCGTGCCGAGGCCCAGAAACAACATTCGGCCTCCTTTGTAGTCGCCTAGGGCCTGCATGGCGGCATCGTTGACCACCTTTGTCGGCAGGCCGAAAGCATCCGAGAAATCGAAGCCGGACCAGCCGCTGCCGAGGTTATGGGGATCGTGAATGACTTTGCCATGGATCACCGGGGCAGGAATACCAATCGAGATGGCATCGAATTTCCAATCGGCGGTGTTCTGTTTGACTTGGTCAACCATTTGCTGCCCAGTTAATTCCGGGCCTGAGGCGAACTTGCGTTTCTCTTCAGAATTGGAGAGGAGAAATTTGACGTTACTTCCCCCCACGTCTATTGAAAGGATGATCATTTCTTCACCGTCGTGGCATCTTGTGGTGCGAATATGGTATCGTGTGAATCTCTTCGCACGATACGTGGATTGTCATTTTACAAACATACTATCGTCGCCAATTTTTGCTGCTTAGGGAATAACAAAAAGGTAAGGAAAGCACCTGATGTCGACCAACCCAGCCAAGAAGTTTTACGATCGCATCAGTCATGTCTACGACTTGATCGCCGATGGTGGTGAACACAAAGCCCGGGAACTAGGACTGAGCAGGCTCGCTGTCCAAGAAGGGGAAACGGTGCTGGAAATTGGCTACGGTACCGGTAACTCGGTGCTGGAACTTGCCAAAAGCGTCGGTCCTTCCGGTCAGGTGCTTGGTATCGATATCTCAAAGGGGATGCAGAACGTTGCTCGTAAGAAAGTCAAGGAAGCTGGCTTCAAAGATACCGTTTCTTTGCTAATCGGGGCGGTCCCCCCTCTGCCGTTCGAGGACGACTCGTTTGATGTCGTGACCATGAGTTTCACCTTGGAACTGTTTCCATTAGATACCATTCCCACCGTGCTGGCCGAGTGCCGCCGCGTCCTGAAACCAGGCGGACGCCTAGGCGTGGTCAGCATGGCCACCGTCGAAGAGGGGGACAAGTCGAGCAGCCTCGAAAAGACCTATGTCTGGATGCACACGCATTTTCCGCACATTGTCGATTGCCAGCCGATTCCGCTGGAAAAGTTTGTCCAGAAAGCAGGCTTCAAGCCCGATAAGCAGGAACGGATCGATCTGTTTACGATGCCGGTAGCAGTCATCGTTGCGTCTTGATCCGACGCCGAAATTTTTTGTGCGATGTTCGCGCAGATAAACAAAGGGGTTGTTTCAACACATCGGCCCGGCCAGTTACTGCCCAGACCTGCCAAACTTTGGCCACTCTTTCTCATCCGTACCCAAGCAAAGAGCCTGACCGCAAAGTGCTCGCGGTCAGGCTCGTTTTGTTGATCTTCTGCAAGTCATCGAACGTGGCTGATAACCACCGGCTTACGACTCGTTCCACACTAATTTCTAAAAGGGAAACACGGGCTCCGAGAATTCCCAAATGACACGACCGTCGTCCGTTCGGAAGACGCGTGGAGCGTCGAATTCGATCCGTTCGCTCGACATATTCAAGGCTCGTAGCAAATGCCCGCGTTCATTTTGGGGAAGATCGCTCCGGCTTGTGATATCCTGGCGAATCTCATCACGTGTTCCCTCGAATTTGAGCGACTCGACTTTGCCTAATTTATCTAAATAGCTTACCTGTGCCTGGTAACGATTATCGCCTAGCGAGTTGATTGTGAGCGAATCGAACGATTCCCACTGCGATTGATCTTTCTTCGCTGCCGTTGAGTCTCCCTTTCCCTTGCTCGATTTATCAGACATTCGGGCCACCGGCATGGCATGTTGGGCCAGGGTTGCCGTGGTATCTTGCATTTTGGAATCGCGTTTGTAGCCAAGCATTACCTTGCTATCAGGCTTCGCTTCGCGGACGAGCGCGAACAGTTGGCTGGTGGAATACAGTTTTTGATCGCCGTACGTCATTAAGATATCTTTCGGCTTGAGCCCTGCTTTCTCGGCAGGAGAACCAGCCGCAACGTCTTGAACCATCAGACCTTGGCGATGTTCTATATCGTCGCGGAAATGCGCGAAGATACCTTCATGTAGCGGGCTGACCGTTACGCCGAGATAGGTAGTCTGTTTCGTTTCGCTCTGATCCTTTCCTTTCTTAGCATGGTCGTCGTGTTTGGTTGCTTTCGCCTCGTTTCCGCTTGCGGGATCTTTTCCCTTCGGTTTGTCCTTGTTCTGCGCTGTCGCCAGATGAGCGGACATGCCAATAATTGCCACACTAAGCAAACCAACCGCCAATGTTCGCAAACTTTTCATAACGATACTCCGTTGTCGAGGGGTGAAATGCTGCCCACGATCGCTGCCAGTGCAAGAGCCAACTAGAAATCGCACCAGCAAGACCGCAACCTGAGGGACCTCCCCGTTCGCCTCGCCTCTGCAAAAAGCAAAGTCCGTACCACGCCCAAAGCTAGCCAGGCAAAAAAAGCGAGCAGTTCCCTCCCCTGCCACTCTTTCAGCAGAGATCGCTTGTCGACTCAAGCAAGCTAATGTGTATCGTTGGGTTCTAACTTTGGCCGACTGAGTTGGCCTGCTGCCCAGTGCCAAGCAAGCCCCAACAACAGCAGCGAGATGCCAGCAAGCCAAATCTCGCGTTCCACCCAGAAGGCTAGTAGCAAGCAAGAGATCAATCCCAACACCGGAATCCATACCGGATAAAGGCGTTCGTCGGGGCGAAGCCGAAGTGCGCAGGCGTTGGTGATCGCATAGTAAATCAACACCGTAAACGCGCTGAACGACCAGGCTAGCCGTACGCTGCCGACTGCCGCGATTCCCGCGATGATTGCTGCCACCAACAGCGTCGCGGCCCAAGGAACCCCGGTTGTTGTCTGCACGATCGCCAACCCAGCTGGCATATCGCCTCGCCGCCCCATCGCCAGCACGACACGCGAAAGGCCCAGCAGCAGATTCAACAAGACACCAAGCATCGCGGTGATCGCTCCGACGGACATTAGGAGCGGTAAGCCGGATATCTCCATTTGCGCGGCGATCGATTCCAAGGGAGCGACCTTCTGCTGAGTTAATTCCGAGAAACGTTCGGCCCCGACTACGCGTACCCCCACAAACGCCACGCCTGCGTACAGCATCATCGAAATCAACAGGGTAACAATCACCGCCACGGGGATTGTCCGGCGAGGGTCTTTGACTTCTTCGCCGAGCGTGGCAATTCGCCCATAGCCGGTGTAAGCCACAAACATGAGGCCGGTCGCTTGAGCAAACGAAGCCCAGCCGACATCACGGGGGATGAATGAAAATGGGCTTCCAGCTTTCCCTTGGGCTCCTACCCCCAAGCCAATGAAAACGATCAGGGATAGACAGGTCATCACCACAATTGTCGCGTTGACCTGGGCTGTGCGCCGAATGCCTAGCAACGTGACAACCGTCAACAGGCCGATTCCTATTAAGGCCCAGGGAACCAACAGGTAACGTTGCTCACTTCCACCTAGCAAGAGCAAATAGCCGGCAAACCCCAAAGCGGCCGTCGCTGCGGAAGACGATTTAGCCCACAGAAACATCCATCCCGCCAAAAACCCCCACGTAGGAGAGAGCCAACGATAGCCGTACTCATACGTACCACCACTAACGGGATGGTTGGCAGCCAGTTGCGCACTGCTTAGCCCATTGCAAATTGCCACGACCGCCGCCGCGACAACAGCGGCCACCACTCCGTTTCCCGCGACGCCTGCGGCAATGCCAATACTAACAAAGACACCTGTCCCCAAAATGGAACCTAGCCCTGTGACAACAGCCCCGGGAATCCCTAATTCTCGACGGAGTTCTCCCGCAGTTTTGCTCATCGGCGTGGTCACGATTTAAGAGGATTGCAGGGGTGAAGGAAGCCCCAACGACTCAGAAAGCTGTGTCGGGGAGGCTTGATATCTTAGCCGGTACTCGCTGGGGGAAACGCCTAGGTGTTTGCGGAATTGTTTCGTGAAATAGCTCTGATCGTAAAACCCACAGGCGGTCGCAATTTGGGCAATCGAGGCGGACGAAGCTAACAATTCGTGGGACGAAGCGTGTAGCCGCACGCGCAAAATATACTGCTGCGGTGTCATCTGATAGATGGCCTTGAAGCGACGATCGAACTGGCTAACCGACAGATGGATCATCTCGGCCAACTGTGTCACGCGAATCGGTTTATCGTAGTTTCGCAGGACAAAACTAACGATCTGCTCGAACTCGTTGAACTGAATGGCGACCGACTTGGCTTTTTCCAAATCACGCATCACGCCGGCCACGCCTATTACGTTTCCCTCGGCACTGAGCAAAGGAATCTTGCTAGAAACAAACCACTTCAATTCCCCAGGCTGTTCCGCTGGAACCAGCCAAATTTGATTGGGTAGTGGCGTTTTCGCTTGCATCACCAGAAGATCTTCCGCGACGTAACGCTCGGCTAAATAGCGCGGATGCAAATCGAGATCGGTCTTACCGAGCATTTGTTCTTCCGAATCGAATCCGCGCATTCGCCACAAACTTTCGCTTACCTTAACGAAACGTCCGTCTAGATCCTTAACGTACAAGTAAACGTCCGGAAGGTATTCAAATAGGCCACCAAGGGCGAGTTCCGCCCCAATGACGGCTGGGCAAGATGTGGCTGAAGTTGAATTGCTCATGCGCAGATAATACCACACATTGCGGAAAATTCCCTAGCGTGACTCGTATTGGGCGAAGTAAATTGAGGCCACACTTCATTTTTTTCCTGACAATATCCCGCCCTTTGCCGAAACTTCATCTTCTCGGCAACCCTACGATCGAGTTCGCGCTATGTTTACGTTTCAAGGACGCGGAAAATCGGTTACCTGCAACGGACAGACGCGGCGCGACTTCCTGCAAGTCGGCACGCTGGGGGCGCTGGGGTTGAGCCTGCCGCATTGGTTTGCCGCGAAAGCCCAAGGCGCCGTTCCGCCTGATTCTGACGACCGAAACTGCATCATGATTTTTAATCTTGGTGCTCCCAGCCAGCTCGATCTGTGGGATATGAAACCAGATGCTCCGGCAGAGGTTCGTGGCCCATTTAAACCCATTTCGACGGTGAACCCAGATCTGCAAATTTCGGAGATCCTGCCGCAGCATGCCAAGATTGCCGATAAGTTCTCGCTGGTGCGCTCGGTACATCATACCGGGGCCGCCGTGCATGATGCCGGATGGCAGATGATGCAGACGGGGCGTCTTTTTACGGGCGGTGTGAACACGCCTCATATTGGCTCGGTGGTAAGCTTCGAGCGGGGACGCAAGACCGATCTGCCTGCCTTCGCGGTGCTGCCGCAATTGATGGGGCGTGGAGGTGGCAACATGCCCAACGGCCAGGCAGGCGGTTTCCTGGGCAAAGCCCACGATCCGTTTGCTTTGAACGCCGATCCATCACAAGAGAACTTTAAAGTTCCTGATTTGCTTCCCCCCATCGAAATCGATTCCAGTCGTCTTGCGCGGCGCCGACGAATTCGCGACTTAGTTGACCAGGCTGCGGCAAATTTCGAAGCGAGCGAAAACGCCGACTTGCTCGGGAGCAACTTCGAGTCTGCGTTCCGCTTGATGACCAGTCCCAAGGCCCGGGAAGCGTTCGACCTGACGAAAGAACCTACCAAAGTTCGCGAGCGTTACGGCATGAACCGCTTCGGGCAATGCTGCTTGTTGTCTCGCCGTTTGATTGAAAACGGTGTTCGCTTCGTCACGATCAACACCTTTCTCACCGTGTTTGACGAGATCACGTGGGACATTCACGGCTCGAAGCCGTTTACCTCGATTACCGGCATGCGTGACATTGTTTGTCCCCTGTACGATCAAGGGTACTCGGCGTTGATCGAAGATCTCGACCAACGTGGGCTGCTCGATTCAACCCTGGTTTGCAACCTGGCAGAATTTGGCCGGACACCGCGTGTGAACCCAGCCGGCGGGCGCGATCATTGGCCGCAATGTTTCACGTGTGGCTTTGCCGGGGGAGGCGTCCAAGGGGGAAGAATCGTCGGGGCGAGCGACCCCATCGGAGCTGTGCCTGCTGATCGTCCTGTGCAACCAGCCGATGTCGCCGCCACCATCTTCCATAGTCTCGGCTTCGATGTACACGCGACCCTGCCTGGCCCCGGTGGCCGTCCCTTCCCCATTGTCGATTCTGGCCACAACCCCATCCATGAACTGTTCTAGTTTTCATCTCGGTAATCTTGGCATGACTATTTGGCAAAGCGGCCGTTTTTCCGTGCTTGTGCTCGCGTTATGCGCGCTGCTTCCTACGGTTGGATTTGCTGCGGAAGAAGGGGCCATCACCATCTTGCCCAGTCAGGTCGAACTGAATGCTCCCTATGCCCGCCAGGCATTCGTTGTCCAACGGGCTATGGGGGACGAACTGGGAGAACAATTACGGGAAGGTGTTGCCTGGTCTTCTAGCAACCCCGAGGTGGTACAGGTCGAAGACGGCATGCTCGTCCCGGTTTCTAACGGCACGGCGAGTGTCTCGGCCAAGTGGAACGAATCTCTAGCCACAGCAAACGTCGTCGTGAGTGGCATCGATCAACCACACCACCGTAGCTTTCGCAACGATGTCTTACCTATCTTTGCCAAGCGAGAATGCAACTCTGGCGGTTGCCATGGTGCTTTGGCAGGCAAAGGTGGCTTTCGGCTTTCTTTGCGAGGCTATGATCCGGAATCGGACTATTTCAATCTCGTGAAGCAAGATCAAGGCCGCCGAATCGAGCTGGCCGCTCCTGAGAGGAGTTTGCTGCTGACGAAACCTTCAACGGTTATTCCGCATAAAGGAGGCCTAAAACTTCCCAGCGAGAGCGAAGACTTTCAGATCGTGGCCGATTGGATTTCGCGAGGCGCCGCCCCGCCAGAGCCATCCGATGCGGTAGTCGAGCGGATTGAAGTTTATCCGGCTGCTTCGCTACAAAAGGTTGGTGCCCAGCAGAACTTTGTCGTCCAGGCCTTTTACAGCGACGGCACTTCGCGCGATGTCACTCGTTGGACGATCTGGTCCTCGACCAACGATGCCGTTTCGCAGGTCAATGGGGAAGGCCAAGCAACGATTATGGGGCCTGGCGAAGGGGCAATCGTGGCTTGGTTTGCCAGCAAACTGGCGATTGCCCGCACGACGGTACCCTACGTAAACGAAGCAACCGCCAAAGAACTTGCTCAAGCCGACCAGCGGAAACCACGCAACTTCATTGACGAGCAAATCGATACCCAGTTGAAGCGTTTGAACCTGATTGCTTCTCCCAATTGTACCGACGCCGAATTCCTCCGCAGGGCTACCCTCGACACGATTGGGCGGCTGCCGACGGTGGAAGAGACACGACAATTTCTGGCCGATACCAGCCTCGACAAACGGGACCAGCTCATCGAACGTCTGTTGGCCAGCGAGGAATTCGTCGACTATTGGACGTACAAATGGTCGGATGTACTGATGCTCAACGGAACGTTGCTCCGGCCAGCACCGATTAAAGCGTATTACGAGTGGATTCACGGCCACGTCGCGCAGAACACCCCCTGGGATGTGATGGTTCGCGAGATCGTGACCGCCACCGGCGAAAGCACGCAGAACGGGGCGACCAACTTCTTCGCGCTCCATCAAACCCCGGAAGAAATGACCGAGAACGCGTCGCAATCGTTCATGGGCTTGTCGATTGGATGTGCCAAGTGCCACAACCACCCGCTCGAAAAATGGACCAACGATCAGTATTACGCCATGGCGAATATTTTCTCCCGCGTGAAAGCGAAAGGCTGGGGCGGGGAAAGCCGCAACGGCGATGGGGCGCGAACGTTGTACGTGACAACGTCTGGCGAGTTGGTTCAACCACGTACCGGCAAGCCGCAGCCTCCCACACCGCTTGATGGTGAAGCGATGGCCTTCGACGCCCCGGAAGATCGCCGCGTGCAGTTCGCCTACTGGCTGACCTCGCCCGAGAACCCTTACTTTGCGAAGGCGATCACCAACCGAGTCTGGGCGAACTTCTTTGGTGTTGGGCTGGTAGAACAAGTCGACGACCTGCGTATCTCGAATCCGGCCAGTAACGGAACGCTATTCGATGCCGCGACGCAGCATGTGATCGACAACAAGTTCGACCTGAAGACACTGATGCGTGCTATTTTGCAATCGAACGCCTATCAGCGCACCAGCAAGACGTTGGCAGGCAATCAAGCCGAGAACCGGTTTTACAGCCGCTATTATCCTCGACGTCTAATGGCCGAAGTGCTGCACGATGCTGTCGTTCAAGTCACCGCCGTCCCCACGACGTTCGATACGGTTGCGTTTCCTGGCAACGACAAGCAAAAGACCGATAACTACCCGATCGGAACCAAGGCCATTCAATTATACGACTCTGCGGTCGAAAATTATTTCCTCGACGCGTTTGGGCGAAATCCCCGTAACATCGTGTGCGAGTGTGAACGCTCTGCCGAGCCAACCATGGTTCAGGTACTGCACATTTCCAACGGCAACACGATCAACGAAAAGCTGGAATCCCCTGAGAGCCGCGTGGAGACGCTTTTGCAGCTACGGCATAACGGACAATCGGATGAAGCAATCGTGGACGAGATCTACTTGAGTTGTTTCTCGCGTTACCCTACGGCAGAAAAGCGGAAAGAGTTGCTCCAATTCCTTACACCGGTAGGGTCGGCTGACGAACGTGCTTCGCTCGAAGATCTTTTCTGGGGACTGATGAGTACCCGCGAGTTTCTTTTCAATCATTGAAATCCCCATGAACACACCTCGCCTGACAATTCTCCTTTCACTGCTGTGCCTGCTGAGTATTGCCCCCGATTCGCCTGCGGCAGAAGCACCGACTTACGAACACGATGTCGCACCAATTCTGCGAAAATACTGTGTGGGTTGTCACGGCGAAGTCGAACCCGAAGCAGAGCAATCGCTGCATAGTTTCGAAGCCTTACAGCAGCGCACCAGCGAAGTGCCGCTCATCGATAAGCAGCACCCTGAGAAGAGTCGTCTTTTAACGGTCATCCAAGGCCAAACCGAGCCCCGCATGCCGCCGGAAGACGAACCGGCCCCCAGCGAAAAAGAAGTGGCCATCCTCCAAGCCTGGCTGACCACGGGGATGAAACGCGCCGAGCAACCAGAATCGCCCTGGAAGCTCGACATTCCACCGATTGAATCGCAATCGGAAGTGCGACCGGTTTCCGCTTTGGCGATTTCTCCCCACGGCAACGAACTCGCCCTGGGCACGTACGGCCAAGTCGAACTCCTAGCTTTGGCAGAAGATGGATCGTTCGATCGGGCCCAGCCGTTGCAAGTGATTTCCGACTTGCCTGGCAAGGTCACGGCCATTCACTACTCTGCCGATGGGAAACAAATCGCGATTGCCTCTGGCGTAACCGGATTGGTAGGGGATGCCGTGATTGTCTCGCGAGCAACGGGCAAAGTGATGGGCTCGTTCCAAGGACACGCCGATATTCTTTACGACGCCGAAATCTCTCCGGATGGCAAATTACTAGCGACTTGCGGTTACGACCGGCTGATCATCTTGTGGGATCTTGCCTCGGGGCACAAGCTGCACGAACTAAAAGGGCACAACGGCGCGGTGTACGATGTCGGGTTTAGTCCCGATAGCCGTTTCCTGGTTTCGGCCAGTGCGGACGATACTTGTAAGGTGTGGCGGGTTGCCGATGCGATGCGTTTAGACACGCTTCCCCAGCCTCTCAAAGAAGTGTACTCCTGTGCGTTTTCACCCGATGGCAAAACGATTGTCTGCGGTGGGGCCGACAATAACCTGCGTGTCTGGCAGTTCGTGGCGCAAGATGGTCCGCAGATCAATCCAATGCTCTATGCCCGCTTCGCCCACGAAGGCCCGGTGCAGCGGATTGTCTTTAATGAAGATGGCACCAAGCTGTTTACCGTAGGAAACGACCTTACGGTGAAACTGTGGGATACAGCCAACTATACCGAACTCAAGCTATGGGCCGACCGCCCTGAAATTGCGATGGCTGCGGGCTATTCGCCAGCGACACGTTCGCTCTATTTAGGACGTCTCGATGGCAAGGTCGATCGGTTAACTTGGTCCACTGATGATTTAACCCAAGAAAACTTGGCGGCATCGACCAATACCAAGCCGGTACCGATTGCCGCAAGCGAGGTGACTTCACTTGCAGAGCAAGAGCCCAACGATACCGTCGTAGACGCTCAGGATGTTTCATTTCCCGCTAAGATCAGCGGAAAGATCTTTGGTGATACGCCGGGGCCCGATGTCGATTTCTATCGATTTCATGCCCAAGCTGGCCAAGTCTGGGTCTTAGAAATCAACGCGGCCCGGGCAAAGAGCCCGCTCGATTCCCACCTTTCGATCTACCATGCTGATGGTAGCCCGGTTGAGC
Organism: Bremerella cremea; assembly: GCF_003335505.1. Classification (NCBI taxonomy): domain Bacteria; kingdom Pseudomonadati; phylum Planctomycetota; class Planctomycetia; order Pirellulales; family Pirellulaceae; genus Bremerella; species Bremerella cremea. The sequence goes on from NZ_QPEX01000010.1 coordinate 207,706, forward strand.
GGGTTAAGCTGCAAGCGACACGTGAATCGTATTTTACTTTTCGCGGCAAAGACGATTCGATCCCGGACGACTTTCGAGTTTTCATTTGGGAAGAGATGAAGCTAAACGAGTATCTTTACTCAAACGGTGAGGTCGCCCGGCTATGGCTGCATCCACGCGGGCCTGACAGCGGTTTCCGCGTTTATCCTGGTCAGGGCAAGCGTTGGGGCTACTTCGATACCACCCCATTAGCGCACGCCCTAGGCGAACCTTGTTACATTGTCGAGCCGCTCGCTGTCGGTCAGGAAGCTTTGCCGAATGGGCTGCCGATTTTTACGCTGTATTACGAGAACGACGACGAGTCGCGACGGACTTTAGGAGACGACTCGCGGCTGTTCTTTACCGCCCCAGCCGACGGCGACTACTTGGTGAAGCTTCGCGATGTTCGTGACTTTGAAGGGGATAACTTCACCTACGAACTGACCGCCCGGCCTCGTCAGGAAGATTTTCGTGTCGATTTAGCCACCAGAGATCTAAATATCGCCGCTGGCAGCGCGCGGGAGATTCTTTTTCGCGGCACGCGGCTCGACAACTTCGACGGAGAAATCCGGATTGAAATTAGCGGCCTGCCGGCTGGGTTCACCGCGACCACCCCGATTACGATTGAGCCAGGCCAAATCGAAGCGACCGGCGTGATTCAAGCCAGCAACGAAGCCGCTACCTTGAGCGAAGAAGCGATCAAGCAAATCACCATTCGTGCCACCGCAACCCCCGAAGGCAAAGAAACAAGTCACGACGTGGCCGGATTTAACAAGATCGAAGTTCGCCAAGCCCCCAAGCTGGCCATCCACATCGAACCCACCTCGACAGGGGCGCAGCCACGGTCACGTAGCGGGGAAGCCCCCTGGGAATTCGACGTGCATCCTGGCGAAACGATCATGCTGAAGGTGGTTGCCCAGCGGAACGACCTGGCAGGGAATATCGACTTTGGCAAAGAAGGAGCAGGCCGAAACCTCCCATTTGCTGTGAATGTGGCAGACTTGGGGCTAAGCGGCCTAATGATTATGGAAGGTCAGGACGAGCGTGAGTTCTTTATCACGGTGGACGAAGTCGCCCAGCCAACTTCGCGGTTGTTTCATCTGCAAACCGGGGCCGATGGTGGGCACGCGACGCCTCCGGTGCTGCTGCACGTGCTACCGAACAACTAAGCACACCTTTCCTGCGTTGAAGCGTTTGACCTACAATGGTTCGAGTCCTCCCCTCCGAGACTCGAACGATGAACCTTCAACTCCAATCAAACTTGTGGTGCTATCCCTGGCTGCTTTTGTGCGGCCTTGGGGTCATCTTGGGTTGTGGCAAGTCAACCGATGCCAAGCCTTCTGCCCAAGTGCTTATCTTAGGTGCGGCGAGCACCAAAGATGCTTTGCAAGAGATGGCCAACGTCCTACAGAAGTCGAAGCCTGGGGAGTTGCAGATTGAAATCAGCACAGGTCCATCCCACGCTTTGGCGCAGCAGATCCTTTCTGGCGCTCCTGCCGATATCTATATTTCTGCGAATCGGCGTTGGGCAGATAAAATCGCTGAGGCGGGCTTGGCCGAGCAAACCGTCGATTGGCTAGGCAATTCCCTGGTTTTAGTAGTCCCCACAAACTCGCCCATAACCATAAATGGCCTGGAAGATCTGACGTCGCCGGAAGTAAAACGCATTGCCGTCGCCGGCCAGAATGTTCCGGCAGGTATTTATGCGGAAGAAGCACTGAAACATTACAAGCTGTGGACTACCCTCTCGACCCAAGACCTCCTAGTTCGAGGTCATGACGTCCGCAGCACGTTGACCTATGCCGAGCGCGGGGAAGTGGATGCGGCCGTTGTCTATGCGACCGATGCCTTGTTGACTGATAAGGTCCGCGTGGTGGCCCGCTTTGACACTGCTTCGCATGAACCAATTGTGTACCCTTTAGTTCGCATCAAGTCGCTCTCACCTAATCCAGCAGCCGACCATGTTTTTAAGTTCCTGCAATCGGCTGAAGCCCTTCAGATTGGGGAAAAGTATGGCTTTGTGTCGCTTGAAAAACCTCTAGGAGATACCAAGTAAGTGGATGCCGCGCAAACCTCAGCGATCCTGCTTAGCTTGCAGGTTTCCACGATTGGCGTGCTTCTTGGTCTGCCGCCAGGTTTGGCATGTGGTTGGTTGTTGGCTCGGAAGAACTTTTGGGGCAAAACCATCCTAGAGACGATCGTCTACTTGCCGTTGGTGCTTCCTCCGGTGGTTACAGGCTATCTCTTGCTGGTTGCCTTCGGTCACCAAGGAACACTCGGCATCTTGTTGGAATCGATTTCCGGCGTTTCGCTGTTGTTCGATTGGAAAGGTGCTGCGGTGGCGGCTGCGGTCGTTTCATTTCCGCTGATGGTCCGCTCGATTCGACTAGGCATCTCCAGCGTTGACCCCACTTTGGAAATGGCAGCCCAAACGCTTGGTGCTACTCCGTGGGATGCCTTCTGGACGGTCACCGTTCCCCTGGCCCGCCCGGGGATTATCGCGGGCTGCGTGCTGTCGTTCGCGCGTGGTTTTGGCGAGTTCGGCGCTACGATCATGATCTCTGGCAACATCCCAGGCAAAACCCAAACGATGCCTCTTTATGTTTACGATCAGATGGAAACGCCAGGCGGAATCGAAGATGCGACCATTGTGATTATCGTGGCCATCTTTATCGCCGGTGCGTCGCTTATGCTTAGCGAGGTCTTAGAGAAAACTGGCCGCACCAACACTTCGCACGATGAAGGCTCGTAACGTAAAAAAGATTCCGACGATCGAGCGCCGGAACCTTTCATGTTTGCTTGTCGTATGAATCCTTGCCCACTATTTGGTTAGTGGGGCGTGGATCTCTTGCAACGTTTTCGCCGGGATCTTAATCACCTTACGATCGTAGGTCATTAGCCCGTTGATCTCACTTTCTACGTCGGTCGTCTGCGTATAAACGGCACCTGCGATACCTTTACCGATTAAATCATGCAGGATATCGATCGATTCCTGGTAGCGGGCGACGTATTCCTTTTCGGATTTTGGCAAACCACCGTAGCCCCAGTTGGCTTGAGTCTTTTTCCAGAGGTGGTCTTCGACCGGCCAGCCGTGCCCGCCAAACTCGCCCACGACTTTCACCTTGCTGTCCAACCGCTCTTGCTGCAGCGGGAAGGAGGGATGAGGATAACTGTGATGATCGGCAATGTGACCGACGTCCCAGTAATTGCCACCGCTGGCGATGTTAACCAAGCGAGAGGGATCGCGTTGCAAGATCCATTTGCCGGTTTCAACCGTACGATGCTGCCCCCAGGCTTCGTTAAACGGAACCCAGACCACGATACAGGGATGGTTTTCCAGCGTATCGACCATCTCTTCGAACTCTTGCATGAACTGAGCATGATCTTCATCCGACCACTCGGCATCCGACGGATTCGGACGCATCCGTGTCCAAGCAGGCCCCTGACCGCCGCTGACCTGGTCTTGCCAAACCATCATCCCCATTTGGTCGCAATAGTAGTAGTAACGACGCGGTTCGACTTTGATGTGCTTCCGAATCATGTTAAACCCGGCCGCCTTTAGGTATTCGATGTCGAACTTCATCGCTTCGTCGGAAGGTGGTGTTAACAGTCCATCTGGCCACCACCCTTGATCGAGCGGCCCCCAGTGAAAAATCACTTCCCCGTTGAGCGTGAATCGCAGATGGCCAGCGTCGTCACGAACCGTTCCCACCGAGCGGATTCCAGCGTAGGTTCCGACTGAGTCGAGAATGTTCCCCTCTTCATCCAAAACGGCCACACGGACGTCGTACAGGTTCGGATTGCTTGGCGACCATAATTTGGCATCCGCAATTTCCAGAACGATGTCCTTAGCTTCTGAGGTCATATCGGCGATCGGCTCCCCTTCTTCAAAGACGGTCGCCGTGAGGGCAAACTGGGCAGCTCCGTCTCCGACAACTTCTGGCGTGATTTGAATGCTGCCTGTTTTCGGGTCGGTCGAAATCTTCAGATCGGCAATGTACGTTTCCGGAACTTGCTCGAGCCACACCGTTTGCCAAATCCCGGAAACCTGCGTGTACCAGATACCATGCGGATCGAGCGTTTGCTTACCGCGTAGTTGTGCATCGCCGGTATTGTCTTCGACCCGTACCACGATATCGTTCAGCCCTTGCTTGGCGTTCTTTGTGATATCGATTGAAAATGGTACGTTGCCGCCGATATGGCTGCCTGCTTCTTCGCCGTTGACAAAAACGCGGCAAGCATAGTCCACCGCTTCAAAGTTCAATAGCGTCCGTTTCCCTTCGCTCGGATTGATCTCGATACTGCTCTGATACCACAGGGCTTCGGTTGGGCGCAGATTACGCTCGACGCCAGATAACTTCGATTCGAGGGCAAAGGGCACCAAAATCTGACCATCCCACTTTGCGGGAATATCGTTTTGGTTTTCTGAAGTAATCGCGTAGTTCCATAGTCCGTTCAGGTTCTGCCAATTTTCACGCGTCATCTGCGGACGTGGATACTCTTGCCAGACGTTGTCTTCGGTAACCTGTTCGCCCCATTGGGTAATCAAAGGGGAATCATACGGACGCAACGGAATTCGGGCCGGAGGAAGCTTAGGAACGTTATCCGCATCGACCACATGCACATCGATGTACTGGCCGCCAGCATCTTGATGCGTGTGAACGGCCAGCACGTTGCTTCCCACCTTTAATGCCTCGCGGCCTTCTTTGGAAAGTGGGACGACATCGTATTTATTTTTCCACTTGGTAAACTTCGCGACTTCAATACCGTTGAGAAACACCTCGGTCTCGTCGTCGTGATGAATCAGCAAAGCCGCCTTTTCGGGAATCGCTTCGAGCTCGATCGTGCGACGCAGCCAGATATCGGACGTGTTCCACTCAGTTCCAATGCGCGATCCTGGTGTCCCCCGTGTTCCAAATCCACCGTACCCTTCTGCCCACGCTTGATCGTCGAAATCAACCTTCTGCCAGCCTTCGCTGGGCTGTTGAAAGGTGTATTTCCAAGGCCCATCAAACGCATCTGGATCAGCGTCTTCTGCAAGCGCCGTCAGCGGAACGGCTACGAAAGCCAGCAACAACGCCCAAGCGACCTTCGGGCGGCACACATCCAAGTAGTTCATCTTTCCATCTCCAATTGCATGATCAGGCAATAATCTCTTGCCGGGGGTATCTCCCTATATTGTCTCACAGAACGGACGAAAAGCGAATGAGTTGCCGCGTAACCATATTGAGAATTTTTTCGCAGCGATTTCTCGCCAGACCAGGGTATTCAGGCAGACAAGTCATGTAAGTTTTCCCAACGTTTTGCGGTGGGGCCAACAACCGAGCAATGAGATATGCGGCTGCAAACGCGCTTGTTCTTTGGAGCTTCGTGTCTCTGTCTGGTTGTGTTCAACTTCCTCAATTTTTGCTGAATCAAGCGAACCTATCCGCCCTCTGTTCCTCTTATCTCGTGAAGGACGAATTACCTTTCACTGGCGGTTAAGGTAATCGCTTGATCTATCTATTGAGGAGTTGATTTCCATGTCGCGCCACAGTCTCAACCTGCTTTTAAGTTCACGCGAGGAACAAGCGCGGCAGGAATCGCGGTTTCTATCCCTATTCCTCGAACGTGTTCTCTGGTGACGTTTCCCTGGTCAGATCTTAAACATCTACCCAGGCCCGACGTCCCCCAGACATCGGGCTTTTTTCATGCCCTGATATCACCCTGGACTGGTAGCTGAGACGGCATAGCGGCGGTTTGAAGAACCGCAGACGAGGATTCGAGCGCCTCCCGGTCCACTTGCGCGCCTTCAGTAAGCACGCCAGCCAATCGCCATTTGGCCCGTTCGACTTCTGGTGAGGTCATCGGTCTTTCAAGCCGAGCAGGTAGGGTTCGAATCCCACACGGGTCACTATTTCGGAAGTCATCCGGCTGGATGAGGAAACTGTCTTGAAAACAGCTGGCGGCTAAACGCCGCTTGTGGGTTCGAGTCCCACGGCTTCCGCTTTCGATTTTTGAACGGCTCGGTAGGCAACTGGCAGACCACCTTGTTTCAGACACAGGGATGCTGTGGGTTCGAATCCCACCCGAGCTATTCCTCTTCACGGGGAAATGAAAAGGCTCAGTGGCAACTGGTTGACCGCTCGAACTTAAACTTCGAGGACGCTGCGGGTTCGAATCCCGCCTGGGCCACTTGGTGGAGGTTGCTTCATCCTGCGATCAGGTACGCAAACTTGGAAAAGCGGCCACGTTGAGGGCGTGGTGACTTTGTGGGTTCGACTCCCATCCTGATCACTGACCACAAAATTTACGGAAGGTAGCCGAATACGGTTTGTCGGGCCGGTTTGCTAAACCGTGCGTCCTTTTTGGGGCATGTGGGTTCAAATCCCATGCCTTCCGCTCATTTGTATGGATGTTCTAGCCGAGTTGAATTGGCCGATCTCCCTTGCCGTTTGAGAATTTCGCGAGGCTAATTCTGCGATAGCCCAAGACTTTCCGACAGTGGCCGATCCAACGATATACCCCGAGTGGTCCATCCGTCTTTCTTCATAGATGCGATTTCAACCCTCCGCAGTGGAAGATGATGGCCGTTTTGAAGTTTTCTCGGTTACGGCAGCCACCGACTCGGCGTTTTCTGGTCATGATGTTGCTGTTCATGCCTTCCGCTACCGCGTTGGTGATTCCGTGCGTACAGTAGCAGACTACGTTGGTCAATCGCTCCTTGATCGTTCGAGTTGCCTTCTTCGTCGGAGCGAGCTTGATGTGGATCACGCGGCGATACCAGTTTTTGAAATAAGTGGTCGCCGACGACGCATCGGCATGCTCCCACAGGGCTTCGGTGATATCTTCGATACGACGTACCGAAACGCCTGCCAGGTACATCTCGACTAATGCTTCTTCGACGCTCGATTCACGCCGCTTGAAGCGTTCGATGATCTGCGTCTCGAACGGCAGGCTCCGCAGCCGGGGCACCTTCAATTCGACTTCGCCCGCCTTGGTCTGCAGCTTGCGAAAATACGAGTCAGCTCTGGAGTCGAAGCGATCACGCTACCGCTCGTAACGCTTCGCCCCGCACGGCCTCTCCGTTAATCTGAATCGCAACCCGGATCTCTTCGCTGCAGCGATCTTCTGGTAAATTCGTCATCGTCAGTCCTCGGTTCCGGGTCGTTGATGTTGGAAATCAATTCCATACCAGAGCCACGGCTGGCTCTCAAATTGTGCGCACTATTCATAACGTTATCGAGCGGCACCGAGGTAATCCAACGGTGATACTTCCACCGCAAGTTCGGAAAAAGCGGGACAAAATCAATAGAAACTCACTCAGGCCCTTTCGCTGTCACTGCGTCGACATGCAGGCGGAATCTAGGTCGACGGGAATCGCGGCTTGGATCGCTACGCAAATGACAGTGTTCACATTCTGCCTTGGTCTTGATTTGACTTCTCGAATCAGGTCTCAGTCAACATTTTGAGTAGGTTGGGAATTCCGTTTCCTTGATGGTTGCGGTCGCGTCCGACGTCGTTGCAGTTGCTTAAAAGAATCTTCTTTACTTCGTCGGGCCGGCCGATGAATTCGCGGCGGACTGAGAGAAACGCTGCAAGCAGCCCAGAGACGTGAGGGCACGCCATGCTGGTCCCGCTGGACTCGCGATATAGGCGGCCATTGAAATCGTTGCTACACGAGCTGATTCGTTCGCCTGGAGCAACGACATCGGGCTTGATTCGTCCATCCATCGTTGGGCCACGTGAAGAGAAGTGCGAGACGCCGTATAGGTACGGTTTGTCTGTATTGACCGACCCCACCGCGATACAGTCCTCGAGATTCGCTGGATCGCCAATCGACAGTGACGTGTTGAGATCAAATGGCCCGTCCTGTGTGGAGACCTGGATTTGACCATCGTTGCCCGCGGCAACACAAACCAACGTTCCCTGACGCCAGAGGTCACGAAGCTCTTTGCAAATTGGCGAGAATCCACATCCGTAGACAGTTGGGTCAAAGGAACCTCCAAGACTTAGATTCACACCATGAACGGCCAATTCCGAATTGTTTTCATTACGTCGGAAGATATCGTCGATCGCCTTAATAATCGAGGCATCCTCACCAAAGCCATGATCGTCTAGAACCTTGTACACCAACAGTTTCGTCCTGGGAGCGATGCCGCTGTGCTTCAACGATCTTTCTTTTCCTCGACCAGCAATGATGCCGCAGACATGCGTACCGTGGCCATCGGGATCACCCATTAACGGGTCTTCAATCAATATTGGTTCGTGAGACGCAGTCGTACAGTCAAGGACCTCGATGATGAGGGAGTTGTCGTAGCCCGTTTTATCACTGTTCCTTCGTCTCAGAAAATGGGGATGATCAAATCGACACCCAGTATCAAGCACCGCCCAGGTAATCCCCTGTCCACTTGATTTGAAACTCGCGCGAGCGGCGTCACCGCCGATCGCGCGATGAGAGCGGAAAGTAAGTTTCTTCTTGGCCGAACTTCGCCACACCGCGTAAATGTTCAAATTGGCGTGGTCCATAGCGAGTGCATGAATTTCCGTTGGCGTTAAATGCGCAGCAACGTACTTTCGTAATCGCTGGACACGAGCCGCTATTAGCGCCTCATCAGGATCGTTCTCGCCGCAGTAGGCTTTTACGACTGCCTCAACATGTTGGGCCAAATGCTTGATTCGTCCGGCCAGGCTTTTTAATCGCTTGTTCTGTTCTCGCTGTCTTTTTTCTCGATTTTCCATCTCATCGTACGTCTCGTCGACGGCGGGGAACTTCCACGCCAATACCTCGATCAGAACGGGCTGGCGCATTTCGCGGGCGGCAAAGCCGTGAGCCACGTCACGCGCAATCACGAAACGCCTGGTGGAGTCGAACCGCATCACTTGATGGACGACAGCGCGGACCTCCGCGTGCGAAAGATAGCCAGCCGAGTCGTGGGGATTGGCATTGGCAACGCTCCAAAGACTTCGTTTGATGATTCGATGATCCTGAATCTCACCGAATGCTGAAGCAGAGACAGCAAAATCATTTGCCAGTTGAGTATCCAACGAGACGGGATCCAGCCGGTCCGAAAAATTGTGCCAAAATCCAATTCCGCTCGGAACTTCAATCGGCAAACCGTCTTCAGTGAGTTGATCTTGGATTTCGCGAATCCCCAGTGGCGCGCCAAGAGTGACAAACAACGAAACAAGCTTTCGCTGTTCGCGGGTCATTTCGCAAAGCACTTCATAGGCGATGATCGTGCCCATGCAGTGGGAGACCAAGACGAAAGACTGTTTAGCCTTGGTAATTTGCCGCTGCAATCGCTTCTTGATCCGACGACGAACATCAGGGTCAAAAAAATACGCCGCCGTATCCTTAATGAACCGCCGCAAAAAAGCATCGGCAATACGGCCGTGCCAACTTCTCGATGCTGGTATGGCGCGAGAGGAAATCGACTCAGTATCATCATCTCTTTCCAAATCCAACTGAGCCGAAAGGCGTCTGACGAATGCCGCAGCACGCTCGTTATCGGGATCGAGTCCAGCATGTTCAAGCACCGACGTCACATCGCGATCCCCAATAGTCGTTGCTTGTGACAACACGTTTTCTTCATGATCACCATGCAGGATATCCGCCCAGTACGCACCGCAGGTCTGCTCACCCATTGGTCGACCAAACAACGCCAAGTCCCACTGCGACTTCCACACGTCCGCAGGCGAATGCGAACCGATGCCGTGAATGTAGATACACCGAATTGAAGTTCTATCTTCTTCGTCTGAATTGCACCTTTCTCCGTGTTGTCGCATTCCCACCGTAACGCCTCACTTTTCGCTCTTCAGAATCGCTAACCACAAAACTGCATACATCTGCCATTGGCAAAGAAGCGTGCGAAACCAATGACCGCCCCTCAATTCCGAAGCCGCGCATGAATTAGCATTACAGCCCCGTCATAGGTAAACTCGTCAGATTTAACGACAACGAATCCAGCTTCACTAACCATCTCAAGATACTCGCTCGAAGACGTTCGCTTCGCGATTCTGCGCTCTATGTCCTCGTTGATTTCCCTTATGAGAGAATACTCAGAAGCCACGGCGTCCATCTGTCCCGTATCCTTGAGATGCGATTCAATACCATCAAGTAACGGAGTGAGAGATATATCTGCATGTGTCGTCGACAAGCCAATCACGCCACCCGGACGCAGAATATCCCGCACGTTGCAGAGGCATTTAAACGGGTCTTGACTGCTATACAGCACATTAACGAGCACCGCGGCGTCAAATTTTTCTTCTTGAAAAACGTCAGCGAGATATTCTGCACGCGCTTTGACGATTCGATGCATGTTTGGATCAAAGCCCTTTGAACGCATCCGATCAATCATTTCCGCGCTCGATTCGACAGACGTTACTCGAATGTTTCTTTCCAAGAGAACTTCGGTGGAGTTTCCCGTGCCAGCACCAATATCGACGACACTAGAGCAATTGTCGCCTACAATAGACGTAACATCGGCAAGAAGTTTTTGGTAGGGAGGATAGCCTTTGAGTACTTTATCATAGGCTGTAGCGTACACTCCCCATAATTTGTCCTGCCAAATGCGTTCCCGTAGATCCGATTGAAATACATCCCAGTTTAGGGATTTAACGAAAAGGGCTGCAGCCCAGCCCCGACGCTCTCCATCTATACCGTGGAGCTGAGTTGCGACTTTGTGAAAATGGGCGATTCCATATCGGTTTGAACGATAGACAAGGAGTTCATCGTCATTAAATGGCAGGTCGCCTGCCCGTACACGCTCCGAAAATTGTTTTGCATGTGCAAATACATCATCTTGATTTGCAAGTCGAGCAATAAAATAGTTTACATGGCGATACAAAATATGGTGCGCGATCTCCTCGAATAATAGTTCAAACGCAATATTCCAACCGACGATATTCAAGTCTCCGTTCAGGTAATATGTCGGCGTTGTATAATATGTACTTTGTCGAAGAACCGGAACAATAGTTTTATGCCAACTGTCCAATCCTGCCTTAGGAGCATTCATGCCGGTGATTTCATAATGCTCTTCGACTAATCTATCTATGTCTGTTTCACTTGACGACGTGGGAGCGTCCGCATTCGCAATCTGATATTTGGCATCTCGGCTCCCGTGCTTTTTTATCGCCTTAATCAACTGATGGCATGCAGCCCCTAGCGATGCCGTCAGATTGTCCTCATCTTTTTCAAACGTAATCGGAGTTACGCCAGCAAGATCACTGGGTATCTTTACTTTATCTCCTCTCTCACAGAGCATGAAGGTTCGTTCTCGCCCAAGCACTCCAGTAAATAGGCCAAGCTCGAAAACAATGTTGTCACGGGGGGCACGCTGGTTCTCACCCCGGCTGTTAACGACATCGTCGGCTGACAATACCAATACTGCGAAGTCAAATTCTTCTGCATGTTCTGTAAGAGCCTGAAGCGAAAACTCGGATGGACCAAAAATGCCTTGATCCCAGCATCGACCCCTGCACACATAATCAAGCCCTTCCTGTATCTCTCGAGCGATCGCCAATGCTTCGACAGTGGAGCCAATAAACATGGTCGGTTTTTTTAACTCGGTCATTTTACTGCGCCCTCAATATTCCTTTCTTGCACGCGGATTGGAAAGGTGCATCCGCCCGCATTCCAACCATCGTTTTTCCAATTCCAAAGCTCTCACCTCGTTGCCCGATGGATCGATACCCATGTTGTTTGTAAAGTGGCATGTGCAGACCGAGACATTCAAGTAAGCAGCCATTTACTTTCCTCGAAGCCATGTCATCCATAATGAATCTGATAAGATTCTTAGACACGCCATAACCTCGCCATTCTCTTCTTACGATGATGCGACTGAGTTCGCCCCACACTTGGGTGTCAAATGCCTTCCCGAGTTCTTCTTGTAATGAAAACGCCTCAAACGCTGGCAACCGAAACCGCGCAAGAGCATCTTGCTGGCTCTCAATATATCTGCGGAGCAAGCGGTTGGTTTTTATTAGTGAGTTCACCCAACCGACAGATAGCTCGGGGTTGTCGTCCGTGAGTACGACCCGGCCAGTCGCGATTAATTCCGAACCTCCAGCCTTGCTTTCCGTAAAAACTCCGTAGTGTTGTGAGAAACTGTCACACCAATTGAGTTCGAGCTTCGATCCCGTTCTGTAGTACGCTTCGCTGAGGTAGCCCATGATGTCATATACTTCATGGCGAAGTTTAAGCGCCTTGCGAAACTCATCTAACGTCTGTAGTGGACGAACTTCGTAGTGACTAAGCGTATCGGTTTTGCGATTTGTTGGCGGAAGGAGATACTCGAGTTTTTGGAAAAGTCGCTTCAAGGTTTCTACGCAGACACTATAAGTGGCTGTTCGTGAAATTACCTGGTCAATGTCCGTGATCCAAAGTTCCCTTTCGCCAAGTCCCAATGTTGCTACAGGAAGGTCATCGAGATGTTCTGAGATCACTTCGTTGACTTCACTTTGATTTGCTGCGTCCGATGGCGTAAGTTGATCTGAAACGATGATGACTCCTACTGTCGTAAAGCCGGACACTTGTTGTTGCACAGCATTAACGGCGTCAGCTAGCGAACTGAATGCTTGAAGTAGTGTAATGTCATAGTGTGGCGTCGTAACTCGTGACTTGCAAAGTTCTTTCCATTTGGAACGCAGGTCAGAATCTGCGATTGCTAGGACAACGTGAATTTCCATTTTGGTATTCCTCCGCCGGTTCTAGTACGCGAACTCAACTATTTTTCGGTTTGCGAGACTAATTGACTTCGGGATCCCACCTCTCGCAATCCGCTCCCAAAGACCGCTTCAGTCGAAGAATCAAACGAATCGTGTTGCGTAAGTTCGTCGAAGTCGAGGCCAGTCTCTTCGGCAAGCTTGCTAAGCGACACTTGATAAAGATGGAATTCGTCATCAACTCGACCTTCAGTAAAAACCAAGTCCCCCTGGCTGATAATGTAGGCGGCGACTTTGAATTCGTCATCGTCTTCGTCGTGGAAGGCGATTAGCTTCCAAAAGTCATCGGGAATTTTGACATCTCGGTAAGTTTTGTCGGTGTCTCGAAAAATGGGCCCGGCCATGACGGAGACTTTTAGCTTGTCAACATTCAAGTCCTCGAAGACGGCGTTTTCGAGTTCACCCCAAAGACCGCCTTTGGCGGACTGATTGAACGCTTCGTGTTGCGGGGTCATATTGGTAAAAAAGAATGAGTCGCGGTTGGCAGCCTTGGCTTCTTTGAGTGGTCCCCAGTTGAGATCGGCGCGGCGGGCGACGTGGCCTCGATCGTATGCGTTGTTTTTGTAGAGTTCATTGCCCGCCTGATATTCCGCAGGTACGCGGGAATCACGGATAAATCGGATGCCTTTGCGTGAAAGCTGTTTCATATTGCTGCCATCGATATTCCAAGCGACAAAACGTGGCAAGGATCGCGACTTGCTTTGGCAAACCGAGAAATGTGTGTAGTGAATCAGATGCGAGCCATTGTGCTTAAATGCGTCCTTGGCGAACTTCTTTGACAGCTTGGGCGTTGGAACGGTTTCGGAGAGAAATTTATGGTCGTATCCGCCCCCCTTGCTTTCGCCGATATCGAATTCGTCGTCGCCACCTTGGCCGACAACGTCTGTCGCTCCATTTCCGTCGCCAGGGTCATGAACTGGCCCAATGTGATAGACATTGCCGGTTCCGGGGCGGCCGAGCGAAATGGTGATGTGTAAGGGAACCTCGAAGGTTACGTCTTTCGGGTTGGTTTTCATCTGGTGGCTCCGGGCAGGGTTGCGTTGATACTGTCGGTAGTCGGATTCGCTTTGGTCGTCGGATGGCGATTCGGTGTTTTCCCAATAGGGTTCGAGGTCCAGATTCGGGTCAGGGACCCCGGGCGCGAACAAGACTCCGGCGTCAACGACGCGGGGATCACGAGCGAGTTCGTATCCGGGAACGCCATAGTTTTCGATAAGATATTTGCCGCCAAAGTGGAGAGCGGCGACGGTCCCGCTTTCGACATCGATGATGGCAGAGCCCGAGTTGCCGCCGAGTGTTGATGCGTCGTGCGTGAGCGCCGCGACAGGGCTTGAGAGCCATTTCGAGCTTACTTGGCGTTTCTGATTCGATACGCGTCCAGGAGCGATTCGTTTGACTTCGTACTGGTCGCCAAAGATTTCTTTTTGGGCTTTTACCCCGTTTCGATCATCAAAGGCGGGGTAACCGACCGCGACGATTGCTTGTTTGCGTTTGCGGAGCGTTGGATAAGTGGTCGTTGACAACCGAAGCGGTTCGATGTCGGGCAGGTCGGCCTTGAACAACGCCATGTCCCAATATGGATGGACCATGACGCACTCGTGTAGAACGAATCCATCTTCCTGTTCAAAGCTTGGCTCGTCGTCAAAATCGACTTCCGCTCGAAGGTCAAAGATCTTGACTCGTTTGCCTCTGCCAACCCCCATCGTGAATTCCATCGCGACATGACGGTTTGTCATCACGAGGTTTTGGCCGACAACGAATCCGGTGCCGGCGTAAGTCGAAAGATCGGTGATGTCGATTCGCCCAACGGCCGGAAACGTGTTCCGGATTCGCTTCAGCGTCCTGGGATCCTTGGTAATGAAATTGAATTCGCCAGGAAACGGATCAAACTTTTTGCCATAAATTCGGTGCGAGGGGCGGTTCTTGCGATGCACGATGGCTTCGAGGTGGTAAAGGCCTTCGGCGGAGACCGACTTGCCCTGTACGGCGCGCATGGCCGCTTCTTCTGCCTTCTTGATTCGCTTCGTACTCACTCCTTCAAGACCATCGTCGTCAGCGATGAAGTCGACAAATTCCTCCATCGGCGTATCGCCGGCGATGGAATTCACGTACTGGAGCAAACGTTTTGCATGCTCGTCGGGCGTGATGGTTTTCTCCATGAGATAGCGTGCCTTTGTGGTGAACGGATAGTTTTGAAAATAGCTGCATTTCAAATGTCGACTTGGTACTTACCTTCTTCGTTTTTAAAGAATGTGAAGGTTTGTTCGACGGCGTCCATGTTGAGTTTGCCGTAAATGTGTGGGTACAAACCTCCGGTGGCTGGTTCCCATTTGATAGGTGCGGTGACACGACTTTTGCGGACGACCGCGACGTGGATGGTGTCGTTGTCGCAGTAGTATTTATTGGCAAGTCGCGTGATCTGACCTATCGGTGATGCGTGTATGAAATCCTCGGTATCCAGTGATTTTGGTGCGTAGACTCCCTGGACTGCCGATTTCTTCAGGACTTCGGGCGACATCAGGACGTAGATGAACGGATCACCTCCGTCAGCGTACATACGGCGAAACATCTCGGTGACTCGCACTTGTTCTTTACCGCCGTAAACGTGTAGGACTTGAAACTCGCCTTTTACTTCGGTGGGAGTTCGCGATTGACTGATGACTTGGATTTCAGCCAATGCTGTCCAATCGGATTTTGTTAGCCAGATTGGAATATCGTCAAAGAACACACGACTGCCGGACTTGCGAAACGCACGGATTTCACCAATAGCGAGGCCAGTGTATTCGTCGCTGCGAAGGATGGAGTTGATTTCGACATGGAAGCCCATCAGTCTGACTCCTCGTCGACTAAGCGGAAACACGGGCCATAGTTGAACGGTTGATTGTGGATTGGGACCTGCATAATCTCGATTGCCAATCGAGGCAGGTCGGCCATCATGGTGGCGATTGCTTGGTTGAGTGAGGCGTGGCTGCTTGTCGACCAAGCTAGCGCCAGATGCTTGAGCATTCGAGTGTACGCAAGATCAAATTGGAGCATCTTGTCCCAAATTTCGGCGGGAACCTCATCTTGCTGATAGCCGCCAGGCGGGATTTCTGCGACGGGCCAGCAGTCGGGCAGGTGGACTTCGGGACCTTGATGAACCCATCTTCCGTCGTCGGCTTGGATCAGTTTGCGACCGACTGCGACTTCCTTGAAGCGATAGTAGTGAGCCAGTTCATCGGTCTCGTCATCCTTGACGGATTCAGATGTGCCTTCGCCTTGATCCTTGATCAGGTCGATGGCGGCTTCGACATCTTCGATGGAGCCAATGTTCTTGGGAATGTACTTGCCGTTAGGCTGTTGCGACTCGCCAAAGTAGGCTTCGATTTGCCCCTCGCGATTGAACGGGGGATCAACGTTCTCGAAGACTAGCTTGATTTTGTCGTAAAACTCTCCAATCCGAGCAAAGTTTTCTTTTTGTCGGACAGTTTCAAGGTGAGCGATATCTGTTTCAGGCTCTTCGATCTTCATGAACACGCCGAGCGCTTGTTTTGAAAGTCCCTGTAGCGAAACACTCAACAACGGCTTCACGCCGCCAGGCATCGGGGATGGATATCGAGGAATCACCTTGGAATCGAAAATGCGGGGAGTGCCGCCGATTGACGCCAGCATGTTGCACGCTAACGACATGTGCAGCATCTCTTCGACAAGCACTTCGCGAATGGCGACGGCGACCGGATGGCGATGATCCTTCACAGACCAAAACGCCATCAGGTATGGCGGGATGGTGAAGAATTCGAGTTCGATGGCGGACTGCAAGGCCTGCTTGAGCCACTCAAGGTCACAGTCACCTATATTCGTTTGGGCAAGCTCTGTGATGCGATTATCGCTCATGCTACGTCTCCGTCGTGAATCAGTTTGTCGGCAAGACGCAGCGAGAGTGCGGATAGCGTGAGCGTCGGGTTGACGGCGGCGCCGCTTGGGAAGACGGCATTGGAACAGACCCACAAGTTCTCGACATCGTGGACTCGCAGGTCGCGGTCGACAACGCTGGTCGCGGGGCTATCGCCCATGCGACAGGTACTCGCAGAATGGTCGCCACGCTGGGCTCGCACGGCGGCTTTCGTAATCTTTGCGCCGGTCTCGCGGACGATGCGCTGCATAATATCTAGGCGTGTTGCGGCTCGATCGGTAAAGTCAAATTCACGAGAAAAGTCGACTTTCGTCTGCGGCAGGCCGATTCGATTACAGTTGGCACCAAGACTGACGCGGTTATCAAGGATCGAAAACTCCTCCATGAATCCTTGCAATTCAATTTCCATTGGGCCCATGGTTGCACGTTCGATCTGGGCTCTTGTTTTTCCCGTGATCATCATGCCAGCAAGATCGACTTTGGGGCGACTGCGGTCCTTGAATAAAAAAAGCTTGCCATAGGCTTGTTGCTCGGGCGTGTCGAAGTGCCGTGACATCAAAGTTGGAAAGTCGAGTTCCTGATTCCAACGGTTCGCGTTCGATGGCAGTTCGGCTCGGACGTGTAGAAACGGATGCGAAATGAGGAAGCGGCCAACGAGGTCTCGATCGTTACCGATTCCTTTAGGCCAATTATCTGCGATTGATCGCTGAAGAAGTTTGGGGGATTCGTAGGCTCCCGAGGCGACGATGAAATGGCTACCTTCGAGCGTTATGCGTTTACCGGATTTGGTGGAGAAAACCTCGGCCGCGTGAACGCGGTTTTTCTTCTCGGTTAGAAGTCGTTCGCACGGCGATTGATCGAAGTACCTGAAGTTTGTGTATTGAGGATTCGATTCGATTTCGTCTAACAGGTAGGCTGCGGTGAATCTGGCTCCGAACGGACAGTAACGACAGGTGCCGGTAGTCATGCACATGCGAAAGCGTGCCATCGGCATATGTCCGTAGCCGATTTCTAAACGTTCCATCGCATGAATCAATGGACGGTCGGCTTCAACAAAAGGGAACGGATCGAGCGGGTAGTCACTCTTTCTCGGAGGCACTACGTTGCCACGGGAATCGCTCGCCTGTCCCGAGACGCCAAGCAGGTGCTCGGCTTTGTCATAATAGGATTCCAGGTCTTGATAAGCGATCGGCCAATCTGCACCGCGTCCGGTGCGCGAGCAAGTTTCGAAGTCTTCTTCTTTGAACCGCAACGCCCAACCGCCCCAGTGTACGGTCGATCCGCCACGCCCCATCAGCCGTGATTCTTGAAACGTCCACGGTTCTTTGCCGACAGACTGGTTCTCAGATTCAATCGGCAGATCGTGGTAGTCGTCGTATGGGTTCACGCCCGTTGACACGAAGTCCCACCATTTGCGACGGTCTTTCAAAGGAACGCGTTTGCCGGCCTCGACGACCGCAACGGACGCTTTGGGATTAGCCTCAAGCAAACGCATGGCGACAATCGCGCCTGCAACACCGGAGCCAATGATGACGTAGTCAAACTCATTCCCGTTCTTGGTCATCATGCGTCCTCGTAAGTTCGATAAGTACGCTGGGAACGGAAGCGCGAACCGGAAACGAACCCGGTGTAGTTTTTGCCGCCAAAGCTGCGGAAACCGCCGGAACTCACATAAACAAGAATGAACTCATCAATTACATTCCGTTTGAGATTGACCAAGCCGGGATCGGATTGGCGATGTAGCTCGCCATCGACGAGCAAGTACTGATAGAGTCCATCCCCATGCGAAGCTCGCAAATCCGAGAGTAGATCGCAGGCTGCTGTATATCGCTTGAGGTACGACGGCGTTTCAGAAACCTTTAGCTCAATGAATTCTCGCCATCGACTTGCCATGTCTTCCACTCGGCAAGCCGTGTCGTTGCCCCAGATGGTGTGGATCGCACTGAATAGTTTCCACAGTTCATCGATTTCGCTGGATGACAGGCATTCCGATTCCGCTCTAATTTGATTTTCTACACCCACTTCGCTATCCCTATCAACTGTTGCATGCACCCCGTACGGACACCACGCATCCCCCTAAAGGGATGACATATGATATGGCGGCTAGCATGCTCGTGCAACAAGAACTCTCGGTATATTCTGCGAGACATGATTTTGGGCCATTCGCATCACCCCGTCGAACTCGTGCCGCTTGCCCGTGGGCAGTACGCAGAAGACGGTTGGAACGGAAGGCTCCGCCCCAGCAATGATGCTGATTCACGCCACCACTACGTCCCTCAAAGACTGTTCCTTAAGCTCGGTCCCACGCGGATTCGCTGGTCGCCATCGAGGAGAATCTCAACTCGCTACGGCGATGTCCCGGAGTCTGCCAGATTGATCTGCACGGGCCGCAATCACGAAGTTCGTCGGAAGTCGTCCGACCTCAGCCGGTACCGTCACGAGAAGAAAGACGGCTGAGTGGTTGTTTCTCGTCGACCCTAATTTACGAGTTGACTGACCGCTGTGCGGCTACTGCTCGAGTAGATTCCGCTAGAACCGCTCGAGATCGCTGCGATTCGCCTTCCTAGGAACAAACCGCGAGCGTTGAAGCCTAGAACTGAACTCGCGCGATCAAACCGACTACTGAACGTCCCTTGCGTTCGAGGCCTAGTTCCGGCGGACCGAAAGTGCGTAAGGTGGGCGTGTCGAATGGCACGAAGTTCTACACAAGTCGTTTCAGGATTTCACGTTTGACTTCGTGTCTTGGCTTCGTCGCACAGTCGTATTTCTTCTGTCGTCATAGTCTTTGCCTGGGCTCGAAGCGACCGGGACGGTCGGCCACACGGTGCGTAGCGACCGCTTCGAGCAACTGTTCGAAAAAGTGAGATGGATGAATGCTTTGCTGGCATTTCGTAGCCATTACCTGCTTAAATGCTTCCAGGGTTTGGACGGTTCTTTTGAAGCTGATCGTGCGTAGCTCGATCTTCTTTCTTGATGCCGCCTGAGCGATGATGGTTCGAATGAGGTTGTGGATAGGCTGTTGATTGTCGACCGTATTAGGCATCGAGACGGTCGATGCATAGTAGGCCAGGACGCGGCGATCCTTCCAAAGCCAACCCTGATCGGCATGGTCATCCAACTTTGGCCTGTCTTCCGAGCGACGGCCGCCCGACAATAATGATCATGGCTCAATGCCTGGCCGAGAAAACCCCAAAGAATCACAAGCGGAGTGTAGATCCGATCCAGCCAAGCAAATTCCAGTGCTTCCAAAGCATGTGATATCGTTGCCTCAGACAGCACATCGGTGGAAGGCAACTTACCGTCTTGCGCAAACTGTTGACGCGGAAACCGCACTTGCTGACGAAACCGTCCATCGCTATAAAATGACGTTCTGAGACCTCCTTGCCAAAGATGGGTGTGTGACAACTCCGTCTACGCAAGCGAGGCTTTTTTGATCTATGTCGATTCAGAGCAGCACGTTACATCAGAACTACGTGCCATTCGCGGGCGTGTCCTTGGTCAGGTTGTGAATGACAGCCTGCGTTTCAGCACGAGGCTCCGAACGCACCCCTTGCGTGTCGAAGCGGCGCCGGGACCGAACAAACTCTTCCGATTTCGACCGCCGAGTCGGTGGGCAAACGAACGGCAAGGCTGACCGACCGATGGCATCGCATATCATTGTTCGTCGCTGATGGAAAATGGGGTTCGCTCAGCCGACAGGCTAGAATGGATCGGTCTCACCACAACCGGGACACGACCGGAGCCGGAACTGACGTAGGTATTCCTGGCGATGCTGTTGTTGCTTAATTAGATCATCAAGAGTTGCTGCTCGCTTGTATCGAGTTGGTCTTCAACTTCTCCTTTTTTTTCCTTCGGGCCATCTCATGGAATAAGTGAAGTAGTCATGGGCTTGGGTCTCCAACTGAAACGCTTGAGAAAGCCACGCCGAAACGCCTTTGTGTAAGGGCAGCCAGAAACACAACAGGGCGATCAAACCGATAGCCTCTGATAGCGACTATGCGTGATTGTGCCAGCGACGGAACCGCTAATCAAACTTCGTTTGGCGAGGGCTTTGAAACCTGTTGTGTGAACCGCTTTCCGCCTTGCCATGAAAGTCGGCTAGCGAATCACTTCAGCTGTTTACGATTCAGTCCGAGCAGGGTCGGTAGCCCGCAAAAACCGCGGGATCTGATGTTAGCCGGTCGGAAAGACCTGTGCAAAAACGTTCTAACGGTGTCTTGTCGCCTCCGCTCATTTGTATGGATGTTCTAGCCGAGTTGATTTGGCCGATCTCCCTTGCCGTTTGCCACGGATGACTAACGAGATAGCGGAGCTTTTTTCCCAGAAACACACTCCTCCATGCTCGTCGGCATGGTCA
The DNA here is from genome assembly GCF_003335505.1 of Bremerella cremea. Classification (NCBI taxonomy): domain Bacteria; kingdom Pseudomonadati; phylum Planctomycetota; class Planctomycetia; order Pirellulales; family Pirellulaceae; genus Bremerella; species Bremerella cremea. Next base: position 228,678 of record NZ_QPEX01000010.1, read on the forward strand.
TTTTGCACTTTACCCTGACCAGGGCAGATTGACGATGGACGACTGGTGACACTCACGGCAATCGCACCGACAAATGGGGGACACTTCAGAAAAAGCTGTGGCTAGGCATTATTAAGGACAACAGAACTCCAACTTCTTGGGAGGCTCTCATGAAATCACAAATTGCAAGCAGTGGAATAATTAGAGTACAGTAAGGCGGGTGAGCCATTTGTCCCAACTTCGCCCTGTGGACTTTCGTTCAAAGGAGCCATTCGCGCCAATCAGCGGTCGAAATCATCAGGCAAAGCTTCCGACGGCGACCCTATTACGAATTATCTGGGGCAAACCATAAATACAGGCGAGTCTGAGTGCTGGTTCGCTGGCTTCCAGAGGATTCGCCACATTTGCGGCAGAGCGGAATAAGATGCGCGTTGACGAGTGCCGCAAGTAACGTTGAATTGTTACGTAGGAATTTTATCTTCGCATAAGCGGTTGCGTTTTACCCCCGATACTATTGAGGTCTGCGACATCAATCCAATAGGGGCGACCAGCGTAAGCCCCGAATTCGCGGCAAATCGGCCTGTTGTATGTTGGATTACGAGCGCAGACATCAATAAAAGGATCGATGCCATGCCCCCTACTGCTTATCGACTTTGTGTCATTGCATTCCTTCTTGAAGGTGCGTTGGCGAACATCTCATACGCTCAAGAAGGTATTTCTCCGATCTTGCAGAATGCATTAGCCAATGCGGGTGCTTTAGCGGTGATGGAAAAAGATGGCACCATTGACATTAAATGTTATGACCAGACGGAGGATGATTTAAAGGCACTTTTGAATGTCTTGCCGAAGGCATTGGAAAAGGGGGAAGTATCTCTTGCACTCGACGGTTTCGATTCGGAATTAATCAATGAGCTCACTCGGCGAATCGACTTATTGAGGCGTTTATCACACTTGGATATTGGTATTTCGTCGAGCATTACCGATACACAGGTCTGTCAGCTGGCGCAATTTAAGAATCTTCGCCGATTATCTTTGGTGCCGGACCAGCCGATTGAGGTAAGCGACGAGGCGCTTAAGTGCCTTTCAACCAACACGGCGCTCGAGATATTGCGATTGGATTATTCACGCGTTACCGACGAAGGTTTGCGTCATCTTCAAAATCTGAAGAAACTGCATTTGTTAACGTTGTGCTCTACCCGGATTGAAGGTGACGGATTCAAGCATCTAAGGAAACTACCGATTGAATCGCTACTGGTATTGGATAGCGAGGTCAGCGACACTGGCTTGCAAGAGATTGGCCGTTTGAGACGCCTACGTCGCCTGCACCTCAATGGAACTCCAATTCAAGGGGATGGACTCAAATACCTTGGACAATCTTCTCCGTTGCAACATCTCTCGCTCACCGCAACAACGGTTTCGGATGAGGCTTTGCAGCATCTCATCGACATAAGGAGTCTTAAATCATTATCGGTATGCGACTGTCCTATCTCAGACAAGGCCATCACTCACTTGTCAAAAATGCCTCAATTGCAGCGTCTAATGATTAGCGACACGAAAATAACCCCCGAGGGCATCGAGGAACTTAAGAAAGCGATACCGAACACAACGGTCGAATAGCAATCGAGAAAAGGGGGAGGACGGTTCCATGGTAAAGTTAACGTCCATCCGGCATTTTCATGGAGGCAATTTCAACCCACCGCAGGGGTGATGCTGTGCGGGCAGTAGTGGACCACGTTTGTTAAGCACGATTGAATCGTCCGCGCAATTTTCTTCATCGGCCCGAGCTTGGTATCGACCTTCAAGTCACCATACGCCAAACGCGCTTCATGCACATCGATTTGCCCTAGTGGGACTTTGCGCACCCGGAAATCGCAGGGGCGGCAATATGCCGTCTGTCTGCGGGCAATTATTGAGGTCTGCGCCATCAATCCAACAGGGGCGACCAACGGAAGCCCCAGATTCGTGGCCAATCGGTCCGTAGCCATGTTGGATTACCTGCGGAGACATCAATAAGAGCTATGGTTCTGCTGCAAACCGAGTCCAAGTCATGCAGGTTAGGTCTAGCTGGAACACCTCATTATTCTCTACATGGTCTTCGACGCCATCTTGTGCAATGGCGATTGTCCCTCCTCGGATTGTGATGTTCCCTGCCTCTGAAAGAGTTGCCTTGTGCTTGTAAATCCACCCCGGACACGCACCGGTTGAGGTAACAGGTTCCATATGCCATGTGTGGCAGTTCAGTCGATAGACGGGCGTAGTCCCGAATCGGCGTGATCCGTGATACCCCAATCCGCCAATAATGTAGATGTCGCTTCCAACAAGTGTGGCCGAATGGAAATCGGTGGGAGGAAACACTTCCTGCGGATATCCATAAATGGTGAAGTTTCCATCTCCCTGAAAGACCACCACGTCGTTGTAGATACAGAAGTCGGGGTCGTAGTAATCTTCGTGTTCTCCTCCGATCTGCACATAGCGACCATCAGGCAAGGCAGTGAAGGATGCGCCAAAGCGGTTGAAGCACCACACGCAGGTCATTTCATAGAGATCACCGAATTGGGACTTACTCTCATAGGCGGGGATACCAGTTCGTATCATTTCCTGCCAAAAGGGAACATCCATTGTTTCGGGGTTTGAGCTTCCGAACCTTCGTTGGCAGCCTTCCTGATACTCAGACTTGCTGACTCTTAGCGTGGAACTCCCCTCAAGTCCGATCAGAATTCGCCGCATTTCCGTGCTTACGTCGCCAATGTCTTCACCTGCTTCCACGAGTACACGGACAACTTCCTCACTCGTCGTTAATGTAATAGGCTTGTCTCCGTACTCGTTCGTGATAGACGGGTCGGCCCCTGCCGCCAGCAATATCTCGACGCAATCGGCGTGGCCGAACTGTACCGCTTGCGTCAAAGCTGTTTGGCCAAATTCGTCAGCCAATTCCAAATCGACTTTAACACCGATGAGCCACTTGATCATTTCGGGATTGCCAATGGAGGCAGATGTCATCAACGCTGTCTCTCCGCATTGGCCAATCTCGTTCACATCGATCCCCGCTGCATGAATTAGGCGAGCCTTGTCGAGGTGGCCAACAAACGCAGCCAATAACCAAGGTGTTCGAGAAAACCGATCTCGCTGCTGGAGTGCACCAGGGACTCGCAAGAGTTCTTTGACGTCATGGCAACTTCCCAGAGCGACCGCTTCCAATAATTTCGACCAGCGAAGTGGGCTAGGATCAGCACCGGCATCCAGCAGAAATCGGACTACATCCCAACGTCGTCGTAGGTAAGCGGCGCTAAGGGGCGACTCCCGATATTGGGATTCACAGTCCATGACGGCTCCATGCTGCACCAAGAACTCGGCCATTGGGAGCAGCATTTCGTTATCATGAAGACGGAACATGATATGGAGGAGAGCCGTGTACCCACTGGGAGACTCAGCGTTGATGTCGGCCCCAGCATCGAGAAGAACCTGAACTTTTTCTAGACTTCCAGAACATGCAGCTAGGGCAAGTGGTTGCCGTTGGGATTCTCCAACCTTCGCATGGATGTTTGCTCCTGCGTCGATCAGTAAACGAAGCAAGTCCACGCTGGCATGTGGGCTTTTGGCGGCACAGGCCAACGGCGTGTATCCCTTCTCGTTACGGCTATCGACAAAGATACCCTTTTCGAGTTCTGCGAGAACACCTTCTTGGTTGCCGTCAGTCGCAAAGGTATGGATATCCATGCCCCGTGTTTCCTTTTTATACATTCACTTTCAACAAGCCCGTTTACAATCTCGGATCGACAGGTTCGCTTTCCAATGCGAGCACGCCGAATACACACTCGTGAACTCGTCGAAGCGGTTCCCTACGTACAAAACGTTCCAGCGATTCAATGCCCAGTGCAAATTCACGAAGGGCCAAAGAACGCTTGCGTCCCAAACTGCGACTTCGCAGACGAGCGAGGTTGACGTCTGAATCGTAGTCAGGGCTATAAATGATTCGCAGGTACTCCTTGCCACGACATTTCACAGCAGGCTGGACCAACCCTTTTTTGCCTCGAACGATCCAGTCAAGTGGTTTCACGACCATGCCTTCACCTCCTTGACGGGTACGAGATTCCCACCAAGTTACGCCCTCGTTCACCTCAAGAGGATCGGTCACATCAACCACCTTGAAGTTGGTCGCAAGGAGCATTTTATTGTCTTCTTGGCAAATCTTGGCCAGCGTCTGCATATGCCAAACGTGATTTTGATTGATATGAACACGTCCTTCGGTTGCCAGCAAATGAAAAGGTGCCAACTTGAGGTCGTCAAGGGATTGCACTGGCCAGCAGTATTGGCGATAGGCAGCAACGAAGGCGGTAGCATTATCGAGCCGATCCTTGTATTGGGCCAACTCGGGGTGATTCTGCTTCCCGTCTTCGTTCCCAAGTCGCTGGAATGTCGTTTCCAAGGCGGATATAGCTCGGGGCAAAGCGGCGCTACCCGCCGCTCCTACGGCTGCATACTGCGAACGCAGCAATTCCTGAGCCTTCGCTGACCACGGCATCAATTCACAATCGAAACATGCCCACGAGGTATCGAATTCTTCCCAGAATCCAGCGGAAGTCATCGCCGAGCGCAGTCGGTCGATCAGTCGTGATTCCAACTCGGTATCGTTGAAAAATCGGCGTCCCGTTCGAGTATAGACAATACCTGTCTCGCCATCGGTGACACCGAATCGTTGTTGAGCAGCCTCTTCATCCCGGCAAATCACAACAACGGCTCGGGAACCCATGTGCTTCTCTTCGCACACAACTTGCGGAACACCCTGACTACGGAAATAGGTAAATGCTTCCGCCGGATGTTCCAAGAGCCCCGGTTCCTGCGATGTTTCACAAGGGGACATGGTAGGCGGCAAGTAAATCAGCCATTTGGGATTGGCAGCAAAGCGGCTCATTACTTCCAAGGCGGCTGTGGAATTCTCCTCTCGGATGGTGACATTGTGTTGAAGCCGGGTCGAGACAATCCGCTTTCCCAATAGGTCCTCGGCATCCAGAATGTCATCGTGGATTTGCTGTGCGGACAAGGCAGATGGGGATTGATCTTGCGGCAAAAAGGGGCGGGCCGGTTCGCAGTAGGTTTGCTTCGCCGGGATGGAAACGAACTCCTGTTCGGGATAACGCAGCGCCGTCAGCTTGCCACCGAAGACGCAACCCGTATCGACGTTGACAGTACGGTTCAACCACTCCGGTTCCGGTACCGGCGTATGCCCGTAGACTACCATCGCCGAACCTCGATATTCGGCGGCCCAGTTGGATCGAACCGGCAAACCGAATTCGTCCGTTTCACCGGTCGTTTCTCCATAAAGGGCAAACTCCCGCACCTTGCCGGAACCTCGGCCTTGGTACTCCTCCTTCATTCCAGCGTGGGCCACCACCAGTTTGCCATCATCGAGAACATAATGACTGACCAGGCCGTCGAGGAACTGAGCCAGCTCTTTACGAAACGGCTGCTGGACATCTTCGGGCAACGCCTCGATCTCGGACATAGTTTCCGCCAGCCCGTGGGTGATCTGAACGTTTTTACCATTCAGTTTCCGTAGCAGCTTCATGTCGTGGTTGCCCGGAACGCAGATTCCGCTGCCAAATGCAACCATTCTTGCGACGAGTCGCACCGTGTCCAAAACTCGAGGCCCTCGATCCACCAAATCACCAACGAAGACAGCCTTACGGCCCTCTGGATGTGCGAGAACCGTACCGCTGACCAGAGACGAGCCACCGGGAACTACGCAGCTTTCACGGTAGCCGAGTTCCTGTAGCAAGGCTTCCAGTTCATCGCAGCAGCCGTGAATGTCGCCGACAATATCGAACGGGCCATGCTCATCCTTGCGATCATTCCAAAGCGGGACACGCTCGATGGATGCCGCTTCAACCTGCTCGGCGGAGTCCATCACAAAGATGTGGCGAAATCCTTCCCGCTTGAGAGCTTTCACGCTGCGGCGCAGTTGGGATCGCTGCTGCCGAATGACGTGCGGGCCGAAGGTACGGTCGTCTCGATCTCGGTTCCGCTCATGGCAGACCTGCTCCGGCATGTTCAATACAACGGCAACGGGGAGAACATGAAATTGCCGGGCAAGCTGCACCAACGGACGACGAGCCTCGGGCTGCACATTGGTGGCATCCACCACCGTCAGCATCCCACGAGCGAGGCGCTTGGCGGCGACGTAATGTAACACCTCAAACGCATCGGTGGTTGCCTCTTGATTGTTTTCGTCATCGCTGACAAGTCCACGGCAGTAGTCGGACGAAAGCACCTCGGTAGGTAAGAAATGCTTGCGCGCAAATGTGCTCTTACCGGAACCGCTAGGGCCAATGAGAACGACGAGGGATAATTTGGGGATCTTGATTTTCATCTGGCGAGCGACTGAATAGCGAGTGTTGAGATGTTAGGTTACCAATTGGTTGTCTGCCGGAAACACGGTAGTGAAGCGTTCGTAAGAAACGATCACTCGCTCTTCCTCGCGAACACGCCCATCTGTGTCGGCGACCCCACCTTCTCGTCTTCTGGTCCAATGGGCAGAAACCGCACTGCGTAGCCGTGTTCTTCAGCGACCCGGTTCGCCCAGTTTTGGAACTCTGGCCGCGTCCATTCGAAACGATGATCGGAGTGGCGAAACTGACCTGCTGGCAACGTCTCCCACATTGCGTTGTATTCTTGGTTGGGAGTCGTCAGTACAATCGTCTTGGGCCGGGCGAATTCAAACACGACACGTTCCAAGGCGGAAAGCCGAGGCGGATCGAGATGTTCGATCACTTCGACCAGGGCTGCCGCATCGAATCCTTCCAGTCGCCGATCTCGATAGATCAACGATCCATGCATGAGCTTCAACCGATCCGCTTGTCGCTCTGGCAGGCGGTCCAACTTCAGACGTTTCTGTGCAATTTCCAGCGAACGGATCGACACGTCCATCCCGACAATTTGCTCAAATTGCTGCTCATTGAGCAAATCTCGCAGCAGCTTTCCCTCCCCGCAGCCAAGGTCGAGCACTGTTCGAGCGCCACTCGCCTTGAGGGCAGCCAGTACCGCACCGTGGCGCTGATCGTTCAGGCTCATCGTGCGTTCCAGCAACTCTTCCTTGGCTGGAGCATCATGTTCTTCAGCGGTTGTTTCGACTTCCTCCACATCAATCAAGCGAGACAATGCTTGACGATAAAGCCCGAAGCGATGTTTCAGATATCGCCGAGTGATCTGCTCCTTCTCGGGATGCGAAGCCAGCCACCCGTCTCCCTTGGCGAGAAGTTTCTCTAATTCGTCTTCGCCCACGAAGTAGTGCTTTTCGTTGTCGAACACCGGGATTAGAACGTACAGGTGGGTCAGCAGGTTCGAGAGCGTGACTGTGCCTCGAATGGTCACGGAATAGTAAGGGCTGCTTCCCCACTCAGGAAATTGCTCGTCGAGCGGATACGGCTCGGCTTCCACGGTGTATCCCAGAGGCTCAAACAATTGATGCAGAAACCGCTCGCCTCCACGTACCGGAAGGACATCGATTCGGGTCTCCAAGGGTAGCGGCGTATTCGCCATATCTGGTCGATCCTTACAGCGACCTGCGAGTGCCGTTCCCAGAACTTGCGAGATCGCTACGCTCATGAAGGAGGACGCGACATAGGGACGGTCATTGACGTAATGTCCGAGCAAGTCCCCCCGGCTCCGGTTTTTACTTCGGGCCATTCCTACAGGATCGACATCCAGCAGCAAGCAGGCCGTGCATTGATCTTCCGCAGCTTCGGGATAAAACACATGCGCCTTGCCAAAGCTGAGATCAAACGTTTGCAGCCGATCGGGGTGCTTGTGCAGGAGGAATCCAAGATCGGTAGCAGGCTGATGGTTTGTGGTAATCGACAGAAGCATAAGGTAATTCTTTCTGATACAAGTGTTGTACCGAAAGGAAGTCAGTTTCCCATTTCAGGCTGAATCGTAGCGCAACGTAGCACATCCAACACGATGTTAGGATCACAACCATAAATGCCTGAACCCCAAGCGGCATTCGCCTCAACGACAGCCCAACCTTTGCCTTGGATCTGCCCTACATCGATGACAACCGAGCGAGGTGTTCGCTCACTAGTGATTTTCAAAACGTTCTCGACAAGTACTGTCACTTCTGTTCGTTCGGCTTCGGTTGCCTTGTATTGGGAAAGCTTGGCATGTTGCCCTGACCGTAGATAAGGGGAAAGCGTTCTTACTCTTTCTTCGAGACAAAAACAGCGAAATTCGTCTTTCCAGGTTACAGGGTCAGCCACAAGCACGGCCATGTCGTCATCGAACTCTTTCGGAAGTGATCGCCCTGAGTCATAAATTTCAGCGGCAAACGATTTATCGTTGGGCGGCTTAACAAAAACAGGTCTTTTAACAGTGCGAGCATCGCCTAACGTCGTCAAAGAGACGTTTCGCTTTCGGTGTTCTTCAGGAAGTTGCGTCAGCCAATCCTCCGGGACATTGAGCAAGTGCCGACCTACTGCCTGAGCGATTGCCGGTGCATACAACGACTCGATATAGAGCACGATTTCGTCGTCATCTATTTCAGGGAGTCGAATTCCCTTGGCACGGGCGACCGTCCAGTCTCGGCTGATTGCGGCTCGCCAAAGAGCTTGGTTGTCTTCTGTGGGGCGAGAAGACATTAATAGTGTGGTCATTGATTTACCTCAAACCTGATTTTGCCAACGTCGTTTCTCAATGTTCCGAAAGTTGGAATGCCTACGAAGCGAAGTTAAGTAGGCTGCGAGTTTAACTAACTCATCGTCGTTTCGGTCTCCAAAGAACGAATTGACATACACAGCATTTCCGAAATTTCGCTCCACCTTTCTTGGCGTATCATCGACAATGAGTACTCGGTCCAAATTGAAGCCCTTCCGTTTAACCTTTTTCAAATCCTTCACGAAGTATCGCTGCTTGGTCTCAGGGTCAAGACGTTGGACACAATGGTCTCGACTCCAAGCAAACAACAGTTCGATGTAAGCGGGAACGATTACCTCAAGGACTGCGGACAAGTAATCTTCACCAGACGACGACCAGACTGCCAACTCAAATTCGTGCCGACTTTTTTCCCAGAACTGAGTTAGGTAGGGTCTCAGGTAGACGTAGTACGGCCCAACTCTGAAATCGTGTTGCCATGCGAGCGGTTCTTCCGTTGCAAACAACAAGGTCTCATCGACGTCGAGAATCAACAAAGGTTTTTCTGTCGTACTCATCCTTGTCTCTATTGCTTGGTGGATGTTCTTTCGACGATCTCGTATAGGAACTGACTATACGCTTCTTTCATCGGCAAATTGTATTCTGCCTTAACCCGTCGCCGCCGTGCGGTCACTTCCTGCCTGGTCATTGGGTTAACCGCTGGCTTGTCAAACTCTTCCCAATAGAGGCCGATGCCTCGCTTCTGCCAGTTCGGTAGATCGTTGAAGTGGATTCCGTACTGAAGTAACAGTTCGCTCTTTTGGCTCACGGATAAGCCCAGCAGACGCTTCGTGGCCTCTTGTTCACTCTGGCCGTCTTCGCGAAGCGTCCAATAGCACCACGCATTCAAGGCATTCCGGGCAGCATCTTCGTTTCGCCAACGAAAATAATCCACCACAAGCTCACGGTTGGGCAACTGTGAGATGCGGCAATCAAACGTAGCTGCCTGTCCCAATTTCAGTGAGAATTGAGAACTGGCTTCACCGGCGAGCGTCGAGTTGTACTTCCTTAGTTTTCTGCCGAACGACGGTTCTTCAGGATGGAATAGGAGCGAAATCTCTTCACTCTCGGTATAGGCATAAACGACTCGAAAACCGCAAGTCATCAAAGACTTCACTGTCGCCACCATCAAATCTCGGAATCGCTCGTCGAATGGAACTTGAAATTGGCGGTGTTCCTTCGTCAGCCGAGTGAAGTTGCGGCCATCTAGTCGGGCAACCATGTAAATGCCCGGTAGTACGCAAAAGTCAGCGGAGGTTTCAAAGACCCGCATCTTCGTGTCGAGTTCGTCAAATTTCATTCTTCCATTCCTCGACTACAAACCCAGTTTCGGTAAGTCGGACATAAAATAGCTCGTCGAATCCTTCATTCATCGACGGAAGCTCTAGCTTTTTAGCGGCGGATAAAATTGCGACGTCGGGAACTCGTTCACTTCGTTGGGCATTCCGATTCAGACAATCTTCAACCTTTGACTCAAAGTAGTACCCAATCAGCTTGTATCGAACTTGAACGGATGCAAGTCGCTCGATGAACCGAGACCTTTCTGCCTTGGTCGGATTGGTGTTGTCGATCACAAACCGTTGCTCTGTGTCGAGACACGTCTCAAGCAGCCGATTCTCTCGATGTCGGGTCTTGAGGAGATCGAGGCTGATTCGGACGTGCGAGTTGAAGAACCGTTCTTTGTAGAACGAGGACTTCCCCGAACCCGGCAGGCCGATGAACAGAATCGCTTCCATTGCTCTATTACCCTCGATTCCAACGAAAAAGGCCCGCTCAATGGTCTTTGAACCGAGCGGGCCTTGGGAAATTGCAGTCACCAAATCCGATAATCTCAGTTCACGCCATCAGAAATGGCCCCGCTGTTCGCCCAAATTATCGATTGGTAGCTGCATGATTAATTCTCTAAAAGCCAATTGCCTTAGTTGTACTTGTTCACCGAAAGACAATCGGGGAGCGAAAAAGTTCGGAAGAAACTTACCGAAAGTCGGTGGTGACAGAGTCCGTGAAGTGGACGGTGGCGTGTCCTTTGCGGATACGGCGTTGTTCTGCGCCGAACGTTACGTCGAGTTGCCAGTGGCATCCTGGTTTCACCGCCACGGTGATTGCATTCGAACACCCCTCCTAACTTCTGCGGGTTTTAGTCTCTTACGATCATCTGGCGACTTTTCTTTCTGGTCGGTTGGCCGTTATTGTTTATTCGCCCGCCCGTTCCAAGTTTCTGTTCCTAACTGGTTCGTCTGTTACGCTGGTTCTCGCTGCGGTAGCAGAACCCTGAATTCGTCGAGCTTTTCTGTCTTGGGACCGATTTCTGTTCGTTTTACTACGCTTTGGCCATGTGCGTCTGGAATTTTCTAACGATTTGACGCAAATTAGTAACAGATCGCCATCCCCATCACTGCCCTGCCCCATAGGACTAGTCGATATGAGTTTTTATTGCCGAACACATCTGCTTGGGTTGCTGACCACTCTGTTGATCTTATCTGGCCAAATGGTATGGGCGGCCGAAAAAGCTGGTGACTCGCAGCGGCCGAATATCTTGTTTGTGTTGTGCGATGACCTGCGTCCTGATGCGGTGGGCTGCCTGGGGAGCGAGCATGTGAAAACGCCGAACATCGATCGTTTGGCGGAGGAAGGGATTCTGTTCCACAATTCGTTCTGCACGACTTCTCTTTGTTCACCGAGCCGGGCTTCGATTTTGACGGGGCTTTATGCTCACACGCATGGCGTCACGAATAACTTTACCGAGTTTCCGGACGAGACGGCGACGTTCCCGAAGCGTTTGCAAGATGCCGGGTACGAAACGGCTTACATCGGGAAGTATCACATGGGTGAAGACAACGATCAGCCTCGGGCTGGTTTCGATTGGTTTGTTACCCACAAAGGACAAGGCAAGTATTTCGATACCGAGTTCAACATCAATGGCCAAGGAAGCCAGTTGATGAAGGGATACTATACGCACGTCGTCACCGACATGGCGTTAGACTGGCTGAAGAAAGATCACGGCGATAAGCCGTGGTGTTTGATGATCGGCCAGAAGGCGCCCCACAGCTTTTATTTTCCGGAGCCCAAGTACGAGCATGCGTTCGACGAGGTCGAAGTGAAGTACCCGGCAACGGCATTTCAACTCGATGACAAGCCGAAATGGATTAAGGAACGGCTTTACACTTGGCACGGAATCTATGGACCGCTGTTCGACTGGCGGAAAGATTTTCCGGACGATAGCCCGGAAGGGGTTCAGGCCTTTGAAGATATGGTTCATGCCTATTGGGGAACCATCTTGAGTGTCGATGACAGCATGGGCCAGCTTTATGACTACCTGGAAAAGAGTGGCCAGCTCGATAACACGGTCATCGTTTTCATGGGGGATAACGGCTTGCTGGAAGGGGAAGATGGAATGGTTGACAAGCGGACGGCGCACGAGATGAGTATCCGTGTGCCGCTGGTGGTTCGTTATCCGCAGTTGGGTAAAGGCAAGTCGGTGGACCAGCAGATTCTTACCGTCGACATGGCCCCCACCTTGATCGAACTGGCCGGGGCCAAGCCAATGGAAGATATCCACGGCAAGTCTTGGGCAAAGCTGGCGAAAACCGGGGACGACGATTGGCGGACGGCCTGGATGTATTACTACAATTACGAAAAACAGTTCCCTTACACGCCCAATGTCCGCGCTTTGCGAACCGATCGTTGGAAATATATTCGTTATCCCCATGGCGACGGCTCGCCAGATCGACACATGGCCGAACTGTACGACTTGAAGAACGACCCCGGCGAAACGATTAACTTGGCCGAGAAGCCAGAACATGCCTCACGGGTAAGCCAACTCCGCAAGGAACTTACCGAGGTGATGGCCAACGTAGGGCTTACGGAGGCAACCGATAAAATGCCACTGGACGAGGGAATTGGCCAGGAATTACCGGATGCTAAGATTCGGTAGCGGCATATACGATATTCGCCGCCCCCCATTCATGTTACGATGAGGCTTTCACCAAGGAGGAAGAAAGTTACGTGGTTGAACCATTTCCCACCCCAGGTTTTGCCGTAACCGGCATGTTGAAGCGTACCAAAGTCGCCGCCACCATCGGTCCGAGTTGCAGCGAGACCGATACGCTCGAGAACGTGGTGCGCGCTGGGGCGGATGCCTGTTTGCTTGATCTGACCCAGGGTAAACGTACGGACTGGCAAGCAAGTTACGATGTCGTCCGCGAAGTGGAAGGGTTAGCCAAACAGCCGGTAGCAATTTTGGCCCGCATTAACAGTGCAGATGGCCAGTTCTCGCTTGCCAATGCAATCAGCTCTGGCGTGATTGCCTGGCTCGCTCAACAAGAGATCGAGTACGTCACCACGTCGGTCGCCGAAGGATCGCGGTCGATTCAACAAGTGCGCGAAGCACTCGACCACGCAGGCAGCAAGGCCGCCATCTTGGCCCGGCTCGATCATGGCAGCAACTACCGCGACATCGACAGCATCATTCAATCGTCCGATGGGGTGATTGTAACTTCGACCGGGCTATCGGAACTTGAAAAATGGTCGATCCCGGTCATGCAGAAAATGGTAGCCCGGCAGTGCCAGATTGGGGCCAAGCCGTGCGTGGTGCAGCGAGGTGTTTTAAGCTCGATGCAGCATGCCCTGGAACCGACCGATGGCGAAGTCTTTGATATCGCGAACATTGTCTTCGATCATGCCGACGCAATTCTCCTCGGGGATGAAACAGCGACCGGCAATCATCCGACCGAAGCGGTGGAAGTTGTTTCCAAGACGGTAATCGCGACGGAAAGCCTGATGGAAATCACCGACCGCCCGATCAAGGTTGGCTTTGGACAACCCCCGAACACCGCAGCGCTGGCGTACTCGATTCGGCATATCTTGAAAATGCAAGAGATTGCTGCGGTTGGGGTTTATTCTCATACGACTTCCACCGCCGGCGTGATCGCCAAGAACTGGATCGACTGTCCTATTCTGGCTTTATCAGATGTGCCTGAGACGGTCCGCAAGATGGGCATCTACCACGGTGTGGTGTCTCGGCAAATGAAAGCGCCGTCGAACACGGCTGAGATGCTTTCTTCCACAACTTCGATCGCCAAACAGATCGGGCTGGTAGCCCCAGGCGACCGGATGATTGTTGTTTCCGAACTTCCGCTGCACACGGGAGAAAACGCCAACGCGTTCGTTATCGAAACGATTCGATAACGATTACTGGCTGGCGAGAATCGAACTAGCTGAACTCGCCGCGGATGTATTGCCGCGTGTACTCTTGCTTGGGCTGCTCGAACAGTTCCTTGGTCTCGTTATGCTCGACCAAGTAACCGGTCCGCCCACCTTGGGTCGTATCGACGTACAGGAACGCCGTCTTGTCCGCCACACGCTGAGCTTGCTGCATGTTGTGCGTGACGATGGCGATGGTGTACTTCTTCTTGAGCTCTTTCATGAGCTCTTCGATCTTACGCGTAGCGATCGGATCGAGAGCCGAGCAAGGCTCGTCCATCAACAACACTTCTGGTTCAACCGCAATTGCCCGGGCAATGCACAAACGCTGCTGCTGACCACCTGAAAGCGACAAGCCGCTTTGCTTCAGCTTGTCTTTGACTTCGTCCCACAGGGCAGCGCCCCGTAAGGCTCGTTCGACAACTTCGTCGTAGTTGCCCCGATAGCCGTTGATGCGTAGCCCGTAGGTGATGTTCTTATAGATACTCATCGCGAACGGGTTTGGTTGCTGAAACACCATGCCAATGTGGCGGCGAACGGCAACCGGGTCGATTGTTGGGCTGTAGATGTTCTGCCCACGGAACTGAACGTGCCCCTCGAAGCGAAAGCCTCGAATCAGGTCGTTCATGCGATTCAAGCAGCGAAGAACGGTGCTTTTACCGCAACCGGAAGGACCAATAAAAGCGGTAATTTCACCCTGTTGAATCGGGATGCGTGTGTCTCGTACGGCCTTGAAATTGCCGTAATAGAGCTCTTTCACATCGCAGTCGATAACAGTCTTACCGGCTTCGTCGTTGGCAATCATGCTTTGCTAAAGCCTTATGCAATGCTTCTAACGTGTGGGCCCGCCCCGCGAGAGGCTTTTACCAATCAAGTTCGTCACTAAAACCCCCAGCACTAAAACCAGAGAAGCGGACCAAGCCATTTCCTTCTGGTTATCTATGGGAGAGCTGGAGAAGTTGTAAATCAAAACTGCCATCGACGCCGTCGCGTCGTTGAGTTGTAAACCGTTAAATTCGCTGTACAGCCAGTAATTGCTGAACAAGGCGGTAAACAACAAGGGAGCCGTCTCTCCGGCAGCGCGAGCCACTGATAGCATAACGCCCGTTAGGATCCCCGGCAATGCAGTAGGCAGCGTCACATGCCACAAGGTCTGGGTTTGGGTTGCCCCCATTCCGATGGATGCCTCCTTCATTTTGCGAGGCACCATCCGAATGGCCTCCTCCGCCGTCAGCATGACCACAGGAAGCATCAAAATGGAAAGAGCTACTCCCCCGGCATAAGCCGAGAAACCGCCTGTAACGAGCACCACGGCCCCATAAGTAAAGACCCCCGCCAAGATCGAGGGGAACCCACTTAAAACTTTTGCACAAAACCGCACTACTTTTGCTATCTTGCTGGTAGGGCCCAATTCGGACAAAAAGATTGCGGACATGATTCCAAAGGGGACACTAATCAACCCGGCGATGCCCACCATGACGATCGTACCGATCAAGGCATTTCCAAAGCCCCCCCCATCCTCGGAAACCGTCGGAGGGAGTGCGGTGAAGTTTTCCCAGGTCAGCTTGGATGCTCCTCGATAGAAAAGCATAAAGATCACCGAGATCAACGGTACCAAGGCCATGAACGTCATAATCGTCACGGTACCGCTAAGAAGAATGCTTAGCAGGGCGCGGGGTTTTCTTAGCGATCGTTCTAAACGGCTAATATCGACTTCAGGAAGCTGAGGGGGTTGGTTCGGTGAGGTGGCCATCAGTTCAATCCTTTCAGGCCTGCCGTAGCCCGTTGCAGGATCAACGCTCCGATAACGTTCACGCCCAGCGTAATCGCCATCAGAACCAACCCGGCGTACATTAGCACGCCGACTTTCATCTCGTCGCTGCCAGCCTCTTGAAAGTTATTCGCCAGCAAAGCAGCCAAGGTATTCGCAGGGGAAAATAGCGAAACTTTGATGGTGTTCACATTTCCTACCAGCATGGCCAGGGCCATTGTTTCTCCGAGGGCTCGCCCGAAAGCCAGAACCACCCCGCCGAAGATGCCACCAGAAGCCGTAGGTAAAATCACCGAGAGAATCGTTTCCCAGCGAGTCGCCCCGAGCCCGTACGATGCTTCGCGCAGTTTCGGGGGGACAGCGACTAAGGCATCTCGGCTGATCGCCGAAATCGTGGGCAGGATCATAATGGCCAAGACAAACGAGGCTGGCAGCATCCCAGTGCCTTCAAAGCGAGTTCCAAACAGAGGAAACCAGCCCATGTTCTCGTACAGCCAATTGCACGAATCTCGCATCAAGGGAATGACGACAAAGATCCCCCACAATCCGTAAACCACGCTCGGAATTGCAGCGAGCAACTCAACCAGGTTTTTCAGGGCCGTTTCCGCAGCGGCAGGCATTTTTCCCCAGAAGCGGTGAAATTGAACACCGAACAGCTTTAACACCTGAAAAACAAAGTTGCCGAGATACCCTTCGCTAAGGAAGACAGCAACCGAAACGCCAAACAAAGAACCGATCAGCAGGGCTAACGTAGAACTATATAGTGTGCCCCAGATCTCGGGCAAAATCCCAAACTCTTTGGTATTGGGATCCCAGGTTTGGCTGGTCAGAAAGCCAAACCCATACTCTTGAATCGCCGGGCCAGCCTTCCAAGTAATCTCGAAGACGATGTAACACATCACGGCGATGGTCAGCCAGGCAAACGCCAAACAGGTGTAGCGAAATACCAAATCGGTGACGATCTCTCGTAGTGTCGGAGGCCTCGAGATCGGCGACTTCTTGTATTGATCCATGATATAGCGCCAAAGCACCCAATTGGGCACCAGGCCTGGTGCTTGATTTCACCAAGCCCGGCACAGGCTGTGCTATTTACCTACCGTGATATTGTCGAGAGCCGCCGAGACTTTTTCGACCACCGTTTCCGGCAGCGGAATGTATCCCAGCGATTCGCTCGATTTCTGGCCTTCAGTCAGGCAGTATTGAATGAGCTCTTTGAACACCTTCAATTTTTCTTCGCTTTCGTACTTCTTGTAAGCGATGATCCAGGTGTAAGTGACAATCGGGTACGATTCCTTGCCTTCTGGATCAGGCAGCCAGGCAATCAAGTCGGCTGGCATTTCCACACCCGCCAAGGCCGCTTGGGCGGAAGCAATCGATGGCTTGATGAACTCGCCAGACTTGTTTTCCAGCGTAACCATCGCCAACTTGGCTTTCATGGCATAGCCAAATTCAACATAGCCAATCGAGCCCGGGTTTTGGGCCAACGAAGTCGTCACCCCTTCGTTCCCCTTTGACTTAGTCCCGACAGGCCAGTTGGGGGCTTTGTTGGTGCCAGGGCTCTCGGCAAATTCTTTGCTAATCGTGCTTAGATGCTGCGTGAAGACGTACGTGGTTCCACTCGAATCGGAACGCACAACCACGTTGATATCGAGGTCAGGCAGATTTACCCCTTCGTTGGTGGCGGCAATCTTAGGATCGTTCCACTTCTCGATCTTACCGAGGAAGATATCAACGTAAGCCTCTCGCGAGAGCTTTAGCTGGTCGACCCCATCCAGGTTATAGGCCAGCACGATGGCACCGGCAGTCATGGGCAGAAGTTGAACGCCCCGTTCCACCTTGGCCATTTCGTCTTCTTTCATGGCCGCATCGCTGGCACCGAAATCGACCGTGCCGTCGATGACTGAGGAGACACCAGTACCGCTGCCCACCGATTGATAGTCGATTTGAACGCCCTTGTGGGACTTCGAGAATTCTTTGAACCAGGAGGTATAAAGCGGAGCAGGGAAACTAGCGCCTGCACCTTGCAGTTTGGTGCCAGAACCACTACCGCAACCGGTCGTCGCTACGATAACCGCCGCGAGCGCGACATAGGTGCCTAGCTTGAAGAGAGTGTTTTTCATAACTCGTTCAATTCCCTACGATATTTGTAAGCAAGAGGTGGTGTTCAGGTCGCATCATCTTCGTTACCCCACAGAAAAACCCCCTCTAATGAGAAGATCAGCCTGTCGGTAAAACATGCTCTAAACTCTGGGAATCGGCACCAAGTGCTGGCAGATCCCCCAAGCTGGCAGCATGATGGCCGCTTAGTCACAAAATCTACGGGGAAGAGGGATCGTCCACAACCCAATAGCGCCTACTCGCAGGGAATCTTAACAATTGTCTTTACAAACCATGTCTCTTTAGAAGCGGTTTGTTGCTGCCAAGCGATTTAACAGCCTTTTTTGCGGGAGATACGGCCCATTCAAGGTGGAATCAGAGTGGTCAAACAGGCCGTAAGCAGTTCACCTCCCCCATTCAGGTCCATCAAAGTGGGGGTTTGGTAAAGCTTTGCCAGAACGGCAATCCGCCTTTAAGAACCAAATTCTTTATCCTGCAAGCAAAATTCACGCTGCGAACGCCGGTGGCGAAAACCTTTTTCTGTTTTCGTTGCCTTCTCGGCATACGTGTTGCGTCTTCGTTGGTTTGGAATTGAACACCAAACCAAACAGAAGGAGCCTCGCTGATGTGGGCACGGGTGACAGAGATCATGCTTGGCTGCTGGTTATTAGGTAGCCCCTTTATTTTCCGGGGTGCCGACCGGGGCGATATGCCTGCGATTGGGGATTTCGTTATCGGATTGCTAGTTATCGGGTTTGCCTCGCTTTCGTTCCGGCAATGGCCTCGATTTTCCCACGTTGGCACTTTATTGCTCTCCGCCGTCATGATCTTTGGGCCAGGCATTGCGCTGACGCCACACGTTCCACCAGCAGGCGAAAACATCATGATGACGGGGCTATTACTTCTGCTGCTTTCAATCGTCCCCAATCAAACTTCCGCCGCCTCACACGTTTGGTCCTCTCGATTGAAGGCCCCACGTTTCAAGAGTTAGAAATTCGACTTAATACAGAGAAGGAGCCTGGCCATGGCTTACGAACAAGTAAGAACAATCATCCACGATCTATCACGAAAGCACTTGGCTGCCAGCGAAGCATGTCGGGGAAAACAGGGCATCGTGGAACCCTCTCCGCGTACGAAGATGCTGTTAGACCACTACGAAGCGTTTGAAGCGAATGCCTTCCTACAGCTGGAACAAGATTACGAATCGACTCCGATCGAGATCTTAGAAGCCTGGATTCAGTATGTGCCGATGGAACCGATCGACGAGGCGTTAAAGAAACTGGAAAACGCCGATGGCGAAGAAAAACCGCACTTGCTGCTTGAGTTTCATCAAACGGTAACGCAACTGCTAGAAACGATTTCCGATCAGGTTTCCAGCGAGAAGATCCGAGACTTCTTCCGAAGTTTGACCGAAATGGAAGATTCATTCTCGCGCCAATGCTCGGTCGCGCAGTCGCGAGAAGATGAAATCTAAGCGTTTACGATTCCCGGCAACGTAAACAAAGAGAGCCGCCCAAAGGCGGCTCTTAATTATTTGGGCGGGGCGATTAAGCCGCGTTCTTTTGGAAAAAACCTGATAGATCCATTGTGTTCAACAACAAACTGATTTGCTTCATGTCTGCAAGCGCCTTGCGACACTCACGATCTTGGTCAGACCAACCTTGGCGAATGGCCTTGCAAGCGGCGGAGATATCTCGGCGAGAGATCGAAGTTTCTGAAACTTGAACCGGGGCTTCTGGGCATGCGATCGAGCTCATGGTAACTCCATTTTATCTCGGTGATGATGGTTGCGTTTGTTGCTCGATCGTGTTCGCAACTGATATGCCAATTCGCCAGGGATTTCTTTTTTCCAGTGCTATATTTTCGTAATTTGGTCTCTTGGTTCAACCCTTTGCAGCCGTAAGGCACGGTGGTTGCAGCGGTTAGGAATATCCAAGAGACTTCTTGTCGCTCGGATCGCAACTTCGATAGAATGGATGAAAAAGGAGCAATGTTATGTCTCGTCAGTGTGTTGTGGCCGTTTACGAATCAGTGGAAGCCGCCCGAAAAGCGGTGCATACCCTCGACGAGAGCAAGTTTCCGTCGGATCAGGTTTCGTTGGTGGCAAATAGTGTCCACCAAGATCTAAAATCAACCACTCCGATCCAATATGGGGACGAAGCTGGCCACGATGCCGCGTTTGGTGCTGGGGTCGGCGGGCTGTTAGGTTTCTTCGCCGCCGCTCCACTGCTCACCATTCCGGGGATTGGCCTATTGCTGATTGCCGGTCCTGTTTCTGCTGGACTCGCAGGGGCGATTGTGGGGGGCTTTCTCGGGGCCCTCAACGGCTGGGGGGTTCACGAGAACCACGTCAAAGACTACGAAGAAGAAGTCAAAAAAGGGGCCTGTATCGTTGTGGCCAATGGCGATCCTTACGAAGTCGATTACGCCAAGCAGATCCTGGATAAGACCGAAGCGAAAAAAGTATCGCTCTACGCGCATGAGAGTGCCGACGAAGTGAATCCTTAGTTATGCCCGGCACTGCTGGTCAGATTCCTCCTTATGCGCAAACAAAGAGCCAAGCCACTTTGAGGCTTGGCTCTTTTTGAGTTTGTTTTCCGAAACCTACTGATTAGGCCTCGATCAGCATACGCGATGGTTCTTCGATCGCTTCTTTCACACGACGGAGGAACGTAACGGCTTCCCGTCCATCGACAATTCGATGATCGTAAGTCAACGCCAGGTACATCATCGGGCGAATCACAACCTGGCCGTTCAAGGCAATCGGTCGTTCTTCGATCGCATGCATTCCCAACACACCACTTTGCGGCGGGTTGACGATCGGTGTCGAGAGCATCGAACCATACACACCGCCGTTGCTGACGGTGAATGTACCGCCGGAAAGCTCTTCCGGCTTTAGTTGGTTGCTCTTGGCCCGACCAGCGAATTCCTGAATCGCTTGTTCGATCTCGGCAAAGCTCATCCGTTCGGCGAACTTCAGCACCGGCACGACCAAGCCCTTACCGGAACCGACCGCGATACCAATGTGGAAGTAATTGCGATAGACGATATTCGTTCCATCGCGAATTTCAGCGTTCAGCTCGGGATGGGCCTTCAGGGCGTCGATCAATGCCTTGGTAAAGAAGGACATGAAACCGAGTTTCACGCCGTATCGCTTCTGGAACGACTCGCCGTGACGTTTACGCAGGTCCATGACATACGACATGTCGACCTGATTAAACGTGGTGAGCAAAGCAGCTTGCTGCTGAGCTTGAACCAGTCGCTGGGCAATGCGCCGGCGAATCAGGCTCATCGGGATGACTTCTTCCAGTTCCGATTCGTTCTTGCTAGAGGAGCCAGCGCCCGTCTTGCGATTAGCGATCGATTCGACGTACTTTTCGACGTCTTCACGACGAACCGTCTTGCCCGAAGGAGAGACGTCAGAGGCGTTTAGGCCATGCTTGAGCAGTTCGCGGCGGCCCGAGGGGGTCGCTTGCACGTCACCCGAAGAGGCATTGCCGTCGCTTTTCGCTTCGGTTGTTTTGGCGGCTGCTTTGGGCTCTTCAGCTTTTTTCGCTGCCTTGGTGCTCTTGGTGGCAGCTTTCGCTTTGCCGCCTCCTTCTTCAAACAAGGCAATGACTTCTCCAACCGCAACAATCTCGCCTTCTTGCTTCAAGATTTTATGCAAGGTGCAGTTCGCCGGAGCGGCCAAGTCCATGGAGGCTTTATCTGTCTCCAGTTCCACCACGTCCTCGTCTTCTTGGACGTTATCCCCTTCGCTCTTCAGCCACTTCAGGATTTGCACTTCCTGAATAGACTCGCCAGACTCTGGGACTTTCAATTCGATGGTCATCTTCCGCAGCTGTCCTTTCTAGGTGTTGAAGGCTCGTTCGAGTAGTTGTTGCTGCTCGTACTCGTGAGCCGCTTTGGATCCGGTTGCCGGGCTGGAAGATGTCTCCCGGGCGATAACTGAAAGCGGGAATCGCTCGAACATTCGATGCCCGTAACGTAATTTCCAATAGGGCCAGACACCCATATTGTCAGGTTCTTCCTGGACCCAGTACAAGGGGACGCCGTCTTGATACTGGTCCAGAACCGCTTGCACGGTGTGGTTCTTTAGTGGGTAAGGCTGTTCAACCCGAATAATCGCTACATCGTTGCGTTGATGTTCGTCGCGATAGTGAGCCAAATCGTAGTAAACCTTACCGCTACACATGATCACCCGCGAAGTCTGTTCCGGGTTTTCGCGAGTATCGTGAATGATTCGCTCGAACTTGTTGTTCGCGAGTTCTTCCAAAGTGGAAACCGCCGCCGGATGGCGAAGCAAGCTTTTCGGCGTGAACAGAATCAGCGGCTTCTTCCAAGTTCGCTTCATCTGACGACGCAGAATGTGGAAATATTGCGCTGGGGTCGTGGGAATAGCGACTTGAATGTTGTCTTCCGCCGCCAGCCACAAGAAGCGTTCCAAGCGAGCACTGGAGTGCTCAGGCCCTTGCCCTTCGTAGCCATGGGGCAACATCAAAACGAGCCCACTCAACCGGCGCCATTTGTCTTCGGCACTGGCCATGAACTGATCGATGATCACCTGAGCGGCGTTGCTGAAGTCACCAAACTGAGCCTCCCAAGCAACCAAAGCATTGGGATAGTCGAGACTATAGCCGTAATCAAATCCCAACACGCCCGCTTCGCTCAAGGGGCTGTTGACGATCTCGACGGGGGCCTGCTTCTGAGACAGACTCGTAAAGATGCTATGTTCGTGCCCGTCGTTAATATCGTGCAGCACGGAATGACGCTGGTTGAACGTACCACGTTGGCTGTCCTGACCAGAAAGCCGAATGCGGTGCCCTTCCATCGAAAGGGTCGCAAAAGCCAGAGCTTCGGCAGCGGCCCAGTCTAGCGAACGATGACCGTCCGCCATCTCGCAGCGTTGATCGGCGATCCGGGTTAGCTTACGGTTGCGATGAAAATCTTCCGGCACCGTCGCCAACATCCGTAAGATCTCGGCCGAACGATCGATCGGAATCCGAGTTTCAGGACATTCGTCCGCTGGATCGTGTTGGGGGTCTTCGTTGGTTGGCTCCAAACCGCCAGCGAATTCTTCCCAAACGCCTTCCGGACGACGGAGCGAACGTTCCTTCATCTCTTGGGCGATATCGTATTCCTTCTTGAGGAATTCCTGATACTCGTCCGACATCGCGTTCGCTTCTTCGCTGGAAATCCGCCCTTGCTCGACCAAGCGATTCAAGTAGCTGTCGCGAATCGGCATCTGCTTGTCGATTGCCTTGTACATCATCGGCTGGGTGAAGCTCGGCTCGTCTGCTTCGTTATGCCCCAGACGACGATAGCAAACCAAGTCGATAATCACGTCGCGTTGGAACGTCTCGCGGAAGTCCATCGCCATCGAAACCACGTCGGCCACCGCTTCAGGGTCGTCGCCGTTCACGTGGAAAACCGGAATTTGCAGCATGCGAGCAATGTCGGTGCAATACCGCGTGCTGCGAGAATCGTCGTAAGAAGTGGTAAAGCCGATCTGGTTGTTCACAATAATGTGAACCGTTCCACCGACTTTATATCCTTCCAACTGGCTCAGGTTCAGCGTCTCTTGCACGACGCCTTCCCCGATAAACGCCGCATCGCCATGGATCAACACAGCCATGCCCCGGCGTCGCTGGACGTCGCCGGTCCGGTCTTGCTTGGCACGCAAACGGCCTAAAGCAACCGGGTTGATGAATTCCAAGTGGCTTGGGTTGAAGCACAACGAAAGGTGAACCTCGTTACCCGAGGTAGTCATCTTGTCGACGCTGTTACCGAGGTGATACTTCACGTCGCCACCACCAATGAACTGATGGAAGTCGACGTCATTAAATTGGGCGAACAGTTCGCGAGCAGGCTGTCCGATGATGTTGGTCAACACGTTCAACCGGCCACGGTGAGGCATGCCGAGCACGACTTCCCGCACATGATGGCTGGCCGCCCGGTCGATCAGCAGATCGAGCATGGCAATCAGCATCTCAGATCCGAACAACGAGAACGTCTTGGCCCCGACGTACTTTTTTCGCACGAATTCTTCAAAGACGGTCGCTTCGGTCAAACGTTGCAGGATCTGACGTTGGACCGAGTTGGGCAGTTCCTTGATATGGGACTGGTGCTCGATCCGATCGATAAGCCACTGCTGCACTTCGATTTCGTCGATGTGCGTAAACTGGTAGCCGATATGTTTGCAGTACAGATCGTCGAGCCGTTTGATTAGGTCTTCGAGAATGATCTGTTCGATCTTTTCGCCACTGCTGTAATAAACCTGCTGATCCAGGTCGGAGCGAGACAGGCCGAATGCTTCCAGCGAAAGATTGGTCTGTTTCTTGTTCTTAATCTTGAGGGGATCGAGCTTCGCGTTGTAATGCCCTCGGGTGCGATAGCCGTTGACCAGCTGGTCGGACGCGTACTGCACTTTTTGCAGCTTGACGTTTCCGACAGTTCCGCCCCCCGATGAAGCAGGTCCAGCAGATCCCCCCGATTCACCGAAAATGCTACGTGGCTGAAACGAGGGTGGGCGGGAGCCGAGTTCTGCGGCAGAAACTCCATTTTCCTCCGCCTCTCGATCGAAGAACGCCCGCCAGTTCTCGGGAACTGCGTTTCGGTCGTCGAGGTATTTTTGCAACAACCGCTCAACGTACGTGGCATTGTAACATGCCAGGTCGATATCTTCCGCCGGAGCGGCTGGCGCGGACCTTGGGGTGCTATCTGAGATCATTTTCTACGTGATGCCTCTAATACTTAATAGCTTAAGCGATTTTCCCAGGGGAAGTCAGGGATGGAAGGGACATGCAAGCCCAGCAAGGAACAGATTTCCGAGAATGGAGGAAGCGTTCGCGATGCGCCGACAATCGGTCTGTTCCTGCCGAAAGTGGGATGTGCGATAACCTGCTCGGAAGGAGCTGCGAGGTCCTGCCAGAAACTGCCATGGAGGGATTCATCTTTGGGTACCCCGCATCCTTACTCGGGGAGCCTGACCACTGATTGATGAAAACGTGGGACCTACTTTAGTTTCGAGATTGCAGAAACCATCAATTAAGAATTCTTCCGCAATAAAAACGCATTAGCGTACAACGTGCCAACCTAATCGTCTATTTCAAAACTACCGGTTCGAACGATTTTGCTCAAAAAGCTAAGTTCAATGATAAAAAGTGATACGATACCGGCACTTGGTTCTGGTGTTGGCTGGCCAAGTAAGTTGCCCCGTTTTCTGGCTGTGCCCAAGCACCACATGCCCGGGAAAAGCCTTGAGGGCAATTCTAGCCAGAGAGTGGAATAGTCAATCGTTACTTAAGAAGGGTAACCAAGCGGATTCCACTGGCGGTGTGCCTCGCCATGTTCGGCCAAGTTAAGCTTAGCAATAAGCCCTCAATCGATTGTTGGGAACATCGCATGAAATTCCGGAATAAAGCTCTGCGGATCTACGTCGGTGTCGCTCTTGGGCCGGCAACCACTTTCGCTTTTCTCCCCTGCCCTAAAGGGATGAAGAACTTTTTTGTGTTATTTCCTTGCCGAGCGAGTTAAATCCGGATAATAATACCAAATATCGCGGGATAGTACCGGCAGATACTGCATTATTTTTATATCACGCGTCAGTATAACAAGCAATTATTGCCATGACAAAAAAAACTGGACGAACAGCCGTTCGCATGAAAGATGTCGCCGATGTCGCCGGCGTTTCTCGCATGGCTGCTTCTGCCGTCTTGATGGGAACAGGCAACGGTCGTATCCGTGTTTCAGAGGAAACAGCCGAGGCCATTCGCAAAGCTGCCTCTGATTTGGGGTATCGTCCCAACATTGCAGCCCAACAGCTTGCCGGCAAGCGAAGCAACGTGGTTGCCTTAGTGGTTCGAGATACGCGGAACTTCCTCACCCAGAAAGTAACCGCCGAGTTGCAGCGTGAAGCCGAAGAGCATGGCCTGCGGCTTTTATCGGTGGGTTCCTATCCCAAACTGGATGGGTTCAATCGCTCTATGCAAGACCTCGACGCCGGCTGGGTCGATGGGGTGATCTATCTGGCCTACGAAAACGAAGAGCAATGGAGCGAAGTTGGTCGCCAGTTTCAAACGCGGAAACGCGTTCTGACGGTACTAAACGATCCCGGTATCCCGGGCACGGGGCATGTCAGCAGCGACGTGACAACTGGGGCAGCAGAAACGATCGAACACCTGATTTCAACCGGTCGCAAGCAAATTTGCCTGATTACGGAAGAAAGTGACACCATTGCGATCCAGCGGCGCATTGAGGTGTATCGTCAGGAATTGGCCAAACATGGTATCGACTTTGGCAACGACAAGATCGTGGTCGATACCAAAGGGTGGCTTGTCAACGATCCCACGACCTTCCCTAAGTTTGACAAGATCTGCCGATATTTTTTGGAAGAGATCAAGGCGGACGCGATCATCTGCGATACCGATTTCAACGCTGTGGCGATCTGCCGTTCGCTTCGTCGCTTGAATATTGCGATTGGCGAGCAAGTTGCCGTGGTGGGCTGGGGAGATCTGCAGTTTTCTTCGCTGCTAGACCCGCCGCTGACTACCGTCGAGCATGATTTGCCAGGCATTCTGAAAGCAGCGATCAACGCGATTCAATCTGATACGCCGGAAGAAACGACAGAGATACTCGTTCCCACGCGACTCCGGATTCGTAACACTTCTTGAGCGTTAATTTGCCACGGCATTGGACACTTGGTTCGCTCCGATTATTTTTCCAATAAGAAGTAGGGCCCATCCTGACTGGTGCTGGTTTCAATTAGCTTCCAGCCTCGCCCTTGATAGAAAGAAACGGCTTGCCGATTGGCGGCCACGCACTTCAAACGCCAGGGCCGAGGAAGCCAATCTTCGAGCGAGTCAAGCAACATGCTCCCAACCCCCTTTCGTTGGTGGTTGGGGACAACGTAAAGCGTATGCACAAAACTCTCGGGCTCCCAAACGCTTATCAGCCCGGCAATCTCCCCAGATCTGGTTTCGGCCACGAAAACTTGCTCTCCTTGCGAGACAGCCGCGAAATCGGTTGCCTGCTTGGAAGACTCGGGCAGCCAATCCGCTTCGACGATAAATTGTCGAAACAGTTCCTGCAACTTAGGCGCATCCGAGTTGTTGGCGAGACGGATTGAAATCATACCAAGCCAGACGTTGTTGCATTGACAAGGTTCGCCCTGCCGAGGGCCGTTTTCACGCAAGTCGTTCGACCACTATCAATGGGCGTGCATCTTGGCGGCTGCCGCACCAGGTGCATGCGGGGTTGCCGGGTGATGCATGTGCACAGTTGTACGATCCCCAAATTGATGGGGCAGCAGCTCCTGATTTCCAGAGCGATCGGTCGCGATCGCTTCTAACTTAGCGTCTACCTTCTCAGGCAGTTCGTCGTCTCCCATTTCAATCGCTGGGCCATGCCCTCCCATTGGGAAGAATATCTCATGGGCGTGCATTTGGCGGAACAAGATGTTGTCGTACTGGTGCAAATCGACAATAGAACGCCAGATGCCGGCCCCATCATTGAGAATGTAAAGCCCAAACTGGCTTTACGCCTCATCCCTACCGTTGTCGCTGATATAAAACCGTGGTTTCCCTGTGACGAAATACGATGCTGTCGATTCATTCTAAGAGGCATTCAAGACAACGCGACTTCCCATGGATGGGATGAAATTTCTTGAGAGGATTCGAGGCTGGCTGGCTTACTGCGGAATCTTGAACGCTGCAGAAATTCTATTCCCCAACCCACTCGGCGTGCTGAAACCATCAACCCTATGCATTTTAGATACCAGTTTCAGAGACAGTCTTTTCAGCCTGCGTGATCTAGGGCTTAAAAAAGACACAAAGAGAATTGAATCCCCTGAAAACAGCCCGCAAAGAAACAGACTTGTACCTTCCAGCAAATACTACGCTTTATCGGGCCCTCTTTGGGAGGCATCGTTCGCCAGCATGTCTATGTCGCTCCATTCGACATAGACTGCGAATCTTTCGACACGACCCCGGTTGTGTGAAGCTTCTCACTGATGCCGGTGTTGGATCCTTTAAAACATTCTTTCGTGGGCCGCGACCGAATTGACTTGCGTTGTTGCGCCCCCTATCGTTGATCTTCTTAAAACTTTGGCTGTCCTCGTTAGGAATCCCACCATGCGTCTTTTTGCTTCCGCCATCCTTTTTGTTGTCGCCGCACTTTCTGCCCCGGCTTTTGCTCAAGAAACAGCGGCTCCCAGTTCGCCGCAAAGCGTTAAACCAGGCATCAACGATAAATTTCTCGATCCTGATTTGAAGGTGGAAGAATGGGTCCAACGTTTTGAAGTCGAAAGCCGCGAGATCTTCCATGCCCGTGACGAGATCGTGAAGCAGTTGAAACTTAAACCGGGTGATCGCATCGCCGATATCGGCACAGGCACCGGTCTCTTCGTTGAACCGTTTGCGAAAGCGGTCGGCAAAGAGGGTTGGGTTTACGCGATTGATATCGCTCCGAAATTTGTCGAGCGGGTTGGCAAGCTGGCCAAAGAGCTGCACTTAGACAATGTCACCCCGGTTGTCGGTGGCGAGGACGACATTCGTTTGGCACCGCAGTCGATTGACGTCGCTTTTATCTGCGATGTCTACCACCACTTTGAATACCCGCAAGCTTCTTTGGCCTCAATTCACAAGGCCTTAGTTCCTGGCGGGCAGTTGGTCGTGATCGACTTCAACCGTATTCCCGGCAAGTCGCGTGATTGGACCCTCAGTCACGTCCGTGCCGGGAAAGAGGTCTTCCGCCAAGAGATCGAAGATGCCGGTTTCGAGTTCGTGGAAGAAGTCAAACTCTCGGAGTTTCAGGAAAACTACTTCCTCCGCTTCACCCGAAAATAATCTTGCCGGTTAGTCGTCGTGCGTGTCGGTCATTGCTTTGTCCTCGCGCGAGGTGACACGCTCGAACTCCGCCTGATATTCGGGATGGTTTGTTTTGAACAACAAATCCCAGTAGTTGAAATAGAGCCCAAAGTTGTAGTTGACGCAGCGATGGTGCATATTGTGGTGAACCCCGGTGTTGTGCCAATAGAAGGGCCAATACCGCAGAAAATTACGAGGGAACAACTCGAACCCCAGATGCCCAAACACGTTCATGCCGGTCATGTACAGCATCCAAATCACGATCATGATGGGATGGAGCGGCATGAACAGGCCAACGATTGGCAAAATGATTGCCTGTACGAAGGCCTCGACCGGATGAAAGGCAAACGCAGCCCAAGGCGTTGGGTTGTGGCTTTGGTGATGAATGCGGTGCACCTTGGCGTATAGATACTTGGTATGCAATAGCCGATGCGTCCAATAGAACCAGGCATCGTGGACCAAAATCATCGTCACTACCGAAAACCAAAAGAAGGGCTGAGCCGTGGGAATGCCGTCGTAGTAGAAGTGAATCACTCCGGCCAGTTCGCCCAAGTAGACTAAGACCCCCACCATCGCAAAGATTGCCAGGGAAGCCAGGCTGTACGTTACTTCCCGACGAATGTCCGCCCAACTAGCTAAAGACTTCTGAATTTGGGCGAACCAGCCCGTGCGACGCAGCACGACATAGAAAGCTAAAAAAGTCCCGCCAGCGAACAGAAGATAGCGGATCAAGTTCGTGACATAGACCACGCCAAAGATCGCCGGGCCTCGCTTGACAATCATCAACTGCAAATCAAGCACCCAATCTACGGCAGCTACCAGGCCACAAATCGCGACGATTCCCGCAAACCACGGCAAAATCGTTTGCAGAAAGGGAACGATGAGCCCTCGCTTCCCTTTTTTAGCTCGCGGAGCAGCGGTTGTTGCTTCTGGCTGAATGGGGGAAGTTACCTCGCTCATCCTATTTCCTCCGTATTCCATGCTAGGGACATCGTTCCTAGTGGTACCTTTCGACTGCCAACCAGGTTTCACCAAATATTCATTTGTTGGCGATCACCTTCAGCAAGATAAAGGCGCCAGCGATTTCTGGCCAGAGGAAAGTTCTTCTGGCCATCACACCGCCACTACAATTCGATCTGACCGCCGACCTCCACCACTTGGCCAGGCGGAAGATGAAAATAGTCGGTCGCCCGCTGCGAGTTTCTGGTCATCAAAGCAAATAAGCGTTCGCGCCAGATGCCGATGCCAGGGCGATCGGTCGCCAGCAAATCTTCTCGCCCGACGAAGTAGCTAACATCGAGCCGCGAGAAATCCAAACGATCATCATGGATCGTCAGCAGCGCCAAAGGAATGTTGGGGGTGTCCATAAAGCCATAGGTCAAGCATATACGGTACACGCCGTCCCCAATTTCTTCGATCTCACTGCGATGGGCAACCCGCACGTGTGGCTTGTCGGCGGTGGTCACCGTCAGCAAGACGACCGTTTCGTGCAGAACTTTATTGTGGACCACATTATGCCGCAAAGCGGGAGGTGTTCCCCACGGATTCCCCGTTAAAAAGATGGCCATACCGGGAACACGAATCGGAGTAGCATCCATCAACTCAGCCAGGAACTTTTTGATGGGGATGCTGTTTTCATTCATGCGATCCTCTAGCAAACGGCGGCCGGCCATCCAGGTCGACATCAGCACATAAGTCACCCCTGCCACAACCAGCGGAAACCAACCACCGTGGGTGATCTTCGGCAAGTTTGCTCCCAGGAACGAAAGATCGACCAAGAGAAACAGCCCTGAGACTAGCAAAGCCAACGGTAGCGACCAATTCCAGCGTTGGCGAACCAGAAAGAAAAACAGGATCGACGTAATCACCATCGTGATGGTTATCGCCACACCATACGCGGCAGCAAGGTTACTTGATGTCTGAAAACCTAAGACCAGGCCAATGCAAGCCAGCATCAACACCCAATTCACGGCCGGAAGATAAACCTGGCCTGCTTGTTCGTGGGATGTATGACGAATAGTTAAACGGGGACAAAGTCCAAACTGCATCGCTTGCAGAGTTAAAGAAAACGCTCCGGTTATCACCGCCTGAGAAGCGATCACAGTGGCAGCGGCCGCCAAGATCACTAACGGATAAAGCGCCCAACTTGGAGCCATGCGGTAGAACGGATTGATAACGTCGGCGGGATGCTCAAGCAGCAACGCTCCTTGGCCAAAATAGTTCAACAGTAGCGAAGGTAGCACAAGCGAGTACCAGCCCAGCCGAATCGGGAGTGTGCCGAAGTGCCCGATATCGGCATACAGTGCCTCGCCACCGGTCACCACCAAAAACACGGTTCCGAGGGCCAGGAAACCGCCAAAGCCGTTACCCAACAGAAAACGCATCCCGTGCATCGGATTCAAGGCTTGAAGCACTTCCGGAGTTTGAACAATATGCGCAATCCCTAACCCGGCCAAGGTGCCGAACCAAACCAACATGATCGGTCCAAAAATTAAGCCTACCCCGGCCGTCCCACGTGATTGAAAGAAGAACAGCCCGACCAAGATTCCAATCGTGATCACTTGTATATAGGGCTTGAAGGCGGGCGTCGCGACCTCGATCCCTTCGATTGCGCTAAGCACTGAGATCGAAGGGGTAATCATGCCGTCTGCGTACAACAACGCGGCCCCTAACAGTCCCATCGCCAGGATGAGCCCGTTCCCCTTCCCATCGGTCCGCTTGAGCGAAGTTACCAGGGAAGTTAACGCCAGGATCCCCCCTTCCCCGTCGTTGTCCGCTTGTAGGATGAAGATCAGATACTTGATCGAGATGATCAAGATTAACGCCCAGAAGACAAGAGATAACAGCCCCAGAATATTGGCAGTCGAAACATCCAACCCATGCTGTGCGTGAAAGCATTCCCGCAGGGCATAAAGTGGGCTGGTCCCGATATCGCCATAGACGACCCCTAAAGCGATCAGCGACAAAATGGCTGGCTGTTTAACATCTTCTAAGCGGTCGTTGCCTGGGGGGTTTTTCGGCGAGTCGGCCACCATCTTGGTTCGCTTTCCTGGCGTTATGGTTACGGCCAGCCTTAGTCTTACAAGGCAAGCCGCCCGATTCTCTCACGCAAAACGCCGTGAGACAAGAAGTGTTTCCCCACCAGCTTGGTTCGCAGAAAAACAAAAGAGCGAACCAAGCATGCCGCAAACGGTGGTTTAGAAGGCGATTAGAGGTTACCGTTTTCAATTGCCCACAACCGATAGCCTCCACTGACATTGGCAGCATTGTAATCGTTTTGCAGCAAGATCCGGGTGGCCAGATAGCCACGTTGGCCGACTTGGCAATAGGCGGCGATCTTTCGATCGCGCGGGAGCTCGGCCAAGCGTTCGCGAAGCTGTTCGACCGGAATGTTCGTTGCCCCAGGGATATGTCCTTTGGCGAACTCCCCTTCCGTACGAACATCGAGGACAAACAAGTCCTTGTCTTGGGCCAGAGTCTCGGTGTAGACAATCGGCTGATCGCCACGCAACACGCCGGAGGCAATAAAGCCAGCCATGTTAACCGGATCCTTGGCGTGTCCGTACTGCGGAGCGTAGCACAATTCGGCCTCTTCCAAATCGAAGACGGTCAGATTGGCTTGGATGGCCATGGCGATCACATCAATTCGCTTGTCGATGCCGTCGGTACCTACCGCTTCCGCCCCCAAAATCTTTCCGGTATCAGGCGCAAACAACAACTTCATCAGCATTTGCTGAGCACCAGGATAGTATCCCGCATGATCGGTTGGGTGCAGATAGACCTTTTGATAGCTGATCTTCTTCGCCCGCAAGACCTTTTCACTTAGCCCGGTCATCGCTGCTGTTTTGCCAAATACGCCCACGACGGCGGTTCCCTGCGTGCCACGATATTGGGAATCGCGTCCGAAGATGTGATCGGCAGCAATGCGTCCCTGGCGGTTGGCAGGCCCTGCCAAAGGAATTTGCGTCGGGTCGCCGGTCACGGCACAAACGGTTTCGACCACGTCCCCTACGGCGTAGATATCTGGGTCGTTGGTTTGCATGTGACTGCTGGTCAGGATGCCTCCCCGTGCTCCACATTCGATGCCAGCCTCGGTGGCCAGTTTGCTATCGGGACGAACGCCAATGCAAACGACGCCGAAATCGGCTTCGACGACTTCGCCATCGCTGAGTGTGACATGCAATCCGTTTTCATCGGAATCGAACTTTGTGGCCGAACTTCCCAACCGCAGTTCGACTCCGTCTGCCTGAACATGCTTTTCCAGCGGTAAGACCATTTCGTGGTCCCAGGGGGGCAGAATTTGCTCGGCTAGTTCGACCAGCGTAACTTTCAGGCCGCGACGAACGAGGTTTTCGGCGACTTCAATGCCAATAAACCCAGCTCCCACAATCACAGCCCGCTTCGCGTCCGAAGTCGCCAGCTTGCGCATTCGGTCGGCATCATTTAAATCTCGCAGAGCAACAATCCGATCGCTGTTGATGCCTGGAATGGGAGGGCGAAAGGGAGATGCCCCGGTGGCGATGATGAGCTTGTCGTACGACTCGACATACTGCTCGCCGGTTTCCAGATTTTTCACGGTTACCGCTTTGGCGTCCCGATCAATCTTGGTCGCTTCGGCACGCACACGCACGTCGAGACGATGTCGCTCTTTGAGCATCTTGATGGGGGCAACCAACAGGCTATCCCGCTTCTCAATCTCTCCACCGACATAGTAGGGTAAGCCACAATTGGCGAACGAAGGATAGTCCCCTTTTTCCAGCACGACAATCTCGGCATCTTCGCCCAGCCGCCGTGCCCTTGCAGCCGCAGAAGCCCCGCCGGCAACGCCACCAATGATCACGATCTTCATGATGTTCCCCCTTATTTCATCCTGATTGGTCACACTCACACGGTGCAATTCAAAGTTGAATCAGCAATCCACTCTTTATTTCGCCAGCGGGACATAAGCGAAACCGTCCGCTTGCAAATTGACACTTGTCGTAAAAGCCGAGACTGCCGTGTCCACAAATACTACGACATCCTCTGGGCTTTTTCCTTTAGCCCTTAATGTTTGCCCGCAAACAAACATCGCAACCCCAGCATGGTGCAAATCACGAAGCAATTCTAAATTCGGATTGCTATCGGTTTTGAATTCAGACTGGTAAGCGGCTTCGTTCAGCACAGCCAATGTGGCCCCGCCATGAAACACCAGCGCGATCTCCGCATCGACTTTTTCTTTGCCGGCGCCAGCGTAGATATTAACATAGCGTGCGACCTTCTCGATTGCGGGATTTAACTTATCGGGCTCACTCGCTGCGGTAATATCGATCAGAATCTTAGTATTCGGACGTGGCTGTTGAGGAGCCTCAGGCAGTTGATAAACGCCCCCATGCCCTTGAATGGCAGGATAAATAACCTCGGTTTTCACCGCGACATCTTTGCCTGGAACCGGATGGTTCTTCATCGCCTCTTGAAAGCCGTGCTCCACGAATTTGGAAACAACCATCGCGTGGGCCTGGAGTAGCTTAGCCACGTACGGATCGTCGGAAGTCTCGGTCACCTGAACCCCCTTGTCCGTTTTCACAACGTTCATCTTGATCTTATCGGTATGACGGAAGAGTTCGTTGAACAAAGGGTCACGGCGCCGGATGGGGTTCGTCTTTTCGATTCGAACCTCCATCCAATGCACGTGCTCTTGGATCTTCGCTGCGACCTCTGGGTCGTCCGACTCGGTCAATGTTTCGACCCCGTTGGGTAAGTCTTTCACCGTCCGCTCGATCTTCGTGTGGTTCTCTAGGAGATAGTGAAACACTTCCATGTCAGCTGCCTGGCGAGAATCTGGGCCAGGCCCTTGACCTCTGCCTGGGCCACCTCCGCGTCCTCCTCGGAAGCCTTGCGCTTCCACAGAAGAAGACCAACCGACCGAACCTATCACGATTGCAGCGATCAATAGCCGAAACATTGTCCTAGCCCTTTCTTGATGAGGAAAGCACTGCCAATCTAGCCGAGGCAACCCATGGCAGCCTCGGCACGGAGGGTTAGAAAGTCTGACCAGATTAACCTTGGTGTGCCGCCTCAAAACCTTTGTGGTTGTCGTTCGTATCAGCCTGAGGTGGGCGAAGACATGTGCTTCGCGATATAGGCCGATTCTCCCATTCGTTTGATCAGGTCAAGCTGTAGTTCTAGCCAAGCCATGTGCCCTTCTTCATCCATGACAATGCCTTCAAAAAGCGACCGCGTTCCGATGTCGGAATCGGTAGCAGCTTGCTGCGAGGCTTTAGTATAGAACTCAATCGCTTCTTTTTCGTCTGCTAAATCGGACTCGAAGACCGCTGTTAGCGATTCGGCCCGGACTGGCGTCTTTTGCAGGACCATCTTCGGTTCCCCTTTGAGGAACAAGATGCGTTCCAGGTACTTCTCGGAATGGCCAAGTTCCTCGGTCATTTCTTCCCGCATCCGGCTGGCCAACAAATCGAGCCCCCAATCGTCCATCACAGCGGCATGAAGCTGATATTGATGGCAAGCAGTAAGTTCCATCGAAAGGGCCTGTTGCAGGTTCTCGATTGATTTGGACTTTGACATGATTGATTCTCCTTACAATTTGTGGTGTTGTTGGACGTTTCCGCAAGCGCCAGGCTTAAGCTCGCCCTTTCAGCATGCCGTGCCAATACAAAGCAGGCAGGCCAAACTTCTTTAACATCAGCATGCTAAAGCGTTCTTGAGCCTGGTTGAACGGAAACGTTTCAGCCGGTTGACCGTCGTAGTCGAACTCAGCTAAGACCAAACTATCATATCCGGTCACGACCGGGCATGAGGTATACCCGTCGTAGGTTGCCGCAAGTGGTTCGTGCTGCATCGCGGCAAGCAGGTTTTTAACCACCACAGGTGCTTGCTTACGAATTGCCGCTCCGGTCTTCGAGGTTGGCAAGCTTGAGGCATCTCCTAAACCAAATACATTGGCAAAGCGGGTATGCTGCAGCGTGTACTTATCGACATCCACCCAGCCTGCCTCACTTTTCAACTCGCTGTTGGCGACAAAATCAGGGGCGCCCATCGGCGGCGTCACGTGAATCATGTCGTACTTGATGACGATCTCTTCGTCAGTATCCATATGACGATAGATGGCTTCCTTCGTGGCAGCTCGAACTTCGGTTAAATTATGCCGAAAGCGAGTCTCTACTCCTTTTCGCGCCGCAACCTTTTCCAGCACTTCACGGTACTTATCCACGGCAAACAGACGCGGGCTCGCCGATGTGAACATGACGTGAATCTTGTCTCGCACTCCAGCCCGTCGGAAATGGTCTTCAGCAAGGTAACAGATCTTTTGCGGGGCGCCGCCACACTTAACTGCACCGGCAGGCTGTGTGAACAGGGCCGTTCCTTCTTTGAGTTCCTGGATAAACTTCCAAGTGCTGCCCACGGTGTTAATCGAGTAATTGCTACAGACGCCCTCCTTTCCCACAGCTTCCTTAAGCCCTTTCACCTTGTCCCAATTGATTTGAATCCCCGGTGCGACGACGAGATACTCGTAGGAGATCGTGGTGCCATCGCGGGTCGTGAGTTGGTTCTCGTTGGGCTGAAAGGTAGCGACGGCATCTTTAATCCACTTCACACCGTAAGGAATCACGTCTGCTTCCTCTCTCGCCGATTCCTCAGGGCGGAAGATGCCACCACCAACCAGGGTCCACAGCGGTTGGTAGTAATGTTTATCGGAAGGCTCGATCACGGCGATATCGAGCTTGGGATCGGCATTATGCAGCCGAGCGGCAACGGTAATTCCGGCGGTTCCCCCACCCACGATTAGAATTTGATGATGGCTCATGAGTTTCGCTCCTTACGAGTTCGAGGGAGTGGTTGTCGGACTACTGCCAGGATGGCGCTGTTCGAGAAGTGTGCCAAAGCACTTGCTGAATTGAACCGCGAACGCCAACGCTCGCTGGGTGCTGGGATCGCGCGAAGCACTTAGCAGGCCCAACAGCCCCATCCGTTCGGGCACCGGATGTTCGCAACTTCCCTGACGACAACTTGAAAGGGCGCTGCCTGCCAGCCCAACCGTTTCGACAGAGAATTCACTAAGCACATCCGACCGCAACAGATAGCCCAGCCGATCAAGTTCGTCCCGTTGAATTTGCCCCCCCAGGTAAAGTGCCGCATGCAAGCCATTCTTTAGGCTTTGCTCTAAATCGACGCCATCCTTCTTCAAATTCTTGGCCCACTCGTCAATTACGTCGGTCGCAATTGCCACCAAATTCGGCAGTTCATCGGCCATTTCAGCAGCTTGCTGAATTTGAGGCAGATGATCGGCCAGGACTTTTAGGGCCTGCATGTTGCGTGGTTCGGTCACCTGCTTGACGATCGAAAGCAAATCAGCGGCTCGCTGCTGCAAGTCGATCCCTTCAGCGGCTGCTTGGCGAGCAAAGCTGTCGAACACATCGGTGGCGATTGCTACTAAGTTCGGAACTTCGCTGGCCATTTCCAGCATTTTGTCAAGACTTTCCGCGCGGTCGAGCAGGCGATGTAACATCTCCTGCGTCTCTGGTTGGTTCAATCGCTCGGCGACCGTCAAAGCATGTTCGCTTGTTTGCCCACCGCTCATAGAGTCCTCACTTTCATCGACGTTCATTGGTAACCCTCGATCTCTATGCCTTGACGGTGTCGGCTTGCTCAGTTGGCAAGCCGGCGGACGTCCATGCTAGGTAGCCCCCGTGCAAGTTGATTGCCTGCTTAACCCCGGCCGCCTGCAGCACACTGACCCCAATCGCCGATCGAGCACCACTGCGGCACTGGACAACCACCTTACGATCGTGCGGGACCAACTCGGAGGTCTTATTCAGCCGCCCCAGAAAGTGATGCGTTGCCTTGGCGAT
This sequence comes from Bremerella cremea, assembly GCF_003335505.1. NCBI lineage: Bacteria > Pseudomonadati > Planctomycetota > Planctomycetia > Pirellulales > Pirellulaceae > Bremerella > Bremerella cremea. The sequence continues at coordinate 266,120 of NZ_QPEX01000010.1, forward strand.
ATGTCCCGCGTTCCATTCGGCGTCGGTGCGAACATCGATTAACTCGACGCTCTCGCCTGCTAAGGCTTCGGCAAGCTCCGCCGCAGTGATCGTCTCGTAGGTCTCGGTGAGCAGGCCGTTCGCTTTGGCTTCGTCTCGCAGGTAGTAGGCGCGAATGTCCTCGACCCCGATCTTGGCCAACATCATGGCCGCTTGATCGATCTGAGCTTGCTCGCCGATGAGATAAGCTGGCCGATCGTAATCGACCAGCCAACCGGCCCACGCCCCTAGCATGTTGGCAGGAATGTTGATCGTCCCAGGCAGGTGCCCTTGAGCAAAGATGTTGGCGGGGGCCAAATCGATCACGGTTCCTGTTTCAACACGGCTTGCCAGATTCTTTACTTCCTCGCGAGAAACCAACGCGTCTTCACCCAAGATACGTGGTCCCTCTTTATTCACCCGTTTCATCACGGCGAAATAGGGAGGCACTTCCGGCTGATCGGCTAACACATAAGCCACAAATTCTGCTTCGTCGGAATATTGCAGGCCAGGATTAAAGAGCTTTTCGTAGCCAACGGTCGACGAAGGAACGGCACCGAGTCCCTTGCCACAGGCACTACCGGCACCATGGGCCGGCCAAACTTGGAGGTAATCGGGCAACCGCTTAAACTTTTCCAGCGAGTGGAACAAGTCCTTGGCCCCTGCTTCCGCCGTGTTCATAATTCCGGCGGCTTGCTCTAACAAATCAGGCCTACCGACGGCATTCACAAAGACGAAGTCGCCGGTAAAAATGCCCATCGGCTTGTTGGCTCCGCCTCCCTGGTCGGTCAGGACAAACGAAAGGCTTTCCGGCGTGTGCCCAGGGGTATGGATTACCTCGAAACGAATGTTGCCCACCAGAAAGTGGTCGCCATCGTGCAGCAGCTGATGCGGGTAAGCAGTGGCGTACTCATACTTCCACTCGGCAGGCCCTTCATCGGAAACATGCAGCGTTGCTCCAACGCGTTCCGCCAGTTCGCGTGCGCCGGAAACATAGTCAGCATGAATGTGCGTTTCTGCGATGTCGGTTAGCTGTAAGCCTTCCTGCTTGGCAACATCCAAATAAGGTTGAATATCGCGGCCTGGGTCAATCACGACCGCCACCTTTGCCCGTTGGCAGCCCACCAGGTACGACGCGTGAGAGAGTGTCTTGTCGTAAAAGTATTTCAGCAACATCGCCAAGCTCCTTATCTTTACAGCAGCGTTGATTTCACAATGACGAACGCAGCCACCAATACCACGGCGGTTGCGAATATTTTTTGCAGCGTGGGCCCGTTGAGACGTTTCGCCAGAAGGCCTCCCAGCCACATACCGGTAAAGCCGCCAACTAGGAATTCGAGTGTCAGTGCCAGAGGAAACTCTTTCCCACCGACAAAGTGAGAGGCCACACCACTAGCACTGATCAACACAATCACAAACAGCGACGTCGCAATGGCACGGTGAATATGCATGCCACTGAAAAGGACCAGCGCCGGCACAATCACGAATCCACCACCCACGCCAAACAAGCCAGAAAGCACACCGGTTGCCAAGCCAGTTAACAGTAACAACCGGGCACACTTCGAGGTCAGAATCAACTCGCCATTCTCATCGCGCTGACAAGAAGAATGGTCTTGCTCGATAGCAGGTTGGCACGCCACTTGCGCAGGCGCTGTCCCTTTCGACTTCTGCCACATGCGATAGGCCACGATGAACATCAGCACAGCAAAACAGGCCAGCAGCACGTTCCCTGGCAAAAACTTCGACAGATACGATCCAACCGGAGCGCCCAGCATGCCTGCGATGGCAAAAAAGAGTCCCGTGCGAAGCTCGACTTCGTTTCGCAGCAGACGGGGCAATGCGCCTGAGATGGCTGTGCCACCGACTGCTGCTAACGAAATACCGACCGCTTCACGCGGTGCGATCCCCAGCCCGTAAACCAACAGTGGCACCGCAAACACCCCTCCACCACCTCCGGTTAACCCCAAGGCAAATCCCACAATGCAGCCAAACAAGATTGCCAAGGAAGCTTCCATGATGCAGCCCTTCTCTCCCCTACTGGGTGGCGAGGTTCGCCTGAGCCTTTATGCTCGTTACCTCACAAGGTGACGAGCCTTTATGGTAAAAAAAACTGCGCGCTTCTTTCAGACCAGGTTAACCGAGTGAACGCACCGCTACTCAGCGTTATGGGCCTAGGAAAGCTTGCCTCTCCTTACCTCTATTCATTTATATCGTGACATCACGAGATGTCAACCTGGTTTAATTTGCCTTTGGATTGCTATTGCGGGATACCGCGAAAGTCGGCTCGGTAAAAACCAGCGAGTCTGGCCAGCCTGCTAGTGACGAACGCGTGAACAGCGTGTGAAACGATGTTACTTGTCTTCCCTGCGAGGTCAGCTCGCAGATGGTGCCACGAATTTTCGGATCGATGAAAATCGACGTTCTAACGAGAAAGCACGCCGCTTTGGAATTGGGGCGATAACGAGATACCGTTCCCTGGAAACCGGCCAAGCGAAGTGACTTCTGCTAGAATTAAGGAATTGCCTGCAATCGTCTCTTCCTGCTGGCAAAGCACTTATCCCCATCATTTAGCGAAGTGAATTCGTTGTGACCAATTCGGACGTAACGCAAATCTTGGGTGCTCTGCAGCGGGGCGAAGAACATGCGACCGAGCACCTTCTGCCGCTGGTTTACGAAGAGCTGCGTAAACTGGCCACTGCCAAACTGGCCCACGAGAAAGTCGAGCATACCCTGCAACCGACGGCCCTTGTCCACGAAGCTTATATGCGTTTGGTGGGAAATGGAGGCGGCTGGGAGAACCGAGGCCACTTTTTTGCTGCGGCGGCGGAAGCCATGCGGCGGATACTGATCGAAGAAGCACGTCGCCGAGCTAGCCTTAAACGGGGTGGCAATCACACCATCGTCGCGCTGCCAGACGAATTGATAACGAAGTCGAAAGACGAAAACGAATCGCTCTTAGCGCTCGACGAAGCACTCACTCGGCTTGAGAAACAAGATTCCGATTCTTACAAACTCGTGATGTTACGTTACTTCAGCGGCTTAACGGTCGACGAGGCAGCCCAATCGCTAGGAATCTCCTCGCGTACCGCCAAACGATATTGGAGCTTCGCCCGAGCCTGGCTACAACGAGAAATCGAACGACAATAAGCTCATCGAAATTTTTGGCACATTCGCCGCTCTAATTTCGCATATCTTTAGAATGAGGACCGTCGCGCTTCTCCGTGTGGGGTGAAACGTGTTCCCCCCACACGGATTCGGTCCCCTTTTAACCTCTTCCCTTGCTGCTTGTATGTCGTTTGATCGTGAAAAATCGATTTTTCTCTCCGCGCTCGAATTGCCTTACGGAGCCGAACGCGATGCCTACGTCGAGCAGCAGTGCGGCGAAAATACGGAATTGCGGGCGGCCGTAGCAGAATTGCTTGCGGCGCACGATCGATCGCTTAACGTGCTTGACCGACCCACCTCACAAAGAGTTGCGCTACAAGGTCAAGTGAAATCCGCAGCCGAGGCGATTGCCATGAATGCCACCTGGGCGCATGGAAGCGATGGGGTTGTCACACCGCCGATCGGCGAAGGGGACGCGTTTATTGGCAACTATGTTCTGCTAGAAAAACTGGGTGAGGGAGGTTTCGGCCAGGTATACGTTGCCGACCAGCGACAGCCGGTCCGGCGTCGTGTGGCCATTAAACTCTTGAAAGCGACCGCGAGCACTCCGGATGCGGTGGCCCGTTTTGAAGCGGAACGTCAAGCGTTGGCCATGATGGATCACCCAAACATCGCCCAGATCTTCGACGCTGGCACAACCGCGACCGGGCAGCCCTATTTTGTGATGGAACTTGTCCGTGGTGTTCATATCACTGCGTTTTGTCGCAACCACCAGTTGCCCGTAACGCGGCGTCTGAAACTATTTCTCGATGTCTGCCACGCCGTGCAGCACGCCCATCAGAAAGGGATTATCCACCGCGATTTGAAACCATCGAACGTGCTGATCACGCTGCACGATGCCGACGCCGTGGTCAAAGTAATCGACTTTGGCGTGGCCAAGGCCTTGAACGAACCATTAACCGACCAGACGATCTATACGCGGTTCGCCCAGATGATTGGGACGCCGATGTACATGAGTCCTGAACAAGCGGAAATGAATTCCTTGGATGTCGACACGCGGAGCGATATTTATTCGCTGGGCGTGCTGTTGTACGAACTGCTAACCGAGCAAACGCCGTTCGATCAACATCGCCTGCAAACGGCTTCGTTTGACGAAATGCGGCGAATGATTCGAGAAGAAGACCCTCCTCGTCCCAGTGCTCGTTTAACCTCGACTACCCATTTGATCACCACCTGTGAAGCCAACCGTGCGGTGGGTGAACGGAGCCTCGCCAGTGAACTGAAGGGAGACCTGGATTGGATCGTGATGAAGGCCCTCGAAAAGGATCGGCGGCGGCGTTACGAAACGGCTGCCGATTTGGCTCGCGACGTCCAACGTTTTCTCGATCAGCAACCGGTTGTCGCCCGGCCCCCGTCGAATTGGTATCGCTTCACCCGTTTTGCCCGCCGTAATCGGACGGTGTTCATTTCGACTGTGATCGTGCTGCTGGCGTTGGTTTCAGGGACGATCTTCAGCACCTGGCAAGCAGTTCGGGCTACGCTGGCGCAAGAAGAAACCGAACTCTTGCGGCAAGAGGCAGTCGATTCCGTAGAGAATTTAAAACGCGCGAACGTTCTACTTGATAGTGCTCGTGCCAATGCCGACGAGTGGCACTGGCAGACCGCCTTACAGCAATACACGGAAGCCACCAAACTGCAACCGAATCATTACTTGGCTTGGTCAGGTCGCGGCGCATTGCTGGCGAGATTAGGCGACTGGCCCCAAGCGGCCGCCGACTATGCCACGGCCATTCAACTCGGCGCGCCCGCCAACAATCCGGCTTGGTGGGGAGTGCCACAGCTTTGCTTCTATGCCAATCAGACAACTGCCTACGCGCAAGTCTGCCAGCGGATGGAAGAACAACTGGCCACGACCGATGATCCGGCCCAGGTTTCGATGATCACCCGGGGCCTTTGTGTCCAATCGCGTGAGATCGAAAACATGAAAGCTCTAGCATTTCGGATGGAAGCTTACCTGTTTGAAGAATTCGAACACAGGAGATTCGGGCAACTTCGTCCTGAACGTGGCCCAGGCAGGCTAGATGGTCAGCCAGATCGTGTTCGGCTCGAATTACCGGGCCATCGAAGACCACCTCCCTCCGTTGGTCCTGATATCCGTCGAGATAATATGCAATATGCAACCGGCGTCGCGAACTACCGTGCCGGGGACTCGCAACGGACCATTGAACTGCTAACCGGTGTCCGCCGGGGGGACGAGCGATCACCCTTTGGTCACATGGCCTCCCCTCTGCTTGCGTTGGCCTATCATCAACAAGGCCGAACCGAAGATGCGATTCAGGAACTCGCCGTGGCGGAAAAATCGATCGATCGTTGGCTGTCTTCGATGAAAACCTCGCCGGAATCGCCTGACTATCCTTGGTTTGACTTTGTAGAGATGTACATTTGGTACCGGGAAGCGTACCAAACAATCGTCAAACGGCCTCCTCCCCCAGACGCGCGATTCGCCGAGCTTTCACAACACGTGCAGCAAATGCAAACACAACCCCAAGAAGCGAAATCTGCTGACCGGTGAATAAGCCTAGCCACACGCACCAACGTCTGCCTTGGCCGAAACAAACCACCGAAGACGGCCAGCGTATGCTCTGTAAGCGGGCTTAAAGCCAAACTTGCCTTTCTCGCCCCAGGCCCAGGTTCCCCTATCTTTGAGCGAAACGTGATCGCCAGACACTGGGCGGCGCGCCAAACTGTTGTTGGAAAGCAACGGAGAAATGCGCCGTGGATGTAAAGCCACACAGATGACTAGCTTCCGCGATCGAAAGATCGGTTTCGATAAGAACTCGCTTGGCCATGTCCAGTCGCAGACCTCGAATCAACTCTGCCGGAGAACGTCCTAGCTCAGAGCGAAAACGCTGTTCTAAATGACGTCGTGATATGGCAAACTCGCGCAGAACTTGTTTGACCTGAATCCCCTGAGCGATGTTCTCGTGAATGTAACGCAAGATGGCTTGAAGCTCGGAATCGTTAATTGCCAGCAGGTCGGTCGAATGTCGCGCACAGACTTGCAGGGGGCTAATCTTCGTGGGCTGTTTGGGGATTGGTTCGCCCTCCATCAGCTTTGACAACAAAGCCGCCGCCGATCTACCCAACGCGCCGCAGGCCAACTGCACGGCTGACAAACTCGGAAAGCCCAGATTGCAGATCAAGTCGTCATCGTCGCCAGCCAGGATTGCAATTTCATCGGGTATGCGTAGTCCCGCCGATTCACAAATATCGGCGATCTGTCGCGCCGGATACGGGTCGGAAGCGAACAGCCCCAGCGGCCGCTTCAACTGGGATAACCAGTTTAAAACAGGCCCTGGATCGATCGACCACCCTTCACGCACTCCCTTGGCACGAAAGGTTTCACACGCATAGCCAGCTTCGCGCACGGCCTGCACAAAGAGCATTTCTCGTTGCGGCGAATAGCGTCCCATTTGCGGAGCATAACAAGCAAAGTGTTCGATCCCTCGCTCACGAAAATGATTCAATGCCATCTCGGAACGGACGGTGTCGTCGGTAATCACTCGCCCAACCCACTGCTCGTCAGGGTACATAATCGAAACATCAACCGTTGGAAGCCCTGCGCGGCGCAAATGGTTAACCAGCGTTCGCGTGCGCATATGGGCGATCACGCCATCGCCTTGCCAGTTGCGCGGCAAGCGAAGTCGCTGCTGGGCATCGCGAGGAGCAATCAGCAGCCGCCAATGATTCTCCGCTGCGTACTTGCCAATGGCCCGGACGACGGTTCGGCCCCAGGTATCATCCGTTTCGATCAGGACGGCGACGCGCCGTATTGCTTGGCTCGACATGGCTCTGAACTGCTTTGCTTGCTGATAAAGTCGCCCCCGCAGCTTTGATCCGTGGGCTTAAATTCCATTGTAAACCGGTCGTGCGCATATCCTAAACAATTATGCGCATCTGCGCATTGGCCTAGCGACCTAAAGGCCTTAAGATCGAACATGTATTCAGCAATAGCCCTTCATCCTTTCCGCGGATCTTGCATGTCCTCTCCCCTTAGCTCGCAATCGGCCCCTTCTGACGTCGCGCATGCTCCGTCGGAGACAACCACCACCAGCTATGAAAAACATCGGCGAATTGTTGTATTGACCGATGGCTATTCCAATCCGTTTGTAGCCAAAACCGCAATCAGCTTGCTCCGGTACCGCACTGCCGATATTGTCGCGGTTCTCGGGGGCAAGACCGCCGAGAAAACCGCACAAGAGCTACTTGGGGCTGGCGGTGACATCCCTGTGGTGGCGAGCTTACAAGAAGTTAATGAACCAGATGCCATTTATGTCGGTATTGCCCCTCCAGGCGGAAAGCTACCAGAGGCTTGGCGGCCCCTTTTGCTCGAAGCGATTGGGCGAGGCATCGACATCATCTCTGGTCTGCACGATTTTGTGACCGAAGATTCCGAGTACCGCACTGCGGCTGCCACCAGCGGCGCCAGTTTGTGGGATGTCCGGAAGAACCGCTTTAAATCGGTGGCCACGGGGCAACCGTTCCGGCACGAATGCCTTCGTATTCTGACGGTCGGTCACGATTGCAGCGTCGGCAAGATGGTCGTCTCGTTAGAAGTCGAACGGGCTCTGCGGGAAGAAGGCCTTGATGCAGCTTTTCTGGCTACTGGGCAAACAGGCATTATGATTTCTGGCCATGGTATTCCGGTCGACTGTGTTGTCTCCGATTTTGTGAACGGGGCCGTAGAAACATTTGTCCGAGAAAACGAGCAGCACGATATCCAGTTGATTGAAGGGCAAGGAAGCTTGTCGCATCCATCCTTCTCGGCGGTCACTTTGGGTCTGCTTCATGGGGCAGCACCGCAAGGCTTAATCTACTGCTACGAAGCCGGTCGCCACGAAGTGAAAGGGCTCTCGGGAATTCCGATCCCATCGCATCGAAAACTACTTCAAGCGTATGAAGTCGCAGGCAATCTCCGTGCCCCTTGTCAGATCATTGGAATCGCGGCAAACACACGCAATTTATCAGCCCAAGAAGCAGAGGCTGAATTGGCGCGGATGCGTGACGAGTTTGAACTGCCGGTCTGCGATGTCTATCGAACCGGTGCCCAACCATTGGTCGCTGCCGTGCATAAGTTACGAGAGGCCCAAGTCAACACATGAAATTAAGCCTGCATCGAATCGAGCTACCGCTCAAACGTACCTTTACCATCTCTCGTGAATCACTGGATGTGCAGCCTAGCTTGGTCGTTGTGCTAGAGCACGACGGCTTCCTTGGATTGGGCGAAGTCACTGAAAATGCCTACTACGGACACACGCTCGATGCGATGGAAGCGGCGTTGCTCTCGGCCAAGCCCTGGCTGTCGCGATACGTCGCGGAGTGCCCGGAAACAGTTTGGCCAGCTGCCAACGAGGCTTTAAACGAGCGTTTCGCCCTTTCTGCCCTCGATATGGCCGCCCACGATTTGTGGGCTCGCCGCAAGGGCCAGCGACTTTTTGAAGCCTGGGGGCTGGCTTGGCAAGACATTCCTCGATCGAGCTACACGATTGGCATCGATAGCATCGATACGATGGTGGCGAAACTCCAAGAGATGCCTGGCTGGGACATTTACAAGATCAAGCTGGGCACGCCCCACGATCTTGAAATCGTAACCGAATTGCGGAAGCATACCCAGGCGCGCTTCCGGGTCGACGCCAACTGTGCTTGGACGGTTGAGCAGACGATCAAAAACTCGTACGAAATGGCCGAGTTAGGGGTCGAATTCATCGAACAACCTCTCTCGCCCAACGCCTCCGATGCGGACCGACGAAAGGTTTTCACGAATTCCGCATTACCGATCATTGCCGACGAGAACTGCCAAGTCACAGCAGACGTGGATAAATGCCACGGCCAGTTTCATGGGGTGAACGTCAAGATCTGCAAATGTGGCGGACTTACCCCGGCCAAACAAATGCTCACGCACGCCAAACAGCTCGGTCTGAAAACGATGCTTGGTTGCATGATTGAAAGTTCTATCGGTATCAGCGCGGCCGCCCATTTGGCTCCGCTGTTGGACTATGCCGATCTCGATGGCGCCGTGCTGCTGCGAGAAGAGCCAGCCACAGGTGTCCGCATCGAGCAAGGCCAGATTCAACTTGCGGCTGGGCCGGGCTCTGGCAGCAGTTGGAAAACGGATGTCGTGACTCCCTCCCCCACCACGCTTTGAGCAAAGCCCCTTTCTGAGAAACATCATGAACGGCAATCTTTTCCGCGCGACATCTTTCGCATCCTTCAGTCTGATGCTTCTCACTTCTATTAGTTCGCAACTTGCCGCCGAGCCAGCAGACCTGTTGCTACGTGGTGGGCGCGTTGTCGATGGTACCGGGGCGCCCTGGTACCAAGCCGATATTCTAATCGACGACGGCAAAATCATTGAGATTGGTCATATCCAACCAGAGGCGGCCAAGCGAGTCATCGAAGCCGAAGGGCTGGTGGTGGCCCCTGGCTTCATCGACATGATGGGACAATCGGCAACACCTCTGTTGGAAAATCCGAATTCCGGAATCAATCTGCTAACCCAAGGAATCACGACCATCAACTGCGGCGAAGGCGCGTCGGAGGCCCCCTTAGGGGAAGAATCGCTTGAAACTCGTGGCTGGACGACAATGGCCGAGTATTTTCAACTGTTGGACATGAAAGGCTTGCCAGTCAATGTCGTCCAAACCGTTGGGCACACCCAAATTCGCAGGCTTGTCTTGGGTGAAGTCGATCGTCGCCCGAACGAGGAAGAACTCGCGCAGATGAAAGCCTACGTCGACGAGGCCATGGATGCCGGTGCGATTGGGCTTTCCACGGCGTTGATCTATCCGCCTGCAACGTACGCCCCAACCAAAGAGATCGCCGCGTTGGCTGCCGTCGCAGGCAAACATGGCGGCCGCTATTACACCCACATGCGAAACGAAGGAGACATGCTGCTCGAAGCGATCGACGAGGCGATTGCCATCGGCGACGAAGGGAATGTACCGGTTCATATTTTCCATCTGAAAGCAGCTGGACGTCAGAACTGGGGCAAAATGCAATTGGCGATCGCCCGCATCCAAGCGGCTCGTGCCGCAGGAAAAGAGGTCACCGCTGATATCTATCCCTACATCAACAACGGCTTAGGTATCGCCGCACTGATTCACCCTCGCCACTTTGCCATGGGGCGAGAAACGCTTTATCAAAAACTAAAAACCGATCAGGCATTGCGCGAAGAGATCAAGCAAGAGATGCTCACTACCGACGGTTGGGAAAACTGGTTTCGGCATGTTGGTCACGATTGGACCAAAGTAATTGTAGGTACTCCCGGTAAAGGAGCCTATTCCGAGTTCGCCGGTAGCAGCATCGCGGCAATTGCCCAGCAGCAAGGGGAAGATCCTTGGGATACGTTCTTTAATCTGGTCGATAGCGGCGCGTTCGTGATGCCACAAAGCATGACCGATGCCAACCTTATCGTCAAAATGCAGCAAGACTTTATCTCGTTCTGCACCGATGTCGGCCCTGTGCATGATCGTGGTGGGGCTTCTCACCCACGTGGCTTTGGTGCCTTTCCGCGGATGCTTTCTCGATACGTGCGTGACCTGGGGGTGATCTCGCTGGAACAAGCCGTTGCCAAAGCCAGTGCTGCGGCAGCCAACCATGTCATGGCCTACGACCGAGGCCGCATTTCAGAAGGTCTGGCAGCCGACATCATTGTGTTCGACTTCGAGAACCTGACCGAAAACGCGACCTTTGCGCAGCCGCACGAGCTATCGACCGGCATGAAATTCGTGATCGTCAACGGCGAGGTCGTGCTCGACGACGGCAAGTTCACCGGTGCGCGGCCTGGTCGCGTATTGCGTGGCCCTGGCTACCAAAAAGCGAAAGCGCCCTACGCGATCGTCACCGGCAAAGGCTTCGAAGAAACGAAAGCCATCGACGCCGCCGTTCAATCGGCCATGCAAGAGTTCGCCATCCCCGGTGCCGCCATCGCAATTACCCATCAGGGGCGGCTGGTGTACGCTCGTGGATTCGGTTACGCCGATATTGGTGCCCGGCAACCGGTAGAACCAGATAGCTTGTTTCGTCTGGCCAGCATCTCGAAGCCAATTACCGCCGTGGCGATTATGCAGTTGATCGAGCAAGGTAAACTTTCGCTGGACGACAAAGTGTTTGAGATTCTCGAATACGAACCGATCTTAGAAGGCGAAGCCAAATTTGATCTGCGGTTGAATGAGATTACTATCCGGCATTTGCTGCAGCATCGTGGCGGCTGGGATCGTGATAAGTCGTTCGATGCCATGTTCCGTTCGGTCGACTTCGCCAATCTAGCTCAAATGCCTCCTCCGGCGGATTGCGATGCGATCATTCGGGTGATGCTTGGCAAACCACTCGATTTTAGTCCAGGTGAGCGATATGCGTATTCGAACCTTGGCTATTGCATTTTAGGACGCGTCATTGAGAAGCTGACCGGCGAACCATACGAGCAGTACGTCTTGGACCATGTCTTGCGTCCGATTGGCGCTGAGGGAATGCGGCTCGGGGCGACCCATTTGTCGGGTCGAGCCGAAGGCGAAGTTCGCTACTACGATCCTGGTTTCGGCCGCTCGGTATTCGCGGAAACCCTTGGCCAGAAAGTTCCGAATGCTTACGGCGCCTGGTACTTGGAATCGATGGATGCGCATGGTGCCTGGATTTCTTCGGCGATTGATCTCGCCAAGTTCGGGGCAGCATTCGACGAGCCTGAGAACTGCCCGATCTTGAGTGCCGCTTCGATCGAGTTAATGCACACGCCAGCCCCGAACGAGAAAAACGCTACCGCACGTCACTATGTTGCCGGCTGGAGCGTAAGCACCGATAACAACGGCCTGAAGAGCATCGGGCACAACGGATCGTTGCCCGGCACAAATACGTTGCTGGCTCGCCGATCAGATGGTACGAACATAGTGATCCTGCTTAACGCACGCACTTCTGGCAAGAACAATCAATTGATCGGCATTGTCAACAATCGAGTAAAAGCCGCCATCGATTCGATTCAAGCGTGGCCTGATACCAACCTGTTTGAGTCCGCTCCGTAACCACCACCGCAGCCCCACCCAACCAGTTCGTTCTTCCAGCTGATTCCATAGAACGGCCAAGGAATTCTCCCTATGTCGAAGCATGTTTGTTTGTTGTTAAGCTTGCTGACTTTCACACTGCTGGGGTTCGCAATCATGACCAACTCGTCCAGTAAAGCACAAGCGCCAGACAGCACCTCCAACCATGCGGCGGTCGATTACGGCCCAGCGATCGCTAAGCTAAAAGCGGCTGTCCAGTACGAGGTCTCTCAGCACGACTTGCCTGCGTTTTCGATTTCGTTGGTCGACAATAAGCAGATCGTTTGGGCGGATGGGTTTGGTTATCAAGATGCCGACAAGAAGGTGCCTGCCACATCCCAAACCATTTATCGCGTAGGCTCGGTCTCGAAGTTATTCACAGACATCGCCGTGATGCAGTTGGTTGAACAAGGCAAGCTCGACATCGACGCCCCAGTCCAAGAGATTCTTCCCGACTTCACCCCTGAGAATCCTTACGATACCCCGATCACTTTACACCAGTTGATGTCGCATCGATCTGGCCTGGTCCGTGAACCTCCGGTCGGCAACTACTTTGATCCCACTGAACCAACGCTGGCCGAGACCATCGCCAGCTTGAATCAAACCAAGCTCGTCTATCCCCCCAACACCAAGACCAAATATTCCAATGCGGCGGTTTCGGTCGTAGGCGAGGCCCTTGCTGCCAAAACAGGCATGCCTTTCGAACAACAGATCGAACAAACGCTGCTCCAACCTCTGCAGATGCCCAATAGCAGTTTCGATCGTCCTAGTGACAAAACCGAGCTACTGGCCACGGGTTGGATGTGGACTTACGACGAGCGTCGTTTCGAAGCCCCCACATTTCCGCTTGGCACTGGGCCCGCTGGCAACTTCTATTCCAGCGTCGCAGATCTTTCGCAGTTGTTGATTTGCTTGTTTCAAGAGGGTGCCACACCCAATGGACCGATCTTAAAGTCCGAAACGTTGCAGCAGATGATCACCCCGACCAAGGATGAACATGGGGCCGAAAATCGTGACTTTGGAATTGGTTTCCACATTCAGAAGCTAGACAACCACACCAAGGTTGGACATGGTGGAGCAATCTATGGGTTCTCGACTCAGTTTGAAGCGTTGCCAGAACGAAAACTGGGCGTAGCGGCGGCGGCTTCTTTAGATGGCACCAACGATATTGTACGCCAGCTGACCAACTACGCGTTACGCTTGATGATCGCTACGCAAGATGGGCAGCCGCTGCCGGAATACCCCACAACCGCTACGCTGGCAACCGAGCGGGCCAAAGCATTGATCGGCACGTACCAGAAACAAGGTGGAACCGACATCCTCAAGATCTCGGAACTCAACGGCGATGTCTTTCTCGCTCAAGGTGTTTTCCGTCGACAATTGCGAGCCACGTCTAAACAGGGAGCCATAGTGACCGACGATCCCTTTGGATTTGGTACCCCAGTTGCGCCTAGCGGTTCCCAGGGAATTAAATTTGCTGATGCAATTTACGAACGCCTTCCGCACGAGCCTCCTGCTGGCATTCCGGAACGCTGGCAAGGGTTAATCGGCGAATATGGCTGGGATCACAATACGCTCTATATCTTGGAAAAAGATGGCCAACTGCATGCATTGATCGAATGGTTTTACGACTATCCTTTAACCGAGCTTGGCCCCAACGAGTTTGCGTTTCCAGATTATGGTCTGTACCACGGCGAGAAACTGTTCTTTGCTCGCGACGAAAGGGATTCCGCCACGGAAGTTACGGCTGCTGAGGTGTTGTTCAAACGGCGTCCGGTCGGCACACCGCATGGCGATACCTTCAAAATCAAGCCTGTAAGGCCGATTGAAGAGATCCGTCCTGAAGCCATGGCGGCAACGCCTCCGGCTGAGTCAGGCGACTTCGTCGAGTCCGATCTCGTAGAGCTAACGTCGCTCGATCCGACGATCAAGCTAGACATTCGCTACGCCACCACGAACAACTTCATGGGCGCGGTGATGTACAAGCAACCGAAAGCGTTCATGCAGCGCCCTGCCGCCGAAGCTTTAGTGCGGGCACATCATCGCTTGAAAGAACGTGGCCTCGGATTGCTGATCCACGACGCCTATCGCCCCTGGTTCGTTACCAAGATGTTCTGGGATGCCACCCCTGCTTCCATGCAAGACTTTGTCGCCAATCCAGCAAATGGATCGCGGCATAATCGAGGTTGTGCGGTCGATCTTACCCTGTACGACTTGGCTACCGGCGAGCCGGTTGAAATGGTCGCAACCTACGACGAATTCTCTCCTCGTTCATTCCCACTCTACCCAGGGGGAACAACCCGCCAACGTTGGTATCGTCAGTTTCTACGCGAAACGATGGAAGCAGAGAAGTTCACGATCTACCCCTTAGAGTGGTGGCACTTCGATTATCAAGACTGGAACAAGTATCGTATCGGTAACGAAACTTTCGAGGAGCTAACCAACTAAGTCAGTCCAACTAGGACGCACGGCTGTTTCCGAGCGTGACATCTGTTGTTGAAGCATATTCGGTTTGGCATAATTTGAGGTTGAACTGCTCGACCTCTTCATGCCAAATCCGAGATGCCAATGTCTAACGTTGTTCCGATTGAACGCCTAGTAAATCTGCTCGATCCTCAGGGCAACTCCATTTTCAATATGACGGTGGAAGAAGCCGTTGCCCGCGTTGCGTCTGGCGATCCGAACCAGGTGCGAGAGATCGATGGTCATTTCGCGTTACTCTCGAAAAACGGCACCATCATTCGCATGGCGCGTTCGCTGGGACGACCGATGCGATACTTCCTGGCGAAGCGTTCCGAAGGGCCTTGCCTGGTTGTGGCCGAGCGGATCGACGAGATCTACACCTTTCTGAAAAGCGAAGGACTGCATGGGCAGTTTCACCCTTCCTACACACGCATGGTGCCTGCGCATCATATTCTGGAATTGGCCCTTGTCGGTTGCCCTGACCCGAATCCCACAACCACGCGTTATTTCGATCCGCAACCGAATCAGTTCAGCACCGATTTAGATGAAATTGGCCACAGGTACATCAGCAAACTTGCTGCCGAAATCAATCACTGGCTCGATACAATCCCCAGCGAAGAACCGCTCGGAGTGATGTTTTCTGGGGGGATCGATAGTGGGTCGGTTTTTCTGGTTTTATACGATCTACTGCTCAAGCGTGGCCAATCACCGGCTCGTCTAAAAGCGTTCACACTGACCGTCGAGGATGGGGGAACCGATGCGGCCCAGGCCGAACAGTTTTTAGCAGAGCTTGATTTAGGTCTATTTTGGGAGCCAATTTCTGCCCCCCGGTCTGATCTCGACTTCCGTGAAGCGATTCGCATCATCGAAGACTACAAACCACTCGATGTCCAAGCCGCCACCATGGGACTGGCGCTTTGTCGTGGTATTCGCCGCCGATATCCGGATTGGAAGTATTTGATCGATGGCGATGGAGGAGACGAGAACCTCAAAGACTATCCCATTGAAGAAAACCCGGAACTTACGATTCGCAGTGTGCTGAACAACCAGATGCTATACCAGGAAGGTTGGGGGGTGAACGCCGTTAAGCATTCGCTCACCTATTCTGGCGGACAAAGCCGCGGGCACGTTCGCTCCCACGCGCCTGCCAAGTCGCTCGGCTTCCATGGCTTTAGCCCGTACGCATTGCCCAATGTGATCGAGGCCGCCGAAGGAATTCCTTTCATTGAGTTGACCGATTGGAATCATGACGCGCTTTATCAACTAAAGGGCGAGATCGTACGCCGTGGTGTGCAGCAGATTACCGGGCTGACCATGCCGATCTTCGAGAAACAACGCTTCCAACATGGAACGGTTTCCAGCGAACAATTCGCCGAACTCTTCCCCACCCATGAAATCGAATACCGGCGTGCGTTCGCTCAACGATATGAGTAAGCCCCCTTATCGCCTGAACGACGTTGAGATCGTAAAGCATCGTCCGCCGAAGAATAACGTTACGCCAGATCGACCTTACGCCCACCTTGTTGAGCAAGAGCGCGCGGCAAATGGGCAGATTGTAGACGTGGCGACGCTTTTTCTCACCAATCGAGAATGCCCCTTTCGTTGTTTGATGTGCGATTTATGGAAGAACACCACCGACACAAGCATTCCCGTTGGGTCTATCCCCCAGCAAATCGATTTCGCCCTAAGCGAACTGCCGCCAGCGAAGCATCTCAAGCTGTACAACAGCGGCAACTTCTTCGATGCCCAGGCGATTGCTCGGGACGATTTCACGCACATTGCCCAGCGGGCTCAAGCGTTCGATCACGTGATCGTCGAAAATCATCCTCGTCTTTGTAATCGCGTTTGTAGCCAGTTTCGCGAACAACTTGGCAATACCACCTTGGAAATCGCTCTCGGACTCGAGACCATCGATCCAGCCGTGTTGCCGTTGCTGAACAAACAGATGACGCTCGACGATTTCGCCAGGGGAGTCGAAACGTTACTTGCGGCAGATATTGTCGTGCGTACTTTTATTTTGCTGAAAGCCCCCTTTCAAAATGAAACGCAAGGCGTGGAGTGGGCGATCCGGTCCATCGAATACGCTCTGGGGCTAGGGGCTGGTTGCTGTGCCGTGATTCCCACGCGAGCAGGAAACGGAATCATGGAGAAACTGCAAGCCGACGGCTACTTCTCTCAACCAACGTTGTCTTCCTTAGAAATCGTAATGGACGAGGGATTGAAGCTGGCAGAAGGCCGCGGGCGAGTCTTTGTCGACCTGTGGGATCTCGAACAGTTTGCGGTTTGTCCCCTCTGTGTAAGAAGCCGACGAGACCGACTTAGTCAGATGAACCTGAATCAGCGTATACTTCCGCAGGTTTCGTGTTCGTGCCGAGAGTTGATTTTGTGAGTGAGAAACTTTCGGTAGACATCGCGGTGATTGGGGCAGGTTTTGGTGGCAGCTTAGCAGCCCTGTTGCTCCATCGTATCGGCTTTCGCGTGGTACTGCTCGAACGAGGAAGTCACCCACGGTTTGCTTTGGGGGAATCATCGACCCCCACGGCCGATCTTGTCCTGCGTGATTTGGCCCGACAATACGACTTGCCCTTTCTCGGCACGATTTCGCGTTATGGCGAGTGGCAACAAGCGTTTCCTGACGTAGTGCGTGGTCCGAAGCGAGGTTTCTCTTACTTCTATCATCGGCCAGAGGAGGAGTTCGTTTCGTATGCTGACCATCGCAACGAACTGTACGTTGCAGCAAGTCAGGATGAAGTTCATGCCGATACGCACTGGCTCCGTAGCGATGTCGATACGCTATTTGTTCGCCAAGTCGAGTCGGCGGGAATTCCTTACTTTGATCATACGCAAGTCACCATTCAAAGCGACAAGCCAAGTTGGCAGCTAACCGGCCTGCGTGAAGGCGCTTCGTCGATAACGATTGCCGCCGAGTTTTTAATCGATGCCACCGGCAAGGCGGCTTTCCTTCCCCAGACGCTTGGCTTAACCCCAATTGGCGATCGTATGCGAACGCACTCGCAGGCCATTTTTGCACACATGGAAGGAGTGACTCCTTGGGAGACCCTACTCAATCAGCAGCACGGTTCGCTCGATGACTATCCTTTTCCTTGCGATGCTGCAGCGCTCCATCATTTGCTGCAAGATGCCTGGATGTGGCAATTACGTTTCGACAACGGCGTGACCAGTGTCGGTATTGCCTCCAGCATACCGCCCCATGGCAACAAGCGAACCTCCTCTGCCCAGCAGCAGTGGGAAACAACTCTGCAGCGTTACCCTTCCCTGGCCCAGCAGTTCGCCACGGCTCGTGTTGTTGCTCCGGGGAACGAGGTTTGTCAAACATCACGCCTGCAACGGCAATGGTCTCGATTCTGCGGAGACAACTGGGCCCTATTGCCCCACACAGCAGGTTTCGTCGATCCTCTCTACAGCAGCGGAATCGCCCAAACGGTGTGCGGTGTCGAGCGGCTCTGTTCCCTGCTGGAAAGAAGCTGGCAGCGCGAAGACATGCCCGCAAGACTTCAGCAGTATTCTCAAGCAATGGAAGCGGAACTCGATTTGCTAGACGAGTTGATCTCGGGAAGTTACGCAGCCATGAGCCGTTTCGACCTCTTCGTTCCCTATTCGATGCTTTACTTTGCTGCGGCGACCAATTACGAAACAGAGCGTCTTGCGACAGGGTTCCAACCCAACCAGGCAATGCTTTGCGCTGCCGACCCTGCGTTTCGTACGATGGTATCAAAGGTTCACCAACAACTAATACAAGCGTTGCAAACGCCACCCGACGGCCAACGATACGGTCGATTCTTTCAAGTGGTGGCCGAGGCAATCGCCCCCTTTAACATCGCTGGGCTTTGCGACACCACGGTGAATAACCTCTACCGTTACACAGCCGTTGATAAATCATAATGGCGAGCCCACAACGCTAGGGTGCAAGCCATTGATTTCGAAAACGGGCACTTTGCTGTTGCCGTGTTTGGTACGCTTCGAGATAGTCGCGATACGCTGAATCGTCCCGGTACGATTGCGCAGGATAGCTTCCCATATTTTGATAGGGGAGCGGCTCGGAGGAAGTTCCGTAGATTGTGTTGAGATCGGCATCTTTATCCCATCCGACGGAATGAAGCACAAAATCTCGCTTCCAACCAGGCGGAAGGGGTTGGGCAGGAATGTCGAAGGTCAGGGCCATTTCATCACCCGATCCCATGACAACCAACTGATCGTCAACCTTTTGCAAGAGAGGGAGCACATCTCCGTAGCGAGTAAACTGACCACTCATGGCCGACCACTTAGGTAAGGTCGAGACATTTTCGTAGTCGTAACGTTCAGGGCCGAAGCCAGGATGGACGATCGGTTCTGAGAAACCTCGGTAAGCGAGTTCCGCTGTGCGTAAGTTCAATAGAGTTTCCCGCACCTCAACCGCTGGCGTAACCACAGTAACAAACGCTTCGTCCCAATAGATCTCATTGCTGGTTACCACTCGTAGCCGCCGCGAGTCACCCGCGAAAGCGTGCGAGATGTCTATCGCAATTGTCTTGGTCTTGCCGCCAGGAAAACCGGTAAACGGAATCGTTTCAACCCACTTCCCTTCGTTATCCAGTGTTTCGAGAAAAGGAGGACGCGGCCCTGGCATGGCCTGATTCTCGGCCAAGCCAACGTTAATCGAAGTATCTGCGGGATAGATCCAACCGGTCAGAAAGAGCGTGATTTGGGAAGCATCTTGCGGAAGATCGAAAAGAAGTTCGATGTAGTGTGGTTCGGTAACACCTTGTAAGAACTTTCGTTCGAATCCCTTCACGTACTGATCGTCTTGCTTCGCCAACAAGTCGAGAACATCCCGTCCCTGCGAGTCGAGGGCAATCGTTGGCGCAATCTTTTGGCCGACAACGTGCAGCTTTGGTTCGGCGATGCTGGGGGGACCGACTTTCTCGTTCGTATAGACCTCGACTTCCGCCGGATGATCGACCGCGAACAGTTCGACCTGGTCGAAATAAGCGGCTTCCCATAGCTCTTCCGTAATCCGCAGTTTGTATTGGCCATTCGCTTCTGCCAACAGATGGCCGGGCACTTTAATGTATTCCCACGGGCGATCAGGCGCGATCTGGCCTTCTGCCGTTTGCAAACCAATGGGTGCCGCCCAGAGCAAGTCGGTCACAAACTCGAATCGATCACCGTTCCAAGCGTACAAATAGGGACAAGAGCCTTTCAGCGTCTGCCGTTCGGTTATCAGCGTGTTGACCTTTGGCTGAAGGATGCTTTGGGGAATGCCGTTGGTCCAGATCACGCGGAGGGCGTCGGCTTGCGTCCGTTTACCAAGGCCGAAATGCGTGGTCTCCGCACGAACGACTTGTGCCTGGTAGCTGATGTCGCTACGCAGTTCTAACAACGAACCGAGCCCGTATTGATTGACGCGTCCACTCGGACTCGCTGCGCCTCCCTTAACTTGGGCTGCCAACAAGCGAACGTTGATCCAGTTGTTTTGATTTCCGCCTTCGTTGAATACGGGCAAGATTGCCTCTGGCAACAACAAGACAAGATCAAGATCACCATCCTGATCGAGATCGGCTGTTCGAGCGGCTACGATATTTGCTTCCTGTGCAGAAAGCACGCCTTTTGTTGGGACAAGCTTTCCGTCGGCGGTCCCTCGTAGCAGTTGAAGTTGTGCATCTTCATACGCTAACAAATCTTCCCGGCCATCGTTATCGTAGTCGAGTATTCGCCAATGTTTGGGAAACTTTCCAGCGGCGATCCGCGTTGTATCCAGTGGAACTACCTTCCCTGCTTCCACTGTCCGGGTGCGTGCCAGATTTAAGGAATTTGAATCGGCAAACAAGATATCCCAACTGGCGTTCGAATCGATATCGACGATATCAAAAACGGTTGCTCGGTCGATTCCGGGGAAGTCTTCATTCAACGAACACCACCGCATTCGACGATGCCGGAGGTTCTCGAATATACCAAAGCCGGGGGCCCCTTCATAAGCAACCAAGATATCGATATCGGTATCACGATCCCAATCGACCGCGATTGCTTGGACCATCGGTCCACTATTTTCCATTCCTGAAATCGCGTCGTCTGCCCAAGGCTTAAAGTGCAGTCCATCAACGTTGCTCCAAACCATCGGCTTTCCCGGCGTGCCGAGGAAGAGATCGAGGTCACCGTCGTGATCGAGATCAGCCAGAACTGCCGTTTGAACCTCTGGCACCGCTGATTCTTGTTCGACAATTGCCAATGTCAGCGGGTTTGCCTGTTGGTTCTCTACAACCGCGATACCGCTCGGGCCGTACAAGATAAAATCGATGTCTGCCGTCTGACGAACTTCTCCGTCGGTTATTTCCGAATCGCCATCTAGATCGGCAGCCAGAATGTTCGTGAAATCTCCGGCGATTGGAATCCGAATCGGTGGTGAATACCCCTCGCTGTTTTTCTCCTGCAAGAAGACCAGCAACGCATCGTTCGTTAAGACAACAAGGTCTAGCGTGTCGTTGCGATCGACGTCGACCAGGACCAAGTCGCGGGTGTTTGTGGCTTCGCCCAGCTTGGTTTGTTGGCCAGCAGCAAACTTCACGTCGATGGGGGGCTCAGGTGTGGTTAGTTCGCCGGCATGGGCAAGATAAAACTGTGGCGAAAAATCGGTCACGACAAATTCCAGCGGGCTCCGCTCCACAATTAAGCGATCACTCTGAACCGCTTCTTCAGCTCGAGTTGCGTTTCGCATCATCTGAACCGACCGCCGCACCGACGGCCAATCACCTTGTTGGGCCGCCTCACGGGTTTTGGCGATCATGTCTGCTAACGAAACATTCACCAAGCGTTGAACCGAAGCTTCGAGCGGGGCAAACACTTTTTCGGCTCGGTCTAGTACGGCGACAATCTGCGGCGATTGCTGTTGAGCCAAGCTTGGTAGCTGTTCGAGCAGCACGGCCAGGTTGTCAGGTGCCAGCTGCGCCGCCTTGGCAAGCAGCTCTTCACTTGCGTTTGTCTGTTCAGGCCCAGCTTCCTTGGCCGTTAAGTAGGCCTCGAACCAGATTGCGGCATTGGTGGGATCTAATTCGCCTGCCCTTTGCCAGGCTTTCAGCGCTGCCGGAGTCTCGCCGTGGGCCTTATCTGCGCGGGCTAAAAGGCTATAGGTAGTCGCGGAATTGGGTGCGATTTCCTTAAGACGTTCTATCGCCAGCGAAAGTTGTTGCAGTGCCTCCGTACTCGGCGGGCCCCCAGCATTTTGGATCGCCATGAGATAAGCCACGACCTGATTTTGCGGGCCCAGGGGCTCGTCTGGAAATGCTTCTGCCAGCTGGCTCCAAGCCGTGAAAGTCTTGTCCGGCTGATCCGCTTCTAGATAGCCAAGTGCGACGTTCTTAGCACTTAGCAGTTCCCGCAGCTGCGTTGTTTCTTGTTCTATTTTTGCCGTCCTCCAATTGAGGAAGACCAAAGCAACAAGCACCAAAAGAGCGGCTCCGACGCTCAGGAGTAGCTTCCATGATAACTGCATAGCTCGAAGCGTTTACCTTAGGTTGACTTCGTAATCGTGTGAAACTGGTTGACGGGCAGTGGCGGTACCTCTTGAATCGTACCGTCCGGCCAAAGGATTTTGATCGAGTCAATCTTATCGATAGTACCCAGGCCGAATGTCAGCGGTAATTCCACTTGACTTAAATAACTACGCGTGGGCATGACCTGCCGACGCAGCGTTTGCCCGCCAGCGGTCAATTCAACCACTGCCCCCAGGGCTCCGGTATTGCCGTCACCACCGTCCAGCTTAAGACGCACCCAGTTCGCAGGCAAGTTGGCATCGTTGCGTAGTAGCCGAGGGGGACCTCCCAGGCCTGCGATCACGACATCTAAATCGCCATCGTTGTCGATATCGGCGAAAGAGGATCCACGCCCAACCATCGGCTTCACCAAGTCGCTTCCGCACTTATCTTCTGGCACGGGAATAAACTCAGTCGCTTGTTCCGGTCCACAGTTCTTGAACAACTGAGGAGGCTGTTCGTAATGCTGGCTTTCTTGAACACGATGGATATCCCGCTCGAGATGCCCGTTAGCTGCCAGCAAATCGAGCTTGCCATCGCTATCGTAATCAAAAAAGAAAACACCGAAGGTTAGTTGCAAGCGAGTTTGAGGACCAAGCCCAGTTGCGACCGCTTCATCGACAAACAGCATGCCACTCTCGTCGGCCACGTAGAGGGCGGTCATTTCATTCGAAAAGTTTCCGATCACAACCCCGGCATCATTAGTATTACGGAAGGTACCAATATCAATTCCCATTGCCCCCCGCGCGTTGCCGTTGTCGTCAAACGCGATCCCTGACAAGCTCCCCTGCTCTTGGAAGGTGCCGTCTCCCTGGTTGTGAAATAGAAAATTCTGGACGGTGTCATTAGAGACAATCAGATCGATCCAACCATCGTGATCGAGATCGGTCATAACGACGCCCAGCGATTTACCGAGCGGAACGTTATTCACGGGGTCTCGTATTTGCAGCCCAGCTTCTTGGGTCACGTCTGTAAAGGTGCCGTCCCCTTGGTTTTGAAACAGATAAGGAAACGTGCCGCCAAAATTCTGCGGACGACCGTACGCGCGTTCTCCACCGGTTAGCTGAAAATTCTGGCTGGTATCGTACGGTCGTTTCCAATCGAGGTAATTACAAACGAACAGATCGAGGTCCCCATCCTTGTCGTAGTCGAACCAACCGCAGCTGGTACCCCACACGTCCTCGCCACCGGCGACGCCTGCCTGGCTGGCAACTTCCTGAAACTTGCCGTGACCTAAGTTCCGAAACAGATAGTTTCTGCCAACTGCGGTCAGGTAAACATCGACCAACGAATCACCATCGTAATCACCCACAGCCACCCCCATGCCGTAGCACTCGATATCGAGTCCGGATCCGGCAATCACGTTTGTAAACTTGCCGGTACCATCATTCTCGTACAAAGCCTGCAGGCTCGGCTGATGGTTTTCTCCACGATTCCAGGGCCACACGCAGCTATTGGTTAACAGGAGATCTTGATCACCGTCGTTATCGAAGTCGAAAAACGCGCAGCCCCCTCCCATGGTTTCTGGTAGCAGTTTTTCGTCGGAAGCGCCATTCTGTTGCACAAAATCGATGCCTGCTTGCTTCGTAATATCGGTAAACGTTACGGCAGGAATCTCTATCTCAGTTGCCTGGCGAGTTTCAACATTGCTCAGCTTTGCCTCGACGGGCGGCGGCGGTGTTTTATCTGGCAGTAGGAAATAGACCACGCCCATACCTAGGCCAGCCACAACCGCGATGATTACCAGCGACCACCGCAAAGCTTGCCCGATGACCTGGTCGTCGTGATCCAACTCCGGGTCTTCGGCTGTCAGGTTGGCTTGCGTCTTGTCACTCATTCCGATTTCTCTTCCTCGTCCTTCGCAGGCTTCTCGTTTGCTTGCTCTGGGGTTTGGTCTTTGCGGCGTTGTAGGGAATACTTCGTCACTTCTTCTGAAGCATGGTTGGCCGCTGGGTACTTCTCACGCGCCAGTCGAACGGCGTTCCCCTTAGCCGTGTCATCCAATTTATAGCGTTCGTGCAGTTCGGCATGGTGCTGAGCTTTATCTGGTTCATCCAGAGCCGAATAGACTCGCTGCAGATTGTAATGGGCGGTCAGGTTCTCAGAATCGATCTCTAGCGTACGGTGAAAGTACTCTGCCGATTCGTGCCAATAAGCGATCGCTTCTAGCTCTTTTCCTTGTCGGCGTCGCTGCGTTCCTAAGTCGAACAGGGTTTGTCCCAGCAAGTTCAGCACGACATAGTCTTTGCTGAAATCAAACCCACGCCGGACCATCTCAGGCGTCCGACCATCGACCACACTTTTCAGGTTATTAATCGCTTCGGGCAGATTGCCTTGTTCGCGATTGACCATGCCGCTGAGCCAAGCCCATGTCCATTCTGGATAGTTTTTCTCGCCAGAGAATTGCTTTGCTCGCTGCAATGCTGCCACCGCTTCGTCTAAACGCCCCTCTGCGGCATAGGTGCGAGCCAAATTCATGGGCCCATCCCACCGCTTCAATTTCTCGACTTCAGCAAAGGCTTCACCAGCTTGGCGCAGTTGTTTCTTCCCAGAGATTAATAGTCCAATCCCATAGTCGTTCCAGCGTTTCCACAAGTCGAATTTCGGAATGGGATTATCGACTTTGATATCAGAGCCTGCGACGGCGAATTTCATGGTATCGGTCGCTAAGATGGTAACCGGCAAATCGTTGATATAGGTTCCATCTACTTCGGTCCCGCGGATCTTGTTTCCCAACTGCTTGTTGGCCTTAGCAACAAAGTCCATGTACTCTTGATCGAACTTGCGATACTTGAGTTTCGCTTCCACCGTAATCGGGCCTTCAACGTCCTCAGGCAACGTGAATTCGTAGTGAACCGTATCCGCCGCCCCAGGTGGAATCTGATTGTTGTACAACGGTGTGAAAATATCTTGGGCGTTGCGACGGTTGATTCGATTGCCATGCTTGTCCAACATGAACACGTTCACACGATGTGCCCAGGGATCGACCTCGTTCCCATGCTGCGAATCAATACCTCCACTGTGACCAACGATTCGATCGCCAGATTTAACGACGACCTCTAGCCAGATTTCGTTCGAGTCGACCGTACCTTGCGAAAAGTGATGCCCGAGTTTCAAAGTACGAATCACTACGTCCAAAAGATACTTCTGGCCTGGCACCAGTACCGGGGCTTCCGGGCGGAGCGGCGCGATGAGCGGCGAATCGATTTCGCCGCCAGGACGAAGCCCAAAGATATCAACTCGGGTCACATCCTCTAAAAACTTCTGATGAGCTGCCGTGGTCTCTGGTTTGTCTAGCAGCCATGAAATGCCCGTGTTTGCCGAAGGGAACAAATGATCGTGGATTTTTAATATGCCGGAACCATCGAAGTCTTGTGCCCCGAAATCGTGGGACGGCTCAAGCGGCATGTGGCAGCCGTTGCAATTTACCTGGGCTGTTTCCGGGTAGTAAAAGCTACGGCTACCATGTCCTGAGACACCACTGATCAAATACGAATCGTAGTGGTTTTGTCCGCGCAGAAAGTCTTTATAGTGTGTCACTTCAGCTGGCAGATGCACCTTGTGACACGTCGAACAAAACTCGGCCGTTTTATGGAACGGTTTGAGAAAAGTTTGTTTATGGAAGGCAGGCTTCGCTTTAACCAACTGATTGTTGATCCATTGCAGCGCGGGATTATCGCTGTATGCGAATGGATATTGCAACGGTTCTTCAATGGTGTAATCGGCGTTGCCTCGATTGCTGTTAACGTTTGTAATTGCGTGACAAACCGTGCACGTAATCCCCGCTTGGCCGCTTGGATCGTGTAGCATGTCGAAGTTAGGGTCGTCGAACTTGCCGCTGAAAAACGGTACGGGATCGTGACAACCGGCACACCAACGCGAGGCGTGAACCGAACCATCTCGCTCAAACGATACTTGGCGGGTTTCGTTGACACTGGCCAAGTAGGCTGGATTATTAAACGAACTGAAGCGATGCGCGCTATCCTTCCAGCCGTTATGAGCGTCCTCGTGGCACCGCTTGCAATATTGATCGTTCATCATGGCGCGGGCCGGAATAAAATCTCCGGAATTGGTTCGCGCAAGGGAAGGAGAGAAATACTGCAGTCCGGACTCCGGCCCTACCGCATTCCAACGACGCGGGTCTTCGCGATGCAGCACCGTCATCAGCAGCAACATGACCGCAACCACGCCAAGATACCCCAAACCAATTCGCCATTTGATTTTGGGACCGACCAGGCGATGCAGCCAATACAGCCAAATGGCCACCAAAGGAACGATCACGTGCAGCCAGTAGACAACACTTCGTAAAGCAGGCTGCCGGAGATCGAATCCGCTGACTCGGGTCAACAAAATCCCTGTTACCAGCACTACGATCCCTGCCGCCAACAACGCATAACCAATACGAATCGCACGTATCTTCTTGCGGTTTCTCGTCGCATACCAATGGACTCCACCAAACACCAGAAAAGGCACAATCAACAAGAAACCAAGAACGAGATGTCCCAGAAACATGTACTGATAGAAGTAGTTCTGGTACGAGTGCCCCGAAAACCATTCCATTGCCGTGATCGCAGACAAGTACGCCGAATTCGCAAAAAGAACTGCGACGATCGCCAACACGACATTTAGCAAGATGCGCAAACGTGGACTCACGGCGCGAGCAACCTTTGGTTTGTTCGCGGCTTTCGCTAAGAGGTCTTGTTTGACTTCCATAGGATGTAAATCCAACGATGGGGCGTGTTGTTGTCTTTAATCTTTCGGATCGGCTGGTGGAGCCAACCCCTGCTTCAACGCGAGACACTCTCCCCCTTCGCGAATTAGTAAAAACTTTGCGGCGGGAGGGTCTTCGATGACATCTTCTTTGCCACTTGGCCATCGCACACGAATACGCTGCAGCGTGGCGTCACCTAAGCCAAAATGGACTCGATTGCCGTAGCTCGATTGATAACCGCGTCCACGGCGCATTTCCGCTTGCTGCTCGCCTGCGGAGGTCTCTAGTACGATCTTTGCCCCGACACCATCGCGATTTGATTCTCGACCGAGTAATGCGATCTGCACGCTGTTAGCGGGTGACTTGAGCTCGTTCCGAATAAGCGTGGGCGCGGCATTCGCGTTGAGGATCACGGCATCAATATCGCCATCGTTGTCCAAGTCGTCGAAGGCGGCACCTTTACTCGATTCCAGAATGGCCATGGCTGAGCCACTGCGAGAAGAGACGTCGGTAAATCTTCCCGAACCATTGTTTTCAAGGTAAGCGTTCGGGACGCGAACGGCTGTCCGGTCATCCACATTCCGGGCATTCACCCAAAAGTGGCCGCACGCCACAAAAATGTCTTCGTCTGTATCGTTATCGAAATCGGCAAACGTTGTTCCCCATTTTACATGGGGCAACGTACTAGATCCACTTCCGCTAGGTTTCGACATATCCTGGAACATGCCGTCCCCCATATTTTGATACAACGTCGACATTTCGCCGCTGAAGGTGGTCATGTAGAAATCGAATTTGCCATCTCGATTAAAATCCCCCACGTCGACTCCCATGCTTCCGTTTGCATTTCCGCTGCTGTCGTATGCGGTACCAGCCAGAAGAGCGACTTCTTTGAAATGGCCTGAACCATCATTCTGAAACAAGAAGTTCGCTGCGTAATCGCCGCAGACAAAGACGTCGACGTCTCCATCGTCATCGTAATCGCTGGCTACAATTCCCATGCTCGGGCCGGCGACTAAGCCGATCCCCGATTCACGGCTGATATCGGTGAACGTCCCATCCCCATTGTTGCGGAACAAAACGTCAGGCACGGGATTATAAGATTTTGGCCCGGTAGAGAACTCTAAATCGCCGATCTTATCGACAATATTGTTTTCGTAGGTGAAATCGACATAGTTGCCGACATACAAATCGAGGTCGCCATCTCCTTCAATATCCAGCATAGCGACACCGGCTCCTACTTTGTTGCACTGCGTGCCAGTTTCTGCCGTAACATCCGTGAATGTCCCATCGCCGTTGTTGCGGTAGAAAACATTGGGCCCGAAGTTGTTGATATAGATATCTTGGTCGCCGTCGTTATCGTAGTCGCCGGTGACTACGCCTAACCCGTACCCCGTGTCACCTACCCCGGCACTATCGGTGACGTCCGTGAATGTCCAGTCACCGTTGTTACGGTAAAGGGCATTTCTAGGAGGCGAATCAAAGCGGGAGCCAGGGTTAGGCGCACTGTTGAGGAAATAGATGTCAACCAAGCCATCGCCATCAAAGTCAAACGTAGCCAGCCCAGCCACCACCGTCTGCACGATATAACGGCTCCCCCCTTTGCCGTCAGTATGGATGAAGTCGATCCCACTCGCTTCGGTCACATCGACGAACTCTGCCTTGCCAGTAGGCGTGGGCGTGATGTTAACCGGGGAATAATCATCACCAGCCAAAGAAGCCGTTTCCGAATTGGAAAGTGCTGGCTCAGATTGCTGATCGACGTTTGCTTCTGCAGGAGTGGCATCGTAGCGCGCATGGCAGCCACTGATTACCATTGCCAACAAGAACAAAAGCAGGATCTGTCGCATGATTTCCGATCTATTTCAACGCAGGCTCATCCCCTAAGGGAGAGGACTTCATCAGTTGTTCGATCTGCCGGTCTGCCTCGGCTTGGCGGCGAGGGTCTCCCAAGTTGGCATACACCACCGACAGGATTTCGTATGCCTGCACGGTTGGCTTCAATTCAATGCTCTTTTCTGCGAGTTGTCGCGCCTTCTCAAAGTTCCCCTCTTCTAGAAAAAATGCAGCCAACGCCGTCACCACAATTGGTGAATTCGGCATTCGTTGGTAAGCGATCAGTAAAGCCTTTTTTCCGCCTGGGGCATCTCCGGCCAGAAATGCAAGTTTGGATAGATTGATAAAATTCAAAGGATTATCAGGTTCAATCTCGATCAATCGGCGTTGAGCCTGATACGCATCGGCAAAACGCTCTTGCCGATAGAGAACTTTGGACAAAGTGCTATAAACAATGCCACTAGTGGGATTTATTTCTGCCGCTCGCAGAGCGATCTTGGTTGCTTGCTTTGCATCGCCTTGGTCTAAAGTGAACTCGGCTGCCTGTGCGAGTGTTAAAGCGACAAGTTTACGCAGCGAACGTTCGTAATTTGCTTCAAATTCGCTGGCCCCCGGCTTCCCTTCTGGCCGCAGGTCTTTGGAAATCTTTAAGTGCTGATCGGCAAGTTCTACATTACCCAGGCGGCGATCAACGTTCGAGAGGATAAAGTGCAGCGATCCATTCGCTGGGTGTTGTTCGATTCCTCTTTCGCATAAAGCTTTGGCCGACGACAACTCGCCTCGTTGAAGTTCGATTTCTGCTGCCGTTTGCAATAAACGTCCATCGTACGGAAACCACTTGAGGGCTTCGAGCGACACTTGCGCGGCTTGATCGAGTTTGCCCGTCTGCTGAAGCCCACGAGCAAGTTCGATCGATAGCTGCAAATTGGCAGGATGACTTGGTAACAATTTCTCAAGTCGATCGACGGCGTCTTGGGGACGACCTTCCTCAATGGCAACGCTTGCCAGTCCCGTTTGCGCATCAATCGATTGAGGGTCTAGCTGAAGAGCCGTTTGCCAGTGCGATTGGGCTTCTTCATAGCGATAGGTTTGTTGAGCGAACTCGGCCGCAATTTTATGAGGTGCAGCCGCATTGGGATAGTTCGCAATGAACTGGTTGTTGAAATCCTGAATTTCTTGACGCATATCCTCTACGGAAATCGAGACCGCTTCTTCTGGCAGCTCAATCTGCGCGGCCGTAACGACACTCGTATCCGCAGGCAAATTGGACGACGAGGTGGGGTAATATCGAGCCACCGCCAAGACGACAAACACAGTGACGACAATGATCACACCGTAAACCACATAGCTGGTCTGTGATGCGAGTCCTGGCGTCGTGGATTTATTGCGACGTTGGGCCAAAACGATAAGCCTGAGAAAAGGAAAGAGGCGAAGAAAAACAGACTGCGATCGTTGACCGCAGTCTGTCAGGAAACTCGCTAGTTGCCCGTCTAAACGTTAGGTTAGGGCATTTTGCCATCTGATGTCAGCGGCAAATCAATCGTGTTGCTCCCGCTGGTAACTTCATAGACCAATTCGGTCTTGGAGTTGTAGACCGCTGGGAGTTTCTCGTTCGTCTTGGCATTGTTATAGTCCGCCTGACGAGATTGCATCACCTCGGCGTAACGGGGATCATCCGAGGGGATGTCCTCCATCGTTTGCGTTTGAACTTCGGGGGTCGAGGTAATCGACACCTTATGCTTGCCAATGACGGCGCCAGCTTGGTCGATATAGGCCAAGTTGTAGACACCTTCTTCGTTGGTCATTGCCGAGGATGATCGTCGACCATCCTCGGGTACAAAAGAAACAATCGCATTCGGTAACGGCTTGCCGTCCAAGGTGACCTTCCCCGTGACTTTACCCAGGGAAGGGCCACTCTCGCCACAGCCAACGATCATCGCCAAGCCGAGTAGAAACGCGAAAGAGAAATGCTGTATACGTAAACTCATTATTGACTACGCTCCTGCACGGCAGAGAAGATCTGCAGTGGTATGACGGGGAAACGAGGACTATGGCACCGAAACGGCTTCACCACCGTTACGACTACCGAGAGCACCCCAAACACCATAATCGGATTGGCCACTAGGCGTAGCAACGCTGTCGGCGGCTTGATTGCCCGTATTGATGTTCTCGGTGATGAACTGGACCGATCCGTCTGCCATACAGACGTTACCGCCGCCAGGATGCCAGCTGGACAGAGTTCCCATGTGCTCGTTACCATCCACGCCGCCCCATTGACAACTAGGACCATTAGGGCCAACCATCGTGGCAAAACCAACGAAGTAGGGTCGACCATCCCAAGCACGCCCAGTATGAGGACGGAACTCGGCACGCACATCACCGGTCAATTGCTTGGTGGTCACATCGTAGCGAGCCGAGCATGCTTGTGGGTTCCAACTCCGCATGTTCAGAGCCACCCCACCGCGTAAAGAACGCGCCCCGCCAGATCCAGCAATTTCACCCAACATCACCGTGTTCGAAAGACCATCGGTAATGCTGGCCAATCCCAACTTACGATCGATCTGAAAAATGCCCCGATTGTCTCGGTTTTGATTCGTAGGAACAAAATGATTCTGGTGATAGTCGTCTCCAACGCAAGCCTTGTAGTTCAACAGAGCGGGACTCTCGGCGCGATTCGGCGGAGGGCTATCGGATGGACAAGTAAAGCCATTGATGTCGACTTGCCAGTTTTGCTTCTCCCAAGTGTCGGTTTGGGATGTACTCCACGGTGATGGCAGGCTTGAGCTTTTTGCACGAACTTGCATGTTGTCATACAGTGCGTTTTGCTCGAGGTAGGGCAAGACGTAGATCGTCCATGCATAGATACGATTTCCACCCCAGTTCCCATCGACTGCTTGATTTCCCAAAGGGGGCAATTTACCGAATGTGTCGTGTCGGGTGTGCATCGTCAAACCAAGCTGTTTGAGATTGTTTGTACACTCCATGCGACGTGCTGCTTCACGAGCTTGCTGAACTGCGGGTAGGAGTAATGCAATCAAAACTCCAATAATGGCAATGACTACCAGCAATTCAACTAAGGTAAACCCACGACTAGATCGCCGTCTTACCATTTCACTTCTCCCTGAGAGAAAAGGTGGACCTGAAAAGTACCTTTGCATGAGGCAAACAAAGGCAAACAAGAAAAGACAATTATTTTTTTATATTACACACAACACCATAAGGTGGCAATACCACGCGTAATATTGTAACAAAAGTTGTTAATTACCCCTTGCCCCTTTCTAGGGTTATTTTTTTATTTTCCCTGTCCAATTTCTGCTGAAAAACCTCCTTTTTACCATCCGGCCAGCGCACCTCGATTTGATCAATTTTCTCACGAGTCCCTAGCCCGAACGTAAGACGTCGGCCGTGGTCTCCTTGAAAGCTTCGTCCGCTATAGATCTCAGCAACCTGTTTGAGATCGCCAGAGACGACGCTCACCCGGCTCCCAACTCCAAAGTGATTTCCGAGCGTGTCGTGTAGCTGGATTTGGATTGAGGTGTTGGACCTCTTGGAATCGTTTCGCAAGATGGTGGGAGAAGTCGTCGAATTCAGGATGACAGCATCCACATCCCCATCATTGTCCAAATCGTCGAATGCTGCCCCCCGGCTACTTTCGACAACCGCCAAGCCATTTCCTGCGGTTTCTGATATGTCTGTGAACGTTCCGTCACCATTGTTCATTAACAGATAGTTACGTACCCGCTTGGCGGTTCGATCGTCAATCCGTTCGATCTCGTCAAAGTGACCGCACGCCACAAAAAGGTCCAGATCGCCATCGTTGTCAAAGTCGACCAGGCCGGTTCCCCAGTGAACGTGAGGAAAGAGCTCGTTGGTAATCTGAGCTGTGCTGGTTGCATCCTCAAACAAACCGTTGCCGAGATTACGGTAGAGTACCGGCATTTCCGATTGCCAGTCGGTCAAAAAAATGTCGATATGCCCGTCGTTGTCGTAGTCGCCACAATCGACCCCCATACTGGCGTTCTTCTTGCCATCGAAATCGTAGGCAACACCGGTCAGAATTGCCACCTCCTTGAATTTCCCCGTGCCATCGTTCTGCCACAAATAATTCGGGGTGTTATCGTTGCAGACGAAAACATCCAGGTCACCATCTTCGTCGTAGTCGGTTGCCATGATCGCCATCGACGGCCCGCGAGCGGTCGCGATGCCTGATTCTTCTGTCACGTCCGAGAAGGTTCCATCTCCGTTGTTCCGATAAAGCGTGTCGGCAACCGCTTGATAATACTGAGGCCCGGCCTGAAAAAAGTGCCCTTCGATTTCAATCGGAACGTGATTCTCGTACGTGAAATCGACGTAATTGCCCACGTAAAGATCAAGGTCACCATCTCGGTCCATATCAAAGAAGCAAACCCCAGCTCCGAATCGATCGGCGTTCCCTGTGCCGGTCTCTTGCGTGACGTTGGTGAAAGTTCCGTCACCGTTATTCCGGTAAAAGACGTTCGGTCCAAAGTTGTTGATATAGAGGTCTTCGTCGCCGTCGTTGTCGTAATCGGCAGCGGCAACACCCATTCCATGTCCGGTGTCCCCTACCCCGGCGGTTTCCGTGACGTCGGTGAATGTCCAGTCTCCGTTATTTCGATACAACGCATTCTTCGGTGGGGTTTCTAGATTGGTTCCCTTCAACGCACCACCGTTGAGAAAATAAATATCAATGAACCCATCTAAGTCGTAGTCGAAAAGGGCCACTCCTCCGGTCGAAGCCTCAACAATATAGCCTTGGCCACTTCCTCCATCGTTGTGAACAAACGTAATTCCCGTCGATTCGGTCACGTCTGTCAGTTGAATTCCGTGCTCGACATTTTGAACTTTATTGTTGGTCGCAATAAACGGGACACGATCACGGTCTGGGGCATCTTCCTTTTCTGGAATAACTGGCGTGTTCCACTGATTTTGCAGGCCCACATCCTGGTCGAGTCTTGCCAATTGCTGATCCGCACTTGGCAAAGGAACTGCGGGCCCACCTACGGACATCGGAGGCTCGGCTTTCTGTTCACAGCCGCTGACAACCGTCAGGATGGCAATAGCCCAAACATGTTTCGTCCTACGCATCACTGCGGACTTTCCGAAGAAACTTGTTGACGCTCGATTTTCTGCGCTTCCTCTAGTGCGGCAATCGCGTTCGATTCGTCTCCCATCTGCTGACAAATCGTAGCCAGCAAGCGAAAACCACTTGCGGTCGGTTGACGCAATAAGGCTTCTTGGGTGTACCAGCGGGCACGATTAAGATCGCTTCCTTCTAAGTGAAATTGGGCCAATGCCAAGTAAGGCTCTGGAGTATTAGGACTGATCGAGACGGTGAATTTCAACGCTGCCTCTGCCGAAGGGCGGTCGCCACAACTCTGCGCTGCGGCGGCTAGTTTCAAATGATTGGCCAAATCGAATGGGGCTAGGTCAACTATTCGTTGTCGAACCACACGTTCTTCTGCCGCTAAGCCTGCGTCGTGATAAAGTTCGGCCAGCACCTGGCAGCCAACGAAATTAGCGGGATCGAGAGCCAATGCCCGTAATAAAAGCTGTTCTGCGGCGAGGGAATTTCCCATCCGGATTTGAACCGAGGCCGCTTCGATCAACGTATTGAGCGCCGCTTGGTGTGCTTCGGCTAAAGAGAGCGTCTGAAAACGCTGCCGAGCGTCGATATCATCTCCTCCGTTCTTGTCGCTTACCAAGGCTCGATATTTTTGGGCATCTTCTTCTTTCCCCTGCTGTGCCAACGCATTGGCTAACGAGGTATACGCAGCTGCCGACTCGTGCCCCATCTCAAGCGATTTCTTGAGGCTCGCTTCTGCTTCTGGCAGTTTACGTTGACGTAATTGAGCCTGCCCCAAAACCATCCAGAGCGCCGCCAGATTGGGAGTCTTCTCGATAGCCTGTTTAATCACTTTTTCGGCTTCATCTGCTTTGCCCGTCTTATTTAACGCGACCCCTAAGTGATGCATTAAGTCAGGCGAAGTAACTCCCGCTTTGTAGGCTTTTCGCAGCGTTTCAGCCGCCAATTCGCTATCTCCACGATCCATCGCCACAGCGGCAAAATTAATGTAATAACGCGGATCTAGAGGATCCAAAGCGATGCACTGTTTCCAAAGCTCTTCCGCCTCCGCCGATTGGCTAAACTGAGCCGACATCATTGCTGCAACATGCAAAGCTTCTGCCCGATCGGGGTAGTTTTGCCGTAAGCGGTTGGCAACAAATTCGGCTTCCGCCCGCAGTTGATCTTTGTTGGCCGGCATTGCTCTGGTCGGCAAGGTGATGCTTGGCTGCGGGGGGAGCGTTTGCTTGACCATCTCAGCAATCGCTTTGTCATCAAGCGAATCTTCGACAGCTACGGTTTCGGCTGTCTCTTCAGGCGGCTGAGGAACCGCAATGAGATAAGAAATCCCTATCGCGGATGCGATGCACA
The DNA here is from genome assembly GCF_003335505.1 of Bremerella cremea. NCBI lineage: Bacteria > Pseudomonadati > Planctomycetota > Planctomycetia > Pirellulales > Pirellulaceae > Bremerella > Bremerella cremea. The sequence continues at coordinate 301,322 of NZ_QPEX01000010.1, forward strand.
GTAAAAAGAGAAACGCCCATTTCAGCAGCTGAACCATCGCAGACGGTTGCGCAGCCCTCGTTCTGGGCAAGTCGTCCCGTTTTTGCGCACCGCTAGCGTCATCCACTGCAAGTATTCCAGACCGCGAAGAAAACTTGTGATGAGATATTGAGATAAGTTACGACCGAGGACAGGCCTCAAGGATCGTAAGATGAAATTATTATTGTTTTTTCATTGCGCGATATCAACCCTTCCTTTGGTTAAAAGTGACACCATGAGAGAAGTAGATGTATTAGTGAAAGCCAAGGGATGGAAAAATAGAGAATACACGAAGGACAGGAGGACTATCGACGGTTTCTGCTAACGCCCCTTCATGAACAATCAACCAGGCTTACCCAGTTTTATTTCTCGCTGGCAACATCTCTAATTTTTTGGGCCAGAAAAGTGTTTGAAAGGTTTTACGGCAGGCAGGGTCCAACGTACAATCGGCGAAACTTGGATGGAACTCTAGCACTGCAACATGGAGCCACAGCACGATGCCGTCGACGTTTCCCGTATTTGACCCTGCATCTCCTCAGGCGGAGTCGATACGAGATCTGTTTGTTCAGGTACTCTTCATAAGTGCGGCCATCTTCGCGATCGTTTCAGGCTTAATCTGTATTGCATTGGTAAAGTTTCGTGAGAGCGAGACATTGCCTGCCCAGGACTTCGGCAGCCACAAAAAAGAGATCGCTTGGATCTTAGGCCCCGTAATTGTGGTGATTTGGATTGCCGCGATCAGCATCAAACTGGTTCTGACGGTCAATGCCCTGCCCCCTCAGTACGCCAAAGGCGAATCAGCCTCCGACAACGATGTCGACATCTTCATCACTGGTCATCAATGGTGGTGGGAAGTTGATTACGCTGATTCTGGGATCGTTTCGGCCAACGAAATCCACATTCCCACAGGGAAGAAACTACGCGTTAAATTGCAGTCGCATGACGTGATTCATTCTTTTTGGGTGCCACAACTTTCCCGCAAGATGGATGCCATTCCAGGCCACTCCAACTACATCTGGCTCGAAGCTAATTCGCCGGGCGTTTATCAGGGCCGTTGTGCAGAATACTGCGGCACACAGCATGCTTGGATGAACTTTCAAGTCATTGCCCACGACCCCGCCGACTTCGCCAGTTGGCAACAGAAAGAACAAAAGGTTGCCCCAACACCTACCACCGGGCAAGCTGCAGCTGGGGCCGAACTGTTTATGAAGCTGACCTGTTCGCAATGCCATGCGATTGAAGGAACGGATGCGAAGGAAGACTTTGCCCCGAACCTAACCCATCTGGCCAGTCGGCGGGAACTTGCCGCTGGGGCGATCGCTTATTCCCCCGAAAATCTTCGCACTTGGCTGGCCAACCCGCAGGCGATCAAACCTGGCTGCAAGATGCCCAACTTCAAACTTAGTGACGAGCATCTCGATCAGCTTGTCGCCTACCTGGAGACCTTGCGTTGAGTATGCCGTTGGTGAAAACCTCTGAAACCGCTCCCGATGAAGCGACGCCGGCCTACGAGACCTTACTCTCGTGGGTGAGTACGGTCGATCACAAGCGGATCGGCATTCTCTATATCTGCACAGCCACGTTTTTTCTGGCGGTGGGTGGGTTGGAAGCGATGCTGATGCGTTTTCAGCTATTGCTGCCGCGAAACGATTTCATTTCGCCCGATTTCTTCAACCAGATGTTTACCATGCACGGCACCACCATGGTTTTTCTGGTGGGAATGCCGGTGCTGGTTGGGTTTGCCAACTATTTTGTCCCCTTGATGATCGGTGCCCGCGATGTCGCTTTTCCACGGCTCAATGCGATGAGCTATTGGATGTTGCCGATGGGGGGCATTCTGCTTTACTTCAGCTTCTTTACCGGCAAAGCCCCCGACGCTGGCTGGTTCAGCTATGCCCCTTTGTCGACCAAGCCGTACAACTTGATGGTTGCCCAAGACTATTGGATTATTGGGCTGCTTTGCTTGGGCGTGGGTTCGGTTGCGAGTTCGATCAATATCTTTGTCACCGTGCTAAGCCTCCGTGCCCCGGGGATGAGTCTGCAGCGGGTACCGCTTTTCGTTTGGATGAGCTTCATGATGGCAATCCTTACGATTTTGGCGCTGCCGGCGCTCAATGCGGCCCTGGCCATGTTATTGATTGATCGCTGGCTGGGTGCGGCCTTTTTCGAACCGGCTCGCGGTGGTTCGGCCGTTCTTTGGCAACACTTCTTTTGGGTGTTTGGGCATCCCGAAGTGTATATCTTGATCTTGCCAGCGTTCGGCATGATTTCGGAAGTGATCCCTGTTTTCTCGCGGAAACCGATTTACGGTTACTCCTTTGTGGCCGTCTCGAGTGCGGTGATCGTGCTGTTGAGTTACGGCGTTTGGGCCCATCATATGTTCGCCGTAGGGCTGGGTATGGGGGCTGATATTTTCTTTGCCATTGGGTCGCTGCTAATTGCCTTGCCAACCGGCGTGAAGATCTTTAACTGGACTGCCACGATGTGGGGTGGTTCCATTCGCCTTACCACGGCGATGCTGTTTGCGGTCGCCTTCCTCCTGGAATTCGTCATCGGTGGGCTTTCAGGCGTGATGTTCGCAGCCGTGCCGATCGACTGGCAGTTGACCGACAGTTACTTCGTGGTTGCTCACTTTCATTATGTGCTGATTGGCGGCACAGTCTTCGGCGTTTTTGCGGCGACCTTTTATTGGTTCCCCAAAATGACCGGGCGGATGCTCAGCGAAAAGCTTGGCAAGTGGCAGTTCTGGCTTTGGGTGTGCGGTTTAAATGCCACCTTCATGTCTCAGCACTTGCTCGGCGTCATGGGCATGACGCGACGCGTGTACACCTATGACGCGAATCCCGGCTGGATGGCGTTGAACATCATCGCCACCTTAGGGGCTGTGCTGATGGCTGGCGGCACCTTGATTTTGTTATGGAACATTTGGATCAGCCTGCGGAATGGGGAAGTTGCGGGCAACAACCCTTGGAATGCCTTCACCTTGGAATGGGCCACCACGTCGCCTCCGCCAGTCGAAAACTTTGAAACCATCCCAGAAGTCAAAAGCCGACGCCCGGTTTGGGATATGGATCAGCCAGAGCATGCTGATTGGAAGGTCGAGAAATCGCCACGTGACTCTGGCCGACGCCCCGATAAGATGACCTCCTGTGCGTGGGCATTCATCGCCTCGGAAGGTGTGTTCTTTCTGTTGCTGTTAGTCTCGTATGTGGTTTTCAACGCTCGGGCAGGCGAAGGGCCTACCTCGTCCAGCGCGCTCGACGTAACCCGGACCGGGGCGTTCACGTTTTGCCTGTTGGCGAGCAGCGTTACGTTTTGGTTTGCGGAACTCGCCTTGAAAGCAGGTAAGCAGGCCCACTTCCGTCGCTGGCTAACGTTGACGATTGCCCTGGGTTTCGTTTTTATCGCTGGTCAGGCTTGGGAATATATTGGGCTTTTGCGCAGCGATATTACCATCGACGTGAATCTATTCGCCGCCACATTCTTTACCGTGACCGGTTTTCATGGAATGCACGTAATCGCTGGTTTGATTACGCTTTCGATCGTATTGACCCTCGCGTACAAGAATGTCTTTACCCAAGATCGCACCAATGTTTTGCGAGCCGTAGGCGTTTATTGGCACTTTGTTGACGTGGTCTGGATTATCGTATTTTCAATCGTCTACCTGGGGTATCTACAGTGACGTCATTCGTCTTTCACGAATCGCTCTGGCACTGGTCCTCACTGGTTTGGCTAGTGGTATTACCAGCTCTCTTGGCGACGCTTTGGTGGCGACCGGGCACCGCTTTGCGGACGGGGTTTCGGTTGATCGCACTATCGATTTTGCTGTTGGCGTTTGTCTCGCCCATTGGTGTGTTGGCCAATGGTTATTTGTTTAGTGCCCACATGGTGCAGCACTTGCTTCTGCTGCTGGTCATTCCGCTGTTTCTCTTGCTTAGCCTGCCTCAAGAGGCAACGGCGGCTGTTTTTCAACGGCCCGGCATGAAGACCATCGAACACCTGTTGGCGATTCCGATGCTGGGTTGGTGCTGTGGCCTCGGGGCGATGTGGTTTTGGCATGTGCCGTCGCTGTGCAGTGCCGCCACCGAAAATAGTTTGGTAGGGCTGATTCGCAATATCAGCTTCCTAGTCGCAGGCATCGCGTTTTGGTGGCCGATCTATTCCCCCTTGCAGCGATATCGACTTGATCCGTTGATGGGCATTGTTTACTTGTTTTCGGCCTGCCTTGGCTGCACGCTGCTGGGAATTTACATTACCTTCACGCCGGTGACGGTTTGCCCAGCGTTTGCGAATCCCGCAGATCGGGTTGGAATTCTGACCGCGCTTTACAAGGCCGGCTTTACGCCAAGTATCGATCAGCAGTTAGGCGGGCTGCTGATGTGGGTTCCTCCTTGTTCGCTTTATATTTTGGTGATTATCAGCGTCATGTGTCGCTGGTATACCCATGCGGAAACCTCCTCCGATCATCAACCTTCGCCCACTAGTGAGTTACCGAAGGCAACCGCATGAACGACAGCGAAAAACAAGTAACCGCCGACAACGAAACGCCGGCAACCACGGTCGAGGAAGCAGCACCGCCCCGCCCAACCTATGCCCCTGCCGGGATGGCCCTGGGTATCATGATGCTGCTGTGGGGCGTGACTACCATGTGGATCATGTCGATCGCAGGTCTGGGAGTGATGATCTGGTCGCTGTGGACCTGGATGAACGAGATCCGGTTAGAAAGTTGAAAGGGAAGCATTCGTGAGTGAAAGTGCAGACTCGCCGGAAGCGAGTGCCGAAGATAATCGCCGTAGTTTTCTCGCCCGTCTGAGCGTGATCGTTTCGTCGGTAATCGGAGCTGCGATTACCCTACCTGGCATCGGCTTCGTACTGGCTCCGGTTTTCAAGCGTGAACCAGGTAAGTGGCAACGGCTGGGCAAGGTCGATTCGTACGACGTCGGCAAAACGGTCAGCGTCGAGTTCAAGAACGCCTCGGTCCGCGAGTGGGCAGGCGTTACGGCGTTAACCGGCGCTTGGCTGCGACGTGTTTCCCAAGAAGAATTTATCGCTTTCTCGATCAACTGCCGCCATCTTGGTTGCCCGGTCAATTGGATCGAAGACGCATCGCTGTTTATGTGTCCTTGTCATGGCGGTGTCTACTATTCCGATGGCGACGTCGCCGCTGGCCCCCCTCCCGAACCGTTGGCTCGCTACCAAGTACGGGTCCGCAAAGGCTTCGTCGAGATCGAGACTTCTCCTGTTCCTTTGACCACCAACGATCAGGTTTAATGATGATCGCTCAGATCTGGAAATGGATCGACGATCGGAGCGGATACTCCGACGTGGTCAAACCGATGCTAGAACATATCGTCCCGAGCGATGCTCGCTGGTGGTATGTCTTTGGCAGTGCAACCTTGTGCGCGTTCATCGTGCAGGTTCTCAGTGGTATTGCCCTGGCCATGGTCTATGTGCCTGGCGGCGACGCGGCTTACGAAAGCCTGAAGTACATCACCAACGACGCGACGATGGGCTACATGGTGCGGGGCATGCACTACTATGGCGCTACGGCCATGGTCATGCTGGCCGTAATCCACATGACCCAGGTCTTTTTGCATGCGTCGTATAAGTACCCGCGCGAAATGAACTGGATGAGCGGGGTGGTACTGCTTTTTGTCGTCCTTGGGATGGCTTTTACTGGGCAGCTTTTACGCTGGGATGCCAACGGGGTTTGGTCCGTGATGGTCGCCTCGGAAATGGCTGGTCGTGTTCCTTTTATTGGGGCGTATATCGCGCATTTCCTGCTTGGCGGAGAGACGGTCGGAGGTTCGACGCTGAGCCGTTTCTTTGCGATTCACGTCTTCATTCTGCCAGGCTTGATCTTCGCGGGGATTGGTCTCCACATGTGGCTGATCTTGCGGCATGGTATTTCAGAAATGCCCAAGGTCGATCAACCGGTCGATCCGGAAACTTACAAAGAGAAGTACGAAGCCCGCCTCGAAAAGACAGGCGTTCCCTTCTGGCCGGTTGCCATGTGGCGAGATGTGCTTTTCTCGGCGGCGATGGTGGCCGTAATCTTGTTTTGCTCGCTCTTTCTTGGCCCACCAACGCTGGGGCCTCCGCCTGACCCGGCTTATATCCATGCCAACCCGATGCCGGACTGGTACTTCTGGTGGTACTTTGCCGTGCTTTCGATGTTGCCCCCAGAACTAGAAACCTATGTGATTCTGGGAATGCCAGTGTTGGGCTTGGTGATTCTGTTTATCTTGCCGCTGTTATCCAATCGCGGACACCGTGTTCCCTCGAAACGTCCTTGGGCGGTGGGCACGGTCATCTTCGGAGCCACTGCGTTCGTGGTGCTGACGATCTATGGGTATCGCAAACCCTGGTCGCCAGACTTTGCGGTGAAACCTTTACCGGCGAACTTGGTCAACAGCAACGATCCGCACATCCAGAAAGGTGCGCAGTTGGTGCATGATAAGGGCTGCTTGTATTGCCACAACATTGATGGCCACGGAGGATTTCGTGGCCCAGTGTTGACCTATATAGGCGACCGTTTGGATCGAGGAGAACTGGTCATCCGGATCACCAACGGTGGCTACAACATGCCCTCCTTCGCCGCATCGTTATCGGCGGAAGAGATGCAGGAGATCGTCGACTTCCTGCTTACTCGCACCGAACCGAAACCGGTCGATGCGAAGTAACAGGGCTGGCAACATCAAACGCAGACAACCACCACCTATGCAGATTGCTTGATCTGCTGCAGAGCAGCGGCGATTTGCTCTTGGATGGCTGCGTCCGGTTCGGAAAGCAGCGGCGAAATCGGACCGGTTTGGGCAATGCCAGCCAGTTGGGTGGCGCGGTGTAGAATGCTTATCGGTCCCAAGTTGTCGCGTAAGCGCTCTAGCGGAATAAACCGTTCCCGAATCGCTTCTGCCTGGTCCCAGTTACCGGCCTGAATCGCTTGTAGCAAATCGGTGGAAAGCTGAGGGAACACGCAGCCACAGCCGGTCGTGAAACCACCCAGGCCAAAATGCCGCATGTGTACGATTGCCGGTTGATCGCCTAGCCCGCTCAAAATCAGGCTCGGGTCGATCTTCTCGGTCAGCGCTTTGAGGTAGTCGTCCTGCATGTAATCTTCACGCACAACGGCATACTTAATTGCCGAGATCATTCCATCGTTGACCAGCGCGGTGGCATCGTCCACGGTTACCACGCCGCCAAACTTCAAATACAGCACAACCGGCTTGCCAAGTCGCTTGACCAGGTTTCGTACCCCAGTGCAAAAACCTGCCGAGGTGACAATGTCGCGTTGGGGCAAAACCATCGCGGTTGGAAACGCGAAGTCTTTTAAAATCTCGGCTTGATCGAGCATCGTTCCATAAGCCGGACCAATTGCCGGAATCACCAACGAGGTGTCTGCCGCGAGTTCGCTGATCATCTCCAACGCCGTACGATATTCGGCCAGCGTCAGATGATAAAAGATTGCGTTGCCACCATAGAGAAGTGTCGAGATGCCTCCCTGCTCGATGTGACGAATAAGCTTCGCATTCTCTGCTTTATCGAGTGAACCGTCCGCAGCGCGTGCCAGCGAAGGCACCGCCCACACAGAACGAGAAATGGTTGCCGCCGATAATGGTTCCGTATCCATAGCCAATGAAGGTCCCTTGGTGAAAGCAATCTCAGTAAATATCAGGGTCTGGCGTCTGTGCGCCATGATGGAGAAAGTCAAAGTCACAACCGGCGTCGGCCTGGGTGACATGCTTAAGGAACATCGCACCATAGCCACGCTGATAGCGCGCCGGAGGAGGTGTCCAAGCCGCTTTTCGCTGAGCCAGTTCGTTTTCGTCGACTAGCAAACGCAAGCTGCGCTGCTCGACGTTCAGTTCGATTAAGTCGCCAGTTTGCACCAAGGCCAACGGCCCGCCGACTGCCGCTTCAGGAGCCACGTGCAAGATGCATGTTCCGTAGCTGGTACCGCTCATACGAGCATCCGAAATTCGGACCAGGTCGCGTACCCCTTGTTTGAGCAAATGATCAGGAATGGGCAACATCCCCCACTCAGGAAAGCCAGGTCCACCTTGGGGGCCTGCGTTCCGCAAGATCAACACGCTATCGGCGGTGATTCCTGCGTCCGGGTCGTTGAGTTTCGCTTTAAGATCGCCGTAGTTGTCAAACACGACCGCAGGGCCGGTATGATTCAACAGCCGAGGTGAGGCTGCGGTTGGCTTTACGACACATCCTGCCGGAGCCAGATTGCCACGCAAAACAAACGTGCCGCCACTTTCAGAAATCGGATTGTCGACCGAGCGGATAATGTCCGTATCAATCACTTCAGCTCCGGCGATGTTGTCGCCAATCGTACAGCCGTTGACCGTGCGGCACGATCGATCGATGTGCGTGCCTAACTGTTCCAACAGTGCCCTCAAGCCGCCTGCATCGAAGAAGTCTTCCATCAAAAACTTCCCGGCTGGACGCACGTTGGCCAAGACTGGGGTCGTTCTCGATAATTCGTCGAACCGTTCCAGCGTCAAAGGAATTCCGGCTCTTCGTGCCATAGCGATAATATGCACAATCGCATTCGTCGAGCCTCCGATTGCCATGCTGGTGACAATTGCGTTGTCGAAAGAAGCTTCGGTTAAGATGTCGGCAGGGCGTAAGTTCTCTTTCGCCATCTCAACGGCTCGTCGGCCGGATGCCACGGCCAAGCGGGCATGTTCGGAGATAACCGCTGGTACTGAAGATGCCCCTGGCAAGGTCATTCCCATCGACTCGGCAATTGCTGCCATGGTCGATGCCGTTCCCATCGTCATGCAGGTACCTGCCGAGCGGGCGATGCAATTCTCGATCTCGCCCCAAGATTCATCGCACAGGTTACCGGCGCGGCGTTCGTCCCAATATTTCCAGGCATCGCTGCCACTTCCTAGTGTTTGATCTTTCCACCGCGCCTTCAACATCGGGCCGGCAGGTAGAAAGATAGCAGGACGATTGGCCGAGATCGCTCCCATGATCATCGCCGGGACCGTCTTATCGCAGCCCCCCATCAACACAGCGGCGTCGATCGGGTGACAGCGTAAAACCTCCTCCGTCTCCATCGCCAGTAAATTGCGATAGAGCATCGTCGTAGGCTTCATCATCATCTCGCCGAGCGACATCACCGGGATCTCAACCGGAAAACCGCCCATCTGCCAGATACCCCGCTTAACCTCTTTCACACGCTCAGGAAAGTGCGAATGGCAGGTGTTCAGGTCGCTCCACGTATTTAAGATCGCGATGACAGGCTTACCACGAAAATCTTGATCGTCGTACCCCATTCCTTTCAACCGCGAGCGATGCCCAAAACCGCGCAGGCTATCGGGATCGAACCAGCGGCTACTTGGTAATTCGGGATTCTGTGACGGTTCAGAAGTCATGAGCAACCAGAAGGATGGGGGGGGAAGGCAAGCAGGAAGGACCATGGCTCATCGATCATCATGATGAAACCATGGGAAGAAACATAGCAAAAACTACGGTAGCCAGGAACGACACAAAGCCCATGATGGTCAGCAATACCGAAAACGTCTGCAATGTCTCTCGTTCCGTAAAACCACTCATGCGGCTAATCACCCAAAACCCGCTATCGTTCATCCATGGCAGCGGTTTCGACCCACAACCGATCGCCAATGCCAGATAAACCGGATGAAATGGGAGGCCGATCTGATTGGCTACCGGAACAACAATTCCGATCGCGGTAATCATGGCCACCGTGGCCGATCCCTGAATCACACGAATGATCATGGTGATCAAGAACGCCGTCACCAATAGGCCGATTCCACCGGCAGAGGCAGGCAAAGCATGCGCGATGGTCGTGCCGATATTTGTCTGGCGAATCATCTCGCCAAAGGCCCCGCCAGCACAAGTGATCAGTACGACAACCCCTCCGTCAGCCAACGCTTTCTGCACCGACTTCCCTAGCCCAACCCAAGTCATGCCTGGCTTGCCCACCAACGTGAGCATGGCAAGGACGGCCCCTAAGGAAAGGGCGATATTCTTGTCTCCCAGAAATGAGATTACCATGTCCACAATCCCAATTTCACCCCCTGCATTTCCCTGGGTGACGGCCTCATAAACCGTTTTCATCGCCAGCAGGACAATCGGTACGAAGACCGGTAATATCGAAATAACAAAGCTGGGGAGTTTGTCTTGGTCCGACCATTCACTGGGTGTTCCCTCGGCTAGGCTGGATACACGCAAGGGAATCGTCCAGGTGCGGTTCGCCCACAACATATAAAAATAGCCAGCGACGACACCCCAAAAGCCAACCGCAATACCGCCAAGCACCATCTGGCCAATTTCAACGTTCAATTCTGTGGCAACAAACAACGGACCTGGGGTGGGTGGCACCAGCGAATGGGCCAGCGTTCCGCCAACGATAATCGCCATCACGTATTTCAAATAGTCGCGACCGGTTCGCTTGGCCATCGCTTGCGCCAGGGGCAGCATCAAAAAGAAGACCGTGTCAAAAAAGACCGGAATGGCCAGCACAAAGCTGCTGATCACAAACGCCAGCGTGGTCCAGCGCTCCCCCATTGCCCGACGAATACTCAGCACGATCCGCTCGGCAGAACCGCTCGCGAGCAGGCATTGGCCAATGATCGAGGCCATGGCGATTAGAATGCCGATCTTCTCGAACGTCTTCCCCAAAGCACTCGCCACGCGATTGATCGCACTGCTGCTGGCTTGCTTCTGTGCTTGATCGTATTTGGTCTGGGCTACCAGCCACGAATTTTCAACATCCAGATCGCTTGGCAAGGACTCGCCCAGTATCGCCACCGATCCATCCTCGGTTTTGTCGAAGCGTTCCACCCAAATCAGCATTGGCCCCAAGTTCTGCTTGGTGGCGTCGGTCGCATCCAGCAGGAAGTAAGCCCCTGGCTTCGTTCCCAAGTCTTTTCCCACTTCCGCCAAACTCAGCCGATCGCCAACGGCGGCAGCAACCGAGGCGGTACTGTGCTGCAACGTGCTATCCGAAATCGCTTCTGGCAAAGTGGCAGCGGCCACGACTAAGGCGCCAAAGAACAGCGCCAGAAAGGCATGCAAGCGGAGAAAAAGGACACCGCACAGGACGATCAGCATGCCCAATAAAATTGCGATCATCTTGAGGAAGGCCTATTCAGTTCAAAGAGGGATGGGGCGAGCAATCAGGTGGGAAATTGCCGAGAGAACGTCTTGGCGACCTTCAGAAAAGGGGCGCGTCACCATCGTTCAGAAAAGGAAGCAAACACTGATAGTGACGAGCTAGACTCAGCAATCGCCTTCTAAGGGTAGCAGAAGCCACCACGACAAGCAATCGGCAAGCACTTTACGCCAGCCACTGGTCGAGATGTTCCGCCACAAACGGGTCGTCATTCAAATGAGGATAAGTGGCTCGTACACGATCGATTTCCTCTTGCTGCCCTGGCGAAAGCTGTTCGCGAGGGTCGAGGAAGATCAAATTCTGTAGCAGCCCCTGTTCTTTCAGAACGTAATGAATTCCCGCGATGCAGCCAGCAAACTGATTGCGGACGTCAAACAACGCTGCATTGCACTCCGTAACCTGAGCCGCAAGCTGTAAGAGTTGGGGATACAAAGCTGCGTTGTCTCGCGCAGCGTGGCATTGACGAAGTTGCTCGACCGCTTTTTGGGTCCAACAGGCCCAATGCCCTAGTAGCCCTCCCACGATGCGCAGGGGAATTGTCTTCGCTTTGCTGGCGATTTCAAAAGGGGTAAGCAGATCGCAAATGATGTTGTCGTCGTTGCCGGTGTAAAGCGCGATTTCGTCTGCTCGTCCCGAATCGGCAACCCCGCGCAACACATCCAACGTTTGGTAGCGGTTGAACGGGGCCATTTTGATACCGACCAAATTCGGAATCTCTGCCAGGCGTCGCCAGAACCCCTGCGACAATTCGCGCCCACCAACCGCCGTTTGCATATAGAACCCGAAAATCGGTATTACGTCGGCGATGGCTGCACAATGGGCAATCAACTGGTCATCGTTTGCCTGCGGTAGTGCGGCCAGTGAAATCATTCCGACATGGTACCCCAAATCTCGAGCCAATTTGGCTTCCGCCATCGCCTGAGCCGTTTCGCCGCATAGACCAGAAATGAGAACCGTCTTGCTTGCCGTTCGCTCGTCATGCTCTTGGGCAGTTATCGCGGCCAGCTCAAGCATGGGCTGAAACAAGCCATGTTCCGGTCGACGAATTGCGAACTGCGAGGTATGCGAGCCAACCGCCAAACCCTTGGCGCCTGCGGCTAGATAATATCGCGAAAGAGCTCGTTGCCTTCGTTCGTCCAGTTTGCGGTTGACGGTCAGGGCTAACGGGTGGGCGGGAATCACGATGCCAGAACGAAGCGTCTGGTGAACCCAAGCCGGAGGAAGGAAGCGGGCATCGCAAGGTGTCGCCTCGGTTGTCGCAGGTGGATTCGCTTGGCTTTCTGGCGAGTTAGAACTTCCCATCGCGCACCTCGAAATGGGTGGGCTTATTCAATAGGCGACCCTTTTGGCGCAACCAATCGGCAGTCCAGCGAATCATGGTTTCGGTCGATATCTGCGGAGCACCAAGGAGATCACAGCACTTAGCTGAATTGCTTAGCAGGGCGGACTCGGTCTCTTCCCCGGTGAACTGAACCGGACGTTCCAGCAAACGTGCGAACTCGTTGGCGATTGCTCGCACCGATAGCGTTTCCTGACCGGTCAAATTCAGCAAACAGTGTGGGCTCTCGGCGGTACCTAGCGCGCGAATAATTGCATCGTTCGCATCCCCTTGCCAAATGCAATTCAAGTAGCCGTTACGCAAGTCAACCGGTTCGCCAGAGAACACGCGCAGACCGATATCGGTCAAAACGCCGTACCGCAAATCGACCGCATAGTTCAGCCGCATCAGGGTTACCGGCGTTCCGTTGCAGGTAGAGAAATATTGAAACACCCGCTCGCGTCCCAAGGCCGCATTGGCGTACTCGCCGACAGGACCGATTGGCCCATCTTCGGTTGCTCCGCCGGAGGCGACCGGGACAAATGGATACACGTTGCCAGTCGAAAGAGCCACGAACCGTGAACCAGCAAACCGCTGCATCACCTGGCTGCTGGCAACGGTATTAATTGCCCATGTAAAGGCAGGATTTTGGCTGGTCCCAAACTTGGTGCCGACCATATACAGCACGTTCGCGGCATCGGGAATCGCTTCCACCGCGTTCCGATCAAGCAAGTCTGCCGCATGTGTTACGACGCCACGATCGTCAAGCCACTGCCGCGATGTTGTGTCGGAAAAGCGGCTGACGGCGATGACCGACGCCGGGCTTCCTGCCGCGTCGATGGCACGTTTGGCTCGCACGGCCAACGAAGGCCCCATCTTTCCCCCTGCCCCGAGAACGAGAAGATCGCCCGATAGCGTACGAACAAATTCAATTAGTTCGCTGCTAGGCGTCGTCAGCCAATCGTCCAGTTGCTGCTCGTCGGCAATGGTCTGGGGAATCTGTGGGAAGGATGACATCGAAACAGAACTCCCTGAAGAAGATACGCTTGGCTGAAAAAGGGATGAATCGGCGAAACGTCAGGCAAACAAAATTCCCAGTGAACCCAACACGGCGTAAGCAATAAAAAGACCATACAGCCCACACAGGATAAGCGACTTGCGGAAGGTCAATTGGCGATTGTGCCACATGATTGCCAAGGTGATGCCGGTAAGCACAAACAAACTAATGCGTAGCCCAACCAGCCCGGCAATCGGTTCACCATCTTGGGTCAACATAACGGGGCCCCAGCCTACCAAGTACGAATTGACAAGCAACGGCACCGAAAGGCAAATGCAGATGTCGAAGATATTCGAGCCAAACGCATTGGATACCGCCCCTGAATCATCACCACGCATGGCCGATCCGATCGAAAGGAAGGTATCCGGCACACTTGAAGCAGCCGCCGCCAAAATCACAGCCACAAAAAATGTTGGCACACCCAGCGTGTGAGCCGTCTCACGGGTTACGTCCACCAGAAAGTAACAAGCTCCGGCGGCAACGGCGGTGCTCGTTACGAGAATCAAGCACGCTGTAATTCCATTCAAAGGGATTTCGACGAACCCGAACAATGCTCCAGCACCTTCCGGGACTTCCTCGACCTCTTCGTCTCCTTCGACTTGCCCCGATTTAATTTCATCGCGGATCTTATCCACTAGCAACGGATGAACCTTGTGGTCCTCTTTCAATAAGTCCGAGACAACCGTCGCCGTCGCAGTTTCCAGACCGTGAGAGTTGAAATAATGGGCGAGATATTTAACCCGGCGACGGTAGATCATCGTATCTCGGTAGAGCTGGCCGATGTAAATAAAGTACATGCCAATCAACACTAAACCCATCCACCAATACATCACATTTTGATACAGGAACACGAGCAGCGCCATTTCGCAGATCAAAAACCATACTCCGTCGCGTGCCAACACTTCGTCTTCGACATCGATGGTAGGCCGTGATCTACGGTAGTAGGCAATCGTCATGGTCACGATCGCCGGAATCAGAATCATGTTATAGACGGCACTTCCGGCGCACGTGGCAATGGTGGCGCCAAATCCTTCCGCGCCAGCTGCTTCCACGGCGGCGACGTTGCTCATATCGACCGAGGCAATCGCCAGGACCACGAAGAAGATGCCGCTGAACAATTCCGGCAAGCTGCTGGCTATCGCGTCGAGCGTGGCTCCACGGACCGAGCCGGGGATTCCCAGGGTCGTACCGACCCACTGAGCGGCGTCGGCAAAGGGATCGCAGGCCTGCCAGATGACAATCGAGATCACGACGACCGCCAAGAGCAAAAAGGGCAGTTCCCAGTGGACGAGCCAAAAAAGAACCAGTAAGGCGGTCGCGATAAGCGCTACGGCTACTCCGTACCAATCCCCTCCTTCGCCGTCTCCTTTTTCCACCACCACGTTCTCAGCCATTTTGTTGTCATTTCATGAGATAGAAATAGAAAGCGACAGGTTTTATTGCTGTCTGCACACGGATACCAACATGGCGGCTAGTCGATTTGCCACGTATTTCGAGGCCTCCGCGGATCGCCCGACGGGATTGCCTCTGCAGCAGTCCATCGGTCAACGCGAGGACAGTATAGGAGCGGACAAATGCCCCAGCAAGTGAGTTAAGAACTTACCACGCTTGTTGAAAGCAGGTCTTCGATATTCTCGATTCGAAAGACCGATACCGCGTGCTTTTGCATCAGGAGCGACCCTAACACAAACGCCGGCTGCGAAGGAGCCGGCGAGATGGAAAGCCTTTGCACACCATGGTGCCTAAGGCGACTACGCATCGGGTAGTTGAGCGTTGTGATAAACGTGCTGCACGTCTTCACAATCGTGGAGCATATCGAGAAACTTCTCGAATGCCTCAGCATCGTCACCAGTTAGTTCGGTGTTCGACTGAGGGACGAACGCGATTTCCTGGGCATCGAATTCGGTATCTGGATTGAGTTCCAGCAGGGCCTGTTTGGCTTTGAAAAAGTCGCTGGATGCTGCGAAAACGGTCAGTTGGCCATCTTCTTCTTCAACGTCGTCCACGTTGACGTCTGCTTCAAGCATGGCTTCCAGGATTTGATCTGGGTCGTGATCGCCTTGCTTGAACGAGAAAACCGCCAGGTGATCGAACAGGTGACCAACCGAGCCGGCCATGCCCAGCTTCGCGCCGCTTTTATTAAAACAGTTGCGTACGTCGGTAATGGTTCGATTGGGATTATCTGTCAGGCAATCGACGATTACGGAAGTTCCACCAGGGCCGAAGCCTTCATAGCGAGATTCGGAGTAGTCCTCGCCCCCTGTCCCTTTGGCCTTTTCAATCGCTTTTTCGATAACGTGGGCCGGCACCTGTTCTCGCTTGGCTTTTTCCATCATGCTCTTCAGCCCCGGATTTACCTCCGGATCAGGCACGCCGTTTTTCGCGGCCACGTACAGCATTTTGCCGTACTTCGAGTAGAGCTTAGATTTCTGAGCCGCCGTCTTGGCGATCGAATGCTTCCGGTTTTCGAAACTTCTTCCCATGCGAGTGATCTACTGGTTGTTTCAAGGGTGATGAAGGACTTTGTGCACAAGTAAAGATATACGAGTTCTGGATTTAGAGCAATTCCGATAGCCCACCCCAACGTACTTTTCGATTCGTGTCGTTCTCAGAAAACACGAATCGAAAAGTCACTCGCATAAGCCCGGTGGCAATACAAACAGCACACGATTCCCACCTGACAATCACCCCATCAAACGCTGCAACTCATTTCACCAAAACAGGTTACAACGGATCGCACCTTCGTCTGGGGCAGTCGATTCCTCAGACTGCCCCAGGCCATCGCGGTCGCGAGTTAGTCGAACATGATCGACCGCATCAATAGATGAAAAGAAGCGTGGGTCCAGCCTCGGTAGTAGGGACGGAAACCAAACAAATGGATCGTTCCTTCCCCCTGTTTGACTTTGGCCCAGGCAATTTGCCCTTCAATAACTTCCGGCCGTGCCATCGTGCCCGAGAGCAAAACACGTCGCGGAGCATACGTCAGCAGCGTTTCGACTTCACACTTAGCATCGTTCCGCTGCTCGCTTTCTTTGGCCGTAGCCGCTCGCCAGGCCTTCGAGTGTGCAAACATGAAAGGAACGGTATCGGGAAGCCCAGCAGTCAGCTCGTTATCGTGAATCTCGCCACGGACAACACTACCACTACAGCTAAAGTCCTTATTTTCCTTTTCCGAAGTTACATCCACCAACGGAATCCGCAGCAGATCGATCACCCACGGGCAAGCACTGTCCATCACAATCAGCTTGCCCCCATCGCGAACGAACTCTTCAATTGCCATCGCACCATCCACCTCGAGCCCGCCTGCAAGATTGCCTTGCACGGAACCTTCGCTCCGACCGTTCTCGACGCGCGACGCCGAAATGTCTGGGATTATGATCACATCGAAATCGTCTTTCAGCTTGCCGGCTTTAACCATCGAGTTGCGAACTCGTTTGTACGGCATCTCAAGATAATCCAACGTCCAGCGCAGCCATCCTTCGTCCATGCTGGCCGCCCAAGGGGCGTAAACACCTACGCGTGGAAGTGAGTTAGGTTGTTGCCCGTTGCTGGCGACCGGCTCTTCCGTGGCAGCGTTCTCCTGAACGGATGTCTGAAAGGCTTCCCCTTTGGCAAGTTGACGATTCAAACTCACCCATTGGCGACTATCGCGAAACTGACGGGGGTCGGTTGATTTGGTACTTGCGAATGCATCTGGGAGTTCTGGCGAGTCAAGCAGCTCGAGTTCGCCATCCAACTGCCGGACAACTTCCACCACGCGTAAACCAAACAAAGCCGATAGCGACCATCCCGAAACGTCGTAGGCGGTTTCGTCGGTGGGAAACTGCTTGTATTCAAACAGGTCGTTCACCAGATTCGAGTGCGGTTGTTCGCACGAAACAACGAGCGTTCCCGGGGCATAGCTTCGCTCGTCCGCCGTAATGGCCGACTTGCTTTGATGCACCTCGATGCCCAAGTGTTGTAGCAAATCGACCAACCGTTCCACCGCACCAATGTCTTCGTTATCGACCGTGATAAGCCAGGCTTTACGTTTGGAATCGGCATCGATCGTGGTCGCATTTCGGGCGGCAGTCATTTTGTTCTTCAGCCACAACTTCGGTTCGCGGCTGATCGTTCCGAACAAAGATTTAGCGAATGATAGTTCGTAGCGAATGATGTCGGCCTGTCGCCACCAACCACCTTGCCAAGGCGCGATAAACTGGTTCGAAGGACGGTACTCTTTCCGCCCTAGGGGATCGGAAAGTTGATATCGTTCAAAGTAAACAGGGGAAGCAAAATTGGCGGATGCCGCTTCGGTGAGAATCCCAATGATATTCTGTCGGGCCGGCACCGAACGATTCCCGCCGTTCCACCAGTTGTCGTAAGAAACGCCTGTCACGATCCCGGTGCAATCTTCCCCGGTCATATCCATCACGGCCCGCGATCCAATCGTGTTGATCCCCGCCACGATCATAGGATCGATGTTCTCGTTGAGCGGATCTCGATAAGGAGGCACGAAAAATCGGTCTCCATTTTTACCTTGCTGATGCACGTCCCAGAGAATTTGCGGGTACCACTGTTGATACATGAGCTTCGACAGCATTCTCGCTTCCACTTGGGTCAGCGCGAAGAAATCGCGGTTGTTATCGTGCCCAGCATATTTCTGGTACAACTCGGGCATGTCAGCGTCTTCGTACGGCTTGCCAAGATTTTGGGCGTACCACTTTGCCATGTGGTCGACCCCATCCGGATTGAGTGACGGCAACAAGACAACCACCGCTTCGTCTCGCATGGTCGACCAAGGGGCTTCTTCGGAAGTAGCCAACAGCCAAGCCAACTGCATGCCCATCTCGGTCGCGGCAACCTCGGTGGAGTGCATCGAAGGGGTTACGAACAATATGACCTTGCCGTTCTCGATGGCCTGATCAAGCTCTTCAACCGACTTCCCGCGCGGGTCCGCGATTGCTTGGGAAGCCGCTTTGATTGCTTCAAGGTTCTTTAGGTTCTCTGGTGATGAAATCACCGAAATCAAAAAATCACGCCCCTCGGTCGTTTCTCCCACGCGTTGCAGTTGCATGGTCGGACTGGCCTCGGACAGTTGGGTGTAGTAACCCTGAACCGTTTGCC
This sequence comes from Bremerella cremea, assembly GCF_003335505.1. NCBI lineage: Bacteria > Pseudomonadati > Planctomycetota > Planctomycetia > Pirellulales > Pirellulaceae > Bremerella > Bremerella cremea. The sequence goes on from NZ_QPEX01000010.1 coordinate 319,976, forward strand.
AATCGACGAGGCAAAAATCAGCACCGAGCGAACGTCCGAGAAATGCCTCTGGAGACAGAGCTTCCTCTGGTTTTGCTTCCTTCTCGGCCCCAACGGCAATTGGGCACATCAGCAGAAGAATTAGCCAAATCGAATATCGCGAAATTTGTGACATTAACTAGCCAATCAAAGAAGATTATCTGAGTGGATGATTTGTGGGGAATGATTTTTTTTGGGCAATTCACCCATGGGTGCCGATCTGGGATTTTCCATGGCCAGAAGTCACCAAGGCTTCTGCAATCCTAACACCTAGCCCCCCTGCTCCAGATCGTTTTGCAAAGCATGGAACTTGCTTTGCAAAAAATGACAACTCAGACCATTCACGCTTGGCGGGCAATCAAAATTGACTTACCGCCAAGCAGCCACCTCCACAGAGGGGGTATTTATCTAGCGTGAGCTCTTAGACTTTGGTATAGTTGGTGTTCCTGCCCTACCCCATCATCAAGCTGACTTGCTGCTAGAACGTAGCGAGTTGGTTTGCCCCAGCCTGAACTATCGAGTAGGCTCGCCAGCTTCTTGTAAGTTCATTCCCGCGATCCTCCCCTCAGATTCCCTCCCCTACATTTTCATCTCCATCCGGCTGACGATGGGAGTTCCATGAAATTTGCGTCACTTTCTCGCTCTTGCCTGGTCTGCGTTGCCCTGGCCTCGCTATTTGTGTCGCGTGCGAGCTACGCCGAGCCTGCCTCTGCAGTTCAACTGCAGCAAACATTCGAATCGACCGTTCAGCCTTTTTTGCAGACGCACTGCCTTGATTGCCACAACCAAGATTCGCCTGAGGCTGAACTCGATTTAAGCCAGTTTCCGACCGTTGATTCTGTGGCGAAGGATCATCAACGCTGGGCTCTCGTGCTCGATCGTCTCTCAGTCGGCGACATGCCACCGGAAGATTATGAACAACAACCCACCGATCCCCTGCGGAACAAAGTGATCACCTGGGTGAAATCACTTCGCGCGCATGAAGGCGAAAAACAGGCTGGCGACCCTGGCTTCGTCCCGGTGCGACGTTTGAGCAATGCGGAATACAACTACACGATTCGTGACCTAACCGGGGTCGATATTCAACCGACAAAAGACTTTCCAATCGACCCGGCCAACGAAGCCGGCTTCGACAATTCGGCTGCCTCTCTGAACACATCCCCGGCGTTGGTTAAAAAATATCTAGATGCCGCGCGGCAAGTCGCCGATCACTTGGCCCTCACGCCCAGCGGTTTCGTCTTCGCCCCTCACCCGGTGATTGCCCATACCGACCGCGATAAATTTTGCGTCAATCGGATCGTCGATTTCTACAAGCGACAACCGACCGATTATGCTCCCTATTTTCTAGCCGCTTGGCAGTTCAAGCAGTCTGATCAAACCAAGCAATCTCTGGAACAAATTGCTCTGGAAGCGAATCTCAGCCCTAAATACCTGAAAACGGTTTGGGAGGAATTGAATCGCGAATTAGAACCCCTGGGCCCCATCGCCGCTTTGCAAATTTTATGGAACACAATTCCCGTCGACGCTTCCCAGGCAGACGCCGAGAAAGTCTGCCAACAAATGGAAGCTTTCATAAACGACTTGCGGCCCAAACTGAAACCGGTGGTCGATAACTTGCAATCGCCTCATATCGCGAACGGCTCGCAGCCGTTGGTCATCTGGAAGAACCAACAGATGGCCAGCAACCATACGAAATATGCTCGCTGGAGTGCCCGGAAATTATCCCAATGGAAATTGCCCGCAGGTTCGCCTGCCGTCCAGGCAATGGTCGTTCCGGAATCGCTCGCCGATCGTGAGAAGCATGAGGCCGAGTTCGAGCGGTTCTGCACAATATTTCCTGATGCTTTTTATATTTCCGAGCGGGGACGTGTCTTTCAAAATGAAGCATCACGCGGGCGATTGTTAAGTGCTGGCTTCCATAACCAGCAAGGCTATTTCCGCGATGACGATCCCCTTTACCAAATGGTGCTTGATGAAGCAGGCCAGGCGGAACTCGATCGCCTGTGGCAAGAGTTCAACTTAATTGCCGAAGCCCCCCAGCGGCAATACCGCTCGTTTTTGTGGTACGAACGCGCCGAGTCAAGCTTTATGCGGGACGAGGTTTTCGATTTGCATCGCTCGGAAGACAAGGACTCGATCAGCAATGCCAAGATGAACGCACTGCAAGCGTTGTACCTGGAAAAGGCGCTGCGTCTTGGCGCGGATGAAACTGCTGAACAAGCAATCGTCGACTACTTCCAAAGCATGCAGCGAACCTTTCGTGCGTTAGAGCAAGCCGAAGTTGCTTCCCATCCGAGCCACCTGCTCGCCTTGCAGTCTTTCGCGGAAAAGGCGTTTCGTCGTCCTCTAACCACCGCCGAAAAAGAAAATCTTATAGACTTCTACCATTACCTTCGTGAAGAAGAACAACTCGCTCATGAAGAGGCAATTCGCGATTGCGTGGTCAGCGTGCTGATGTCTCCCAAGTTTTTCTTTCACTTAGGTTCGCCAGCCCAAGTTTCAGAGACACCGGTTCCTTTAGACGACTACGCCCTGGCCAACCGGCTTAGCTATTTTCTGTGGAGCAGTTTGCCAGACGAAGAACTATTGGCGCACGCTGCCGCAGGCAATCTCCATGAACAGGAGGTTCTCTCTGCCCAGATCAAACGCATGGTGAAGGATCCTAAAGTGCAAGCTCTGGCCATCGAGTTTGGTGGCAACTGGCTCGACTTTCGCCGTTTTGAAGAACACAACGCCGTCGATCGTATGCGTTTCCCCACGTTCGACAACAACCTGCGTCAGGCCATGTTTGAAGAGCCGGTCCGGTTCTTTACCGACTTGGCCAGGCGAGATGGATCGGTCCTTGATTTTCTGTACGCCGACTACACCTTCGCCAACCAGGCACTCGCGCGGCATTACGGCATTGCAATGCTCAGCCATACAAAGATTGATCCAGATGGTTGGTTTCGCGTGAACAACGCCAGCCAATACGGACGGGGTGGTTTGCTGCCGATGTCAGTTTTTCTCACCCAAAATGCTCCTGGCCTACGGACGAGTCCGGTCAAGCGTGGCTACTGGGTTGCCAAACGGGTGCTGGGCGAACATATTCCGGCTCCGCCTGCCGATGTTCCCGAACTTCCCGCCGATGAATCCAAGAGCGAGCTATCGCTGCGTGAGGCCTTGGCCAAACATCGCGAGATCGCCAGCTGCGCGAGTTGCCATCAACGTTTCGATTCGCTCGGCTTAGTTTTCGAGGGCTACGGTCCTGTGGGGGAACGACGTACGGAAGACCTGGGGGGCCGCCCGGTCGATACCAACGCCGATTTCCCAAATGGCAACGAAGGAGACGGCCTGGCAGGGCTAATGCAGTACATTCGCGAAAGCCGCCAAGAAGACTTTCTCGATAATCTAAATCGCAAGCTATTGGCTTATGCCTTAGGGCGAACGCTCCAGCTTTCCGATGAAAAGCTGCTGCGTGAAATGCAAACAGAACTTGCCACGAATGACTATCGCTTTTCAGCGCTACTCGAAACGATTGTAACCAGTCCCCAATTCCTCAACCAACGCGGCGCCGCCGCTTCTCCTTAAAGGTACATACGACCATGTCTGCAAAAGGAAAGTCAGATCTCTCTCGTCGAATGTTTCTTCGCGGCACCGGCGTTGCGATGGCCTTGCCGTGGTTGGAATCGGTCCCTGTTTGGGGAAACGAAGCTCCTGCCCAATCAGACGAAGCCCCGGCCGCCCCTAAGCGTTTTGCGGCGCTGTTCATGGGCTGCGGTGTGAATCCTGAAAAGTGGTGGGCTAAGGGGGAAGGGGAACAAATGGAACTAGGCCCAAGCCTGGAACCGATGACCAAGCTGAAGAGCAAATTGAACGTCGTTCATGGTCTCTTCAATAAATCGGCCACCGGCGTTGGCATCCATCCGGGGCAGACCGGGAACATCCTCTCTGGCGTGGCGCTCCAGAAAGGGGCTGAACTTCGTGGCGGAATTAGCATGGACCAAGTCATCGCCGAACATTTTCGCGATCAGACCGAGCAACCCAGCATGGTGCTCGGGTGCGAGCAACCGGTGACAGGCTACCACGAAACCAATTTCTCGATGGCCTACAGCTCGCATATTTCCTGGCAAAATGCGACCTCGCCGGTTCCCATGGAAGCCTACCCTTCCCTGGCCTTCGATAACCTGTTCAACAACCAGGGCAATCGTCGTAATCAAAGCGTGCTCGATCGCGTTCGCGAAGAAGTCACTTCCCTTAACGGTCAAGTAAGTGCCGCCGACCGAGGACGACTCGACGAGTACCTGACCAGCGTTCGAGAAGTTGAAAAACGCATTCAAGCTTCCCGCAACCATAAAGAAAAAGCAGACCAACGGGCCAAACACCAGAACAAACCTGTCGTCGCAATGAAACGCCCCGACGACGGTCTGCCGGAAGATATTCGCGAACACATGCGACTAATGTGCGATATCATCGCCATCGGTTTTCAGACCGACAAAACACGCGTTGCCTCGTTGCTGATGTGCCGCGACATCTCGGGCATGTTCTATCCGTTCCTTGGCGTGCGGACCGCGCATCATGGTGCCTCGCACGATGACCGCTCGGACTCTTACCACAAAATCACGCACTATTATGTAAGCCAGTACGCCTACCTGGCTGAAAAGCTCGATAGCATGAAAGAAGGTGAACGGAGCGTTCTCGATAACTCTTGTCTCATGTTCATCAACAGCATGTGGTCAGGCAGTGCCCACGATTCCAGCAAGGTTCCCCTTTTGCTAACCGGCGGTCTAGGCGACACGCTCCCCACTGGACGATCGCTCGACTACTCTAAGAAAAAAGACGCCGACCGCAAACTTTGCAGTCTGTATCTCGGCCTCATGAACCGGATGGGAGTCCCACAAAAACAGTTCGGTGATGCCAACACGCAACTTGCCGGCTTGTAACGCCACGCTATCCGGTAAGAAAGTGTATCGGTGGTTGCCAACGGGGGCCTATCATCCCATACAATGGGGAAGCGTTACGTTCGTATGCATTCCCCATCGCTAGGCAAACTTCTCTCCGATGGCCAAGAAGAAAACTTCGTCACCGCGCACGCGCAGTACATCCACCTCCAACGCCGACGTTCAACTTGCCTCTGCCGAGGTTCGTTACGCCGAACAACTTGCGTTCTTACGCGCCATCGACCAGGCCCCTCGGCCCCCAGGTTGGATGCTATCTCCCGCAGCCGTGGTCGATTTTATTTGCGGCACACGGGGCGAAGCCTTACGTGTTCCCGCTGCTCTTAAATTACCAGCCGGTCTGCCGAAATCGCTGGTCATACCGGCGAAGTTTGTCGGCTCAAGGGCATTGGTCGAACGCTGCGTTGTGACCTTAGCAGGCGAACGAGGCTTAATGCTTGTTGGGCAGCCAGGAACGGCCAAAAGCATGCTGGGCGAGCTTTTGGCCGTTGCCATCAGTGGTTCCAGCGGATTAACCGTGCAAGGCACAGCCGGGGCCAGCGAAGATCACTTACGCTACGGCTGGAACTACTCGATGCTATTGGACCAAGGCCCGCGCCCCGAGGCATTAGTTCCTTCCCCGGTCCTCACCGCGATGCGGGAAGGTAAGCTGGTGCGGATCGAAGAGCTAACGCGCTGTCTGCCCGAGGTTCAAGACGGGCTCATCAGCTTGCTTAGCGAACGCCGCTTGATGATTCCGGAACTCGAAGGAGAAATATGCAGCGTGTTTGCCCGGCCAGGATTTAACATTGTGGCCACAGCCAACCTCCGCGACCGAGGCGTTTCCGAAATGTCGGCGGCATTGAAGCGACGTTTCAATTTCGAAACCGTACACCCAATTGCCGATCCGCAGCAAGAGATCGAGCTCGTCCGTAGCCGTGCCATCGCGGTTTTGGCCGATACCGGGCTGACAACTCAGCTTGACGCCCGCTTGCTAGAGCTTCTAGTCACCACGTTCCGCGATCTGCGAGATGGCAACACGGCAGAGGGCTGGAGTGTGGAACGTCCCGCTTCGGTGATGAGCACCGCAGAAGCCGTTACGATTGCTGCCGCGATCGCGCGACAAGGGGTTTTCTTTCCCGCCCAGCGCGATCCCATTTCGCTTCTGCCGGGACATCTTCTAGGAGTTGTGCTGAAGGATAACGTGGAAGATCGAGAGCGCCTGCTTGCCTACTGGGATGGTCCTATCCGCCGACGTAGCGAGAACGATGCCCATTGGAAACGAATGTACGAACTTCGTGACGTGCTTGAAGAATCTTCTGAGGGGCCGTAGCCATGTCAGGGGAAGATCTACGTCAGCCGTTAGAAAATCTCGCCGCCTGCCAAACGCCGCACCTGATTGGTGTTCGTCACCACTCGGCCGCTTTGGCTCGCGCGATGCCAGCGCTGCTCGAAGCAATTCGTCCCGAGGCGATCTTGCTAGAGATGCCGCCAGATTTCGCGGCTTGGATTTCCCACCTTGGTCACCCAGAAATGACCGCGCCAGTGGCACTTGCTGCCTGCCATCGAGCCGAGCTTACTTCCTTCTACCCGCTCGCGGATTTCTCCCCCGAATTGGTTGCGATTCGCTGGGCAGCGCGGCATGCGGTGCCGATCATTCCTTGCGATCTTGACCTCGCCAGAATGCAAACCGCCGATCGGTTTGTTCCTGCATCTGAAGATCCATCAGAAGCCACAACACAACTGCAAGACGTCATCATGGATCGGCACGAGGCCCGTGACTTTGGCGAGTTGTGGGATAAGATTGTCGAAACCCCGGCGATGGGCAGCCCTCCCGAAGCCATTCGACGAGCGGCTCTCTATTTCGGTTGGCTCAGTCGTTCGTCCCGTTCACTTTCCGCTGCCGATGCCCATCGTGAACAGGCAATGCGAGCAGCGATTACCAAAGCGCCGTCCCACTCGGTGGCGATTGTGGGGGCGTTTCATGCGGCCGCGTTGCTCCCGGAACCCCTTCTCTGGTCTCCTCCCGAGCCATTCTCGAAAGAAGCAGAACAGTATTGCGCCACGATAGAAACTTCAACCTCACTCATCCCGTACACCTTCGCACAACTTGACTCGCGCAGTGGATACCCGGCTGGCGTCTACGATCCTATTTGGCATCAAACGATGCTCCAAGCGACCAATGCCAGCGAGGCCAACGCGTTAGTCTCGGATTTGGCAGTGCGACTTAGCCGCCAACTACGTCACGCCGGCTACGTTGCCGGTTCGCCGGAAGCCATGGAAGTGGTTCGCGTAGCGATCGATTTAAGCCGCCTTCGCGGGCAAGCAGCACCCGGACGAGGCGAGTTTTTGGAAGCGATCCAAACCACGCTCGTGCAAGGAGACCTACTCGGCCGCGGCCGGGCCGTCGCTACCGCCGCTCAGCATGTCTTGGTAGGAACGCAGCGGGGCAAGCTGGCCCCAGGGACACCGCGCAGCGGGCTCGCTCCACACGTCGAAGAAACAATATCACGCTTGAGACTACCTGGCCCTGATTGCTTAGAGGAGGAAGCCCGCGAACTGCGACTAGACCCGCTGCGTTCCAAACTCGATCGTGCCCGAGCGGTGCTCTTTCGGCGATTGAATTTGCTTGGAATTCCGTATGCCACACGAACCGACACGAGCGGTATCGGCCTCCGCGAAAACCTGACCGAAGTCTGGCAGGTTCGCTGGACTCACGGAACCTCTGCCACCGTAGAAGCCGCCGCGATCTATGGCGTCACGTTGCTGCAAGCTGCGGAATCGGCCTTACGCAAAATCGGGGGCGAAGAAGAGCCCGACGCCAGTGGTCGCCTCCATCCCACGGTCACCCTCAGACGTTTGTTTGCCGCCGCAGAGTGTGGCCTGCCAGCCGCCGCCAAGCAGTACCTCCAAACGCTAGACGGACACTTTTTACATGCCGCCTCGACGCCCCAGTTGATCGAAGCCGCCTCGCTTATCGGGCGATTGGCGGCAGGGCATTTTAGTGGCCTACCTCTTCTCGAAGAAGATGCCGCCCCGCCAGATGTTCAACCGTTGACCGTTTCCGCCAATCTATTGAACAGTATTCCCTTTCTGGAAACGGCCATACGCAGCGCCGACGGGTTGCGTGGGTCGGATGACCCGGCCGATGTCGTCGCCCTCACCGAACTGATTGCACTGATCCATGCGACCGACGAAAACGATTCGCCGCAGCTAGCCGCCGTCTCGCTTGGGCCTGCGTTACGTTCGCTGCTTTATCGCTTACGCAAAGAAGGATCTGCTCGCATGCAAGGTGCGGCTTGGGGTGGCTTGGCGATCACCGGTGAAGCCAATACCGAGCAGCTTTCGCAAGCCCTTTCCAGCTGGTACGACGCCGCCTCACACTATGACGGTCGCCAACATCTGCGCAGCCGCTTACAAGGGTTACTGGTTCCCCTGTTACCTCTGATTGAAGCGGAAGCAAGTTGGCTCGACGGGCTTCAAGTGCGGCTCGAAGCATCTGACGATTCCGAATTTCTGACACGTTTGCCAGCGCTGCGGGCTGGATTCGATTCGGTCTCGCCCAACGAGCGAGCCCGCCTGCTGACCGAACGGCTAGAGATCTTGGAACCAGACGGCCCAGGCAACATCCGCCGAATGCTGCTTGAAGATCCTTTGGCGATGGCTGCCGCCAGTTCAACAGATCGCGTCGGACGAGAAGCAATCAGCAGATTAATCCCTGACTTTGTGATGCACGAACCAGGCAAGCACGATGCCTATGCTCGCCCGGTCACGGTGAGTGAACCTCCAGGGCAGATATCGCTGGCTGATCGCTGGCGGCTTGTATTAGGAGTTCAGGGAACCACTGGAAAAAAAAGTCAACGTGTGGCTTCGACGCTAGATGAACTCTATGGAGGCGCCGTTCGCCCAGGACGCGGTTACCACGACGACCTAGTCCCTTCCAACCGTGGCGGAACAGAAAAAGCGACTCCCACCGCGCGAGAATGGCTGCACGAACTATCCGGTTTGTTTGGCAAAGACCTGTGTGAGGAAATCGCCGCCGAGGCAGCCACAGGCAATCGCCCGGCATTGCTAGAGCATTTAGATGGTGACCAGGTTCGTCCGTCCGTGGCGTTGCTCGAACAGGTTCTCTCGCTCAAAGGCGCGCTGCCGGAGTCAGAGTTAGCCCTGCTGCGGCAATTAGCTCGCAAGATCACCCAGCGTTTGGCCCAGCAGCTTGCCAATCGCTTGCGACCAGCCCTCAATGGTCTCAGTACGGCTCGCTCTACCCGACGCAAGCAGCGCAAGGTCGACTTTCCTCGCACGATACGCGAGAACCTGGCGACCGCTTATCGCCGCGAAAATGGCAGCATCGCTTTGGCTCCGCGTCGAATGTCGTTTCGAGCACCGAGTCGCAAGCAAATGGACTGGCACTTGATATTCGTCGTCGACGTCTCTGGGTCGATGGAGCCTTCGGTTATCTACAGCGCGTTGATGGGAGCAATTTTCTCGGCCTTGCCTGCGATTGATGTTCGCTTCTTTGCGTTCAGCACCGAAGTAATTGACCTGTCAGATCAAGTCGACGACCCTTTGTCGCTCTTGATGGAGGTTCAAGTTGGTGGCGGAACGCACATTGGCTTGGGACTACGAGCAGCCAGCGAAGCCGTGAAAAACCCATCACGTACGATCGTGGTACTGGTTTCTGATTTTGAGGAAGGAGTTTCCATTGGGCGCATGCTGGGGGAAGCTGCGACGCTTGTTGAGTCAGGCGTCAAGCTATTGGGGCTTGCGGCGCTCGACGACGAAGCCAACCCCCGCTATCACGCAGGCAATGCCTCAGCCCTAGCCGGCGCTGGTATGTCGGTGGCCGCGGTAACTCCCGAACGGTTGGCCCAATGGGTTGGAGATCAGATTCGAGGTGCCAACGCATGAGCGTAGTTCGTCCTACAGTATCAGGCGAGTTGGTCGCCACCATCATCGAAGCTGCTCCAGACCGTGTGCGTCGCCGCCTCGATCGTTCCCCGGATGAAGCCACCAAATGGAATTGGCAACCACAAGACGACCAGTGGCAAATCGACACTGGAGGCGAAACGGTTCATCTTACCAGCCAACAGATCAACCAGCTTGAGCAAGTTCGCTGCACCTGTTTACTGTCGCCCCATTGTTTTCATGTCATGGCTTGTCTGACGATCTTGGAGACGCACGCGATAGAGGAACTCTCCGCCGCTGATCCACCGCTCGAAGAACAAGCCACAGAAGCCACCGAAGAACAACCAACAAGCGATGCCGTAAATCCCAAACAGCGTCAAGCAGCTGAAAGGCTGGAAGCACAAGTTGCTCGCGTGCTGCAAGTTGGCGTTGCCAATGCTGGTGTAACAATTCAAGCCGGTCTGCAGCGAAGTGTGCATCAGTGCCGAGCGGTTGGTTTGCACCGTGCTGCCAGCCTAGGAATACGCGTGATCACGGGCGTTACCCAATTAAGGGCCCGTTCGCCCCAAGCCGACCCACCACAATTGATCTCCGACCTGGCCGACTTGCTAGAAACGGCTCACCGGCTCGCCCATCAGCCGGCGCCGGAATCTTTCTGGATCGGAACGGCGCGCCGCGAACAGTTCTCGGTGCGTCCAAAACGCTTACACGGCTTGCTGGCCGAACCGGTCGTTTCGCGAAGTGGGCATGCCGGGGCGATTGCTTGGTTCCTAGGTGAAGATGGTCACTTCTATTCTGCTTCCGACGTTCGACCAGGCGAGGCCCAACTAGCCTGGGACGCTTATCGTGGTGGAATCGAAATTGGGCCACTCGTTCAGCCAGGACGATTACTGTCGCGCAGTCTCTACGTCGGCAGCGAGATGACCGCATCCACCGATGGCCGCCTCGGACGGGGCAAGAAGATTAAAATTGCTCCGCAAGGAGCATCCTCTTGGCAAACCGAGATGCTAGAAAAACGTTTCGCCCAACCGCTGAGCGATCAATGGCAAGCGATCTACCAACACGTTGCCGTGCCAGTAGATGCCCGTCCGGCTGGGTGGGATTTTACTTTTGTGAAAGGGACGATCCAAGGAGCCAGTGGCCCCGAGCTTTTGCTCCAGCTTGCCGACGGGGGACAACTACGCTTAGGAATTGCGAACAATGACGAAGCGTTAGCGTTTCGCACTAATCTGACCATGCTAAGCCATGCCGCTGGGATGGCGATCAAAGTGATTGGTCGAACCTCGCTGGACGATCCAAGACTTCTATTTCCGCTGGCAATCTCTTGCGGTGCCGATGCTGCCGAGGAACCTTCCCAAGATGCCAAGCGACCGCAGCTAGAGCCACCAGACGTGCTCTCGGGGCGGGTGATGCTGGGCTTCGACAAGCTCGAACGGAAGCACATCCGCTACGCTCAAGCGGCACCGGTTGTCTTCCCTCACGCAACTGCATCGGCCCCAGACGATCCGTTGGCTCCGCTGGTGCGACGTACCTTGTCGGCCGCCTTGGCCGGGATAGCTGCCCCTCGACAAGCGAACATCCACAGTATTTCCCAGGAAACCGCCCAGCTTTTGCGAAACGGGTTTCCGACGGCGGCCAGGCTTTTACATACCCTTACGCAAGGCTCTTTGAACCAGGCCCCCCAAGCCGCCGAGACCTTTCTGGCGGTTCAGTTATACCTGCGTGCTTGCCGATACGAACTAGCCCGGGCTCGGGCCACCTTGCACCCATAAACCCGTCCTATTTTCTGCGGCTGGCTTTGGTCTTAACCTTCTTTCCCACCTCCTCGTAACGAGGTTCGTCCCCTTGGCATACGCGCTGCCAGGCTGCGGCAAACAATTCCTCGAACGGTCGCAAGACCAGTGGGCCTCCTAACGGTGTGGATGAACCGCCATCGAGTTCAACCTCGACTAGCAGCGGCAGTTTCCAGGTTTCCAGCGACAACCAAGGGGCTTTCAACTCTTTCCATTCGCCAGGCAAAAAGTGGCTCCGACCAGCCCTGGCCCGCTTCGCTTCGAGAAGAAGCCCTTGCGCGGTCAATTCAGTGGCGGCCTTCTTATAGCGTGCTGCGGTCCAGTCGTTCCATTTACGAACATTCGCCGTGGTAGGGTCAGGCAGCGCCAACGTCTGCAGATAAAGCACAGCCCCGTCCTCGCTCAGCTTCCACTTCTTAGCGATGGCAGGCACAATCTCTGGTGCCAAATGCAAGGGGTTTTGAGGCCAAGCCCCCGGGTGCAGACCGTTTCCTAAGATCGCATCACGAAGCTTGCAGAAGCCGCTGCCTTGCAACAAAGCAATCAGGGGAAGATGGTTCCGTTGGCCTCCGAACGGATCTTCATCGAGACTAACCAGCCATTGCAAGCGTTTTACCTCGTCGGCGGAACGAACTTTACCTACTCGGTAGCCGATCAATAAGGCGGGGGAATCTTGGTGCGCTGCTGCTACCAGCAAGCCATCATCGAAGCGAGCTATTTTATCTTTACCAATATTGGATTTACCCAAATGCTGATTGATCCAAGCGACCGAAAGTTCTTTCTTGTCTTTGGAATAGAAGTACTTACTGCAGAGTTCCCACAACAAGTTTTCGTCTTTGATGACTTTGATCAACTGCTCAACGAGGGCGGGTACTGATTTACGAGCCTCGTGGCCAATAGGCGTGTCACAATGAACCATCGCCACCAATTGCGCTAACGTTTGCAGGGCTGCCGCAGTGACGGGATCAGCATTTAGCTGCCCTTTGATACGTAACTCGTGGTTGCGAGTGTACTTAATTTTGTAGGCTTTGACCTGTAGCAATCCATGCTGCTTGGGATCAGTAGCGGCGGCTAAGATATGTTCGTGATCGATACAGCCCCACTTGTTTTGCCTAGCCAAGGAAGACAATAGCTTTTGATACTCGGCATCGAGAGGGATACGTTTGGGCATGTGTTGGTCCCATGCCTGACGTATGGCCGCGAACACTGCGGTTTTATCCTCCGCAAAAGGAGCAGCCAGTCCTGACGCGACGACCGAATGGAAAAGCGCCTGCCGCACATTTTCGCTCAGGTTCGTTAAACTCTGTCGAGCGGCCTTGGCGTCGGTCATCTTGATACCGAGGGCATTGCGAATTTCGGACGGCAGGAAATTCGCTTCGTAGCCGTCGAAATTCAGACCGGCAATCCAAATCAATCCCACTTCCGCAGGCGAGGCACCAAGCTCAGCAGCCAACTCGACAAGTTCTTTCTTCGTCGGAATTGGCATCTTCTCAGCAGCATCGATCGCCTTGAAAAAAGCTTCGAAGTTTTCGGAATCAGCCTGAGGGAAAAGTTGTTGTTCACTCTTAATCACGAATCCTGGTGGCGTTTTTGGTATCTTCGCGGTGCTATAGCGTAGGATTTGATATTCGATTTTCCTGAAGGAATTAATTACAATAACAACAAATCGATCCTCCCCACTGACCAGCCCATACGACGTGCCTGTGGGTTCACGGTCGTTGTTCGACTTTCCATTGGTATTCGTTTTCTGTGCGATTAACAAATCAAAACGACCAGGCAATTGGGCAATTCCCAATTCTCTTATGAATTTAAGTAATTCGCGCCAAGGCGGTTCTCTATCGGCTTTAAGACTGCAGCGTCCTGCTTGGGCACGCCAATAGGTTTGCCAAACTTTCCACGGCAAGTTGTTCAGCAAGGAAAACCACATATTTTTTGCCCTCGGCAAGGGGCCTGCCGGCTGTTCTTCCTGTAAGAAAACGGTAACAGACTTCAGATGTTGGGCTAAAGAGATGGTGAAGTCGTTGGCAAAAGCGCATGGCAGTTTCCAGGTCTGTACCGCTTCGTCTACCTTTGTGTAGTTAACTACTGTTGATACCGATTTATTCTGTGCTTCGTTTACAAGTCGTTTGCGTGTCTCTAAAAAATCAGTGCGACAAGAGGCGGCAAACTGAACAACCCCTGCAATCCCACAGGCAAATCGATCTGGGATTTTCGGAAATAGGTTTTGAACCTTCTCAAAGACTTTTGCAGTTGATGGGGACGTCTCTATTTTTTCCTTAACGTCGTCTCTCACAAAGCTACGTAAGACTTGGATGGCAGCTGCAGGTAAAACGGGGGACTGTTCGGATGGCTTTGCTGAAGTCTCACCTTGGCGAGCCTGATCTGCCGTATCGACAAGTAAAGCGCAGTCTTGCAGGCTGATTTTACGCAGTTTCTTGGAGGTTGCTTCATGACGTGGTTTCAGCAAGTGCCAATATTCCAGTGGCAACACAATCTCTTGGCCGCACGTGAAAGCAGAACGGTGGCCTTCCCACAAGGCGACTGCTGTGCGCCGTTCTGTATCAAACACCCCCTTCCCACGTCCATGGGTCTGCGCTAACAACAAGTAACCGTCTGCTCCGATACGCCGCAACATGCCAAGGGGGACCGCATCCTTCAACAAAAGATCGCCCAAGGGATTCTCCCAGCGGCGGCCATCAATCCCTTCTCCCACGTAGGTTCCATCACGGCGTTTGAAAACCTTCCAGCCAACCATGCCGTTCTTACAACCCAGTGGCGAGTCCTTGGCCTGCTCGGGAACTGGAAAGAGATAGCTCGAATCGAAATCGATGGTATCCCCATCTGCCGATTCCAACCAACTTGGCACGCTGGCTCGTCCAAGTTTACCGGTGTGCGGGTCGATCTCCTTCATCAACGTGCGGGATTCAAGATTGTCATCATATTCCCACTCGGTCCCCCAGAATCTCTCACCATCGTGAAAGTAACTTCGTGCACATTGGGGCTGCTGGCTATCCCCTGGATGAATCGCTTGCTTGCCATAAAACAGACCACCATCCTCTAAAATGGTTTCGCGCATCCCGTCTGCATCTAGAAATTTGTAGCTAGCTGGGTGGTGATTCGTAGGATCGCTAAGCCAGTAGAAATGGTTATTCCACTCTTTATCGCGATAATACACCGCTAAATCGGAACCGACCGGCACGACACGTTGAAGTTCGATCTTCGGTGGTAAGCGAAGTTCACGCTTGGAGATCTTTCCAGAGCGATCGAGCACAAACGCGTGCGTCTTATTCCACACCACTACCTGCGGAAACAACAGAGCACAATTTTTTATCGAGTAAACGCTGGCCCCAACAGAAATCTCGGATTCTTCAACAAGCTGGTCAAACTCGGCCCATCCGTATTCATCAACGATGCCACTTTGCAGTGTTAGCTGCAGCGAGGTATTCGGTTCGATAGCCGCGAGCTTCTCCGCGACTTCAGGAAAGTAGCGTAACGTCTCGGGCCAGAAGGTTTCTTGCAGCAAAGCAAATGCTTCGCTGAAGCTGGCCAGTCCCGTGTTTTCTAATTGCCCCACGACTTCCAAAGCGTGCTCTCGCCAGAGCCTTAAAATCCCTTCGCGTTCTCCAGCTGCTTCAGGAAATGAGCGGCGTTCCCAATCGGTTCGCTGATAACCACGACTGTGCGACTTCCCTTTGCAAGTCAATGCGTTAGCCAATCCACGCTTGATCGCATCAGCAAAACGTTCATCCGCCGGCGCAAGTAAGAGATCTCGATTACGATACTTATGGTCTGGTTGTTCCATTAGCCAGCCGTTGAAGTCGACAGCCGCTTCCTTCGGTAGTGGCTGGACTTCGATCCCTAAATCGAGGCAGGTCTCGATCAGGTCGATATCCGCTGGTTTCGTATTCCAGCGAATACCGGTGCTAAGAGGGAGCGGAGCACCTTCCTTCTTCAAACGAGGCGTCAGCCGTTCTAGCATCCAAAAAACACGTTTAGGTATCGGTAGCTCGTGCCGAGAAATTCGACCGAACCAATCCGCAATCGGTTCCCCCAGCGGTGGTGCACCGAGGTGTTCGTCCTCCCACAGGAACTCAAAAACACCCCAGGCTTCAAGTAAATCGAGCCAATCCCATAGCTTACTTTCTTCATAAAGCTGAACCTTAGATTGGGTATACCGCAGCAAAGCAACTGCAAACGCCGAATTGCGCTGGACGATTCGACGGCAATAATGATCGCACCCTTTCCAAAATTGCATGGCTGCGCGGTCCATCGCAGGCGACTCGATGACTTCTTCTAGCCAGGATTCCAATTCGGCATCGGCGTCTAAATCGGCCGCTTTAGCAAGCTTGAGAAAATCCTTCGGCAGGCTGGCCCACGGAGCCATGCCACCTCGAGTTCGCCGCACACACAAGTCGCGGAAGATGTCATACGCTTCTTGCGGTGGGTATTGATTTTTTAAATCGTCGGTGTAATCGGAAAGGGCTTTTCCGGCCAGGCAACCAGCTAAGACGAATTCGAGAATGACATCACGTCGCCGGCTTCGATCCGACGGAAGCGCATGGACTCGCTCGGCTTCCAACGAACGATTCAAAGCCCTTCCGGCATACGTTTGATTCCCCAGTTCTTTGTAGGCCCGTCCTACTTCCTCCCAAAAGGGAGGCAAAAAGTGCCGTACCGAACGTCCTAGTTCCTTCGATAATTCATCGTAAATATCCCAGGCATGCCCTGGTTTTGATTTCGCCTTTCGATCGGCAGATTTCATTCGTTTCACCAGATCGAGCGCGTATTGGGCGTTATCTGGGTCGTTTGTGAGGGCCCATGCCGCGAAGCCTAAACTGCGTCGCTGCTCAATGGCGATCGGCTTAGAGATCTGGGGCGCTTCGAATCCGAGAAATTCCATTGCCAGATCTTCGGCCTGGCCTAGGCGTGCCGAACTGATACGTACCAACGGACGATCGCCCAACGCGGGATGCTGGTACGTTCGCGCGACCACTTCTTCCGAGCTACCCTTGTCGACCTTGGCCTTCACAGGAACGAGGCCACCTGCATTCAAGATCAATTGTGCTGTGCTCATGCCTCGTCTCCTTCTTTTTCTTCTTGCTCGACCTTACGTTTGGCATAAATCTGCGATGCCATTCGCATCCCTTCGCTGAACGTTACCGGCCCTACGTTAGCAATCGCTTGCGGTTTTTGCTCTTCATCTACGAAGACTAAATCGTCTGTGTATGTTTCATACTCTGGGGCCCCTTCACCAACCCAGAATCGAGCTTCCATGGGCGTGCCGTTTTCCCACACTTTGTTACACGCATAGCCTCCGCGCACCTGGTAACCGAGGCGTCGGCAGAGCGAGGTGACAAAGTTCAATTGGTCGAATTTCCCCTGGCGGAAATCCGTAATCCGTTCGCTCTTGTTTTGCTCGGCTGTGGCCGAAAATATCGGTCGAAAGAGTTGCTCGACCGCTTGGGTAAATTCCATGTCGGCGGCAATTTCCCGCAGGTCTTCGATCCCGTCGATCAAAATCGGGTGAGGGATCATGATCTGGGGTGTCTTCAACCACTGTGTTTCGCCATCGCGATCGACGACCCCCATTCCCTTCTTCGCGTCGACATCCCGCAACAGCCCCGTTTGACTGGCTTGGGGCGTCCCTTTCGCATCTGCGGCAACGACGACCAAGTTCCGCAGCATGTCGCTCCAATCGGGATCAGGCCAAACGGCTTCTAAGACCTCGCGTGGGACCGGCAGCGAACGCAACATCCATGTTTCGATCTGCCATAAACACTCGGTCCGATGGACGGCCAACCATTCGCACGCCGCCAAAAGTTGTTCGGCTAGTTCGGTATCTTTCAGCGTCTTGGGAACGGAAGACAACTTTTTGCCTTGCGGATTGCGGGCGACAAGCTTGCCAGCCAGAATTCCTAACGCGTAGCCTTTATCGGCTTCTAACCAAGGGATCGAGTTATCAACGGCAGAAGCCGCCTTCTTTGGGCTCTTCTTGGGAAGAGTTTCCTTCGCTTTCGCCATAGGACACCATTTGGGCGTTATTTAGATAAGAGATTGGCCCCCATTATGGCGAATGAAATCCAGGAATCCAGTAGTATTTATCTGTCGTTTGCTCGCCTCTGTGGTGATCGCTTCTGACTTCGTAAAATCTCGTATTTTTTACGATAATGATGAAGCAAGTTGACTCCATCCACGTCGGTACGTTCATAAAAAAAGCCCCCCGGTTCATCAAACCGGGAGGCTGATTCATGTTGGCTCGGCAGAAAACAGGTCTGTTCCAACAGCCCAGCAGTAAGTTGCTGAAGGCTTTTATTCCTCAGCTTTTGCTGGAGGCTTCTGGCGAGAAAATCGTCGCAAGACAACATAGAACACTGGCGTTAAAAACAGGCCAAAAATGGTCACGCCTAACATGCCAGCGAACACCGCCGTCCCGAGCACACGACGCATTTCGTAGCCCGCACCTGTGGCGATCAACAAAGGAATCACGCCCAAGATAAACGAGAACGCGGTCATTAAAATGGGCCGCAATCGCAAACGACATGCTTCGACGGCCGCTTCAAATCGGTCTCGCCCGTTGTCTTCTTCCGCCTTGGCAAATTCCACAATCAGAATGGCATTCTTACATGCCAAGCCCACTAACACGATAAAGCCAATCTGCGTGAGGATGTTGTTGTCCATCCCTCGAAACCAGATACCCACAATCGCGAAAAGCAAGCATAGCGGCACGATCAAGATGATCGCCATTGGTAAGACCCAACTTTCGTATTGAGCAGCCAACGTCAAAAAGACGAACAGCACCGCCAGCGGAAAGAGGTAAACAATCGTATTGCCAGCTTGGCGTTCTTGATAGGCGATATCTGTCCAGGCATATCCGAACCCCGGCGGGAGGTTGGCCTGAGCTAAACTCTCCATCGTGTCTAACGATTGTCCGGTGCTATAATCAGGGACCGTGTCGCCGTTAATATCGGCCGCAGGATACAGATTGAAACGTACCAACCGATCGGGCCCCGTCACGCGTTTCAATTCCACCAGCGACCCCAGCGAAACACTGGCCCCACGCGCACTACGTGTACGGAGTTGCAAGATATCGCTCGGCTCGTCCCGGAATTCTGGTTCCGCTTGCGCGGTGACACGATAGGTACGTCCCAGAAAATTGAAATCGTTCACGTACAACGAACCAAGATAAACCTGCAACGCCTGGAAGATGTTCGCGACCGGGACATCAAGCATCTCGGCTTTAGTACGATCGACCTCGGCGTAAACCTGAGGCACGCTCAAACGGTAATTGGAATAAACCTGAACTAAGCCTGGCTGTTGGTTGGCTTCGGCTACCATCCGCTGCGTAACCAGGTTCAAAGCATCGATCCCAGCCCCGCTTTGGTCTTGGAGATACATTTTATAACCGCCGCCACGCCCGATACCACGTACCGGTGGTGGCGGAATGACAAAAATCTCTGCTTCATTTACCACCGCCATTTCCCGGCGAAGGTCCGCGACAATCGCATTGACATCGCGCCCGCGGGCCGCTCGTTCTTTCGCATCCTCTAAAGGGAGGAACGTCACTGCGGCGTTCGGACTAATGGTAAAAGTCGAACCTGATAACCCAGCAATCCCGACCGAGTGTGCAACGCCATCAATCTTGCCACCAATCTCGGCGACCTTTCGTGTGACGACATCAGTCCGGGACAACGCAGCGCCATCGGGCAGGCGAATACTGACAATCAAATACCCTTGATCCATCGCAGGCACAAAGCCTGTTGGTACCAGTCCAAAACTACTCCATGTGCAATACAACAGCCCAACGTAAAGCAACAAAACCACCGCCGAGACACGAACGATTCGTGAGATGACCCACGCGTAGAAATCGCTCGTAACATCGAAGCTGCGGTTGAATAAGCGGAAGAACCAGCCAAAGCACTTATCGACGATTCGTCCACTAAGATTTCTGGCGGCCCCTTTCGGCTTTAGCAACAACGCACACAAAGCAGGGCTTAGCGTTAACGACACAAATGTGGAAAACGCCGTGGAAATCGCGATGGTGATGGCAAACTGTTGATAGAACTTTCCGCTGATGCTAGGAATGAAGACGGTCGGCACAAACACGGCAATCAACACCAAAGTGGTTGCAATCAAAGCCGATCCCACTTCGTCCATTGCCTTGTGCGTTGCTTCGCGCGGTGCGAGCCCTTCGGCGATTAATCGCTCGACGTTTTCCACCACGACAATCGCATCGTCCACGACGATACCAATCGCCAAGACGAGCCCGAACAGCGAGAGGGTATTCAACGAGACGCCTAGCAGCTGCATTACCGCAAACGTACCAATCAACGAGATCGGAATCGCGATCACCGGAATGATGGTAGGACGCCAGCCGTGCAAAAAGATGAAAACCGTAAAGACCACGAAGCCGGTCGTGATATACAGCGTTTCAAACACTTCGTCGATCGATTCCTCGACGAAATCGGTCGGGTTGTAGGCAATCTCGTAGCCGATTCCCACAGGAAAGTCTTTACTGAGATCGGCCATCGTTTGCTTGATTTGCCTGGCGGTCTCGACGGCGTTGGTACCGGGGCGTTGATACACCAGAACCGCCACCGCTGGTTTACCATCCAGGTAGCTAAGCCGCGAATAGTCTTGCGCGCCAAGCTCTACTCTGGCGACGTCACTCAAGCGCGTAACACGCCCATCTTCGCCACGTTTAATGATGATCTTGCCGAACTCTTCGGTATCCTTTAAACGGCCTTGCGTCGTGACATTCAACTGAAAGGCGCCGGTCTCGTCGGTCGGAGGTTGACCAATCACCCCTGCGGCGACTTGCACGTTCTGTCCCCGAATCGCGGCAATCACGTCCTCTGGCATGAGATCGAGATGGGTCATGCGTTCGATATCGAGCCAGACCCGCATGGCGTATTCGTTACCCCCAGCAATTCGCACATCCCCCACGCCATCGAGACGCATCATGGCATCGCGAACACGCAGAAAGGCGAAATTACTGATGTACAACTGGTCTCGACTGCGGTCAGGAGAGTTCAAGTGAACCACCATCAGCATGTCGGGAATTTGTTTGCTGGTGGTCACACCAATTTGCCGTACCGCTTCCGGTAAGCGTGGCTCGGCAATCGCAACCCGGTTTTGTACCAACACCTGGGCATCGTCTAGGTCGGTTCCCAGCTTAAACGTGACCGTAAGCTGCATCGTGCCGTCGGCGCTGGAAGACGACTCCATATACATCATGTCGTCGACGCCGTTCATCTCTTGTTCGATGGGCGTGGCAACCGTATCAGCAATCACCTGAGGAGTAGCCCCCGGATAACTGGCCCGCACGACAATCGTCGGAGGAACCACGTCGGGATATTGCGATACCGGAAGCGTGTAATAAACGATGCCCCCAATCAAAACGATCAGAAAGGACAACACCGAGGCAAAGATCGGTCGTTCGATAAAGAAATGGGGAAACTTCATTGGCCACCTTCCGTTCGGTTCGCGGAAGTCGGCACATCCTGATTGTTGTTATGAATTGAAGTTAGCCCTGACGAAATCCATTGCTCCGGTGGCAAAGGAACATAGGTGTTGGGCAGGCCATCTTCGATCACTTGAATGTCACCCGATTTGGTTTGCACTTCCATCCCCGGGCGGCCCAACAGCAGCCCCTCGGTGACTAATTGCTCTGTCCCAGTGAGTCCTTCGCGAATCACTCGCAGGCCATCGACCAAAGGGCCGGGAACCACAGCGCGACGTTCGATCTTATTGCCTTCCACAATGTAAACGTATTGCGAAGACTGATCCGTCCCAATGGCAGAGTCCGGAATAAGTACCGCTTCATACGCCGCACTTCCAGGCAGGCGAACACGGGCAAACATCCCGGGGACAAGCACTTGATCTTCATTGCGGAAAATACAACGAACTCGCATGCTGGCCGTATTGGTATCGAAGCGATTATCGACGAACTCCATGTGACCCAAATGAGGGAAGTTCTTTTCGTCGGACAATCCTAGATAGACAGGGTTCTTCGCATCGCGCGAACTCTTTCGCTTTCCTTGTTGAGCCAAGCGAATGTACTTCAGGGCTTGGTGTTCGTTGACATCGAAGGCGCAGTAGATTGGTTCGACCGAAGTAATTGTTGTCAGCAACGTCGAGGTCGCTGTCCCTCCGCTGATGAGGTTCCCTTCGGTGACATACTCGCGACTAATCCGCCCCGACACCGGTGCGTAAACCCGCGTATAATTCAAATCAAGCTGGGCCGAGGCGATCCGAGCATTGGCGGCTTCGATCGCAGCATTGGCGGTGTCGCCAGCAGCTTCCGCCAGTTGGATACTCGCCTCAGCGGAAGCGACATCGGCTTGACTTTGTACGATATCTGTTTCCCGCTGGTCGAGTTCATCCTGGGCAACCGCATTGCTCTCACGAAGTCGTCTCGCTCGTTGGACACGCACTTCCGCCAACTGCAGCTGAGCGTTGGCTTGTTTTTGTTGCGCAATTGCTTCCGACATCTGCGCTTTTGCTTGGGACAGTTGGGATTGGGCCTGACGAAGCTGTGCTTTGGCCTCGGTTAACGTCGCCTCAAAGGGACGGGGATCGATAATAAAAAGCAGATCACCTTCGTGAACGACCTGCCCTTCATCGAAGTGAATTGACTGCAAATAGCCACTTACCCTCGCTCGTACTTCGACAAATTCAATCGGTTCCAAGCGCCCTGTGTAAGCATCCCATTCGACAATCTCTTTGCGAATAGGCTGAGCGACTGTCATTGTAGGTGGAGGCGGGGCTGGCTGTTTGTGGGGTGTTTGGCCGCAGCCCAACATCCCGCAAATAAGAAGACCACCCAAAATGGCCGCGAAATGCGGTAGAGTTACTCGATGCAATGGCATGGCGGTTAGTACGTACGTAAAGAATTATTCGATTGTATCTGTTGCTTTTTCGGGTTGCAGAAAACGCAACCGAAGGCGGGCGATAGGTGATGCAGATAGTTGCACCACCAAATGAGGGGCAATTCAAAATCGGGCATTACTGCCCGATTTTGCGAAGACCGTGGACTAGTCCACATAGATAATATTAGTTGCCAAATCATTTTCGTCGATAGGACGATCCTCGAAGATCCTTGTTCAATCCTCTAATCACTCATTTCTGTGGCCTCAGAACCGAAGCCTTGCCACCATTTAGAATCGACTGGCAACCGTGAAAAACAATTTGCATGCGCTGAGAATGGAGGCCGACCAAGGAGAACTGGCCGAGCGAATCATGCAACCAGATGAGACACGATGGTCGCCTAGAGGTTCAGCCTGGCTTGCACTTCGACCGCGATTATAAACGGTATTTCGGGAATCCCCCTCGAAATGCGACATCGACCTTTTACATGAGATTGCCACCTCGGACGAATGGCTTTTTCCTCATCGATTCGGTATCGCTGACATTTAACGACACACTCAGCGTTTGCCAGAATACTCGTCCCTGCTCGCGAGGTTATCGATAGGCTCGCTGTCGCTGTCTTCCTAAGCTAATCCGTCTAAGACGATTGAAGGTTGTACCGCCAATTGAATCGGGGCGACCGACGAAAGCCTCCGTATTCGCGAACAAAACCTTGGATCACGTTTAGATTTCGTGCGTAGCTTAGTCATAGGAAAAGCCATCTGGCCAACCATAATGAACGGTTGGTGTTAGTTCGGTCGTTCTGCGCGTGCCGCTCGAACCGCCGTTTCAGCTACAATCACGTCCATTAATCTGACGTTTCATTTAATGCTCTCTTAACTAGCACAAAAGAAGCAATTAGGCTTGCTTACACGGCTTTCCTCCCCACTACGGAACTAGCTTTTTCCACAATCTGATCGTTTTTTTGAAAATCGGGTCATTTTTCGGGCCAAAATATGGCCCTATCGCACGAGTGCCTATAAGGCGAACAAGATGATTCGCGGTAGAAAAATTTTAGGGTGACGCGGTCCCTTTCAGATATGGTCCCAATAGAAAACGACACGGACAAGCAATCCCGTTTCGCCGAGTTCTACATCACCCATCAAGAGCAGCTCAAAGGGTATGTCTACTCCTTGGTTGCAAACTGGAGTGACGCTGAGGAAGTGTTCCAGAGGACGAGCCTTCTGCTTTGGCGAAAGTGGGAACAGTTTGACGAGCAACGCGAGTTCCTTCCGTGGGCGTTTGGTTTCGCCCGTATTGAAGCGAAGCGATTCCATTCGGAACGCGGCAGGCAACTAAAGATGCTTAGCGATTCCGCGATGGAGGCCTTAGATGCCGTGATTGTCGAAAATGGCAACGCGTTAGACGAACGACTAGCCGCTTTGGAACACTGTGTCAAAAAACTACCCGCACAACAACGTTCCATTCTTTGGGCTTCCTACAACCAAGCGAATTCGATTGAAAACGTCGGTGAAATGTTCGGGCTATCAGCCAACGCTGTGTATAAGCGGTTGCGAAAGATTCGTGAAATGCTGCATCGCTGCATTGATGTTCGGGTGGCTGCCTACGGAGACGGACAATGAGTGAACAGCAGGACGTGGTAGGTAAACAGATCGAAGATCCTGAGATCCTGAAACTGGTCGACCTCTGCATCACCGACCGAGCAACCCCGGAGCAATGGCAGACGCTTAGCGACTTGATCGTGCAGCGCAAGGATGTATCACAATACTTCGCTGCTCAAGCATTGATCAACGCTCGCTTGGCCATGGTGAGCAAGTTCGACGCCGATCAAGAACGCGAACTACTAAAACGAATCGAACAGGACGACCTATTAGAACCGGCTTCCCTCGCTGCTCCGCCCGTGCTGCAAGTACGGCGCGTCGTCGCAGCAGTTAGCTTGGTTACGGCGGCTGCGTTGCTGTTGTTTGGTGGGCTCGCAATTTCCGTGTGGTATCAAAGTTATACCACACCTGGGCCAGCGGTCGCTTCCAGCGGACCTGTTCCGCCTGCCGTTTTGATTTCAGGCATCCCGGGCGAAAGTGAAGCACGTGCCTATTTTGGTCAAGAGATAATCAATCTGCCGAAAGGAATCTACCAGGGAGTTACCTCCTCTGGCGTGAAAGTAGAATTGGCAGGTCCTGTCCGGATTCGCATCAATAAGCCGATGTCGTGGCGACTATTTTACGGCAAGGTTGTCGCCGATGTTCCACCAACGTCCCATGGTTTTACGGTCAACACGCATAACGCCTCGGTTGTCGACTTAGGCACAAAGTTCGGGGTAGCCGTCGACGCCAATAACTTTACCGAAGTCGTCGTCTACCAAGGCAGCGTTGAACTCAGAACCGGTAGCACGCTCCAACGGATGGTGCAAGGAGATGCTTTCGAGGTTCCCATTGGTGGAAAGCTCGTGAAGATCGCGGCAAACAACGTTGCCACTTTCTTGAAACCTGGCGAGATTCCCCCCTCGGTCATCAGCGAAGTTCGTAGCAACAGTCCCCACAACGAAAAGCCTTATCAGATTGTTCGCGGCGGATTTCGTGAGGGAGCTTTAGCCTATGTCGACCGAGTTCACCAATGGAGCGGAATAAGCGATAGCCTCCCCTCTTCGTTGATCGACTTAGATTACGTCCAAATGGTAGGCGACTGGAAGTACAACGCGAAATGGCAAAAGCGTTCGGACCTTGAACTAACCGTTGTCTTCAACCGCCCCACTGTTGCCTATCTGTTGGTCGACGAACGCTTGCCGACACCAAGCTGGCTCACCCAACACTTTAGTGACACGGGCATTTCCGTCGGCATGGATAAAGGCTCTCACCAAGACTCCCGCTCCCTAGCAAATTACAAACTCTCCCAAGAAGAAGGCCCTGGTAAATCAATCGATGTCATCCTGCGAGTCTGGAAAGCGGTTTTACCAGAAGGCGGAGACCTAACGATTGGCCCTATTGGGAGCCGCTCGACCGACTGGGAGGTCCCGTGCTTAGTCGCACGTCCTATTTAATTCATTTTCAATTGTTCCCCGTTCTGCTGCATCAACCCCACTCTTAGCTAGAGGCTCGTTACCTTTCATGAAAACAACACCACGTGCAGGTTTTACCCTTGTCGAATTGTTGGTAGTCATTGCCATTATTGGCGTGTTAATTGCCCTGCTTCTTCCGGCAGTTCAACAAGCTCGTGAAGCCGCTCGACGCATGCAATGTACCAACCACTTGAAACAAATTGGCTTGTCCCTACACAACTATCACGATACCTTCGGCGCCTTTCCAGCGATCAGCTACGACCATGAAGTCAACGGCGGTGACGAAAGAAAACATGCCAGTTGGAGTTGGGGCACCTTGATTCTGCCTCAAATGGAACAAGGAGCTGCCTACGACATTTTGGCCCCCAGCCAACCGGATCGGTTGCATGAAGCGGTCAACAAACCTGCGAAGCTGGCCGTTCTACAAACTCCGATTACAATTTGGCGTTGCCCCTCAGATACTGGCCCGACACTTAACACCCATCTAACGATCAACAACGGTTCTGGCGACCAGTCAAAAGACGTTCAGATTGCAACCGCCAATTATCTCGGCGTGAACACAAACGGCGATATCGATCGTTCTAAACACCACAATGGAATCTTCGTGCCAGGTACCAACGTGCAAGGCAACTCACGCATGGTGGTCGCGATGCATCAAATCCTGGACGGAACCAGCAATACGGCCATGGTGGGCGAACGAGCCTGGATGCTCTCAGGCGAGGAACTTGGTGCAGGTCTGGTTTATGGCCATACCGGCAACGAAGACATCGAAAACAGCCATAACTACTTGGATGGCTTTATTGCCGTGGTTGGCGGTGGCAAAACGCATATCAA
Source organism: Bremerella cremea (assembly GCF_003335505.1). Classification (NCBI taxonomy): domain Bacteria; kingdom Pseudomonadati; phylum Planctomycetota; class Planctomycetia; order Pirellulales; family Pirellulaceae; genus Bremerella; species Bremerella cremea. The sequence goes on from NZ_QPEX01000010.1 coordinate 346,363, forward strand.
CACTTCCGATACGTGTGGTGCTTCTTGCAACGATGTCGATGGTCGGCAAGGTTTCTCCAGCAATCACCCTGGCGGTGCCCAATTCATGTTCGCCGATGGATCTGTTCATTTTCTTAGCGAGAATATCGACGACAACTTCGGAGGTGCAACCGACACGACCTACGAACGTCTTCTTGATCGTGCCGATGGACAACCGGTGGGCAACTACTAAGACAAAAACATAAGGGCCTGCCGCAACCATGCATGAATTGCGGCGGTAGCCCCACGAGGAGAAGTAAAGATGAATCGTTTTACAATGTTAAGTCTCGCATTAGCCACGCTTTGTTTGACTGGTTGCGGCGATCCTAACATGCCGCCGGTAGGTGAAGTCCACGGCCAAGTCACGCTCAACGGGAAACCGGTTTCGGACTGTCAAGTTGAGTTCGTGCCACTGGCTGGTGGCCGAAGTTCTGCCGCGATTACCGACGAGAACGGAAAGTACATTCTCAAATACAAAGGGGATGCCGAGGGCGCATTGCTTGGCAAACACCGCGTTCGCTTGGTAACGGCCCGCAGTGCAACGCGCGACGACAGTGGACGCGTGATTCAACCTGGCGTCAAAGAGAAGCTTCCCAAAGAATACAACGATGAGACGACTCAACAGGTCGAAGTGATCGACGGAGACAACCCGATCGACTTCGAGATTGTCACCAAATAGTTTTCAATCGTTGTCTGAAACCACAGAAACCGTGCGAGTTATCATTGGCCGTACGGTTTCCTTTTGCGCCGCTGGTTTCGATAAGAACAATCCCAACTCCTTATGCGAACCAACACACCCAGGCATTTTCTGGGAAAGTCCGCACGTGCAGTCATGCAGCCCTACGCCTGCCAAGATTCTAGGCAGACTTTTCTCGATTCGAGCCTCGCACGATTTGGCCTGCTTCGCACCGCCGAAATCCAAAAGATACCCCCGCTTTCGACCAGGGGTTAGTGCTTCAAACGCGGTTCGCAATGTCGGCTCGTTCTCAAATCTCATCTCCAATTCAACCGGTCCAGGATGTGCCGCTTAACTTGCAGACTTGGGAGCGTAACGACTTTGCTATTGCAATAGAGTTTAGGCTTGTTTCCGCACTTCTGGGTTGGCATGCGAGATCAACCCTTGCCGGACTTCCTGAGACAGGCTTTCTGCGGAAACCATCTTGGCGGAAATCGCGTCCAACAGATAAACCCGATTACCGTCCGCTCGCAACAAGCCGTTCATCACGAACACGCGTAGTTCACTCGGAACATCGGATAGCGTTTGATGCAACGCCGTCGCCGCTTCCACGTGGGGCACATCGCCGAGTCCCTCAACTGCTCCGCGGATCAACGCTGCATCGTTGTCGGCTGCGGCGTAACGGACCAGAGCCTCCTTCGAGGTGCCCCATGAGTTCAAGGAGATTAATCGCAACGCGTCGTAGCGTGTTCCTTTGCGTACCGAGGTATCTTCCGCCTTCTTGGCAGCCAAATCGAGCATACGTTTTCAACCCTGCTTCAATTGGGAATCGTGCTTTGTGATTTTGGCGCTGCGGCTTGTAATTCGACCGCCTTCAGAAAAGCAAGCAAGTCCTGCATACCTTCCCGCGAAATAACCTGTTCTAGCCCCTCCGGCATAAGCGATTTGCCAGTCCCTTTAATCATCTCGATATCGCTCCGCAAAATACGTCGCTCGACTCCTTCTTTTTCTTTTAAGGTAATCGCCTGGTTCGATTCTTCCGCCAATATCCCCCCGAGTACACGCCCATCGTTCAGCAATACGGAATAGGTCGCATACCTTCGATCAACCGCTGCATTCGGATCGAGGATGGCCGTCACCATGAAATCTTTCGTGCGGTCGGTCAATGCTTGCAGATCCGGGCCCACAACACTTCCCAGATCATCGTAGCGATGGCAGGCTGCGCACTGCTGTTGAAATAACGCCCGCCCTGCGACGCTATCCCCTCCGGTTAAATCAGCACGGCGAAACTGCTCGATCTTCTTTTGCAAGCTTCCCTGCGAAGAGGAAGCGAAATATTGGGTAGCCCTTTTGTGAATCTCAGGGGATGGATGATCGAACAGCTTTTGGCGATCAGCAAGATCGATCATTGCCCGAGGAACTTGGCCACTTTCTAAACCAGCGAGAAGTATTAACGTGCTTTCGGGTCGCGCAAGATACTCCCCAATCGCGGCCGTTTGCAGCACCGGAGATAGACTGGAAAGCTGATCCAGAATTGCCTGCTGTCCTGCAACCGAACGCGTTTTGAAGATCATCGTTAACGCTTTAGCTTGAACTTCTGGCGGCTGCCGGGGCGTCAACAATTCAAGCAACAAGCTTGTCGTTTTTGAATCCGCTAGTATAGTAGCCAGCAATTCGATTGCGGCTGTGCGTTGTTCCACCGAAGCAGAATCATTAAGGGCGATCGCCTGCATCTGATCGGCGAAACCTGGCAACGCAGCAAGCTTTTCAAGCGGCAATTGCCGCTTGGCGAGTACTTCAACAATTCGCGCTGTCGTGTTAAAGCTGTCCGCGTCTTCAGCTGATAACGCCAAGGCTTTCTCGGCAATTGCTGGCTCACCCACCTGGGCAACCGCAATCAGACAATCGCGATAATTCTTCTGGTGATCGGCTGGCAGCGCATTCAATGCTTCCAACACGGTTTGTGCATTGCCAGCATGCAAACTCGCTCGCAGTGCCGCGCGGACGGTGGTATCTGTGGAAGCAGCGAAGAGGTGCTGGGCCAATAGGGTAGCGGCGGATTCCGAGTGACATTCCCCCAACGAATAGGCCGCTTGAATGCGAACTTCTGTAGCTGGATCAGCGAGCGCCTGAAGAATCCACTTTTCCCCCTGAGGATCTTCCGCCAACCGCTGCTCAGCAATCAGAACTGCCCACCTACGGACTGCGAAATGGGGGTCGTGGCTGACCTGAGCGAGCATGTTATCATCTATTCCCCCCAAACCCGCCAAGGCACAAAACGCTTGCAAACGAACCTGAGGCAGCGCTGCTTCTACGGCCAGCTTTTTTAGAAGCGGCAAGCTGGCCGTATCACGCCGGAAAAGCAGCTCGGCATGGACCATATCACGAAGCGTTCCGTTCACCGTGTCGAGCTGATTGGTAAGCTCGCTGGTCGAGAGTTCTCGCAGATTAGGAAGCGTGGCCGAGGATTGGTCCGCCGGAATAATACGATAGATTCGTCCCCGATCGTCCCCTGCCCTGACATCCAACTTTTCCTTTACCTGATCCGAGATAAACTTGGGGTGCTCGATCACGTATCGGTACATATCGACCACCCACAAGCTACCATCCGGGGCGGTACGAACTTGAACAGGCCGAAACCAATTGTCGGTGGAAGCCAGGAATTCTCGTTGCTGCTCCTCAGGTGCTCGGCGGCTGGTGATATTGGAATCGCTTAGCACAAGCTCTCGACGATGTACTAGTTGATTGACCGGCTCACAAACGAACGCATTGTTCGAGAACGCTTGGCCAAGCAGTTCATCGCGATAAATTTCTAGCCCACAAACTGAAGTTGGAGCCCCTTTCGCGCCGCTTTGGCTAAATCGCACCAATTCTCCCACAGGAAAAAGCCTTTCCCCGGAAGAGAGCGACCGAATCGGATTGGGAGAACTGGCCAGCGGATTGCGCTCGTAATAGTGCTGGACGCTGGGGTAATGATAGAGCAAATTGCTGTTGGTGCAGCCAAACCAATTGCCCCAATCATCACGGGCTCGTCCTTGTTGCGTCCGCCCTGACACCGCCTCGACCGCGCCGGTCTCTGGCTGAAATCGAAAATCACGGTTCTCGGCATCGACGTCTGCCATCGATTCGCTTTGCAGCTTGCCTCCGAAAATACCGCCAGCCCCGTACCACCAGCTATCAAGCCCGAGTGAAAGACTATTCACCCGGGCTTGATAGTTGTGTGTTGCAAAGCCGCGGAGAACCACCCGTCGGACGTCGGCATGGCCATCACCGTTGGTGTCTTCCGCATAGATTACATCTGGGGCCGAACAAATCAGAACGCCGTTGCCCCATGCTTTCACCCCGGTGGGATACGGCAAACCTTCCAGGAACAACGTTGCTTGATCGTAGTGACCATCGTGATTGCTATCTTCTAGAAACTTAACCCGGCCACCCCCAGCTGGCATTCCTTCGACCCCGAGTGGGTAGTCGTTCATCTCGACTACCCATAGCTTGCCATCCGGTCCGAAATCAATCGCCACCGGATCAACCACCAATGGCTCAGCCGCTACGACTTCCACACGGAAACGGTCGTCGAGTAGCATCGTGCGAATCGACTCTTGGGGAGAACGAGGGGCGACCCCACCAGTGCGTGTATGATCGCCGGACGACTTCGGCTCAGGAGTCAGCTGCCGATCGACTTCATCCAAGATTTTCTTTTCCAACCCAGCCGCAAACGGACTAGGCTTGTCGTACCATAACATCGAAGTACGACCTTCATATCCACCGCGGCGGAGTACCCGTTCCGATGGAATATAGCAGCTTACATCGTTGCTATAGCCAGAAACCCAGGTCTGGTCGCCATGCTTGCCTTTGATCAGCAAGGCGTAATCGACTACGACCTCATCACTAAGGAAAACCATCGCCAGATCATTGCCGAATTGCCAAGTTTGAATCGGATACGTCACGCGATCGGTGAGAGTTTCACCACGTTCTAGCCGCTTTAGATTTGCCTGAGCGTGGTATCCCTCGATTCCTTTGCTGGTAGCAAGCTCTTGCCATTGTTTCTCGGTCGGCAACTCGGCCAGTGGAAGCTCGATCTCCTGGTAATCGATCCGCAAAGGCCCATTCACCGGTTTCAGATTCGTTTGCAGTACACGGATCACTTCGTCGGCCAACTGTTTCCCTTGCCGCTCTGAAGCCGCGACACCTCCTTTGTCAGCAGGGTTTTGATCGCCGCCACATCCGATTGTCACTATCCCGACAACTCCTGGCAGCTGTTGCCGCAGTTCGGCCACCGCGCAGCCTGCCCAGTCGCCGGTGAGCAGCATTCCACTACTCGCCGAAACGCAGTGACACGCATAATTGGCAACCAGAGCGAACGGCTTTCCCTGTTTGTCGACCGCTACCAGCAGTGGCAGCGAATGATCGGTCACCATTTCACCTCGCCGATTGATCGCGAAGTCGACCTTGCCGTTCCCACGCAGCAAGTAGCCAGGCTGGCGTTGCTGCAGGGCCTTGGCAGCGACTTCGACTAACTTCTCAACCAACGCATTGGTATATCCATCCACAGCGGCACGTTCGCCTGGCGTCATTTCGCGAGTTAGCAAATTTTCTAATACGCCGGTCAGCATCGGGCCACCGTGGGTATGTGTCGAACAAATGGTCACTCGCTGCGGGGCTATCGAGTATTGCTTTTCTAAACGGTTCGTGACCACTTGGCGAATACTCGCTGGCACGCCGACGTTATCAACCGTAAGCAAAATTGCCGGGGGACTCGCTTCGTCGGAAACCACCAACGCATGCGCCCACAAGCTATGCTTTATGTTGAGCTGAAGCTGATGATTTCTGGCGGCGTAACCACTCAGCAAAATCGGCTGTTGCGGAGTAATCTCGATACTGGCGGCGCCAATCTGCCGTAAGGTATCGCCTTCTCCAGGCAGCGGGCAGAGCGTTAAGCCGCCAAGATTATTCTCTTCTGCCTGGGCGATGTTGATCGACCAAATACAAGACAGCCCCCATACGGCCAGAGAAACGATAAAGGTCAGCAGACAATTGAACCTTTGCTTTGATGAAAAAACGGGAGCGTGCATTAGGTTGTGGACTTTCAAGCGAAGGAGGGAGTTCGAGGCAGGTTCCGACATCGAGGGGATGCATCGTGCAATCACTCGGATCGGGCGATCGCTCGTTCATTTTTCATACCGATAAGTCAATCGAGGCTTGTCGTCACTACTGTTGATGTTGTGAATTTACGCCTGCGATTACCACGCCAGACCTAGCCATGCATACCTGGCGAGCACCAGCTTAAATAAGTGGATATTTCGTGTTATCACGAAGTATCCAACTTAAGATGGCATTTTTCAACTAGAATCGCAATTCATTATTACGACAATTGACTTTCGAATTTGCGACACATCTTTCCGGCGACTTGTCAAGGTTTACCGACGATGCTCCCTCCCCGCGTCTCTAATTCAGTACCGCATGTGGCCTTGTTGATAGAGACCTCGAAGCAGTTTGGACGCGACATTATCAAGGGGATCGGTCGCTTCTCGCGAATTCATGGCCCTTGGTCGATCTACATTGACGAGTTCGGCCCAGCAAGTCGGTTGCCTGGTTGGCTCAAGACTTGGCATGGAGATGGCATCATCGTAAGGGCACGCAATCAAACAATGGCCAAGGCCATTGCGGAAGTTGGGGTTCCGATTGTCGAAACACTTCAGCCATGGCCAAGTTTGGGAATCGGAGGGGTATTTACCGATGACGAAAACATCGGGCAGATGGCCGCCCAACATTTGCTCGAACGAGGTCTGCGCAGCTACGCGTTTGTCGGCGTGGAAGGGGCACGTTGGTCGCGGATGCGTCAAACGGGATTCACGAAAGCGTTACACGATGCACAGCACAACGTCTTTGTTTATTCCGCAAGTTCGCGGCGACGTGCCCACGACAACTGGGAAGGAGGGCAAGAAGATCTCGCCAACTGGATTAGCGAGTTACCGAAACCACTGGGCTTGATGGCAGCCCACGACATGCGTGCGCTGTGCGTGTTCGATGCCTGTCGTCGACGCCAGCTTTCGATTCCCGAAGAGATTGCCATCGTTGGTGTCGACAACGACGATGTGATATGCACGATGGCCGATACCCCCCTGACCAGCATTTCGCACAACAGCGAGCAAATTGGCTATGAAGCGGCCGCCTTCTTAGACAAAGTCATCCGAGGCAGCGCCCAACCGCGTCACATCCAATTGATACCGCCGAGAGGCATTTCCATTCGGCGTTCGACCGATGTTCATGCGGTGCCTGATCCGATCATCGCGAAGTCACTTAAATGGATTCGTGATCGCAAGGGGAATACTTCGGTGCAAAAGGTCGCCAATCACGTCGGCCTTTCACGACGATCCCTTGAAAGAAAGTTCGCCGACACGATCCATACCACTCCGCACGAACAGATCGCCAGCGAGAAACTTCAGCATGCCAAACTGCTGCTACAAGAGACGAGCTACTCGCTAGAAGAGATTGCCGCTCAGATGCAGTTTTCGAGCGCTTCGTACTTGAGCTCGTTTTTTAAAGAATTAACCGGCATGAACCCGGGCCTCTTCCGCAGACAAGCGCGCCGGGGAGGCTCACTGGAAGAGTTCTACCCTTCTGGTAACACTCAATAATAGTTCCGCACGCAATTAAGTTATACGGACTTTTGGTCCTTAGATTCCAAGCTTTCGCTGGTCTTTCTGTTTAGAAGACAGCATCGGCCTCGATGAACACAACGCTCTTCTGAGGCTTGTTAGCAAGCCCCAGAAGACCCAATGCCATGCCGTTTCAAGCAAGTGACTCGAAAAGCAAACGCTGAAATCTATTCCCTATTGCCAGCGATAATCCTAAAGCGAGCACGAATTGCAAAGTTGAACGAGACTTTGCTTAGATCGGTCACCTCTGAAACCAGAGGATCGTCACTGGGTGTAGCCATCCGCCGACCGTAGCCATACCCGTACATCTCCTCTGGCGACATTCCGCCATACGTTGAACTAGATAGCGACATCAAGAGGCCCAGGTCTTGTCCGGCTGCTGCCGCCAGTTCCTTGGCATCTTTCACAGATGCTTCGAAGGCAGCTTTCATGGCTTGGCTGCGTTCCTCCTCGGTTATCTTGGCGGCAAACGTGATCACAGGTTCACCCGGCTTCGCCTGGGGCTCGTCGGAGTACGGATCGTAGCCGTAAGCCTCGGCTTCTTCAAGCAATTCCTGCTCGGCCAAGGAAAGCTTCTGTGACTTCGCGCCTCCGATGTCAGCATCTTCAATCTTTTTTCGGAGAACGGTCGCCTGTTGCAGGAGTTTAACCGGATCACTCGTATCAAGTTCCCAGCGAGCCGTGAGAGGAAGCGTAACAACGGTTGACTCCGCCACCTTGAGGCCTGCGGGAACCGAACCGCCGCTGCGTTGGATCCGCTCGCGAATCATCGCCTGAATCTGTTCTTGCCCTTGGCTGGCCGCGCTGGTGGTGGTTGGGTCGCCATACTCGACGGTATCCATCTCGGCTCCTAGCGATGTCAGAAGCGTCTTGGCTACTTCTTTTCGCTTCTCGAGCGCAGCCAATGCGTCATCCATCGATCCCGCCCGACCGATCAAGTCGAGCCGCATGACCAGTTGGGATGGCCAACGTTTTAAGACCTCTTTTCCTTCGGCCTCGACCATCGGTTGTTCTTGAGCCGTTGCGAACGGCCCGCTGACGACCGAAGCAGTTACCACCGCCAAGGCCATAAAAAGTCGGATGCTAGATTTCATGATGCTTTTCTCCCACACGCCGGGCCTTTACCGCGACGATTAACGCAAATTCTCGATTCCGATACTATCCCGAATTTCTTTTCTCAAGCGGAGCACGTCGTCGCCGCTCATGATGCGAATGGTCCAATAAAATTCCTTCGTGCGATATTCGCTTATTCTGTCGTTGATCTCACGTAAGATGTCAACGTGCTCGGTGGCATTCAACTTGGCGATCGCCCGATAAACCAGCCGGTCCATGGCATCATCTTCTTCGTCTTTGTGGAGTCGCCAGTACTCCAACAGCGGCGTTAAACCTTCCTGCTTGCCGAGCATTGACAACGCATAAGCGGCATACGCCCGAACCTTATCGTCCTTATGGTTTAACATCGGCTGGACGTTGGCTTCCGTCACCCCGTCCGGTGGCTCAGGAATAATCGGGCCGCTCTCAGGCTCGTTGTAATAAATGCTGCTGCGGCTGGGAATGTAAAAGTGGTCGCGAATGTAACGTAATTCGTATTCATTTTCGGCAACCAGGGCGATAAGGGCGATCCGTTGACGTTCAGGATTGTCGCCTTCCATTGCCGCTACGGCCATTTCTTTTTGCTGGTTGGCCAGGGCCAGGCACAAGGCAATCTGAAACGCATCTTGGCGAAGCGTTTCCGGTCGCTGCTCGTCTGCGGCAATTTCCGTCGCCATCTCGGCGGCAGCGTCTTTGTCGATTTTGGCAACCAAGACCAGTGCCACGAGAGATTCCAACTCAACTCCGCTTTTAACATGCGGCGTGGCATCGTTCAGGATTGTGGTTTTAAGTTCCTCTGAAACTTCATCATCGTAAAAATACCGCTGACCGGTGTAGGCCATGAGCAGTAAATCGGAGATGGTCGAGGCTAAGCCGACATCCACGGTTTCGTCTTGTAAAACAGGCCAAAGTAACTCAGCAGACCGGCGATCGGGAGCTTCGGTGAGCATTCTGGCCAAGTACATTTTCTGATCGTTGGTGGTGGCCAATTCGAGAAATTCCTGGAATAACTCCTGACGCTGCTCCCACGGAACCCAAGCTAAAACCGCGCTGCCTTTGACCAGTTCTTGAGGATCTTCCTGCACAATTGTTCGAAGCACCGGGAGGGCCTCTTCAGATTTCCCTAGAGAGACTAAACACAACGCAGCAAGCAGCCGTTCTTTTGGCTCGTCGGAATCCAACATTCCTTGCAAAGGCTCGATCAAATCGACGTAATACATCGCGCGCCCTTTGGCCGAGGTAAACTCAGCCAGCCAGCGATCCCAGCGGTCGTCGACCGATTTGTCTTCGCTGGCTTCTGCTTCTTTCTCTTCCTCTTGCGGTGCATCCTCGTCTACTGCTTCCGGCGGCGCCTCCTCTTCCTTCGGTTTGCTACCAAACAAAGCGCCAAATGCTTGGGAAAGCAAACCCGGAGAACTTTTTGCAACCGGGGGCATGTCGATCATCTCGGCATCTTCCCGCATTTGCTCCGCCACGTTCCGCCGCTTCGATTCCAAGCTTTCAAAAATGGCCATCGCCGCCACTAAGCGAACCTCGGAGGCCTCGTCTTTCAACGCAGTGGGGCCCCACTCGTTAAGCGTTTCGCTTGAAATACGGCGCAAACCGGTCACCGCCGCAGCTCGGATCGCAGGGTTCGGACTTTTTGCGAAATCGAGTAGCTTCGCTGTGATCTTGTGCGAACCAGAACTCCGCTCAGCAATCGTCTTAACCGCCAGAGTTGCCAGTTGAGGATGTTTCTCTACCGTTTCTAGCAGCCGGTCGATCGCAACATCGGAAATCTCTTGCGAGAAGGCCTCGATAGCACGGCTTACAACGAACGCGTCATCATCATCCAAGCGTTGAATGAGGCCAGCATACACATCGGCGGTTAGCTCCGCGTTTTCTGCTAGTTCGCCCCTTACCATCTCGCGAAGGCCCTCGGCTGCCTCGGCCCGCACTTGCCAGGCTTCGTGTTCAAGCAGTGGCAACATGGCCCGCGCGCTCGGTTCCGATTTGATTTCACGAAGATAACGAATCGCATGTACGAGCAGGTCAGCGTCTTCTTCCTCTTGGATGTAGGCAGCCACTTTGTCGACTAAGTCCGCCGAACTCCGTTCGGTTAACTGCTTCAACACGGCAGCCCGCACGTTCGGCTCTGGGTCTTTCAATAAGCGTACGAGCAACTCCAACGCTTCGTCTCCGCCAGACTGTTGCAGACCACGCAAAGCAATTTCTCGAATGAGGGGATCCGGGTCGCTGAAAAGTTCCAGCAACAAGGGAAGCTCCGAAGCAGTCGCCAAACCGGCAAGCTGTTCGGCCGCATCACGGCGAGTCTGCACATCGTGCGAAGCAAGCCTGGCCAATCCTCCTGGAAAGCGAAGCATCAAAGCGTCTGGGGCAACCAAGCGGTAGCGCAAGGCCAACAAACGTTCTCGCTGCTCATCGATCTCGGCGGCTTCGAGGCGCCGATAGACCTCTGGCAGAAGTCTTTCACCCAGCCGTGCCAAGCGGGCCGCAATCGGGGCTCCTTCGGTCGGACTCAGCGTAAGCAAGCGATCGATTTGCTCTTGGGCTTCGGCTAGTTCCTCTGCTGAAAGCTCGGCAGAAGCGTCTTCCTCTTGCTTCTTCAGTTCGCTGGCCCATTGCGTGAGTTGAGCCAGGGCTGGTTCGTCGATCGAGTCTGGTTGCCAGGGATCGATCCCTGCGAGCGGAGCCTGCCACTGCGAAAGGATTTCGAGAATCGATAACCGTTCGGCCAATCCCCCTTTGCGAAATGCCTCGACCAACGGCGTTGCGGCCACTTCGGGAAAGGCCTGCAAGCGACTAATCGCCACCTCACGGACAAGCGGATCGCGGTCTTTCAGTAGCTCTAACAGACGCACGATATCGACCGTTTCGAGCGGACGATTGGCCAGCAAGACATCGTCGGCTGAGGCAACCGCCAAGCGGTGATTCTCTTTTAGCCACGCAGCGAGTTTTTCTGAACTCAAATAACCATCGTGATCGGCCACCTTCGCCCCGGAAGGTCGTAGCAAACGCAACGACGGCAAGACGGCTACCGCCAAGCGTTTGGAAGCGGCCAGGTCTTTGTCGATATCGATCTCGATCAGTGTCCAGCGGCGTAGTTCTTCCTTCGCTGGCGATAGTTGCATTTGTTGCTTGAGGCGGTAACACCAGGGGCAATCTTCGCCAGTTACCAGCACCAACGCAGGCTTGCCGCTCTGCTGGGCCTGGACAAGCCCTTCATCCAAGTCGAGTATGGCCCCCGGCAGCGGTTCGTGCCCCAGGTCTGGCAAGGCGTTGACTGGAGGCGTGTTGCTATCGGCCTTCTTTTCCCCGGCAGGCATCTCGGCAGCAGGCTTGTCATTTGGGACGTTGGCTTTTGCTTTTTCCTTGGGCTCTGGCTTGCCGTTAATCGCTTCTTCGGCAACTTTATCCAAGGGGGACTCGAGGGACCGAAGGAGTTCGTCATCGAGATCTTGGGCCGCTAAATGGCAGGGAGCAACCGCCGAGAGAGAAACAATCAGCAGCCCCCAACAGGCAAGCAGCGAGAGCGGGCCAACCTTTAGGCGTGAAAGCATTACGAGGTTCCTTTCAGGCCATGCTCGATCCGAGGCCAATAGGTGTCGTAGTCGAACAGGGGACTGTTTTCCGGATCGTGACAGCGCACGCACGTCGAGGCAGCATTTTGGAAATGATACGTCCGCTGCTGCGGTTGTTCGGCATGCCGTTGCGAGGGGCCATGACAGCTTTCGCAGCCCACATTAACCCGATCGAGCGAACGTTTGGCTGACACAAACCCGCCAGGCAAACCAAAGCCCGTCACGTGGCATTGTTGACAATAAGAATCGACTTGCGAGCCGGTTTTGAGCAACGTCTGCCAAGCATGAGCATGTGCTGAGTGCTCCCAAACCTGACAATCGGCCTCGTGGCATTGGCGACACGACTTCGTACCGGCAATGCGGTGGGACTCGCCCGCCGGGGCCGTCTCGAACGAAGTTTCGCTGGACATGAAATCTCGGGCCGCTAGTTCCTGGTAGAAGTCATCCAGGTTCGCTTGTTGCCCGGGCGACTCTGCGAAATCCTCCGTCATTTCCACTACTTCCCCCGTCATTCGCTGCTTTTTTCCCACAGGCAGGGTAAGCCGAATCAGGAACTTTCCTTTGTTCGTGGCCGAAGCTAAGAGTAAGGGGCCATTCTGTTCCGGCGCCATCGCCTGACCGGTCGGGCCTCCGACGATCGCATCGACCTCGGGCAATTGACTGGCAAGCTCGCGTAGCTCCTCTTCGGGAAGGTAAGCCAACACGATCGAGACATCGTGTCCCCCTGATTCCTGGGAACGTTGCAACTCGTTGAGGATCGCTTGTTTAGGATCACTAACCTCTAGCTGGTCGGTTGCGAAACTGGGAGACAAGACACCGATCACCAGCACGCGCCGCTGTCCAATTTCAAGAACCTTCGCTGGGATTCCTAGCGGTTGGCCTGAATGATTGTGAACATTGGCCGAGAGAAACAGCGGCTCGTCGTCAAGCGTCTGCTCGATCCGCCGCAGTTCGGCCTCTCCCAGGGCTGCTTCTGCGGCTCCGATATTGTGCAGTGAGATTCCCATTTTCTTTTCGCCTTGCAGAATCGCTTCGAACTTGGCGATATCGTACGGAGACGTTCCGTGCAGGGCCCCTCCGGCGTCGAGGTACACAAGATCTCCTTGCTGTCGCAATTGGTCGAGATACGTACCGCGTCGCAGTAGGCCACCAGACTGGTTTGTGGTACAGCCGCAAGGCACGATCCAACCGGCCGTATCACCGCTGATTGCTATCAGCAGCGGTTTGCTTGGTGCAGCGTTGCCGAAATCACATCCGCTGTTGCCGGCCAGGCAAGTCAGTGCCAGCCCAGCGCCTAGCATCCCCCAGCCCCGCCACGTGGGCGAGGCAATCGGTGTCGGAATGCATGAGAGAGCAGCCATGGATACGGCAAATAACTTTCGGCTAGTAGGTCAACGAATAGGCAAGAATGTTCACATTGATTGCTTCGGCGTTGGTGATTTCGTTTCCGCCGCAGCAGCAACAGCCTTGGGTGTGCTTGGTATCGTTCAGGCCATCGTGCGAGAACAACACACCAATCCGGCCACCAATGCTTACGCCTTCGATCGGGCGAGGAGTACCATGTTTGGCTTCCAACTCATCGATATCGTAAACGGTGTGAAAGATCGGGTGATCCATTTCTAAAGCGGCAAGCGGATGCTCTGGAAAGATCTCGGCCATCTCTTGGCGAAACGAGCTGTTCCATTCCTGCGAGGAACAACCTGCCGAAGCGAGGAGAAAACCACCGCGTTCGACGTAGCGGCGTAGTGCTTGGCGTTCCGCTTCAGGCAATTCGAATGCCCCTTCGCCGGTCATGATCACCATCGGAAAGTCGTACAAGTCATCGCTGGCCAGCTTCACCGCATGAAAGCGGCGACTGGTGCTAATGGCCGTTTCCTTTTCGGCGCGAACCAGAAAATGATCGGAAAAACAGCGGCTGCTCCGCACACCGGCATAAACCAAGTTAGCGACCTGAACGATGCTTTCCGCTTCGCCCCCGGCCTGAGGTGAGTCAGGAACCGGCGTGGCAGCCTTGGCGATGGCGACCTCTTCCGTCGCCTCTGCGCCGTGACTTTGCGTGGCCCAAACCAAGCAGCCGACGGCCAGAAACGTCCAGGCCCAATGTCCTAGGTATCGCTTCATTTCACTTCCTCCGGATAAGCGTCCATCTCTTGTAATTCGGTTGAAAGGCGGCGGAAGTATTGTCCGACACGCTCACGATATCTCAAGGGAACAAGCGTCGTACTGCTGCTGCCAGCGGTGCCAGGCGTAAACACATCGCCGATCGAGTCGGCATTCGGGTTCTCGCCACCGATCCCCCCGGCAGCGTTGCCGAAGCCTCCGCCTTGTTGGTTTTGCTCGCCCGGATTCCGGCCAGCCGCTCCTGCCAAAGCAGGCATATCGCCATAAAGTCCAGGATTGCCGGTGCTACGGGAACTAAACCCGCTCCCTCCACCTCCTAGCCCCATTTCCGCAATAATTTGCCCTGCGGTCATGCTAAGGGACTGAATACTTGGCTGGAAGGCGAGGCTGGCTTGTCCTTGGCCTTGCATCGATTCGGAATCACTTAACAGCTCCTCTAAAGCCTGCGCGGCTTTCTCGGCATGTTCGTGTCCCTCTGTGCCTGAGAACTGAGCGAGTCCTTGTTCGGCGAGATCCATCTCTGGCCCCGCACCGCTTTCACTTAGCGCGGCAGAAAACTTCTCGGCGGTCTCTTTTAGTTGTCTTAAATCTTCTTCATCAGGCAACTGCAAGGCGGCATCTTTGATGTCGGTGATCAGTGACTCAAGTTCCTCGCGCAGACGTTTTTGTTCTTCTTGCAAATCACGCATGCGAGCCTTTAGGGCCGGATTGTCTTCCTGATCGCGGCCTTTCAAGGAAGCCAAACGATTGGCCAGGTCGCGTTGGGCTTTGACCAATTGTTCGAATCGCGATTTGGCGATCATCAACGGCATGACCTGCTCTAGGCGCTGCAGTGGCATAATGGCCGATTCGTTGTAAAGATCACTTTGTTGGCCCAGCATTTCCATGAGCTCGGTCAGTTCCATGTTGAACGGTTGCTGCTGCTCTTGCTTGCCTTCCAGCCGCTCTAATCGTTGCTCTAACTGGTTGGCAGCTTGCTCTAGTTGCTTGGCTAAGTTCTCTAGATGCTTGCTGAGTTCTTCATCGGTTTGGTAAGGAAGCTGATGCCGGACGGCTTTGGCCAATTCCTCTGCGTTCTTGCGGAGTTGGTCTGCCAACTTCTGGGCGTCTTCCTTGCTCTTCTTGGAAACTAAGCCTTTCTTTTGTTGTTGCTCTTGTTGCAACTGTTTGGCCTGCTCGCGAAGTTGTTGCAGCATCCGTTCGGCTTGCCGATATTTCGACATTAAGACGTTCAGCCCTTCACGGGCTCGATGCATTCGTTCGTATTCTTCCTGGGAAATGATATGCACCGTTGCCACCGGCGTTTCTGCCCCTTTGGCCCCGCTTGGATCGTTGTCTTCGCAGCGGGCATACAATTTGATTTGATCACCCGCTTGAAGCCCATAACTACTCAAAGGCAACGCGACCGCATCGTATTGACGTCTTGGCGCAGGCTGTCCGACCGGCACGCTAAGAGGTAACGCACGCGAGTCGTTCAAGCTGCGATAAATTTCAACTCGCGAAAGGCCGTAGTCATCTTCTGCTGCAATCTCGATTGGCAAATAGGCTTCTGGTGTGGCTAAAGAAACGGGACGCGGTTTCATGATGCGGATGAAAGGGCGCTGATCGGTTTTCAAGGCAACCGTTCCCGCTACCACATCCCGCGAAAACTGGCCTTCGATATCGCGGACCCGCAATTCAAACTTGCCAGCGGATTGAAAAATGAATTCCCCCTCAACTTTCGATGCCTCTCCGGCAACCGGCGTCATTGCTATCGGTGTCGACTCGTCGGCAGCAATCCAAGTAATTTCACCCCCTTCCAAAGGACGCTGGCTTGTCGCCGTTAAACGAGCCCGCGTCCCGGCCAAGCCGGCGAGACCAGCTGTGGGCAAAGGGCCACTATAACCTCCCAGGCCTTGTGCATATTCCGGCGGAATAACCTCGACCTGGACATCGGCAATATTGGGAACGGTCAGAATCGAAATTTGATGTCGGCGGCTGCGTGTCTGAAAAGCGCGAGCATGGTACTCAGCAGGTTCGGTAAGCCGGGTTAGAACGGTTCGCCAACGGCCATCTGCTTCCTGAAACAAAGGAACGACTTCTTCTTCCCGCGACTCACCCGTGAGCACCAGTTCCACATTGTCGACCGGGTCTCCGGCAACCTCGACAAAAACGTCGAGCGGATCTCCCCAGCGAACATCGACATCCCCCGGAGTAATGACCAACTGCGTGGAGGAAGCGGGCGGAATGTCGCTCCACGGAGACACGAAACGATTCCATTCCGTCTGAACCCAGCCAGGTGCAGCCAATAAGATAATTCCCGCCACCAGGCCAATGCCTAGCACGGCTAGCCAAGGACGGGCCGCCGGTTTCAAGGGTACCGCCGACGAGGCCGAGACCGCTGTAGCCTTTTGAGCCGCTGCCGTAATGGCCAGTTCAGTCAGCCCGGTAGAAGCTTCATTGGCTGCGGCATCTTTGCGGCGCGCACCTTCCAGCAAACTCCAGCCGGTTAGCACAACGCCGCGGGCTTCGGCGGTCGTATCGACGCAGCGAGCCACGACTTGCGGCGAGAACTGTTTTTTCCGCCAAGTCAGCAGCCCCGCCACCAAGGCAATTCCGGTCACGATGGCAACGTAAGGTGCTACGGCTCTTACTTCCGGGGCCAGATCAAAAAGTAGATCGAGCCAAACGGTGATGGCCAACACACACGCCAACGCAATCAGCCCCCATCCAGCAGCAACCAACAGATGGACGCGCAGATGTCGACCGGCCACTTCCCGCAGCTTGGCCGCTAGGGCCGCGCCAGAAAATGTCGCGGAGTTCGTTTCTTTTGGATGGTGCTGCATCAAAGGAATCCCAACCAACGGCGAGTGCCCCAAGTGCATCCCCACAAACCGACTACGGTTGCGAGGATCCACCAACGATTCCAGGCCGGCGTACGGAGGATGAGTTGCGGACGATTTTTATCGCGATTTTCAATAAAGGCATCATTCAGCGAGACAGGCAGGTCTTGCATGCTTGACGCATCGAGCGACTTACCGCCGCTTTGCTCGGCCAGCTCCGTTAAAGCTGCCGGACGTGCTGCCACATCAAGGCGTTCTTGCAGATTGCCGATCACATCGAAAGCCGTCTCGGCGGAAGATTCCTCTTCCCCTGCTCCCAATACTTTGACCGAATAGCGTCCCGCTGGCAAATGGCCGAAGTGAACCCGATATACGCCGGCAGAACTTTGGGCTTGGGGGACAAAGGTTTGTGGTTTGTCGAGTGTATCGCCGCTAAGCTCGACCTGCGGAACTTCATCCCACTGCTGATCACGCAACAAGAGTGTGGCTGCAGCCGCGTTGCCGGAACTTACCACGACCGAATCAGGACGCAGCGCGACCCGTTGCCCTGGCATGAGGCCCACGTTCGAGACCAGCCAACGCACCAGGCTGCGCCAAAGCGTGCCGTACAAGGCGTCTTGCTCTTGGTGATCCGGGGGCAAGAAGGCCCACCGCCACATCCCGGCCCCTTCAATCACAACGACGCGTCCACTTCCTTCGGGGCGAAAGGTTATTAAAGGAATCGCTGCGCCGTCTCCTTTACCACTGCTGGTGGCCAGAACCGTCGCCAGCGGCCTAACGTCTTCAGGCTTAGCGGAAGAGGCCAGCGAAGGTAAAAGTTCAAGTTGGTCGCCCGTTTGTGGAAGCCACTGCATGGCCTGACCACTATCGGTCAAAGAAACCCGAAAGCGAGAAGATGTCCCGGGAGTCCAACCAACCGGCATAAGCGATCCCAGACGTTGGGTTAGCTGAGAAGCTGGGGCCCCGCGAAAACAAACCAGCGAACCTTCTTGGTTGGCCAACCAGTCTCGCAGCCCGATGAGTACCTCGTCGGTCAAGTACGGCTCGATACTGCGGCCCAAGACTACGACATTGAATTGAGCGAGAAACTGGGGGTCGGCCAGTAGTTGCTGTGCGTCGGTATGTATTTTCCAGTTCTGTCGCTGGGAGGCGAGAGGATTGTTGGCTTGCTCAGCAGAACTTGGTTCCGAGCCTTCCTCGGCAGGTGCGTTTTCATTCTCCGCCTCTGAGCGAGCAATCTTTCGTTCAAGAAAGCGGCCAGGCGCCATTTGTACCACGCTGGTTAATTCCACCGAAGGATCGGAGGCCAACGTCCTAATCAGAAATTTGGTATCCCAGTACGGCTTTCCTTCCAGTAGCAAAACCGAGACCGGTTGATCGACTACTCGCAACAGCAAGGTGGCTTGATTGTTCAGCTCGGTGACTTCATCGTGCAACGTCTCTGCGGCGATTTCATAGCGATACAGCCCTGGCTCTTCCTGGCTAACTTGAAAGAACTCTTCAACCGTCTCCCCACCAGCCAATTGAATTTCGCGAGATTCGATTTCTTCTCCTTCCCGCTTGAGCGTCAGCTTGACGGTTTGCGGAATCGGATAGGTATGCGAAAGCTGTGCGATCACCGAGACCTCTTGCCCGACGAAGGACAGCTCTTGCGACTGATGCAAAGCGAGCCGTAGGTCCCGCACATCTTGATCGGTGCCGATTGTCTTGACGAAAACAGGCGTACTCAGTGCCCGGGCCCGCTCGCCAGTTTGGCGTAGTCGAGCTGTCGAGCCGCCAGCCGTTTCAATCCCATCGCTAAGGACCAGCACCGCCTGACCGGGCGGGCGGTCCTCGCCCAGACTCTCGCGCACACTACGATTCAAATCGGTCGCGGAACCTTCGGCGGTTGTCTTTTTTAATTCTTCCAGTGACAACAGCGAAGAATCTTCGGCGAAACTGCGGAGGCGAATTTCGTAGTCGTCTCCCAACTGATCGACCAACCCTTGGGCAATCTCGTTCGCAAGGGCCAAACGCGTTTTCCCTTTCGATTGGTTGTCCTCGGTTGCCATACTAGCCGAACGGTCAACTAGTACCGTCAACAGCGGTTTGCCTGGCGGAGGTGGCTGACGTTGCACCCACATCGGATTCAACAGAATCACCAGCGGCACGCTCAAAGTGACGCCCATCATCGTCAGGACAAGCGCCAGCCGCTTGCCAGGTAGTTTGCCGCGATTGACGACCCCATAGGCGACAAGCAACCCCACTGCCGCAAGTGCCAGGGGCAGCCAGAGAGCGATCGGAATGAGGGCATGAAAGGTGATCACAAATAACGACTCAAGTTAGGGAGCATCAATTTCGGAACGCGAGCAACGCCGCAACCTCGGCCAACAAACACATCACCGCACCCACGGTAAACCACTTCCACAAATCATCTTGAGCCACAAGCTTCTCGCTGGAAGCGTTGTAGGCAACTTCGTAACCAGCGGCCAGCCGATCGCGAACCACCTCGGCAGGCAAGACAGACAGATCCGATTCCTCGGCGGGCAAAGCCACGGCAGCGGCAAAAACGGTTTCCCCTTGGTTTTCGACCCGATAGACGCCAGGCTGGTTCGGGTCGTTCCATTGCCAGATCGTGGCGTCGCCGTCGTCCACTAGTTCGCCATGCGGCGTCGCTGGCTTTCCGTCGCTTTCCTCGTGGATTATTTTCAGCGACTGCGCAGCCCCCGCCGTATCGATCCGAGCGACAAGCGGTTCGCCACTGAGGTAGACTTCTTCAGGGGCGTCGTTGGCCAACAGTTCTTGAATGAGCTCATCGAGAATCGGAACCAACGCTCCGGTCTTCCAGATGTTGGATTGAGCAAGGTCCATATTCAAGATCGCCAACGAACCGCCCCCGGCGGATGTCGCCACGATAATTGCGGGGGTTCCATCTTGGTAAACGGCTCGAATCCGTTCGTCGGTTGCCTTGGTGGACGAAGCAGACGCGGATAATCCTCCCGCGAAGACCAACTGATCGACCAAGGCGGGCAAGTTGTCTCCGAACATCGCCAAGGGGGGACGAGGTGTTACAGCTGGGGCGAGGTGCATGTCGCGCCGTGACGTGCCGGTTTGGGGAGGCGCTAAAGCCACCGGCAGGTCAATCTGAGCGGCGGTTGCTAACGCATTCAAATTCACGGCGTCCACCGCTTCACTGGTAACGTACAACACCGGATGGCCCAGGCGAATTTGTCTTGCCAGCAGACCGATATGTTCTGGACTAAGCTTGCCGCAATGGTCTAAGGTGATCAAGTCAGCATCGACTAGCGATTGGTTGTCGAGCCGGCTTGGATCGATCCGCTCTAAACGAAGCGATGTTGCCTCGCCATCCCATTCAGGAGCCAACCCATAACCAAGGATGCGGCTGGAAGAAAGCTGCCCCCCTTCGCTCTGCTGGGTCACAATCGCGTACGTAGGCTCGCCGCGCAGCCGAATGACCAAGGGGCGTTTGTCGTCGGCTGGCAACGCATCGGCAGCATCTACCAGGCGAGTTTCTCCCCACTGCCAACCAGCAGACGGGGCCGGAACTTCCTGCGTCAGTAACGTTACTTCCTGAGGCGGAAAGGTCGCGTTAAGGGCATAGACTGCGTCACCTAAAGTGATTTCAACCGTTCCCTCGCGGCCGGTTGAAGAGTAATTGCCAATTGCCACTTCTAACTGCAATCGGTCTCGCCGTGCCCCCAGCGGGCGGCAAACGGCTCGCAAAACTGCCAGGTTCGCGTTTGTCTGAGCAGGAGCGACTGATTCTAATTGGATCTTGGTGTCTGGCGGCAATGCGTCGAAAGTAACCGAGCCCCAATTGGTTCGTTGGAAGTCGCTAATAACAATCAGTTCGCGGCGACGTTTATCATCTGCGTCGGTCGGAGCCAACTGCCGGGCGGCCAGTTCTAGGGCAGCGCGAATATCAAGCTGCTCGGCTTGGGCATCCGTCCGGGCAAGTTCCTCACGCAACGCCTCGAAATTGGTCGAAACGTTATCGAAGACCGCTTGCGGCTGAGCCCCAGCCAAAATCACATTCGAGCGTAAGCCGCTACGATATTGCAGGTACTTTTCTGCCACACTTCGGGCACGCTGCATAAGGGTTGTCTTTCCGTCGGCGGCGGCCATGCTTTGGCTTTTGTCGAGAACCACCACTCGCACCGTGTCCCCAGCATCTTCTTTGATGAGGGCCGGACTCCCCCAGCGTGGCCCAGCAAATGCGATCGCAATCAACAAAATTGCCAGCGTGCGCAGGGCCAAGATCAAGAAATCGCGGAGCCAATGGGCCGCCCGACGCTGCTGTACTGCTTCCCGCACAAAACGCAGGGTCGAAAGGGGCATTCTCACAGGCTTGGGACGCGTTAGCAGATGCACCACCACCGGTATGGTGGCAGCGGCAAGGCCAAGAGCGAGAATCCAGGGGGAGGCAAAAGTCATAGGAGTCGATACCAGGCAGAAGGATAAGTGCAGTCGCTAACCCGACCGTTCAACGAGGAATCCTTCCAGCGATTCCAAATAAGGACGAGCGGTCGAGACGCGGCGATAGTCACAGCCTGCCGCCAGTGCCATTTGACGTACCATTGTCAGGTAAGCAGAAAAACGCTCTTGATAAACCGACCGAATCTCGGCAGGAGAACAATTGAGCGTCCCTTCGTTTTCTAGGCCAACAAAGCGGAAGCTGCCACCTTCTGGCAACGTTTCTTCGTCGGGATGAACCAAGTGCAACGCAATGACTTCTAGCCCGCGATGCCGAAACAATCGCAGCGCCGCAAAGGTTTCTTCGAGATCCTCCATCAGGAAGTCTGATAGCAATACCAAAACGCCACGCCGGTTCGTACGCTCAAACAATTCGCGTAAAGCCCCTGCAGATTGCATTATCGGTTTGGTTTGAATCTTTTCGATCTGCTCCATCACGAGAGACAAATGCTGCGGCGCTCCGCCAGGGGGAAGATGCTCTGTCAACTTCTCTCCCAGAACAGCCAGCCCAACTTGATCTTGCCCCAAACCGATAACGTATGACAAAGCCGTGGCTAGGTACTGCGCATATTCCAGTTTCGAACCTTGCCCAGACTTGTCGTTTCCGGCAAAGTCCATGCTGCCACTGCCATCGATTGCCAGCGTACATACCAGATTCGTTTCTTCCTGGTGTAACCGCACAAACGCTTTGCCGGTTCGGGCCATGACCTTCCAATCGAGTCGCCTCAGGTCTTCTCCACCAGAGTACTCGCGAAAGTCAACGAACTCACCGGCACCACCTTGTTGGCGCGATTGATGCCGACCACTATACGATCCTTCCACGCGATGGTGCGTGGTGAATCGCATGTGAGCCAACCCGGCTAATGCTCGCCGGTCAAGAAAACGGGACGCATGCGCGACCGACATCAGGCCTTGTCCTTCAGTAAGCTATTGATCACTTGTTCTGGCGTGATCGAGTCGCCAATCGCCCGATGATTGAGGATAATTCGATGGCGTAAGATTGGAACGGCGACGCTTTGAATATCTTCTTCCGTCGGCGCAGAGCGGCCTTCTAACAAGGCTTTAGCCTTCGCGGCAAGAACCAGGTTTTGCGAACCACGTGGCCCTGCCCCCCAGGCAACGTAATCTCGCACCAAGCTGGAACCAGGCGATTGATCTGGGCGACTTCCACCGCACAAGCGTACTGCGTAGGAAGCGACGGTTTGCGGCAACGGAACGGCCAGCACCAGTTCGCACAGTTCAATAAATTCCTCGCGCGAGAGCGCAGCTTGCGGCAACGGTTTGCGTCCGGAGGTCGTCTTCATGACGATCTCTTCTTCCTGCTCTGGCGTAGGATAGCCGAACCGGATCTCCATCATGAACCGGTCAAGCTGTGCCTCAGGAAGCGGATAGGTTCCTTCTTGCTCGATCGGGTTTTGTGTGGCGACCACTAGAAAAGGATGTTCCAGCGGATAGGTCTGCCCACCCACAGTCACATGCTGTTCGGCCATCGCTTCGAGCAGGGCCGATTGCGTTTTGGGAGCAGCACGGTTGATTTCGTCTGCCAGAACCAAGTTGGCAAACACGGGCCCAGGGCGGAACACCATGGTGGTGCCACTATGATTTTCATCGCGGCCCAGAAGTTCGTACCCCGTAACGTCAGAAGGCATCAAGTCAGGCGTGAACTGGATACGATTGAATTTCCAATCGAACGCTGACGCAAGCGCCTTGACCAGCAACGTTTTCGCTAGGCCAGGTACCCCAACCAGCAACGCGTGCGAACCGGTCAAGGCACAGACGAGCAGTTGGTCGATTGTCTCGTCTTGGCCAACAACCACTTGATGCAAACTCTCGCGAATCGCCTGAACACGTCCCGCAAACTGGTCGAGCTTGTCCTGGGCATTGGCTACCGCCGTACCGTCACTCATGGTGGCTCCGTCTTGTTCCGCAGAAAGATATAAGTAGAAAGCCCTTCGCTCAGACATGATGCAAACTACGGTGATTTAGCACACCACCCCAAACAACCACAGCGGTGGTGCCTATCCCCCAAGCGGCAGGCGTTAAATTGAATCGTATCACGCGAGATCAACCGGAGCAAACTTTCGTCCATGAAATTTGTAGGATATGCCGTGGTTCTGTCGTGTTACCTAAAAGACGGCCAAAGCTCGTTTTTTTGGTTGAGCGATTAGCGTTATAAGCCCCCAATCCCTGCCCGAACTGGCTGACAAAATCGTCACATTGGAAACAAAAAAGCCGCTGATCTGCTTTACGCAAACCAGCGGCATGAGTGTTGAATACGGCGGAAGATCCACTTAACTATTCTGCATCGGCCTAAATTCTCTCGCTTACAAAAGGAAGGCTATGCCCCGAGCTTAGACACAGGAAAAGCTAATATTAGCTATTTGCTTTCTAGATCGAAGGTAAATTCCTTGTCACTGGAGGTGACGGTTTCTTTCAACTCGGACTCGGTATTGTACTTTGCAGGAACTCGCACTTTGGTTCCGTCGTCGAGCGACTCCGCTCCGGCGATGCGAACAATATACTCGCCCACAGGAGCGCCTTGTTTATATCCTGGGTAAACAAGGGAGAAGCTCCCGTCTTCCTGAGTGTAGCCGGTAGCGGTGGCTCGATCCGCGACATCTCCGGTAGGCTCGAAGTTGACTTCAAGCCCCGAAACGGGCTTGCCATCCAAAGTGACAACCCCAGTGACAGGCACCATCGTTTCACCAGAACAACCAGTAAGGCAAATGAAAACAGTAGCAAACGCTAAGCTTAAAGCGGTCTGTACCGGCAGACGCATGATCTAATCCTTGATTAGTAATATCTTTGCCAGAGCGACAACACTGTATTTTCCGTTGTCGCTTGGCTTGCAAGAAGCAAGGGATTGGAAACGGTGTTGCACGAAGCTGTTAGAACGGAGACTTAAAGACATTACCATCGTTACGAAGGCTTAGCGGCTTCAAGACATTATTCTTGTCCGTGGTCTCAGGAATGAAATGGACCGAGGCATCGGCAGTAAGTGTCATCACACCGCCTGGATGCAAACTCGACCACCCCTTTCCGGCATTCACAGCCGAACCAGCGGCTGCATAGTCGAAGTTGATGGTAAAGGCAGCACGAAAGAGCGTGCGAAGCGTTGCATTATTTCCAAAGCTATCGTTTTTTCCTGCCCCGAGCCAAGTAGCCGCGTGCCCCTTGGGATATTCCCGTTCAGAAACGAGCAACGTATTGCTGGTCCCATCGGTAATGTCGGAGAAATTAAGGAAGCTGTTACCCCACAGCAAACCACCAGCATCTTTATCTTTGATAGGGTAATCCGGCGTGTTGCTCCAGCCAGCGCAACCAATGTAGTTCGATACAGCCACGTCAAATTGATCGGTGCTGCTGAACTTCATACTTTTCGCCAGGTCCGGCGCCGCGTCCGAAGGGCAGATATACGCTTCTAGCCGATGTTGAAGCAAAGCCTTATCGGCTGCGGTGGCTCCACTTGTGTAGCGGGTGTATAGCGGAATCTTGCCGGGATTAAGATTTTCGTAAAAGTTCTGCTGCTCAACAAAAGGCAGAATCGAGACGGCCCAACCGTAATTGCATTTACCATTGCCACCACGGTAAAGGTAGCCAGCCGGCAGCGCGAGATAGGTATCGTGGTAGTTGTGCAATGCGATACCGATCTGCTTCATGTTGTTACTACAGCTCATACGCCGAGCAGCTTCTCGGGCCTGTTGAACAGCCGGCAACAACAAAGCAATGAGAACACCGATGATTGCGATAACCACCAGTAATTCGACAAGAGTGAAACCTTTATTGATTTTTCTTACGACCATTGGGGAATCCCACGACAAAAGAGAAGACGAATAGATATTTTTCTTGTTTTTTCAATTTATAGACAATATCACTTGCCGTCAATCAACAATAACCCGCGCAATCGCCATCTATAGCGGATTACACTCCCTTAAAGGTGATTTTATGAATCAAAGGTGCGATACAGATCTCAAGAACTATTGTATTACCCATTATATTGGGGAAGTCATTTACTCAATTTCCTGCTGTGCATATGGAAAGTGCTGACTTCGAGCAACGTAGCCATTTCACACAACGGGTATCAAATACAACAATCCGGAACTTTCCTACAAAAAAACAATAGACAACTTGACTATTTTTAACATAAAAATCAATGCGATTGAGTTTTGCGACCATTTCCTGCCAAGTGTGTAAAATAAAATTCATTTTCAGCTCGAAAACGCGGCATACACTTCTGGTGTATTACGAAAGCACAACAGGGGGGTTTTGTGTTTTTTTGCCAATGCAGTGAGTTCTGGAGCAAAGAGACTTAGCAAGTCCATTGATTGTTGCTTTGTATTGCCCCCTGACAACAATTTTCCCTGTTGATATTTGGGCGGAGGCGGCACCTCTGGAAGAATCCAGATACGAGAATGCGATCGGCTTTCTAGGAACGACAATCCCCGCTAGAAATGCCGCTCTGACATCAAGCCTGGTCTACCAGGGCATTGACGAGAATTTGAAGCGTCTAGAAAGACCAGGCAAGTATCGGTGCCATCTCGGTCCTTTTTGCCAATTGCGGAAAGGCTTATTGACGCGGCATTCGGTAGAAGCATCGCCTAAGACCTGGCACGAGCTTCCATAGTCGTTCCAGGATAGCGTTTCCCGATCTACCAGGCACAGCAGTAAGGAAGAAGGGGCCTCTCCTCCTCCCTCCATATTCTGCCATCTCATACGGAACATGAGATTCATGGATGTCTGCGGCGCAATTGAATACTAAGCGGACGATTTTTCCACGGATCCTGAAGTTGCCGGAAGGCTATACCATTTTTCAAGACCTTAAAGATCTGCTTACTAACGGCGGCAATAAGCAACTCTCTCTTTTGACATTTACTTCATCACGCTTGGCGCAACGGTGGCTGGGTGCGAGACCTGTACCGTGTCGAGTAGTTTTGCCGGTGAACGACACAACGCGTTTCGCACGCTGCTGCGGCTAAACAATGGCATCCCTTCGCACAGCTTTCCGGCGTTGTAGGCACGATTGGATCGACTGAAGTAGTGCCCGAAGTAAGCCACCAGCCCGTTTCCACTTCGGGGACCGACCTCCGTCTTCGGGGACGATTTGCCTAAATTAACAATTGGGCTAATAACGACACTCTATTGGGGTGGGAAACAGACCAGTATTCTTCGCACGAAGCGAGACGGGCTGACGCATCCACGATTGACATCCCGACGCTCAGAGTTCACATTTGGAAGGAGTTACGGGGGTTATCGACAATCTATGCCGCCCCAAATTCGACTCGACAGCCGGCTATTCCTTGCATGGTGGACAGTAAAAAATTGCAGCGATCCGTTGAGATCGTCGAGCAACTGCGCGAGGAAATTCTCTCTGGTCAACTACCGGAAGGTTCCCGGTTGACCGAGATGGACGTCTCGAAACGGTTTAAGAAGGGTCGCAATGCGATCCGTGAAGCGTTTCAGAAGCTAACCCACCAAGGCCTGCTCGTCACTCGCCCTAACCGTGGCGTCGTTGTGGCATCGGAGCCTCCTAAGCCAATTCGCGATCTAATCGTGCCGATTCGGCAAATGTTGGAGGGTTATGCCCTCGAACTCGTCTTCGACGACCTGCAGGAAAGTGATTTTGTTGGCTGGGAAGCGATCCTCACTCGCATGAAAGCGGCCTGCGCCGCGAGGGATTATGCTGCAATCGCCGAGACCGACATTGCGTTTCATCGTTCCTTGATGGAAAGAACAGGCCAGCCTGACTTGTTAGCGATTTGGGAAGCGATGATCTATCGTATTCGCTCTCACTTCCGCCGAACACAGCGGCGCTGCCCAGACCCGATGGTTATCTATGACGAACATCGGGCAATTCTCGATTGTATTAAGTCGGGCGACCTACAAGCGGCCTTGGCGCTGCTGAACGAGAAGATCGAGTAATCGCGCTTGCCGCGACATTGAATTCGCTTACTTTCTACGCACTTTGAGCGACATCTCTGTGCATTCCCGAAACTTTTCTCTGACTGGCTTTTGGCGGAAATCTGGCAACCACGCAAAACACGCCGCTATCGCACTGATTTGTGATAAAACATCGGCTTAAACCTAAAGCTGAGCTTATTCGACTTCCCTGGCACGTTGCTTGCTACTACCTCTTAAAATTAAATTGTTGACAATCAGTTTTAAATTGTCGACAATCTGAAAAAGAACATTGGCCTGAAGAGACTGGGGCCTGTCTCGGCCAAAATGGCCATGACGAATCCCGGCACTTCACCGGTTCCTTCCCTTCTCAAGCTCCTTATTCCTAATCATGTTGTCGTGGAGTATTTCTTATGAGAGTTGCGAATTTGGTTGAGGCACCTCGCGGCCCGCGAGGTTTCACCCTGGTCGAACTGCTGGTCGTGATCGCCATCATTGGAGTCTTGGTCTCGCTATTGCTTCCAGCGGTGCAGCAAGCACGTGAAGCAGCGAGACGGATGCAATGCACCAACAATCTCAAGCAGTTGGCATTATCCATGCACAACTATCATGACACGCTCCGGGCGTTTCCACCTGCCGCTTTGGCGTCTGCCAATGTTGTTTCCGGCAATGCGCCGGTGCCGCCGGGTCACGAGTGGTTCTCTGGTTACAAGGTCCTCTACGAAGGCATGATTGGCTGGCCGGCATTCGTTCTACCCTATGTCGAGCAATCCGCTCTTCAAGACCAAATTGACTTCAACCGCGTAGCCTATGCCGAACATTGGTGGGACCAGTGGTACTATAGCCCCACTTGGACGGCAAGTGGCGATCCGTTTAACAAGGCGGCCTCGGAGTTGGTGCCGACATCGTTTCAATGCCCTTCTAGTGTGAAGGACTCGAACATAACCCGTTCGCACAAAGATTACGCCGTCGCCGCTCGCGAGATGGCCGAAATCTCGGCTAGAGACGGACGAGGCGACGGTATCTTTTTCACGAACAGCGGGTCGAGGATGGCAGACATCATTGACGGGACAAGTAATACCTTTCTGCTGCTGGAACAAAGTACCTCAAGTAAAGGCTTCATGGACCGCGGCAGCAACCCGTTCTTCTTCGTCAGCCATCCCTGCGAAGGCATGGCGTTAACCGGTTTTTATCCAGGTGCAGCCGTTTTTCCGCCCAACATGGTCGGATCGGATTGGGGACTGGTAATGCGGTCGGCACGTAGTTTCCATCCTGGCGGGCTCAACGCAGCCATGGCTGATGGCAGCGTGAGCTATGTGACGGAAACCGTTGATACGACCATCTGGGTCAATACTTTCACTCCCAGAGGGCGAGAAGTGCTAACCACTCGATAAATTTGCGAAGAGCAAAATGGGGCACAATCCCCTTCCAGAAACAGGAAACGCATTATCAATCAACCGCAGTCTTCCTAGAGCCTCGCATCGTCCCGCCAGGCTCCTAAAATAGATCGTTCAAGGGAATACGATGTCCAACTATATTCAGCTTCTCTTCGCAGGGATTGCCGGCATCATCTTGCTGTCGGCAGTTGGCTGCAGCCAGAAATTGCCCTACGAGGTTGTCGCACTAGAGGGAACGGTTACTTACAAGGGAGTGCCCCTTGAAGGAGTCATTGTTCATTTCCGTCCGACCACCGGGCGAGAAAGCATGGCGACGTCCACCGCAGGGGGAAAGTTCGTGATGCGATATACCTACGATGTCGATGGCGTTCAAAAAGGGCCTGGTGAATTTTTCCTATCGCTGCCGATGTCGAGCGGAGGACTTTCCAGCGCGAATGCAAAAATGTCTGCCTCGATCACCGAGGCCCTTCGCAAGTATTCAATAAAGGGGACTCCCCAAGCTGTCGAGATCAACGAACCCGACCGCGACTACAAATTAGATTTGCAGTGATCATATTCGTTGATCATTTCAGCCGTTAGATTCAGACACCGTTACGCTATCGCCGTGAGTGATTCCTTTTTCCCAAGGTTCTAATCGGCCCGAGAAAGCTAATGACAAACTTCGCTTCCTTACCAATACGCTATTTGAAGTCATTGGCTGTTGCCTCGATTGCCACGGTGTTGTTTTGGCCATATCCCGCGCGACTTGCCGCCGAATCGCCAAACGACTCGCAAGATCAGGCGATCGAATTCTTCGAAAAGAAGATTCGTCCCTTGTTAGCTAACAATTGTTACGAATGTCACGGCCCTAAGACTCAATGGGCTGGACTGCGGATGGATGCCCGTGAATTTGCATTCGAAGGGGGAGACAGCGGTGCCGCGATTGTCCCGGGTAAGTCTGGCGAGAGCCTACTGATCGAAAGAATCTCGTCGGACGACGAGTTCGAACAAATGCCGCCAGAATCGAGCGGCAAGAGACTCTCGCCTTCCGAAATCGCTCTGCTTCGTCAATGGATCGACGCCGGTGCCGTTTGGCCGAAAAGTAATTTGCCAAACTTGGACGACGAAGCCCGACGCAATCATTGGGCATTTCAGCCAATCGCTTCTCCTCCTCCCCCAACCGTGCAAGACACCGCTTGGCCACGAAATGAAATCGATCGATTCATTTTGCATAAGCTAGAGCAAGCAGGCCTAGCCCCTTCTCCCCCGGCCGATCGCCGCACACTTATCCGGCGTGCCACGTTTGATCTTACGGGACTCCCGCCAACCCCCGCAGAGGTCGACGCGTTCGTCGCGTCGTCCGATCCGAATGCGTACGAACAGCTAATCGACCGACTTCTGGCCTCGCCTGCTTATGGCGAACATTGGGCGCGGCACTGGCTGGACGTTGCGCGATACTCGGACACCAAAGGGTATGTATACGGCCGCGAAGAAAAGAACTTCGTGAACTCGACCCACTATCGCGACTGGGTGATCGAAGCGTTCAATCAAGACATGCCGTACGATCAATTCGTGCGCCTGCAACTTGCCGCCGACCAAGTTGCGCCGGGCGATCGGCAAGCAGCAGCAGCCATGGGTTTCTTGACGCTTGGTCGTCGATTTTTGGGTGTCGAGCCTGACATCATCGATGATCGAATCGATGTCGTCACTCGCGGCCTGTTAGGTCTGACCGTCGGTTGCGCCCGCTGCCACGATCACAAGTTCGATCCCATCCCGACGGCAGATTACTATTCGCTTTATGGCGTCTTCCAGAACTCCGCTGAAGAAACCGTTCCGATATTCGACGCTTCCCCTGATTCGCCAGTCGAGTCGGAGTTGATCGATCGTCGGAAGAAACTGCACGACGGGTTGCGGGCGACTCGCCAGGAGTTTGCTGACTTAGCTCGAAGCCGGGTTGGTGACTATCTGCAAGCCCAATTCGAACTCGAAAAGTTCCCCCAGCAAGCGTTCAGTCAAATCCTTACGAAGGAGGATCTATTGCCGACGACGGTATGGCGTTGGCAGCGTTATCTGAACAACGCTCAGCGCTTGGAGAACCCAGCTTTCACCGTCTGGCATGCACTTGCGACGCTTCCCACAAACGACTTCGCCGCGCAAGCAGCGCAAGAGCTGGCGAAGCTGCGGGCTTCGGAAACACCGATCAATCCCCTTGTCGACCAAGCATTTGCGGAGCCGCCACATTCGCGTGAGGAACTGGTCGCCCGCTACGCCGAGTTGTTTCGCGAAATCACTCGTAAATGGGACGAACAAGTAAAAATAGCTGCCGAGATGGGAAGTGCGGCACCGGAGAGATTCGAGAATCGTGACGAAGAAGCGTTGCGTCAGATCCTGTACGGGCTTGGCTCGCCCTGCATCATCCCAGATCTCGACTTCATTAACATTGAATTCGACGTCGATACCAACACTTGCGTCCAGATGTGGAGCCTGCAATCGGCATTCGATCAGTGGATTCTGGCCAACTCCGATGTCATCCCACACGCAGTCAGACTAGTCGACAAGCCAACGATTGTGACGCCGCGGATATTGCGCCGCGGAAATGCCAACAATCCCGGTGATGAAGTTCCCTTACGATTCTTGGAGATTCTATCCAGCGAAGACCGTCAACCGTTTGAACGCGGCAGTGGGCGCCGGGAGTTGGCCACCGCGATCGCATCTTCCGACAATCCGCTCACTGCCCGCGTCTGGGTCAATCGCGTGTGGATGCATCACTTCGATCAGGGAATCGTCGCTACGCCGAGCGATTTCGGCACACGTGCCGACGCGCCAACCCACCCAGAGCTTCTCGATTGGCTGGCACGCACCTTGATGGATAACGGGTGGAGTACCAAGCAACTCCATCGACAGATTATGCTTTCGGCTACCTATCAGCAAGCATCGACAGGCCCGGTCAACGAAGAAGCTTATGCCCAGGCCAGCCAAACCGATCCCGAGAACCGCTTGCTATGGCGCAAGCCTCCGCAACGCTTGTCATTCGAACAATTCCGGGACGCCAGCCTCGCTGTCGCCGGCCAGTTGAATCGACGCGCCGGAGGGAAAGCCGATCCTTTGTTCCAAGCGACCGAAGAAGAGGCACGACGTACGATCTATTGCCGGATCGACCGTGAATCACTACCGACGATCCTGCAGACCTTCGACTTCGCCAACCCCGACCTGCACACGCCGATGCGTTCGGAAACAACCGTGCCGCAGCAAGCATTGTTTGGGCTGAATCATGACTTCTTAGCTAATCGTGCCCGTGCCCTAGCCTCGCAGGCGGAAGAACAAACATCTACCCCCGAAGAAGCGATAGCGTTTCTCTTTCGCCAGATTCTGCAGCGAGCACCAAGTTCGCACGAGCAGTCTGCGGTGTTACAGTTTGTGCAAACGGCGAAGGACCCGCCGGAGGCTTCTCAGAAGCAGTCGTTGGCCGCTGCTTGGTCCTATGGGTACGGCGAGATTGATCCGCAAAGCGGAACCCTCTCGAACTTCACGCCCCTACCGTTTTTTACCGGCGAAGCCTGGCAAGGAGGTACATCCTGGCCAGATGCTCAGATAGGTTGGGCGCAGATCAACGCTGAAGGGGGACATCCAGGCGACGACCTACGTCACGCGATCGTGCGGCGCTGGACGGCGCCAGCAGATGGGGCCTATTCGATTCACTCAAGCGTTAACCATTCGGCGCCGGTTGCCGATGGAATTCGGTGCTGGGTCCTCAGCAGCCGGGGCGAGGTTCTTCGCCAGGAGTTGGTGCACAATACGACCCGCGAAATCAATATTTCGAGTATCCAGCTCCTTGAAGGAGAGTGGATCGATTTCGTAGTCGACATTCGGGAGATCCTGAACAGCGACGAGCACCTCTGGTCGCCGCAGATAACAGCTCTCCCACCAACTTCGGTCGCCCACAACGATGCGTTGCTTCCCCATTGGGACGCCACGCGGGATTTCACCGGCCAGCAAGATCATCAACTCGACGTATGGGAACAGTTAGCCCACGTCCTTCTCCTTTCCAACGAATTCCTGTTTGTGGATTAGCCGCTATGCCACCAAAATATTCGGAAATGATCGATCGCCGCACGATGCTGCAGCGATCTGGAATCGGGTTGGGGATGCTCGGGCTATCTTCTTTGGTAAGCAATCCTGGGAATGCGCTGGCCAGTGGCCTAGAGGCGGAGTCGCCGCTGGCGGTGAAGAAACCTCATTTTCCTGGGAAGATAAAGCGAGTCGTTCACTTCTTCCTGAACGGTGGTCCCTCGCATGTTGACACCTTCGACCCCAAACCAATGCTTCAGAAATATGCCGGTGAAGCGCCGCCGATGTCACTGGCCACCGAACGGAAGACGGGGGCCTGCATGCCGTCTCCGTTCAAGTTCCAGAAATATGGCGAGTCAGGTCTGGAAGTCAGCGAGTTGTTCGCCCAGACTGCCCAGCATGCCGACGACATCGCGGTCATTCGCTCGATGTACGCTCAAGTGCCAAACCACGAACCGTCGCTACTGCTGATGAACTGCGGCGACTCGGTTCAGCCACGCCCGAGCGTCGGCTCCTGGACGCTGTACGGTCTGGGAACCGAAAACCAGAACCTACCAGGCTTCATCGCGATGTGTCCGAACGGCTTGCCGGTCAGCGGAACGGCGAACTGGCAGTCAGGTTTCCTACCGGGGAGCTTACAAGGAACGTATATCAATACGAAGCACGAGCAAATCGACAAGTTGATCGAGAACATCCGTAGCCACCATGCAACAACCGAAATTCAACAGCGTCAATTGGCTCTGCTGAACGAACTCAATGACGAACATCGCGACCTACGCCGTGATCCGCGTTTAGAGTCACGGATTCAATCGTTTGAGCTGGCCTTTCGCATGCAGATGGAAGCAGCCGATGCGTTTGACATCAATCAAGAGACGCACGAAACCCGTGCGTTGTATGGCGAAGGCGTTCATGGGCGGCAGACGCTCATCGCGCGTCGATTGCTCGAACGTGGCGTTCGCTACGTCCAATTATGGCACGATGCAGGCAACTCTTGGGATCATCACTCCGATCTTGAGCCGAGTCATCGCAAACTCGCACAGCAGATCGATCAGCCAATCGCCGCACTGCTGACCGATCTGAAACGCCGCGGCATGTTTGAAGATACCTTGGTCCTTTGGGGAGGTGAATTTGGCCGAACGCCGACCGTCGAACTGAGCGGCGGGACCTCGACCCTGGGACGCGATCACAACCACTACGGCTTTTCCGTTTGGATGGCTGGCGGCGGCGTTCGAGGAGGCACCGTTTATGGTGCCACCGACGAATTCGGCTTCAAAGCCATTGAACGCCCCGCCAGTGTGCATGACTTGCACGCCACGATGTTGCATCTCATGGGCTTCGACCATACCCGTTTGACCTATCGCTACGCCGGACGCGACTTTCGTTTAACCGACGTCCATGGCCATGTTCTGACCGATATTCTTGCCTAGCTTCACGACATTTCCACTATGCATGATTCAACCATCGATCGAAAGATTGTTCGCCCCGCCGAACTCGATCTGGATTCCCCTGGTCGCCGCGACTACTGGGTCGCCCTGGAGCACGATAGCATCTGGGGAGATCACCTAATGCCCCTGACCGTGTGGGTTGGGCGAAACGCGACGGAAGGGCGCGGTCTGGTCGCCTTCGGTGCGAATCATGGAAACGAATACGAAGGACCGGTCGCGTTAAAGAACCTGCAAAGCGAGATCCAACTGGAAAAGGTTACCGGTCGTATTATCTTCATCCCGGTTTTAAATCCGCCAGCATTTCGAGCTGGCACACGCGAGAGCTTTCTGGATGACGGGGTGAACTTGAATCGCGCGTTTGTCGATGGCGCAGGAAAAACGCCTGCGTTGTCGGGGATAACGCACCGTGTTGCCGCATTCGTGCGTGATTACATCTGGCCGCGCGTGCATGTTGTCATCGACTTGCACAGCGGCGGTGACGTAGCGAGATTCGCGCTTTGCGCCAGCTTTCATGTCGTCGACGACCCCGTGCAATCGAAGGCAATGGAAGAAACGGCACGCTGGTTTGGTACACCCTGCTTGATGGTCTATCAAAATGCAACGCCTGGGCTGTTGACGAGCGAGGCGGAACGCTTGGGCAAGATCACCGTCGGCACCGAGCTCGGCTGGGGCCGCGCGGTCAACCTGGAAGGGGTTCGCTACGCACGACATGGCGTGCTGGCGGCCGCGATTCATCACGAACAAATGCAGGGCGAGATCGAGCCAACCGGACATCACCGATCCGGGACGCAAGTGAAGCTGAAAACCGTCGATCGGGCATGCTACTGCGTCGCGCCGTTTGACGGACATTTCGAGCCCCTAATCGATTGCGGCGTCGCCGTCCAAGAAGGGGACGTCGTCGGCCTGCTACATGACTTTGATCATATCGACATGCCACCACATAAAGTTCGCGCCCAGGTCGATGGGGTCGTCTTGGCACAAGCCTGGGCAGCCGCCGTTCCTCGGGGCCAGCATATTGTTGTCGTGGGACGCGTGACATCGTAAGCGTCGCACATTCTCGTTCATTTGTTATGAGCCAACCTGTGAAAATCACTCAGATTATTTGTCAGATTCTGCGAATTCCTCAAATCGAGGCTAAGACGGCAAGCAGTCAAGACTCGGTACTAGTGCGTATTCGTACCGATAACGACCTGGAGGGAATCGGTGAGGCCGATTCGTCTCCGGAAATGGTCAAAGCTGCCATCGACGCCCCCTTCAGCCATAACATAGCGGCCGGCTTGCGAGAGATTCTGATCGGCGAGAACCCACTCGAGACCGAACGCCTCTGGCAGAAGATGTATCGCCGCACCATGTACTGTGGCCGACGTAGCGTCGGTATTACCGCCATGGCAGCGATCGACATGGCCCTGTGGGACATCAAAGGCAAGCACTTCGGCGAACCCATTCATCGCCTGCTGGGCGGCAAACAGCATGATCGTATTCAGGCCTATGCTTCGATCCTGTTTGGAAAAGATGGAGACGCGACCACCGCCATCGGCCGCCGATGGCGGGAAGCGGGGTACCGAGCTGTCAAGTTCGGCTGGGAACCGATGGGGCAATCGGAAGCGGTCGACATCGATTTGGTTCGAGGCGCACGCGAAGGTCTTGGTTCGGATGCGACCTTGCTGATTGATGCTGGCTGCGTCTGGGACGCCCGAACGGCACTGCAGCGGGCACAAGCGTTCCAGGACTATAAAATCGGCTGGCTGGAAGAGCCACTGCATCCAGACGACTACGAAGGTTATCGTTGGTTGCGAGATCGCTCGCCTGTTCCCATCGCTGCTGGCGAAGAGGAATGTGGCCGCCAAGCGTTTCGGCCGTTGATTGACGGCCGCTGTCTGGACGTCTATCAGGTCGATCTTTCCCGCAACGGTTTCACCGAGGCCGCCTACCTCCGACATCGTGTGGAAGAGATCGGCGCTCGACTTTGTAACCATTGCTACACGAGTCCTGTCACCGCAGCGGCCAGTTTACATTGGCTGACAACGTGTCGCGACGCATTTTTGTTTGAAGATTGCGTCGAGGATTCTCCGCTACGCCACGAGCTGACGCATGAAAAGATCCAAGCAATCGACGGCTGGATCTGTCCAC
This sequence comes from Bremerella cremea, assembly GCF_003335505.1. Classification (NCBI taxonomy): domain Bacteria; kingdom Pseudomonadati; phylum Planctomycetota; class Planctomycetia; order Pirellulales; family Pirellulaceae; genus Bremerella; species Bremerella cremea. The sequence goes on from NZ_QPEX01000010.1 coordinate 382,719, forward strand.
CCGATGGCCCCGGGCTGGGAATCACGCTCAACGAGGATTTCGTCAATGCACACCGCGTCTGCGAATCGCGCTGAAGTGACCACTCGCGAGAAGGAACAAGAACCACCGACGCGAATCCGCTATTGGATTTTGCTATCGCTGTGCATTCTGTCGATGATTACGTATCTCGATCGGGTTTGTTTCGGCGCCGCAGCGCCGGAGATCGCCGAGTCGATCGGGCTGACCGATGTCGCCCAAATGAAGTGGGCTTTCACCGCCTTCGCCCTGGCGTACGCCCTATTCGAGATTCCTTCAGGGTGGTTTGGTGATCGACTGGGACCGCGCAGTTTGCTCATCCGAATTGTAATTTGGTGGTCGGTCTGCACAATACTCACGGGTGCGATCGGCCTATCGTTCGGCTTCTTCAGTTTTGGCGGACTAGGGACGCTCGTATTGCTGCGTTTCCTATTTGGAGCAGGCGAAGCAGGAGCCTACCCGAACATTACTCGCGCCATCCACGACTGGTTTCCCAAACAGGAATGGGAATTCGCCCAAGGCGCCGTATGGATGACCGGACGGTTGATGGGAGGCGTGACACCGCTGATCTGGGCGATTCTCGTTGGGAACGCGATCTTTCCTATCGCCCCGCTCCACTGGCGCGGGGCTTTTTTTCTGTTTGGTGGCCTGGGATTCCTTTGGTGCATCGGTTTTGCAATTTGGTTTCGCAATTCCCCCGCGCAGCATCCCCAAGTCAACGCCGCCGAATTGAAGTTGATAAGTAAGGGGCAAAAAGGGGCGTCAGCAACGCATAAGATGGTCTGGTCTCTCTTGCTGACCAATCATAGCCTTCACGCGCTTTGCTTGATGTATGCCCTGGTAACGTTCGTATGGATCTTCAACATCACCTACTTGCCGGCTTATTTGCTAGAGCGTTTTCAGATCGACAAGGGAGATTTGCTCGGCGCCATCTATTGCGGTGCTCCCCTCTGGCTCGGCGCGGTAGGCTGCTTTTGTGGCGGTTTTCTCGTCTCGCGGCTGGCACGTGGCACCGATTCGCGAGCGCAAGCACGTCAGCGATTGGGCATCATTGCCATGCTACTTTGCAGCTTGTTTTGGATCGGCGCCTATTGGAGCGTCAGCATTCACTTCTTCTGTCCGCTGGTCGCATTGTCCGCCTTTTGCATTGACCTGACGGTCGGATCGGCTTGGGCGAGTTGCCAGGATATTGGTCAGAAAAACGCAGCCGTCGCCGCTGCCAGCATGAATATGATCGGCACATTTGGCGCGGCTTTCGCCGGTTGGTTGACAGGGACGTTGATTCAGATTTCTTTGGCTGGAAGCGCCGCCCAACAGCACACAACGGTCGAATTATTGTCGCCATCTCAGCGGCGATCAGCCATATTGGATGGTTACGACAACCTATTCTTGATTAACATCTTCGTCTTTTTGTTGGCAGCAGTCTGCTGGATGTTCGTTCGAATTCCTGAAACCAACGACGAACCTTCCGCTAACGAATTGACTTCCTTCCCTGAATAGTCCCCACGAGAATACTATGAGACGACATCACTTAGTCGCTGGACTGATTCTTACTTCCGCACTTTTCACGATCGGTCAAGCCGAAGAGACCAAGCCATATCCGTCGTTTGGCAAGATCATTCGACTTGATCCGCGTATCGATGCCATTCTGCCCCCCGATGCGAAACTGGAAAAGTTAGCCAGCGGCTTTGAATGGAGCGAAGGCCCGGTTTGGATTCCGCAGGAAGATTGTCTGCTCTTCTCGGATATTCCAAACGACTCAATCATGCGCTGGTCCGAGAAAGATGGGTTGACCCTCTTCCTGAAGCCAGCAGGGCAAAGTGGTGCCGTTCGACGCGGGACCGAGCCTGGCAGCAATGGCTTGCTACTCGACAAGGCGGGCAATCTGGTGATGTGTCAGCATGGCGATCGACAAATTGCGAGGCTAAAAGGTGTCGATCCTAAATCGAAGCAAACGGTGCTGATCGACAACTATCAGGGAAAACGGCTCAATAGCCCAAACGACGGAGCCTTTAAATCTAACGGCGATCTCTACTTCACCGACCCGCCGTATGGCTTGAAGCTTGCCGAGAAAGATCCCGCGCGAGAACTCCCGTATTCCGGCATCTATCGCCTGACCCCTGCAGGAAAGTTGACGCTATTAAACGACAAACTAACTTTCCCCAACGGGCTCGCGTTCAGTCCAGATGAGAAAAAGTTGTACGTCGCGCAGTCCGATCCCAAAGCCGCACTCTGGATGGTCTTTGACGTCAAAGAGGACGGTACACTGAGCGAAGGAGAAGTCTTTTTTGACGCGACCAAATGGGTGGAAACCGAAAAAGGTTTGCCCGATGGTCTGAAGGTCGACCAAAGTGGTAATATCTTCGCGACTGGTCCCGGTGGGGTCTTCATCTTTGCCCCGGACGGCACTCATCTAGGCACGATCGCCACGGGCGAGGCAACCGGCAATTGTGCCTGGGGCGATGACGGAAGTTCGCTGTACATCAATGCCGATATGTACCTTGGTCGCGTGAAGACCTCTACGCGGGGCACAGGCTGGTAGCTCGTGAGACGTTGCCGATGAAATCAATCATTTCCCTAGCGTTGTGTAATTTCCTGATCTCTGCTGGGCTTTGCGTTCTGCTACTGTCGTCTTCTGCATTGGCGGAGGCCCTCCAAGAGCCGGTCGACCGCGAGTTCGTCGCCTATTGCGACGGCACCGTGCAGAAGTACGTCTTGATTTTACCTGGCGGCGAACTCCAGGTCGCGCATGACCTGTTGATCGCCTTGCACGGGCACGGTAGCGATCGGTGGCAGTTTGCGACCCACGACCGGGACGAAACCCGCGCTGTGCGCGACGTGGCGGAACAGCATCAAATGATCCTCGCTTGCCCCGACTATCGAGCCACGACGTCATGGATGGGACCAGCCGCAGAAGCGGACATGGTCCAATTGATTGCCCTGCTCAAGCAACGCTATCCGGTTCAACGGGTACTCCTCTGTGGCGGATCGATGGGAGGATCTTCTGCTCTCACTTTCGCAGCACTCCATCCTGATTTAGTAGACGGCGTTGTCGCAATGAACGGAACCGCGAATCATCTCGAGTTCGAGAACTTCCAGGATGCGATCCGTCGATCGTTCGGCGGATCGAAACAAGAGAAGACCGTGGAATACAAGAAACGAAGCGCCGAGTATTGGCCAGAACGCTTCACCATGCCAATAGGGCTGACGACCGGCGGAAAAGATGAAACCGTACCGCCGCAAAGCGTCCAACGTCTGGCCGGTGTGCTCCGCCAGTTGCAAAAAGACCTACTTCATATTCATCGCGAGTCAGGTGGGCATGCTACGAACTACGAAGACGCCAGAAAGGTCCTGGAGTACGTCGTAGACAAAATGGAAACTCCCTAATCCACACTGATCTGACCCATTTTTTGTCGCTTAAACGCCAGCGTTTGTGGCTATTGCCTTTGATTCTCTCATTTGTGCCATTTCCACAGTACACCAAAGGCCAGGACTGTTGGACGTTGAGGCATCAAGGAATGATTGCTTGTTTCCGCGCCGCGTTGGCTGTAATCCGACATAGGCGACTTGGCACGTTTCATCGGTGAAGAGATGTTGGCCAAACGCGACGGCAGCGTTCAGACGAAAAACAAACCCGGCGCTAGCGTCTCTGCCAAATGGGTGAGATAAAGGCTAAAAAGGGCCGTCGGCGTCTCACTTTGTTGTTGGCCGGGTTACGCCTCTCTTAGATTGAGAGAACCGAGTAGAGAAAACGCTTCCTCGTAAACCGTTGCGTATTCATGGGATAAAACGACACGATCTGAAGAGCAGTTCGATCCGGGCACGAAAAAACCCTGGTTGAGCTTTATTTGCTAAACCAGGGTTTAAGTGGCGGGGGCCGGATTTGAACCGACGACCTCGAGGTTATGAGCCTCGCGAGCTACCTAGCTGCTCCACCCCGCGACAATGAGTACAAACAAGCGATGAACTCGTTTGCCTGAGATGATGAATTGTAGGTAAAGGTCATTCTTTGTCCAAGGGGGGCAGCGATGTTTTTTCTGCGTGAGGCGAAAGTTGTTGGCGACTAGTGCGATAGCATGCTGCGATTTCCGCCACAATCGTTAGAACCAGCTTCGATGGACGTGTCTTCCCACTGGGAAAGGGATATCATTTCGTTGGCGAATGGGTAATCTGCACGTAGATTCTCCTAAGCGCTAATATTGCAAGGGATTGCGACTTTTTCAGGGAGCTCACTAGTTCGTGGCAGACGACGATCCACTTTCGCCGAACGAATCGCAAGACGATGCGAAACTAGGTGGAAGCGACAAGCAGAAAGACGACACGAAAAAGAAGGCTCCCATTTCTTTTGGCGGGGTGCCTCCGACGGGAGACGCTTGGAATGTCGTTCCTGCCACGCCCTCCCCTTCCTCGACTCCGCCAGCGCAACCATTGAAAGCCCCTCGCTCGCTGCCGGAGAGCAAGAAGCCACCTACTTCTGAACCTCCCCAGGAAACGCCTGCCGAGAAAACGAAGCTGCCGCCGAAACCGAACAAGCCCAACAAGAAACAGCAGCCTCTGCCTGCGCAGAAGAAAAAGAGCAAACCTTCTCAGCCTGACGTCGCACAGAAAAGTCCTTCCCAGGCCACAGAGCCTTCGCAAGTAGCAGCCCCCCAATCATCTGCCAGCAAGCAATCGGCTCAGGCACAAGCGAAACCGGAAGAGCCATCCGCGGAAACAGTTCGACCGGCAACGAAAGCCCGCTCAGTCGAACCCAGCGCGGGCAAAGAACCAGCCCGTAAGGACGCAACCGCCAAGCCAACACCTCCCCCAGTTTCCCCTTCCCAAGAAAAGCCTGACACGTCCAGTAAGCCTCTGCCTACGCCTGGCAAGAAAGGCAAGCTTCCCAATTTGGTCCCAGCTCGGCAAGTTCCGCCGGTCACTGCGGAAGAAGCGGCCGGGCCATTGGTCGAGGTCGAGCGGGAAGAACTGCCCTGGTATCAGCAAATCCGGATTGCCGCCATCCACGACACACCAGCGTGGTTGGCTAGTTTGATCGTCCATTTTGTCGTCATCATCTTGTTTCTGTTACTGACGGTTGCCACTTACCACCAGGAACCTCAAGTGGTCGAAGCGACCTACGCGGAAGACCTTGGCGAGCAGCTTGAATACAACATGCTGGTGCTTGATGCGGCTGAATTCGAAATTGAGAACAATTCTGGAACGCTAGAGAATCTTGTCGAGACCGCCGAAATTCCTTTGCCGAAGTCGCTAACCGAGGTCGATCTCGTTGGTACCGAAGCGGTACGGCTCGAAGAGCAAGAGATCCTGGGAACAGAACTGATGGCCCGTGGCGAGGGAGCCACGAAGCGCGCTTTAATCCAAGCCTACGGTGGCAGCGCGACGACCGAGCAAGCAGTCGCGGAAGCTTTGGCCTGGCTCAAACGCAACCAAGGTCGAGATGGCTCGTGGAGTCTGACGGGGCCCTACTCGGATGGTTCCAGCATTGAAAACAAAGTCTCAGCAACCGCCATGGCTCTCTTAGCATTCCAAGGTGCCGGTCATACCGATCGAAGCGGCGATCATGCCAAGGTCGTTGCCCGAGGTTGGAGCTTTCTGTTCGGTCGGTTGAGTTCCGATGGGAGTTTCCTCGATCGCGACACGATGCCCAATCAACACCGCCCCTACACGCAAGCCCAAGCAACGATCGCCTTGTGCGAGCTTTACGCGATGACCGGGGATGCCGAGCTAAAACCGAAAGCTCAAGCGGCCATCAACTATGCCGTTTCGTGGCAAGCACCGGAAGGTGGCTGGCGGTATACACCGGGATTAGAGTCCGATCTTTCAGTAACCGGTTGGTTTTTAATGGCCTTACAAAGCGCCCGCATGGCCAATTTAGAAGTCCCTGAGGAAACACTGACCAATGTCGATAGGTTTCTAGCGAGTGTCTCTTCGACGCCCAAAGAAGACGGCATGTTCCTGCTAGGTAGCCGTTATCAATATCGAGACCAATCGGCCGAACGCCCCACCCCGACGATGACCGCCGAGGGCCTTCTTTGTCGCCAGTATCTTGGTTGGCAACAGGACGATCCTCGCTTGCTCGATGGGATGCAGTACATTTTGAAAAACCCCATCCAGTGGAAAGAACCCAACGTCTACTATTGGTACTACGCCACCCAGGTCGCGCATCACGCAGAAGGGAACGCCTGGCGTGATTGGAATGCCAAACTACGACAAGTCGTCCCTGAGAATCAAGTTCAAACCGGACGAGAGAAAGGCAGTTGGGACCCCGCTTACGACGAATACGGCATCAAAGCAGGTCGGCTCTTTATGACTTGCCTTTGCACCTACATGCTGGAAGTCTACTATCGGCACCTGCCAATCTACAGCAAGCAAGATCTAGTTCGTCCTTAACAATACTCCCAACATCTGCAGCGATGACCAACTAGCGCATAAAGCACGCCCACACCTTCAAGTTGTCTGACGAAGCTTGAAGATATGGGCGTGCTGGGCAACTCGGACGATGCCGTGCGGTAGGAATTCAACTGCGAATTGCTATCCTACCGTCTGTTTGCCGGACTAGTCTTACTTACGCAAGATAACCCAAACGGCATGGATAATACCTGGCACAAAACCACACATAGTCAGCAGGATGTTGAGCCAGAAGTGCAGCCCTAACCCGACTTCAAAGAAGACTCCCAGTGGCGGTAAAATAATCGCCAAGAGGATACGAATAATGTCAGCGGTTCCTTCATTCTTTGCGACGGTACTCATGGCCGTATATCCTTTTGAAAAAACAATTCAATGGTTGTCTGGGAATCGAATTCCTGAACTTCAGACTTCTTAGTTGGCCCGACGATGGGCATCTCGTATGGCGCGAACACGTTGATGTGCAGCGCGTATGCCGCCAAATTGGCGATGAAGAATGTCGCTAACTGCCGAACCTGGGTCGCGTGTCAGCACCTCTTCGTATTTCTTTTCAATACTTTCTTCTGCTGCTTCCGCTTCGTTGAGCATGGTCGTTGTGCCAGCACCCAGTGTGGCTCGCAGACTGATAAGCAAGCGATGTGCGGCACCAGCGAGACTGCCTGTTTCTTCTATCGTGGCATCGTTGAAATTCAACAACGACTCCAACTCGGCAACGTTACGGTTTCGTTCGGATGCGAGTTCACGAAACATGATCGCAACGGACGAGTTCGCCGTACCATCCGCTAATTCCTGGAACGTATTCCGGCTATCGACATTGATATGAATGAGTTCTTGCACGCTTGAAATGGTTTCAGGCGTCAATTTAGTTTTCGTTTCAAGTGACATGACCTAGCCCTCCTGCCGTGTAGACATGATGAGTTCGCGATCCCGCGAAGTGTCTTGAGCACCGGCCCAAGTCTGGGAAACTCAACCGCAAGCGGCATGCCACACTGGCTAAAACCTTCCAATTTCTTTTTTTCGGTCCTTTGCGTGGCCGATCATCGATCATCTCGCGCGTCTGTTTGCCGACGCTCTGACAAGAAATGAATAACCCCCATACCGAAGCATAGGGGTTATTCGCCACTAGAGATTGCAATCGTAGCGATCGATTTGAAGGGAAGCCCGTCCGCCGAACCTACTGATTTTGCATGTCGACGCTTGGCGATAGATGTTCGTCCGACTCATGCTCCAGTTGTTCCGCACCTTCTTTTAACGAATTTGCGGATTCGTTGATGAACTTCTTAGTGGCATCGGTTGCCTTTTCGGTGTCTTCCTTGAGCTGAACTTTGTCGATTTCAATGGTGCTCTTATCTGGGTTATCGCTGAAATGCACCCACCCCATCCCGAAGCCAACCCCGAAGAAAAGGATCGCCAAGATAGCGACGGTAGCGAGAAGACCTGCCAATGCCCCACCATTTCGTGTACGTTTCATCGAATTGTTCCTTTTTTTGTGTGTTGTTGCCAAAGCACCCAATTCACTTTGCCCCCTTATTGGGTAACCAACGCCCAAATGCAGCTCATGTGCCAACATCGCTAAAACAGGCCAATTCGTTCCCTCTAATTGACTTAGGGAACATTTGCGAGCCGGTAAGTATAGGTTCGTCGATCAGTGTGGCCGGAATGCGATCAACTAGCCGATCTTGTCACAACAACTTGATCGAAAAGCGACCAGAAGCGAGGTTCTGCCATACCGATCTCAAGAAAATCGTTTGATGGCATAAAAGTTGCTAATAGTGGTAATGCTTTCCTAGTCGTTTAGTAAAGCCATTACCTTTGGTAACGGACACTGGGATATACATCTTCTAGGCTATCTTGTTTATCCTGTTGCGAATTGCCTAAGAGAACTGGCCTTGATGTTTGATTCAGGCGGAAGTCAGGCTAAGCACCATTTGTACCACAACAACTTTGCGACCTTATGTATTAAGTTTGGCCAAGATGGTCCCAAGATGGTGACCAACTCAGCTAAACATGAAGCACCTAGCCGAAAAATCAAGAAGACCTTGTGCGATGGTTTTCAAACTTGATGAAGATGGTAAGTTTCTTGTCTCGCATCGCGAAGTATGACAACCTTACGAATAATGAAATAGATCGAGACGGGATTGTCTCGGTGTAAGCGATCCACAACAGGCAACTCACTCAATGTCGTTAAAGCCTACAGCAGGAAAACTTTGGGATGAGAGTCTTCGGGCTATCTTAAACGCCTCACCCGATGCAATCATCGCGATCAATGATTACGGGGAGATTGTTGATTGGAACCAAGCTGCAAACGCCACGTTTCTTTGGCCTACGCAAGTCACTCGTCTGCGACTTTCTGACTTATTCAAAACACAAGACCTACAAGAGATCGTTTCTAGCATTCGCAGCTTGACCGATAAGGGAGCCAGCGACCAGCGGATTGAATTGCTTGCTCGCCGAGCCGATGGCAACCTGATTCCGGTAGAGCTTTCGATCGGTCGAGTGATTATCTCGAATCAGATCTACTTCAATGCTTTCGTCCGTGATATTACCGAGTGGCGGCAAGAAGAAGAACTGCACAGTAAACAATTACTGGAAGCAGAATTACTAAGCCAGGCAACGTCGCAAGCAGCCACAGCCGTAACTTTCGCTGAATCTTTACAACGTTTGCTAGACATCATTTGTACGCAAATTGACTGGCCCATCGGCCATGTTTGGATGCCATACGATAGCGGTTTGATGTTAGCCTCGTCGCACATCTGGCATCAAAAAACAGGGCTCGATATTGCGGACTTTGTCGAGAAAACTCAACTCACCCACTTCCGCTTTGGCGAGGGCATGCCAGGGGCGATTTGGAAACGTCGTGAGCCGGTTTGGTTCGACGAGTCTGAAGTCAAGCAAATGATTCGGATGAGTTCCCACAAAGGCTCTCCTATTCGCTCCGCGTTTGGCTTTCCTGTGATCGCTGACGGCGATGTGGTAACAATTCTGGAATTCTTCCACACTGATAAGGTCCAGCAAGATCAAGCCTTATTGGATATCGTTCGCCGCGTAGGCGAGCAGATTGGCAAAATTGCCCAATCACGGCGTTTTGAACAACAACGTGCTCGTCTCGCAGCCATTGTCGACTCTTCTTACGACGCCATTATTGGGAAGTCGCTCGATGGTCGCATTACAAGCTGGAATTATGGCGCGGAACTCGTTTACGGTTTCTCTGCCGAGGAAGCCGTAGGAGAGACCATTGGATTCATCTTGCCTAACGATCAGAAGTTTGAAGAAGACGAACTTCTATCGGCTCGGGTAGCAGGTCGACGCGTGGAAGCGTTTGAAACGGTTCGCTGTCGTAAAGACGGCAAAAAGATCCATGTGAGTGTGACCCTCTCGCCGGTAATCGATTCATCTGGCCAGATTGTCGGATCTTCCAGTATCGAAAGAGACATCACCGAACGTCGCCGCGCCGACGAGGAACTGCAACGGGCCCGCGATTCTGCCATTCGCGCCAGTCGTGCCCGGGCCGAGTTCCTCGCCAATGTCAGTCATGAACTGCGGACGCCGATGAATGCCATCATCGGCATGACATCCATGGCATTGGCCGAAGAGCTTACTCCTACCCTGCGTGATTACCTGACCACCGCTAAAGATTCCGCGATGTCGTTGCTTACTCTGCTGAACGACATTCTCGATTTCTCGAAGCTGGAATCAGGAAAGTTTTCCGTCGTCAAAGAGCCATTTAATCTTTCCGACGTCGTGGAAGACTCGATCAAAGCCTTGTCGAACCAGGCGTTCGCGAAGGGGCTAGAATTGGTTTGCCATGTCCCTCGTGACCTCCCCCGCGAGGTAATTGGCGATGGGATTCGTTTGCGTCAAATTTTGACCAACCTGGTTGGCAATGCCATTAAGTTTACCGATGCCGGCGAAGTGGTGGTGGTCGTCGAAGTGGTTCGTATCTGGCCCGACGAGGCACGCTTTCGATTCTCGGTGAAAGACACGGGGATCGGTGTGCCAGCCGAAGAGCAGCAACGCATTCTTGAACCTTTTACGCAAGTCGATTCCTCTTCGACACGCATCCATGGCGGCACCGGGCTCGGCCTGGCAATCACCGCAGAGTTGCTCCGGATCATGGGAGGACGGCTGTCCTTGCAAAGTACCGTGGGCAAGGGAAGCTTGTTCTCGTTTCGCCTGTCCTTTGAACTGCCATCTCGTCAGAACCGCGATACGCTGGATTCTCTTCCCTTCGATAAGCTTCATGATTTGCCAGTGCTGATCGTGGACGATAACGCGACAAATCGTAAGATCATCGCGGAAACGCTTACGACCTGGGGCATGAAACCGATTACCGCCAACGACGCCGAGCAAGCCCTAGGGATCTTGCGGCAGAACCTGGACAACGGGATGAAGTTCCCTCTGGTCATCGTCGATGCGTTGATGCCAGGCATGGACGGCTACGAGCTTTCGCAGCGTGTTAGAAGCCTGTGCCCTGATAGCGAATCCCCAGTGCTGCTAATGGTGTCGTCCGCCGACCGGAAAGATTTTGAAGAGCATGAGGAAACCAGTCCGATTGCCGCTTACGTGCAGAAACCGGTAACACAAACCGAATTGATTCGTGCCATCTTACGAGCGATGAGACTGGCCTCGCTTCCTACCCCTTCCACTTCCTCTGAAAACACGATCTCGACGAATCAACCACTCGCCTCGCTGTCGGTGCTTGTCGCGGAAGACACTCCCGCCAACCAGAAAGTGGTTACGACGATGCTCAAGAAGCGGGGGCATTCCGTTTCTGTCGCTCAGAATGGACGAGAAGCGGTCGAGCTGTTCAAGAAACAAAAGTTCGACGTTGTCTTAATGGACGTGCAGATGCCGATTCTCGACGGGTTTCAAGCCACCTCGGTGATTCGGGCACTCGAACGCAATTCCGACACGACCACCCCCATTATCGCCATGACAGCCCATGCCATGCGTGGCGACCGGGAGAAATGCCTGGAAGCCGGCATGGACGCATACGTTGCCAAGCCACTTGATGTGAAGCAACTGCTCGGCTTGCTTGAAAGTGTCGCCGAGGATCATGCTCCGACCAGCAAATCGCCGGAGGAGCAACTCTTTCAATCCAAGTCGGTCCCGATTGTCGACTATGCAGGGGCGATGAATCGCTTAGGGCACGACCAAGAACTTTTCGCCGACTTCATTACCTATTACGACGAAGACTCGAAAGTGCTTGTGGCGGAAATTGCCGACGCGATTGAAAAGAAGCATACCGGCGACCTTCACCGCGCCGCACATAGCTTAAAAGGGCTCGCCGCAAATCTTGGAGCTCAGCGGGTGGTGAACACCTCGTACAATCTGGAGCTGCTGGGCAAGAACGGTAGCCTCCAAAACGCCGCCAAAGAGCTGGCTAAGCTCCGCAGCGAAATGCAGGAACTCGATAAAGCCCTGGCCAACTACCGTAAGGTTTAAAGGTTGGCTTTCTCAGGCATTCCTTCCACGTCGCTTCTCATCCCTTCTAGCGGACGCCACGACTCGCCGGGCGTCTCACTTGCCTCCGGTCAGGCAAATCGAAGCTGCCAATCGCCACTTTAGCTTCTTCCGAACCATTCTGGTTCCAGTGAGACCACACACTCCTATACAAGTTGGTTGCCACCCGAAGCAGCAAGCCGTTTTCGCCTCGAAATAGCTACTTATTCACGATTCCTCGAGTTTTGGCACGGGGCGTGCATTAGTAATAGTCAGTCAAACGACGGAGACGACAATCGACTCCGCGAGATTGAACAAACGACCATTTCAGAAGTCTTTCCATAAAGGAACTTTATCATGTTGAGTTGGGCACTGACATTTTTGGTTATCGCTCTGATCGCCGCTGCACTTGGTTTTGGTGGTCTCGCCGGGGCCGCAACAGGGATCGCGAAGATCTTGTTCTTCGTCTTTATCGTCCTATTTGTGATCGGTTTGATCGGCGGTGCCGTTCGCCGTCCAGTAGCTTAGGTTTAGGTTGTAGAAGCTGACTCTACTGAGCAGCTTAATCAACCAAACTTGAGCCAATAAAGTGAGGAGGGCAGCCCCATGGGCCCTCCTTCTTTTATTGTGCGAACAGCAAGGAAACTCTTGTTAAGAACAAACAGGACGTGTGCGTTAGCAACCAGCAGGACGACCCCAGGCGTCCTTGGAATTCGTACTTATTGCATTTCAATTCGTTTATGAATTCCCTACCCATGCCTCCCAAAGAGCTTCCCTTTTGCAACCACATGCTGTTCATTTCAATTGACGCAAACTCTCCCGAAAGGTGAAGGTCTCGAAATGAATGCTCCTGAAATGCCTAAATTAGGTCACCAGATAATCCTTGCTGAGGTCGTAGAAGGTCTCCGTGAATATCAACAGATTCTGCTCGACTCTGCTGGGAAGGTAAGCAACACGGAAATGGCCATGCAGCTATACCATTTGGCCAGCGAACATGGCGACTTAGAGACGCAACTGCTGAAGTTGGCACAAGGCGATCTCCGCAACGAAACCCCCTTGGCCACTCCATTTCTCAACCAGATTCGCGCCTTGGGTCAACGTTTACGAGAATTTGGGGATCTATCGCGATCTCGCTATGTCATGTGCGAGATCATTCAGACAGAAGAACGGATGATCCGCCGTTTTCGAGCGTTGATCGACCAGATTTCTGATTCTGCTTGGCGAAAACGGCTCACCACCCATCTGCTTAAGTTGCTTGAGATTCGCGACAGCTTTAACCGTCTACGCAATCTTCAAGCGCAAGAATACAAACGTACGCCAACAGTTCGTCCAAGGAGCAAAGCCTCAAACGATACTATTCATCCGAACTGATGACGTGGTCGATTGAGATGTTCAGCGAGCGAATCTTATTGCGAAGACTTCCTCGCGTAATGCCCAGCTTTTCTGCGGCTTTTGATTGATTCCCCTCGGTGACCGTCAACACCCGGGTAATCAACTGGCGTTCCATCCACTCGAGTGCTTCGGCATACATCTCGGTGGAATTGGCCGCTTCGAGTTCACTGAGGAAAAGCTGAAAGTCTTCGCCGGGTCTGGCCGTCGGCTTGACCTCGGCTGGGGGAGCAATGTCCTCTCCCTCTCCATGTAACTCGCTGGGGAAAAACTCTGGCACAAGCACTGGTCCCACGGCCATCAACATGGCTTTACGTAAGACGGCCTGCAATTCGCGGATGTTGCCAGGCCAGGAATAGCCAAGCAGCATTTTAACGGCTTCGTCGGAGATTCCCGAAATATGCTTTTTCAGCGATTTATTGAAGCGTGACAAAAAGTGTTCCAGCAACAACTGCACATCCCCACCACGCTTTCTTAACGGCGGCAGGTTAATTTGGAATGTGTTGAGTCGATGGTACAAGTCCAAGCGAAACTCGCCGTCTTCAATCATCTGTTCAAGATCACGATTGGTGGCCGAGATGATTCGGACGTCGGTCTCGATGGTCTCTGTCCCGCCCACACGCTCGAACTTCTGCTCTTGCAGCAGCCGCAGCACTTTGCTTTGCGTCGAGGGAGACATGTCACCGATTTCGTCGAGGAAAATCGTGCCGCCGTTGCACTGCTCGAACTTTCCGATATGGCGACGGTCGGCCCCAGTAAATGCTCCCTTTTCATGCCCAAACAGCTCGCTCTCGAGCAAAGTATCGGACAACGCGGCGCAGTTGATCGCCATGAAGCATTCGTTTCGGCGGCTGCTGTGATGATAGATGGCCCGAGCGATAAGCTCTTTGCCGGTACCACTTTCACCCAAGATAATGACAGCCACATCTTGGGGAGCCACTCGGCCAATCTTCTTATAAACGTCCAGCATCCCTTGGCTACGTCCAACAAGCAAATCACCTTGCTCGTTGGACGAGGTCGCTTCCTGCATGTGGACGGGCGACTGCATCAAACGCCGGGTATCAAAAGCCCGTTCGACTAGGTCCTGAACTTCCTGCTTGTTGAGGGGTTTCAGCAAGTAGTCGTACGCCCCGCGCGACATGGCCTGAATCGCGGTATCACTATCGTTCATCGCGGTGATGAAGATGATGGGCAATTTTGGGTCTAAGTGGCGAATCTGCGTGGCCAACTCTAAACCATTGGCTTCCCGCAGCATAATATCAAGCAGGAGCGCATCCGGGGATTCCGTCCGAATCAGGTTCAAACCATCTTCGGCTAGGCTGCAACAAACCGTCGTTACCCCTGTTTCTTCAAAGGTTTTTTCCACCAAACGGTGAACGGTGCGATCGTCGTCGATGACTAACAATTTTGGCATAAACGCCTCCTGGCCAGGGATTTACCAAATTGTAAATGATCTATGGGCAATCGGAAATGGCCGATTGGAATCCGCCTAGGTAAAATTAGGCCTCCCTGCCTAGTACCTCTTGCCTAGCCGAACTGTTTGCCGTCAGTTTGGTTGCCCCTCAACCACTGCGGGCTAAGCTTTTGGTACCCCCTGAAAATCAGGGTATCGCCCATCGACCAGTGAATCTGCCGACGAATTAGCGACCTAATTCGGTCCCGTTAAGATATCGCGGTATCTATAGCGATTTTCACGATCTTTGGCACGCCATTTTCACATTCGCTGGTGACGTTCGGCAGAGCTTTCTGGCGAGCCTCATACTGTTCGCATATCAACAACCAGGAGAGTCCCCGTGACCATGAAATTCAAACGCCACGTCCTGCCAGAAGATAAAGCCAAACCGACTTCGGAAGAACTTCAAAAAAATTTGATCGCTTTGATCGATCTTTCCCTAACGCTGAAACAAGCTCACTGGAATGTTGTGGGAAAGAACTTCCGTTCGATCCATCTCCAGCTTGACGAGATCATCCTGACCACCCGGGATGCTTCCGATGAAGTGGCCGAGCGGATTGTGATGATCGGTTTTTCTCCCGATGGGCGGTCGAGCACCGTCGCCAAAGAGACGCCTTTGAAGTCGTACGATACCGGCTTCGTCAGCGTCGATGGAACCATTCAAGCGGTCGCCGATGCCTTGCAAACGACCATTGGCGAGCTGCGTGAAGGAATTGAAAAACTTGACGACTTAGACCTGGTAAGCCAGGACATGCTGATCGCGGTTTCCAGCGCCCTGGAGAAACATCTCTGGATGATTCAAGCTCAAGAACTGTAAACCTTTTGAAGTTGCCTCTAAGCACGTCGACGTTGCGTTTTTCTCCCTAACGCGATGTCGACGTGCTTTTGTGTTTCTTGCCCAGATCTATCGCACTCAATGTTGTTGTTTTCAAAGCAGCGTAGTTCAACGGAATCAAAGCCCCGCATAAAACCGTACGACTGCGGCAAAAAACCACCAGATCGGCACTATATTGATCCCGACAAACAGCCAATGAAATTCAGCCGGAGGATCGCCATGACACCGCCCCACGTTAATCCAATGAGCAGCGAGACTCCCATCTGCTGAAGCATGTTGAGTTGTCCGGCCCACTGCACCTCGTAGGCGAGTAGTACGGAAAACAAGGCGATTACCCCAATTCCGTCTGCCCAGTGAATTCGAAACTCGCCGTCATCCTCCGACGTCACCAGCTTTAGAAACGGGTATAAAGAAGACCATCAGTAAGCAGCCGACGCCGCATCCGTCGAACAGTTGCAGGGCACATCCATCCCACCACCAAGGTTCGGCGTGTCGGCTACGGTCTGTCTTGGGTTCCGCTTTCTGGTCGTCTGCCGATGGGGCGTTCACTGGCTACCTCAAGCCGATTCCCGGTTCTGTAAACAGGCAATCACAATCCGGATTTCTTCGTACGGCACTTCTTCTCCCAGGTGTTCGTAAATGGGCCTGAGTGCTCGTTGGCCGCATTCTTCCAGAGCGGCTTCCACGCGGCGGGCCGTTTCACCGGTAACCCAGGCGGTAGGATCTTCCAGCTTTTGTTCGCGGATGAACTGTTCGAGGTAGCCCTGGACGGTAGTATTGGCCCGACCGATAATCGCGGCGACTTCGTCCACCATTTTCCCTTTAGCGAACAGCGTGAACGCATCTTTGAGGGCCGGTGATTGATTCTTGGGCGGTTCTCGGCGAGGGGCAGCGACCACCTCGGTTTCCAGCGCATCGACTTCCAGACCTTCTTGCTGACAATAAGCGACAATGTGCTGGGTGAACGTCTCGCCGTAGTCTTGGCACTTTTTATCGCCGACCCCTTTCATTAAGCGGAAGCTTTCGAGCGTGGAGGGACGATGCCGCGCCATTTCGCGAAGCGAGCTATCACCGAACACAATGTACGCCGGGATGCCCGCCTCGGCCGCTTTGTCTCGTCGCAGCGTCCGCAGCGATTCAAACAGCCCACGATCGACACCTTCCCAATCGTCGGCCTTCCCTTTGCGTTTGGGGCTATCCGCTTTCTCGGCTTCCGCCTTGGTGAGCTTCGGAGTGATCTCGCCGCGCAGCAATTGGCGTCCGCTGTCGGTCAGCTTCAGAATGTTGTATTCCCCCGTCTTCGAGAGGAAACGCTGTCCCACCAGTTGCTCAATCCAGGTCCTAACGGCGCGGATGCTTTGATCTTGAAGCAGGCCGTAAGTGCTTAATTCGTCATGTCCGAATTCAAGCACCCGCTTATCGCGTGAGCCGCACAGCACTTTAGCATTGTGATCCGCACCGAAACGTTCACCGGTCCGGACAATGCACGACAAGATCTTCTGACCTAGCACCAGCCCATCTTCGACCAGATCGACCGTTCCCAGGCAAACATCACAGGCCTCGCACTCTTCTTCTTCGAGTTCTTGCCCGAAGTAGCTAACCAACATACGATGGCGACACTCGGTGCCGATGCAGAAATGATCGAGGGCTTCCAGCGAATGGAACGCCGATTTCTGTGCTGCGTCAGGCAGGTCGCCGAGCATTTTCTTCCAGGTCATCATGTCGCCGCTGGAATACAGCAACACGCATTCCGCTTCCAGGCTATCACGTCCGGCCCGGCCACTTTCCTGCTGATAACTTTCCAGCGACTTGGGCATCCCGGCGTGGACCACGTAGCGAACGTTCGACTTATCGATACCCATACCAAACGCCACCGTGGCAACGACGACGTCGACCCGTTCTTTGATGAACGCGTCTTGATGGTCTTGGCGTTGTTCGTCGCTGAGGCCAGCATGGTAAGGGAGTGCTTTGATGCCGACGCTATTAAGTTGTTCGGCAATCGATTCGACATCGGCTCGGCGGATGCAATAGACAATGCCTGATTCGTTAGGGTGGCGGGCGATTACTTCTTGAATCTGGGCGAAACGATCTTTCCGCCGCACGACCCGGTACATCAGGTTCGGGCGGTCGAACGAACCGACCAGCAATTCAGGATCAACCAAGCCCAACTGCTGGGCGATATCTTGTCGCACGCGTTCGGTCGCTGTGGCGGTGTAAGCATGCACCCCAACGCCTGGGAAGCGGTCCTTCAGCATCCGCATCATGCGGTATTCTGGCCGGAAGTCGTGCCCCCATTCGCTAATGCAGTGCGATTCGTCGATCGCAAAGAACGAAACGTTCGCTTCGGCCAGGAAATCAAGCGTCCGCTCGGACAAAAGGCGCTCAGGGGCCAGGTAAAGAATCTTGGTCGCTCCACTACGAATATCAGCTGCAATCTCGCGGCGTTCACTCAAGGTAATTGTGCTGTTGATGCACGCCGCCCGAATGCCGCATGCTGCCAAGGCATCGACCTGGTCTTTCATTAACGAAATCAACGGCGACGCCACCACCGCCAAGCCAGGCTTGCAGAGGGCCGGCACTTGGTAACAAAGCGACTTGCCTCCGCCAGTCGGCATAACGACGACCGAGTCGCGATCGTCCAGCACCGATTGCATGGCTTCCTGCTGCAAGGGGCGAAAACATTCGTAGCCCCAATATTTGTGCATGGTCGCCAGCAATTGGTCGGATGTGACGGTGGAGGTTGATTCCATTGCCTCGCCTGGTTGAATGTGATCAAACCGCAAAATCCGGATCACTGTCTCATTTGATACAAGGTTTGCGGTGGCTTTTCAGTGTAAAGATGTGCCGTCGAAGCGGCAACCGCTTAGAAGATGAAGGCAGCGTTTCACTAGTTACCACACTTTTCTGAACGCTCCCCCAATAGTTAGGCATCACAATGCAACGCTTGGGCACTTTTTTGATTGCTGGTTTCACGTCGCTGTATGGTGGTCTGCTGCTGGCAGCAGACGAAACCTATCAACTTGGCGAGTAGATTATTGCCACAGAGGGTATCTCGCTGGTCTCGACAAATTTTGCTTGAGCGATCTCGAAAGTTCCGTGATCGATTTAAACGCTTTTGGGAAATGGCACCTGAAGACACCATTACCTTGATCATCCGAGCCCAGATTTAAACATCGCTCGAACAATATGCGGCTGCCAAGCAAAACCTGGCCGCTTGCCTGGCGATAGCCCCCCAAGATGCGGAAGCCTTATATACGTTAGCCGAAGTCGATTTCGCCCGAGCAGAACTCGCGCGATTGGAAATGATGCCCTAGGCCCGCGTGCTGTTAGCTCGGCTGAACTTTGCGGCGATAGGCGGTTGGTGAGAGGCCGGTCTTCTTCCGGAAAGTAGCGCTCATGTATTCGACATGCTCGAAGCCGGCCCGGTCTGCGATGTCGCCAATACTAAGGTCGGTGTCGTGCAGTAATTGTCGGACCTTGTCGATCCGCTGATGCACGATCGCTTCGTGCGGGGTTTGGCCGGTGATTTGCTTGAAACGGTATTCAAGCACTCGGCGGGTACTTTCAACCGCTTTTAGAACATCTCCCACGTTAATTCCATCGCAAGCATGTTCACGGATGAACTGCATCGCCATGCCCACCAACGGATCGTCGGTTGCCAGCACGTCGGTCGAACGCCGGGTAGCCACGCCGAGCGGGGGAATGAACAGTTGTTTATGCCGAACCGGCTCCCCTTTCATCATCTGGTCGAGCAAGCGAGCCGCTTCAAAACCGGTACGACGGCTATCAGGGATCACGCTGGAAAGTGGCGGCGAACAAAGATCGCACAGCAGCCGATCGTTATCGACACCGATGACTGCTACCTGACGTGGGACGTCAATTTCCAACTCGCGACAAGCTTCCAGGAGGAGTTGGCCCCGAATGTCGTAACATGCCATGATACCGATCGGTTGAGGCAGCCGCTCGATCCATCGATCGAGCCGTTGCATGTTCCGAGGGTTTGATTCCTTGCCGTCTTCACTGGTTGGCAGATCGAGCACATGGCAGCCGTAGCCTTGCTCGGCAAGCGCCTCGACAAAATACTTCTCGCGCCACTTACTCCACGCGAACGACGAATCGCCACAGAAAGCAAAGTTGGCAAAACCACGCTGCAGCAAGTGTTCGACCGCCAGTTGGCAAATCGCGCGGTCGTCCGTTTCAACGCAGGGCAAGTCGGGCATGAGACGCGCGGCGCTGACATCGACGATCGGCATCGGCATCTGCTTCATGGCCGTTGCAATCTCAGGAGTTTCGATCCGCGCAATGATCCCGTCCCCTTTCCATTGCTTGAGCCACTTCGGCGGTTTCGCTCCACGGCCTTGCTCGGGCAGGAAGATTGACCAGCGCTGAAATTCTTCCATATAACGCACGACACCATCGAGTAGCCCTCGCGCATATTCATTGGAAGTTTCGATGAGCAGGGCAACCTCTTTGCGAGGCGGAATCATGATGTCGTCCTCGTGTCGAAGGAAGCAAAAAGATGATAAAGATGAGAAGAATGGACTTTGAGAATCGCATGATAGCCTATTTATGGCGGCAAATCTCCCTCCGCTGTGAAATATCTCCATTAGTTTGCGGGTTTTCTCATGGCTATTGTTAACATATTTTGTAGGTTAAAAAGGATCAACCCTCGAACCTACACCTCGTCATTTACCCCTCTCAGGTACAGAACATGAGTGACAAGACATTTAACGTGGCAATGATCGGACTCGGATTCGGAGCTGAATTCATTCCGATTTATCAAGCCCACCCCAACGCCAACGTGTACGCGATTTGCCGACGTGATGAGGCCGCTTTGCAGAAGTCGGGGGATATGTTCGGTATCGAGAAGCGATACACGTCGTACGACGACGTTTTAGCCGATCCGCAAGTCGACTTCGTCCATATCAACTCCCCAATTCCTGACCATGCGTGGATGTCGCTCAAGGCCCTTGATGCCGGCAAACACGTCATGTGTACCGTTCCGATGGCCACGACAATCGACGAATGCCGTCAAATTGTCGAAAAAGTTGCCGAAACGGGCCTGAAGTACATGATGGCCGAAACGGTCGTTTACAGCCGTGAATACCTCTTCATCAAGCAACTGTACGAATCGGGCGAACTGGGCAAGATCCAGTACATGCAAGCTTCGCACCCGCAAGACATGGCAGGTTGGCCGGAATACTGGGAACGAATGATCCCAATGCACTACGCCACGCATGTTGTCAGCCCAGTGCTGGGCTTGGTGGATGGGCTGGCCGAGTACGTTAGTTGCTTCGGTTCAGGCAGCATCAACAACGAACTGGCCAAGAAGTCCGGCAACCCCTACGCGGTCGAATCGTGCCATATCAAGATCAAGGATAGCGACGTCGCCGCCCACATCTGGCGATTCCTGTTCGATACGGCTCGTCAATATCGAGAAAGCTTCGATGTCTACGGCACCAAGCAAAGCTTCGAGTGGTCGCTCGTCGAAGGGGAACCGCACGTGCTGCATACCGCCAAGAAGCCAGAGCCAGAGATCGCCTCGCATGTCGAAATTCCCGACTTTGCTCACTTGCTGCCCGAACCGATTCAGAAGTTTACGCAGTCGATCGAAGATGCCGCGCATCTTTCGTTCATCCAAGGTGGCGGCCACGGCGGATCGCACCCCCACTTGGTCAACGAGATGATCAGCTCCCTGCTGGAAGATCGCGACCCACGTCCTAATGCGGTAACCTCCGCCAACTGGACTTGCGTTGGCATCTGTGCCCACGAATCGACCATGAAAGGTGGCGAACTGGTCCGCTTGCCGGAATTCACGCTACAGCAGCCGTCTGGTAATAAAACGGTTGCGGCTTCCTAACGTTGCCATTTTCTAGTCGCTGGAATTTGCGACCAGGAAATGCGAAGCGAAACAAAGAAACGCTCGGGACGTTCCCAAAAACGTGCCGAGCGTTTTGCGTTCAGTCGCGGCCAACTGAGTGTTGGCCGCAAGAGGTTTGCCTAGCCAATACTTAGATGGCCAGGGCTTTGCCGATCACGCCAGCTTGACGCTGGTAACATTCGCTGCGGCGAAGAAACTTGGCCTTAGCCGGAACACTGTGAGTGCGACCTGCCATGCGACGGTATTTGTCGGCAAGGGCCTGTTTCACTGCAAGCTTGTTTTCGATCTCGGACTTCTTGGTCATATAGAACGATGCCTCAGGGACATACTTAAAGGATTCGCGCGAATCCGAACCGGCTAATTCTACTCTTTGACGGGGCCACGATTCTATCCCGATTCCCCTGTCAGTAACCATTTTTGGGAAGTCCGCAATTTGTTCGTCTTTCGCCCTCAATTGGCGGCGATTCGGTCTTGGCAAAAAAAGGGGTTTCGCGTGAGATAGCAAATACGATTTCACGCAGAATATTTCGTTTCAGGATTCTCAATGGCCGCTGCAGCTTCCCACAATGTCACTCTGATCGGCATGCCAGGTTCCGGCAAAAGCACCATTGGGGTGGTTTTGGCCAAACGAATTAATCGTCAATTCGTCGATACCGACCTGATCATCCAAACTACGCAGCAGCGAACCTTGCAAGAGATAATGGACTCTGAGGGTTTCGCAGCGTTCTGTCAGATCGAGGAAGAAGCCGTATTAAGCGTTGACGTTGACTATCATGTGGTAGCCACCGGCGGCAGTGTTGTTTACGGGCCGGAGGGGATGGCCCACTTGAAAAAACTCGGCCAGGTTGTCTTCTTAAAGACCGGCCTAAAGACCCTCGAAGAGCGTTTGTCGAACATGGCCACGCGCGGCATTGCCTTAAAACCGGGGCAAACACTAGAGCATCTCTTCCACGAGCGCAACCAACTCTACTCCGAATACGCCGACATCACGATCGCGTGCGACGGGCTAAACGTCGAACAGATTTGCGAAAAGATTGAAGTAGCTTTGGGCTAACCTGCGTTCGCTCTTTTAGTTTCTGTTACCGCCAAACGTCTGCAACATGAAGCTATCTTCGCGTGCGCGCTGCAATAACCAGAAAATCACGTATGTGGACCAACTTCGTCAAGATGAAGTTAAGACGAGGGGGCAAATCATCAATCAAATCGACGCAAAATGTCATCGTCGCGCGTCCCCTGGGCTGACATAATCGTCCATCATCAGTAGCTCTGGCCGATTCCGCTGGCGGAAACAAGCAACCGGTCAGGATAATATCTCTGCAAAAGGACGCGCACGTTTATGGATTTCGACTTAATTGTCATCGGTGGTGGAATTGTCGGTCTGGGGCATGCTTGGGCAGCGGCCAAACAAGGCCAATCGGTGGCGGTCTTCGATAACAACTCACGAGCCGAAGGGGCCAGCATTCGCAACTTTGGCATGGTTTGGCCGGTCGGTCAGCCAGCCGGACCTCAGCGGGCTCTCGCCCTCCGCAGCCGTTCTTTGTGGCGAGAACTAGGTGCAGCCGCTGGATTTCCGGTGCACACTTGCGGCTCGCTCCACTTGGCACACCATGAAGACGAGATGGCCGTGCTGAAGGAGTTTGCTGCTTCAACCGCTGCCGATGGCCTCGATATCGAACTGGTCACCTCAAAACAAATCGCTGCACTGACTTCGGCTGCCAATCAAACCAATTTGCAAGGTGGCCTCTATTGCCGTAGCGAGCTGCGTGTCACCCCTCCGATTGCGATCAGTTCCGCAACGTCCTACCTTGCTACGACACTGGGGGTGCAATTCCACTTCGAGACACCGATCACCAAGGTCGAATCTGGCGTAGCGTTTTCGGCAGACGGCCAGTCGTTTACCGCTAAGCGCATCGTGATCGCCACAGGGGCCTACTTTCAATATTTGTTCCCCAAAATCCACAAAGCCGAACGACTGCTTTTGTGCAAGCTGCAGATGTTGCTCACCGAAGCGCAACCAGCCAATTGGCAGTTGGGGCCACACATTGCCAGCGGGCTCACGCTACGACACTATCCTTCGTTCATCGGCTGCCCTTCTCTGGCTGCGGTAAAAGAACGGATCGCCCAAGCTTGCCCGGAACTCGACCGATACGGCATCCACGTCATGGCCTCGCAAGCGGACGGGGGTGGTTTGATCTTGGGTGATTCGCACGAATACAACGACGATATCGAACCAACCGACAAGGCGGAAATCGATGCGTTGATGTTGCAAGAGCTGCGTAAGATTATCGATGTCCCCAATTGGAACATCGCCCGCCGCTGGAGCGGTCTGTACGCCAAACACCCGAGCCAGATGTGCTTCGTGCGGGA
The DNA here is from genome assembly GCF_003335505.1 of Bremerella cremea. Lineage (NCBI taxonomy): Bacteria > Pseudomonadati > Planctomycetota > Planctomycetia > Pirellulales > Pirellulaceae > Bremerella > Bremerella cremea. The sequence goes on from NZ_QPEX01000010.1 coordinate 406,506, forward strand.
AGTTTGCCCTGACGTGTTAGTCGTCAATGGATTCGGCGGCAACGGTATGACTCTCGCGTTGGCGTTCTCTGAAGCGATCATTCATCGCTGGAAAGATTCAGCACACCTGGAAGCGTTACACGGCACGCCGGTGAGCGATCGCCACTAAGATCAACTGGCCCACACAGCCTAAGCGCACCCTAGCCCACTCAAACAACAATCAACTTTCCCTTGGAGAATTTTCATCATGCGTTTTGCCTGGTTACCCACTTTGGCGATCGTGCTGCTATCGACTACGCAGGTAGTGCTGGCACACGATGGCCCTGATCCGCTTGCTCGTTGGCGGTTCGATTCGGAATCGATCGTTCCCCAGTCCGACAAAGCGATCAGCCTACGTGCCCGTCGCGGCCCTGATGGGACGATCGTTGGCAAGCATCAGATTCTAGGCAAGAAGTATGATGAAACGTTGTATTTCGCCGGCGGCGAAAGCGGGGTTCTCTTAGCCGAAAATCACAAAGACGCCCAGAAATATCTTCCCACCGAACACATGACCGTTTCGTTGGTTGCCTCGATCGATCAGCCACAAAAATGGGGTGGACTCATTGGCGTGGTCCAAGACAACGGCAAGAACGAATCAGGCTGGGTCGTCGGTTACAACGAAGAAGTCTTCACGTTCGCTTTGCGTGGCACCGAGGGAACGGATCGCTTGACCTACCTGGCCGGTAAAACAAAGTACGAAAAGGGCAAGCTTTATCACGTGGTCGCCACCTACGACGGCAAGCTGATGCAGTTGTTTGTTAACGGCAAACTCGATGCGGAAAGCAATGCCCAGGCAGGGCCGATTTACTACCCGGAGCAAACACCATTCGTGCTAGGTGCGTTCTGCGACTCCGACGAGGTCAACGGACACAAAGGCCGCATTCGTGAAATCGTGCTCTACGATCTGGCCGCTAAACCAGCTTGGGTCGCCCACGACTTCGAACACAATGCCAACCTCACTTCGCTGCCAGCCGAAGAAGTACAGGAACCGCTTGACTTCGTCATGAAGCCTTACCTGCAGTTCGGCACCCAAACCTCGATGACGGTGATGTGGCGCACCAACCGCCCTGGCTCGGCCACGCTGTACTATGGTGAAACGGATGAATGCCCCCAAAAGATTGAGGTTGCCGACGCGAAGGAGATTCACGAGATTAAAATCGAGGGCTTGGAACCAGAAACCCAATACTTCTATCGCACCGAAACCCGCTTAAAACCAGAGGACGAACCTCTTTCAAGCGAAGTTGCCACCTTTCAAACGGCTGTCAAACGCGACACGCCGTTTGCTTTCGCCGTGATTAGCGATACCCAAGGCAACCCTAAAGTCAGCGGCACCGTCGGTGATTATGCTTGGGCTCAGCGTCCAAGCTTCTTGCTTCACGCTGGCGACCTGGTCAGCACCGGAAAGAATGAATCGCATTGGACGCAACATTTCTTCCCAAGCATGAACCCACTGATGCGGCATGTTCCCACTTTCCCAGTGTTGGGCAACCACGAACAAGATGCAAAGTTCTACTACGATTACTTTTCGTTGCCTGCTCCGGAATACTATTACCAATTCCGTTTCGGCAACTCCGATTTCTTTATGATCGACTCGAACCGGAATGTTGGTCCCGATTCCGAGCAGTACAAATGGCTAGAGAAAGCGTTGTCGGAATCGGATGCGACGTGGAAGTTTGTTTGCCACCACCATCCCCCCTACTCTTCCGACGAGAATGATTATGGCAATCTCTGGAAGACGAACAAATCGACCCGAGGTGACTTAGACGCGCGGCAATTGGTTCCGCTGTACGAGAAGTACAACGTCGATATCGTCTGGAATGGTCACATCCATTCGTACGAACGAACCTGGCCGGTTCGCGAGAACAAGGCCGTCGTCGCAGGAGCCCCGGTTTATATGATTGTCGGTGGTGGTGGGGGCAACCTAGAAACCCCAGGCCCGGTTCGCCCCTTCTTCATGAACACGGTTCGCCGTGGTCATCATTACGTCATGGTCCGGATCAATGGAACCAAGCTAGAGTTCCAGGCCTACGACATCGAAAACCGTTTGTTCGACGAGATGGTTATCTCAAAGAAAACAGTTAGCGATAACTAAGAGTATTGGGGTAACCCGTCTTCCGAAACCGGATCGGCCTGCGTTGTCGCGGCCGATCTGGCAGACGCTGACTTTTTGTGTCCGGACCAGGACAGAACAGCCGGGTTCGCAAACACCATGTGAACGGTCGGCACAAACGTAAGTGCTAAGATTGTCGCGCCGACCACCCCCCCGGCAATCGCAATAGCCAACGGCGGCCAAAAACCACCCCCTGCTAAGACCAGCGGCATGAAGCCCACCACCGTTGTCGCTGTGGTGGCGACGACATGGCGTGTCCCTTTCATGACGACCTCGCGCACGGCCAAGGGATCTCCAATTCGGGCTTTTTCGTCTTCACGTAGGGCCGCTAAAACAACGATCGAATCGTTAATCGCCACCCCAATCAGCCCCATCGTTCCAATGATGGCCATGAACCCAAACGGAAATCCAAAGAGCCAAAGCGAGGCCAATCCGAGCCCGACCGACAGGAAACCAACACAACCAATCAGCGCTGCCGCCCGAAACGAGCTAAAGGAAAGCACCAGCGTGGCGACCATCAAAACCATAAGCACGCCGACACTCGACATCAAGTTGCCGATGGCCTGGTTTCGTCCTTTGGCTTCGCCGCCAAGAGACAAATGATAGCCAGGCGGCAGTTCAATGCCTGCCGACTCCATCCGGGCTTGCAGTTTGCCCAGCACCACCGAAGGCAAGACGCCCGCGCGCAGATAGGCCTTTACTTCGTTCATTCGCTGCTTATCGAGCCGAGTCACCGCAGATATCTCAGGCTTGAGTTCCAAGGAACCGATTGCTGATAAAGGAATAGTTTTCAGCGGGCCTTCCCCGTTGATCGACGGCGAAATCAGATCGAGCGACGAGATATCGGACAACTTGGCACGCTCTGCTTTAGGCAACCGAACCCGAACGGGAAGCTCTTCTGTTTCCTCAAGCACGGTTCCCCCTAGGGCTCCTTCGGTAGCGGCGGCCAGTTGCCGGGCGACTTGAGTATGATCGAGTCCCGCCAAGCGGGCTTTTTCTTCGTCTAAGACCAGCGCAAACTTCGGTAAGTCATCTCCCAAGTCGCTTCGAGTATGTGAAACTTCAGGAATTAAAGCCAATTGAGCCCGTATCTCTTCACCCAGTTCACGCAGCACGTACAAATCGGGCCCAAACAGTTGCAGTTCAACCGGTGCATCGAACGGCGGACCTTGCTCTAGTTGTCGTGCGATCGTTCTGGCTTCAGGCACTTCCCGATCGAATGTCTTTTGCAGGGTGTTAATCACTTCCTGCGCTACCTCAGCCGACTTCAAGTGCACGATCGCCTGCCCATACGGAGCATTGTTTTCGCGTCGCTTGACAATGTTGTAATAGAACGACGGGGCACTTTGACCTAGCACCCAATCGATACCGGTGACTTCAGGGTGCGCCAAAGCGATTTGACTCAGCTTCTTTGCAACTGCTTCGGTGTGATAAATAGATGCTTGGGGAGGGAGTTCCAGTTCGATTTGAAACTGGTTTCGATCCGCCGCAGGAAAGAACTGCTCTTGCAGCAAGCGTGCCTGAACGAACCCCAGCAGCGGCAAGAAGATCGATATCCCAATACTGAACAACGGACGCCGCAAGAGAAAGTCGACCGTATTTTGCCACGCCAGGGTCAACTTCGGGCTATGCAACCCATTGATCCACCAATGCCGACCGAGCGCATCGGAGGTGTTCTCGAAAATCGCGGCCAGGGCTGGCGTGACCGTCATCGCCAAGAGAAACGAACTGGTAATCGCCAGCATCACACTTGTCGCGATTGTTCCCACGAATTCACCCGCCGGACCAGGCATAAGGGCGATGGGCGCAAACGCCAAACCAGTCGTCAGGGTACTGCCAAACAAGGGTATCGCCAGGTGACGCGTAGCCGCCGCCACGGCGTGCGCGGCTTCGTCTCCTTCTTCCATGCGGGTCTTCACTTCATCGACCATCACAATCGCGTTATCGATCAGCAGCCCCAAGGCAATAATCAGCCCGGTGATCGACATCTGGTGCATAGGAATCTCCATGGACCGCATGCCAGCCAGCACCATGAAAGCCGATAAAGGGAGGGCCGTTCCCACGACAACCGCACTGCGCCAACCCATGAGAAAGAAAATCACGAAAACAACGGCCGCTCCTCCCATAAGCAAGTTCCACAACAAGTTGACCAGCCGGGCTTCCACGTAGGGACCTTGCTCGAACATGTGGGCGACTTCCACCCCACGCGGCAAGTGTGCTTCAAAGTCGGCAATTACTTGTTTGGCTTCTTCATTCCAAAGATCAAGTCGAATATCGCTGCGAACCAACGTTCCGATAATTACTGACGGTTTCCCTTGCACAATCGACATGCTTGCCGGAGGTTGGACGATCCCTTTTTGCACCGTGGCAACATCCCCCAGGCGGACAAAACTTCCTCCACTGCCGTAGCGAATTGGCGTGCTGGCGATTCGGTCGATTGAATCGAGTTCGCTGTCGACTTCCATCAAGAAGTCAGACTCGCTCGAACGCACCTGGCCGGCAGAAAGCTTTGCATCGCTGGCCGCCAACTGCTGTGCCACGTCGGCGGCGGTTAGCCCCACACTGGCCAACTGAGCCTGACGAACTTCGACGGCGATTTCTTCTTCCGGATTACCAAACGTTTCGACATCTTCGGTCCCTGAAATCGCCCGCAAGCGATCTTCAAGTTGTTCGGTCAGCCGCAAGAGGATTGCATAGTTCGGCTTATCGTCCAGCGTCCACTTCAAGGCCAGGATGGTCGCGTAGGCCTTGGTCGTGATCATCTCGATATCCGGCTCGCCCGCACCAGCCGGGAACAGCGTCTTGGCGTCGTCGATTTTATCGCGAATCCGAGACCAGACCTCTCCCACTTCGTAAACATCGTCCCGTAACTCGATCACCATCGCCGAAGCGCCAGCTCGGCTGGTCGAACGAATTTCCTTGATCTCTTCGATCTCTTGCAGCTCTTCCTCCATCCGATCGCTGACCAGCACCTCGACACGGTCGGCTCGGGCCCCAGGAAACAGGGTGGTTACAATCGCAAAGCGGGGTGTGAGTGTCGGGTCTTCGAGCCGAGGCAGCACAAAGTAGGAAGAGAGTCCCGCCACAATGATGATGGCAATCGATAGGACGAGCAGTCGCTTATCACGAAAAAACGCGTTGAACATCGCTTTCCCTTTTAGGGAGTTTTTTGAGCGGAGACAATTTGCACTTGCATACCTGGTACCAGGCGGTTGATTCCTGAAGCAACCACTTGTTCTTGCGGTAGCAAGGTTCCTCGGACAAAGGAGCGTTCGCTTTCGCTATAAAGAACTTCGACCTCACGACGGGCGATCGTCCCTGCTTCTTCCACGACGTAAACCGACCACAACCCACGCGAACCTTGCAGCAGGGCGGAATTGGGAAGCCAGAAACCGTCTGCATTCCGGGTACTTTCCAAGACCAAGCGAGCGACCTGAGATGGAACAAGCCTTTGCGATGATTCCGGCCCTAAGGTCAGCACCACCGTTTGCGTGCGGGTGATGTTGTCCAGTTCGGGAACAATGCCGGATACGGTACCTAGCCTGGTTTGATTTTCGACATCAATCGGAAACGTCTCACCCTTTTTAAGTTGGCCGACAACTTCCGGGGGCAGTCCAAACCAAGCTTCGATTGGCTCGTGCTGAACCAGGCGATAGATGGCCATGCCAGGCGTAACCACCGTTCCTTCGTCGACATTCCGCTGCGCAATCGTTCCCGGGTAAGGAGCAACCAACAGGGTGTCTTCCTGTTCCAACTTCAAGTCGGCAAGTTGGGCGTCGAGTTGAGCGACTTGAGCTTTCTGGGCTTCGATCTGCTCAACCCGCGTTCCTTCCTTGAGTTCTTCTAGTTGACTTTGCGCCGAATCGAGTTGGCCTTGGGCAGCATCGGTTCCAAAGATGGCATCGTCGAACGATTCCTGGCTAATTGCGTTTTGTTCAATCAATCGCTGTCGTCGCTCTTTGGTGGCTTGCTGCATCTTCAACTGGGCCGTTAAACGACGCACTTCTGCTTCGGCAGCGGCTATCTGCTCCTTCCGAGGCCCAGCGATTAACTCGTCCAGAATGGCCGCCTGTTGGGCACGTTGAGCTTCCGTTTGCTGAATGCGAGCGGCCAGGTGCCGATCGTCGAGACGGGCCAAGACTTGCCCTTGAGAAACGGCGTCTCCCTGATCGACTTCTAAATGAACAACCTTGCCAGCAAGTTCAAAACTGAGCGTACTGGTCCGGGCAGCGACCAGCGTGCCGGTATAGCTTCGATGAGCTGCATATTCGGTACGCGGCGATAAAGTGACGACTTCCACCGGAATTAGCTCAGGCGTGCTGGGGATCGCTGCTGCCGTTGGCGAAGCATACCCAGAAGCTAGTGTTACGGCCGCAATGAGCACCGCTACGATGCATCCACCGGCAGCAAGACGAACCGTCCATTGTTGACGCTTCGTCCACTTTCGGGCAAAAAGAGACTCACCGGAGGGCGAGTAGCTGTTCGTATTCATCTGCAAAGGTCTCCTTAAGAGCCTTTTGAAAGACCGCTTCGTAATCATGCTGGGTCGATAATGCTTTCCAGCCAAAACCATCAAGCATCTGATGGATGCAATCGCGAATCACTAAAGCCGGATCGTTGATCCCAACGTCAAGCAAGGAATTGCTGGTCGACATCAATGTGTACGAGCCAAACGAGATCGACCAGAGGCCGAAGACAATATCCTCAGGCGTTAACTTGCCTGGCAATGTGAGATCGCCCTGAGCGACCGCATCGCGCACAATGCCGGCGACTATCCCCGTACAAGCATGCTCGCAAGTTCGCAATATTTCTTGCCTTTTCTCCGAGGTTTTCTCCCAGATAGAAGACAATCGTACTACTTGTTCGACATGGAAATGATCCGGATACAACCGCACGAACAACTCTCCGGCAACCGCCACGGCAGTCAACCGTTCGCGTGATTTTCCTCGAAACAATGAAGCTCTTTGGAACAACGAGGTTCGTTTCTTTTGGGTCTGTACTGCCAGGGCCAGAATAATGTCTTCTTTGTTGGGAAAATGGCGATAGACGGTCCCCTTGCCATATTCCACGGCCTCGGCAATCCGATCCATACTCAACCCCAAGTAGCCATCGCGCAAGAGCATCTCACGGGCAACCTCTAGGATTTTTCCTTCTCGCTCTTGGATCTCGCGTTGTTTTCGGCTGAGTGTTGTCATTGCCCCTTCATATTGGACGAAACGTCCACTTTCTGCAAGTCAAAACTTTTCAAGTCGGATGGAAACCGGTCAAATCGGTTGCAGTCTGAATTACAATAGCGACATCTGCCTAAATTACGCCACCCAGAAGAGTGAATCCGTTCGACTTGGTGTTTGCTTTTTTGAGAAAAAAAATCTCTTCGCCCCTAAGAAAAGTACCGGCTGAACGAATGGGGTACTGGTAGAATAAAAACCTCCAGCAACACACCTTATTTATATTTTTTCCTTGACCCGCCTTTTCATTTCACTCGAGGGGCTGCTTTCATGAGCTATTCCAAGCAACTCACCCGATTTTGCCTTGCGCTAACAGCATTAGCCACTTCCTCTATTGCTATTCAAGCAGGTTCACCCACCGGTGCCTTATCTAAATACGCCGAAAGCCGTTCATGGTCGAACGATACGGGACAATTTCGCATCGATGGAAAGTTGCAGTCCGCCGAAGACAACAAGGTAAAGATTCTCAAGTCAGATAACCGAGTCATTACCGTCCCATTGGATAAGCTGAGCGAAGAAGATCAGAAGTTTGTCAACGAGTTCCTAGCTGCTGAAGCCAAGCAAGAATCTCCAGCGAATCCGTTTGCTGGGGGAGAGAAAGCCAATCCATTTGCTGGGGGCCAGCCAGCTTCGGCCATGCTGAACGATCCGTCGCAAGGAGGCATTCCCCAGAAGATGGCGGTCGTCGGCGGCGTTCGCCCGATCACCGCCTCACCCTCACCGGGGCTATGGGATGTAAAACCACCTTTTGCTTTACCCCCGCTGAAACTTCACGATACGATCGTTCCGCTGAATCTGCCGAAACCGTTTGCCTCGAAGTTAACGATCGGGGCCGGAGGCCGAGGTCCGACGGTGGTGCTGAACAACTATAAGCAAAGCCATCGCCAAGAAGAAAACATAAGTCGCTTCGTTATTTACGATCCGGTTACCGAGCAAGCGTCGCCGATTGTGGAATACAACCAGCCGTGGAAGTTGATGTCTGTGGCTCCCAACGGTGGAATGATGGTCGCCGTGCGAGACAACGGTTGGGGACGGGGCAGCGACCTGGCATTGTTCAAGATCGAAGACAATCAACTGAAACCGCTCTACTGGTTTAACGCCGTGGCAGGCGACCGAGAGGAAATCTACTGGGCTTCTTTCCTGCCAGGCAACCGCCTAGCCACGATTAGTAGCGAGAAGCTCGTCATCATTTGGGATTTGAATAATCCTGCTGGTCCCAAAGCCGTTTATCAGGGAAGCACGGGAGGGCCGAAGAAAGCAATCACTTCTCCTGCAGGCGAATTGATGATTTTTCCTGCTGGCAACAATATTGCCGTGGTCGATACCATCAATGCCAAGCTTGCTGGCTGGATCGAGCGGGAGACCGCCCCGACCGAGTTGGCACTTTCTTCCGACGGGCGAACCTTGGCGGCGTTTCACCCGTTCGCAGTCACGCTTTACAGCATGGAAACGGGGGCCGAACTGAAGAAGTTTGCCGTATCCCACGGTTTCTCTGAGGTTAATTTCAGGTGGATCGGCGACCATTTAATGGTCGGCAATGTGGTATACGACGTTCAGCGCGAGTTGGCGATTTGGAACTATCAAGGCTTGCCTGATGGTTACGATGTCTACTACGGGGACTATCATCTCGCCGCTTTCGGCGAAGATAAGCGTACGACGCTTACCATCTTCAAACTGCCGCATGCGGCAGCTTTGGCTGCGGCTGAGAATGTCGATCCTTTGGCCGTGTACGCGATGCGACCAGGTGACGGCGTGAAAGTGGTTTTCAACTTGAGTGGGGCCCCCGCCCAAGTTCAGCAAGATGCGCAGAATGCGGTTCAAGCCAAGATAGACGAGTTGGGTTGGGTTAAACTCGACAACGCGGTTACCGTGATGGAAATCACCGTCGAGCCCCTTAAGCAAGACACGCAAGACTACTACGTCCGCAAAGGCTTCGGTCCCTTTTTTGCTCCCTCGTTCGGTCAGCCTACCGGACCGAAAGAAACCGTCACCTTCACCCCTTGGAAGCATTCGCTGGTGATTAAAGTCGGCGGGAAGCAGATCTACAGTACCGGTTATACGCGGAGTGCTCCGCAAAACTTGCAATTAAAGGAAAACGAGTCCCCTCAAGCCGCCGTCAATCGCATCGTGCAGCCAGACGGCAAGTCGTTCAAGACGATGAAAGTTCCGCCGCATCTGCTCAAGCCAGAATATCAAGGTGGCATGGGGAGTTCGCGTCTGACGAAAGCAGGCTTGAACTAGCGTTTTGAAAACACACTGGCAAAGGGCCGTTCGTGTCTTCGTCGTCACGAGCGGCACATTATGCGTTGCGATAATCGCGCGGCGACATCCCTGTCGCGCGGCGGAACTGTCGTGTGAAGGCGCTTTGGTCGGCGTAGCCGGCCTGCAACGCGATCGAGGCAATTGATTCCTCCGAGGTTCTTAGCAATCGCTGAGCCAGATCGATCCGTAGCTTTAGCAACCACTGCCCTGTTGTCAGACCAAATACGCGGCGCATACGACGATCGAGTTGATAAGGAGACATTTTGGCGATCTGGGCCAGACGTTTTACGCTTGGTGGGTTGGTAAGGTCGGCTTCGGCGTGTTGGATTGCATCGATCACATGCTCGTATTCTTCCGTGGCCAAGTCTGGCAGACGCAAGTCTTGTGACACGCCAACCAGCCCAACCACTTGGCCAGATTTCGAGCGTAACGGCAGCTTACTTGTCAGGCACCATCCCACATCACGTGTCGCGTAGAAATGGAGCTCGAGTTGCCCCACCAACGGCTGCCCCGTGGCAAGCACCTTCTTATCTTGATCTTCAAAACTCTGCCCGAGAGGAAGCCGCAGCACCTCGAACGGGGTATGACCGATCAAGTCCTCCTTGTTCCGCGCACCGCAGCGCTGTACCAAGGTGTTGTTGACCACCAGATATTGCCCCTGGGTGTTCTTGATGAAGAAGACAATATCCGGCAAATGATCGAACAACTCTTCCCCGGTGAAGGGTGGATCGAGTTGACTTAGCATTTCATGAATTGGCAGCATGGTGCGATTCCCTCTATTATGCGCAAATTCAAGTCTGCAATCTCTTGATTGTCAAGACATCTACCTTGTTTTGACGTTATGATCTAGTTTCACGAAAAGCATTCTGAATCCTTTACCACCTCCGACGAGAGTTCGCGTGAACGACAAATCGAAAATCTTCCGCGGTTGCATTCCGGCCCTGATGACCCCCTGCTCTGCCACTGGCGAGCCGAACTTCGAAGCTTTGGTGGCCAAGGGGAAACAATTGATCGAGGCCGGTATGACGGCCGTCGTCTATTGTGGCTCGATGGGTGACTGGCCGCTATTGACCGACCAACAGCGACAGGAAGGGGTTCGTCAGTTGACCGAAGCTGGCGTGCCGGTAGTGGTAGGGACCGGAGCCCAAAACCCGAAGCTAGCCGCCGCCCATGCCGCTCATGCCCGCGAAGTTGGCGCAGCCGGCTTGATGGTGATTCCTCGCGTCCTCTCGCGCGGCACCTCGGCCAGCGCTCAGCGACATCACTTCGCCGGTATCCTCTCGGCTGCGGGGGATCTGCCCAGCGTTATTTACAACAGCCCGTATTACGGATTTGAAACCAAAGCCGATCTTTTCTTTGATTTGCGACGCGAGTTCTCGAACTTGGTCGGCTTCAAAGAGTTCGGCGGATCGTCTTCGCTCAGCTATGCTGCCGAGCACATCACCGGCACCAATCCCGATTTGGTCTTGATGGTTGGCGTCGATACCCAGGTCTATCATGGCTTCCTCCGTTGCAACGCCAAGGGAGCCATCACCGGGGTTGGTAATGCCCTGCCAAAGGAAGTGCTGAAGCTGGTTGAACTGTGCGAGAAAGGGGCTGCTGGTTGTGCCCAGTCACGCAAGTTCGCTTGGGAACTGAACGAAGCATTGACCGTGCTTTCGACCTTCGACGAAGGCCCGGACTTGGTGTTGTACTACAAGTATTTGATGGTCCTAGAAGGCAGCCCCGAATACGAACACCACTTCAACGAAACCGACAAACTAAGCTCCAGCCAACGCGATTACCTGAAGGCCCAGTGGGAACTGTTCCGCGCGTGGTGGGATAGCTGGACCGGAAAAGACGCGTAGCACCAGGCACCATCCATGATTACATCTAGCAAGCCTGACAGCGTGATTGTTGTCGGTGGGGGCGTCGTGGGAATTGCCTGCGCGCACTACCTGCGAAAGCTCGGTCTTGAGGTTACCGTGATCGACCGAAGCACGATCGCTGGTGCCTGTTCACATGGCAATTGCGGCTATATTTGCCCGAGCCACGTATTGCCGTTAACCGAGCCGGAAGCGATCCGCACAGCGGTCAAATCGCTCTTTCAACCCAATGCCCCATTTCGGGTGAAACCCCGTTTAAGCCCGGCGTTATGGAATTGGATGTGGCAGTTCGCCCGACGCTGCAATCATCAGCAAATGCTTAGAGCAGGCGTCGGTTTGAAAGCGATACTCGATTCGTCGATGCACGAGTATCACCAACTGATCGCCCAAGAATCACTCGATTGCGAATGGACCACGCGTGGTTTGTTGTATGTGCTGCAATCGGAACGAGGCATGGAAACGTTTGCCGAAAGCGATCGCTTCCTGCAAGATCACTTCGGGGTGGCAGCCCGGCGGATTGCAGGGGCCGACTTGCCCGCTTTCGATGCGGCATTAAAACCAAACTTGGCCGGGGCTTTCCATTACGAAGGGGATACCTCGGTACGACCCGATCGCCTGAACAGCCAATGGGTCGCTCGCTTGAAAGAACAGGGAGTCAAATTCGTCGAGAACTGCATGCTTCTGGGCATCGAAAAGCAGCAGGGGCGTATTACTTCGTTGCAAACTTCGCAAGGAAAACTTACTGCTGATCGCGTGATCATCGCCACCGGTGCCTGGAGCACCCAACTGGGGACCATGCTAGGTTGTCGCATCCCGATTGAACCAGGCAAAGGGTACTCGGTAACGATGTCGCGGCCAGATCCGTGCCCGAGCCATCCGATGCTGTTCCCTGAACACAAAGTGGGCGTTTCGCCGTTCGAGGGTGGCTACCGCCTGGGATCGATGATGGAGTTCAGCGGTTACGATACCACCATTCCACCACGCCGTATCGACCAGCTTCGTCGTTCGGCGGAACCATATCTGATTACTCCGGCCACTGAACAGTCTCAGCAAACCTGGTACGGTTGGCGGCCGATGACCTGGGATAGCTTGCCGATCATCGGTCCGGTACCCCGTTTGCAAAATGCCTACCTAGCCACTGGGCATAACATGTTAGGGGTTAGCATGGCGACCGCCACCGGCAAGCTGATTGCCGAGATGGTCACCGTCTCTCCCCCACATATCGATCCTGAGCCATACTCACCACTGCGGTTTGGTTCGTAGAGAGGAGTTGGGTAGGGAATGCGTTTCGCTGGCGTATCGATTTAGGTTAGAATTGGGGTCACCCTTTTCGAGATCATGCCACCGAAATTCCTACCCAAGGTGCCTTTCACCATGAAGCGCCCTCTGTCTGCCCTGCTCGTTGTATCAGCGTTCCTGCTGTTTTTTGTTGCGCCGATTTCGCTTTTCGCTGCCGACGACACGAAGCGGCCTGAGCGGAATATCGTGTTCTTCATCACCGACGACGAAAGCCCTACACTCGGCTGCTATGGCGATCCGATTGCGGTCACGCCCAACATCGACGCGATCGCCAAAGACGGCACCCTCTTCCGCAATGCGTTTGCGACAACGGCCAGTTGCAGTGCCAGCCGTAGCGTTGTACTTACCGGTTTGCACAATCACATGAACGGCCAATACGGGCACACGCATCACTTTCACAAGTTTTCGTCGTACCACGATGTCGTTAGCCTGGCCTTACCGCTACTTTTGGAAAACGCTGGCTATCGGACAGCCCGGTGTGGCAAGTACCACGTTGCACCGGAAGCAGTCTTTCACTTTGAAGAGGTAATACCGGCTAACTCTCGTTCGACGGTTCAAATGGCGAACAATTGCGAGGACTTCATCAAGACGCAAGACGATCGTCCTTTCTTCCTTTACTTTGCCACCAGCGATCCGCATCGTGGTGGTGGCGTCGATAAGACTTCCGAACGAGAACTAAAGCCCGACCTGTTTGGCAACAAACCCAACAAGGGCGCCTACCCTGGCGTGAAGGAAGTGTTCTACGATCCGGCTAAGGTTCCGGTTCCGGAGTTTCTGCCCGATACCCCTGATACTCGTGAAGAACTGGCCCAATACTACCAGGCCTGTTCGCGAGTCGATCAAGGGCTGGGCCGCTTGGTCGAGATTTTGAAAGAGGCTGGCGTATACGACAAGACGCTTATCGTTTTCACCGCCGATCACGGTATGGCGTTCTCGGGTGGTAAGACAACCGTTTACGAAGGAGGCCTGCGAGTTCCGTTTGTCGTCCGCGATCCGTATATCGAAAACCGGGGAGAAGAAAGCTACGCTTTGATTAGCCATGTCGACATCACCCCTTCACTACTCGACTTTGCCGGGGCCCTCGACAAGCAAGCCAACGCGCCGAAGAATCCGATCAACGCCAATAAGTTTTGGAAAGAACGAGGCGAAGCGTTGCAAGAGAACCGCAGCGGCGGCAACAAGTTCGATCACTACCATGGCCACTCTTGGATTGACCTATTGGGTGACCCGGAAGCGACAACGCACGATTCGATCTTTGCCTCGCACACCTTTCACGAGATCCAGATGTATTACCCCATGCGGGTCTATCGCGACCAGCGTTTTAAATTGATCTGGAACATCGCCCACAAACTCGATTACCCGTTCGCTTCAGACCTTTGGGCGGCTTCCAGTTGGCAGGCCCAATACCAGCAAGGCGAGGATGCTTCGTACGGTAAAAAGACCGTCGGTGAATACATTCATCGCCCGAAGTTCGAGCTGTATAACATCGAGACCGACCCGCACGAAGAATTGAACCTGGCGGAAGATCCCGCCTATGCGAAGGTGCTGGAAGAGTACAAGCAAAAGCTGAAAGCGAAGCAAAAGGAACTGGACGATCCTTGGATTATGAAGTGGGAATACGAGTAGTTCGTTTTCCGCCACAAACACGTTTACTAAGGCCACTTTCATCCCAAAGTGGCCTTTTTTATGCGCTGCTGGTAAATGAACTCTCGCCAAACGATTCGTTTTCGGATACGCTTCCCGGGACATTTGCGCACATCGATATGCCAATTTTCGGCACGTGATTATTGGCGAATCGAGTATCTTAAAGCGGGCCCATCCCTTGAATACAACCTCAGGAATCACACTTTGAATACGCAGAAGTTAACTGGACTGATCGCCGCAACCTACACTCCTTTTCATGCGGACGGTTCCTTGGCTCTTTCCCAGATCGGACCGATGGTCGAGTACCTGCTCAATTCTGGGGTGCAAGGGCTTTATGTGTGTGGCAGCACCGGCGAAGGTATGTCTCTGACGACCGCCGAACGCAAAGAGGTTGCCGCTGCCTACATGAACGCCGCCGACGGACGTGTGCCGGTGCTGGTTCAAGTGGGACATAACAGCCTGGAAGATGCCAAGTCGTTGGCAGCCCATGCGCAAGAAATCGGCGTGGCGGCCATCTCGGCGACCTGTCCTTCCTATTTCAAAATCGACAGCGCTGCGACGTTAGCCACCAGCATGGCCCAAATCGCTGCTGCCGCACCTGAGCTTCCGTTTTATTACTATCACATTCCTTCGCTGACCGGCTCGTCGATCGATATCGCTCAGTTTATGCGAATGGCCGGCGATTCTATTCCGAACCTGGTTGGCTTGAAGTACACCGACACCAAGTTGTTCGAATTCCAAGAATGTCAGGCCATCGACGGTGGTCGGTACGACATTGTGTGGGGGGCCGATGAAATGCTACTCGGCGCACTCGCGAGTGGGGCCCAGGCAGCGATTGGCAGCACGTACAATGTCGCCGCCCCGCTGTATGCCAACCTGATCGCCGCCTTCGAAGCGAACGATCTCCCGTTGGCTCGCAAACTACAATTGCAATCGATTGAGTTCATTCGCATCATGGGACGCTTTCCGTTCCACAGTGCCACCAAAGAACTTCTCCGGGCGTTAGGGCACAACCTCGGAACGTGCCGTCTGCCGCAGCGTGGACTTACTCAGGACGAAACCAACGCCCTGCTCGACCAACTGAGTACATCCGCCTATTTTTCGCCTATCCTGGCCCAGACTGCTCGCGCAGAAGTTTAACTGCTGGTTCGTCTTCTGCTGCCGTAGCGAGGTATCGAGACAAACCCAAGGGTCAGGCATTTATTCAGCGCCGCCAGCGGACTTGTCTCGATAACCTGGTCGGTCGAAGACATCCCACCAGCAATTAAGCCTCTCCTCACTCATCATGCCCGGAAAGCCCCTCATGCCCCACCGCTGTACTTTGTTGAAATCCGTTCTTGCTTCATTGCTTGTCTTGGTAGGACTGCTCCCCCAAGCCTTGCGAGCCGAGACCATACTCGACTGGCAACCGCTGCCAGATCTGCCAAATGATCTTGGGGTCGCTGGCCCTTTTGCTGGTATTCATCGCGATGCGTTGATTGTCGCTGGCGGTGCAAACTTTCCCCGACCAGTCTGGGAATCGAGCAAGCAATGGACCGATACCATCGATGTCCTCGTTCGTACCAACGACGCGTACCAGTGGAAGGATGGGGGCAAGCTTCCTCGCCCGCTCGCTTATGGGGCCAGCGTGACTACCCGGCATGGTGTTTTGTGCCTGGGTGGCTGCGATGCCGAAAGGGTCTACGCCGATGCTTTCTTCCTGCAATGGAACGGCGAAAAGATCGAAACCGTTCCTTGCGCCCCCCTACCCCAGCCGATGGCCTACGGTCAGGCCGCCATGATCGGGCAAACGGTGTATGTCTTCGGGGGTCAAGCGGAGACCGGTTTGGCGAGCGCTACGAATCTATTGTGGTCGCTCGATTTATCCACCAGCGCAGACTTTACCCAGCTAGAGTGGAAGACCCTCGCTCCACTACCAGGGCTAACACGATCGTTTAACTTAGTCGCGCAGCAGCATGACGGGTTTAACGATTCGATCTACGTGATCGGCGGTCGGCGCGAGGAAAACGGCCAGACACAATTTCTTTCCGATGTATGGCAATACGTCCCGAAGACGAACACCTGGAAACAACGCGCATCCGCGCCTCGGGTTATCATGGCGGGCGAAGCAATCGGCATTGGGCAAAGCCATATCTTTGTGCTGGGCAGCGCCGATGAAAGCAACTTTGACCAAGTCGATCAGCTAAAAGACAACCACCCCGGCTTTCCTCGTCAGGCCTTCGCCTACCACACGATTACCGATACGTGGATCGAAGCAGGCGAGACTCCGGAAAACCTGGTTACGACCACCGCCGTTCGCTGGGGAGATAGCATCATCCTGCCCAGTGGCGAAGTCCGCCCGCGTGTGCGTTCGCCCCATATCTGGAAAGTGTCACCTACCATTTCCGACAAAAGCTTCGGCCTGCTGAACTATTTCGTTCTGTTTGGCTATTTACTGGCGATGGTCGGCGTCGGCGTTTACTTTTCGCGTAAGAATAAAAACACCGACGATTACTTTCGCGGCGGCAAACAAATTCCTTGGTGGGCGGCTGGCTGCAGTATTTTTGCCACCATGCTCAGTTCGTTGACCTTTATGGGGTTTCCCTCGAAAGCGTTCGCTCAAGACTGGGTTTATGCGGTGGGCAACTTCACCATCCCGATTGTTGCGTTCCTGGCGGTCTATGTGGCGATGCCGTTCTATCGACGCATCGATGCGACCAGCGCTTATCAATACCTGGAGATGCGATTTGGCCGTGCTGCCCGAGTATTCGCCAGCGGCAGTTTTGTCTTGTTCCATCTCTTTCGGATGGCGATTGTCATGTCGCTAACTGCGTTAGCCCTAGCCGTGGCAACTCCCTTAACCCCCGCTCAATCGGTTTTACTGATGGGAGTGCTCAGCATTGCCTATTGCACGATGGGGGGTATCGAAGCGGTTATCTGGACCGATACGATTCAATCGTTTGTGTTGTTGGGAGGTTCGCTGTTGGCAGTTGGCTTATTGCTTTCTGGCGTCGATGGTGGCCTGTCTGGCTTCTGGAACGTTGCCACCGCCTCGCATAAATTCAATCTGGCCAACATGCACTGGGATATCACCAATGCCCAGGTCGCGTTGTGGGTGGTTGTGGTGGGTGGCGTCGCGCAGAACATTTCGTCTTACACCGCCGATCAAGCGGTCGTTCAGCGTTATGTGACCACCCCCACCTCGGAAGAAGCGGCCAAATCAATTTGGATCAGCGCACTGCTGACCATCCCGGCTACGCTGATCTTCTTTACCATCGGGACCTCGCTGTTCGCTTATTACCACAGCAACCCTGGCAAGCTTGACGCGATGGCCACCACCGACCAGATCTTTCCACTTTTCATCGCGCGCGAAATTCCGATTGGTCTGGCCGGGCTGATCGTCGCTGGCGTGTTTGCTGCCGCGCAATCAACGGTTTCAACCAGCATGAATTCGTCCGCGACAGCAATCATTGTCGACTTCCTGCGACCGATCAATCTTTGCACGACCGAAAAAAGTTACCTCACGGCCGCCCAGCTTTCCACCTTTGCCGTAGGCACGATCGGCACGCTGCTGGGACTTTTGTTTGTCGACCCCAGTATTCGCTCGCTCTTCGATGCTTTCATCGTGATTCTCGGGATCTTCATGGGAATTCTTGGTGGGCTTTTTCTGCTGGGGGCCTTCACGCGGAAGACCAATCAGTTCGGAGCAATGACCGGCGCCCTGGTCGGCTCTGCCGTGATGCTGGCGTTGTGGAAGTATTCCAAGATCAACAGCTATTTTTATCCCGCCGCGGGGCTTTCGGTTTGTTTCGTTACCGGCTATCTGACCAGTTGGTTTCTGGGAACAGCCCCTCAACATTTGTCAGGGCTAACCGTGTACGACTTGCCTGCCGAAGATAAGCCGCAACTGGTCAAGGAAACGGCATGAACGAAGCGCGGCGAAGCGAGTTGCTGGCCACATATCGCGATGGTCTTTTGCACGACACGCTACCGTTTTGGCTATCGCATGGAGTCGACCACCAACATGGGGGCATCATCACGTCGCTAAATCGCGACGGCTCGATCATCGACACCGACAAAGGAGTTTGGCAACAAGGTCGCTTCGCCTGGCTACTGGGTGAACTTTATAACCAAGTCGAGCAGCGTCCCGAATGGCTCGACATGGCTCGTCACACCATCATATTCCTCAACCAGCACGGCTTCGATCCGAGCGACGGGCGAATGTGGTTTCATCTGACCCGCGAAGGTCAGCCGATTCGCAAGCGACGCTATGCATTCTCGGAAGCGTTCGCTGCGATTGCCATGGGGGAACTCGCCCAGGCCACCGGTAGCGAGCAACTTGCCAAGCAGGCTCAAGCGTTGTTCCTCCGGTTTGTGAGGCACAACCCAATGCCGAAGTTCACCGACGTTCGCCCGACGCGCGGCATTGGTGTGCCGATGATTACGATCAACGCTGCCCAACAATTACGTGACTCGATTGAGTTGCCAGAAGCGAACGACTTTATCGACCACAGTATCGATGCGATCCGCCGTTACCATGTTCATGAAGATATCGCTTGCGTGATGGAAACAGTCGGTCCGGCAGGAGAGCGGCTCGATCATTTCGACGGGCGAACCTTGAACCCGGGACATGCAATCGAAGGGGCATGGTTCATCATGTGGGAAGGGCAATATCGTCAAGACGCCGAGTTGATTGCCCTTGGTTGCCGCATGCTCGATTGGATGTGGCAACGAGGTTGGGACCAGCAGTATGGAGGCATGCTTTACTTCGTGGATGTCGCTGGCCTGCCGGTGCAGGAGTATTGGCACGACATGAAATTTTGGTGGCCGCAAAACGAAACCATCATCGCTACACTGCTGGCTCATGCCGTAACCGGCGAAGCAAAGTACGAGACATGGCACCAACAAGCGCACGAGTGGGCTTATCAGCACTTTGCCGATAGCACGCATGGAGAATGGTTCGGCTATTTGCACCGCGATGGTAGTCATAGCACTTCCTTGAAAGGCAATCTCTGGAAAGGGCCTTTCCATCTTCCTCGCATGCAGTTGACCTGCTGGAAAATTCTTGAAACACTCGTCCCCTCCTCTTGAGAAGGCGAGCAAGAGGTAAACTTGTCGGCTACGGCTCGATCGCCTACCCTGAACTTATTGATGTCTGCGCAGGTAGTCCGCCATGGCAACGGACCGATTTGCCACGAATTCGAGGCTTCCGTTGGTCGCCCCTATTGGATTGATGGCGCAGACCTCAATAGTTTCTCTGAACTAATCTTCGCTAGGATTCCCCCTTGGCTGAACTTCCCTATCGCGTTGCTCTGGTCATCGTTCCCAGTTCGGACAACCAGGTTCGGATGATCCGTGGCGTGCTGCAATACGCGGCGGAAACCAGCCGAATTCAAATTATCAAGCAAGCTGCGATTCCGTACGTGCCTTGGGAACAACTCACCGAAGTCCAGCCCGATGGCATCATCGCGTTCGCGGAAACGCAAGCGCGTATCGACTTTCTCCGCGAGCTCAACATTCCGTTTGTTAATGTGACCATGCACATCGAGCCCACCCCCGATGTTGCCGTGGTCCATTCCGACAATTTGGAAATCGGGCGCCGTCTGGCCGATCACTTGCAAAGTCTGGGGTTAAAGCATTTCGCGTTTGTGGGGCACTTCGATTGGTGCCATAATCGCCTGCGCCGCGATGGTTTTCTACAACAACTCGCGGACATGGGGCACACAGCGCATGTTGTGGAGGTCGCCTTCGAATCGGACCGTTCTGGCGACTTCACCCATCGCCGCGTCGACCAAACCCACCTTCAACAGCAGATTGCTAAATTGCCTGAACCTTGTGGCATTGCGACCTGTCACGACGAGTTCGCTTACGAGGTCGTCGAGTGCTGTAAGAACCTGCGGAAGAGTGTTCCTTTCAGCATGTCGGTGGTAGGTGTGAACAACTACCGCTTGATCTGCGACACGACCATGCCCCCCTTGTCGAGCATTTCACAAAACTCGGAACGCATCGGTTACTTGGCGGCGGAAACTTTGGTGCGACAGATTGAAAACGAGTCTCCGCCTTCCGATCCGGTTTTGGTTTCCCCAGGACAAATGATCGTGCGTCGTTCGTCCGAGTTTCTAGCTTTAGACGATCCCGAGGTGACCTCCGCCATCGAATTCATCCGTAGCCATTGCAGTCGCCCGATCACGGTCACCGACATCGTCGACAACGCAACAATGGGCCGAAAGTCGCTAGAAAAACGTTTCAAATCTGTGGTTGGCCACTCTATCGCCCAAGAGATCCGCCTTTCTCGCATGCGACATGCGCAGCACCTTTTGACCAGTACCACGCTGAGCATCATCGACGTTGCCGTTCGCAGTGGTTTCGATAGTACCAGCGGTTTCATTCGCGCTTTCCGCGAACACTCAGGCGTTACTCCAGCGGAGTATCGAAGCGGCTAAGAATGTTAAATTCTGCGAACATAAGCCGAAAGTCTTCTGTTTCGGTATTCCAACAAGCAGTGGTTGGCCTATAACAGATACTTTCCGCACTAGGTTTCCCTCCAACTCCACCACTCCTCGGAAAGCTTTCATGTCTTCGCTCAACCGTCGCCAATTGCTGCAAACCGGTCTCGCCTTGCCGGTTTTGTCGTCCCTTTCTACTTGGGCACCAACTCGCAGCTTGGCTGCCGAATCGGATGCCGAGAAGAAACCCGGCGCACCGCCGTTGAACGAAAAAGGAAGCTTCACTCTCGCGGTTTTGCCAGACACGCAAGTTTACTGCCAAAACAATCCGGAAGGTTTTTACGCTCAAACCCAGTGGTTGGTCGAAAACAAAGAGGCCCGCAACATCGCAGCCGTGCTGCACTTGGGCGACATCACCAACCGTAACACGCCCGAGCAATGGGATGTGGCGGTCAAAGCGATGTCGCAGTTGGATGGCCATATTCCTTACTTTATGGTCCCTGGTAATCACGACTATAGCGCCGGTGGTACCGCCAAGGATCGGACGACCCATCTGAACGATTACTTCCCGCTGGCAAAATTCAAAGATCAACCAACCTTCGGTGGTACCTACGATCAAGAATCCGAGCGGATGGAGAACACCTATCACCTGTTCTCAGCCGGCGGTCGCGATTTCGTAGTGATTGGGCTCGAGTTTGGTCCCCGGGCTGATGTCGTTCGCTGGGCGAATGAGATCGCCGAGAAGTATTCTGACCGCGAGGCGATTCTCATCACCCATGCTTACATCTACTACGACGAAACGCGTTACGATTGGAAGAAGTACGGCACCAAGCAGCACTGGAATCCGCATTCGTACGGCGTGGCCAAAGCAACCGGCGACGACGTCATGGATGGCGAAGAGTTGTGGAACAACTTGGTCGGCAAGCACGAGAACTTCATTTTCACGCTCAACGGGCACGTTCTTAACGACGGCTTGGGGCGAGTTACCAGCACCACGCCAGGCGGACGCGACGTCCACCAAATGTTGGTCAACTTCCAGATGAAGCCCCACGGAGGAGATGGCTGGATGCGCTTAATCGAGTTCACCAGCGACAATAAGGCGCACATCTCCGACTATTCCCCTACGCTCGACCTGACAAATACCTCTTCTCAGAATCAGTTTGTGCTCGATCTGGCCAAGGTCGGTTAAAGCACGGTCCTGGTGTTCTCTTCGTCCGGGCGTTATCAATAGAAATAAGGTGCCGCGTGCTTCGGAAGGCGCGCGGCGAGGGAAACGTTCGTAGCGGAAGAAGCCAAATTCGAGATGAAGCAGGAATTTCCAGAAGGCTTGGTCGATCAATTGTTCGACTGCCTGGGCGACGTTGTGTATTGCGTGAAGGATCTCGCAGGCTGTTACACGACGGTCAACCATGCCTTTGCCGAACGGGTAGGTGCCAACGACCCCAGCGAGATCATCGGCAAAACGGCGTCGCAGTGCTTCGATGCCGAGTTGGCCAAACTTTACGACGACCAGGATCGCCAGGTCGTTGCAACAGGCCAACCGCTGCGTGATCTCTTAGAGTTGATCTCGCACGGCGACGGTTCGCGAGGGTGGTACCTATCCAACAAATTCCCTTTGGTAAACGACCAAGGAGTAATCACCGGCGTGGTGGCGGTCTCGCAAGATTTAAAGCAACCCAGCGATAGCGATCTGGAACTGGCCGATCTGAAAGCAACGCTCGACTTCATCCGAACGAATATCGCGCAGCCACTAAAAACGGAGGAATTAGCCGACTACGTTGGACTTTCCCCCACCCAGCTCGACCGTCGCATGCGTCGCGTATTCCGTCTGTCGACGAAGAAGTTTGTGATGAAATATCGCCTCGAACTTGCTTCTCAACTGCTGATCACCACCCAGCAGTCCTTGTCCGAGATCGCCCTGGCGTGCGGTTTTAGCGACCAAAGCGCCTTTACGCGCCACTTTGGCGCAGCGGCGAATCAAACGCCCTTGGCATACCGTAAGTCCCACCAGAGACTGGGTTAGGGAAATTCGGCCGTTTCTTCTTTGTCGTTTTTAGACAGAAACAATCGTCGTCGGCATACGATTTGTTCAATACTGCGCAGCCCTTGGATTCGTAGAATTCCCACATGGAATTTGACCAAGAAGGCTCTTTAGCGAAGGCGCAGTGACGTGCAAACCGCAACGCATACTCGACCATCTTTGACACGTGCCGACTTTCAAACGCTCCCCCAGGAAGCGATTTTGCTTGCTGCTGAGATCTTGCAGGCTTCCCAAGCCCGAGCGACTCAGGCCGATAAAGCGAACTTGGCGAAAGTGGCAGGCCTGATCGAAGACAAAGCGGGTAAAGAGCTTACCGTTGCCATGGCCGACCAGGTGCTACGCATCAAGAATCCACGTCGCTCGGCCCATCAACTCAAGTCACTCATCAAACAACATGGCCTGCCGAAATATTTCAGCCCGCTCGATCGCTGTTTGTTGCAACTTGGTTGCTGGGCAGCGCAAGTTGCGCCTGGCCTGGTGATGCCGCTGGTTCGCCAACGGATTCAGAGCGAATCTTCCCACGTGATTATTTCGGCGGAAAAAGAGTCGTTCGCCAAATACCTGGCCGAGCGGAAACGGGAAGGAATTCGCGTCAACTTAAACCAACTCGGCGAAGCTGTGCTCGGTAACGCAGAAGCCGAGCGGCGCATGGAAAAGTACCTGCAGCGGCTGGCCGATCCCCAGATTCGTTATGTCTCGGTCAAGCTCTCCTCGGTGGCGGCTCACATCAGCTTAACAGGTTACGAACAAACGCTGACCACCATCAAAGAGCGGCTTCGCACGCTCTACCGAGCCGCCATGCAAGATGGCCTTGGCCAGCATCGTTTCGTCAATTTGGACATGGAAGAATATCGCGACTTATATCTGACGGTCGACGTGTTCCGTTCTGTGTTAGACGAACCAGAATTCAAACACCTTTCAGCGGGAATTGTCTTACAAGCCTACCTGCCTGACTCGCATGAAGTGCAGAAATCGCTCACCGCTTGGGCCTGCGAGCGTGTCGCCCAAGGCGGAGCCGATATCAAGATTCGCTTGGTAAAAGGTGCCAACTTGGCCATGGAACAGGTCGAAGCTTCGATCCATGGCTGGCCCCAGGCACCCTATCACACGAAGACGGAAACCGACGCCAACTACAAACGAATGGTCGAGTTCGCCTTACGTCCGGAAAATATGCCAGGCGTCCGGATCGGGTTGGCCAGCCACAACTTGTTCGACATTTCCTTCGCTTTGCTGTTGGCTGAAAAACGGAATGTGCGGAAGCGAGTCGAGTTCGAGATGCTGGAAGGGATGGCCAACGCGCAAGCCCACGAGGTTCGCGACCGGACTGGCGACCTCTTGGTTTACGCCCCAATCTGCTACGACGCCGACTTCGATTCAGCGGTTGCTTACTTGGTGCGTCGTTTCGACGAGAACACTCAGCCTGGTAGCTTCCTGGGCTCGCTTTTCAATCTGCAGGTCGACTCTCCGGCTTGGGACACGCAAAGTCAAATGTTTCTGGATGCCTGCCAACTTGCTTGGTCCGGAAATCTTCGTACCTGTCCTAATCGAATTCAAAATCGCGCTGCCGAGCATTTTCATCCGTCCGACGCCCAACACCCCTTCCAGAACACGCCGAATACCGACTTTTCGATCCCCGCAAATCGCGCCTGGATCGAACGCCTTGTTGCCCAGTGGAAAACCAAGACTTTTGACACCTTGCCGATCACAGTCGGCGGGCAGGAAGTGCAGACCGAAACGGTTGTTGACGGGCACGATCCTTCCCGACCGGGGCATCTTCTTTATCGCTACTCGTGCGGGGATGCTTCCCAGGTTGAGTTGGCTTTGGCAACGGCTAAGCGTGCCCAAACAGGCTGGGATGCGTTAGGCATCACCAAGCGAGCCGAGATATTGCGTAGCTTCGCCGCCGTAGCTGCCGAAGAACGAGGTGATCTGATCGGCGTGATGATGGGGGACGCAGGCAAAGCCGTGGTCGAGAGCGATGCCGAGATCAGCGAAGCGATCGACTTTGCTGAATATTACAGCCGCTCGCTCGATACCGACGGCTGGTACGATGGTACGTCTCCCACAGCATTAGGTGTTGTGGTCGTGACGCCGCCGTGGAATTTCCCTTATGCCATCCCGGCCGGTGGCTGCCTGGCTGCGTTAATGGCTGGCAACACGGTTATCTTGAAGCCAGCCCCTGAGACCGTTCTCACCGCGTGGTATTTGGCTTGCCAACTGTGGAAAGCAGGCGTGCCGCGCGACGTACTGCAATTCTTGCCGCTGATCGATGGCGAGAATGGAACCAAGTTACTGAGCGACGATCGGGTGGGTGCGGTCGTTCTCACGGGCGCCTATTCAACCGCGCAGTTGTTCAAGTCGTGGAAACCGAACATGCGTCTCTATGCGGAAACAAGCGGCAAGAACAGCATGATCATCTCCTCAGCCGCTGACCTTGACCTGGCCATTAAAGACCTGGTGCAAGGCGCGTTCGGCCACGCCGGGCAAAAGTGTTCGGCAACCAGTTTGGCAATCGTGCAGCGTGATGTTTACGAGAGCGAGCAGTTCCGTAGCCAGCTTCGCGACGCCGCTGCCAGTATGCACGTTGCTTCGGCCTGGGATCTTACCGCCGAAGTCACACCGATCATTCGCGAACCCCATGCAGAGCTACAGCGTGGTTTAACTCAGCTTGAACCAGGCGAAACGTGGCTGCTAGAACCGAAGATGATCGATAACAACCCTTGCCTCTGGAGCCCAGGCATTCGCTTGGGAGTGAAGCCTGGCAGTTGGTACCATCGGACGGAATGCTTCGGTCCGGTGCTGGGGATTATTCCGGTGGACACCCTCGACGAAGCCATCGCCATTCAAAACGATAGCGAATTCGGATTGACCGGCGGGCTCTACTCGTTGGACGTCGACGAAATCGCCCAATGGCGCGACGCCGTCGAAGTGGGCAACGCTTACATCAATCGTTCGACCACCGGAGCAATCGTCCAGCGACAACCGTTTGGTGGCTGGAAACATTCCTCGGTCGGTACCGGTGCCAAAGCAGGCGGGCCGAACTACGTCGCTTCGTTTAAGCACTGGCAGCAAACTTCTCCGTCTGTGCTGGGGTTGCCTCTCACCGCAAAGTTGGCCCACTTGGTAGACCAGCTCGATACCAATGGCGAGTTGCGTTCAGCTGCTCAGAATTATCTGTACTGGTGGAACACTTATTTCTCGCGCGAACACGATCCTTCGCAACTTCACGGCGAAGACAACCACTTCCGCTATCGTCCCCTGGCCTTTCACGCAATTCGCTGGACCGGCATAGACGAGGGTCAACAAGACGTACTGCGAGCGGCCGTGCTGTGCCACATGGCCCGGGTGCCGCTACACGTGAGTGCCACTTCACTACCTGATTGGGCCAAGTCACTTTCGCAACTTCCCCATGTATCGCTGCATAGCGAAGACGCACCCACGTTCGTCCAGCGGATGGGCAACCTAAAAGGAGGAAGCGTGCGGGTGATTGCCGAACCTTTAAGCGAGGTGTTCTTGCCGCTGCACACGCAAGCCAATCGCTTGGTTGCATCGACCTGCCTGACCAATGGTCGCCTGGAATGGCTGAACTACTTGAAAGAGCAGTCGGTTACTGAAATCGTCCATCGCCACGGGAACACGCATTCTCAACGGCAACCTCGTTAGCTCGTTTCCGGCATGAAGGTCGGCATGATGACCCCTTCGGTTGGGGTCCATTGGCCGCGAACTTGCGAAACGTGCAGTTCGCAGTTCTTCGCTCCCCAGCCGTAACAGTATTGAACCAACAGGCTGGCCTCGACCGGTACCAGCCAAACCGGCATCCGTCCGCGTTGCCGGTTCAGTTCAAAGTAAACCAGAGCGGCAGCGTCCTCTTCGGTTCGCATTACGCCGGGACCAAGCATGTTTGACCCCGGATGGCAAACCGACGCCAGGAATCCGTCGATTCCATTTCCATCAGCCGCATCGATCACGGCAACCTGCCAGATTCCTTGTTTGTTTTCGAGAAAGAAACGATGATCGTCCGGGCGCGCAATTTTATGCAGTTCGGCTTCGAGCGCGACGATCGCCTCTAGGTCGGCTAACGTCGCAGGGCGAACCCGGTCGAGCCCTGCCGGCTTGGTGCCCTGCTGAATCCCTTCTTCCGGCACCTGCAAAATCATGTCCTGAAACATAGCCCGGGGCACGAACCCGGCTCGATTGTAGAGCGAGAACGAGTCAAGATTCATCGCACTAGAAACCAACCTTAACGGCTTCTGTTGCATTTCGGACTGGTCGATGATAAACGCCAGCAAGTTCCGCGCAATCCCTTTGCCAAAGTGCTGAGGATGAACATTCATGATGCCCAACGACATGTGCGTCGACCGAGGGTGGTAAAAGCACGAACCGGCAATCTGGCCCGATGCTTCGCACACCGCTAAGACACAGCAGCCAGGATCAAGGGCTTCGTACACTTCGCAAAACAAACGTGCCGCCGAGGTCTCGCCTTGAAAAATCGGAGGTTTTCCGTTGGCTTGATACCACGCATTGGTGGAATGAAATATCAATGCCGCGACTTCATCCCAATCGTCTGATCGCATTGCTCGTAACAGGTAACTCGTCATGGCTACTTCTTCCAGGTTTTCAATTTCAAAAGCCAATCGGCGTAGCGAATGAAGCTTTTTTCACACGATCTAGCATGATAACGATTTTCCGTTCCATCGTTGCTCGTTTGCCAGCCGCCTATGTTCGGTTGGCTCAAGCACGCTGGCAATACGGATTCTCATTCTTTTTTCATTTACCCTTTCCCACCAAGTCGCTTTTTCCACACATGTTTTTGCGTGGATAATTAAACACTCTTGAGAGGCAAACCAAGTCAAGCGTCCCAGAGGCCAGCTCTAATTGTTTCTTCCTGCCAAATGTCCGGTGGCTATTTGTGTCTGAATTTCGCGGCAAAATCACAAGAATTGACTTTCCTATTCTCTTGACCTAATATTTCGGTACCGAAGTAAATCATTCGCACCATTATCGCCCTACAAGGTTGCCGATGCCGCCACCTACTCGTTCCTCAGACAAACGTTCGCAGTCCGCATCTGCCCCTAAAAAGTCCAAGCCGTCCGATTTAATTTGGGATCTTGGCCGGGCTTACTACGCCTATGTAGGACTTGTCGAGCGGGCCTTAGTCGAAGCAGGCTTGGGTGGTGTTATCCGACCGGGCATGGGGCACGTGCTAATGGTGTTATGTCAGCACGATCATCTCACCATTAAGGAGATTGCAGAACGCTCACAACTCGCCCAGTCAACCCTTACCGGTCTGCTTACCCGCATGAAAAAAGTTGGCCTCATCGTTCGCAAGCCAGATCCCTCGGACCGACGTGCGGTCCGTATTTCACTAACCACGAAAGGGCGTCAAGCCGAACGCGAAGTCCAGCTCGTGATCGATCAAATCACTGCCACCGCAGAACGAGGCATTGGTCTAGCCAAGGTCGGCTCGACAAGTGCCCTGCTCAAACGCTTGGCGTCAGCATTTCGAGAAGAGGAAGCCCGGTTGGCTGAGCAACAAACCAAGTAACTTTGCCTATTTGTTTTCCGCCTCCCCACATCCCATTTGCATCTCTTGGAGTACTCTCGTGAACGGTCATCAACGAATCCAATGCTCTGCTCTGAAATCGAAAGTGATGTCGGCGGAAGCGGCGGCGGAACTAATTAAGCCTGGTAGCACCATCGGCATGAGCGGCTTCACAGGCTCTGGCTACCCGAAGCTGGTTCCGCAAGCCCTTGCTGCACGGATCGAACAGGCCCGAGCGGCAGGCAATCCGTTTCGTGTGAAGATTTGGACCGGAGCTTCAACTGGCCCCGAACTGGACGGAGCCCTCGCGAGCGCTGATGGAATCGAATTTCGCCTTCCGTTCAACTCAGACCCAATCGCTCGCGATAAGATCAATCGAGGTGAAATGGATTATCTGGACATGCACTTGGGGCAAGTTGCTCCGATGGCGTGGCAAGGTTTTCTCGGCAAGATCAATACGGCCCTAATTGAAGTTTCCGGCATTCGTCCCGATGGTTCGCTCATTCCTTCGTCCTCGGTCGGTAACAACAAAACGTGGCTCGACCTGGCCGATCAAGTCATTTTAGAGGTCAACCATTGGCAAAACGCCGATCTAGAAGGAATGCACGATATCTACTACGGCACCGCTTTGCCTCCCAATCGGGTGCCGATTCCGCTAGTTCGTCCGGACGATCGGATTGGCCAACCTTACTTCCGATGCGACCCTGACAAGATCGTGGCGATTGTCGAGACCGATTCGCCAGACCGAAACCTCCCTTATTCTCCTTCCGACGACAAGTCGTTCGCGATCGCTGGGCACTTGATCGAATTTCTTAAGCATGAAGTTCACCAAGGACGTTTGCCCCAATCGCTCTTGCCAATTCAATCAGGCGTGGGCAATGTGACCAACGCGGTGCTGACCGGTCTGTTAGAAGGCCCTTTCGAGAACATGACTGCTTACTCGGAAGTGATCCAAGATCGGATGCTCGATCTGCTAACGGCTGGCAAACTGCGGGTCGCTTCAGCTTGTGGGTTTTCACTCAGCACCGAAGCAGCAGCTTACTTCAACGACCATGTTCGTGACTTTCACGACAAAATCATTTTGCGCCCGCAAGAGATGAGTAACCACCCGGAATTGATCCGACGGCTGGGCTGTATCGCGATGAATGGAATGATCGAAGCCGATATCTATGGCGCGGTCAATTCAACGCAAATGATGGGTTCGAAAATGCAAAACGGCATCGGTGGCTCCGGAGACTTCGCACGAAACGCTTATCTCTCGATTTTCATGTGTCCTTCTACGACCAAAGGAGGCAAGATCTCGCGCATCGTGCCGATGGCCAGCCACGTTGACCATATCATGCAAGACGTGCAAGTGATTGTCACCGAACAAGGCCTGGCGGACCTACGCGGGTTATCCCCCAAGCAACGAGCCGAGGTCATCATCAACAATTGTGCTCACCCTAATTACCGCCCGGCTCTGCTCGATTACTATCGTCGAGCAAAAACGAAATCTTATGGTTTGCATACACCGTGCCTGTTGGACGAATCGCTCTCGTGGCACCAGCGGTTTATCGAAACGGGCTCGATGCTTCCTTAGCCATCCGCTCAAGGCAACCACTTGGTTTATTGAATCGAGCTTCACGCGGCAGCGTCTTCGCCACTTGTAAACGAAGTAAGAGAAAGCATGGTTCTCGTCGATCTGCTTTCGCTTGCTGACGGTAGCAACTCCATGGCAATTATCTCTGGCTGCTGAATATTTCTTACAATGATATCCCCTCTTAATTGAGGTAGGATTCTCCTTTGTCTACGATTTTTTTGGGAAAAGATCCTCTTTCCCTCCCTCCTTGCCACTCGTCGCTCCCCTCTTTTTTGCCCCCCGCAAGAGATCGATCATGCCTCGTCTGCTTGTTCTTGTCAGCTTGTTTGTGCTGACGCTTTCATCGTCTCGTTTTGTCCAAGCCGCCGATGGGGTTTTACCCACCGGAGAACACGGCCAGCCTTTGAATTTCGATTTCGAGAAAGGGACACTCGAAGACTGGAAAGTAGAGGGAGCCGCCTTCGCCGAGCAGCCGATCGAAGGAGACACCGTTCAAGCTCGCCGCAGCGACATGCGCAGCCAGCATCAAGGCAAGTTTTGGATCGGTGGTTACGAGAAGTTGGAAGATCTTCCTACCGGAACACTCACTTCGGTTCCCTTCGAGGTAACCCATCGCTGGGCAGCATTTCTGCATAACGGGGGGAGCCATGACGAGACACGTGTCGAGCTCTTTGAAGTTGGCAGTGACAAACCGTTTTACACCACCGTCGGCAATAACAACGAGACGATGGAACTAACGGTGGTCGATTTGAGTAAAGTTGCAGGCAAGAAGATCTATATTCGTTTAGTCGATCAGCATAAAGGGGGCTGGGGACATCTCAATTTCGATAACTTTCGCTTCTACGATAACGCTCCTGCCAAAGCGAAACCGGGCCGCCTAGCGTTAACCCCTGACCAATATCCGCATGCCGGGCTTTCCGCAGAGGAAGCTGCTGCTGCCATGCAGCTACCGGCCGGGTTCCGTGTGACGGTAAGCGCCGCAGAGCCTGACGTCACGCAGCCCATCGCCATGGCACTCGACGAAAAAGGGCGTCTGTGGGTCTGCGAAGCATTCGAATATCCACGTCGCGCGGAAGATGGGAAGGGACGCGATCGGATCTTGATCTTCTCCGACCAAGATGGAGACGGCAAGTTCGACGAACGCAAAGTCTTTTACGAAGGCTTGAATCTTGTCAGCGGTTTAGAGGTTGGCTATGGCGGCGTCTGGGTCGGCGCGGCTCCTTACTTGATGTTCATCCCCGATGCCAACGGCGACGACATCCCTGATAGCGAACCCCAAATTTTGCTCGACGGATGGGGCTATCAAGATACCCACGAAACGTTGAACGCTTTCATCTGGGGCCCCGATGGTTGGCTTTACGGTTGTCACGGTGTGTTCACCCACTCGAATGTTGGCAAGCCAGGGGCACCTGATTCGGAACGAGAGCGAATCAACGCCGGTATCTGGCGTTATCATCCGCTTCGCCACGAGTTCGAGGTCTTCTGCCACGGTACAAGCAACCCTTGGGGTGTCGACTTCAACGACTACGGCCAAGCTTTCTGTACCGCTTGTGTGATTCCGCACTTGTATCACATGATTCAAGGGGCCCGATATCAACGGCAAGCTGGCTCACACTTTAATCAGTACACCTACAACGACATCAAAACGATCGCCGACCACCTGCACTATCTCGGCTCGACACCCCATAGCGGCAATAACAAGTCGGACGAAGCTGGCGGCGGGCATGCCCATGCCGGGGCAATGATCTATCTGGGGGATGCCTGGCCTCAGAAGTATCGCAATGAACTGTTCATGAACAACATCCACGGGCAGCGGCTCAATGTCGACATCTTGCACGAAAAAGGTTCTGGCTACGTCGGCAGCCACGGACCAGATTTCCTGCTAACCGGCGACTTAGCCTCACAGATTTTGAACATCCGCTACCTGCCCGATGGCAACGCGTACATGATCGACTGGTACGACATGCAGGCGTGTCACTCTGGCAACCCTGATATTCACGATCGAAGCAATGGTCGGGTCTATAAAATCAGCTACGGCGAGCCACGCAACGTTCAAGTTGACTTGACGAAGTCGAGCGACGAGCAGCTTGCCGAGTACACGCTGCACCTCAACGATTGGTATGTTCGACACGCACGGAAAGAACTCCAAAAGCGAGCTGCTTCCGGCCAGATTTCCGCAGCGGCCATAAATAAGCTCAACGAGATCGCCCAATCGAATCCTGACGCCACGCGGCGACTGCGGGCTTATTGGGCGTTGCATGTCATCAATCAACTGAGTGCCGAAGCGACGAACCAAATGATCGCCGACACCGATCCCCATATCCGTGGCTGGGCCTTTCAGTTGGCCCTCGAACAAAACCACCAGCCGAGCGATGCGTTGTATCAAACGATGCTCGAACTGGCCAAGCACGATCCCTCTCCGATCGTTCGCCTATACCTGGCCTCTGCTGCCCAGCGGATGTCGCACGATTCACGGTGGGATTTACTGGCCGCGCTCACTTCTCATGCAGAAGACGCCACCGATCACAACTTGCCACTGATGTATTGGTACGCAGCCGAACCGTTGGCCGATGCTTCTCCTGAACGGGCACTTGCCTTTGGACTGAACGCTAGTGAAAACATCCCGCTGCTGGGCCAATATATGCTTCGGCGCATTGGCAGTGGCGATCCGAAAACTTCGCTGGCCACGCTCGTCAACGGTTTATCGAACATCGACGAACCAAACACCCAGCTTACGTTTTTGCGGGCCATGCGTACCGCGTTGGCTGGTCAGCGAAAGGTAGCCATGCCCGCTGCCTGGCCCAAGGTGGGCGCGAAGCTGATTGGGAGCGACAACGCGTTGGTCTCGGTCGAAGCAACCGCGTTAGGGGTGACCTTCGGCGATGAAGCCGCCATGGCAAAAATGCGACAGATGGCGACCAGCGACAACGTGGCCGCCGGCCCAAGGACTTCCGCGATCGCTGCCTTACTGGGTGCCAACGATCCCAAACTTCCCGCTACATTGCAATTGCTATTAGACAATGCCGAGCTACGTGACCTGGCCCTGAAAGGACTCGCTCAATACGACGATGCCAACACGCCTTCGGTCGTTTTGGCCAAGTACCAAACGTTTCCCCTTGCCAGTAAACGCCTGGCGATGGCGACACTTTGCTCGCGTGCCGAGTATGCCCGTTCCCTCTTGGCTGCGATTGAAAAGGGAGACATCCCGCCCCAAGATCTTACGGCCGACTTGGTCCGTCAACTCTCGAACTTAGGCAATAAGCAAATCGACGCCCAACTGACCAACGTGTGGGGATCGGTCCGGGAAACTCCAGAAGAGAAAGCCCAACTAATCGAGCAATATAAAAAGCTCGTTGGTCATAAGAAATTACCGAGACCCGACGCCGAACTGGGCCGTGCGATCTTCGCCAAAACCTGTCAACGTTGTCACTCGCTGTACGGCGTCGGCGGGAATGTGGGACCAGATTTGACGGGCTCGAACCGTTCCGATCTCGATTATCTTCTTTCAAACGTAGTCGATCCTAGCGCTGTGATGGCCAAAGAGTATCAACCCTCGATCATCCTCCTGGATAGCGGCCGCGTGCTAACGGGGATCGTAAGGTCAGAAGACGAAAAGACGATTACGCTGGAAACGGCCGAAGAGAAGCTTGTTCTACCGAAAGACGAAATCGAAGATCGCAAGCTGAGCGACAAGTCGATGATGCCAGATGATCAGCTTCGACCTTTCAGCGAACACGATATCCGCAGCTTAATCGCCTACCTCCAAGGGAAGTCGCAAACGCCCATGCTGGCCACCAAAGAGAATGCCGCCGAACTGTTCAACGGCAAGGATTTAACCGGCTGGACCGGCGACGACGAGTTGTGGTCGGTAGAAGATGGCGAGATTGTCGGCCGTACCGAGAAAGGCATTCAAAAGAACGCCTTCCTTATCAGTGACCTCTCGGCTGACAACTTCCGTTTGACGCTTGAAATCAAACTGGTCGACAACCAAGGGAACAGCGGTATCCAGTTCCGCAGCACACCAGAAAAAGGTGGCTCGGTCAAAGGGTATCAAGCCGATGCCGGCGCCGGCTGGTGGGGCAAGCTGTACGAAGAGCATGGCCGAGCCCTCTTGTGGGACAAGTCTGGCGAAGCGCACCTGAAGCCGGGCGAGTGGAACAAATACGAGATCGTTGCCAACGGATCCGACATAAAGACCTACCTCAACGGACAACCATGCGTCGATTTGCACGACGACAAGGGAGCCAAACGAGGAATCTTCGCCCTACAATTGCATTCCGGCGGGCCAACCGAGGTCCGATTTCGCAACTTGAAATTGGAAATCTTGGATTAAGGGGGCCCATAGCCACATTATACCGTTTTTTAAATTCGTTTGCTCCCTATCGGCAACGCACCAAAATCTAGGGTAAGATTGGAAGGGATATTCGCGGGAAACCGCGAGTAGCTCTTATTTATTGTTGACTGCCTCCCTCATTTCTCCCCCTTCCCCCATCATGAATATGCTTCGGACCCTTTGGGCGACCTGCCTGCTTCTTGCGTGCTGTTTACCTGCTTTTGCCGATGAGCCTCGTTTCGAGATCCTCTTCAACGGCCACGATCTTTCCGGTTGGAAAGGTGCCGAAGGCTTTTGGAGCGTCGAGAACGGTTCGATCATTGGCGAAACTACTGCCGAGCATCCGACTAACGGGAATACCTTTCTGGTTTGGCAAGGTGGCGACGTAGGCGACTTTGAATTTCGCGGCAAAGTCCGTTTCCAGGGCAATAACTCAGGCGTGCAATACCGTAGCGAAGCGGTCGATCCGGAAGGAGTTGTGCTGAAAGGCTACCAGGCCGACTTGCACCCCAACCAAGACTATTTCGGCATGATGTACGGCGAGAAAACCGGTCGTGGCATTATTGCCACCCGTGGCCAAAAAATTGTGATCGATGCCGATGGCAAAAAGAATGTTACCGGCAAAGTGGGCGATGGTGCTCAGCTTGTCGACGACGAGTGGAACGATATCCGCATTGTGGCCGTCGGCAATCGGTTGCTCCATCAAATAAACGGGGTTACCACGGTCGACATCACCGACAACAGTCCTGAAGCGTTGACCAACGGCAAGCTTGGCCTACAACTTCACGCCGGCCCACCGATGAAAGTGGAGTTCCGCAACTTGTTGCTGCGAAAGCTAGAAGGTGCCGACGCCAAAGCAACTTTGGAAAAAGCTGTTGCCGCTGGCGAACCGAAGACTGTTGCTTCAGCAGACGAACCGGCTGCCGTCACCCCAGAATCGTCCGACAAGTGGCTCACCTCGGCCCCGCTGCCGCAGTGGATCTGGTCCAAGAATTCGCCCGATGGGCACAAGCTTTCGCTGCGGCGTAAGTTTAATGTCAGCCAGAACGTTAAGTCGGCTCGCTTGTACGCAACCTGCGATAACAAATTCACCTTGTTCCTCAACGGCAAGAAGATCGGTGGCAGCGACAACTGGCAACAACCGGTTGAACTTGACGTGACCAAGTCGCTCAAGCAAGGCGCTAACGTCTTAGCCGTCGCCGGCGAGAATGAAGGAGGCGTTGCGGCGTTCGTCTTGAAGCTAGTCGCCACGTTGAATGACGGCTCATCGCTTTCTATTGCCACCGACCCAAGCTGGAAGATCAGCGACAAGCCCGCCAAAGGTTGGCAAGCGGTTTCCTTCGACGATTCCAAATGGCAATCTCCCACCATCAAAGGGAAGCTGGGTGACGGCCCGTGGGGCATTCCCAACTACACTTCGGCCCCGGCTGCTTCTGGGGCAAAAGACCCGCTCGATCCCAAAAACATTTTGACCGCCCCTGCTTTCGTGGTCGACCACATCTACACGGTGCCGAAATCGGAAGGGAGCTGGGTTTCGCTCACCGTCGATCCGCAAGGCCGCTTCTATGCTTGCGATCAAGGAGGCGCTGGCCTCTACCGAATTACGGTTCAAGATCCTCAGCCGCCAATTATCGAAAAGGTTTCGGTCGACGGCCTGAAAGACATCTCCGCCGCTCAGGGCATGGTCTGGGCTTTCGATAGCTTGTGGGTCCATCGCAACGGTGGGCATCTGTATCGCTTGACCGATACCAACGGCGACGACAAGCTCGACAAGGCCGAAGAAATCCCTGGCGGAACAGGCGGTGGTGAACACGGCAACCACGCCGTCATCCTTACCGAAGATGGCAAGAACCTGTATCTCGACGGCGGCAACCATGCTCCGCTCGGCAAGTTCGAGCGTTCCCGCGTTGTCAGTTGGGATGAAGACCTGCTGTTGCCACGCATGTGGGACGCCAATGGTCACGCCCGAGGCAAGCTGGCTCCTGGCGGCTGGGTTACTGAGCTCGATGTCGAGAACAACAACCAAACCGTCCACACCACTGGTTTCCGTAACCAATACGACATCGCATTGAATCGTTTCGGCGATATCTTCACTTACGATGCCGACATGGAATGGGACCTGGGGCTTCCTTGGTACCGCCCGACCCGCATTTGCCATGTCGCCAGCGGTGCCGACTTCGGTTGGCGCAGTGGTTCCGGCAAGTGGCCAGCCTATTACGAAGACAGCGTTCCTCCGGTGGTCGACATCGGACCAGGTTCCCCCACCGGTGTGGCCGCTGGCCTGGGAACCAAGTTCCCGACCCGCTACCAAGACGCGATCTTCGCGCTGGACTGGACCTTTGGCACGATCTACGCAATTCACATCACGCCTGAAGGTTCCAGCTACGTCGGCAAGGCCGAACCGTTCACCTACGGCTCGCCCCTTCCCGTGACCGACGCGATTGTCGGCCAGGATGGCGCTTTGTATTTCACCGTGGGTGGTCGCGGGGCGCAATCGGCCCTGTTCCGTGTGCGTTACATCGGCGATGAATCGCTCGCTGCTCCTACCGAGATCGAACCGAAAGCCGCTGCTGCCCGAGAAGCTCGCCGCAGTTTGGAAAAGTTCCACGGCTTAAAAGATGCTGCGGCAGTTGAAGCCGCTTGGCCTTACCTTTCCAGCGATGACCGCTTCTTACGAAATGCGGCTCGCGTGGCGATTGAAAGCCAACCGGTTGATACTTGGGCCAACAAAGCGTTGAACGAGACCGATCCTCAGGCCCAAATCACTGCCGCAGTTGCTTTGGCTCGCACCGGTTCGCAACAGTACCGCGAACCCTTGATTGCCAACCTTTCAGCCATGGATGTCGAAACCCTTTCTAAGGGGCAACTACTAGGGCTGCTACGTGCCTATGCGTTGATCTTTATTCGCCTGGGCAAGCCCACCGAAATTGAACGGAATGAAGTGATCGCTCAGATCGATCCACTACTTCCCTCGAAAGATGCCGACCTCAATACCGAACTGATTCGCGTGTTGACTTACTTGCAAGCCAAAGATGTCGTCGCCAAGACGATGGCCCTGATCGAGCAGCGTAGTGCGCCGGAAATTCCGGATTGGTCTGAACTCGCTTCTCGCAATGCGGGTTACGGTGGCACGGTTAATGCCCTGCTGACGAACCATCCGCCCACACGCGAATTGGGTTACGCATTCATCCTGCGTAACATGCGTACCGGCTGGACCTTGGAAGAGCGACGTGCTTACTTCACCTTCCTGAACGAAGCCGCTAAGAAGTCTGGTGGCGCAAGCTATCCTGGTTACTTGACTCGCATTCGTGACGAAGCACTCGGCAACTGCACCGATACCGAGCGGAAGGCTTTACAGGACATCACCGGCGAAAACTTCAATCCCGAGCCCGATTTCCCGATCGCCCCAATCGAAGGCCCCGGCAAAGCCTACACCGTTGACGAGGCCATGGCGGCCCTGCGAGGTGGTAAGCCTGACTTCGAACGAGGTCGCTCGCTTTACTTCAGCGCCACGTGTGGCAAATGCCATCGCATGGGCACCCTGGGCGGCAGCATCGGCCCTGACTTGACCAGCATTCCACACAAGTTCGACGAAAGGTACGTGGTCGATGCGATTGTCAATCCGAGTGCTCACATCTCGGACCAGTACGGCAGTTCGATCGTGCTGCTGGACAGTGGCAAGGTGATCACCGGCCTGGTGGTCGAAAATGGAGACGATGAGGTCACCATCTACCCCATAGAACCTAATGCCGAACCGGTTAAGGTGAGCAAGGACGAGATCGAAGAAATGCAAGCTTCGCCGGTCTCGCAAATGCCCAAAGACCTTCTTAACCCGCTGAACCCTGGCGAAGTTCGCGACTTGGTGAACTACCTGATGTCGTCCGGCAACCCGAACGACCGACGCTATCGCGGACGGTAACCCGTTTCCGATATTTGGATTAACTTGCCATGCCCACGCTTGCGTGGGCATGTGCGTTTCGAACGAAAGAGGTTCTCTTTGAAAATTTTTCGGCGAATTGATGTCCAATAAGCGAATTTACATTTACCTGTCGAGTCTGCAAAATAATGAATACGTGGCGGATGACCTCTTTCAAGAGACCATGCTCGTGCCGTGGCGCGAGGATCAATCTGGTGCATTGGTGCATGGTTTCGCCAGTGGCAGCCATGCAACGCTTCCTGCTCCGATGTTAAGTCTGGTTCATCAAGAATAGTTAACCTGCATTCACACTCGTGGTCTATTTCTCACCCCATCTTCTGGTCGCCACATGTTCCGCTACTTCCCCTTGCTCTTGCTATCGTGCTTCGCCTGGACTACTGCCTTCTCTGCCAGCAGGATCATGGCCGCAGAAAAAGAGATGCCTCGGCAGATCAGCGGAATTTATCCGCACTTGGCTTACTGGAACGATCACGGTGAATGTGGCACCGGGGCGGTTGTTCCCTGGGCAGGCAAGCTGTGGGTAATTACGTACGGACCTCACTTTCCGAATGGTTCGACCGACAAGCTTTACACGATCGATCAACACCTGCAAAGCACGCCGTTTGCGGAAAGCGTGGGAGGTACCCCAGCGAATCGCATGATTCACAACGAAACCAACCAACTGCTGATCGGCCCTTATGTGGTCAGTAGCGCAGGGAACGTCCGCGTGATTCCACCGTCGGTGATGCCAGGCCGTCTGACTGGCAACGCCCGGCATCTGTTCGATCCGGCGAACAAAGCGTATTACGCGACCATGGAAGAAGGATTCTACGAGGTCGACTTGAATTCGTTAGAAGTCACCACGCTATTTCAAGATAGCCAAGGGCAACTACGAGGCAAGAAGCCGGACGAAGGATCTGCCCCCCTGGCCAAACTCCCTGGCTACCACGGCAAAGGTTTGTACTCAGGGCAAGGACGTTTGATATATGCCAATAACGGCGACAATGCGCGCGAAGCACTCGTTCGGCCCGACGTTCCCTCTGGCTGTTTGGCCGAGTGGGATGGCAAAAGCGAAACCTGGACCGTCATCCGCCGCAATCAGTTTTGCGATGTCCGTGGCCCTGGCGATTTACGGGGAAACCCCAACCCCGAGACCGATCCCGTCTGGGCGATCGGGTGGGACCACCGTTCGCTGATCTTGATGCTCTTGGACGACGGTAAGTGGACCAGCTATCGTCTGCCTAAGGCTTCGCACTGTTACGACGGCGCCCACGGGTGGAATACCGAATGGCCACGCATTCACGATATCGGCCTGGCCGACTTCAACATGACGATGCACGGCATGTTCTGGCATTTCCCTCCCACGTTTACCCGCACCAACTCGGCTGGAATCGCCCCTCGTTCAACTTATTTGAAAGTGATCGGCGACTACTGTCGTTGGAACGATCAACTTGTCTTCGGCTGCGACGACGCCGCCCAAAGCGAGTTCCTAAACACGCGTAAAGCCAAAGGAAAAGTCGTCGGACCAGGCCAGTCGCATTCCAATTTGTGGTTTACTTCGACCGACATCTTCGATCAGCTCGGACCACCGATCGGTCGTGGGGCGATCTGGCTCGACGATCAGGTCGCCGCCAACACACCTTCAGAACCGTACCTGTTCTCTGGCTTTGAAAAGCGAAATGTTTGCCTAACCCATGGGGGCGAGCAGCCGGTCACATTCATCTTTGAAGTCGATCGAAAAGGGAACGACCAGTGGACACGGCTCGCGGAAGTTTCGGTCCCGCCAGGCAAAGCGGTGTGGCATTCGTTTCCACAGTCCGAAGCAGGCGTATGGCTGCGGCTTTCGCTCGACCAGTCGTGCGAACAAGTCACGGCCCAGTTTCAGTATGCCAACCCAGACCAGCGCGGCAATCACCCAGCGGACATCTTTCAAGGAATCCGCACCACCAAGTCAAACAACTACTCGCAAGGAATCGTTCGCGTACGGGGCGACAAACTGCAAACGCTGGCCTTTTCTGCCCAGCAAGTCGAGGATGGTCAGGTCGTCCATGAAGGTTTCTACGAACTGGATGACAACCTTCGCTTAACCGATAAACACGATCCGGCCGCTTTCAAGTGGACCAGTGAGCACGCCGCCATTCCCACCGGTGTGCTCGACCACGACGAAGCCTCGCTTCTTTACATCGACGAAAACGGCAATCGCTGGCGTTTACCAAGAACAGTTCCAGCACCCTCAACCGAAGAGCCATTCGGCCCACTTCGCCTATCGCGGGAAGTGGCCACCGAACGCGACTTGTTTAACTGCGGTGGCACCTTCTACGAGTTGCCTGCTCGGAATGCTGGCGGTATGTCTAAAGTTCGTCCGATTGCAAGTCACCCTTTTGCGATTCACGATTATTGCAGCTATCGCGGTTTGATGATCATCAGTGGGGTCGATGCCGATGCCAGCGGCGAGCATATTATCCGCTCGGACGATGGTCGCGTGGCGGTTTGGGCTGGCGTTATCGACGACCTGTGGAAACTGGGCAAACCGGTCGGTGACGGTGGGCCATGGAAAGAGACCAGCGTCGAAGCTAGAGTCCCCTCTGATCCCTACTTAATGACCGGTTTCGATTCGAAGTCACTTACCCTTTCCAGCGATGCTGATACCCAAATAACCATCGAGGTCGATATCACCGGAACCGGCAATTGGCAAACGTATCAGGTCGCCGACGTGAAAGCGAACCAGACTCAGAAGCTCGACTTCCCAGCAGACTTTCAGGCTTACTGGGTACGCCTCACTTCGTCTCAGCCAGGTAAGGTCACCGGGCAATTCGAATATCGCTAGATCGCGAATTGCCATCCGAAGTCCCTTGGTTGCGGTTATCAGATGCGACCGTAAACGGTTATCGTAGCGACTTGAATTACTTTTCATTCGCTACGATTTAACCGAGCCACTGCATGCTTGATCGCATTGCCCCAACCAAACGCCCCTCTGAAAAAATACGCGGGTACCAGAAGTGGCGTTCCCTCTTATTTCTGCATTGGCCGGTACCTATTGAAACGCTCCGCAAGCTGGTTCCTGGCACGCTGAAAATCGATACGTACGATGGGGTCGCTTACGTCGGGGTTGTCCCCTTCTCGATGCTGGGGGTTCGTCCTCGATGGTGGCCAGCGAGTTGGGCCTTTGATTTTCTAGAGACGAATGTCCGCACCTATGTCATCCGAGATGGTAAGCCAGGCGTCTACTTTTTTTCGCTCGATGCCGCCAACGGGCTGGCCGTGTGGGCTGCAAAGCAGTTTTGGGGATTACCTTACTACCATGCCAAGATGAGCCTCACGACTTCAGGGAACGAAGTCCACTATCAAACGACGCGTTACGGCAGCGACGCCAAGCATCACGTTCGCTATCGGATCGGTGCGTCGCTGGAACCTTCTCACCCCGATTCGCTTGGGTTCTTCTTTCTCGAGCGGTATCTGCTGTTTGTCGAGTTGCATGGGAAGCTTTTCTCTGGGCAAGTCCATCATTCCCCATATCCAGCGCAGACCGCGGAAGTGCTAGAGCTGGAAGACTCGATGCTAGCCGCTGCGGGATTCGAGTGCTCCTCAGGGGCACCTCAGTTCGCCCATTACTCACCAGGGGTCGATGTCGAAATTTACAACCTCCGGCCTATTTGACACTTACCCCCCGCCAGACTGAACCTTCCGCACAAGCAAATCCTGATTTTCTCGGCGATTCACTCCAAGGATTGACCAAGTGCGACGAACTCCATTTGAAAGATTTGCTTTTTGCCAAAACCATTTGGTCTCGGTTGAAGTAAGCAAGTAGGTAAACCTCCATCCCCCCTTTTTATTTGCCAGATTTGCAGCGGTGACAACCGTAGGTCGTCTTCGTTGTATCAGCAAATTTCACCCTGCCCCAAAACCAAACCACCTAGGCCACCGTCTTACCAGGAGTTCTCTTCTAGTCCTTGGCAACGTACTCAACGACAGCAAGAAAATTATTGCCACTTATCCCCTCCCTTTTCATTGACCGTTCGATTCCTTTTTTTCGCGATTATGTCAACGACCTTCCCTAGTCCGTAAACCGCCCTTGGATACACCCGCGTTTACCAAGTTTGCGGCGATATCGGCTCTGGGATCGGCAAGGAATAGGTCGTACAGCAATCACCCAGCAGGCAGAGGCAATGTGCGAAAAACTTTTCGATACCACACCGCTGAGCTCGACGACATCTACTACGCCAGCAGAGATGAAGTCGGTCGAAGCACACTTTAATGACTGGCTGCAACAACGTCAGTTGAAACAACAAGAGTCCGCTCGATTAATTTGGGGACGCTACATCCGGCGACTTCGCGTGAAGGCGCGAGCCTTCTTTATCAGTGAGAGCATGGGGGGGCGTGATCGAGATAACGTCGCCTTCCGCGCGGCAAACGCCATGTTT
The DNA here is from genome assembly GCF_003335505.1 of Bremerella cremea. NCBI lineage: Bacteria > Pseudomonadati > Planctomycetota > Planctomycetia > Pirellulales > Pirellulaceae > Bremerella > Bremerella cremea. Next base: position 449,189 of record NZ_QPEX01000010.1, read on the forward strand.
GACGCTTCCGAAAAACAGGAACTTGACCCTAATGACAAGACAAGTGACTTGTGGAAGATTGTCCTGTTTCGCGCTGCCATTAACATTCAGCAGAAAGACCAAGCCGGCGCCCTTTCGCTGTCCGTGGCCGAGATCTTAGGCGAGGCCCCTTCGGCGAGGCTTTGCATTCACTTTGCCGAAGCACTCGAACAAACGATTCGCTTGCGGCTAGACGATCAGTTGCGCAATGTTCTGTTTCTCCGCTTGGAGGGATGCGGAAACAGTGAAATTGCCCAACGAATTGGCAAACAGGAGGCGGAAGTCGAACCACAACTTACCGAAATTCGTCAGCGGCTTGTCGCGGCAAAGGAATCAAACGTGTGAGGGCAAGGTGTGCCATCCCTGGGGCCCTATCTTCAGACAGGGCCCCAGGATTTTTTGTCTCGATTTCTTTCCATCTGCCAGAAACCAACTGAGCATTTTCTCGACCCTGTGATTGATCTTTTTCATCCACCGTCGTAAAAGTGGGCTAAATTTGCCCATGCGGGAGATCACCCGTTGCGGTTGACCGCACCTCGATCCTTCTTATTGGTCTACGATTCGCATAGGTCATAGATCGAATCGAAGTCGGTTTTTTTACGGTATGCAGTGCGGTAATACGCTCGTTTTGCGCGCATGATTCGCATCTTTAGTAGGCAGCGGAGTCTGCCGGAGCCTGGAAGAGAATAGGGATTTATGCCAGACGCGGAATGGGATCGCTTAGAAGCGGAATCACACCAGGAAAAAGGGGCAAACTGGAAACGCTGGGGGCCTTATCTCGCCGAGCGACAATGGGGCACCGTGCGGGAAAGCACTGCCGAAGGTGATCCGTGGCTCAATTTCACGCATGAAGAAGCAATCTGGCGAACGTATCGCTGGGGGGAAGACGGTCTGCTCGGGATCTGCGACCGCCAGTGCCGCCTTGCGTTTGGCCTGGCCTTGTGGAACGAGAATGATCCCATTCTCAAGGAACGTCTGTTTGGGCTAACTGGGCCAGAAGGAAACCATGGGGAAGATGTTAAAGAGGCATACTATTACATCGACTCCACCCCTACGCATTCTTACTTGAAAGCGCTGTACAAATACCCGCAAGCTCGGTTTCCGTACGAACAATTGCGCAGCGAGAACGCTGCCAGGACTCGCCACGATCCCGAGTTCGAACTAACCGATACCGGAGTCTTCGACGAAAAACGCTACTTCGACGTCCAAGCCGAGTACGCCAAGGCCTCCCCCGAAGACATCCTTATCCGCGTTACCATTTTCAACCGAGGCCCAGAGGCGGCACCGCTCCATATCTTGCCAAGCTGGTGGTATCGCAACACGTGGGCCTGGGGGCCGACGATGGAGAAGCCCGACAAAAAGCCGACGCTTACTCAAGTCGACGAAGACACCGTCGTTGCCATGCACGAAACGCTTGGCAAGTACCAAATTTCGGTCGATAAAGGCCCCGACGGCAACCTGCCAGAGTGGATGTTCACCGAAAACGAAACCAACACCTGGCGTTTTGAAGACCCCAGCAGCCGTCGCCCTTCCTGTAAGGATGCGTTCCATTTGGCGGTGGTTGAAAAGGTTTCTGACGTCGTTAACCCTAATGCGACAGGAACCAAATCTGCCGCGCACTATACGTGTACAATTCCGGCAGGTGAATCAATTGAACTCCGTTTTCGGATGTCATCGCAAGAAGATCTGCCCCTGGAAACGTTCGGACCTGCCTTTCAAGATATCTTCGACCAGCGAATCGACGAAGCCGATCGTTACGCCCAATCGCGGGTCGCAACAGGATTATCGCCCGACGAACAGATGATCCGTCGGCAAGCAGATGCGGGGCTGCTGTGGACCAAGCAGTTTTATCACTACGTTATTCCTCGTTGGTTAGAAAACAACCGCGATGGAGTGAAGAAACAAGGAGGAACTCAACCAGGCGAAGCTGGTACCCGCAATAGCGACTGGGGGCATCTCTACAATCGCAATATTATCTCGATGCCAGACAAGTGGGAGTATCCTTGGTACGCCGCTTGGGACTCGGCGTTTCACTTGATTCCCTTTGCCAAGATTGATCCTTACTTCGCCAAGGATCAAGCCATTCTCTTTCTGCGAGAATGGTACATGCACCCCAACGGCCAACTACCGGCTTACGAATGGAACTTCAGCGACGTGAACCCGCCGGTGCATGCGTGGGCTTGCTGGCGTGTTTATCAGATGACCGCCGCCAACGGAAAGCCTGACCGGGTCTTTCTAGAGCGTGTCTTCCAGAAGCTGCTGCTGAACTTCACCTGGTGGGTGAACCGGAAGGATATTCGTGGCAAACACGTTTTCAGCGGGGGGTTTCTTGGGCTCGATAACATTGGGGTGTTCGATCGTTCGAAGCCACTGCCGACCGGCGGTCACTTGGAACAAGCGGACGGAACGGCCTGGATGGCATTTTTCTGCTCAAGCATGTTGTCGATCGCTTTTGAGTTAGCCGACGGCAATCCCGCTTACGAAGATATGGCCTCGAAGTTCTTCGAGCATTACGTCTCGATCGCAGAAGCGATGAACTCGCTCGATGGGACCGGTCTGTGGGACGAAAACGATGGCTTCTATTACGATCACCTCCACCTCGATGGGCAGAGCATTCCCTTGCGGATTCGGTCGATTGTCGGCTTGATTCCGCTGCTAACCGTCGATGTGCTCTTCGATCGCACGATTGCTAAACTGCCTGCTTTCCGCAAACGTATGGATTGGTTCCTGAAATTCCGCCCGGAACTAACCAACTTCATGACATACATGGAATGCGATACCGACGGAGAAAACGCCGGAAATCGCCTCCTATCGATTCCTACTCGCGATCGTTTGCTACGGCTGCTGCGTTACCTGTTGGACGAAGACGAGTTCCTCTCAGATTACGGCATTCGTTCGCTGTCGAAATACCATGAAGAGCACCCTTTCGAGTATGAACTCAATGGGGAACGCTTATGCGTGAAATACTTGCCGGCGGAATCAGATAGCGGGCTGTTTGGTGGCAACTCGAATTGGCGCGGGCCGATCTGGTTCCCCTTGAATTACCTGATTATCGAGGCTTTAGAGCGATATCACCTGTTCTACGGCAAATCGTTGCGGGTCGAATGTCCAACGCGTTCGGGCAAGTACATGGATCTGCAGCAAGTCGCCGATGAAATACGCAAGCGTCTGTCGAAGCTATTTCTAGCCGATGATGCTGGTGACCGCCCCAGCTACTGCCGCTCGGATGTGTTAGTTAACGATCCGAACTGGAAAGATCTGGTCTTGTTCTACGAGTACTTCGACGCCGAGACTGGCAAGGGGCTCGGAGCCAGCCATCAAACAGGCTGGACCGCACTAATCTCGCCGATCCTCGATACCTTAGCCGCGCGGCACAACGAAAACTCGGCCAGCCACGCTTCGCCAGACTTGCAATCGACAACCTCGGTCACGAGCTAAGCTTTGTGCTGCATTCCCAGGGGCAGCCAGCAGCAAGCTTGCCCCTTGTTGTTGGTATAATCGGCACGAATTTTTCAACACAAGCGTTTTTCCTAAACCGAACGGTCGATACGAACCTCGCAGCAAAATCGAAAAGGATGTACGATAAAGGATAACTCTTACCCCATCCTTCGTAGGTCATGCGTGCCAATTGCACAGGACGCGAACAACCTATGCCTCAGCCGATTCGCATCCTTCTTATTGAAGACACGCTAGAAGATGCTAACTTGGTTCGTCACTATTTGACCGAAACCGAGGAAGCTTTCACGCTTGACCACGCCGAGACCTTAGCCACAGGCCTGGAAAAACTGCGTACCTCTTCGGTAGACGTCGTTTTGCTTGATCTCGATCTGCCTGATAGCGAAGGGCTCGGCACGATCATGGCAATCCATGCTGAGTCTCCCCAGTTGCCGCTGGTGGTTCTGACGAGCATTGCCAGTCGCGACTTGGCTGCAAGCGTCATCCAAGAAGGTGCCCAAGACTGCCTGCCGAAGACCAACATCGACTCCGACTCTTTGAATCGCAGCGTCCGATACGCGATCGAACGGACCCATCGTCAACGGGTTGAATCGACTCTGGAAAACTCCGAGGCCCGCTATCGTGGCCTGGTCGATTCGTTGCCTGTTTGCGTGCTGCAGAAAGATCTTGACGGACGCTTCATTTTCGCCAATCAAGCCTATAGCGAATTCACCGGCCACGATGTGAACAACATCCTGGGCAAGACCGACTTTGACTTATCCCCAAACGATGTCGCCCAAAAGTTCCGCGACGACGACCAAAAGGTAGCCAAATCGGGCAAGCTTTTCCGTACCGTCGAAGTGAATACCACCGATGGGAAAACGGCCTGGGTCGAAGTGATCAAGTCCCCCATTCGCGACGCCCATGATGAGATAGTTGGCACGCAAGCGATTTTCTGGGATGTGACCGAACGGCAGATGGCCGTCGAAGCCCTGACCCGCGCCAAAGAGGCCGCCGAAGATGCCAGCCGGGCCAAGAGCGAATTCCTGGCCAACATGAGCCACGAGATTCGCACGCCGCTGAATGCCGTCATCGGCATGGCCGAACTACTGCTCGATACCAAGTTGACCTCGACGCAGCGGGATTACCTGAAGATGATTCTGGAATCGGGCGAATCGCTCCTTTCGGTCATCAACGACATTCTCGACTTCTCTAAGATCGAGGCCGGCAAGCTCGACCTGATCAGTAAATCGTTCGACCTCCGCGAGACGGTTGGCGACATGATGAAGCCGCTCGGGGTTCGCGCAGGCACGAATCACCTGGAATTGACTTGCCACTTTGATTCAGCAGTCCCAGCCGTCGTCGAGGGGGATGCCCATCGGCTGCGCCAAATTGTCGTCAATCTGGTTGGCAATGCCATCAAGTTTACGGAAGTGGGTGAAATCGATTTCGACGTCTCGGTCGATTCGATCACTACTGAGAACGAAGCGATACTCCATTTTAAGGTCCGCGATACCGGCATCGGGATTCCCGCAGACAAACGACAAACGATCTTCGAGGCTTTCGAGCAAGCCGATAGTGGCTCGACGCGTCAATATGGCGGCACCGGCCTCGGCCTGGCAATTTGTGCCCGCCTGGTTGATCTGATGGACGGCCATATTTGGGTTGAAAGCACCTTGGGGCAAGGCAGCACGTTCCATTTCACCGGTCGATTTCCGATTAAAGAATCGAACCTGGCCGCGCGGCCGGAAGGGACCAATCGCGTTCAGGGAACCCGCGTGCTGATCGTGGACGACAACGCCACCAATCGTATCATTCTGGACGAGATCGTCCGAAGCTGGGGCATGCGTCCCCTGTTAGCGGCCGATGCCGACGAAGGGTTGATGCTGCTGCAAGAAGCACACTCCGCAGGCGACCCATTCACGCTGCTGCTGACCGATTTCGAGATGCCAGGCAAGAACGGCTTAGAACTGATTCAAGCGATTAGGGACATGCCGGACTTGAAGAACATGCTAATCACTGTTCTCAGTTCCTCCGAACGCCCGACAACTCGTTCGCAGTGCGATGCGTTAGACGTAAGCGGTTTTCTGATGAAGCCGGTCAAGCAGTCAGAACTATTCGATGCGATCGTGGTTGCGTTGGGGGTCGAACTACCGGAAAGTGAAACGCACGACTCACACCTCAAAGACCATGAAAAACTCCGACCTCTAAAAATCTTGTTGGCCGAAGACAACCTGGCCAACCAACGCCTGGCAATTGCCTTGCTCGAAAAGTGGGGGCACAGCGTTACCTTGGCCGTCAATGGCAAACTTGCCGTCGAGACCTGGCGCAACGACACGTTCGATCTGGTGATCATGGATATCCAAATGCCAGAAATGGACGGTTTAGAGGCGACGCGACGGATTCGTAATCTAGAACGGATCCGCGGGGGGCACATTCCAATTGTCGCCATGACGGCGCATGCGTTGGCCGGCGATCGCGAGAAGTGCTTAGAAGCAGGCATGGACGGCTATACCTCGAAACCGCTCAGAATCCACGAACTGTACGATACGATTGCCGGCTTCTTTGGTGACCAGCCGACCAGCGTTTCGACGGAAAGCTCTCCTTCCATCATTGCCACCGACGGCACCATCGATTGGTCGCATGCGCTCCATTCATGCGACGGAGACCGTACCCTTCTGCTGGATTTGCTGCAAATTTTCCTCGACGAAACCCCTCTTCTGCTGAAGCGACTGGACGAGACAATCGCGGCGAACGATGGCGATGCGACCTATCGAACGGCCCATACGATCACCGGATCGCTCCGTATTTTAGGCCCGACGCCAGCCAATGAAGTTGTCCGAAAGCTTGAACAGGCCGCAACTTCCGGCTCTATGCAAGAGGCCCCAGCCCTACTAGCCGAACTACGCCAACGCCTAGATATCCTTACGAAAAAAGCAGCCGAGACGGTAGCCAAAAAGCATTTCTAGCCCTAGATATTTCGCGGTATCAAAATAGTAGTTAAAAGACGCCACAATCTCTTTATAATGCAGGCACCCCGTTTCGCCCTTCCTTCCTAAGCGAGATCCTGCCGCATGAGATTTTCCGTTGCATTGGGCTGCGTGCCCCTGTTACTGCTTTGCTGCGCACCAAGCGTCGGCCAAGAGAACACCCCCAAGACGACCTCTTCTCCACTTCCATCAAAAGAGAACTTTCACCTCTTCTTGCTTGTTGGCCAATCCAACATGGCAGGGCGTGGCAAAGTCACCCCGGCGGATCAAACGGCTCATCCTCAAGTGCTGATGTTCGACAAATCAGGGAACTGGGTACCCGCGGTCGATCCAATTCACTTCGATAAACCCAAAGTCGTGGGTGTCGGACTAGGGCGGACGTTTGGCTTAGAAATTGCCAAAGACAATCCCGATATCACAATCGGCCTGATTCCTTGCGCTGTAGGTGGTTCACCGATTGCCACATGGGAACCAGGCGCATTCGACAAGGCCACCAAAACTCACCCTTACGACGACGCGTTGAAGCGGGCAAAACAAGCGTTGCCAGCAGGAGAGTTGAAGGGCATTCTCTGGCATCAAGGGGAAGGTGACTCCACCCCAGAGAAAGCGGCCCTCTACCAAGAAAAGCTCCATGCGTTGATCGAACGTCTTCGCCGAGAACTCAATGCCCCCGAAGTCCCTTTTATCGCCGGACAAATGGGGCAATTTAGCGAGTCCCCGTGGAGCGAAGCGCGGAAGCAAGTCGATCAAGTTCACCAAGACCTTCCTAGCCAAGTACCGCACACGGCGTTTGTCTCTTCCACTGGGCTGAAGCATAAAGGTGATCGTGTTCACTTCGATGCCGACTCCTATCGCGAGCTAGGTCGCCGTTACGCTCAAGCATATCGCCAACTGCAAACTACCGACAGTCAGCCGTAACTTCGAAACCTTGCCTCCTTCTCTTCCCTCAATAAATCTTAACGTAATGTATGGAGTATCGTTCGTGATCGCATCTGGTTTTCGATCTTTGCCACTCGTTGGCATTCTCGGTTGCTTGTGGACCGCTTGTCTCGGGTTTGCTGAGGAACATGATTACGCCGATCAGTTAAAGCCGGTTCCTGGCCTCTCGGCGAACAAAGCTCTAGAGACCTTCACGCTAGCCCCCGGCTTTCGTCTGGAACTGGCCGCGTCGGAGCCCAACGTTGCCGACCCTGTCGCAATGGCCTTCGATGCCGACGGGCGGATGTTTGTCATCGAAATGCGTGGTTATTCCGAAGACGATGGTCTTTCGCTGGGACGTGTTCGCCTGCTGGAAGACGCCGACAACGACGGCATCTACGAAAAGAGCACCATCTTCGCAGACGGCTTCTCTTGGCCCACGGCGATCACTTGCACGCAAGGAGGCGTTCTTGTCGGTGCGGCTCCAGACATCTTTTTCCTGAAAGATACCAATGGCGATGGCCAAGCGGATGAAAAACGGGTCGTCTTTACCGGCTTCGGCAAAACGAACGTACAAGGCCTGATGAACACGTTTCAATGGGGGCCGGATAATCGCATTCATGGGGTAACTAGCTCTAGCGGCGCGAACGCGCAAAGAGTGGTCGACGGCCAGCCCAGCGGAACCCCTCTTTCGCTGCGAGGACGCGACTTTGCCATCGATCCGTTGACCATGCACCTCCAAGCGATCAGTGGCGGCGGCCAGCACGGCATGAGTTTTAACGACTGGGGCGAGAAGTTCACCTGCAGCAACAGCGATCACTTGCAACAGGTCGTCTACGAAGACGCTTATTTGGCACGCAACCCTTACGTTTCGGCCCCCAGCCCACGTCTTAGCATTGCCGCCGATGGTGCCCAGGCCGAGGTCTACCGGACCAGCCCTGTCGAAGCATGGCGTGTCATTCGGACAAAGCTTCGCGCGGCGAAGATTGTTCCTGGCATTGTCGAAGGGGGTGGACGCCCGGCTGGTTACTTTACCGGAGCCACCGGCGTGACCATTTACCGGGGCGACAGTTGGCCGACAAAGTACAACGGCTATGCCCTTGTTGGCGATGCCGGCGGTAACCTCGTTCACCGCAAGAAGCTCGAAGACGACGGCATTCTTTATCGTGGTGTGCGTGTCGACGAGAAGAGCGAATTCCTCTCGTCCAGCGATATCTGGTTTCGCCCCGTGCAATATGCCAACGCTCCAGATGGCTCGCTTTACGTGGCCGATATGTATCGCGAGGTAATCGAACACCCCCAATCACTGCCAGAGATGATCAAGAAACATCTCGACCTGACCAGCGGTCGCGACATGGGCCGGATCTACCGCGTGGTCGGCAGCGATTTTCAGCGCAAGCCTATCCCCCATCTTTCACAGTTGAAGACAACCGAACTGGTTCCTCTGCTCGATTCACCCAATGTTTGGCAGCGGGAAACGGCGGCTCGGTTGTTATACGAGCGGCAAGATCTTGCGGCTGTACCGGCGCTCGAAACGTTGCTTACCCAAGCTCAAACTCCGCCAGGAACCATTACGGCCCTGCACGCCCTGGCAGGCTTGAACCAGCTAACTGTCGCGCATTTGCTGCCAGCTTTGGCAGATCAAAATCCGCATGTTCGCCGGCATGCGGTTCAGTTGTCGGAACCGCTGCTGGCCAGTTCCGCCGAGCTACGTAAGAACGTGACTTCCTTAACCGCCGACGAAAGCCCCAAAGTTCGCTTTCAACTTGCATTCACCGCCGGCTATCTTCCGGCTGCTGAACGCACTCAAACGTTAGCAAAGTTGGCAGAGGTGGATGGAAGCGATCCGTACTTTCAAGCTGCGATCCAAAGCTCGGTCAATGAAGGATCGGGCCTCTTGTTAGCCGAGTTGACCTCGACAACCGAAGAGAACTCAGCCCAGGTCCAACCGCTAATCATTCAACTTGCTACGCAGATTGGCAAACAACAAAGCAAGGCCGACATTGCCGCCTTATTACAACTTTTACCCGCACTGCAAAAATCGAAACCAAGTGCGTTTGAGAAGATTGTGCGTTCGCTGAACTTGGCTCCCGATAGCCGAATGGCCCAGCAATTGGCCGCCGCTACCGGAGGCCAATCTGCTCAGGTTTTTGGTCAAATGGTTGCTGACGCAGTGGCGGTGCTCGAAGACAAAGAAGCGAGCTTAAAAGCCAAGGTCGACGCCGTAAAAGTCTTACGTTACGGCAAGTTCGATCGCGAGCGGTTCGAAGAACTATTGGCTCCGACTGCTCCTTTAGAAATCCAACGGCAAGCGATCGTCGTGTTGGGTAGCTTCGATTCGCCTGAGATCGCTACCCTGCTGGTGAAGAAGTGGCCCGAACTCAGTCCGCAACTACGCCCGACGGCACTCGACAATCTCGTCACACGTGAGGCCTGGCGGACGACGTTGCTCCAAGCGATCGAGTCTAGTGAAATTCCCAAGGCCGATTTAAGCGCCGAGCAGATCGCCCAGTTAACCTCGCTGCTAACGGCCAGCCAAGCCAAGCAATACGCCAGCCTCTTTCAAAAATCGTCGCACACCGAACGTGACGCGTTGATTAACGATTACCAGCAAGCACTTACCATGAAAGGGGACTCGGCCAAAGGGAAAATCGTGTTCGAGAAAAACTGTGCGGCTTGCCATCAACTCGACGGCTTAGGACACGCGATTGGTCCGAACCTGGCCGCGATGAAAAATCGTGGGCCGGACGCCATCTTGACGAACGTGCTCAACCCCAATGCCGAGGTCAACCCGCAGTTCATGAACTACATCTGTCAAACGGCAAATGGAAGGGGCGTTTCAGGCATGATTGCCAGCGAGACCTCTAACAGTATCACCTTTATCAAAGGTGACAACAAAACCGAAACGGTCTTGCGGATCGATATCGACCAGATGCGCAGCACCGGTGTCTCGCTCATGCCGGAAGGCCTGGAGAAGACCATCGATAAACAGGCCATGGCCGACCTGCTTTCCTACTTGATGCAAGATCGTAACTAGTCCACGCCTCACTTCCCTTTCTCTTTCTTACCTATCAGGGAAAAACACCATGAATTGCGTAACCTCTTTGCGTGCCTGCTTAGCGGTGACGGTGCTTGCTGTCACTTTATTTTCAGCCAATACGTTACCAGCCGAACCGCTGAAACTTAGTACGTTTGCCGTCGATGCCTCGCCACCGGTCGGCAGCCCTTTGGCTTACGATATGACTAAGGGCATCCAGGAACCCCTCACGCTCAAAGGCGTAATTCTTCAAGGCGATCAAACCGTCGTGCTGTGCGCGCTCGATTGGATCGGGGTGGCCAACGGTTCTCAAGATGTTTTCAAAGAAGCCATTGCCGAGGCGGTTGGCACCAAGCCAGAACTGATCATGCTGCATACGCTCCATCAACACGACGCGCCCGAGGCGGATGCCACCACGCACGAGGTTTTGGCAGAATTCAACCTGCCGGCAGAAAAACGATACGACCAGAAGTTTGTGGCCGACGTCGTTGCTCGGACAGCTGCGGCGGCGAAGCAGGCAACAAGCTCGTGGCAAACGGTCACCCATATCGGGCTGGGCGAAGGAGTGATCGAAAAGGTTGCCTCCAACCGTCGTATTCTGGGGGAAGATGGCAAAGTAAAGTACACGCGTTACACCGCCACTACGGACCCTGTCATTCGAGCCCAACCGACCGGCACCATCGATCCGATGTGCAAGTCGATTAGCTTTTACAATGAAGACAAACCTCTGGCCGTCATGACCTACTACGCGACCCATCCGCAAAGCTATTATCGCACCGGCATGGCCAATCCAGATTTCCCAGGCATGGCCCGCAATAGCCGCCAAGAGAAAACCAACGTCTTCCATATTCACTTCAATGGGGCTGGGGGCAACATTGGGGCTGGCAAGTGGAACGATGGGGCGCATGAGAATCGCCAGGTGTTGGCCGATCGCGTGGAAAGCGGCATGACGTTGGCTTTCAACGCGACCGAAAAGTTCCCGATCAGCAGTAGCGATATGGAAATGACTTCCGTGGAAGTGCAGCTCCCCCCTGCCCTGCACTTGGTCCAAGAGAACTTACTGACCACGCTCAAAGATAGCAATTCCTCAGAACAAGCTCGCTGGCAAGCCGCCCGAGAACTGGTTTGGCTGCGTCGCTGTGAAGCAGGCGATACGATCGCACTTTCCTGTTTGAAACTTGGTAAGGCACGCATCATTCACATGCCAGGCGAGTTGTTCGTCGAATATCAACTGGCTGCCCAGAAAATGCGGCCTGACTTGTTCGTCGCCATGGCCGCCTACGGTGATTACTCCCCTGGCTATATCGGCACCGAAATCGCTTACTCGCAAGGTGGCTACGAAACAAGCCAAGCCGCCACCCGCGTTTCCAGCCGAGTCGAACAAGTGTTGATGGCCGGCATCCAGAAATTGCTACAGAATCAATAAAAGACCGAGGCGAGTCCCTTACTTGCATTTGCCCCTCGCATGGCCTTGGGGCGAATGCAAACGTACCCTCTCTAGGACAAAATCGCCTGCAGATCTTCTGCCGTAAGGCTTTTCAGCAACGAGCTATCCGCCGAAATAATCGCCTCGGCGAGAGTGCTTTTCTTCGCTTGTAACTCGAGTATCTTTTCTTCTACCGTATTCTTAGCGATCAAGCGATAAGCAAAGACAGGCTTGGTTTGACCAATGCGATGGGCCCGGTCAATCGCCTGGGCTTCCACGGCAGGGTTCCACCAAGGATCAAGCAGAAACACGAAGTCAGCCGCCGTTAAGTTAAGCCCGGTTCCGCCAGCTTTGAGACTAATCAGAAATACCGAGCAACTCGCCTCGTTCTGAAACTGCTCGACCCGCGCCTGGCGATCGCGTGTTTTTCCGTCAAGATATTGATACGTGATTGCAGCTTTGTCGAGCTTTCGCCGAACGATATCGAGCATCGTGGTGAACTGCGAAAACACCAAGGCTTTGTGCCCTTCTTGCACCACCTCGTCTAACTGCTCCAACAGCAAATCGAGCTTGGCGGATGTTTTCTCTTTGTGCGCGGGATCGATTAAGCCTGGATGGCACGCGGCCTGTCGGAGTCGTAGCAGCGCTTCCAGAACGTGAATTTTCGCTTTGGCGAGTCCCGTTTCCGCAATTCGTTGGTTGAGTGCCAGACGATAGTGCTCGCGGAGTTGATCGTATTGTTTCTGCTGTGCCGCAGGCAGTTCACAGTAGAGTCGCTGCTCTGCTTTCTCGGGAAGTTGCGGCAACACCTGGGCTTTGGTTCTCCGAAGGAGAAACGGTGCGATCCCTTGCCGCAACGATTCGATCTTCTGTTGATCGATCTCGGTATTCTTCGCAATCAAATCCTTAAACGCATGACTACTACCTAGTAGCCCGGGGTTTAGGAATTCAAACAGGGACCATAATTCGCCCAAATGGTTTTCGATCGGTGTTCCAGACAACGCCAAGCGATGCCGGGCCTGAAGCAAGCGGCTGGCCTTGGCAGTTTGCGAAGACGCATTTTTGATGGCTTGAGCTTCATCTAAAATAGCATAGTCCCATAAGGTATTACTAAGACGTTCGAAGTCCTTTCGTAACGTGCCGTAGGTGGTAAGCACCAAATCGTATTCGGTCAGATCGGGAAACTGCTTCTTGCGATCGGTGCCGGTATACTCGGCGACTTGCAAACGTGGCGCGAACCGCTCGGCTTCCTGCCGCCAGTTGTGAATAATACTGTTGGGCGCAACCACTAGCGAAGGACGTTTATCCGCTTCTTTGGGTTGACGTTGATTTCGGCTAGCCAGCAATGCCAAGACTTGCACCGTTTTTCCCAGGCCCATGTCGTCGGCCAAGCAACCACCGAGGCTGAATTTCTCTAAAAATCGCAACCATCCCAAGCCTTCCTGCTGATACTCGCGCAGTTCCCCTTGAAAGGCTTTCGGAGGCTTCACCGGTTTTACTCCGGTAAACGATTGCAAACGTTTCCGTTGTTCGGCGAAACGACGGTCTACGGTAATCGTTTGATTTTCTCCGAGGTTCGATAACATCGCGTCCAGCAACAAAGCTTGGCTCGATTGAAAACGCAAAGCGTCTCCCTCGGACTTGCCAGCGAAGCCCTCCAAGCTCTGGTACTTATCGAGCCACTTTTGCGGTAAGATCCCCTGCGTTCCGTCCCCCAAACGTATCAGCCCCTCCCCTTTTTCCAGGGCGGTTAGCAAATCTGGCAGCGAGGCCGAAATTCCCTCGAAATCGACTTCTCCTTCCAAGTCGAACCAGTCAATATTCGATTTCACTCGTAACGAGAGTTGACTGGCTTTTCGGACACGCGTTCCTTTCGCATGCACTTCCCAGCCCTCGTCGACTAAGGTAGCAACAACTGGCTCTAGATTGGCAATTGGAAACTGAACATCTCCTGGCTCGGAATTCCCTGTATAAGACTCCTCTTTGGGCATCATGCCCAGCCTCATCAGGCGTTCCAAGAGCACTCCCTCGGCAGCTTCATTCGCGCACAAGACTTGCCCCGCCTCGGCATCGAACCAAGCCCGCTTCCCTCCATTGATTTTTAATTCCTCATTGTCGTAGAGAAAGGAAACACTCGCGTTGAGATGTCGGGAGGAGCGGTAGCGATACGTAGTTGAAGGGGGATGAATTACGATCTTCCCTTGCGGAGTCCCCGGCATTCCAGGCACCGCCAGGGAAGCGTCCCCGGTCACTTCGACCTTCTCACCTTTGCGCCACAATTCCTGGATTAATCCTTGCCGATCGGCATACGGAATGGTTAGCGATTCCTTCTCTAGCAAGATATCCAACCAGCGCGTGTCACGCGGATAAGTAAACCGCCCAAGTTCACTCCCCACTAAGGCAAGCCCTGTGGCGTAGAACCGCAATCCGTCTGAGACCGGGCGGACCTCTTCCCCACGCGCCAATTGTCCCCGCAGTTCCCACTGCTGGTTCTCGTCGTCCCGCTCAGCGTGAAGCTGAAACCGCCACGGTTCTCCCTCGTTCCAAGCGATCGTGTGAGGTTCAGAGAACTCTGGGTGGTCTTCCATGGAAAAATAGAATCGCTCTGTTTCCGCAAGCGCTGGCAAGACGTTGTCGTAAAGTTCCACATTCAATTGAACTTGCGTGGATCGATTTTTAATATACCGATCGGAGTAGTGGAAATAGTCTGACTCGTCGTCCACCACATGGTTGCCCAGCAAAATCGCTAATAACGAGCGATCTTCGGCGTTCGAGATCTCTGGAAAAAGAGGATCATCAACAAAGTACGGCTTACTCGCTCCCCAGTTACCATCCTTCTTGCGATCTCGTCGGCGAAGCTCAATCACGGGTACCGGCAAGCCAATGTCGAGCACCAAATGAAATAGCAATTGCCCGGACTGCTGCACTTGCCAGTGAGTCTTTTCCAGTCGATCGATATCGTCAAAATGTTCCTTGTAATGTTCCAACTGTTTCTTCCACGAGAGGCTACGAGTGGTTTTTGACTTTGTCGTTCTCTTGGGTTTAGGCGGCTGTTCTGGCAACTGCGATTGGTCAAAACCAAAGCCCATGCTATCGGCAAACAGCAATGCGGCCCAAATGTGTTTACACAGTTCCCCTTTCACAAAATAGGGGCAAGAACACTCTAAACCGTCCGTACCACTTTCGCTCCAATCGAGCAAAACGCCATAGGCTTCTGCCTGAGAACCTTCGACAGAAAAAGAAGCCCAATTCTTCTCGACGTGGGTGAGTTTTACCGCTTTATCGGCGAAGTACTCTTCGCCACGAAAGCGAACCGCGGGACTGAATTCCTTTCGATATCGATCTTCCAAGCCCACCAGAAACTCCGTTTCTTCGCTTAACCTGCTCAAATGAAAATAGCCAAATCGACTTACTAGGCCCACAAGCCGTTCTACCAAACATCAAAACCCAACCAGCTTGGAAACTGGTTGGGTTCGGTAGAGTTTCTTCGCCCCAGCAACACGTTAGCGCGTCGGGTCGAGGATGACCTTCATCGCTCCTGGCTCGCCGCCGTAGAGACGGGCAAACCATTCGACGCCTTCTTCTAGCGACGCCGTGGCAGTAATCATGTCGTCGACTTTAATCGCTTCGCTGGCCAATAGATCGATGCAGGCCGGGTACTCGCCGCTGGAAGCACAGGTTCCGTAAACCGAGAGTTCACGCGTTACGATTGCTTGCAGTGGCATTTCCACGCTGGGGGCCAAGTTGCCAACCAGGGTAATCGAACCACCTTTCCGCACACTCTCGATCGCCGTTTTGATGGTGGCGGTTGCTCCCACCACTTCCAAGGCGACATCGGCCCCACGACCTCCGGTCAGCTTTTTGACCTCAGCCGGAACGTCGACTTCATCTGCTTTCAGGGTGTAGTCTGCCCCGAGAGCTTTGGCCTTTTCCAATCGACCAGCGTCCAGGTCGACAGCAATCACATGGGCACAACCGGCCAGCTTGATGGCTTGAATCGCCAACAAGCCAATCATACCACTGCCGACCACCACCGCCGTATCCCCTAGCGAAACCGGCGTGCGGTTGGCAGCATGCACGGCGACCGAAACGGCTTCGATCATCGCGGCCCGTTCAAAGGGAAGATCTTTGGGAAGCTTGTAGCAGATATGCTGCGGAACTGAAACATACTCGGCGAACGCCCCATGCCGACGATATTCGCCGCACGAAACGCCCAGTACCATCCGGTTATCGCACAAATTGATGTGCCCTTTGCGGCAGTAGAAACATTCGCCGCACGAGACCGTCGAATCGAACGTCACGTGGTCGCCTGCTTCCAGGCCCTTCACGTTGCTGCCAACTTCAGCAACCACGCCGGCAGCTTCGTGCCCCATGACTAGCGGTGGAATGCGGCGACCGGTGCTACCGTCGTAACCATGGATATCACTGCCGCAAATCCCACAGGCCCGGACTTGAACCAGGATATCGTTCGGGCCAATCTCTGGTTTATCGAAATCGGTAATGCTTAGTTCTTTGTACTTGGTAAGCAGCAGTGCTTTCATCGTTTCTATTTCTGGCAAAGGGGTGCAGTCGCGGGGCAACGACTTGAAATATTGAGAGATGCGTTCATTTTACGAAACCAGCAGAGGGTCCGTAAACCGCCGATCATACCCGATTGATTGCCGTATTGACGATGAGATACCGCATGCTCTTCATGAGAATTTTTGCTCCTTTCCGAGGCTCTTCCCAGATTACGCAGCGGAAATAAGCCCGCGGCGTGGCAAGGCTTTTTCTGGGGAACCATGGCTTGGTAATTTGGCGAATTCGAGATTTTGTGGTCATTTTCTGGGAAAATGTCTCGATGGTGGCATCTCTACCATAAACCTCGTCGGAGCAGCAACTTGTCGGATGTACCCAGTCAGCAATCAGGAAGGCCAGTGGGAATTGCCCGCGAGCTTGCGCAATTGCTGGATCGGTATTCCGGACCATTGGTGCTTTATGCCCGCCAGCTTTGCTCCGATCCGGAAGACGCTGTACAGATTGCCTTTGTCAAACTAGCCCAGCAGCAGCCAATCCCCAAAGATCGTGCCGCTTGGCTGTATCGCGTGGTTCGGAACGAGGCGTTAATGCAAAGCCGGAGTGATCGGCGACGGCGAGATCGCGAACAGGTCTTTGCTCAAACAAGGTCGCTCTGGTTCGAGCCGAACGCGTCCGCCAGCTTAGACGGTTTGGCTGCGTCCGAAGCCTTAAAGCAACTAACCCAATCGCAGCGTGAAATTGTTATCGCACGGATCTGGGGAGGGTTGGCTTTTCGAGAGATTGCCCAATTATTGGCCATATCCCAATCATCGGCCCATCGAGAATACCAGCAGGCGATTGAAAGCTTGCAACGAGAATTGAACGAACCATGTCCGAATCAAACCAACCAGCAGACTTAGGCCCTTTTGAAGCTCGCTTAGCCGAGTTGTTGCCTCATGCACTCGAGGTCAACCGGGACGATGTCTTGTTCGAGGCCGGTCGCCAAGCGGCCAACCGCGACCACAAGCGGGCCTTGCGTAAGTGGCATGCTCTCTGCAGCGTGTTAGTCTGCTTTGTAATCGGGCAATGGGCTTGGCTGCCACGTACTGCAGAACCTTGGGGACAAACCGCTCCGATTGCGGAACATACCCCCACAGATCAAACGCCAGAAACGCTTCCGACTCAGCCGCAGCCACCAATCGCTGAGCCCCAAAGCCCTTCGCTGGCCCATGCCCAAGTGGTTCCTCAGGCCGAACCAATTCGTAGAGACACCGCTACTTCCTCAGAGAAACCATTTTCGATCTGGGGGCAACTATTCGCGACCTCCCATCCTCCTTTAGCTTGGCAACGGCAGCTTTCCGCCGGTTCCTCGCGAAAGGGAAGTTTGCCCATGCCCACGCTGATGCCACAAGGCGGGGCTCTTCCTTCTCACCTAGAAACGCCCCTCAAGACAATGCGGCGCGAGTGGGCTACGGAAGCCATCAACCAATAATAACCAGAGTCGTCCTTAGCCACGTCTCTGTCTCATCGAACTTTTTCACAAGGACGAATCACGATGATTCTGCGCAATTACGTCAAACCAAGCTGGTACTTACCAGCGTTGGTCGTAGCTTGGGCCGTTGGTCTCCTTTCACCAGTCACTCAGGCACAACTTCTCGACGATGGCCAAGACAAGCCAGCACCACAAAACGAGACGCTGAAATTTGAAATCAGCCCCAAGTCGCCCCAGCCACCGATCATGAAGTATCGGTTGCTCCCCTCGCATATTGACCTGCAGCCAGGCAACGCGGCCCCACTGTATCACCGTGCAATTTTGCTGACCAGTCAAATGACTGGGAACATTAAGAATCACCAGGAATACTGGACCAAAATCGATCAATGGCGAAAGGATCCTTTAAATGAATTACCGCTTGAAGAAGTTGAAAAGGTCATCGCCCAACATGATTTGGCGTTGCAAGAGGCAACGTACGCCGCCCGGCGAGAGTATTGCGATTGGAGCCTCCCGATGCGGGAGCAAGGAACCAATATCTTCGGCATTCTCTTGCCCGAAGTTCAAGAGATGCGGACGCTCGCCCGCTTGCTTTCGCTACGCATTCGTTTGCGCATCGCCCAAGGTCGCCTAGACGAAGCGATGCACGATCTTCAAACGGGCTATGCCATGGCTCGTCACGTGGGGAATCGTGACTTTCTGGTAAATGCCCTCATCGGAATCACGATTTCTGAAATGATGCATCAACAGTTATTAGAGGCTATCTCTCAGGAATCGACCCCGAATCTTTATTGGTCAATCGTCAACATCCCTACCCCGCTGATCGACATCCGGAACGCCCTAGATGTGGAACGAGATAGCTTCCTGATTATCTATCCTGAATTGCAAGAAGCCACCCAGGACATTGGCGACCGAGCTTACTGGGATCAGAAATTGCTTGATGTCATGAAGCGAACCGATAACCTGAGAATCGGTCAAACGATCTCGTCTAATGACTTCTTTCTATCCAATGAAGATTTAGAACTCTGGGGACTACGCCTGGCAGTTTTCAGCCAAGTCCCTCGCGTCAAACAGGAACTCGTCTCCGAGATGGGCTACGACAAAGAAGCCGTCGCCGCGATGCCCAGCAGTAGGGCCCTGCTGCTTTACACACGGAATAACTTCGAGCGAGTACGAGATCAGTTGTTTGCCCCCCTTGGCCTGCCTTATTACCAGTCTCAAAAATTCGATTCTGAAAACAAATTGTTTTCATCTCCTTTAGTAACCGGTGATCCGCTGGGTATTGCTGCCCTCATTCTCCCTTCCGTTCAGCAAAGCACAAATTATGCCACAAGAAACCAATGCTGGCCGAACATGCTGCAAATCACGGAAGCGATTCGTGACTATGCTGCCACTCATGGCAGTCTTCCTGAATCTCTCGACCAGCTCGCAACCCTTCCGATTCCGATGAATCCTTATACCAATCAACCATTCCTCTACTCGCGGAATAAGGACAACCCTTTGCAAGCCACCCTTGAGGAAGCGAACTCGCATTATCCGCTTCGCTTTGAAATGAGCCTGCGTCAACCCTGACGAAAGCTGCCCTGCCAAACCACAAGGGGCGACCATGAATAGAACGTCTGAGCAGTTTTAGATTGGCATGCCAGACATATTAATAAATCTTCCACCTCAGGAACTTAATCATGCGACTACGAACGGTATCCCTTTGCTGGATTCTCAGCGTGCTAGTTCTCTCTGCCCCGGTGATGGCAGAAGAAAACGTCGGCACCGAGTTCATTCCCCCACATTCGGCCGTGGCGATCTTGGCCAAACCCCAAGCCATTTACGGCAGCCCTTTGCTGCAAATGGTTCCTTGGGAAGTCTTGAATGTCAAAACCGAGGAAATTGCCGGCCTCCCGATTCAAGCGATCGATTCGGTGTTGGCTATCGCTTCTCCGCCTGGGGTTAATGGCAAACCCAGCTTGGGGATTGTGGTGAAGCTAAACCACGGCATCACGCCCGAAAAACTACTTGCTCCGATTCAAGAGCGCTGGCCCTTCACCGAAGCGACCTGGCCAGGGACGCAGCAAAAGTACCTGCAGGGCTCCCCCGAATTGATGTTTGACATCTATCCGGTCGACGACAATACCTACCTTCTGGCGATGCCGGAAACCCTTAAAGCGATGCTGGCCCAAAAAGAGCAACCTCAAACAAGCCCTTTGGCCACGCTTGTGCAAACGTCGAGCGAACAAGGCGAAGTTCAGGCTTTTCTGATCATGGAGCCGCTTCGCGATATGCTTGAGTTCTTGGTCGCGGATCCAAATCTACAGAAGTTCCCCGGGCTTAAAGAACTCCCCAGTCACCTCCAGTCGGCCCACTTGATTGGCAATCTTGATATGGAAAAGGGAGGCCTGACTTTAAAGCTCACCACCGAAAGTCCCGCCCAAGCAGAACAACTGCAAAAGATTGTGAGCAAGCTGCTGGACCTAGGAGTTGAACGAGCCATTCAAATGGGCCAGCCTCCCAAAACCAACGAAGTAGAGGAGAACGCGTTTCGTCAGTATGTGACCAGAATCTGCAACACTTTGCGTGCGGCCATTGAGCCAGAGGTCGAAGGCAACCAAGTTATCTTAACGACGGTTGGCAAGCCAGGTACTTCCCCCCAGGTGATGGTTGCCAGTGGCACGGCAGTTCTTGTTCCCCTGATCGCCTCGGCCCAGCAGCAAGCGTTTCGTTCTGGCTCGGTGAATAATATGAAACAAATTATCCTCGCGATGCATAACTATCACGAAACCTACGGCCACATGCCGGCCAATAGCTACGATAAAGAGGGAAAGCCGCTTCTCTCGTGGCGGGTGCATCTTTTGCCGTTTGTTGAACAAGCAGCCCTCTACGATCAATTTCACCTCGACGAGCCATGGGATAGCGAGCACAATCGCAAACTCGCAGAGATGATTCCTGACCCTTACTTGTCCCCTTCCAGCAAAAACGAGCTAGGGCCTCAAGCCAAGACTCGCTATCTGAAGCCGCTAGGAGAAGGGTTTCCTGCTAGTGCGAAAAAGAACTTACGGTTTCAAGACCTCACCGATGGCGCCTCGAACACAATCGCCATCGTGGAAGTCCCCCCTAGTGATGCCGTACTTTGGACTCGACCGGACGACTTTCATCCGAATATGGATTCCTTGCTCGAATCGTTCACGCCAGGCGAAACGGCGGGAATTATCGCCGCTCTATACGATGGCAGCGTCCATTCCATGCTCAAAAAAGATCTGACAGACCAAATCCTGAAAGTTCTTTTGACCCATCAAGGTGGTGAGCCGAACAAATACTACTGATCTACGGGCATGAAACCGTCGCCGAGGAGCGTTTCCGTACTCCTCGGCGACGGTCTCTTTTCAACGGCTCTCCGTTCCCATATTGTGCCGAAGATTCGCAGCGGGATAATTGTGCGATTCCCGTTCGAATCGCGGTCGACTTCGTCCTAACTGAAAGCAAGAAGACCGCTGGCAGGTGCCTCTTGATTCGATTCAAGGGACCGTCTGCGGTTTCTCATGTATTCGGCAAAGGTTGTACAGATGGAGTGGATCGCGGAGCTACCGACCTGGATCGTTTTCTTGCTTGTATTCTCAGTACGGATTGTCGACGTTTCGATCGGCACCCTTCGCACTATCTCGGTCGTCCAAGGCCGAATGGCCCTTTCGGTGTTTCTCGGGTTCTTCGAGGTGCTGATCTGGATTGCCGCGCTTTCTCAGGTGATGGTCGGTGTTTCCGATAACCCGATCTTAATGGTCGCTTATGCTGGTGGTTTCGCGGTGGGCAATGCGGTCGGCATTCGGCTGGAACGGGCTCTCGCCCTAGGGGCGGTCGTCGTCCGTTTGATCACTTCGCTGAACGAAGAAGACTCCGACGTAGTGCATGCCCTTCGTCATGCTGGCTTTCGGGTCACCACCTTTGAAGGCGAGGGGCACGAAGGAGCCGTCAACTTAATTTACATTCGCTGCCAGCGACGTGAATTGAAATCGCTTCTGAAGACGGTCAAAAAGCTCCGCCCTAAAATCTTCTACACGGTCGAACCGGTGCAAGAACAAAGCGAACGCATGGCCGAAGCCTTGCCTCATTCGACCGGATGGCGTTCCGCGTTCAAGATGAAATAAGGGCTTAAAGGGCTCAGTCACTCTATCGGTTTGGCAGTAGACCTTTCAGCACGTTTACGCTGATTCACTTGCGTCCGTATTTTGCGGTAATCATCATTTCGCTGCGTAAACGACGAAGGGATGCGAGGGCGATTCAATGCCGCCTTTTCGGATTAAACGTTAACCCCACTCCGCAATGGGCCTAAAAGTTGCAGGATTGAATCGTTAGCTACATAAATTACTTGCAACCTAGGTTTTGTAATTTAGAGTTTTTATGCAATTCGCCACTTTGCCCCAGTGACGACGAATTCATCGTACGTTCTCTACTGGTACAAATACTACCGTTGTATTTACGAGGTTTCTCGTGGCAAACCATAAGTCACGCGGTTGCATCGCATTGAGTAATGCTAATGCGATGTCCGCTTCTAATGAAGTAATTCCGGTATTACGCCTGGAAGGCACTTCTCTCGCACTGCTGACGCACCCCTGCGAATCTTATAGCAGAAAGTCGTCGACGCTAGATTCTCTGCCTCAACTATCAAATAGGGAAGAAAGCGGGGACTTTGACTTTGATGTAGTAGAGTTGACACAGAACGAGTTAGGGATGATCGCCCACAAGTTAACCAACATCCTTTCCGTTATTTCCGGTCACGTGCATCTCGCCGAAGCGGAGACACTTCCCGAAGACGCTCGCTGTGAAAACTTCGAACAAATCGAGCAATCGGTACACCGGGCTTTGATATTAGTTGAACGAATTGAAGAACTAGCGAACTCGACCTACAAAACAAACAGCCAGGCAACTTTGGTATTCAACTACCAGTAAAAAGAGGACTCCAGATACCGCACATTAGGCTTGCACCGCCCCCTAAAGAAATCTTTCGCAGGACGTTTGATTCTTTAGAAGAAGCAGGCGACTCAGCAGCCCAGAAATAATGGAGTTTGGACAAACCAATGAATCCGCCATCGTCTCACACAGCACTCGTCGTCGATGATGAACTACCCATTCGTGCTTTACTTCTGAAAGCACTAGAAGGCTGTGGTTTTCGCTGCGCCGAAGCTGCCAATGGAGAAGAAGCCAGGACGGCATTTCAATCGACGCCGTTCGATGTTGTGGTTACCGATCTGTTGATGCCCAAATCGCATGGGCACTCTCTGTGCGTACATCTTTGTGAAAAACAACAACATCCAATTATCGTGGTCCTGACCGCTTTTCGGAATGAAAAAATCCAGCGTGATTTAAAAGCGAGGGGCGTTGATTTAGTCGTTCACAAACCGGTTAACTACATCAAATTCGCCGAACAAGTGCGTGACCTCGTCGACCAGAAACTCGAAACGAACACCCCCACTGCTCCGCATCCAGAGACTTCCTCCGACGACCCACTCGCGGACGTCGGCTTCTCTTTCCCTAAAGCCTCTGCGCAACACGTGACAGGGCTACTGCTACGTTCACCAGAACGGGCCGAGTTGTTATCCCAAGCGATCACCGAGAGTTCTACCAGCTGCTTCTCTGCGACAAGCTCCGAAGAGCTTTGCCGCCTTCTTGATCGCCAACGGATTGACTTGTTGATTGTTGAAAACGAGCTAGGCGGATTTCTCAGTGGCTTAGAAATTGTCGAGCGTCTTAATCAACAGCTGATTCGACCCAAGATTATTTTGCTCACCAAAGACCCAGGCAAAGTCAGCGAGAAAGCCAGCGATATCGGTGTCGAGCAAGTGCTTGATCTGAATATTCAAGAAGACGATCTCGTACGCTATACACGCACGGTGTTAGCCAATCAATCGGAGCAAGACGCTTTCATACCCGCGTTAGCACGCTGTTTGGTGAAAGACTTTGGCGAGATTCCTCCCTTGCCACAACTCGTTGTTAAATTGGCAGGCTATCTGAGCATGCCCATCAACGATATCCCGATCGATGAGCTTGCCAATGACATTTCATCCGACTCGCGAGCAGCTACCGATCTGCTCAACTACACGAACATGGGGTTGTCCGTATTCAACCAGACGACAAGTGTTCGGCAAGCGGTCAATCTCAATGGCCCGAAAAAGACAATCATGCACGTTCTCGCCGCAGCTACGATGCGAGTTCGTTCCCAAGTCTTGACGGAATGGAACGAGTCACATCGGCAATGGTACCAAAAGCGAAGCGTGATCACGGCAGCAGCGGCAGCGACGTTTGCCGAGCACTTTGAAAATATTCCGCGTGATACGGCCTTCATTTTAGGTTTGGTGCAAGATATCGGCTGCCTCGTTCTTTCTAAGAAATACGGCAAAAGATACGACCTGATTGTCAAGCGTTTTCGAGAAGTGGGCCGTTTGCAGCTACACCAACTCGAGCTCGAAACGTTCAAAATTCACCATGGGCATGTTTCGGCTGCGTTGATGTTGAAGTGGCAATTGCCTCAATCGCTGATTCGCCCGGTGGTTGTGCATCACGATGCAGAACAAGCGGAAACACTTTCGCAAGTCGATCGCTCCTACCTTCGCGTCATTCAACTCGGTGAAATGTTGGCCGACTCGACAGAAGTTAACCATTCTTTCCGCAACCATATGCTGACGAACAAGGCCAGCTATTACGATGAACTGACGGTGGAACAGCGAAATAAAACATTCGTGGAAGCGATTCAATACGCCAAGTCGCTCTGCCAAGTGTTCAACTTCCCTTCGCCTGATCCGGCGGAGCTGACAAAGATCCTAACCGATACCATGGCCCACGCAGGGCAAGAGTTGGAGAAGGTCTCTTAGTCAATCCTTGCCGCAACGTGTCTTGCACGTTTGAGGTGTTAACACCGAAAAGACGGTGCGCTAAACGTTGAGGATCAATTCGATTTCACCTCGATACGATGCGATCTTGGTTCCGAAGATTTCGGCAACACAATGTTCAGCGTCCCGTTTTTCATCGTTGCCTTAATCTTGTCTGCGACGACCTCGCACGGCATCGTGATTGTCCGCGAGAATCGACCGCTCTGTCGTTCGGAGTGATGACAGGTTTCTCCCTTTTCTTCTCCTTCTTGCTGCTTTTCGCCACGAAGGGTTAGTTGATTTCCCTGCAACTGAATTTCCACGTCGTCGGCAGCCACGCCTGGTAGGTCGACTCGAACCGTGACGTTTTCCTCGGTTTCCTTGATGTCGACTGGCGGTGCCATGGCAAAGTAATTCCAGCCATCTCCGTTTTCGTTCCAGAAACGTTGCATGAGTTGATCTATTTCCTCTTGCCGACGAGGAAACGTCCCTGGTCGCAGCCACGGAAACAGCCTTCGTGGCGACGAAGTGGTCAATGAAGCGTTCATGACGATCTCCTTTCTTAGGCGGGGTGATCGTGAAAGTCGCTTGGACTGGCGTTGTTCTTCAAGCCACCAAGCATCGCTTCTCCTTCCCGTGGTATTCTACATCTTTTCCAATGCGGCAGAATTGACGTTTTCACGATCCCACCATGGTGGAAACCACTAGACCTGATTCAGCATTTGCTCTTCCGAGAACGAACACTACTCAGACCAGAAGAATTGACGACATCAACCTCGTTAACCACACGCTCGACGTGAGGTATTCCGCGCAGTAATTCTTGCAAGTTTTGCTTCAAATAGAACGAAGGAACGCACCCGCTGAGGATCAAGTTGCCTAACGCAAACTCGGCCGTAACTTTACGAAACATGAAACCGTAACGGCAATTTTCTAGTCGTCTTCGGAATACCTGTAAGACCTCCTCCTTGCGAATCCGAGCTGGCGATGGGAGCTGCTGCTGAGTCGTGACCATGATCGTTCTCCTTAGAATCGAGAGCATAATGAGGGGGAGGCAATTGCTTCGGGCATCCGACGGCATGATCGACCAAAGACTTGGCAAGAGAAACCTCGAAGGTGCTCCCTCACCAACGGACATTGATCAAGTAAAATATGACAGACTTTCGATTTTTATCGAATAGAACATGCCACGGTTGCAAGCTGGCGGATTCCACCATTTTTGTCGAATCTGGGATGCACCAAAATTCGTGATTCGAAACTCGCTGTGCCAGATGTGCTTTACGTATGAACCAACGGTTACGTTTATCTTTCGCCCCCAGGAAAGGTCGTTCCATTGAATGCGATCGCGGGAAACGTTTATTATGGCCTGATCAATTGGCGGCGAAGATGCGATGTGGCGTGCCAATCCTCGGATGCTTTGCCTGACTTCCATGCGTGGCCTGACCCTTCACTTATTCCCTTTTAGCAGCATGTGCCTCACAACAGCCGCAGTTGGACGAGGATCTGGCAAGTCTGGAAAAATGCACCGCGATGTTCAGCTCATCGAAAATCAAGTCTTCCTCCCGCATGCAACCACCATTGGCGGTCCTTGTCATCGAGGAAGATGCCCAGACACGCGAGGACTTACGCGTTGCCCTGACCTCTGATGGCTACCCTCTGTTCGAAGCCGATCATGTCGAGGAAGCGTTGACGCGGACCGACTGGTCGGAAGTCGTTGCTGTGTTGCTCTCAGCAGGGCCCGATCTGGAAAGCTCGTCCGAAGCGCTGAGCAAGCTAAGACAATTGGCCCCGCATGCCTACGTGGTGCTGTTGACCGAGACTCCGGACGCAGACCGGGATGTTCCCACGCTCGAACAAGGGGTCTTCGACACGTTGCTCAAGCCGATCGATTCTGCGGCACTGAGGGCCTGTCTCAATCGTATCGCACAGCTATCGGCAACCCAATTTCTGTTAAACGCCGAAGCACAAGCCCGCCAAACGGCCGAGGTGCGGAATCATTTACTCGCCGACGCTGTTTCGCAGATGGGCGATTGCGTGATTGTCACAGACTGCGATTTGGTTCAACCAGGCCCTCGCATTGTCTATGTGAACGACGCCGTTTGCCAAACGACCGGTTACTCGCGCGAAGAACTCATCGGCCAGTCCCCTCGTATCCTGCAAGGCAAACAAACCGATCATGCTTTGCTGAAACAGCTGCGACAAACGCTTGCCGCTGGTCAATCATTTCGTTGCCAATTGGTGAACTATCGGAAAGATGGTACGGCCTACGATTCCGATTTGTTTATTACCCCGATGGTCGATAGCGAAGCCCGTTGTACTCATTATGTGTCAGTGCATCGCGATGTTACCGACCACAAACAAACGGTGGAAGCTTTACGTCAAGGCGAAGAACAACTCCGTTCGATATTGAATACCGCGATCGATGCCATCGTTTCAATGAACCATCAGGGAATCATTGTCGGGGCGAACCCGGCGACCTATCGCATGTTTGGCTATGCTGAAGGCGAGTTGTTAGGGCAGGATGTCAAATTGCTGATGCCGGAATCGTACCATGCCCATCACGACACTAGTCTGGCCCGTTACTTGAAAACAGGCCAAGCCAGAATCATCGGAGTTGGCCGCGAAGTAGTTGGCAAACGTAAAGATGGCTCGACATTTCCCTTGAGCCTGGCCATCAGCCAAACCGAACACCCTCCCCTGTTTATCGGTATTTTACGTGATATTTCGGCGCTGAAAGAACTTCAAACCCAAGTGCTCGAAATCGCTGCAGAAGAAGATCGCCGTATTGGGCAAGAACTGCACGATAGCGTCCAGCAAGAGCTCACCGGACTCGGCCTACTGGCTCAAACGGTATCTGAAATGCTATTAACCAGCATTCCTGGGCAGGCCGAACACGAACCTCGTATCGCCAAAATCCGCAAGATGATCGAGCGAGTGGCCACCGGCATTGGAGAAACCGGTCGTAAAGTCCATCAGCTTTCTCGTGGTTTGGTCCCTGTTGAAATCGACGCCGAAGGGCTTCGATCGGCGTTAACGGAATTGGCGGCAACCGTCGAGGAGCGTTACAATATCGAGTGCATTTTTACTTCCCAAGGGGATATCGATCTGACGAATAACTTTGCGGCAACCCATCTTTTTCGCATCGTCCAAGAGGCGGTCAACAATGCCATCAAACATGGTGGTGCGAGCCGGATTGATATCTCGATGATAGGTGAAGAAAAGTCGATTTTGCTAGAAGTGCTCGACAACGGAAGTGGCATTTCCGACAAGCATTCGTCCGGAGTTGGCTTAGGGCTACGAATCATGGCCTACCGAGCCGGTTTGATCGGGGCAAACTTGCACGTTGGTAATGGGGAATTTGGCGGCACGCTCGTTCGTTCTATTATTTCACGAGGAAATATCGGCCATGTCTAGCAGCAATTTCGACACCGCTGAAGCACCGATGCGTATTTTACTGGTCGACGACCATCCCCTGGTCCGCGAAGGATTATCAGCTCGTATTGAAGCCCAGTCCGATTTAGAAGTTTGCGGCGAGACAGGCTCCATTCAAGCGGCCATGGTTGAATTTGCAGAGAAGGTGCCCGATTTAACGATCGTCGATATCCAACTCGAAGATGGAAATGGAATCGATTTGATTAAGGACATCCACACTCGCTATCCGTACGCCAAAATGCTGGTTGTTTCCGCCTTCGACGAAACCTTATACGCTGAACGCGCTCTGCGAGCCGGGGCACTCGGGTACATCAGCAAACGGGAACTGCAAGAAAAAGTGCTAGAAGCCATCCGAACCGTGCTCAGTGGCAAACGCTACTTGAGTGGCAAGATGACACAGCATCTTCTCAATCAAGCCGTCAACCAAAAAGGCCAGCCAGCATCGCACCCAGTCGAACGGCTAAGCAACCGCGAACTCGAAGTCTTTCAGATGATTGGCAACGGCATGACGACGGCAGCGATTGCCGGGCAGCTTCATTTGAGTGTTCATACGATCGATACCCACCGCGAGAAACTGCGACACAAGTTGGGGGCTAAGAACGGGGCCGAGTTGATGAAGCTGGCCGTCCAGTGGGTGCTGGAAAACGGCTAATCCGCGCGAGCCCAAGTTTCCCCCAATTCGGACCGGTTTACCCACGAAACACTTCGCCATTGATCATCCACAACCACCGCTAGCGACCATTCAAATTGCTTGCATCACCGAATGCAGCTCTCTTCCGGCAAGCCTGAAACACTTTCCAGATGGTCTAATCCTCCGAAATGATCCAGCAATAACGGCTTGTTCCGTCGTGGCAAACCGTAACGGTTTTGAATTTTGCTGTCCTGGTCCCTTCGCAAACGCCGATTTTGAATCGAGTCTTGTTTATTTTGCCTCCGTAAACTCGGGAGTATTGAACGCAGCGCTGCGAGGCAATTACTTTGCTGCGGCTTCCAGCGTTTTCGTTGGTGTCTCTGGTCAGCTTAGCAGGCCAGGCGTCCATGATATTTCTGCGAAGACTTTTGTATCGGATCAGAGCATGGTCGACATTCCCCTTCAACCGTCGACAATGTCCTCAATCATCTCCCTCGATTTCCCTTTGGTGGACTTGCTTTTGCCATGTCGATTTACAATCTGAACGCAATTTTCTGTCCTAAGTCGGTCGCCGTCATTGGTGCCAGCAGCAAAGAGGCCAGCGTGGGCAATACGGTTCTCAAAAACCTGTCCCAAGGTGGGTTCGAAGGACATATCTTTGCGATCAATCCCAAATACGAAGAGCTGGAAGGCCATCCCTGCTTTCCTCAGATCGACAACGTCCCCGAGAAGGTCGACCTGGCAATCATCTGCACCCCGGCGGTCACCGTGCCTGATTTGGTTCGCCAATGTGGCGAGGCCGGCGTCCGAGGAATCATCATCCTCTCTGCTGGATTTCGAGAAATCGGAGCCGAGGGAAAAAAGCTAGAAGAAGAGATCGCGAAGACTGCCGCCAAGTTCCGCGGGCTACGCATTGTTGGCCCGAACTGCTTAGGAGTGGTAGCCACTCATTCGGCACTGAACGCCAGCTTTGCTGCGGCGGCCCCTGATAAAGGCAAAGTCGCTTTCATTTCGCAGTCTGGCGCCCTTTGCACTGCGGTTCTCGATTGGGCATTTCAAGAGCAGATTGGCTTCTCTTATTTCGTGTCGGTTGGCAACATGCTTGATGTCGATCTAGGTGACCTGATCGATTACTTCGCCAACGATCCGTGGACTGAATCGATTTTCCTTTACATCGAATCGGTCAAAGAAGCCCGTAAGTTCATGTCGGCTTGCCGCTCGTTTGCTCGTAATAAACCAATCATGGTTTACAAGGCAGGCCGATTTGCCAAATCAGCCCAAGCGGCCGCCTCGCACACCGGAGCGATGGCCGGGGTCGATACCGTCTACCAGGCCGCGTTCGATCGAGCCGGCATTGTACGGGTAAACGAAATCTCGGATATCTTCGATTGCACCGCGCTGCTGGCTCGCCGTAAATTGCCCAAGGGAGGACGCCTGGCTATCGTCACGAATGCCGGTGGCCCTGGCGTGATGGCCACCGATGCCCTACTAGCCCGCAACGGCGAACTGGCCGAGATCTCAGAGGAAACCCGTGAGAAACTCAACCAGTTTCTTCCCGCCGCTTGGTCTCATAGCAATCCGATCGACATCTTGGGCGATGCCGATCCCCAGCGGCTCGCCAAAACGTTGGAAATCGTCCAGGCCGCCAAAGAGATCGACGCGATTCTAGTCGTCTTCTCACCGCAAGCAATGAGTCAGCCTACCGCTGCCGCACAAGCCGTGATCGAAGTCAGCAAGAAGACCACCAAGCCGATATTAACATCCTGGATGGGAGGCAAAGCCACCCACGAAGGCGTCACACTTTTCAATGCAGCCCACATCCCAACCTACCGTGCTCCGGAAGAAGCGGTAAAAGCGTTCATGTATCTTGTTTCGTACGTTCGTACCCATGACGTTCTGTACGAAACACCACGTGATATTCCCGTTGAGTTCCCCTTGGAACGCGGCCGCATGCACACGGTGTTTGAATCGCTACTCGGGAATGGGAACGACACGCTCAGCGAAATTCAATCGAAAGCACTGCTCGACGCCTACGAGATCCCTGTCACCCAACCGTTCCTGGCCCGCGATGCCAACGAAGCCGTTCAACTTGCCAAGCGAACCGGCTTCCCCGTTGCCATGAAACTTATCTCACCTCAAATCACCCACAAGACCGACGTCGGTGGTGTCGAGTTGGGGGTCGCCACCGAAGAAAAAGTGCGAGCCGCGTTTGACCGCATCGTTCATTCAGCTAAGAGCCATCGTCCAGACGCACAAATTGATGGCGTTTCGATTCAAAAAATGATCAACCATGCCGGCGGTGTCGAACTGATTATCGGTGCAAGACGCGATCCCGTCTTTGGCCCGGTCTTGCTCATTGGAGCAGGGGGAACTTCTGCGGAACTTTTTCAAGATACCGCGTTGGAATTACCCCCAGTCAACGAACGTCTCGCCAGACGAATGCTCGAATCGCTTCGCATTTGGCCGTTGCTGCAAGGCTACCGAGGTGGTCCTGGGGTTGATGTCGACAAGTTGATTGAAGTGCTCATTCGCATGTCGTACCTTGTCGCTGATTTTCCTGAAATTCAAGAGCTGGATATCAACCCTCTGCTGGCCACAGAGCATGGGGCGGTTGCCTTAGACGCACGGATCATGCTTGATCGAAAGGTTCGTTTGAATCCCCCCCGCCGATTTGCTCATCTGGCGATTCGTCCTTATCCGGAAGAACTCGTTCGCCCGGCCCGCTTTCCAGACGGCACGCCCTGCACATTGCGACCCATCAAGCCGGAAGATGAACCGCTCTGGCACGACTTTCACGTCAACTGCTCGCAGAACACGTTATGGTTCCGTTTCCGTAGTCTGGTGAAAGAAATCACCCACGACATGGCAACCCGTTTCTGTTTCATCGACTACGACCGAGAACTCACGATCGTCGCCGAGATTGAACAAGACCAACAACGGAAGATCGTAGGAGTCGCCAACATCATGGCCGATGCCGATCGAGTGGACGCGGAATTCGCCGTGATCATTGGCGACGAATATCAAGGTATGGGACTAGGCTCGATGCTTACCGATTACTGCCTTGAAATTTGCTACGACTGGGGAATTAAAACCGTCCTGGCCGAAACCTCGCCCGATAACCAAAGAATGCTGTCCATCTTCCAGGAACGTGGTTTCACCCTCGATAGCAAGTCTTCTTCCGATGCCGTCCTCTGCCGCAAAGAACTCACTTAGCACTCCCAGCGGCAACCAAAGACCACCAACGGGGCCAGTTCTATCGGTACTAGGCCCCCAAATTGACGCCCAATCAAATCTCACCCAGGGCGAATGTTGGAGGCAATGGACCAGAACCGGCCAGAAATGAGCGGGAAAAGGACTTCCTAGAATCGACGCAAGTGGTTAATCTACCACCAGTTACGCCTCATTCCCGCTGTAAGCGAAAAAGCAAAAGTAGCGGCAGAGGGACTCGAACCCCCGACACGCGGATTATGATTCCGCTGCTCTAACCAACTGAGCTATGCCGCCATTGAGAAGATAGACATTAAGTTTTTCGCTTGGGTTCGTCAACGGGGGGATCTTTATTGCCAAAACTTCTTGCCTAAGGCCGGGCAGGACGATTGGTACAGATGGCATAGGTGGGGCTTTCGTTTTAAGGGGCGGTGGGAATCGTCGGGAAAAGAGGGTTTCGCTTGGCTGGGCGTTACCCTTTTTCGGTTTTATCCGCCATAATGAGGTGTTCGCGATCTGATCTTCCCCCGCACCATCCCCTTCTCTTCGCAATCTATGGCATCTCGCAAGCAGAAACGCAAGCAGTCGTCCGCCTCGTCCTCTGACGCCTCCCGTGAAGTCAGCGGAGGAAAGCAGCCAGCGTCTCAAGCAGAACAGTCTAAGTCGAGATCGAAGACTATTCCTCGCTCGATCCTGGCCGTTGGTGCTGGTTTGCTTTTGTTGTTGGTTGGCTTTTCGCTCGTCGCGGCCGATTGGTATTACGCGCTACCGAGTGACACGCCTCTGACTTATGTAGGGCGAAACTCGTGCATCGAGTGCCACCAGCAGCAAAACCAGGCCTGGGAAGGTTCCGATCACGATTTGGCCATGGACCTAGCCACCGAAGAAACCGTTCTAGGAACCTTCGATGGCGCGGAGATCGAGCATTTTGGCATTACCTCGCGCATGTTCCGCCAAGATGGCAAGTTCATGATCAACACTGAAGGCCCCGACGGGCTAATGCAAGACTTCGAGATCAAATACGTCTTCGGCGTTCGCCCTTTGCAACAATACATGGTCGAAATCGAGCCCCCCACGCCTGGCTCGGCCCCTGGTTCGATTGGTCGGGTTCAGGTCTTACGTGTCTCGTGGGATACCACCAAGAATCAGTGGTTCTATCTTTCGCCGCCTGATGTTAACGAAAAGCTGTCGGTTGACGATCCTTTGCACTGGACTGGCCGCACGCAAAACTGGAATCACTACTGCGCCGATTGCCACTCGACCGATGTTCATAAGAACTTCGACCTGGCCACCAACACGTACCACACCACCTTTTCTGAAATTGACGTAAGCTGCGAAACGTGTCACGGCCCTGGCAGTGCCCACGTGAAGCTCGCCAAATCGCACAGTTTGTTTTGGGATCGCAATCTTGGCTATGGCCTGAAGACTTTGAAAGGGGATACCAAGGAAGCTCAGATCAATCAGGTCGAAACGTGTGCGGCGTGTCATTCTCGGCGAGAAGTCATTTGCCCGACTTACCAGCGGGGCGACAACTACTACGATCAATACTCCAACGAACTACTCGCCCCGCACACATACTACTGCGATGGTCAGATCATGGAGGAAGATTACGTCTACGGTTCGTTTATCCAAAGCAAGATGTTCCACAAAGGAATTCGCTGCACCGATTGCCACGATCCTCACACCGCCAAGCTGAAATTTGAAGGCAACTTGCTTTGCACTTCGTGCCATCAACACCCTGCCGGTAAGTACGATACGTCCGCTCATCATTTCCATGCGATTGGATCGAGCGGGGCATCGTGTGTCGAATGTCACATGCCGGAAACCACCTACATGGAAGTTGACCCGCGGCGCGATCATAGTATTCGTATTCCTCGGCCTGATCTGTCGGTGAATTTGGGGACGCCGAACGCTTGCACCAAGTGCCACCTCGACAAAGCCGATCTTCCCCGGGAAGAACATCCTGAAATCACCCGCTACGATCAATGGATGACGCTTGCCCGCAACGGAGACGAACAGGTCCGCGCGGCTTTGGCCAAGGTCGATCAATGGGCGCTCGATGCCGTCGACAAATGGTACGGTCCGACTTCCAAGCTTCCCCAGGAAGAATCGTTTGCTTACCCGCTGGCACATGCCTGGTCGAACCAGCCCGATGCCGGCGAAGGGCTCCAGAAGCTGGTCAAAAATCCGAATCAGCCCAACATTGTCCGCGCCAGTGCGATGATGTACCTGCAGAACTATTTGACCGAAGACTCGGTGAAAACCGCTTTGCGTTATCTCACGGACGAGAGCCCACAAGTTCGGATTTCGGCGATCGATACGCTGCAAGAGATTCGTACTTTGCCTCGAAAGCTGCAAGGGGATGTTCTCGATGCGCTGATGAACCGCCTGACCGACAAGGAACGAGCCGTCCGCGTTCAAGCGGCGTGGGCTTTGGCGAATCAAGACCCTGCCGCGCTTAAACTTCGCGGCAAGTCGGAAGCGTTTCAGCGGGCATTGAACGAGCGGATCGAACAGTTGGAACGAGACGGCGATCAGCCCTCTTCGTTCCTCTCGCTCGGCGTGCTGTACGAACGCTTAGGAGACATCGCCAAAGCTGAGCAAGCATACCGCACGGCCATTCGAATCGACCCAGACTTCACTGGGCCTCGTTCCAATTTGGTCAATTTGCTCGAAGCTCGTCAAAGCCAGGAAGAACGGCAGATGCGTCAGTTAGCCATCTCGGGCAACCGCCCAGCAGCCGAAGAGCTGGCCGAGGTCCTGCAAAAGCGCGCCGGTGAAATCGTGCGTCTTCAATTGGAAGAACTGAGCAACATCGAACGGGATGCCAGCCTTCAACCCAACTTTGCCCCGCTGCAGTACCAGTACGGCTCGGCGTTGTTCCTGGCTGGCCGCAAGGCTCATCCGGAACTCGCAGCGAAATTGTTCAACGAGGCATTCAATGCCTATCAAAAGGCGAAACAGTTAGAGCCCAACAGCGAGCAATACGCCTACATGTTTGCGTTGATCTGTCAACATCTGGAACGCTGGGAACAAGGTGAACAGGCCGTCGAGGACCTTCTGAAACTAAATCCCAACAACCCAGAATTCCAAACCCTTCAACAGCAGATCAAAGCGAAGTATTCGCCGAACAAGGAACAGCAAAGGTAAGCCTCTGTGATTACGCCGATGACCATTCTGACGACGGTATCTCTTTCGCTGATTCTGTCGTTGTTTAGTGACCGTAAACTAGCTTTCGTCCCGTGCTGTCTGGCCGCTTTTGGTGGTGCCTACAGCATCGCTCCTCGCATTTTCAGCAATCCTCCGGTTTGGGTAAGGGGCTACACGCGGCACGACTTTCTTCGTTTTGACTTGCTGCTTCTCGTTGGCATGACAGCCGGTTTGTCAGTGGCCCTTTTTCAGCTGAACCGCTGGCCGAACCTCTATTGGATCTGGCCAACTGTCACAAGTCTTTTGTTGAGCGGCTTAGGAACGCTGGCGGCAATCATTGTTGGTGAGCTTGGTTGGCGATTGGTTTTCTGAACGGCTTGGCCACGCAAGTTACCGACTTCTGGAGTCAGCGAGGCTTGTCCCCCCAGTTGCCATGCATTCCTGACTCATAGTGAGCCGAATTGCCTACGGTGATTGGCTATCGACCACTTGTGACAACTCACTTACTCGAATTGTCATCTCTCGTAAACGTGCTTTTGCCTCGTTCCAGTAATTACTTTCTCCGCGAAGCGCAAACTCAATCACCGCAAGTTCCATTGCTGTTTCGATCGTGGGATCGATTTCGTGAGCCACTTGAAATAGTGAATAACCTTCCTCAAGCTGATCACGGGTGATAAAGCAATGGCCTTTTGCTCTCAATGCATCGGGGCAAGTTGGACAGATTTCTAAAGCCAGGTCGTAGCAAGCCAATTCGTCGACGTACCGAGATTTTGGTGGCAATCCCAACTCAATACATTCCCCGAGCAAAACAAAGACCTGAGGATATTTTGCTTGATCAATCCCGATCGACTCGAACAACTGCCAGACTTCTCGACTGGGAAGTTCTGCGTCGTCAGAGTCTGGAACCAAAGCGGCAAGTTTCTTTTTGAAGTCAAGATACTGATCCGTACTAAGTATTTCATTCATCGCAAAAACCTGGGGCAAGACAGCAATCGTAGGACCCACCCGGGCAAGATGCCCGGGGTACACGGTGGGTTTAACTTTGTTTCGGTTTCATACTCAAAACTCTTCTGACAGTGACGTTCGGCTGTTGTTTGGTTTCATACTCAAAATTCAAACCCTAAGCCCAGCAACGACTTCCGGTACGGTTGTCTTATTATCGAGACGTCGTTTTTCACCTCACCGGTTTCATACTCAAAACTCCGTAAAAGCTGCTCTCTGACGAAATCCTCTGTGAGCCACTGGCATCCTGCCGGTGCGAAGTGGGGACCAAGTTAGCAGGACCCACCCGGTGGGTTTAACTTCCTATCGGTTTCATACTCAAAACTAAATGGGACTTCTCGAGCACTGGCTTTCTACGTGGGATGAGCGCACGAATTTCCGGCGGGCCGGATGGTCCGTTCTCGAGCATTAAGTTAGGGAGAAGATGTCCAGCTTGCAAACAACTCTTTGCACAAACTACGATCTATCGAAGAAAATGCCACTGCGTACCGACGAGACCTCCTTCGTGCGGGCTGCTATCAGAGCGATTTACGGCAAGAATTGTCGCTGCGTAACGAATTAAAGAGCAAAGAGTATTGTGTGGTGGTTTCTTCAGCGGACATGCCAACCCATGGCCAAGTCGCAGGTGATTCAACCACGCGAGATTATTCCTTATCTTTCCTGAACCCGAGAAATGACCGAACCGGAACAACTTGCCTCTCTCAACGCCCGGCTTGCCGAGTGCCTGGCCAATCATCGAGAGAAAACAAAGCTCTGGAAAATGCTTCGAGAAACGAAACAACAACTTGCCCAGGCCACCCACGCACAGCAAGAAGCGAATCAGGTTTTGGAGCAAGCCCAAGCCGATGTTAACGCCTTGGAAGGCTTGAGCTTAACGGCCCTGTTTCATGCTGTTCTGGGAGTAAAAGAGGAACGCTTGGAAGAGCAGCGTCAAGCGATTGTTTCCGCGAAGCTCAAACGAGACCAAGCCCAAGCAACCATTCATGATCTTGCGCCAGAATGCAAACAAATAGAACAGCAAATGAATACTCTTGGCGATGTCGATCGCCAGCATCAAGCGTTGCTTCGTGAGAAAAGCGAATACTTGCAACAAAGCGGGCATGAAACGGCCCAGCGCATCATCGGGCTGACAGAAGAAATCGCGAACTATACAGCTAACGAAAAGGAACTTTACCAGGCAATTCGCGCAGGCAAGTTAGCGCAAGCATCCCTCGACGATGTTCGCCAATCGCTTAACTCTGCCGCAAACTTCGGGACGTTTGATATGCTGGGTGGCGGGATGCTTACCACAATGGCCAAACACTCTCGGCTCGACACAGCCCGCCGAAGCGCCGAGCAGACCCAAAAGCATCTGCTCTGCTTTCAAAAGGAACTGGGGGATGTTAATCAGCGTTTGCAAATGTCGCTGGAAATCGGCTCGTTTACCACCTTCGCCGATTACTTCTTCGATGGCCTGATCGCCGATTGGATCGTTCAATCGAAAATCAATCATGCCCGGCAACAGTGCGACGATACCCGTGCTGCCGTGAGAAAAGTGATCGAGAATTGCCAACTGTTTCTTCACAAATCACAGCGAGCCAAACATAAGCTAGAGACAGAAAAACAACAGCTCATCGAGCAAGCTTGTTGATGCCTTTCGCCGCAGTGTGCCGACTTTACGCGTGCGCCAAACGCTGTTCAACAATCTGCCAGTGATGCCGCACGTGCCCAACCATGCAGCGGCCGAGTTGGCGAACCGTCCAAGGAAAACCGCTCGCGTTTCCTTCTCGCTCGAAGGCCTCTTCCGGAAACGTACGGAACATCTCGATCGTCCCTTGGCGGACGAGCATGAATTCCTGTACGAGTTCGTGATAAGGGCGTTGATTGAAGTTGGCTTCCTGCATGAACAAATCTTGATCAAACCCTGGCAGCGGGGTTGTATCAGCACGTGCGAACCGGAGGGCTCGGTAAGTGAAGACACGTTCGGTATCGATCAGGTGCCCCACGATCTGCTTTATGGTCCAGGCATAAGGGGGATGCACGATTGTCGTTTTCTCTTCCTCCATCCCCTGGAAGCAGGGAAATAGCTGAACGAACTGCTCCTTTAGGGTTTCGTAGCAATCGGTCTCTGGGGCTAAATCCAAGTAACGCTGAAAAGGTGCCGGCTGGGTCATCATTTTCTCTTTATACGATCCTCGAAAACTGCAAGCATACCGAGAGTCGGCAAGACAACCGAAACTACTACAAAGTTCGTTAAGTTCCTCCAATCTCGCTCCCTTCGCCCGATTCCTCTCATGGGGTGTCTGTGGTAAATTGGGCTCCTTTAACGCGTTTAGCACCACGTTGAATTTCTTCAGATCGGCTACGTAATTGAGATTACTCGCTATCGAAGCAGAAAACCAACAGACTGCTGGCGTATTGGATTTCTTCATTCCCCCTACCTTCCATAGACGAGTCGGCTCCCCATGAAGGCGATTGCGGTTACTCCCGGGACCCCCAATAGCGTCCATTTGCGTGACATTCCAGAACCTTCCCTCGATCAATTCCCTAACGGCAAGGGTGTGCTGGTCAAGGTGTTGAAGGTGGGCGTGGATGCTACCGACAAGGAAATCAACGACGCCCTGTACGGCAATGCCCCTCCCGGGGACGACTTCATGGTGCTAGGGCACGAATCGTTTGGCGTGGTCGAAGCCGTGGGCGAAAACGTGACCCGCTTCAAACCAGGCGACTACGTCACCGCGACCGTACGTCGCCCCGGTGGTTCGATCTACGACAAGATCGGCACCTACGATATGACCAGCGAGGAAACCTACTACGAACGCGGCATCAACCTGCTGCACGGGTACCTCACCGAGAAGTTCGTGGATGAAGAAGATTACATCATCCGCGTCCCGCAAGGGCTGACCCATCTGCATGTGCTGATGGAACCCATGAGCTGTGCCGCCAAGGCCGTGCATCAAGCTTATGAAGTGCAGCGCCGCATGAAGGTCTGGAGCCCGAAGGTCGCTTGGGTGATGGGCGCCGGCCAGATTGGCTTGCTCACCACGCTGGCCCTACGTCTGCGCGGCCTGCAGGTTTGCACCATCGCCCGTGCCCCAGGCCCGCACTTGAAGCAAGAGATTGCTGAGGGTCTGGAATCGAAGTATGTCAGCACCAAAGACACCGATCTGGACGAACTGGTCAAGCAGACCGGTCGACCTGACATCATCGTCGATGCGACCGGCAGCAGCGTGATCGCTTTCGAGAGCATGAAGTATCTTGGTCTGAATGGCGTGTTGGTGCTGACTAGCGTGACCGGTAACAACACCCGTCACGAGCTTCCCACCGACAAAATCAACCTAGAATGGGTGCTCGGTAACAAGCTGCTGTTAGGTAGCGTGAACGCCAATCGCGACCACTTCGAGATGGGTATCCGCGACCTGGCCCTGGGCGAAATGATGTTCCCCGGCGTCTTGGAGAAGATTTTGACCAACCCGGTCGATGGCCTGGATAACTACAAGGAAGTCATCCGCCTGCTGGTCGAAGACAACTCGGCCTTAAAGGTGTTTGTGAACGTCGCCTCGGAATAGTCAACTCCACGTTGGCTTTCCTAAGCCGTACAAATTGCAAAGCCCCGCAGGGTAGATATTGGCTAGCAGCACTTGCCATGTCTCGTCCTGTGGGGCTTTTACGATTTTCGGCTTCTCTGCCCCTTGCCAGCAGTTGGAGAACATCCCAGGTTTCGCTGGCAG
Organism: Bremerella cremea; assembly: GCF_003335505.1. Classification (NCBI taxonomy): domain Bacteria; kingdom Pseudomonadati; phylum Planctomycetota; class Planctomycetia; order Pirellulales; family Pirellulaceae; genus Bremerella; species Bremerella cremea. The sequence goes on from NZ_QPEX01000010.1 coordinate 488,979, forward strand.
CGCGAACCGCGTTCCCTGGTTCGCCCGATCTGCTAGAATATCTATCGAGGCAAACTTCCCTCCCAACAGCCTCCTGCACGTTCATCTTTTCAGGACAACCCGAAATGAAAAAGCCAACCAGTGGCGGCGGCTGGCAAGCAATCCGGTACACATTTCAGAAAGCGCGCGAAGCGGGCGGGTACTGGAAGTTCTGGAAGGCCATGCGGAGCAAAAACGCTTGCAAAACGTGTGCTCTGGGAATGGGTGGCCAAAAGGGAGGCATGGTCAACGAACGCGGCCAATTCCCGGAAGTCTGTAAAAAATCGATGCAGGCCATGTCGGCCGACATGCAAGGAGCGATTCCGGACGACTTCTGGCAAACGTACAGCGTGGCTCAGCTGCAGAAGTTCACTCCTTACCAAATGGAGCACGCCGGGCGTCTTACCAAGCCGATGCTATGGGAAGCCGGCCAGCAACATTACCGGCCAATTACGTGGGAAGAAGCGTTCGGGCGCATTGTCGGCAAACTCAAGTCGCTTGCCGCTGACCAAACGTTTTGGTATTTCAGCGGACGAAGCAGCATGGAGGCCGGCTTTCTGCTGCAGCTTTTTGCCCGCATGTACGGCACCAACAACGTCAACAACTGCAGTTACTATTGCCATCAAGCCAGCGGAGTTGGCCTTTCCACCACCATCGGCAGCGGCACAGCAACCATCGTGCTCGAAGATGTCGAGCATGCCGACCTGGTCTTTCTGATCGGTGGCAACCCTTCCAGTAACCACCCCCGTTTGATGTCGACCTTGAAGCATGTGCGTCGGCGTGGTGGGGAAGTGATTGTGATTAACCCGGTGGTCGAGACAGGTCTGGTTAATTTCCGCGTGCCGAGCGACCCTTGGAGTTTGTTGTTTGGCACGAAGATCGCCACGCTCTATGTTCAGCCTGATATCGGCGGCGACCTGGCCCTGCTTTATGGGATTGCCAAGCGGGTGCTCGAACTCAACGGACAAGATCAGCAGTTTCTGGACGATCATTGCGAGAACACGCCAGAGTACCTCGAATTCTTGCGAGCTTTGTCCTGGGAAGAAATCGAAACCAAGTCTGGCGTCGGGCGGCTTCAGATCGAAGACATTGCCCAACGCTACATCAAAGCGAAGCGGGTTATCTTCAGTTGGACGATGGGGATCACGCATCACGTGCATGGCGTGAACAACGTGCAAGCAATCGCCGCGTTGGCCGCCATGCGGGGGATGGTCGGTAAGCCGGGCTGTGGTTTAATGCCCATTCGGGGGCATTCCAACGTGCAAGGCATTGGCTCGGTGGGTGTCACCCCGACGCTCAAACAGGCGATCTTCGACGGGCTAGAACAAGAATACGGCGTGCAACTTCCCCGCACGCCCGGACTCGACACCTTAGCGTGCATGGAAGACGCCCATTCCGGCAAGCTGAAGTTTGGGCTTTGCCTGGGAGGCAACCTCTACGGATCGAACCCAGACCTCAACTTCGCCGCCGAATCGATTCAGAACCTCGACACGATGGTCTACTTAAGCACGACGCTCAACACAGGGCATGCGCACGGTATCGCGCGGGAAACCATCATTTTACCGGTCTTGGCTCGCGATGAAGAACCGTACCAGACGACCCAAGAGTCGATGTTTAATTACGTTCGCATGTCGGAAGGGGGGCCGCGGCGCTTGGAAGGTCCGCGCGGCGAAGTCGATGTGATCGCCACCATGGCCGAAGGTGTCCTGAACGATCAGACGCCAATCGATTGGAAATCGATGCAAGACACCAATAAGATCCGCGCCGCCCTGGCCAAGGTGGTTCCTGGCTTCGACAAGATCGCGGATATCGATCGGACGAAGAAAGAATTTCAGATTGACGGGCGAACATTCCACACCCCAAAATTCCCTACGCCCAGCGGTCGGTTGATACTTCATACGAGCGAAATCCCCGATCTGAAAGGGACCAGCGAGGGGGAACTGCGGCTGATGACGGTACGTAGTGAGGGTCAGTTCAACACGGTGGTTTACGAAGAGTACGATATCTACCGTGGTGTTGACCGACGCGATGTGATCCTTTTGAATCCCTACGACTGCCAACGCCTGGGTGTGAAGCATGGGCAAAAGGTCGCAATCACTTCGAACATTGGCCAGCTCAACGGTTTTGTGGTCCACGAGTTCGACGACATCAAAGCTGGCAACGCCCTAATGTACTATCCCGAAGCCAATACGTTGGTCTCTCGCTCAGCCGATCCAAAGTCGAAAACCCCAGCGTTCAAAGGAGTGGTAGTAACGGTTAAACCGCTTTAGCTTTCGATAAGTTTCGGTGAGAACTCACGCAGCTCGGTTTGCCTTCCCCTGAACGTTTTCTAGAATCTAAATTGTCCGTTACCCAACCTTCTGAAATAATTCTGCATGAGCTGGAAAAAGGAAGACTCTCTCTGTTTTAACCTAGGCGTAGCGATGCGAAGGATTTCGCGGATCTATGCGGAAGGGCTTTCACCGTATGAGGTCACGCCACCCCAGCTTTTTATGCTGTCTTGCTTAGAGTGTCGCGATGGTCAAAAACCAAGTGAGCTCGCCGAGCAGGTTCACTTAGACGCTAGCAGCATGACCGGTTTGCTCGACCGAACCGAGAAAGCAAACCTAATTCGCCGTATCCGCGATCCCGATGATCGCCGAGCCCTCCGCATCTACCTTACGCCGCAGGGGGAGGAAACGGTCGCGAAGCTGCGACCGGTGGTTGAGCAGCTTCAACAAAAGGTCCACGAACTGTTCTTTGCCGAATCAAGCGAGCAGCAAATCGCAGACTTCCTGCAAATCCTTCGTAACGCCGGTATCGGGTGTGAACGCCCTAACGAAGCCTGAAAATCAAGGAGAAGCCCATGTCCATGATCCAACGGATACAACACCAATTGGAAGCGGCACGCGGCTTCACGAATCGCATTCTGAGCGACTTCAAACAGCCTGAAGATTGGGTCGCCCAGGTCTGTAGCCAGAGCAATCACGCCCTGTGGTTTATCGGGCACATGGCCACGACCGACAACTTCTTCATTTCGCTTTTGGCGCCAGATAAGGTCGCGAATAAAGATCACTACCAGGAACTGTTCGGCCTCGGCTCTACGCCTTCGGCTCAGCTAACGACCTACCCGCCGATCGAAGAAGTTCGAGCCTACATGAACGAACGCCGGGCGACGCTCTTAGAAATTCTCGGTAGCCTAACCGACGAAGACCTGGCCACAAAAACCCCTAGCGGTACGCCTGATTTTCTGGCCGACTACGGACAAGTATTTGAAACAGCGATTTGGCACGAAGGGCTCCACAGCGGGCAACTGACGATGGTCCGGCGATCGCTGGGGCATTTGCCGGCCATGGAATCCTTGCCACCTCAGCAACAAGCGTAGTCGATCCGAGCAATTCAACCGGGCTAGTAAGCTCCGTCTATTAAATCGCGTTAAGAAACGGCGGTCACCATCAGCTTTTCAGCCGCCTCGATCCCTAGCGCCGTGACCCGATCCTGAATTTCGATCATCAAGATGCCTGCTTCAGGGCGATTAGCGATCAGCTTTGCCTCGCAACCAGGCTGCAGCGTTTCTTCCGTTAAGTAGCGGAGAAAATCGGGGCTTTGGTCCATCACCCGAATCAGCCGAAATGCCTTACCGGCTTCCCACTCGGTTAGCTTCACCCCTTCTTCTGTGCGAATCTTTCCGTCCGAGGTTGGAATCGGATCGCCATGTGGATCGGAAGCAGGGTAGCCCAAAAATTGGTCGATCCGGTCGACCAATAAATCGCTCACGGCGTGTTCCATGTTCTCGGCCTCTTCGTGGACTTCGTCCCAGGCCAAGTCCAGCGTGTGAACCAAAAACAGTTCAATCAAGCGATGACGTCGTAAAACACGCAGGGCCAGTTTCCGCCCAGATTCGGTCAGACGTACGCCTTCGTACTTGGTGTACGAAGCCAGACCGGTTTCGCTGAGGGTTTTTAGCATGCTGGTAACGGTCCCCGGCGAAACCTTCAGCGCAGCGGCGATTTCCCCAGTGGACGCGGCCTTATCGGGCCCTTGCATCGCGATCTGGTAAATCTCTTTCACATAATTTTGAATTGTTAAACTGGGCATTGGGGTGGGCTCCGCAGGGTCTTTCAGAACCCGATTTTAGACGTTTGCAGTTCTGCCCACAATCTGCCGTCATGCCGCAACTAAATAGCGACTAGGCTGTTGCGCCAGACAACCTTCCAATTGCGCAACATCTACCACGATGTGCGATTCTTCTTTGCGCGTCCCCTGCACTGCCTGGCCAAGGAACCACACCATGTCGTGATCGCACTGGGTACACAAACGATGAAAATAACCGAAGGGCCGATAGACTGTCCCTATTTCAATCACCTTCGCACCAGGCGGGGTGAATACGATATTGGCCAGCCCAGCCCCATGTGGACCGACAATCATTTCGGCTTGCTGAAATAACTGAATCTGCTCTCGCACGTTTAGGTCTTCCAGAAAGTATCGCTGAAAACCATGACGAGCAAGCATCGCCATCACTTGGTCTTCATTCAGCACTTTCCGCCAGCCCGCCTTGGCCCGCGAGATATAGATGCGTTTTCTTTTCCCACTTGCAACTTGAGACCACGGTTGCTGGGCCATCCGCTCGAATAAAAACTGGCGAGCTTCTCTTCGAGGAAAACTAATCGGCGAACAAGCCACAAGCTGATCCGGCAAGAGATGCCGACCAGCGGCCTCGGGAATAACCTGCTCGCTTCCTACCCCAAAAAGTTCTAACAGTTGTTTGGCATAGCGGTGTTGATAAGGGGCGTAAAACTGGTCGATCTCGATTCCTGCTTCTTCAAACAGACGCAGCTTGGGCAAACATTCCACCAGGAAATGAAAGAAGTTCATTCCGCACACCGAATAAGAAAGCACGCCCAGCTTGCCGCGAAAACGCATGGGTTGCGGCAGCCCTCCGCGATAATTCCAACGTCCGTGCGGGCCTTGGCTTTTAAATTGAATTTTTCCGACATCGGTAAGGTTGCAGTTATCCGGCGTGATCACGGCGACGGTTCGCCCTACTACCCTACCCCGCTCGATCGATACAACATATTCCGAGTCGAAATGATACTCGCCGACCGGATGGATCTCTTCCAGATATCGATGGCGTCTATCTAACGACTGACTTTTTAAGTGGGGTGAAAGCTCGTCAACGGCTCCTTCAATCTTGCGGGGCGAGATAATCTCGGCGCGAGGAGGCGATACTTCGATCCATTGGCCTAGCCCTGGTCGGCTAGCTGCCCATTGGCGAGAATCCATTTCCACGGTCGGAGCAGGCACCCCGAACGCGGCGTAGTAGCGCTCGCGGAGCCAGCCATGCCATTCTGCTCCCAGCTTCTCGAGCCCTATTTTCTGAAATCGTGGCATTTCCATACTACTTCTCTCTTCCTTACTCATGCCGCGCTTCGATAAGGCGCGACTACCGATGCCGGCTGAAGCAGTGCTTCGATGTCTGTTTCTAATTGGCGAACATCAACATTGAGGTTCGCCTCCCCTTCAGAGAGCTTTTCAGAACGCGCCACGAACCAAGCAAAACGATGCCCACAAACGGCGCTCAAACGCTGAAAAAAAGGAAGTGGACGATGGACCGTACCGATCTCAACCACGGTGGCTCCTGGGGGCGAAAACACCATGTTTGCTAACCCAGCCCCATGCGGCGCGACAATGATAGCCGCTTGCTGAAAGAGCTTGATTTGATCTACCAGCGGCATCCCTTCCAGTTGAACCGCTTGAAACCCTTGCCGAGCAAGCGTTGTGACAACCTCGGCTTCGTTAATAACCCGGCGAAATCTTGCCGACGCACGAGAAATGTAGATCCGTCGCTGAGGTTTGCCGTCGAGTTGGTTCCATGGTTGCCGCGCCATGGTTTCAAACAAGTAACGCATATCTGCCGGTCGAGGTAACTCGAGCGGCTGCGGCACATAAACATCTTCCGCCGTAACGTGACTTAGTTCGCGAGCCGGGACGATGCGTGAGGCGGGAATACCCCATAACTTGAAAAGCTGCCGATTGAAGTCATAGCGAAACGGAGCGTAATATCGATCGATCCGCGCGCCGGCCATTTCCAGGTGACGCAGCTTCGGCAGGCAATCGATCAGAAAATGATAGTAGTTCCCACTGCACGCCCCAAACGCCAGGACACCAAGTGAGCCAGACAACTTCCTGGGACGAGGCAGATGCCCAACGTAGTTTGCTGCGTCGGGCGGAGAAGCATTGGCAAATCGAAGTGTGCCGAGATCTTCCAGGTTGTATTCACCTTCCGAAGTGATCACGGCAACATTTCGTCCAAAGACATAGGGCGACTTCATATGGATCATGCGGCCTTCGTCAACCGTGTAGTCGGCATGACCAAAAAGCAATCGCTCGAATTCGGTTCGCGTTGTCTCTGGCAGAGCCGACAGATGGCCGGCAATCTCGTCTTGCGAGCCAAAGACTTGCCGAGCCGGTACAGATATCCACTCTGGCGGATCAAGTGGCTTGATACTACCCAACGTGGGTCGCCAGACAATCCAATCGTCGGCTGCACAAACCTTGGCAGGGGGCGCCATGCCCTGATAACGAAACAGCAGTGCACGAACACGGGACATAAATTGTCGCCGCCAAGCGCTGAATCGCCGCTTCATCTCATGCCTTCCTTGGACGAGGAGAAGTTCCCGAGGAACTCCCCCCAGGCCAAGGGAAATTATGCCAGCATGGCGGCCTTCAACTCAAGATCAATCGATCAAACCGCGTTCTTGCAAGAGCTGATAAATCTTGTCGACGCACTGCTCGACTTGCATTTCGTGCGTGGGCAAAACCAGGTCGGCATTGCTCGGCGCTTCGTATTCGTAGCTGACGCCAGGGAAATTAGCAATCTCGCCACTATCGGCCTTGGCGTAGATGCCGGAATCGTCCCGCTGACGGCAAACCTCGACCGGTGCCGACAGATGAACCGTGAGGAAGCGATCTTTACCAATGACTTCGGCAGCTTTGGCCCGCACTTCAGCATTGGGGGCCAAGAAGGCCGCGATGCATAGCACGCCAGAATCGTTCAACATGCGGGCAATTTCGCTTCCTCGGCGGAGGTTCTCGCTGCGATGCTCGGCGGTATAGCCTAGATCTTTACTGATGCCGTGCCGCAGGTTCTGACCATCGAGGACGATGCTCGTCTTGCCTTCGTCGAACAAGCGACGTTCCAAAGCGTAAGCGATGGTCGTCTTGCCGGCGCCGGTCAGACCGGTCAACAGCAGCGTGGCAGGTTTCTGACCGAAACGAGCGGCTCGTTCCTCAGCAGAAACATTCCCCTTCGAGGCTTGCAGCGACTGGTCACCTTCGACATCCCATAGCTCGTCCTGGTCGCTGGCATCGCGATCGATGATCATGCCGGCACCTACGGTGCGGTTGGTCATGTAATCGATGAGAATGAAAGCGCCGGTTGTCTTATTCTTCGCATAGGGGTCGAAGCACACCGGCTGGCTCAGCTTGACCGAGCAGCGACCAATTTCGTTCAGCTTCAGGGCTGGGGTATCTTGCCGATGCAGCGTGTTGACATCGACGTTGTAGCGTAACCGCGAGACCGTTCCGGTCAACATCTTGGTGGCATGCTTGACGAAATATTGCTTGCCCGGCACGAGCGGCTCTTCCGCCATCCAAACCACCATAGCGCCGAAATTGCTATCGACCTTGGGGCGATTGCCAGGGCGGACAATCATATCGCCACGGCTGCAATCGATTTCGTCCTCGAAGGTAAGCGTGACCGACATCGGCGGATAGGCTTCTTCCAGGTCGCCATCCATGGTCACGATTCGCTTGACCTTGCTGGTCTTCTTCGAAGGCATGACCATCACTTCTTCGCCGGGACGAATCGTGCCGGACGAGACCGTACCGCAGAAACCGCGGAAGTTTAAGTCAGGGCGATTAACCAACTGGACCGGGAAGCGGAAGTCTTGCAAGTTTCGGTCGGAACCGATGTAAAGGTTCTCGAGCATGTGCATCAGTGTGGCACCTTCGTACCACGGCATGCGTTCGCTCTTCTCGACCAAGTTGTCCCCTTTAAGCGCCGAAAGCGGGATGAAGTGGACATCGTCGGCCGACATCTTCGCCGCGAAGTCGACGTAATCTTGCTTGATCTTCTCGTAGACTTCCTGGCTGTAATCGACTAGGTCCATCTTGTTGATCGCGACCAGAATATGGCGAATCCCCAACAGCGAAGTGATGAAGCTGTGGCGTTTGGTTTGGGTCAACACACCTTGGCGGGCGTCGATCAGAATGATCGCCAAGTCGGCGGTTGAAGCCCCGGTGGCCATGTTGCGAGTGTACTGCTCGTGCCCGGGCGTATCGGCCACAATGAATTTGCGTTTTGCGGTCGAGAAGTAACGATAGGCCACGTCGATGGTGATACCTTGCTCGCGTTCTTCTTTGAGACCGTCGGTCAGCAGCGCCGGATCGATCTCGCCGGCGACGGTTCCGTGCGTGGCCGAGTCTTTCTCGATTGCTGCCAACTGATCTTCGTAAGCCGCTTTCGACTCGATCAACAACTTACCCAGCAGCGTGCTTTTGCCGTCGTCAACGCTACCGCACGTGATAAAACGCAACAGTTCTTTCTTCTCGTGCTGAGCAAGATAAGCATGAATGTCGGTCGCGATCAGATCAGATTTGTGAGACATACGTCTAGTTTTCAGGGTTCGGTGGTCAGTTTTCAGTGGGATTTATGGTCCAGCCTTCTTGCCGAATCAGTCTTCTTCTCTTGCTGAAAACTGAATACGAAAAACTGAACACGCGCCTGTCTACAGGCGTTAAAAATACCCTTCTTCCTTCTTCTTCTGCATCGAGGCGCCCTGATCTTTATCGATCGCGCGGCCCTGACGTTCCGAGGTCGTGGTGAGCAGCATCTCTTGGATGATATCTGGTAGCGTGACCGCTTCCGATTCGACGGCACCGGTCAGAGGGTAACAGCCCAACGTGCGGAAGCGGACCATCTTTTCTTCTACCTTTTCGCCCGGCTCGAGCTTGAGGCGGTCGTCGTCCATCAAAATCCACATATCGTTACGCCACACCACGGGGCGTTTGGCCGAGTAGTACAACGGGACGATCGGAATGTTCTCGAGATGGATGTATTGCCAGACGTCGAGTTCTGTCCAGTTCGACAAAGGAAACACACGGATGCTTTCCCCTTTGTTGACCTTGGTGTTGTACAAACTCCACAACTCTGGCCGCTGATTCTTGGGATCCCAGCGGTGATTGCGATCGCGGAAAGAAAAGACACGTTCCTTGGCCCGCGACTTCTCTTCGTCACGGCGAGCCCCACCAAACGCGGCATCGAACTTGTATTTATCTAACGCCTGCTTCAAGCCGACGGTCTTCATCAAGTCGGTATGGCGCACGCTGTCCTCGAACGGGTCGATTCCCAGCTGCTTCCCTTCTTCGTTGATGTGAACGATCAGATCGAGCCCCAGCTCTTTGCGGGCATATTCTTCGCGGAAGTTGATCATTTCCTTGAACTTCCACGTCGTATCGACATGCATCAAAGGAAACGGCGGTTTGGCGGGATAAAACGCCTTCATGGCCAAGTGGACCATGACGGACGAGTCTTTCCCTACCGAATACAACATTACCGGGTTCTCAAACTCGGCCGCAACTTCGCGGATGATATGGATGCTTTCCGCTTCCAACTGTTTGAGATGCGTTATCTGATAACCGGACATCAATCCATCACTACAAGTTGAAGTTAAGCAATTTTGGCCTTCTTCCCAGGAGGGAGGAAGGTCGAGGCGTGGAAATCACGCGGAGCGCAACACCGATCGGTAAGATCGACATTGCTCTAAGCCTTAACAACCTAGCCGATCCGAGAAATTCGACAGGCCGTTAGGTCGATTATTCCATTGGGAGATAATCGCCTGATTATAGGGGGGAAGCCCCATCTCAACAACGACACAAACGGGGCGCAAGTTGAATCGTCTCAAGGCTCTTTGCGACCTTTCGCCCAAACTTTCACAATCACACTCGGATGATCGTTGCCGGGCGTTTCGTACTCGTAGGAATTACGAATCTCGACCGACTTGGTCACGCCATGGTGGCGAGCTTCTTTCACTTCTTCCACCCAACGGCCACCCTTCACCGCTAGCAAGCGACCAGCCGATAGCCAGTGCTTTTCGAGCCAGAGCAACAGTTTCCGCAGCGGAGCGACCGCTCGACATACGACCGCATCGAAGCTCAAGTCTTCGAGAACGTCTTCGGCCCGATTGTGGTAGACAGGAATCTCTAATCCAAGACGCTCGACGATTTCCTGCGTGGCTTTGGCTTTCTTGCCGACCGAATCGCACAAGCTAACTCGAACGTCAGGCCGGATAATGGCGATCAAAATCCCGGGAACTCCGCCACCGCTGCCCATGTCGAGGATTTCCTCGTTGGGCTTCAATTGCCCCGCCAAGGCCATGCTATCAATGACATCGCGCGAGACAAACTTGTCGTAATCGGTATGCCGGGTCAGATTTAGCGACTGATTGATCTCCCACAGCACATCGACATAGCGTTGGATCTGCTCGCGCACTTCTTCGGGCATGGGGGCTCCGTATTTCTGCAGAGCCTCCTCCAAAGTGCTACTCGGAGGGGATTCAGGAGCTGGCGAAACGTCTTCGCTCATACTGGCTTTCAAATAGATTGCTTCAAACGAACCCGTCCAACCCCAGGTGGCTGGAACAATCCTTCTATTTGACCATGAATGGTCCGTTTCGGCCATGACACCCAGGGACATCCCAAGCTTGTCTAGCGCTTCTCGTGTCGGTCGAGCACAATCACCCGATGGGCCGTCAAATGGGGCTTCGTAAACTGGTTTAATGGCGAAAGCTGGCCGTAGATCCCGACTTGCGTGCGAGCATAACGGCGCAAATTAAGTCCTGGGGCGGGGCTTACGAACTGAAGAACGTTCCCTTGGGAATCCGTCAACGCGAAGGGAGGCGTGTATTGGCCATTATTTTTTGAGGCCGATGCCCGCGTGATGACCGGCATCAACCAGCCACGTCCATCGTAGCGAGGGTCGAGGCCATCGCCGATAAACTTCGCTGCCGGATCGTTCGACTGGCCGATCTTGCCAAACTTCTCGTCATCTAAGTACGAAACCGCAGCCGGTGATGCCCCCAGCTTTTTGGCCTCTTCTGCAGCCAGCTTGCGTTCTTGCAGCTGAATAAACTCATCGACTTTTTCCAACAGCAGCCGGGCCTGACCTCGTTCGAGGGGGGTTGCCCCTTCCGCGATCAACCGCTTCGCCTGATCTTTCAGCGGCTTGAACTTCCACTCTTCGTAAGGTTTCAAGCATTCCAGGCTGATCGCCAGTTCAAGCTCGACTAAGTCCATATCTGCCAGGGGAGGCGTTTGTTCGAGCGGCTGTGGTTCGCCAACCAGTTGGGCCCCTTTCATCTCACTTGGTTCTTCATCATAAGAAACCGGGCGGATGACCTTTAGTTTCTCCTCGTTCTTCCGCCAGAAGTCGGCATCTTTGACGACTTCGTTAATCGCAGCTGGATCATCCTGGCGAGCCCAAGCCGGTGGTGGACCTGGCGTGATGCGCTCGATGAAATGCTTGTTGATCCAACGAAATTCGCCTGAGGGAGGCGCGATGCGATAGAACGCTTCCTTCTTGCCGCTCTCTTTATCGCGTAGTTCGACAATGCCCAGCACCGACACCGGCTCGCCTGGGCTTAGCTTCACGTGAACCACATGATGTTGATCGCTAATCTGGCTACCAACGTACGAGGGAGCATCGTGCCCCTCGATCAATGCGTCGCGTCGGTCTTCGCCGTAGGATAAGTCGTGAGCCCGAATCAGGCTGAATTCGTTCTCGGTGGGGCGAATAGCCAACCACCCGCCAGCATCTTCCCGGTAAACCTCGACGATGGTGTTTCTATTGAGATAGGCCGTCGGATAGTAGTTTTGCCCCGGGCCACTGCGGGTAAAGACTTGATCGGTCGTCACCCGCGCCTTGTACGGATCGGCGGCTTGAGTCGTCGCGGTACCAACAACCCAGGCAACGAGTGATAGCACACAGAACAGTGGTAGGCGAAGCATGTCGGATAACCTTCAGCAAAATCTTAAGCTCGATGCCGAAGGAAATACCGAAAATCGTGGCTGCCTGCAAGATTGATTTCAGTGCTGGCAGCAGACCAAATCGAATGCTGCCGGCCGTAACGTGAGATAGTTTACGGCTTTCGGTCTGACGTTTCGCGGGCGTTACGAACTTGCCGTTCGCTGAGGCTAGCCTTCTCGGCCGCTTAAAACTTGTGCCCTTTCTGCGGGCCATCTTTGGTTAGCGACAAGATCTCAGGGCCGTTCTCGGTCATCAGAATCGTGTGCTCGAACTGCGCGCTCAGGCTACGATCGCGCGTGCGAACGGTCCAGCCGTCATTTGGATCGAGCTGGGTTGCGGCGCCGCCAACGTTGATCATCGGTTCAATCGTAAAGCACACGCCTGGCATTAAACGGACCGAGTGAGCCGCACGGGTGGGGACGTGAGGAATGGAGGGATCTTGGTGGAAACGGCGTCCCAAGCCGTGACCGACGAATTCTTCAACCACGCCAAATTGGTACTTTTTCGCTTCTTCGACAATCACGCGTCCGATTTCCGAAACACGACAATCGGGATAGATCGCGTCGATCGCCAGGTACAAGCAATCAAACGCGCACTGCGTCACCTGCTTCGCTTCTGGGCTGACTTCCCCAATCAGGAACGTTTCCGACTGGTCGCCGTGCCATCCCTCGACAATCGAAGTCAGGTCGACATTCACAATGTCGCCATCTTTCAGTTCGTAATTGTCGGGAATTCCGTGACAAATCACTTCGTTCACGCTGATACAGCAGCTCTTCGGATACCCTTGGTAATTTAAACAGGCAGGCGTATGACCATGGTCCATGGTGTAGGCGTGAACCAGCCGATCGAGCTCGATCGTTTTGGTGCCTGCCTTCACAAAAGGACGGATGTAGTCCATCAGTTCGGAATTGAACTGACAAGCAACCCGCATGGCGTCTCGTTCGGAATCAACCAGTTGAAGATGACGACGTCCGTGAAGCATAGGGGGATCTTGGGGATGGAGGATGCGAAATGGAAGTGAGCGATATTCTACCGAATCGATCCCAAACCAGCGGCAACCAGCATGATCGATTTCAAAGATAGCCTAGCAGTTTACCAAGGGAATTGGCCAGACAACATGCTTTTATCACGATTTCCTGGCCGAGATTTTAGCTCGGGCGTTACAAACCGCGCGAACGTCAATCGCCGGAGGGGCTCTCCTTGAATTGTCAGTTTTATCGCCGCCCATTAGAATCGTTACCTTCCCAAGACGCAGGGAAAGCCATGTGAAATAAGATTTTGCGGCGATCCCCACCGATTCTATGCACTAAACCAGGTCGCCTCGTCGACGACCGTGATGTTATACCGCTCACTGGAAATCGCTCATGCCCCGTTACAATCCGGCCCAGATCGAACCGAAATGGCAAAAATTCTGGGAGGAGAACCACACGTTCCGTAGTCCTGTGCTTCCTCACGGGGAAAAAATGTACGTGCTGGATATGTTCCCCTACCCCAGCGGTGCAGGGCTTCACGTGGGGCACCCGGAAGGCTACACGGCGACCGATATCGTCTGCCGGTTCGCCCGTATGCAGGGGAAAAGCGTTTTGCATCCGATGGGTTTCGACTCATTTGGTCTTCCCGCCGAAGAATATGCGATTCGGACCAATACGCATCCACGTATCACCACCGAGAAAAACATTGGTGAATTCGTCCGTCAGCTGAAAATGATCGGTTTCAGCTACGACTGGGAGCGACAAGTCGCAACGACCGATGTCGATTACTTCCGCTGGACACAGTGGATTTTTCTGGTCCTCTTCGATACCTGGTACGATCAAGAAGCCGGCAAAGGACGCCCAATTGCCGAGTTGCCGATTCCGGCAGCAATCGAAGCTGAAGGGGAAGAAGCGGTCCGGGCTTACCAGGACGAGCATCGTTTGGCTTACGTGAGCGAAGCCCCGGTGAACTGGTGTCCGGAACTTGGCACTGTGCTGGCCAACGAAGAGGTGATCGACGGTAAAAGCGAACGTGGCGGGTACCCAGTGCAACGCTTGCCCCTCCGTCAATGGATGCTGCGCATCACCGCATATGCCGAGCGGCTCGAGCGCGACCTCGAATCGCTCGACTGGTCGGACAGTATTAAACAGTTGCAACGAAACTGGATCGGTCGCAGCACCGGGGCAGAAGTCGATTTCTTCCTGGGCAGCCCCGAAGAATTCACCCCATGGGAAATCGAGCGAAAAAAATCTGGATATCCTCGGAAGCCAGGCAACGACGTCTTGCGGGTTTATACAACGCGACCAGATACCTTGTTCGGGGCAACCTACATGGTGATCGCTCCGGAACACCCGCTGGTCGAGCAGTTGACGACCGCCGACCAGGCGGACGCCGTGAAGAAATACTGCGATGCAGCCGCATTCAAGTCCGACCTGGAACGGACCGAGCTTGCCAAGGAAAAAACGGGCGTCTTCTCCGGGTCTTACGCCGTGAATCCCGTGACTGGACAGCCAGTCCCGATTTGGATTGCTGACTACGTGTTGGCCAGCTACGGTACCGGGGCCATCATGGCGGTGCCAGCACACGACGATCGCGATTTTGAATTCGCTCAGAAATTCGACATTCCGGTGATCGCCGTAGTCGATCCTGGCGAGAAAACCAGTATCGATCGCGAGGCTGTTCTCGCGGGTGAAGCTTGTGCGACGTTTGACGGTATTGCGATCAACTCCGGCAAATACAACGGCATGCAAACCGCCGACGTCAAATCACAGATCGCCCTCGATTTGGAGCAAGCGGGCGTCGGCCGCGAAGCCACCAACTTCAAGCTGCGCGATTGGCTCTTCAGTCGCCAACGTTTCTGGGGCGAACCGTTCCCGATTCTCAAGGAACTGGACGAAAACGGCCAGCCTAACGGCAAAATCCGAGCGGTCCCGGTCGATCAACTTCCAGTCGATTTGCCTCATATTGAAGATTATAAGCCTCTCGGCCGCCCCGAACCGCCGCTGGAAAAAGCGGACGAAGAGTGGCTGTACCCAGTCATCGATGGCGTTCGTTACAAACGAGAAACGAACACCATGCCGCAGTGGGCTGGTTCGTGCTGGTATTACTTGCGATTCATTGATCCGCAAAACGACGAGGTTTTCGTCGACCCTGAAAAAGAAAAAGCCTGGATGCCGGTCGATCTTTACATCGGCGGGGCCGAGCATGCAGTGCTGCACCTTTTGTATGCTCGCTTCTGGCATAAAGTGTTGTTCGATCGTGGCTACGTCTCGACCCAAGAGCCGTTCCAGAAATTGATCAACCAGGGGATGATCCTTGGCGAGATCGAGTATACCGGCTATCAGCGAGCCGATAGTACTTGGATCGGCAGCAACGAAATCACCAAGCAAGACGACGCCTACACCGACGCCAACGGGCAAGAGGTCTGCGCGGTCAAATTGACCGAAGCCGACATTCTGAAGAAAGGAGACGGCTTTGTCTTGAAAGACGACGAAACCGTCCGCATCGATGCTCGTGCGTTCAAAATGTCGAAAAGCCGCGGCAACGTGGTCAACCCAGACCTTGTGGTGAAAGACTATGGTGCCGATAGCCTTCGCTTGTACGAAATGTTCATGGGTCCCTTGGAAGCGACCAAACCATGGGCCATGGACGGCGTGAAGGGAGTTCGCGGGTTCCTCGACCGGGCCTGGCGTCTGATCGTCGATCATAACGCGGAAGAAATCACCCTCAACGCGGCCGTGCAAGATGTTGAATTGAGCGAGGAACAAAACAAGACCCTGCATCGTACGCTCAAGAGTATTACCCAAGACTTGGCCAACCACAGCTTCAATACGGCAATTGCCCGTTTAATGGAGTTCACAAACTTCTTCACGAAGGAGTCGACCCGTCCGAAGAAAGCGATGGAGACGTTCGCATTGATGCTTTCTCCGTTGGCCCCCCATTTGGCTGAAGAATTTTGGCAGATTCTTGGGCACAAAGGGACCTTGGCTTACGAGCCGTGGCCACAATTCATCGAGTCGTACACCAAAGACAACGAGATTGAAGTGCCGGTGCAGATTATGGGAAAAGTTCGCGGCCGTATTACCGTTCCAGCCGACATTAAGAAGGACGATCTTGAAGCTCTCGCCAAGGCGGACTCACGCGTGCAAGAGCTTCTCGCTGGGAAACAAATCGTAAAAACGATTGTCGTTCCGGGACGGCTCGTAAATTTCGTCGTGAAATGAACTTAGCACGCCGTGAAGCGGTTGACGCGGCGGCTTTTTAGACGGATGCTACTAGGGTCAGGAACTTCCTGGCCCTACTAACTTTGTTTGCCGATTTTCGGCGATTGTTTTTGACAATTCGAAAGAAGCGTCAGGCCCCCACTGCCTGACTAGCACGGAAGACTCGCATCCATGACGCACGCTTGGCACGACGTGACCCCCGGTGAGGACATTCCAAGAGAATTTTGTGCGGTCATCGAAATCCCCACAGGTTCCAGTATCAAGTACGAACTGGATAAAGATACGGGATTGTTGCGAATGGATCGCATGCTTTACTCGGCCGTTCACTATCCGGCCAACTACGGGTTCGTCCCGCAAACCCTAGCCGAAGACGACGACCCGTTGGACGTGCTGGTTTTGTGCCAGGAACCGGTTGCGCCGCTGACCTTGATCACCGCCCGTGCGGTTGGTTTGATGACGATGGTCGATAGTGGTAAACTCGACCATAAAATTATTGCCGTGGCTGTCACCGATCCGGAATATTCTTCCTATACCGAAGCCAGCGATCTGCCCATTCATCGACGCAACATGCTGCGACGCTTCTTCCAGGACTACAAGATGCTGGAAGGCAAAACCGTCGAAGTCGATGAGATCCTTCCCGCCGAGCTCGCCTTGCCGATCGTGAATGAGGCGTTGGAACGCTACAGCAGTCAGCGTCGCCGCGGGTTTTATCGGAAGTAACAATCACGCCCTTTGCGGCGCGAAACTTGCAGTTATTTAAGCGAATTGCTATGTCAGCTCGTCCCGCTGACTTGCAATCGCTGCGTATCGGTCGTTATGTTTTGGATTCGCCATCGACCGAAATACCTATTGCTTATCGCAACTCACGTCACGGAAAGAAGGTGACCCAATGCGTAATGTCATCTGCCTAGTGCTGGGCGGAGGCCGAGGAACCCGGCTTTATCCCCTGACCAAATACCGCTCGAAACCTGCCGTCCCTCTGGCAGGCAAATACCGCCTGATCGATATTCCGCTTTCGAACTGCTTAAACAGCCAGATGAATCGCATCTATGTGCTGACACAGTTCATGTCGGTTAGTTTGCATCGCCATATCCGCCAGACCTATCGGTTCGATCACTTCAACGGGGGCTTTGTCGAACTATTGGCAGCCCAGCAAACCGCCGGTGAAGGTTCCGACTGGTACCAAGGCACTGCCGATGCTGTACGGAAGAATCTTCGCTACATTCAACAACATGGCATTGAGTACGTGCTGATTCTTTCCGGCGACCAACTGTACCGGATGGATTACCGCGAGATGCTCGATTCGCACATCGCCTCTGGTGCCGATGTCTCGATCGCTGGGTTGCCGGTCCACTCGAAGGAAGCCGGTGGGCTTGGCATTATGAAGATCGACGAAACAGGCCGTGTGCGTGGCTTCGTCGAAAAGCCGAAGACACCGGAAGAACTTGCTCATGTCCGGACCGATCCCGCTTGGATCGATGCCCGTGGCATTCAAAGCAACGGCCGCGATTGCCTAGCGAGCATGGGCAATTACCTCTTCAACCGCGACACGCTGCTCGAAGTGCTGGAAAAGACCGACTACCAGGACTTCGGCAAAGAGATCTTCCCCGCTGCCATCCGTAGCAAGCACGTGCAAATGCACATGTTCGATAGCTACTGGGAAGACATCGGTACGATCAAAGCATTCTACGAGTCGAACCTGGCCACGCTGGCACCTACGCCGCCGTTCGAGTTCGTGGAAGAAGAAGCACCGATCTTTACCCGGGCTCGCTTCCTGCCGCCTAGTATGCTGATGGACAGCCACGTTAGCACCAGCATGATCGCCGACGGTTGCCAAATCGGCGCCGGCTGCACGATCAAGAACAGCGTGATTGGCCTGCGTAGTGTGATTGGCGAGAACGTCACCATCGAAGACTCGGTTTTGATGGGCTGCGACTACTACTCGACCAAACGCGAAAACGAGCAAGACACGACCACCGGCCGCCCTCACATGAAGATAGGCTCTGGTAGCGTCATCAAAGGGGCAATCGTCGACAAGAACTGCCACATCGGGCACAACGTCCGCGTGGTCAACAGCGATAACCTGCCAGACAAGGAATACCCGGAAGGGGTAACCATCGTCGACGGAATCCCTGTCGTCGAAAAAGGGGCTTACCTACCCGATGGTTGGTCGCTGTATTAAGTCACGATCTTAAGACTTCAAAATTATGAAGGCCTGTCACGACTCGTTGGTGACGGGCCTTTTTGCTTTAGGGTGCCCAGCCCAAGCCCCCAGCAGACTGGCCGCCGGTACGATCAGCAAGATAACCACCTTGAACCAGAACGGGTAAGGTAACATCGACACGTTGAAAGCAACCGCGATTAACAGCAGCGTGCCTATGATGCTTGACGCAATCCAATTGCCGATCCACTGGGCAAGTCCCGTGCCGACCAGCGCAATCGCGCCCCACATTGGCACCACTGCGGCCAATACCCAGGCAGGATAGCTGGCCACATGCTCGCACATTTCTTCTTGGTTGTGCATATCCATTCCTTCAGGAAACGGATGCACCACCGCGCTGAAACCTTCGACGGCAATCACTAAGACAAATACCACGACCATGCTAACAACGATGGCGGCAATTGTGCGAAGGACGGTTGTCATGTAGAAAGCCCAGAACTCAGGCAAACAACGGGCACTCCAAAGTACCGTCATCCTAAACTGCGTTCTCACCAAAATTCAATAAGTCACTGAGTTCGGAGGGATAACTCGTGGCAGATTTCAGCGGGAATTCAGCTTCCCCTATTTTGAAATGATCAAACGCCGATTGCCCCAGGCTAAGTGAACTCGTGCCCAGTGCTTAATAATTATTACGGAGTGTCTTCTGACCTGTTGCCCATAGGTAAAGCGATCGAACGTGCTTTCGCTTGGGACGAAAAGCAGGGGCAGCGAGCAAACGAGCGACCTCTTTTTTAACCGGTTCACCGGGACAATGGGGTAGGTTTTCAGCAGCAATTAGTGGCTCAACGATGTGCAAGCCCAATGCCTGAGCTTGCTCGTCTTCTGCCAGTAAGAGCGAAAGCAACTGCTCTTCGCTAGGATGGCAGCCAGCAACATGAAAAGCAACGTCTTTTGGCCAAAGCTTCCCCTCGTAAAACGCTTGCAGAAAATCAGGGACGATATCTGCCGTGTGGAATAACGCCAAGCCACTTGCCGCTCCCTGCCTTACTAAGATGTGAGGATGTTCGAGCATGAGGCTGCGCAAATCGTGATAAGCATCTTGTCCACGAATCAAGAACATCGCCTCGCCAGCGTACTTCTCGGATGCGTGACGAAAGTTCCCTTGCAGAATTTCTTTGGCCGTATCGTATCCCGCTGCATGTCGTAGAAGCCCGAGTAGGTAGGCGGCCTCGGCGGCCGTCACTTGGCCGGCACGATACGCCTGACAAAGCCAGCGGGTCGCCTCGAAATCTGGTGCAAACTCGCTTAGTTGGCAAGCGATTTCCTGAAAGCGATTTGGGTTGGCAACGGCCTGTTGAACGATTTCAATTGGGGTCATGGGCGAAAACATCGCTTCCCGCTGAGCATGGTGCCAGATAACATTACGCCCGCCAATGGACAGCTAAGCACGGGCCGTCAAGACATGCAGCCAGACTTGGCTTTCGTCGGTTAGTGGGCCAAAGTGGTAGTCGCCGTATTCCTGCGTGAGCACCAGTCCGGCCGCTTCATAAATGGCCAGCAATTCGTTTCGCGTAAGCAGGGCAACTTCATAGACGTCGTGAATCGTTTCACTTTCTCCTGTATACGTCACCGAGCAAACCGAAGATTGCCGGGGCAAATCGCGTACACAATCGATCGTGACGTCCCATTGTCCGAGTTGATCGTCCCAAATGCGGGAAGCATGTTGCTTGTTGCGGAGGCCCCAATCAGCGAAGTCGTGCGCATAACATGCCACAATCACCTGACCACCGGGGGCTAGGCAGGTGCGAGCTTTTCGGAGTGCCGCGATGCGGGTCGATACCCCGAGAAATTCAGCCAGGACGTTAAACCCGAACAAGACGGCATCGACCGGAGGAAAGTCCTCGTAGCTGAGGAAGTCCCCTTGAATCAAGTTGACGTTGGCGTGCTCATTCCCTAAACGCTGACGTGCCACATCGATCTTATCTTGATCGAGATCGATCCCCAGCCACTGCTTTTCAGGTAGCTGCCGCGTCAAGTATCCAAGAATGCGTCCGGTGCCGCATCCCACTTCTAACACCGTGGCGGCCTGACTGATCAAAGTGACAAAGGGGGGCAAGTCCTCAACAATATAGCGAGTTCGCAGGTCGTACAACTGAGCGCGTCGGACAGATTCCATGGAGTTCTTTTCTTCGGTTGACCAGGGATCTTGGGTTCAGGAACAGCAGATTTACGATAGCCAGCGAATGAAACATTCTGGTAGGCAAACACGATGCCTAGCGACTCAGGAGCGTTTTCGATTTTAGCTCGAACGACCGCCTTCTCCAACATATCGTGGCGAATATCAATCAAACTACTTCCCATCTGACTGGGGCGTCGAAACCGATTTCCCCTGACATACTTGATCTCTAGGCATCGTGGGGACGACGAGATTAAGATACACGCTTCGTGAGCCAGTCAGGGATGCACTGCCCTAAACGAGCGATATGCGCCAGGCTGGGCCGTTGATAACTGGCTCGAATCGACACAATTGTGGAATCTTGCTTCACTCTCTTAAAAGACGCCTATGAACCTGGAAATCGATCCGTCACTTCAATGGCTGCTGGCGACGACGATGGTTCTCTATGTCATTGGCATGTACCTGATTGGTTACTATGCCCAGCGCAAAATTCACGGCACAGAAGACTTTCTGGTGGCCGGGAGGAAGCTTCCATTTTCACTGGCATGGATGACCCTGCTGGCCACCTGGTTTGGGGCGGGCACCTTACTGGCCGCCGCCGACGAGGTTCGTCGTGAAGGCTTGCAAGCCGCCGCGCTCGACCCCTTTGGAGCGGGCGTTTGCCTCTTGCTTGCCGGACTGTTCTTTGCTGGTCCGTTATGGAGAATGGAACTGCTGACCGTCCCCGATTTCTTTCGCAGAAAATTTGGTGTGGCAGCCGAACTGATTGCTTCCTGCATTATGGTGCCAAGTTATTTCGGCTGGGTCGCGGCTCAGTTTGTGGCGTTGGCTGGCGTGCTTCAGCTTTTCTTTGGGATCGATCCGATGTTCGGCCTTGCCTTGGTTGCGATCATTGGGACCGGATACACGTTAATGGGCGGAATGTGGTCGGTCACGCTGACCGATGCTGTCCAAATTTCGTTAGTCCTGGTGGGGCTTGTTGTGTTAGCCGTGGTCGCACTTGGTGAGTTGGGGGCTGGCAGCGTGTGGAACGGCTTGGTCCGGGTAGGACAGGAAACGGAACCTGAGATGCTAAGGCCGTTTCCTACCGAGAACATTGCTGCGATGCTAGGTTGGCTGGGTGTTTTCCTGACAGGTGCTCTGGGTAATCTGCCTGGGCAAGATTTGATGCAACGGGTATTTGCCGCTAAGAGTGCCTCGACCGCGCGCTGGGCTTGCCTTGTTGCTGGGCTGTTTTATCTCTCGTTTGGTTTGCTGCCGCTGCTGTTGGCTTTGGTGGGCAATTTGCTTTTTCCGGACGATGTCACCTCCGAAATCTTACCGGCATTGGCCCACGCCTTTTTACATCCGGTGGTAGCCGTTGTGTTTGTGGTGGCCATGCTTTCAGCAGTGCTTTCGACAATCGACAGCGCGATCTTGTCTCCGGCAAGCGTATTGGCCGAGAACGTACTATCGAAATTCTTAGGCCAAGATTCGCTCTCGCTGAACCGTTACTCGGTTCTCGCGGTGGCGCTATGTAGTTTGGGCCTGGCTTACCTCGGCGAGAATGCTTATGAACTGCTGGAAACAGCCTACGTGTTGACCTTGGTCGGGCTATTCGTTCCGCTGACGATTGGCCTCTACAGCCAACCACAAAGTGGCCGCCCTGCCCTGGCCAGTATGGGAATCGGAGTAGGCGTGTGGGGACTTCACTTCGTGCTCGGTTGCGAAACCTTCTTGCCGGGGGTGCCGCTGATTGGTACTTGGCAACTTCCCCTTTCGCTGGCGGCGACCGGCTGCTCGCTTGTTGGCTATTTCCTGCTGGAACCTCCTTGGAAAATCCAATGGGGCTCTCCCGCTAAGATCGCGATCACCGGCGAAAAAAACTGCTCGCCCGATTAGTTTGCGGGCTTCTTCCACAACGGCTGCAACTCGGGTGCTACTTCGTGCAGAGGTTCGAGAACTAACCCAGCCATAGCGCGGGCTCCCTCTTCATTAAAGTGCGTGCGATCCCCTTGCTTGGGCGACATCTTGGCACTCGCTTCTGGGCCAATCTGTTCGGCAAGTTCTTTGCTGGCCGAGTAAAGATCGATGACCGACACCTTTTTTTGCTTGGCGACGTTTCGCATCGCTTGAGCATAGGCTTCGAGCCGCTTGTTTCTGTCCGTTTGCGTTTCAGAGATCTTGCCGTCGGCATCGAACTTGCGGCGAACCATGGGGGTTACCAAAATGGGATCGGCGCCGATCATCCTGGCTTCGTCAACATATCGCCTGAGGTACTCTTGGTAATCAGTCTGCGAGTCGGTCGATTCCGGTCGGTCGGCATCGTGCGAATCGTTATGGCCAAACTGAATCAGCACGTAGTTGGGATTCTGGGCTAGGGCCTTTTTCCAGCGTCCTTCCTCAATGAAGGTCTTGGTACTGCGACCTGACTTGGCCAAGTTTGAAACCTTGACGGTCCCCTCTTCGAATGCCTCTTCAATAAACTGCCCCCAACCACGATCAGGCCGATTGGCAGGGTACTCGCAGACGGTCGAATCGCCAACGATAACCAAGCGTACCGGTACCTCTGGCTGAGCTTCCGGCGCAGAGTCTTCGGCCAATACAAACGCGGGACACATGCCCAGAACAAGAGCAAGAATAGGGTGAAGCTTTTTCATCGGGCTGCTCCTTGAGAAATCTATGCGAACAATTCTAGCTGGGCACCGCTCTAGTTCCGTACTAGCAAACAATGGGTACCGAGGCCAAAAAATCAAGCCGCAAATTTCGATCTGACCAGCACGAATTTCATGACGACCACTCGGCTTGCCGGTTCCCTAGGTCGCGTCGTCGCCATAACTAGTTTACCGTTCGAACATTAAAACAACTGCCGATAAGACAGAATCCATTGCGTTTCCGAGGCCAAACCAGATTGTTCAGGCGACTAGCCGTATGGACAGATCATGTGAATAGGATCTGGTGAACTTTCGTCTGTGCACGCAATCGAAGGCTCCCCCGGTGTTTTCCCCTCAAATTCAGGGGGCTATCTGGTTCGCCGCTCGCGAAGAGACCAGAGTGATCAAAGCGGCTTGAAATCGTGGCGTTTTGCATCACCATTTTCGAAAGAGAGAAAACGCTCAGAATCCCAACGAGTCATCGCGTCTTACCTGCCTACGCGTGTGCCGGAATGCTGGATAGTGCCGGTGTAGCGGGGACCGGTGCCGAGAACTTTACGGATATCTTGATACGAATCAGCTCGCATTATACCGGAATGCCAGATGACGGCTCCTGTTTTCTTTTCGCGGGCGAATAACGACAGTTTCGCCACGCCGTACTGGACATTGTCGACGCATAAGTAAATGTCTGGCAGTTGATTGACATCGGTAATACCAAGCGTATCGCGCCGCGAATCAGTTCCGTAGGCGGCCAAACCGGCTTCAACAATCACCTCGGCTTCGTCCCGCGTCTCTGCCAGAAGGACACCGAAAGAGCCCATCTGCTCGCGAATACGATAAGGGAGGTAGCCCGTATTCGCGTTTCCTAGGCCTGTGGTGTCGAGAAAACATAAGCGATTGGCCAGTGGGCTGAAATCGAACGAACAAATTACCGCGTCGGCGGAAGAGTTCATGAGCAACTGTTGCGTGCCAGACTCGGCGGAATCGGTCACATGGACCGTCGACTTGCAACCACCCAGGAAAAGCGAGGCAGCCCCCAACGTCAAGCAAACCCAAGGAAGCATCCCGTTCCTCTTCATGCGGCCTCTCCTTTAACCACCAGTCCGTTACTTTGGTTTCCAGTTCTGTACAGCCAAAGCGATCAGAAGACTGTCAGACGCGACTTGGTTGGGGTAACTCCTAACCAGGCAAAGCGGCAAGACGCTCACATCCCCGCTATTTGATTCGACAGATCGTGGCTGGATTATCCAAGAGAGCCGGCACCGACGGCAAAGTTTACGTAACGAACACGTGAGGATTACTCGGTTAGAACCACCAAATCAGACGTGTCACGAGCATGAAACACTTCTTGCTAAAAGAATCTCAGCCTTGCCGTTAATGGCAAGGGCCGAAACTGCACAGCGCAAAAGTCGATACGACGTTAGCAAAGCATACAAGCGCGGCAAGATGGAACACAATTTGTTCGAACATGCTTTGCTTTCGGGTGCTCTCTGGGGGCTTCTCGTTGACCAGCGTGAGCAGTATCGACGAACCGAGAATGCTGGCCGCAAAGACAAGGACGCCCCACGAGTAGAGGTGCATGCCGAAAAAAGCATCGCCGTAGCCTGAGGGTTCCCCAGCAACAGGACAGATATGAAGAAGCACCTGTCGAATAGAGAACATAGCCCCAACCAACGCCGCCAAGTTAACCGCAGCGAAATGAAGGCGATGAAATCCAAACTGCGTGTTCATTGCTAGCCCCAAGATCACGCCGATCATTCCCATCCGCTGGAGCAAACAAAGCGGGCAAGGATCTTCATGAAGCCCAAACTGGAAGTAGAAAGCCCCCAGCAAAACCGAAACCACCACGAGCATACAGGCGGAATTGATATCGTAAAGCCGCTGATCATTAGCCATCAGAAGTTCAGCTCTAATGCAGAGTCCAGGTGATAAGCAAACATGGCCAGACTAGCTAGTGTGCTAACCAAGAACGCGGCATAGGCAGCTTTTCTCTGACGGTAGTACGCCAAGCCAAAGCACACCAAATAGAGCAGAAAGATCATCGCCATTGGAAAGTTGGCCAGACGTATCGAGAGAATTGAAAAAAAAGCCATCCACGGCCATCCCAACCTGGGACCATCCTACCCCCTTCGAAGATGCCGTCAACCGAAAAAAAACGATAGAATGCAAAACAGAAACTATCGCGTGAGTCATTACCTCAAACGTGGAAGAAGGTATCGATCAGACTTGGCATTTCTCCGTTATAGGGCATAAAAAAAGCCCCTCGCATCTTCAAGACACGAGGGGCTTTTCACTGTTTCATGAAAAGTAGGTTTGCTACTTTACCTACGGGGCCATCAGCAGCTTGCTGGGGTTTTCCAGCAGACCTTTGACTTCGTTGAGGAAGCGACCGGCGGTGGCTCCGTCGACCAGGCGGTGGTCGTAGGATAGGCTCAGCGGCATCATCAAGCGGGCCACGATTTGGTCTTTGACGACAACCGGCATCTTACGCGAGCGGCCAACTAACAGGATCGCGACTTCCGGGACGTTAATGATGGGTGTGGAATACGTTCCCCCAATCGCGCCCAGGTTACTGATCGTGAAGGTGCCCCCTTGTAGGGTCGACATCTCGAACGTGTTGCCGCGAATGTCGGCAGCCGTTTGCTGGAGGCTGCGAGCAATGTCTGGAATCGACATGCGGTCGGTGTTCTTCATGTTCGGAACGAGCAGGCCACGATCGGAATCGACAGCGATGCCGACGTTCACGTAATCTTTGTAGATGACCTGTTCCTGCTCCATGTCGATCGAAGCGTTCAGTTCCGGGTGCTCTCGCAGAGCCACTGCCACGGCTTTGATCAAAAATGGCATCGTGGTCAACTTGACGCCAGCTTCAGCATAGTCGTCTTTCGACTGTTGACGCAGTTCTTCCAGGGCAGTGATGTCCGCATCGTCGAAGTTGGTAACCCGTGGGGCAGTCGTCCAGCTCTTGGTCATCTGAGCGGCGGTCACCTTGCGGATCTTCTTCATCTTCTCGATGCGAACCGGACCGAACTTATCGGTATGGGCTTCGCCGGTCAGCGAAGGCAGAGTACCGGCTGCCGCTGGGGAAGCAGATTCACCCTTGCCAGCGGACGAAGTGCCTTGGTTCAGGTCGCGCACGGTCCGCAACACGTCTTCACGTTCAATGCGACCATTTGGCCCACTTCCCTGCACGATTCGCAGATCAACACCAACTTCGCGGGCGAAGCGGCGAACGGCTGGACCAGCCGGAACACTCTCGTCGGCAGACGAAGTATCGGCAACTGGGGCCGGCGCCGGAGTCGGCGGAGCAATGTTCACAGGGGCCGGTTTCGGAGGTGCTGGTTTGGCCGGAGCAGGTTTAGGTGCTTCCGGTGCCGGGGCTGGCTCAGCGGCCTTGGGTTCTTCAGCGGGAGGTGCTGGCGTTTCCGCAGGCGGAGCTTCAGCAGCCGGGGCAGCGCCACCGGACTCTGCGGCATCCAGCGAAACCAGCGGCGAGTGGACGGCGACCGTATCGCCTGCTTTCACGTGAATCTTGGTGACTTTGCCCCCTTGGGTACTGGGGACATCGACGGTGGCCTTGTCGGTTTCGATTTCGATCAGGGTTTGTCCCTTCTCGATCGTATCGCCTACCGAGACATGGACAGCCAGCACGTCGCCTGATTCGATTCCATCGCCGAGGTCAGGAAGTTGTACGTCTATCGCCATGATGAATAACCTTGCTAGAGGTGCATATCTTCGTTATCGCCAGGAAAAGCTGCGGCAGCCGTCTTTTTTTGACGGCCGCCCACGCTACCGCAAGTTATGCGAAGTAGGGATTCGGCTTTTCGGCGTCGTAGTTCAAATCTTGAATCGCCTGGGCCACTTCGCTGCGTTCGACCTTGCCGGTACGAGCCAGTTCGTAAAGAGTGGCGATGACGACCGATTCGGCGTCGACCTCGAAGTGGCGACGCAAGGCTTCGCGTGTTTCGCTGCGGCCCATGCCGTCGGTACCCAGAGCCACCATTTGGCCCGGCAAGTACGGACGAATTTGTTCAGCCCAAGCTCGCACATTGTCGGAAGCCGAGATGAAGGGGCCTTCGACTCCGTCCATGACGGTTTCGAGGTACGACTTCTTCGGCTCTTCGGTCGGGTGGAACATGTTCCAACGTTCGACCGACTGCGAATCGCGGCGAAGCTCGGTGTAGCTGGTTACCGCCCACACATCGCTGGCAATGTTGTACTTTTCGGCCAAAATCTGAGCGGCGTCCAACACGCAGCGTGTGATCGTGCCACTGCCCATCAACTGAACCGTAGCACGTGGCTTTTCGACGGCCTGGGCGCTGAGCTTGTAGATACCGCGAACGATCCCTTCCTGGGCACCTTCTGGCATCTCTGGATTGACGTAGTTTTCGTTTCCAACGGTGATGTAGTAGATCGCCGTTTCGCCTTCAGCGTACAGCTTCTTCATCCCGTCGAGGACGATGACAGCCGTTTCGTAGGCGTAACAGACATCGTAGGAACGAACCGTTGGGAAGGCGATCGCATTGAGATGGCTATGACCATCTTGGTGCTGTAGCCCTTCCCCGTTCAGGGTCGTACGGCCGGCGGTTCCACCGATCAGGAAGCCCTTGGCACGCGTATCAGCGGCACACCAAATCAGGTCGCCGATACGCTGGAAACCGAACATGCTGTAGTAAATGAAGAACGGAATCATGTTGATGCCGTGCTGCGAGTAAGCGTTGCCAGCCGCGATAAACGACGACATCGAACCCGCTTCGGTGATCCCTTCTTCTAGGATCTGCCCATCTTTAGCTTCCTTGTAGTACATCAGCTGATCGGAGTCGACCGGCTCGTACAACTGGCCAGAATGGGCATAAATCCCGATCTGCCGGAACATGCCTTCCATACCGAAGGTTCGCGATTCGTCGGGAACGATCGGGACGATCTGCTTGCCGATGTTTTCGTCTTTGCACAGCTTCGTGAGCAGGCGGACGAAGCCCATCGTGGTCGACATTTCTTTACCGCGACTCCCACCAAGGAATTCTTTGTAATCCTCGATCGTAGGAATCTGCGAGGTTGGCACGTTCTTCGGGCGAGAAGGAACCGGACCACCGAGTGCTTCACGACGCTTCTTAAGATAACGCATTTCGGCGCTATCTTCCGGCGGACGGTAGAAAGGTGCTTTGACGACTTCTTCGTCCGAGATCGGAATACTGAAGCGGGTCCGGAACTCACGGAGTTCTTCCTCGTTCAGCTTCTTCTGGTTGTGGGTGACGTTACGGCCTTCGCCAGCTTCGCCTAGCCCATACCCTTTGATCGTCTTGGCGATAACAACGGTCGGCTTGCCCTTGCATTCGGTGGCAGCCTTGTAGGCGGCATACACTTTTTCAGGATCGTGCCCACCACGAACCATCTTTTGGAGACGTTCGTCCGAGTAATTCTTGACGAGTTCCAGCAGTTCTGGGTACTTGCCGAAGAAGTGCTTGCGAATGTATTCGCCACTTTCAACCACGTACTTTTGGTACTGGCCGTCGACCACTTCTTCCATCCGTTTGACGAGCAGGCCCGATTTGTCGGCTTCCAACAACGGGTCCCAGTCGCTACCCCAAACGACCTTGATGACATTCCAGCCGGCACCGCGGAAGACCGCTTCCAGCTCTTGAATGATCTTGCCGTTACCACGCACCGGACCATCCAAACGCTGCAAGTTGCAGTTGATGACCCAGGTCAGGTTGTCGAGCTGTTCGCGCGAGGCCAGGCTGATCGCGCCGAGCGTTTCCGGCTCGTCGCATTCACCGTCCCCAATGAACGCCCACACACGGGTCTTGCTGGTGTCTTTCAAACCGCGGTCATGCAAGTAGCGGTTGAAACGTGCCTGGTAGATCGAGCAGATCGGCCCCAAGCCCATGCTAACCGTCGGGAATTCCCAGAAGTCTGGCATTAGCCAAGGGTGCGGATAGGACGAAAGCCCCATCACCGGCTGCAGCTCTCGGCGGAAGCATTCCAGGTTCTCTTCCGTCAAACGCCCTTCGACGAAAGCCCGCGAGTAAATCCCAGGCGAAGCGTGCCCTTGGAAATAAACCTGGTCTCCTTCGTAACCGCTGCCGCGACCACGCAGGAAGTGATTGAAAGCGACTTCCACCAAGGTAGCACTGGAAGCGAACGTGCTGATATGCCCGCCGAGGCCTTCAAAATTTTTGTTGGCCCGCGTCACCATCGCCATGGCGTTCCAGCGGATGATGCTCTTGATGCGACGTTCGAATTCACGATTGCCGGGATAAGCAGGTTGATCCGACGAGTGAATGGTGTTGATGTACGGCGTGTTGGCCGCAAATGGAATATCGACACCCCGAGCATGTGCTCGATTTTCTAAAGCGGATAAAAGGAACCGAACCCGGTCCTCACCTTTGCCTTCTAACACGTAATCGAGTGAGTCGAGCCACTCTTGAGTCTCTGCCGGGTCAACGTCGGATGCAAACGTCGACGGGTTATTCCGCATGAGATTCTCTTCGGCTGGCATCATTTTGGCGTTCGCCATGCAACTTCCCTTATTTCAGTCCGTTGCTTTACGCCAGGAAAAGACGAATATCTCGACCGCACCTTCATGGCACGGCCATCTCTGGCGAAGCAACCCTCGATAACTTATCTCAAAGATCGAACTCGGATCGTGTCCGAGGTAGGCTTCGAGTTTGAATTCTACCGCGCCGACGGCGTTTGTCAGCGAGAGGGAGGCAAACCCCTCCCGTCTTCTGCAAACGGCAAATTCGGCAGAAGCCTGATTTATAACACAAGTCGTTTGCTAAAGCGAGCTTACGACTTCTTTTTTGGCTTGTAAATTTCCGTAGCCGTCCCGAAAAATACCTCGCCCGCGTTCATCACGGTTTCGCTTAGCGTTGGGTGAGGATGGATCGTCGAGGTCAAATCGAAGACTTCGGCACGCATTTCCAAGGCCAAGACCGCCTCAGAAATCATTTCGCCAGCCCCTGGCCCGACGATACCACAACCAAGCACACGGCTGGTTTCGGGATCGATGATCCACTTGGTCATCCCTTCGGTGCGGCCCAAAGCCTGAGCACGACCGCTGGCAGCCCAAGGATAGATGGCCACTTCCACCTTCTTGCCCATTTGCTTGGCTTCTTCTTCCATCAAGCCAGCCCAAGCAATTTCTGGATCTGTGAAGATCACGGCAGGAATCGCGGCAGGCTCGAAAGAAACCGGATGTCCCAGCATTGCTTCGACGGCGGCGCGGCCTTCGTGCGTTGCCTTGTGGGCCAGCATTGGGTTGCCAGTCACGTCACCAATCGCCGAGATCTTCGGATCGGCCGTTTGCAACTGCTTGTTGACTTCGATGAAGCCACGCTTGTCGACGACAACGCCGGTGTTTTCCAGACCGATTCCCTTGGTATTCGGCCAGCGACCGATCGAAACCAAGACGCGATCGTATTTGAAAGTCCCGAATTTAGCAGGGCCTTCGAAGGCGACTTCCACCTTGCCGTCGCGATCGCCTAACGATCCGACTTTGGTGTTAGTGAAGATCCGTCCCTCGAATAGTTCGTCCAGCTTCTTATGCAGCGGCTTCACCAGATTGCGGTCGGCACCCGGCAGAAGTCCGTCGGTCAATTCGACCACGCTGACCTTGGTACCTAGGTGAGCATAAACCGAGCCCAGTTCCAGCCCGATATAACCACCACCGATCACCAGCATGGTTTCGGGAATGTCTTGCAGTTCGAGAGCACCTGTCGAGTCCATCACGCGGGGCGAATCGATCTGGAAGGCAGGCGGCATCGCAGGGACCGAACCGGTGGCGACAATCGCACGGTCGAACGTCAGCTTGCCCCCTTCTGGGATCGAAGCGTCATCCCCTTCCAACTGCAGCGTGCTCGAGTCAACAAAGCTGGCATTGGCCTTGATGATGGTCACGTTACGTTTCTTGGCAAGCTGACCCAATCCGGTCGTCAGGGATTTGATAACCCCTTCTTTGCGGGCGCGTAGCTTGTCGAGTTCGATTTTCGCTTCGCCAAAAGTAACGCCCCATTCCTTATTCAATTCGTGGACTTCGTCGATAACGCGAGCAACGTGGAGCAGCGCTTTCGAAGGAATACATCCCCGCAGAAGACAAGTACCGCCGAGTCGGGGTTCCTTCTCGATCAGGGTAACTTCCATTCCTTCGTCGGCAGCCAGAAACGCCGCCGCGTAGCCCCCGGGACCACCTCCGATGACCGCCAATTGGGTATGAGCCATGATGTCTCTCTAGCAAACTTTCTAAGGCTTTGATTGGGATTACGCCGTTTGAGATGCCTAAGTGGGGAGACGCGTCTCAAAACAATGCGTAACAGAGGCACATTGAACCAAAAAAAAAGGGACTCCGCGACGGGCCATCGTGCCGGAATCCCTTTGAAGTTACTAATTGGTGAGAATTGCCATAAAATGGCTCGCGAGATTAACGCGACATGAATTCGACCACCATGTTGACGTCGACCGGCAGGCTGATATCTTCCGGACCTGGCACGCTATCAAAAGTTGCCGACAAGGTCTCGGGATCGGCCGAGAGGAACGATGCCGTCTCACCGGAAGCGTCAGCGTGAATGCTGCGATACATGATCTGCAGTTTTTCACGGTTGCGGACGCTAATCACGTCACCAGGACGCAACTGATAAGAAGGCTTGTCCACCTTGTGGCCATTGACCAGGAAGTGACCGTGAACGATCCCCTGGCGAGCCTGGCAGCGGGTCAAAGCCAAACCAGCACGGCGAACCACGTTATCCAAGCGACGTTCGCATAGGGACAA
This sequence comes from Bremerella cremea, assembly GCF_003335505.1. Classification (NCBI taxonomy): domain Bacteria; kingdom Pseudomonadati; phylum Planctomycetota; class Planctomycetia; order Pirellulales; family Pirellulaceae; genus Bremerella; species Bremerella cremea. Next base: position 520,994 of record NZ_QPEX01000010.1, read on the forward strand.
TAGGTTTTCACCCGTGTTACCCTTGCTGTGCTTGGCGTGGTCGAAGTAGCGGCGAAGCTGCTTCTCACCAATACCGTAATAGTGCTTGATCTTCTGCTTTTCCATCAACGCAGCACCGTAGTTAGACGGGCGCTTCGGACGGTTGTGCATACCTGGGGGGGAAGGCCGGCGATCGGCAGCGCGCATCGCACCGCGGCTCTCGTAAATGACTGCACCGAGACGACGATTAACTTTGGCCTTCGGACCGGTGTAATGGCCCATGAACGATTAACTCCTACGCTACTTTCCCAGGAATCACCAACTGTTGATCGCAGCGGGAATTTCGATTCCTACATCCACGATTGTTCCCCTGAACGGATACTCGATCAGGGTGGAAACCACACATTGTGCCGAAGCTTGCCACCTTTGACAAGGGGTTAGGGCGTGAAGCGTGAAAATTGCCGTTCTCCACACGAAAAACTTTAGTCAGACCACCCAAAAACAAGGAAAACCGCCCCTTCAAGGTAGATTTTCCGGTTTGTCTTCTATTATTTTGTCTTTTCAAAGTGTGATAAATCGAAATATCGCGTTATTCTAGGCTCTATCAGAAAGCTTGCTCCTCGCCCCTTGGTTTGTTGGGAAGAGCTGTTAGGGAATCTCGCGAAGCGACTTCCATGAATCCCTGCGATTCATAGAGGCCAACGTATTTCGCATTTTTCCCCCACAATCTCTCGCTCAGCCGAAGTCCTACCAGGCATTTCTGAGACAGCTATTGACGCCTATCGTGGTTCATAATCTTGTGCCTAGACATCAATATTTGTTCCCACCCCAATTTTGCTCTTTCCTACTTTCTGCTCCCCTGACAAAGGAACTGCCTCTATGAGCAACCCGAAGATGAATCGTCGCTTTTTCCTAAAAACGTCTGCCACGGCAGCCGCAATCGCAGGCACAGGCTTTCATCGCCTGGCGTCTGCGGCAGAGTCGAAATCCCCTAACGAACTGCTCGACGTGGCCTGCATCGGCGTGCAGAACCGAGCCTCGGCGAACGTGAGTGGCGTGAGCGGCCAGAATATCGTTGCGATGTGCGATATCGACGACAAGTATTTAGACCAAGCGCTCCAGCAATACGCTTCGCAAAAATCAAATCGATACAACGACTTCCGCGTCCTGTTGGATAAAGAAAAATCGCTCGACGCCGTTGTGGTTAGCACGCCAGATCATACCCATGCCCCAGCTTCGATGTGGGCCATGCAGCTTGGCAAGCATTGCTACTGCGAAAAGCCGCTGACCCACACGGTCCATGAAGCCCGCGAAATGACCAAGCTGGCCGCGAAAAAGAAGCTGGCGACTCAGATGGGCACGCAAATTCATGCTGGCAACAACTATCGCCGCGTGGTCGAAGCAGTCCAGTCCGGCGCGGTGGGTGATATCACGAAGGTTGACGTCTGGGTTGGCAAAGGCTGGGGTGGCGGCAAGCTCCCAACCGACAAACCGCCTGTCCCCAAAAACATTCACTGGGATGTCTGGCTCGGCCCAGCTGCCGAACGTCCTTATTCGCCGGTTTACTTGCCAGCCAACTGGCGTCGCTGGTGGGATTTTGGTGGCGGCACCCTGGGTGACATGGGTTGCCATTACATCGATCTCGTTTTCTGGGCTTTGAAATTGAAGTATCCCAGCACGGTCAGTGCTGAAGGTGCCGAGCCCGATCCGTACACGGCTCCTCTTGGCTTGACGGTGAACTACAAGTTCCCCAAAACCGACGTTGCCCCGGCCATTGAAATGACATGGCGCGACGGCACGCACACGCCTTCGGAAGTTGCCGGCATCAAAGTCCCAGGCTCTGGCGTGATGTTCCACGGCACCAAGGGAAAGATGTTCGCCGACTACGGTGGATTCAAGCTCTATCCAGAAAATAAGTTTGCCGACTGGAAAGCCCCTGAGGAAACGATTCCCAACTCGATCGGTCACTACGAAGAGTGGATCAAGGCCTGCAAAGAAGGGACGCCTACCACGTGTAACTTCTCGTACTCTGGCCCGCTGACCGAAACGGTTCTGTTGGGTAACGTTGCTTACCGTAGCGGCGGACCCATTGAATGGGATGCCGAGAACTTGAAAGTCACCAACAACGAAGCGGCCAACCAGTTCATCGAACGCAAGTACCGCGAAGGCTGGCGAATTTAGTTCGTTCGCGAAAACCTTTTCCAAACCATCAACAACAGAGGCCCACGACAATCACACGATTGTCTGGGCCTTTCTTATTTCTTGTGTCGTAGCCTCCGAATTTGGCTCGATCGGTGGCTAGTCGATAAATGGTGGATCGGCAGGATACACGGCGACTTCAATCGAGTGCCCGTCGGGATCTTGAAAGAAGGTTTGGTGAATGTTTCCGGCATTCACCCGCTGAATGAACGGAATGCCGTGCTCGTTGAGAATTTCGACAAGTTGGCTTTCATCTTTCAACGCAAACGCGTAATGATCGCCCCGGGAATTCGGCTGGTCACCTCCGTCAAAAGCATGCTCTGTTTCCAAAATATGAATCTGAATACCGTAACCCACCAGCCAAGCCCCGGGAAAATCGAACGGCGGACGTTCGACCTGGCGAAAACCAAGCACATCGCGATAAAACGCGATGCTGACCTGCGTATCTTTGACGGCGAGAGCTAGATGATTCAAACCTCGAATCGGCAGCGGTCGGGGCATACTTCAATTTTCCTTCGTCAACGTGGCTTCTCGTAAGCATCCAAGAATAGTGCAATGCCGTCACCGGCGAAATGCAGGCCCGGTCTGAATCGTGGTTACAGTTCCGACTGTCACCAAGCAGTTGGTTCGCTAATCGCAATTTTCGGGAACTCTCCCCAACTTTTGTTCCCACGAAAGGCTGGTCAGGCATTCGCGATTTGCCAAGCGACGTTACAATCAAAGCTTGGCAACCAAATGTTCAACTTTGCGCAGAGTTCATCTAGGACTGTTTTATGAAAGCGCTGGTCAAGCGGCACGCGGAAAAAGGGTTGTGGCTGGAAGACGTCCCGGAACCGACCATTGGTATTAACGACGTCCTGATCAAGGTGCTTAAAACGGGCATCTGCGGTACCGATGTCCATATCTATAAATGGGACGCCTGGGCTCAGAAAAGTGTGCCGGTGCCGATGGTCGTCGGGCACGAGTTTGTGGGTGAGATCGTCGAAGTCGGTTCCAACGTCGGTGTGTTCGAGCCAGGCCAGATCGTCAGTGGCGAAGGTCACGTCGTTTGCGGTCACTGCCGTAACTGCATGGCCGGGCGTCGTCATCTGTGTGCCGATACCAAAGGCATCGGCGTTAATCGCCCCGGCGCGTTCGCGGAATATATCTCGGTTCCGATGACCAATGTCTGGCACCACGCCGACGGCATTCCGCTTGATGTCGCGTCTATCTTCGATCCCTTTGGCAATGCGGTTCACACGGCACTTACCTTTCCTGTGCTGGGCGAAGACGTGCTGATCACCGGCGCCGGTCCCATTGGTTGTATGGCCGCCGCCGTCGCCAAACATGCCGGGGCTCGCTTTGTGGTGGTCACCGATGTCAATCCTTGGCGGTTAGAACTTGCCAAGAAGGTGGGTGCGACCCGCGTGGTAGACGTGCGAAACGAAAAATTAGCCGACGTCCAAAAGGAGTTGGGGATGGTCGAAGGATTCGACGTCGGCTTAGAAATGTCTGGCAACGCGGCCGCTTTCCGCGACATGATTTCCAACATGTGCCACGGCGGCAAAATCGCGATGCTGGGCATCCCGCCCGAAGATATTTCGATCGACTGGAACGATGTGATCTTCAACATGCTGACCATTAAAGGAATTTACGGTCGCCAGATGTACGAAACCTGGTATCAAATGACCGTCCTCCTACAAGGTGGACTCGATCTCCAGCCCATCATTACGCATCGCCTTAACTATCGCGAGTTCGAGCAAGGATTCGAGGCGATGTTCTCTGGCCAATCGGGCAAAGTCGTTCTCGATTGGACGGAATAAACGGTCGTTAGTTTAAAGTTTTCAGTAAGAGAAAAGCTTTGGTCTCCTTCCCCTGACATGGGGAGAAAAGGGACCAGCCCGAGGCGAATCGCGATTTTTTGCAGGATAGGATTAGGGAACAAGCCATGTGGAATTCGGAAACCCAAACGCAGTACAGCGGCATCCTGAACGAGATCAAGGACGCCGGGCTCTATAAGAACGAGCGGACGATTCTGTCGCCGCAGAAGTCGAAGATCGACCTGCCGCAGCAGACGGAAGTCCTGAACATGTGCGCCAACAACTACCTGGGGCTTTCGGATCATCCCGAGATCATCGCGGCGGCCAAGGAAGGGCTCGACCGCTGGGGCTATGGCCTTTCCTCGGTCCGCTTCATTTGCGGAACGCAAGCCGCGCACGAGCAGCTTGAAAACGAAATCAGCAAGTTTCTGGGCATGGAAGACACGATTCTCTATTCGTCCTGTTTCGATGCCAACGGTGGGTTGTTTGAAACGATTCTCGGTCCGGAAGATGCCATTCTTTCTGACGAGCTCAACCACGCCAGCATCATCGACGGCGTGCGGCTCTGCAAAGCGAAGCGTTTTCGCTACAAGAACAACGACATGGCCGACCTGGAAGCCAAACTGAAGGAAGCCCAGGACGCCCGCGTACGGCTGATTGCTACCGATGGCGTGTTCAGCATGGACGGCTACATTTGCAACTTGCCTGATCTGTGCGACCTAGCCGACAAATACAACGCCATGGTCATGGTCGATGACTCACACGCCGTTGGCTTCATGGGCAAGACTGGTCGTGGCACGCACGAACACCACGACGTGATCGACCGTATCGATATCATCACCGGCACGCTCGGCAAAGCACTCGGCGGCGCTTCAGGGGGTTATACCAGTGGCCGGAAAGAAATCGTCGACCTCCTGCGGCAACGATCGCGGCCTTACCTGTTCTCGAACACGCTGGCTCCGCCGATTGTCTCAGGTTCGCTCAAGGCCTTGGAACTGATCCAAAGCTCGACTGCCCTTCGCGACAAGCTGGAAACGAACACCAAGTTCTTCCGTGAAGAAATCGCCAAGCTGGGCCTCGATGTCCTGCCCGGTGAACACCCGATTGTGCCTGTCATGTTCTACGACGCCAAGGTTGCGGCCGAATTCTCTGAACGTCTTCTCAAGCGAGGTGTCTATGTGATTGGGTTCTCCTACCCGGTTGTCCCCCAAGACAAAGCCCGCATCCGCACCCAGGTTTCCGCCGGACATTCGATCGAGGAACTGAAGTTCGCCGTCGAGCAGTTTGCCGCCGTGAAGCAAGAACTTGGCCTCTAGCCCGCAGGTCTCCGATTTGGGGTCATTCCAAGTGGACTAGCTACAATGGATATCAGGCCCACCCCGTAGTGGGCCTTTGCCCAAGTGTGCAAAATTGCGTGGAACATGGCCGAACCTCTTCCTGGGTAAAGACTTTAGCCCAGTTGACGGTTCGCCCCGCGGCAACCTAGGATGATCCCTTTGACCACCTGTTTCGTTCATCCATCTACCGTTCTTCGCAACCATGCACAAAACGAAGGTCGCCATTGTCGGCTTGGGAACCGTCGGAGCTGGCGTTGCCAAAATCCTGCTCGATCACGGCGACCGTACTGCTCGTAACGCAGGAACTACCTTATGGTTAGAGAAAGCAGTCGTGCGCGATCTAAATCGCCCGCGCGACTGTGAACTGCCAGAGGGAGTGCTTACCGACGACTTGTCGGAAGTAACAGGCAACCCCGAGATCAAGGTCGTCGCCCAGTTGATCGGGGGTATTGAACCAGCCCGCACGATCATGCTGCAATTGCTGGAAAGTGGCAAAGATATTGTCACGGCGAATAAAGCCCTGATCGCCGAGCATGGTGCCGAGCTTTTCGCACGAGCCCGCGAACTAGGCCGCAGTATCGCTTTCGACGCTGCCGTGGCTGGCGGGATTCCGATTATCACCAACCTCAGCCAATGCCTGACGGCCAACCGGATTAGCTCGCTCAGCGGCATCCTCAACGGAACGTCTAACTTCATTGCGTCGGCAATGGAAGAACAAGAAGCGAGCTACAAATGGGCCGTTAAAGAAGCCCAGCGTCTTGGCTACGCCGAAGCCGACCCGACGATGGACGTCGACGGAACCGATGCCGCCCAAAAGCTGGCCATTCTTGCTCACATCGCCTTCGGTGCCAAAATCGACTGGAAGACGATTCCGCGCGAAGGGATCGACAAACTACAAGCGGTCGACATCCGCTTCGCCAAGGAATTAGGCTATCGCATCAAGCTATTGGCCTCCGCTCAATTAAGCGATGCCGGGCTCGAACTGCACGTTTCGCCATCACTGATTCGCGAAGGACGCCCTCTCGCGGAAGTGCGTGGCCCGTTCAACGCCATCAGTGTCGAAGGCGACCAGGTCGGCCCGCTGTTCTACTACGGCCAAGGTGCCGGGCAGAAACCAACCGCCTCGGCGGTTGTTGCCGACATGATCGACATGGCGGTGGGACGCACCGCGCTGACCTTCCGCACGCTCAAGCTGTTCACCGAAAATCACAGCGACGTCGAAATGTGCTCGCCTGGCGAGATCCAGGGACGGCATTACTTCCGCTTCAGCGTCGAAGATCGTCCTGGCGTGCTGGCCGATATCACCCGTGTGCTCGGTGACCAAGGCATATCGATCGCGTCAGTAATTCAGCACGAACCGGAACATGCCGACGGCGATACCCGCTCGTTCGTTCCGCTGGTGATCATGACCCACTCAGCCACCCAAGGCCAGGCAGGCCGGGCCCTGGAAAAGATCGGCAAAATGGACGCTGTCAAATCAGGGGCCCGCAAGATGCTGGTTCAAGACTAAGCATCCCGCTTAGGGCTCTCCCCAAAGGCTTCCAAGCCTTCGTAGCCAAGCCCTGAACGGTTGACAACAATTCGCCTGCACCGAGTTCACATTCGGTCTCAATCACTAATAAAAGAATACCCCAACGTCGGACGAAATAAGGAGATTCGGGAAATATGAAATACGCGATTGTCATTCCCGACGGCTGTGCCGACGAACCGCAAGATTCGCTCGGAGGCAAAACACCGCTGCAAGCCGCCAACGTGCCGAACATGGACGCGATCGCTAAGACAGGCGTCGTGGGACGAGCCGATAACGTGCCCGCTCATTTGCCCGCCGGAAGCGACGTGGCCAACCTCAGCTTGCTGGGTTACAGCCCGCTAGAATATTTCACCGGTCGCGCGCCGCTAGAAGCAGCCGCCCAAGGGATTCAGCTTGGCCCCGACGACTGGGCGATTCGCTGCAACCTGGTGACGATTGAAGATCAAATCATGAAGAGCTTCACGGCGGGCCAAATCTCGTCGGAAGAAGCCAAAGCCTTGCTCGAAACGGCCCAGGCCGAGCTTGGTGGCGACGGCATCGAATTCCATCCCGGCGTCAGCTACCGCAACTTGCTGGTTTATCGGGGACAGCCTGGCTCTGCCCCCTTCAGCATGGACACCCGCACGACACCGCCACATGATTTGAGCGACAAGTCGGTCGCCGATAGTTATCCACGCGGCCTCGGCAGCGATTGGTTGTCGGACATGATGAGCCGCAGCGTCGAGCTGTTCGCCAATCACCCGGTCAACTTAAAACGAATCCAAGACGGCAAACCGCCGGCTACCAACGTTTGGCTATGGGGCCTCGGTAGGCAGCCCGCTCTCACGCCGTTTAGCCAGTTGTACGGCAAGACGGGCAAGATGATTACGGCGGTCGATCTGCTGCGTGGCCTGGCCGCGTTGATTGGTTGGGATCGCATCGAAGTCCCCGGAGCAACCGGTTACCTCGATACCGACTACGCTGCCAAAGGGCAATATGCGATCGACGCGTTAGATTCTACCGACGTTATTTGCGTGCATGTGGAAGCGACCGATGAGGCTTCGCACGAAGGGGACATCTCGGAAAAGATTAAGGCCCTCGAAGCAATCGACGAAAAAATCGTCGGCCCGCTGCACGAAGCCCTGAAGAAGCAGGGCGAATATCGGATGATCGTTCTTCCCGACCATCCAACATTCTGCCGCACGAAAACGCATAGCCACGGCTTTGTTCCGCTGGCCCTCTGTGGCAGCGATATCAAAGCGGATTCGTTTGAGACATACGACGAATCCAGCGCTGATGCCTCGTCGCTAAGCTTCGACGAAGGCTGGAAGATGATGCCCTACTTCCTCGGCGTTTAATCTTACGCCCCAAGCGATTGCTTGGGGCGACCTCATTGCCTAGTGTCAATTTTTTACGGATTACTTAATCCTATGTCACTGATTGTTCAAAAGTTCGGGGGAACGAGCGTAGCCGATTGCGAGAAGATTGTAGCCGCCGCGCGGAAAGCGATTCGCGCGCAGCGGGAAGGCCATCAAGTGGTGATGGTCGTCAGCGCGATGGGCAAAAACACCGACGTTTTGGTTGATTTGGCCCAGCAAGTTAGCGATAGCCCGCCAGCTCGTGAGATGGACATGCTGCTGTCAACCGGCGAGCAAGTCAGCGTTGCCCTCATGGCGATGGCAATCGATGCCCTCGGTTCGAAGGCTGTCAGCCTCACCGGCGCCCAAATCGGAATTCGTACCGACAGCACCCACACCAAGGCCCGCATCCGTTCGATCGAAACCTCGCGAGTAAAACAACTGCTCGACGCTGGCAACATCGTGATCGCGGCCGGTTTTCAAGGTATCGACGAAAACCTCAACATCACCACACTTGGGCGTGGCGGTAGCGATACGACGGCTGTGGCCCTGGCCGCTGTCTTGGATGCCGACACGTGCGAAATCTACACCGATGTCGACGGAGTCTACACGACCGACCCACGCGTCCTTCCCGAGGCCCGGCGTGTTCCGCAGATCGCTTATGACGAAATGCTCGAGTTGGCCAGCTTGGGCGCCGGCGTGATGCATAGCCGTTCGATCGAATTCGCCAAGAAGTTTGGCGTCCCCATTCATGTCCGCAGCAGCTTTACCGACATCCCCGGTACGCTGATCGTTCAAGACCCTGAATCGCAAACTCGTTCCGTTAGTGGCGCGGCAATCACGAAGAAGGAAGCCCGCATTACGGTGGCCGGTGTTCCGGACGAGCCAGGCATTTCGCTGGAGCTGTTCCGTCGAATCGCAGCGAAAGCGATTTCGGTCGATATGATCGTGCAGAATATCAGTTCCGACGGCAAGGCGAACATTTCGTTCACCGTGCCGCAGGAAGAGTTGAAAGTAACTCTGGATGCTGTGAAGCAGGCCACCGAACTGATTCAGCCTGAGGACGTTACCTACGACGACCACGTCTCGAAAGTTTCGGTCGTTGGCTTGGGTATGGCCAGCATCCACGGTGTGGCCGAAAAGATGTTCCGTGTTCTCTCTGATGAGGGAATCAACATTCAGGCAATCTCGACTTCCGAGATCAAAATCTCGGTGCTTATCAGCCGGTCCGATGCCCAGCGAGCGTTGCAGGCGATTCACAACGGGTTCCAGCTTGATATCACTCCGGAAGACTCGCCGCTGGAAGTGAGCGCCGTACGTGTTCGGGATGTCACCGATCCTGCCGTTGTCGTCCAGCGTTTACGTGAGATGGAAGACCTGGCAATCGACGACATCAAACTCGATCGCAGCCAGTCGCTGTTAGCGGTTCGGCGGGTGCCAGATCACCCAGGTATCGCTGCTCAAATCTTTGAAGCCGTCGCTGCTAAAGGCATTAATATCGACGTCATCATTCAGAACGTGGGTCGCGATGATTGTGCCAACGTGAGCTTTACCTGCCCAGCGATCGACTACGAAAAGGCCTTCGCAGCCTTAGAAGAAGTCGTCAAGGAACTCGGTGCAGGGGAAGTCCAAGGCAATCGCGAAGCGGCCAAGCTTTCCGTCAGTGGTATCGGCCTGCGTAGCCATACCGGCGTTGGCGTGCGAATGTTCAAAGCGTTGAGTGAAGCGGGAATCAACGTCGATTTGATCAGCACTTCGGAAGTTCGAGTGAACGTGATCGTGGACGAACACGAAGGGGAACCTGGCTTGAAGGTTCTTAAAGAAGCGTTCTCAGACGTCCTGACCGACGCTTGAATGCGTCGACGGAAAATGCTTGAGACTTAGCTAACGTCCCCAGCCGGTACCAATAGAAAAGGCCATCTTGCGATGGCCTTTTCTCGTTTCCCCCTTGAACAGAAAACGTTTTTCATCGTTTACGTTTTGTGGTGAGATCGAAATTAGCGGTCTTGGTACCTTCCGTTGGAACATCAAACGTCAACTCCGAGTCAGCCCCGCGATAGCGGGCCGGTACTTTGTCGGTCGTCAGCGCATCGCCCCCCTTCTCTTCCGCGACACTTACTTGAACGCGATGTGTTCCTACCGAGGCACCTTCGCCATCGGTTTCGATCATCTTTAACTCGTAGTGTCCCTGGGCATCGGTACGACCGTAAGAGCCCATACCGCTAACCGTCATCGAATCCTTATCAGTAGCAATCGGTTGAAAGCTGACAGCGGCTCCTTCTAGAGGAGCGCCATCTAAGGTAATTGTTCCGGCGACTGGGGCAACGTTTCCTTGGGATCCACATCCCAGGCCACCTACCGCCAATATTCCCAACAAGCCAACAGCGAAGCCAAACGAGCGCATTTTCTATACTACTCCTCATGAACCAGACGAAAAGATGAGAACATGCCGGCAGACGCTTGGATCGCGAGTCGTTGAGATTGGATCGGCGCAAATTAGCGGCGCTGCCCTCAATCCAATCTCAACTCACGGAGTCACGACTCAATGCGTTTTCCACCTTGGGTGTTACGGCAAAGCCGTTGCCTCGCTGCCAGCAATGGTTGCTCCATTGACCCAAACTTTCATATCAATGGTTAGCGGAATGAGTCTGACGGAACCATCAGCCAGGAGGAAATCTAAACCACCGCCAGCATGAAAACTGCCCCAGCCTCGCTTGCATGAATTCGATCCGCCAGAACCACCAATGGCCACGCATTTGTTGTAATCATTGATCAACGTTCGCGGTTGGTCGTGGGCGTCAGAAGAGTTGTAAGAGGTGTAGCTGTAAGCCCAAAACGTGCCACGACGGGTTTCGGTCTTACTACTCATTTCACCGATGACAAGTGTGTTGGAGGTTCCATCGATGACACTGGCCATATTTTCGGCGCTGAAGCCAAGTGTGCCGGTAGCATGCATCAAACCTTTCCATTGCTGCGGCAAGGAACTCGCTTGGTTGTTGTCCCACCAGCCTGAACCATCGCTACGGCCCCCCATGGCGCGGTACGATCCATGGGCATAAGCCAAACCGCTGCCTGGCCCACTAGCAGGATTTTCTTTCTTGCCCGCAACTGGGTCGGAAGGGCACATGTAGATATCGACGAGCGACTCGCGGACAAATTGATTGGCAGCGTCCTCATTAAACGCGCTGTTGTTGTAGCGATCGGCCAGGTTCCCTTGTTCGATGAAAGGCAAAATCATGATTGCCCAGTTCGACAGGCTTTTCGTACCGCAGCAGTTCCCTTCGGTGATCTTGCCTGGCGGGAACACTTTGAACGTGTCGTGGTAGTTGTGTAATCCCAATCCCATCTGACGAAGATTACTTGTGCATTGCATCCGTCGAGCCGCCTCGCGAGCTTGTTGGACGGCAGGCAAAAGAAGAGCAATCAAGACCCCAATAATGGCGATAACGACGAGCAGCTCCACCAGAGTGAAACCGCGGGTTCTCCCAACAGACATAGATAAGCCCTTTTTTAATATAAAGATGAGAGTTTTCAGGGACCCAGCCAATGTAGGTATATCGTCGTTTTTAGTCAATCTATTTTTTGAACAGATTGTCAACTAAATTGAGAATCGTAGCGAATTCATAGCATAAAAGAGTTGTTTTAGCGACGATTAACTACCACTAAACCACCAATAAAGGAATTTACGGTGATTTGATCCGCGAACAACTAGCAAGCAGCTCTATAAGCCAAAAAGGTGGTTTCGATCTAGCCATAGTATGGCCGATCCGAGAAATTCAAGTGGCTGCAAAGAAATTCGTACAGCTTATTTCGCTTAAATAGCTTCTTTTGCCGTTAGAGACGGATGGTGCCCAAACATGGCAATTGCAGAAGTGGGGGAGGTACCGACAACCACCCACCAAGGGCACAACAATAAATGGCGAAACGCCAGGAGGAAGAGCTCTTAGAAATTATTAGACTTCTGATTCTTCCAGCACGTGTTCTTCCACGTAGATTGGCAAGTGCGGCTGGCTTGTCACCGCCACGGCAATCGCATCGGATGGACGGGCATCGACCGAGATTAATTCGCCATCGATTTTTACGCGCAGGTTGGCGAAGTACGTTCCCTCTTTCAGGTCGTTGATGATGACACTGTCTAATTCTCCGCCCAGGCGTTCAACAATACTTACGATCAGATCGTGCGTCAGTGGGCGAGGCGGTATGAACTCTTTCACGCGACGATGAATGCTGGTCGCCTCGAAGATACCAATCATGATCGGAAATTGGCGGTCTCCGTCAACTTCCTTTAAGTAAATTACCTGCTGGTCGTTGATCTCGCTGATAATGATCCGCGAGAGTTCCATCTGAATCGGCATAGGAGGTTCTGCTTTCCGCAGGGTTTCTCGATAAACGAGGTGACGTCTCGGGTAAGCTGTTTTGGTTGGCTTTGCCAAGTTCGCCCCGCGCGAGCGGAACTTCGCGGCCAACTACCGAGTACAGTTCTCCTTCGATTATATCTTGGGGAATTTTATCTGAAAACAGACCTACTGGGGCGGAATTACTTTGCCGCCGATTCCCGTAAACGGGCCAGGGCATTGATTACCCGCTCTAGCTCTTGCCGAGCTTGCTCTAGGCTCTCGCGTTCTTTCGCGACGATATCCGCCGGAGCACGGCTCACAAAGCTATCGTTGCTCAGTTTCTTTTCTTTGCTGGTCACCAACTGGGCAAGCTTGGTCTCTAGCTTTTCGTTCCGCTGAATTTCAGCCTCGACATCGATAAAGTCTTTCAGATCGACAAAAATCTCCATATCGCCGGCAGTGATCGTGGCGTTGGTTTCAGGGACCTCAACCGCTTTCCCCAAGCCGCGACTGCGAGCGTTGTTCATCGATAGGAAGTAAGGAGACATCGTCCCGAGCAGCTTAGCCTTGGCGTCGTCGCAGCGAATGACGAACTCCATGGTGTCTTTCGGGCCGATGTTCTGTCGGCTGCGAATCTCACGGAGACTACCCAATGTTTCTTGGAAGACAGAAAACTGGGTTTCAATCGTGCTGTCTTCCCACTTGCCGTCGATCTCCGGCCAAGAGCTTTCCATGATGCTCTCCGTCGCTTCGCTCACTTGCTCCAAACCGCGCTGCGGAGCGATCTTGCCGAGTGTCTGCCAAATCTCTTCGGTGATAAACGGAATGATCGGATGCAACAGCCGTAGCATACTGTCGAGCACGTAGGTGATAACCCGCTGCGCCGTAGGCCGCTGCTTCTCGTCTTGGAAACGTTCTTTCAAGATTTCCACGTAAAAGTTGCAGAACTCGTCCCAGGCAAAATCGTAGGTGGCTCGCGCCGCGTCGGCGTAGCCGTAACTTTCGTAACAGCGTTCGACTTCCTTGGTCACGGTATGCAGCCGCGACAGAATCCAACGATCCTCAAGTTGCAGTTCGTCTAACGAGACGGTACCTGGCGTGTAGCCTTCCAGGTTCATCATCGTGAAGCGAGCCGCATTCCACAGCTTGTTGCAGAAGTTGCGTCCCAGTTCAAAGCGTTCGCTCACCACTGAACCACGTGGCAGGGCTTTATCTTCCTCGCTCTCGGCCCACTGGGTGCTGAACGCTTCACCGCATTTCTTGCACTCGATGCGCGGCTGTTGGCGATTCTTCTTGGTTTGATCGATTAATGCGTTGCAGTGTGGGCACTCGAACTGCACCGGCATTCGCACGTCTTGCGTTTCGGTGGTCAGGTAAGCCAAACCGAACCGGAGCGAGTCGGCGCCGAAACGGTCGATCACGTCCAGCGGATCGACCCCGTTCCCCTTCGATTTGCTCATTCGTTCGCCCAGACCATCGAGAATGGTCGGGTGGATGAACACTTCGCGGAACGGGATTTCTCCCATGTTGTTTAAGCCAGCCAACACCATGCGGGCCACCCACAGCGTGATAATGTCGCGGCTGGTGATTAGCGTGCTAGTAGGATAGTAGTATTCGAGCTCTGGCGTGTGTTCTGGCCACCCCAAAGTCGAATGCGGCCACAAAGCGGAACTGAACCAGGTATCGAGCACGTCTTGTTCGCGAACAAAGCCCAACGTTTCGTACTTGGCGGCTAACTTGTCGTCTTCGTCGGCGATACAGACATGCACCTGGCTATAAGGCATAGCCGCCCGCGCCGCCCCTTGGATGGTGCCGGTTTTTTCGGCCGCTTCCAGCTCGACATCGCGTTCGATTTGGTAGTTGACCTTGTGGCTTTGAATATCGGGATCGGCATCCAGCTTGGCGATCAGGGCGTCGTGATCCTCCTTGTGGGCACACTCCTGCGACCAAATCGGAATCTGGTGCCCCCACCACAACTGGCGGCTGACGGGCCAATCGCGCTTCTCGCTTAACCAGTCGACGTAACCGTTGGCGTAGCGCTGCGGGAAGATCTTCACGCGACCATCTTTGACCGCATCCATCGCGCTTTGGGCCAGGTCATCCATTTTGATGAACCACTGGTCGGCCAAATAGGGCTCGATGGGGGTCTTGCTACGATCGGAGTAGGCCAGTTCAATCTTGCGATCTTCTATTTTTTCCAACAGTTGCAGACCATCGAGATCATTCACCACGGCCTGACGTGCCTTAGGAATCGAGAGGCCCACATACTCGCCGGTCACCTCGTTCATGGTGCCGTCCGAGTTCAAGATGTTGATGAAGGGCAAGTTCTGCCGAATGCCGACTTCGTAGTCGTTGGGATCGTGCGCCGGGGTGATCTTCACGCAGCCGGAACCGAGTTCAGGCTTAGCCCATGGATCGGCCACCAACGGAATTTCACGATCGACCAGCGGCAGCATCAACTTGCGACCAGCGAGTGCCATATCGCGTAGCTGAATCAACTGCGGCAACATCGTCGTTCGTCGCTCGGCGATCTGATCGAGCTGCTCTTGAATGGCAGGCTTATCTTTGCCCGGTGCTTCCTTCAACTTCTCTTTTAGCTCGGCCTCGATAGCGTTCAAGGCCTTTTCTGGATCGGGATGCACGGCCACAGCGGTATCACCCAGCATCGTTTCGGGACGAGTCGTGGCGATCGTGACGAACTCTGGCTCGCCTGGCTTCGGATCGATCACCGGATACTTGAAGTGCCAGAAACTACCATCGGTCGTCTCATGAAACACCTCGTCATCGCTCACTGCGGTTTGCAGGAACGTATCCCAGTTGACCAGACGTTTCCCTTTGTAAATCCACTGCTTCGCGAAAAGATCGAAGAACGTTCGTCGCACGGCACGGGCACAACGTTCGTCGAGCGTAAAACGCGTCCGTTCCCAGTCGCAGCTACTTCCCAGGCGTTTGAGCTGGCCGAGAATCCGGGCTTCGTACTGGTCTTTCCAGTCCCAAATTCGACGCACAAGCTCTTCGCGTCCCAGATCGTGGCGGCTCTTTTTTTCTAGCTCGAAGATGCGACGTTCAACCACGGCCTGGGTGGCGATCCCGGCATGATCGGTGCCGGGAATCCAAAGCGTATTGAACCCCTTCATTCGCTTGTAACGGATCAACACGTCTTGCAGCGTATTGTTCAGTGCGTGCCCCAGATGCAGCGCCCCGGTCACGTTAGGAGGGGGAATCACAATCGTAAACGGCTTGCGACTAGGATCTGGTTCGCTATGGAAGAAACGCTTTGATTCCCAATATTCGTAGATTTTGGGCGAGATGGAAAAGTCAAAACGATTCGGAATGTCCTGAGCGGAAAACGCCACCAGTATGACTCGCTATGAACGAATGATTGTTGTGTTTAATGTTCGGTAGTTCTTAGTCGGGTGCCATGCCGTCGTCCTCGTCGGCATGCTTTTTCCACTTCCCCTGCTCCGCCAGACGAGAACTCGGCCTCCGTCTTTCGAGCAAGGAAAAGCGTTAATTCGTCGCGGCCACTTCCTTTTTGGGGGAAGAACCGGAGCCTGACTCGTCTTTATGCAATTTGTATTCGACTGCGTCGACCAGGGCATTCCAACTGGCTTGAATGATGTTTTCGCTCACGCCAATCGTTCCCCACACATCATGTTCGTCGCTGCATTCGATCTGCACGCGTGTGCGGGCAGCGGTGCCGGCCTCGCTATTGACCACGCGGACTTTGTAGTCGACCAACTTCATCCGTTTGAGATTAGGGAAGACGACATCCAGCGCCTTACGCAGGGCTGCGCTCAAAGCGTCAATCGGCCCATCCCCTTCTCCAACCTCATGCTTCTGCTGACCGTTGACGTTCAGTTTGATCGTCGCCTCCGTGGTCAGCTCCATATCTTGGCGAAGCACGAAATCTTCGATCTCGACGTGATACTTGAGGGTCTCGAAATGTGGGGTGAAGGTGCCCAAGATCTTGCGAACCAGCAGTTCGAAGGAAGCATCTGCCGCTTCAAACTGGAACCCTTTGTTTTCTAATTCCACCACACGAGCCAAGATTTTATCCATGACTTCGCGATCTTGCTCGATATTCATCTTGGTGGTTAGGGCCATGATGTTCGAGCGTCCAGAAAGCTCGCTCACCAGCACGCGACGTTCGTTACCGACCAATTCCGGCGAGATATGTTCGTAGCTGGAGGCTGCCCGATTCACGGCATGAACGTGCATCCCCCCTTTATGAGCGAAGGCACTTTGTCCGACGAAAGCCTGATTGTTACGCCGATTGACGTTCGCCGTGTCATACACGAAACGAGACAACTCGGTCAGGTGATCGAGGCCATCGCCACCTAGCACCTCGTACCCTTTCTTTTTCAGGGCCAAGTTCGCCACGCACGAGATCAAGTCGGCGTTACCACAGCGTTCGCCGAAGCCATTGATGGTGCCTTGGATTTGTAAGGCTCCGGCATCGACAGCCGCAAGTGCATTGGCCACGGCCAGGTCGCCGTCGTTATGGGTATGAATGCCTACCGATACGTTGTACTCAGCCAACGCGGACAGTGCCGCTTGAACGAGCTCGGCCACTTCTTCCGGCAGGCTGCCGCCGTTGGTATCGCATAGCACCACCATCCGCGCGCCCGCTTTGGCAGCGGCTTGAATGGTTTGGGCGGCGTATTCAGGGTTTGCTTTCCAACCGTCAAAGAAATGCTCGGCGTCGTAAATGGCTTCGCGCCCTTCGGCCACCATCAGGCCGATCGAATCAGAGATCATCGCCAGGTTTTCTTCCAACGAAACCCGCAGCACGTCGGTCACATGGAAGTCGTGCGTTTTGCCGACAATCGTCACCACCGGTGCGCCCGAATTGAGCAGGGCTTGCATGCCGGGATCGTCTTTGGCTTCCATCCCTTTGCGGCGTGTCATCCCGAAAGCGCAGACCTTGATTTGCTTCAGGTCTAATTCCTGCACGCGACGGAAGTACTCCGCATCTTTCTCATTAGAAAGCGGGTAGCCTCCTTCGATGAAGTCGACACCAATTTCGTCCAGACGCTGAGTGATCGCCAGCTTGTCCTGCAAAGAAAAGCTAACGCCTTCCCCTTGGGCTCCATCACGCAGGGTCGTGTCGTAAATTTCAATCTTCTTCATGGGGCGATCCGCTTGAGTGGCACCTTTTGCCGACCACGTGCCAGGCAAAGCCCACCAAGCGTCGCGCAAAGGTAGTTCAACAAAAAAAGCCCTGAAACCGTTGGGGCGTCAGGGCTTACCTTTGAATCATGCGTGTTCGCAGTCCCTACGCCGAGATGGGAGGTACTCCCACATTGTGAATTACGATAGGGTTGACGATGGGCTGAAACATAGTTGGTCCCAGAGGACACATAATGGTCGATTTGAAGACGTAAGTTTAGATCTGGCAATAAGAACTGTCAAGTTGGGCCGGTCTGCGGCGGTCGTTCGACGTTTTCGGTGGCCCTGATTTCAGTTCTTGGTTTTTCCAACATGTGAATTAGGGACTGTGGAAACGGTATCGAGGTTCACTCCTCTGCCGAACCCTCTCCTCCGCAGGGCTGTTAAACCAAACCTGTATTTAGGGGCCCAGCCAACCCTGAGTTCTTAACGGAACCCTTCCCAGCTAAATCAAGCGCTTTCCTCTAAATACTCGTCGTCATCATCTTCTTCATACTCTTCCTCTTCATATTCCGCTTCCTCATCCTCTTCGTACTCTTCCTCCCCCACCTCTTCTTCGTATTCCTCTTCCTCGTACTCCTCCTCAATCTCTTCGTCGATTTCCTCTTCTTCCTCTTCCTCCTCAGGGACGTGCGGCCTGATTTTGTTCGAGCGTTTCGCTTTTGGCGCGGCGGCGACCGGCTCTGGCTCGACTTCGGTTGGAGCCGATTGGCCTGACTTCATCAATTCCCACTCTTCCGGCGTGATGACCACTTCGCGGGCTTGGGAACCGTTATATGGGCCGACGATGCCATCTTCGGCCATGAAGTCGATCAGGCGAGCACCACGTCCGTACCCCACACCTAGGGCACGCTGCAGCAGCGACACACTGCCGCGTTGCTCGGCCACGATCACGTCGACGGCCGCTTCGTACAGTTCGTCTCGCTTCTTCATCTTGGCCGGGTCGGCGGTGGCGCCGTCTTCGACCTTCAGTTGGACCAGTTCCTTGACGAAGTCTTGTTCGCCGGTACTGACGAATTCGACGACTCGGTTGATCTCTTCGTCGCTGAGGTACGTACCCTGACCACGCATTAAGGTCGAGGTGCCAGGCCAGAGGAACAGCATGTCACCATTACCCAGCAGCTTGTCGGCCCCCATTTCATCGAGCACAACGCGGCTGTCGGTGCGACTGGCGACTTGGAATGAAATACGTGCCGGCAGGTTGGACTTGATCAAACCGGTGATAACGTCCACGGTCGGCTTTTGCGTCGCCAGAATCAGGTGAATACCGACCGCACGCGATTTCTGAGCCAAACGAATAATATGCTGCTCGACTTCTTTCCCGGCGGTCATCATCATGTCGGCGATTTCGTCCGCTACGATCACGATGTACGGCAAGTGAGTCGCGACGTTGTTCCGTTCCCCTTCGTCTTCGCAGCCCATGCGGTCCCAGATTTCTTCTTCGCCGAGGGTGTTGAACGCGCTCAAGTGACGCACGCCGACCTGGGCTAGAAGCTGATACCGTTCTTCCATCTTCTCGACGGCCCAAGCCAAGATCGCTTCGGCCTTCTTCATGTCGGTTACCACCGGGTGCATCAAGTGAGGCAGCGTGCGATAGCAACTGAGTTCCACCATCTTCGGGTCGATCATCAGCATCCGCACTTCGTCCGGGCGACGTGTCATGAGGATCGACGTGATCAGCGCGTTCAAACAAACCGACTTACCGGTACCAGTACGACCGGCGATCAGCAGGTGAGGCATCGCGGCCAGGTCGACCGCCAACGAATTACCCGACACGTCCTTACCCAGGAAGATCGGAATCTTCATCTTGTTCATGCGGCCGCTGGCTTCTTCCATCACTTCCCGCAGGCGCACCATCTGACGTTCCTCGTTAGGAACTTCGATCCCGACGGTGTTCTTGCCTGGGATCGGCGCGACGATACGCACGCTGGGAACGCGCAGAGCAATCGCCAGGTCGTCGGCCAGGCCCGTGATCTTCGAAAGTCGCAGACCCGCTTCCAGTTCAACTTCGTACTGGGCAATCACCGGGCCTGTTTCGATTTCGACCACTTTCACGTTGAAGCCGAAATTGAGGAACGTTTTCTCAAGGACTTTGGCCTTCTGACGAACTTCGCGTTCTTGTTCGTCGAACGAGAAATCGTCGCTCTCGATCAACAGTTCGATTGGTGGCAGTTCGTAGTTCTTTGGATTGGCCCGACCGTCGGCGGCGCTGTCTAGTTCGCTCATTACCGACTTGCGGTCGTCGTCTTGCTGCTGCTTCTTACTTTTGCGTGATTTGACCGACAGAGACGAGGCATCTTCCGGCTTATCGACCCGTGTGATCGGCACTTCGTCGTCGATTTCTTCTTCGTCCAGTTCCTCTTCGACTTCTTCGTCGATCTCTTCTTCCGCTTCCTCCTCTTCCCCTTCTTCTTCGTCGGCCTCCTCTTCACCACTCAGGACTTTTTCGCCATCTTCAAACGTGATCTCTTCGTCGACGTCGGTCTTTACCTGACGTCCACCGATCTTGATGCGCACTCCCTTTTCGTCAACTACAGTGTCTTCTTCTACCTCCCCTTCTTCCCCATCTAAGCCGAACTCGGCTCGTAGTTTGGCCCGCTTTTCTTCCGCCAGGCGTTCGCGGCGACTCTTCCAGGCGGCAGCCCCGGCTTGCGTTTTCTCTTTGGCCTTGGACACGCCCCATACCGTGATGCGCACCAGTTCGTACTCGGTGCAAAGCAGCAAGCCACATGCAATCACGGTCAAGCAAAGAATCACACTACCAGTGGTAGCAAAGTGTTCGCTGAGGAACTGTTGCCCGACCAACCCTATTTTGCCGCCAGAACCGCTGATCGGCCCCGGCGAGGCCGACGGAGCGATGATGGTGACCAGCGTGGTTATTCCCGCCAAGGTCGCCAGCCAACCTAAAAGGCGAACTGCCGGCGAGGTGATCTCGCGCCGCAAGAGCAGCACCACATCGAGCGTGCCGAGGCTAATTACCGCAAAGTAGGCCCCAATGCCTAGTGAGACCAGCAGAAAGTCAGCCACCAAAGCACCAATGCCGCCACATAAGTTGTGAACCACTTGTGGCTGAGGATAGATGACCTGATCGGGCTGATAGAAATTCGACAGCGGTGCAGGCAATTCGCCAATCGCGTCTTCGGCACGGTACGAAAGCAGCGACAACGCCAAGAAGATTGTCAGCGCGGACAACCCTATGGCGAAAATATCTCGCTGAATACTTCGTTCTTCGAACATGCGACGCTATCGGGAAAACGGGGAGATCCATGGAAGCCGATCCGAACCGTCGGAAGACGACGCTCCACTGTCCTCCTTCGGCTTTGCTAGCGATAAAGCCGCAATGCGTTTTTCTCTCACGCAAACGATTCTCTAGAAGCCATATCCCACAAGCATCGCAACATCGGCACAGTCGTTACAAGTAGTCGTTGGCAAAGTTCTTCACCGATCGCCAGCCCCCCTCTTTGCCTGGCTGAACGACCGCAATCAAGTTGCCTGCCGCATCGACCACCGCCACTTCACTGGGGCCGCTGGACGAACCTGACTGCTCGATCTCAACCGAGATCAACTTCCCTTGCGACAGCCGGAGGATGCCTTCCTGTCCAATGGTAACCTGAGGCAACGCCTGCACCGCTTCAACCGTGGGTAACATGGCACGCTCAATCGTCTCGCGGTCGAAATCGGTCGTTGGGTTCAACGCGTTCTCGACACGAAAGCCCCCAATCGCCGTTCTCTCGAGCGCCGACATGACGGCTGCCGTTCCCAGGCTCCGGGCCAGGTCACGCCCGAGCGAACGGACGTAAGTTCCGCTCCCACAGACGATCTCGAGCTTCAGCTCTGGATATGTGTAATCCAAGAGGGTCAGCGAATAGACTTCGATTTCCCGCGCGGCGAGTTCAACCGTTTTCCCTTGCCGAGCCAAATCGTAGGCCCGTTTACCAGCCACTTTCAAAGCCGAGAAGGCAGGCGGAACTTGCGAGATACGCCCCAGAAACGTGGGCAGCGCTGCTTCGATTTCGGCCTGGGTTGGCTGCGGTGGATCGCTGAGCGTTTGCACGTTACCTTCGATGTCTTCGGTATCGCTCTGCTTTCCGAACTGAAACGTCCCGACATAGGTCTTAGGCAACTGCTGAACGTACTCAATCAGCTTCGTTCCATGCCCCACGGGGCATACCAGCACCCCGGTTGCCAACGGATCGAGGGTCCCAGCGTGCCCTGTTTTTTCAGGGCGAATCAACCGCTGGACAATATTGACCACATCGCGCGAAGTCATCCCGGCAGGCTTGTTGAGGTTTAGAATTCCGTGCATTGCTCTCGATTTCGTGCGAAACTGGGTTAGCGAGCAACAATTATTCCGCCTCACTGTCGAAGACAACAGGGGGTGCTTTCACTTAGCCAACAATGCGGCAACACGGAACTTGAAACTATGCTGTGCTTTAATCAACAACGAATTCGTTACGGTGCTTTGCTGACGCTGCTTGCTCTGGCGGCGGTCGGATGCGGGAAACTTCCCACGCCCCAGCCCACCCCAAATCCGGTTCCGCCTGGGATGCGTGTCGAGATCTACGAACTTGATCCAACCGAAGGTGAAACCAGCCTCACTGCCGTGCATCCCGCTACCGGGAAGCCAATCTTCCTCAAAACGCCCCCGTTGATCGGGACGAGCGATGTTGCCACCGTGGCAGAAGTGGAGGAAGAGTATCCTCTCCACTCTGAGTCCGTCGCGTTTCAAATCGACCTGAACACGGCCGGCGCCGCCAAAATGTCGCAAGCCACCGCCACGCCCAACGGGCAGGAACTGGTCCTGGTACTCAACGGATCGCCAGTCGCCGTTGCCAAAGTGATGGCGAAAATTGGCACCCAAATGGTGATTACAGGCGGCAACGACACGGGTGAATTCGCACGCCAAATCAGCGCGTTGACGAGCGGGAAATAGTAAATAGGCTTGCTGCTCGCTAACTTTGGCTTGTAATCAACCTAGCCTCCCCCTACTCTAGAGGAGTATCGATACAGTTCCCCAGACAAGAGGTTTCCGGATGCCCAGGTTGTTGCACGCTTTGTTGGTTCGTTCACTTTTTTGTGCCGTGTTGGGGCTCGGCATGGGAAGTGGGGAGGGGCCTTCTTGTTTGTGGGGGGCCGATTCCGACGTGGACCAAAAGCGGCTCGTCAGGCATATCAGTCAGCAAGTGGCGCAGCTCAAGCGTGGATCAAGCATTACCAGCAACGCATTCAACGAATATTACGACCACGAAGATTGGGGCAAACTTTGGCTGGAAGGGCTAACTACCGGCCTAACTTCTTCGAACGAAGAGATTCAGAAACGAGCGGTCCAAGGGGTACGCAGCTTTGTGGGGAAGGTCGAACTAAATCAGTTGCCGGCGCCCGCGACGAATGCGGCCCAGGATGCTCTGATTCAGATCATGAACGGCTCGTATCCCAGCGACATCAAGAAAGAAGCGAAGGTCTTGGCGTGCGTGCTGGGTGTGTTATCGCTGGTGAACGACCCTGCCTTCCCGGCATCGAGCCCCGCCGCGTTGCCCTCTAGCCGTTTTCGCTATCCGGCAGACGAACAAGGACGACCGGGCGTGTTGCAAGCGACGAAAGCCCAGTACATCGTTTGGGAAGAATTCAAGAACAACCGCTCTTTTGGAAAGTTCCGCGAGTTGGAACGAACGAGCGAATACATTGAAATCTTCGACATCGGTAGAGGTCTGTGGGTCCGGCTCGAACCGACCCAAGCCACTTGGTCTTTCGACAGAAAAAAGTGGGGGCTCATCGGCAAAGGTCAGTTCGAAGATTGAGCAGAAGCTTTGATAAGCGTGAAGCGAGCTTGTCGCATCGGCTGATAGCCATCCAAAAAACTTGCGTGCGTTGAACAAACGTGAGAGAATTTCCAGCCTTGCCTCTTCACGCTTCCCTTCTCTCCGTTGCCGAGCTATTCCGATGCGCAATCTCCTGGCTGGTAATTTCTTTTTGCCTTCCCTGTTGGCAATTCTTTGGGTCGGTGGTTTTGCCGCCCATCATGCAGCCCAAGCCATTGAACCGTGGGCCGAAGATCCTTGGTACTGGGCTTCGGCTGGTCAGCCTGTTTTGCTGTTGGGTGGGAGCGATGACGACAACTTGTTTCAGTGGCCGCACGAAAAGCTCTTGCCTCAACTCGATCGCATCCAAGCGGCTGGCGGAAATTTTGTTCGCAACACAATGAGCGACCGCAAGGATGGCGGCTGGGAAGTCTATCCATTTGCTCAGCTAAAAAATGGCAAATACGATCTTTCGAAGTGGAATCCGGAATACTGGAACCGCTTCGAGACCTTTCTTCAAGAGACCGCCAAGCGGAAGATTTTCGTTCAGATCGAAATCTGGGACCGTTTCGACTACACCGACAACCGCAGCAACGATCCGAAACGATGGGAGAACCATCCGTACAACCCCCGCAACAACGTCAATTACACGGCGGAAGAAACCACCTTGGCTCGGCGCTATCCAAATCACCCAGGCAAAAACGACCAGCCGTTCTTCTTTTCTACGCCTGAGCAGCGGAACATAAAACCGCTGTTGAAAGTCCAAGAAGCATTCGTCAATAAGCTCTTAGATCACTCGCTGAAGTACGATCACGTTCTGTACTGCATCGATAACGAAACCGCCGCCGAACCGGAGTGGGGAGCTTTCTGGGCGGCACGCATTCAAAAGCGAGCCTCTGCTGCCGGAAAATCGGTTCCCACGACCGAGATGTGGGACGATTGGGATTTGAAAGCGAAACGTCATCGCCAAACGTTCGATCATCCTGAGTTATATAGCTTTGTTGACGTCAGCCAAAACAATCATAACAGTGGCCAGAAACACTGGGACAACTTTCAATACGTACGCCAAGTTCTCAGCCAATCACCTCGCCCGATCAATACCACCAAGACGTATGGAGCCGATGGCAATAAATTTGGCCACTCCGATCAAGATGCGATCGAGCGTTTCTGGCGTCATCTACTCGGCGGCGGAGCAGCGATTCGTTTCCATCGGCCTGAATCTGGGCTGGGGATTAACGACAAAGCGGTTGCCTGCATTCAGGCCGCCCGACTTGTGACCGATAAAGTTCCGGCTTGGAAGCTGCAGCCAGCGATGCCGCTGTTGGCCTCCCGCGAGCCGAACGAATGTTACGCGGCAGCCACGGCCAACGGTGACACGGTCGTTTTATTCTTCCCGCAAAGCGATCGTCCCCGCCAAGTTGCATGGCAATCGCCCGACAAACAAGCATCGCGTTGGCATGTTACCTGGATCGACATCGACCAAGGGAAGCTTGCTTCGGAAGCAGAACTTACCAGCAACCAGATCTCTCCGCCAAAATCACTCGGTAATGTCGCGGCAATCCTTGAAAAAGAATGAACTACGGAGAAAACCATAGAGTCTGGCACGTCCTTTGCACGATGAGGTGAGCAGGTAATTCAACCGACCACTTTCAAGCTCGCAAAGGATAGCCATGACCGACGTAAGCATTCCTCTTCCCAAATGCCAACCCCTCAAGATTCTCACCGGCCAGAAAGCGATTGTCACCGGGGGAAGCTCAGGGATCGGTAAAGCGGTGGCCATTGCCTTGGGCGAGGCTGGTGCAGACGTTGTGGTCAACTATCACAGCAACGAAGAAGAAGCGAACAACGTCGCGCAAACGATCACTTCAGCCGGATCACAAGCCTTGGTCGTGGGGGCAGATGTCTCGCAGGAAGACCAAGTGCAAAGCATGTTCCGACAGGCCATCGATAAGTTTGGCACCGTCGATATTTTGGTCGCCAACGCCGGTCTGCAACAAGATGCCCCACTCGACGAGATGACGCTCAAGCAGTGGGAAAAGGTTATCTCCGTGAATCTAACCGGGCAATTTCTCTGTGCTCGAGAAGCAGTCCGAGAATTTAAACGCCGCGGGGTGGTCGAGAAAGTTTCGTGCGCTGCCGGTAAGATCATCTGCATGAGTTCCGTGCACGAGATCATTCCTTGGGCAGGCCACGTGAACTATGCCGCCTCGAAAGGAGGCATCATGCAGATGATGCGCACCATCGCCCAGGAAGTCGCTCCGTTTCGTATTCGCGTGAATAGCATTTGCCCTGGGGCAATTCGAACACCGATCAACTCGCAGGCCTGGAACACGCAAGAGGCTTACAATTCGCTCATGAAACTGGTTCCCTACAATCGGATCGGCGAGCCCGAAGATATCGGTCGAGCTGCCGCTTGGTTAGCTTCTGATCAAGCAGATTACATTACCGGAGCAAGCCTATTGGTCGACGGCGGGATGTGCCTTTACCCTGGCTTCGCGCACGGTGGCTAAGCTCTGCCTGGGCAAGATCACACCATTTGCGGGTGGAGCTCGTTTTCAAAGCAAGCGACCAGAAAAGCGAAGAGGTCATCTGCTGAAAACTGGTCCGCCGGCATGCCAGGCTCGTAGCGATGCTCTTGAAACACTTTGGACGGAATATGCATTTCACAGCGAAGTGCCATCCAATCATCCGCGAAGACGGGCGAGACGACCCGTTGTTCGCGGCGGATGACGATGTCGTGATGCCGCCAATCCCGCTGAATGCGCTGCATGCTCGCATCCACTTCACGCGGAAGCCCTTCAAGCAATTGGAAGAAATAGCCATCCAGATAAACCAAGCCCCCAGTGATCCCCGATTTGCTGTTGTAATTGTGGGAGGCGCGAATAATCTCGTAGACATCACGCTGGGTAACATCCGGATTGGCAACGCTGGAATATAAAACTTGCTTCAGCATAACTTCTTCCCAATTACACGTTAAAAAGTGAGACCAAATTCGCTAACGGGACGGGCTTACTCAGATAATATCCTTGTATATGGCTGCAGCCTGCCTCGCGAACGAGGTCGAGCTCGCAAGCCGACTCGACTCCTTCTGCCGTGGTGGAAACCTCTAGGGCATTTCCCAACGCAGCGATCATCCGAACCAGGGCAATCGATTCAAAATTCTCGTGGGCACCGGTCACCAACGAGCGGTCGATCTTGATCTTATCGAAGGGAAACTTACGCAAATAAGTGATCGAAGAATATCCGGTACCAAAGTCATCTAGCGCAATCCGAACGCCACAATCGCGTAGTTCACGCAAAATCGCGAGCGCCAACTGGGCGT
Source organism: Bremerella cremea (assembly GCF_003335505.1). Lineage (NCBI taxonomy): Bacteria > Pseudomonadati > Planctomycetota > Planctomycetia > Pirellulales > Pirellulaceae > Bremerella > Bremerella cremea. The sequence continues at coordinate 547,805 of NZ_QPEX01000010.1, forward strand.
CTTCAATGAGCGCGGACTCAGTAATCTCTAATTCCAAACGCTCTGGCGGTAGGCCAGTTTCTTCCAGCACGCAAAAAACCGTCGACACAAATTTGCGGTTGCGTAGCTGCACCGGCGAAACATTCACGGCAACACGATAACTACGCCCCGGCGCTGTGGCATCGCGGCAAGCTTGTTCTAGCACCCAAGCTCCCAACTCGACGATTTGCCCCGTTTGCTCGGCGAGCGGAATGAAGTCGTCTGGCGAAACCATGCCCAATCGCGGATGTTCCCAGCGCACGAGAGCTTCCAGCGATGTCACGCTATTCGCCTCGATATCGAGCACCGGTTGGTAACACAAGTAGAATTCTTTTCGCTCGATTGCCTGGTCAAGCTCTTCGGCCAGTTCCCGCTGAGCGTCTACCCGTGTTCGCATCTCCGGTTCAAAAAAGCGAATCACATTGCGGCCTTCGGCTTTCGCTTGAAACAAGGCCAAATCAGCATGTCGCATTAAGTCCTGGGCATCCTCACCATCGATCGGCGCCAAAGAGATTCCGATGCATGCCCCCACATGAATCGAATGGCCATCGATCTCAAGCGGACTCGAGATGGCTTCGATAATCCGCTTGGCCGTCGCACGAGGGGACACGCACTGTTCTTCTGATTTCCGCAGCAATGCAAATTCGTCTCCTCCCAGCCTGCCCACAATATCGCCAGGCGAAACGGCATGCAGGATTCGCTGAGCGACTTCTTGCAAAACCTTGTCGCCGATTTGATGCCCCAGGGTATCGTTGACCCATTTAAAGCGGTCGAGATTGATACAGTACAGCGTGAACTCATTCCCTTCGGCAAGCTCGGCGCGGGCCAGATCAATCGCATCAAAAAAAGCTTGGCGATCGTCAAGCAAAGTAACATCACGAGAACTATCGAGATCTTGCAAGTCCCATTCACAATTCGCATTGTTTTTCGAATGGTGGAAACGCGTAAGATACCCATCGGAAGGTATTGCCACAGGACGATGCGGCGGGACCAGTAACAGGCTGTTGCTTAGGCTCATTCCCAAGATTCACTTTTGTATTAATCGAAGAAGTGGAATGCTCGCATGTGAAAAGATAAGACGTAGCGAAGCCTAGCACGATTCCTTTTTTGAAGCCGGGGAAACAGCGGAAACCCGCGATCAACCCCCTCGGCAGAACACCTCCTCAAAGAAGGCCTGGCAAGTCGCCACACAAGCAGCCGAACTTCCCTCTCCCTATCGCTTCTTGGGCGTTACCTTAGCCACTCTGGCAACCACCACGGCAACGCATCTTCTAGCAACGGAAGGTCGTCGCGGTAGCCAGGTTCATTGAGGGCCAGCGGCTGAGTCCGCATGGCCAAACCGCACAAGTCGCGCCAACGTTCCTTGCGTGTCAGGGCCCGCCGCAGAAGCAACTCGGCGGCGGCCATCTGCCAGTTTCTGCTTTTCCCACCCCACAAGGGGATGCCGGCGACTTCGTCTCGGGTTTGCCCGAGCATAATTTCCTGTTCTTCCAGCGGTTGATCCCAAAACCCCTGGCGGATAGAGGGGGGAAGCTCCCTACTGCCTGACCGGACGATCTCTTGCCGATATTCGCTTAAGCAAGCGGCATAACGTGGCCATCCCGGCCAAGAAGTGGGGGGATAATCGTGCCAGGCTTTCTGCAAATGACTGAGCGTTTCCAAAGAAACGGCCGTTGCCATCACCTCAAGTACCAAATTAGAGCGAGCCGGTCCCATTTTGATGTGGGCCAATTCGTGTCCCAATTCAAATGCCAACGCTCTCCAACTGTAGATTGGCCGATAGGGATCAAGCCGGCAATAACGATAAAGCTTGTTACATCTTTGGACCAAAAACTTCGTCCAGCGAGATCCAACTGACCTTAGAAAAATTTGATACGAACTGGCATGATGAGCTTGCTCGTCCCAGTAGACCAGCGGCCCCCATTTTCGGGGATCGTCTAGCACCAGTGTCAAGGGACGAACGCCGAACGGAGGCTTGCCTGGAATTAACGTATCGACCTGAGCAACGATGCTGTTGGCTATGTCCATCGCCTCGTGAGGATCGTCAAATCCGACGGTTGCAGTAACTTGCAAATTTCTGATCTCTCAAAAGGTCGAATGGTGATCCAGCGGCTGGAAACGGCTTAACGGATGTCTTTCAAGCCAGATGCCTCGTCGACAATTGCCGGTACCAGCCGTCCCGTATGCCCCTCTTTGCTATGTGTTCCCCGCCCAATCAAAAATTTGCCTGGCCCAACCCCCACAATTCCCAAAGCCGCATCGTAAGGCCAACGCTTGACATCCTTGAAATCTGACGATGTCCGCAGAAGTTCGGCTGGCTTGCCATAACAACCAAACCACCAATGTCCATCGTGGAACGCTGCCGTTTGGATTCCCATCAGGGTGTAGCCACTGGCAATCACGTGCCGCTGGACGAATTTAAAATCGGTGTCGTATTGGTAAGCGTAGTTTTCATCTGTCCCCGGCGGTAAGCCACCAACGACAAAGAAATGCCCGCCGTGAAAGTCGATCCCGCCTGCCCCATGAACCACTTCCGGAACTTGATGTTTGGCGATCTCTGCGAGCGTTTCCGCATCGTAAACAAATACCCACGAATCCGCCTCGCCAGCGGGCTTGTTAAACTGCCCAAGATTAACCGCCACATAGAGCTTGCCATCATGGTAACACAAATCTCCTTGGTGACTTGGTGCGTCGACCGCCGCCAAGATTTCCCCCTCCGTGTCGGTCTTCACCAGGCGATCCGTAAACGACCAGTAGACATCACCCTGGCGATTACAGCACACACCTTGCAAATGCCCACGGTAGGTCCCTGGACAATCAATTTGCTGAAAGGGAATTTCTTCTGGCACAGCATCCGCAGCCCTGACCTGCGAATCTAAGATTGTCCAACAAGCGATTGCGAGCAGGTAAATCAAAACCATGGAGCGATTCCTATTCATAGTCGTGTCGCGGAGAGAGGCTGAGGAGGGGCAAGAGCAACCATTTTTGCAGGAGAGATTCCATTCGCTCCTCATTTTGGCCCTGCGATCGGCCCGATTCAACTAGCCCAAGTTCGTTGTATAACGAAGTCCTACGCGGCCAAGCGAACAGAGGCAACCAACAGAAGCCGCGCGGAATGCCTGCTGAACGTCTCGCCCCGTTTCGATTCCATACGCTGACCTCCCTAGCTCATTGAATGCAGGGGCCTGCGGGAATCAATTTCCGACTTCCGGCCACCCCCGGTTAGAGAAAGTTCCCGCTCTTCGCTATAACAAAGGAGACAACACCAGCCATGACTTCGGCCCCCTAGGAATTCCTTCTATGTCACGCAGTAAAAGCCACGCTATTTTTGCCCGCGCGAAACACCTCATGCCTGGGGGCGTGAACAGTCCGGCCCGAGCTTTTGGGGGCGTAGGTGGCGAACCAATCGTGTTCGAGCGAGGCGAAGGTGCCTACTTGTACGATGTCGATGGCAACCAATACATCGATTACATTGGTTCGTGGGGGCCGATGATCTTGGGGCATTTGCACCCGAAGGTTAAAGAGGCCCTGCATGCGGCCGTCGATCAAGGAACGAGCTTTGGGGCGCCGACCGAACGAGAAAACAAGTTGGCTGAGTTGATCATCGAGATCATGCCGTCGGTCGAACAGGTGCGCCTGGTCAACAGTGGAACCGAAGCTACCATGAGCGCGATTCGCCTGGCCCGAGGGTTTACTGGTCGCGACAAGATCATCAAGTTCGCCGGCAACTACCATGGGCATGTCGATAGCTTGCTGGTCGCCGCCGGCAGCGCTGCAGCCACGCTGGGCGTCCCTAATTCCCCCGGCGTTACGGCGGGAACCGCGCAAGATACCATCGTGCTTCCTTACAACAACGCCGATGCCTTACAAGAAGCGTTCGAGCGCAACAAAGACCTGATTGCCGGGGTGATCTTTGAACCTGTGGTCGGCAACATGGGCTGTGTCCCTCCCTTGCCCGGTTACCTGCAAGCAATGCGCGAAATTTGCACCAACAACGGCGCGTTGATGATCATGGACGAAGTCATGACCGGCTTCCGCGTGGCCGCCGGCGGAGCGCAACAGCTGTACAATGTGACACCTGACCTAACAACGATGGGCAAGATCGTTGGTGGCGGTCTGCCGATCGGGGCCTACGGCGGCCGAGCCGATATCATGGGGCATATTCTTCCGGCAGGCGAAGTCTTCCAAGCCGGAACGCTCAGCGGTAACCCCCTGGCCACCGCAGCAGGAATCGCCACGCTGCAAACCTTGAAGGAGCTAAATCCTTACCCAGAGCTCGACCAGAAAACCCAAACGCTCGAAGAGGGGCTCCTCAAAGCGGCGCAAGACGCTAACATCACGCTGACAACCGCTCGAGTTGGCAGCATGCTGACTCCCTTCTTCCATGACGGCCCTGTGCGGAATTGGGACGCGGCGGCTCAATGCGATACCAAGCGTTACGGCAAGTTCTTCTGGGAACTAATCGAACGGGGCGTCTACTTCCCCTGCAGCCAGTACGAAGCCTTGTTCGTTTCGATTGCCCACACCGATGACGACATCGCTAAGACAATTGATGCCGCCCAGGAAGCATTTCAAAAAGTTCGCTAAAGCGGGCGAATTAGCTTGAGTTAGAAGCGTCCGCTTCGAGTTTTTCCTCGGCGGCGATTTTCCGGTAGTATTTGGGACTGAGGGTCCAGAAGTCGTCCGACTTGCCGGCCACGAAATCGGATATCCCGACCCGGCCTACGGCTTCGGCAGTTGAAGCCCAGTAATTCTCGTCGACAACCCGCACCCCTTCCGGCACCAGCGAGTGCTTTTTGTGCAGCCCTGGCCCAGTGATTGATTCGCCTGCGGTCAAACTTGCCAAAAATGCCTGCTGATCGACGATCCGTGTATCTTCAGAGGGAGCGTATTTTCCGTATTCGTTGCGCACGAAATGGGAATGGAAGAACTGATTTCGCTGGGCGTCCATAATCGCATGCAAGGACGAAACGGGCTCGTTACAGCGAGTGGCAATCGCTTGCAGCGTGTTCACCCCGATGGTGGTTGCTCCGGCGACGTAGGCAATTGTCTTGGCGGTCATCACCCCAATTCGTAGTCCGGTGAACGAGCCAGGCCCCTGGGCTACCACCACCAACTGCAGGTCGACAGGCTTCCATCCTAGTTCATCGACCAAACGTTTCAGCGTTGGCGTGATTACCTGAGTGGTCGGCAGCGATGTGTCCAACCATTCGGTGGCCAGCAATTCGTCCCCTTGAAACAAGGCCAACGAGGCTTGGCGAGTCGATGTATCGATGGCAAGTGTCTTCACGAAAGTACGTTCCTGAGAAGGTTCAGGGAGCACGAATCTGCCGCTCGATTCCCCTAGCGGAGTCCGGCGACGAGACGATGATTTGGCCGATCTTACCGTATGACCTACGTTTGGGCGAGTTGGCTAGCCTTCGGCGTGCCCAAGCGGCGTGGTTTCAAGCAATGTCCTTTGCTAATCTTGACCGCAGGCTCCCTGGCACCTAAATTTAGTAGCTATATCAGGTTGCGACGGCTTCCATTAATATCGAACTGCCGCGTCACGGGTCTCCAGCGCTCGTAAGACGGCTGCGGCTGTGACCCCAGTTCTTGACAACGGAAAGGTAGTCGGGCGTGAAACGTGCCCTAATCAGCGACATCCACGGAAACTTGGAAGCCTTAAACGCGGTCTTGGACGACATCCGCCAGCAGGGAATCAGCGAGATTTACTGCTTGGGAGACGTCATCGGCTATGGCCCCAATCCAGTGGAATGTCTGGACATTGTTCGCCGAAAGTGCGCTATGTGCCTCTTGGGTAACCATGATCAGGCCGCGCTTTTCGACCCTGAAGGCTTCAATCCGGTCGCCTTTCGCGCCATTTTGTGGACGCGTGATCAAATTGATAACTCATCCGGGGGCGCAGGAGCGGTCAACGAACGCTGGGACTTCCTGGGCGAGCTTCCCCGGACCCACGTCGAGCCCAACCGCCTATTCGTGCATGGCTCGCCTCGCGATCCAACGAATGAATATGTCTTCCCCGAAGACATCTACAACCAACGGAAGATGGAGAATTTGTTCGACCGAGTCGAAAAATTCAGCTTCCAAGGCCACACGCACATCCCCGGGGTCTTTACGCCCAATCTAGAATTCTTTGGGCCCGACGAATGCGACCATGAATATCGCTTCGGCGACGAAAAGGCACTGTTCAACGTGGGCAGCGTCGGTCAGCCGCGCGATGGCGATCCCCGCGCATGCTACGTGATTTTAACCGACGAATCGGTTGTGTTCCGCCGGGTCGAATACGATCCGAAAGTGCCAGCCGCCAAGATTTACAAAATTCCTCAGTTGGATAACATGCTGGGCGATCGTATCCTCGAAGGACGATAAGCCGGTGAAAATCAACTGACGGCAGCCCGTTGGGGGCAACGCTGCCAGCCATCTAGCTATCCTCAAGCGAGACCGCGATGAAAACGGCAGTTGTCAGCGATATCCACGGTAATTTAGACGCCCTAGAGGCAGTTCTAGCGGATATACGTACCCAAGGTGTCGACCGGATCTACTGCCTGGGCGATGTCGTCGGTTACGGCCCCAATCCCCGGGAATGCGTCGATATCGTTCGCCAATTCGATCTATGCATTCTGGGCAACCACGATCAAGCTGCCTTGTTCGATCCGGAAGGTTTCAGCCACGGGGCCGAACAAGCCATCTTCTGGACGCGCCGCCAACTGGAAACCGGCGAAAGCGAAGAAGAAACGCTTAGTCGCTGGCATTTCCTCTGCGGCTTGCCTAGGACCCATACGGAAGATAATTTTCTGTTCGTCCACGGCTCGGCCCGCAATCCGCTGTGCGAATACGTTTTTCCCGAAGATATTTACAATCCAAAGAAGCTGGAAAAGATCTTTTCGCTGATACCGAATGTTTGCCTTCAAGGGCATACGCACGTTCCTGGCGTGTTTTACGAATCAGCTCAATTCATCAGCCCAAAAGACTTCGAGAACAGCACGTACCAGTTCAACGGCGAGAAAGTGATGATCAACGTTGGCAGCGTCGGGCAGCCACGCGACGGGGACCCTCGTAGTTGCTACGTAATTGTCGACGGGAAGTCGGTAGAGTTCCGCCGTGTCGAATATCCCATCGAAAAAGTTGCTGATAAGATTCGGGATATTGATGATTTAGACGATTCTCAGGGAGATCGTCTCTTTGAGGGGCACTAATCTTTTGCCGAAATCGGCATAAGTTCCCTGATTTTGGCCAAATATGGCCGATCTCTCTCCGAAGAAGGCTTGTGGCGTTTCCAAGAACCGCCCGAGAGGCGAGAATAGGGCTGACTAGGTGACGCCCTTTCCCCTGCCATCTTGGCATCTCCCGATTACACTTGGCGAATATCGCGAAGCGGGAGCCACTTTGGAAATGGCGATATCATTTCTGAGCTGCCCCTGAAATACTTCGCAGCCAGTTTTCATTGCAGAGTTTCGATTTCATCCCAAGGATTTTCACTCGTGGAACGGCGCCACATTACGTTTATTTTTCTAGCCGCTTCGCTGCTGCTGATGTTCAACATGCTGAACAACCAGAATCAGCAGCCAGAAAAGCCTGCCCCTGAAAATCCCGATATTGCTGAGGTCGATCAGGACGAACCGGCCCCAGATAAGGGTGATGAAAATCAACCCGACGAAGCCAATCCTCCGGCTGATAAGCCGGTTGAAAAGGACAAGGTGAAATACAACCGTCAGTTTGCCTCACTAGGGTCTGCCGATCCCAAAGGCGGCTATCGGATGTTGGTCACACTCGATTCCAAGGGGGCCTCGGTCCACCGGGTTGAATTGAGCAATCCTTTTTATCTGAGCTACGAACATGACGAAGATGGGGGCTATCTCGGCAACCTGGCCTTCGACGAGACCGACGGCAAAGGGGTGCGTACCAACGTGGTTGGCCCCGGTACGCCGGCCGCCGAAGCAGTCGCAAAGTCTTCTGAAATCGAAGGTGGCTTAAAGCCCGGTGACATCATCACCTCGGTAAATGGTGAGCTCGTTACCACCGTTGAAGAACTACAAACCGCCATGCGGAAAACTCGCCCTGGCGAGGAAATCGAGGTCGAGGTTACTCGCACGCCTTCTGGTGAAGGGGCCGCTCCTCAGCAGATCACGTTCACGATCAAACTGCGTAAATTCCCGGTGGAAGTGATCAAGCCGGAACAAACAAAGCTGCCGATTCCCAACGGTGGACCGCCGAAAATTGTTCACCATCCGTCTGCCTTTCTCACGACTTTGGCAAAGGTTGGTTCCCTGTCGGCCCGCAACGGGATGGCGGAAATCAAAGGTTTGCCTTCACTGATCGATAGCAACTGGAAAACAACCCAAGTCTCCGACAATGAAGTTCATTTCGAGCTAACTCTCTTTCCCAGCGACTTAGAACAACTGGGCGACAATCGCAAACTACGGATTGTGAAGAAGTACCGCCTGGACAAAATCACCGACGAGACCAAAGCCACCGAAGGGTACGAGATTCACTTCGACTTAGAACTTCATAACGAATCAGACGACTCGCTAAGCGTGGCCTATCGCCAGCTTGGCCCCACCGGTTTACCACTTGAAGGTTGGTGGTACGCCCACAAAATCAATCGAGGCTGGGGTTCCGCCGGTATTCGTGACGTGACCTGGGAATCGGAGAACGGCAGCCAGTTTAAAATGTTCACCGTCTACGAGATGGTCGAGCAAGAGGAGGAAGCCGCCAAGAAAGGTTCCGACCCGCAAACCCCACTTTATGCGTTGGGGCAAGACATTAAAACGAAATACTCAGGCGTTGACGCTCAGTATTTCAACTGCTCGATGATTCTGAATTACAAAGAAAGCACCCCTACCATCGACTTGGCTAAGGGAACTTGCGGCCCGATTGGCCCGATCGATCCCCTCTACAAGCCTCGTACCGACTGCACGTTCACCTTGGAAAGCCGCGCCTATCCGATGGCCGCTGGGCAGACGGTTACGCAGAAGTTCAACATCTTTGCCGGCCCGAAGAAAGAAGACGTTCTGGCTCACTACGGCCTAGAAGATGTCGAGTACTACGGCTGGTTCGGTTTCGTCTCGAAGCCACTTCTATGGATTCTGCATACGCTTTACGCGGTGCTGGGGAATTATGGCTTGGCCATCATCGTGCTGACGTTGATGGTTCGTGGTGCCATGCACCCGATTAGCCGTAAGCAAGCCAAGAACATGCAGATTCAACAAGCCTTGGCTCCCGAAATCAAACGCATCAGTGATCAATACAAAGACGATCCTGAAGGACGTTTGAAAGCACAGCAGGAACTCTTCAAGAAGCATAAGTTCAACCCGGTGGGTGGCTGCTTGATGATGTTCATCCAATTGCCCATCTTCCTCGGACTTTATCGTGGCTTAGCCGTCGACTTCGAACTGCGGCAGGCCCCGTTAATTCCGGGGATCTCGTGGTGCTCGAACTTGGCCGCCCCAGACCAGTTGTGGTACTGGGGAAATATCATGCCAGAATTCATCACCCTGCCTGGCAGCATGTTTAGTCTTGGCCCCTATTTGAATATCTTGCCGCTCGTCACGGTGGTCTTGTTCCTGGTGCAGCAGAAAATGTTCATGCCGCCACCACAAGACGAACAGCAGGCCATGCAGCAGAAGGTCATGACTTTCATGATGATTTTCATGGGGGTTATCTTCTTCAAGGTTCCCGCAGGCCTCTGTATTTACTTCATCACTTCCAGCATTTGGGGCATCATCGAACGCAAGATGCTCCCCAAGCCGAAGAACGTGCCGGTAGTTATCGAAGCCAAGCCGGAATCGATTAAACAGCCGCGTGTTCGTCAAGCGAAACGCAAGAAATAGCGGTTAACGGCCAAGGAGCAGCCACGTTATGTCCTTGGATCTCGATCGCACGATCGCCGCGATTTCCTCTGCCCCAGGCACCGGCGGACGTTGTATCGTCCGCCTGAGTGGTCGCGATGCGGTTGCGATTGCCTTGTCGATCACAACCGGCAACATGGCCCCTCCCACAGCGCGGGCCGAGGTCACCCAGCGTTCAATCGCATTACCAGAAGGACGAACGCTGACTGCGGACTTTTGGATTTGGCCCACCGAGCGCAGCTACACGCGGCAACCTCAAGTCGAAATCCACTTGCCCGGCAGCCGTCCCATCGCCGATGGGTTGGTCGCTCGCTTGCGTACGCAAGGCGCTCACTTGGCCCAACCAGGCGAGTTCACTATGCGTGCCTTCTTGGCTGGGCGGCTCGATCTTACCCAAGCAGAAGCCGTCCTTGGGATCATCGACGCCACCGGTGAAGGACGTTTTCAATCGGCCCTGCGGCAACTCGCTGGCGGCCTCTCTGGACCACTGCAAAACGCACGGACAGAACTCGTCGAACTGCTGGCCCTACTCGAAGCTGGACTCGACTTCGTGGAAGAAGATATCGAGTTCATCAGCCAAGAAGAATTGTGCGGACGCATCAACGGCATTCTCACTTCGCTGATCGAATTGCGAGAGCAGATCAACTCGCGAACCTATGGTCAAGCTCTGCCCAAGATCGCCCTAGTGGGACTTCCTAATGCCGGTAAGAGCACTCTTTTCAACGCCTTGACTCGCTCTGACGATGCGATCACTTCGTCTACCGCCGGTACAACGCGAGATTTCATCTCTCGAAAAGTCACTTGGCAGGGCGTCGATCTGGAATTAATCGACACCGCCGGTCATGAAACCGCGTCGCAGGACGATCTTTTGGCCAAATTAATGATCGAGCAAACCCGATTTGCCACAGAGGAATCGGACCTTTGCTTGCTATGCGTTGATGCCACCAGTGGCTTAAGCGAAGAGATTTGCCTGCTTCAACAGCGCTTACCAGCAGATCGTCTCTTGGTGGTGGCCACGAAGTCGGACGCGCAGCCAGACCCAACGGCAACGTTCTGCCAGCTGGCTACCAGCGGCACAAAGCAAACAGGCCTTGATTTACTGGAAAAAACGATCTTACAGCGAATTGAATCGCTTCAACTCTCTACCACCCAAATGGTGCCAGAAACAGCCGTTCGCTGCCTCGGGGCGATCGAGGCGACCATCGAATCACTTACCACCTGTCAGCATGGTTTTTCGCTCGAACTTTCGGAAGAACTTGTTGCTTCTGAGATCCGTTTCGCAATCTCGCAGCTGGCTGAAGTGGTCGGCGCCGTTTACACAGACGACCTTTTGGACGTGATTTTCTCCCGATTTTGCATTGGGAAATAGTGGGATAATGTGTAATTTTGTGACGGGATTGATTGCATAAGGCCTCCATAACCGCTAAGTTGACAACTTAGGCGGCGCTTGTGAATTCCGATACCCTAAACGTCTATCGGCTCTGTCGACCTCCTTCGACATCATCCTTGGGCCCCTTCTCACCCCTTCCTATTTTGGATCACTACTGCTTCCTACGGTCTTCCCGCTTGAATTTCTTTATTGAGCTGACAACCACCAGAAGCAGCGAAGTCGTATTTTACGAGGAGTTTTAGTTAATGAGTTCTCCCCAGAATCGTCGTAACTTCATGAAGCTCACGGCTGCGGCCGGTGCCGGCTTCTGGGCGACTGCCGGTGTGCAGGCCCAAGAGAGCAATTCTCCGAACGAGAAGATCAACTTCGCCAGCATCGGTGTTGGTGGTAAGGGATCAAGCGACTCGGCAGATGCTGGTCGTTCCGGCAACATGGTCGCTATCTGCGATATCGACAAAGAACGCTTGGAAAAGTCGGGCAACTTCTACCCAGACGCCAAGCAATATACTGACTACCGCGAGATGCTCACCGAAATGGGTGACAAGATCGACGCCGTTACGGTCAGTACGCCAGACCACTCGCACGCTCCAGCTTCGGCCATGGCCATGAAGATGGGCAAGCACTGCTTCACCCAGAAACCGCTGACCCACAGCATTTGGGAAGCACGACGCTTGGGCGAAATCGCCAAAGAAAACAAAGTCGTTACCCAGATGGGCAACCAAGGAACGGCTGAACGTGGTGTTCGTCGCGCTGCGGAAATCATCCAAGCTGGGGCCATCGGCAATGTGAGCGAAGTTCACGTTTGGACCAACCGCCCGATTTGGCCACAAGGTGTTGCCAAGCCAGAACCGCAACCGGTTCCTGAAAACGTCGACTGGGAAATGTTCATCGGCCCAGCTCCTTACCGTGAATACGCCGACGCTTATCACCCATTCAAGTGGCGTGGTTGGTGGGACTTCGGTACCGGTGCTTTGGGCGACATGGCTTGCCATACGTTCAACATGGCCTTCATGGCATTAAACCTCCGTGACCCAGATTCCGTTGTCGCTGAATCGTCCGGTCACAACGGCCAAACCTATCCGAAGTGGTCGGAGATTACCTTCGATTTCCCAGAACTCGATGGACGTGCACCTTGCAAGGTCTATTGGTACGACGGCGGCAAGTTGCCACCACCGGAACTGACCAAGGATTTGCCTTTGGGCGACAGCGGCAAGTTGTCGACCAGCGGTAGTCTGCTGATTGGCGATGCCGGTAAGATCTACTCGCCAAACGATTACGGCGCACGCTTCGAGCTTCTACCGGAAGACAAGTTCGCCGGTTACGAAGGTCCAGCGGAAACCATTCCACGTTCCCCTGGTCACTTCAAGGAATGGGTTGAAGGCATCAAGGGTGGTCCTGAACCGATGTCCAACTTCCCGAACTACGCTGGCCCACTGTCGGAAACGATTTTGTTGGGTAACTTGTCTGTCTGGACAACCGGTGAATCGGGTAAGGGCAAAAAGATCGAATGGGATGCCAAGAACCTGGTCGCTAAGAACGCTCCAGAAGTCGCGGAAATCATCAAGCCGAAGTACCGCGAAGGTTGGGCAGACTTGGTCTAAGCGTCTAACTCGACTTAGATCCTTAAAAAAATAATTGAAAGCGGAGTCACAGTGATGTGAACTCCGCTTTTTTTATGAGCTTGCCCCCTCTCGTGGTTGAGAATCAAACGAATTATTTGCGACAATTGTTACCTTTCTTATATGATTGAAGGGGAATCGGTCGCTTCGATCATTCCTCCTAAGCTTTCCCTCTGGAATCTGCCATGGCATTATCCCCTTCCGCGACAAAAACGGCGACGGACGCTCACGAGAGGGCCTCGCGGTCGAGTTCCGGCTTTGTCCACTATCAGCGGCAGCATGCTGCGGAAGAGGATGCCCTGTTGATTCACGCTTTGCAATCAAACGATCGCGAAGCCTTGGGGGCATTTGTGCAGCGGCAACAAGGCTTCGTCTTTGGCTATCTGCGATCTCGCCTGGCCGACCCGACGGATGCCGACGACCTTTGCCAAGAGGTCTTTCTCCGTTGCTTGGCTGGAAAAGTTCGCTTTCGCGGAGATGTCCCCGTTCGGCCTTGGTTGTTGGGTGTAGCCCGTAATGTGCTGCGCGAGCACATTCGCCGCAACCGTCGTCGCAAAGAAGTCGAGTGGACCGAGTTGTGCCTGGAACTCGATACTCTTTCGGCGGAGGACCACTCGAACTACCGTGAGGTGCATGATTGGCTCAATGCGTGTATCAACACCTTAGGCCAATCAGCCCACGACGCGCTCAAGATGCACTACTACGCCCGATTGAAGATGGCCCAAATCGCAGAGAAAATGCGACGTAGTGAAGGGGCAGTGAAATTGCTCGTCTTCCGCGCTCGTCAGGCCCTCAAAGAGTGCGTCACCCGAAAGTCGCGGATCTCTCCGGATGAATGACCAGCAGTTGATCGAGCTGATTCACGAAAGCCCGATCGAAGATTTCACGCTTCAACAAATCCAACTTCTGCGTCAACGTCTTGCGGAATCGCCAGAGCTGCAAGCTGCCCTGGCCGACCGCTTACGGATGGACCATCACCTGGCCGATGCCCTCGGTGCCTCCGAAGACACCACCGATCAGTTTGTTCAAAAACTCCTCAAACGCAAACAACGTATCTCCACACGTTCGCGCTGGTCGCTTGGTTTAGGGCTGATGGTTTTGGCCCTGCTGGGCGTCACCATCGCAAGTCTGGCGAACTATTCTGGTAGCGTCAGTCCCAGCAGTTCCGTTGCCGTGGAACAACCCGCTTCGCCCGACAACGTTCATCCCGAGACTACGCAACCTAAGCCAACGCCTGCCCCCCTTCCCCAGCCCAACCATGACGCAGAAGGCATTACCGTCGAGCCAGTGGCTGAAGCCAGTCCCGACACGGCAGAGGATGCGAAGGTTCCATCAGTGCCCGCTACCTTGCCGGTTACCGAAATCGCTCCCATCACGTTCGCTCATCTAACCGCTTTGCCTGGTTCAGATCGTTACGACTCGCTCCCGCGCAGCCAATTCGACCAGTGGTTTGCCCCTGCGTCGGCAGACCTGCCCCATCAGATCGAAGAGTTTCGCGAAGGGGACAATCCTCAGGTTCGCTTGAAAGGGTGGTTCCGTTTGAAGGGCCCCTTGCCTGCTGGTACGGCCCTCCGTTTTGTGGCTTCCGATTTGGAAAAGTTGCGGTTCCATTTTTACTGCGGTGACGAAGGGGTCACGGTTGTGAAGTATCCGCACGACTACAACCCGTGGTATGCCTATGCCATGCGGCGCGGGGAAGATGGCATCCAGCCGCAGGAACTCTCGTTGCTGACCAACGACGGCTATCGCGACCATCGCAGCAATGCCCGGAACTATCAGCCGGTCGCCATCTACTTCGACGAGGCAACCAGCGAGTTAGTCATCTACCGTGGCGACGCCGAGGTCATTCGTGCCCCGCTGCCAGGCAATCCGGACCAGATCGTTGTCTCCGGCGAGTCCATTATTCGCCAAATGAATCTCTGGCCTATCACCAAGTTCCCTCCGCCTCAATCGCCCGAGTATCCCATTCAGGCAACCTACGAAAAACCCGCCGAGTTGCCCTGGGAAACCAAGTTGGCTCAGAACGCTGCCTTGGAAAAGAACGACGATGGGAGCCTCACGTTTGCCGTTGATTCCCCTGACAACAACAGTTGGATCTGCACCCCGTTGCCCGGCTATGGTATTCGGATGGTCGACCTGCAACTCTCACACGTCGATCGCTCATTCGCTATTTTCCTCACACGCGCAGACGAACCCCAGCAAGCAAACCAACCTCGCGAGATCCCACCACCTCGCGACGGAATTGTTTTCGGCAAAAACAGCCACACCGAGAGCCTCTATGCCCGCTTCTCGTATGTTTTTGATGGAGGCATGCAAACCGACCGAAACGTGTGGGATTCTCCTTCAACCGAAGTGGGAGAGCATGTTTGGGTACGGCTATTCCAAGGGGGTGGCCAGGTCCGAGGTTGGCTCAGTCGCGATGGTATCCACTGGGCTCTGCTCGACAGCGAAGCCAACAATGCCAAGCAACCTTACGATTACCTCGGCATCGCAGCCGCTCGGGTGGAAGGCCAACGCCAGCTGACGATCAACAAGATTGTCGTTCGCGAACTTCCCACGCTGACCAGGCTTTTCCCTGAAAGCCACTGGCGCCAAGTCGATCAAATACCGTGGCAACAACTGGAAAGCTCGCACCGAAAAGCTTCTACGTACACCTTGCCCGACGGCAGCCAACTCGAGCCCGATTTGGCGACGTCGCTTCGCCGTTATACGGCCCTGGAATACTCGCTCAAGGGAAGCATCGAACTATGCGTAGCAGCACTCCGCGAGAAGGAACCTGCTCAGCAAAAAGCGATCATCACCGAGCTATTAGCTCTCACCAAAACCTGGCCGCTAGAGTACAACCAAAAACGATTTCTGACCTGGGCACGTGACCGTCTCGGCGAGATTTACGCCCAGCAGTTGTACACCTCCGACCGGCAAGAGAACGCGGAGTTTCGGCGCGAGCTGTTTAATCAGCCAACGATTAATCGTGATCCTCAAGAGTATCTTTCGCGCGAGCAAGTCAACGCCGAGCTTCTCGCGGCAATCGAACAACAGCGCTGGGCCGATATCCTTTTCAGCTGCGAGACCATTCAGCGTTATTATCACCACGATCGCAATCGAGCCAAACGTGACTTTCCGATTCTAAACTGGGCTGGCGGTATTGCGATTCGTCATGCTGGCCGCTTGGTCGACTCGCAAGAATATTTAACCGAAGGTCGTTTGACATCCCTCTTGGTGGAAGACCTCAGCAAAGAAGCCTACAACATCAGTGCCGACTTGAACGCAGCGCTCGATAGCGGAGCGATCGCAGATGCGTGCCGCCTGATTACCCAAATCCCCGAATCGGCCGTGCAAGGTCTCGCCCCTTCGGCCAGCGACCCAGACCATTTTTTCTCGGTCCCGGCCGCAATTCAAATGGCCGTACAAAGCCACCAAGATCTCCGCAAACAGATGCAGTCCGAGCATTCCGATCTCGCTCAGTTACGTCTCAATTCCGCGATACAACGTGGCGACCGGAAAGTGATCGAACTGGTCACGCTCCAATTCTTCGATACCCTTGCTGCCGCCCAAGCTCACCTGTGGCTAGGCGACCAAGCCACGGCAGCAGGAGACTTTGCCACCTCGCTTCAGCACTACCTCAAAGCGGCGCGGTCTGCCAATGCAGAATTGCGAACGGAAATCGATGCCCGCATCTTGATGCTTGGCCATACTCCGCCTGACGGAAGCGAGATTCCGACCGGCCAGCTGTCGCTCGGTTCGACCGAGCTCACCGCGCAAACCCTTGTTGACGAAACCAATGTTTTGCGAGAGTCGATCCCCGCGAGTGATCCTGTCGCATCGGAAGATTCTCTCGTCGTCCACGCCCCAGCTTGGCCCGGGAATTCGTTCCAACCAACCGATATCCGCTGGCAAGGCAACTGGGGCTTCGATCCAGAAAAGCGACCGACCGCAATCCGGGAAGAAAACATCGATTGGCGACAACGCAACATCGGTACCACTGTTCTGAACGACGAAGCGTTCGTCAGCAATCGTTTCCAACTGATCAAGCTCGATCTTGCCGAAGGCAAGATGAAGTGGCAGCAAACCGCACTCAATCGACAGCATGGTAAAGCGCACGATTTCCCCTGCACCCAGGCGAACCCGCTGGTCGTAGGCGACCTCGTCCTCTGCCGCATGCTCCACGAAAAAGGATTCGCACTTTACGCGTTCGATCGCAACACAGGCCAAGTTCAATGGACGAACAACTTGGAAGGCCAGCTGGTTCTGGCCACCGATCCCATTACCGTTCAAGGTCGGGTTTTGATTGTCACCCTTAAAGAACTTGCCCAGGCCACGCATTCGGTTCGACTTTCTCATGTCGATCTGGCCACCGGCGAGATCCTCGACAGCAGCGACTTGTTTCGCATCCGCAACACTTGGTTCGATCGCGGCATCGGCAAGATCGTTCAGCACCAGGAACAACTTTTAATCGACCTAGGAGGTGTGCTGGCCTCGTGTGATATCTCTGGGTATCTCCAATGGGTTCGCAAGCAGTTGACGTTCCCGCAGGCTATCGACAATCGCTGGGCATACCAGAACCAAAGCGATCTCGTTATTGTCGGTAACCGGGCGATGTCTTTTCATGCTGGAAGCATGCGGATCGAGTGCTTGGATATCGCGACCGGGCACCTCCACTGGTCCCAGCCAGCGGTGACGGTCGAAAGTATTTCCCATGTTGACGATCAGACCCTTCTTGTCGAGGACAGGCAAACATGGCGACTGGTTGCCGTGGAAGATGGAAGCACGAAGCGACAAATCAGCAAGCCCTCAGCGATACTCTCGTGGCTGCAAGCAGCCGATGGGCTTGTTGCGTTGGTCAACAAGCCCCCTCAGGAAAAAGACGAAGGAGCAAAAATCGTCGCCGTACGAATTCCTTTTCAAGGTGGCGAACCAACCGAACTTCAAACGCTTGATCTCTCTGCCGATAAAACTCCCGGCATAGGCCCCTCATTTTACGGGGCTGGGCAGTGGTACGTTTGGTTTTCCGAAGACGAGAGCAGCGACCAGCGCCAGCTTTTGCTGGCCCAGTGACGTCAGGGAGATTTGCCAGCCAATCATTACGCGGCATTCTTTTGCCTAAAACTTCTTTACGGGGCACTTTTTGCGTAACGATTACCTCGCACCGGGGCATAGATTAGAAAGAGACGCCGTTTGCCCTGCTATTTTTCCTTGCCCAGGGCTGACTTTACCGGCTATCCCTAATCTAAACTTCCCATACATCATGCACGTTTCCAAAATCCAGCTAGCCGTCCTTTGCCTGGCGTTTTCAAGCTTGCTCGCAACGCTGGCCAGGGCAGAAGGCCCCTGGGAGGTCACCCCGCAAAGTACAGCGGCCCTCCAGCGCGGTCTCACTTGGCTGGCAGAAAACCAAGGCCCCAACGGCGATTGGGAATCGGACGACTTAGGGCTGATCGGTATGGGGGCGTTGGCTTTCATGGCCGATGGGCACGCCCCGGGACGCGGTAAATTCGGACAACCACTCGACCGCGCGCTCAATCGCATTCTCTCTAGCCCTCGTCCCTCTGGGCTATTGAACGTTGCTGATCCACAGCGCGACATGTACAACCATGGGCTCACCACGTTCGTCCTTGGCCAAGCCCACGGCATGACGCACGACACGCGTATTAATGGGGTTCTCGATCGCGCTCTAAAACTCATCGCCTTCACCCAGGCCGAAGATGGCGGCTGGGACTATCGCGCCGTCCGCCGAGAAAACGGGCACGACTTGAGCTTGGCTGTGATGCAAGCCAAAGCGCTGCGAAGCGCCATGGATACCGGGATCGAAGTCGCTCCGGAAGTGGTCGACCTGGCGATTAGCAGTGTGCGCGAGCATTACAGCCCGGAAGGTGTTTCGCGAGATGCCTCGGAAGTGGAGCAGCAGAAGTACCCTGGCCAGTTCACTTACACAAGGCACGGCGGCAAGGCTTCGCTGGCCATGGCCGCTGCTGGGGTGGTTTGCCTACAAGAGTTTGGCCAATACGACGACTGGCGAATCCAAAAGAACATGGCCATCATTCACGCCGAGATCGCCAAACTGAAAGAAAAAGAAAACCGCCAGAACGGCCGCTTGCCGTTCGATGCTTACACCCTCTACTATGTCGGCCAGGCCCTCTATCAAGTTGGCGGCGAAGACTGGGAAAGGTCGTATCCGATCTTACGAGATGCCGTCGTCGAGTCGCAAGTCGTCCGCCCTGGCAACCTTCGCGAAGATGGCCACTGGAATGCCGGCGCCCACGTCGGTGGCAAACCGGGCGACCTCTACGGCACGGCGGTTGGCTGCTTTATCCTGGCGATGCCCAATCGTTATTTGCCGATCCTGCAGGAAGGACGAATCGAGTCCTTTCAGCATGAAGTACCGTAACCCACGGGAAATCCCTTAGGAGAACTCAGCCTTTCCATGTTTCCCACGTTCGTAGCCTCTGGATTTGCGATTGCCGGCGCCGTGATGATGCTTGGCCCTGCGTTGATTCACTTGTTGAATCGAAATCGCTATCGCACGGTCCAGTGGGCGGCGATGGATTTTCTGCTGGAAGCCATGCAGACGAATCGCCGCATACTGCGTATCCGCGACTTGCTGCTGATGATCCTCCGTGCGGCCGCGCTGCTGTTGTTTGGGCTAGCCTTAGCTCGCCCCTACTTTGCTTCGCCCACCGATAACCCCGCATCCGCCGCCACATCGCGACCACCGCATGCGATTCTCGTCATCGACAACAGTCTCAGCAGCACGCTGGAATCGATCTCTGGTTCGGTCCTCGACCAGGCAAAACAGCAAGCTCGCCAGTTTGTCGAAACCCTTCCGGCGAATAGCCGAATATCGATTCTACCGCTATGTGGCAGCCAGTCTCAGCGAATTTCCGATCCTTTCTCGTCTCGATTAGATGCCGTCGATGCGATCGATAAAGTCGCCGCCACGCATGGGGCCGGCGAATTGTCCCATGCGTTGAACCAAGCACGTAGTTTGGCGGAAGCAACCGCTTCGCATGCGCCGAATGTTGTGATTTTCGGCGATCAACAAGCCGCCCAGTGGCAACGTTTGGCCCGCACCAATCCTCCGGAAGAAGCAATGCCGGTGCTGGTCGTTGGCAACGAGAGTCCCCCGCCAGATAATGCCTGGATCGAGGAGTTCGGTTTACCGGATGGCCTGGCCGAACTTGGGTTGACTTCACGGTTCGTCGCGACGATCGGCTACCATGGCAAGGCGCCTCGCAGTAACGTACCGGTAACGTTGAAAGTGCGTGGCAACGAAATCGAAACGAAATTTGTCGACTTCCCCTCGGGTGATTCTACCCATACGCTTTTCTTTGATTACGTGTTCGATCCGATGGACATCGATCCGACTCGTAACACGTCCATTCCGATTTCCATTAGCCTAGCAGGCGACGCCCTTACGGCAGACGACTCGCGGTCGTTGGTCGTTCCTTTGATTGCGGCAACGCCGGTTGTCTTCATCGACCAGTGGAGCGAAGCAGAAGAATCGCCAGACTTAGGCCGTGTCGGCGATACTTGGACTCTGCGTCAATTGCTCAGTCCCAAGTCGGATTCAAGCCGTGCAGAACAACACTTGATCCGCGCGATTCACCTTTCCCAGCGCGAAGCTGAAGGCGAAACGCTGCGTGCCGCGCTGCGGGATGCGCGTTTGACGATCGTTTCTGGAATCGAAGCACCTTCGGCTAACCTGGTCGATACGCTCCATTCTTACGTTCGCCAAGGGGGGCAACTGGCAATCGCCGCGAGCGACACTTTCAATCCGGCGGCCTGGAACGACGTTGCTTGGCGTAACGGTCAGGGGATCTTGCCTCGCCCTTTGCGTAACGAGACGATCGGGCACAGCCTCGACGAATTGTCGGAAGACCTGCGTCCCTTTCGGATTGCCTCGCCTGGGTTACTTGACCATGCCTACTTCCAGATTGCCAACTTAGACGAAAATCAATTGCTCGACCTTTACACCGATGCCCTCTTTTTCAAAACAGTTGTCCCTCAAACCGAAGCGTCCAGCGCCGCATCGCCCCCTCGCGACGAAGAACGTTGGCTTAGTTGGTCTCCACCGGTAAGTCAGCTACCCACCAGCGATGTCGCCAGCACCACTTCCTCGGCAGTGGCAACGACGATTGCCCAGTTTGATAATGGAATTGATTTCGTCGTCGAACGTAAAATGGGGCAAGGAAAAGTTGTTTTCTTCAGTTCCGGAGTCAGCAGCAATTGGTCTACCCTGCCCAGCACCAATGCCGTGTTGATCTTCGATCGCGTTCTCCGCAATCAACTTGCCTCTACGTTTCAACGAATCAACTTCACTGTCGGCGAAACGGCCCTGCTGCCGCTCCCTGCCGGAGCAGGCGATGCCAACGTGCAAGTAGAGTCACCTGGTAGCGGTGTGGTGAGCTCGGTTCCCCCTCGCTTTCTTAATGACACCACTCGGGGCGTCTTGCTCGATAACCTCAACACGGCTGGCCTCTACTGGCTGTCCGATCGAGCGATGGCAGATCCGCTATCCCCTTCAAGCGAGACTTCCTCACGCTATCGCATTCCCATCAGTGCGAAACCGGTAGCTTGGGAATCGGAATTGGTTCGCCTCGATCAACAAGCATTTGAAGCCCTGGGCCTGCCCGGTCAATTTCGCTGGCAAGCGTCGACCGCGTCGCTTACGAACGCGGGGCTACACTTATCAGGCCACTCGTGGTGGCAATGGCTGATCTGCCTGGTGATTGTCTTACTGCTGGCCGAAATGACCATCGCCGCTACCCCGTCGTGGTTATCCTGGCTAGTACGGCGTAAGGCAAATGGCGAGGCCTCGGCCTCTTAACGAAAAGGGTTTCATGATTTCCCAGGTTCTAGGTTGGTTGTTCGGGACACGCGACGTCGAATCGGTCGACGGCGTCAGTATTTCCTTTGCCGCATCCTGGGCGGAAGATCCAACCTGGCTGGTCATTGGCTGCCTGGCGGCTGTCGGATTTACCTTTTGGTACTACACTCGTATCCAAACGGGGCTCACCCTTGTCCCCGCTGCAGCCTTAGCGGTAACGCGGGCATTGATCTTGGTTTTGCTGATCGTCACATTGGCCGATCCCACAATCCGGCTAACTGCCAGTCGGCTGCTTCAACCGGTGCTGTACTTGGTGTTTGATGGCACCGAAAGCATGGACATCCACGACAACTTTCCTCCGGACGAACTCGCCGCCTTAGCCGAGGCAGTCGGCAGCGAAAGCCTCGGCAGCCAACCCCAATCCCCCGCGCTAACACGCCAGCAGTGGGTGCAGGCGTTTCTCAAAAAAGGAAATCAAAATCTGCTCGCCGAGCTTCAAACGATGCATAACGCTCAACTGGAATGCTTCCTTTTCGATGGCGACTCGACCAGTGTCGCTCGGCGCATTACTGGCAATACGTCCGATGCCTCGCTAACACCCAATCAGATCGCCGCTGAGTTAACCACGCACGGCAAGGTGACCGCTCTGGGGGAACTCGTCAACGACCTCGGCAATCAAGCGACACGTCGCCTAGGCGGAATGGTCCTCTTCAGCGATTTCGCGCACAACTCAGGCCTCGCACCACTTGGTTCCAGTGGGCCGAACGAACCAACACCGCTTCAGCGTCTGGGTGTGCCAGTTTACACGGTTGGCATCGGGGCGGTTTCTACGCGTGATATTCAAGTGGAAGTTCAACCACCGCTGAAAATGAAAAAGGCGGAACGCTCGACCATTACGGTGCGTATCAACCAATCAGGCGTGACCGGGGAATCTGCCCAGGTCACCGTCACCGCGCAGTCTCTGCAAGGAGAAACAACCGGCCAAACCGCAGAGCTACAAGAGATTGTCGTCGGCTCGCAGCTTGTTACGTTTGACTCGTCGATACAATACCTAGAGTTTCCCTTTATTCCGCAGCAATCGGGAAGGTTTCTGATCTCTGCTGAGGTCGATGTCTTGCCCGGCGAAGTGAGTGAGCAAAACAATCAGTCGTCGCGGGCCGTCAACATCATCGACGACTATATTCGTCTGACTTACATCGAAAACGAACCAACCTGGGAATGGCGTTTCGTTAAGGAAGTCTTCCATCGTGATCGTTTGGTTGGCATGGAAGGTTTTCGCACTTTTCTCCGTTCCGCAGACCCGAAGGTACGTCAATCCAATCCGATGTTCCTACCCACGCTGACGCCGCAGCGCAGCGACTTCTTTGCTAACGATGTGCTATTTCTGGGCGATGTTCCCTCGGAAGCCCTCAACGAACGTTTCTGCCGTATGGTGAAACAATTTGTTGGGCAATTCGGTGGCGGGCTGGTCGTTATCTCGGGGCCGAACAATGGGCCCTCGCAGCTTATCGATACCGAAATTGCCGACATGCTGCCGGTGAAGCTCGATCGCTCTCTGTCCCTTCGCTCGGCTCGTCCCTTTCACTTGCAAGTCACACCGTTGGGCAAACAAGCCGATATCATGCAACTCGGCAATGGCCTCTCCAGCGATCCCCTCTCGCCTTGGGATAACCTCGGCGAGTTACCGTGGTATCAACCGGTGCTGGGGGTTCACTCGCAAGCCAACGTCTTAGCTCAGCATCCGTCCGATGTTTGTGCCGATGGCAAGACGCCCCAGCCGATTATCGCCACCCGTCGCTACGGCAACGGCGAGGTTATTTACATCGGCTTCAACGAACTATGGCGGATGCGGCGGATCTATGGCGAAGTTTATTATCGCCAGTTCTGGTCGCAGATTATCTCGCGTCTTGCGCTGAGCCATGCCCTGGGGAGTCAAAAACGTTTCGTGCTTTCCTTAGATCAAACCGAATACCAGGTCGACGACCGTGCGTTATTAACCGTCGAAGCTTACGACGAGAACTTCGATCCTCTCACGACGAACAATCTGCCCGCAGAAGGATTGCAAGCTCTGGTTTCCTTGGGGGACACGCCCGGCGTACAGCCTCTTTCAATCAAATTAAACGAAACACGTCCAGGACGTTTTGAAGCTCGTGTTCCTGTTTACGAAGCGGGGCACTACACGGCCAGAGTGATCGACCCGATCAATGGTTCACCGAGCGAGATCCGCTTTGATGTGGTCGGAGCCTCTGCCGAGCAGCGCAACCCGGCCCGCAACTTAGCACTGCAACAAGCGATGGCCAACTCCACCGGCGGTGCGTCTTACGAACTGTCCGAGGCCAGCCAATTGGTCGACGATTTAAAATTGCAGCCGGTAGCCGAAGAAATCTCGCGCAGCTTTCCGATCTGGGGCACACCGCTCTGGTTTGTCGTAGTGGTTGCGTTGCTCTTGGCCGAGTGGATTGCCAGAAAGCGAGCGAACCTGGCATGAGCACCACCCAACTGCACAGTTTGAAGTTGCAAATAAAACGTCTGCGAGATGCCCGCGATAGCCTTCGTTTGGCAACAGCAATTACGGGTGCATTTTTCTGGCTCGCTGGCGTGCTGCTGACTTGGTTTGTGCTTGATTACGGCTTAAATCTAAGTTCGCTGCACCGCTTGCTGACGATGCTTATCAGCTTGCCGGTGTTGGCCTACGGACTCAGTCGTGCGTTTTTGGCTTTGCGTGGCTGGGGTGCTTCACTGATTGAAACAGCGATCACCGTCGAACATCGCCACGGTCTCGATGGCGACTTAGTCGCGGCAATTCAATTCGAACAAGGCCAGGCGATTGGTTCCCCTGAACTGCAGCAAGCCGTGGTCGATTATGTTTCGCAGCTTAAACACGAGATCAATGTTTTTGATGGCTTTGATTTCACCCCGGTTCGCAATCGCCTAGTTGGGGTGGGGCTAATTCTCTTTCTGTTTGCCGGGGCTGCATTCGTTGCGCCACGCTACGTAGGAACGTTCTTCCAACGTTTGGCGATGAGCAACGCCAGCTATCCCACCCAAACAACCATCGCCTCGATCGAACTCAACGGCAATCCGATTTCCCTCGAGGCAGCCTCCCAGGCTTCCACTCTCGGCTTTGGTAGTCCGCTGGAACTGCGCATTGCCTGCCAAGGCGTTTTGCCGCAAAGTTGTCGTCTAGTCATTACCGGCCCCCAAGGAGGCACAACCCAGGCCGTCCTTCAACCAGAAGTCACTCAGCCCCACGAGTTCCATTATTCCGTTCCCCGCTTGATCGAACCGATTCGCTATCAAGTGTTTGCCGGAGATGCCAAGACGCCGGAGCTTTCGGTCGAGATCATTCCGCTTCCAACCATCAAAGTTGAACTCGCCGCCACGCCCCCCGACTATGCCCAGAACATTCAACTATCGAGTTCTTCTTCGTCCACCCATTTAGCCGTGCTGGCTGGTAGTGACGTCACGCTCAACATCATCGCCGACCGTCCGATCGATGCTCCCACGCTCACACTGCGGCGTGGTTCGAGTGAAATGCAGGAAGAACTCGTACCGGTGGGAAGCTCAACCACCAATTGGCAGCTTCCTCCCGCGTTCGATCCATTAAATCAAATCCAAGAGACCATCGCCTACGAGCTTACCGCGGTGGACGAGCATGGGCTTTCCCCTGCTACGCCTGTCCGGGGAACGATTCGCGTCGTTCCTGATCGCGTTCCCAGCGTGTCGCTCCGCACCATTCATCATATCGTCTTACCTTCGGCGTCGCCGGTCCTACACTATCGAGCCACAGACGACTTCGGCTTGGCCACGCTCAGCTTACGTTTAGAAATCAGGCGTGGCGATTCAGCCCCACGCATCGTCGAAGTCCCGCTTCGCACTTTCGCTGCTAAATCGCCCGTTCAAAAGAATCTGGCAGGGGAATATGCCCTCGACCTTGCTCCTTGGCAACTGCAAGTCGGTGACCAGGTCGAGATTGTCCTGCAAGCTTCCGATTTTCGCGATAATGCCGCACGGCAACGTGGGCAAAGCGAGCCGCTGCATCTAGAGATTGGTGACGAAAGCAACGTGCTCGCAGCCATCGCCGAGGCAGACAAGCAATCGGAACAAATGCTGAACCAGTTGATCGAACAACAACTTGGCCTGGGAGAATCGCGATGACCTGGATCACAAAAACCGGTTCTCTCTGTCTGCTAGTTGTGGCCTTGCTACTTTGGCCTGCGTATCCGGTTCTGGGGCAAGATTCAGAAACGGGCACGCTGCGTCGCCAACAGTACACACAGCAACAAGCCCAGTCCCTCACTCGGCAGTTAGTCTCTCAAGTACTCGATCTTCAAGCGGCCCAGCTCAAGCAAAACGGGCTCTCCGAAGTTCCGATCTATCACGATATCGTGCAGATGCGTGCGAACCTGGACGACTTAATCAGCGACGAGATGCAGGGAGTCGTACAAAAGCTGATGGTTGCGCAGCAAGCCGAAGGACAGGCTCGGGTCGAAGCGATCATCGCTGCCCGGGACGAAGTTCGCCACGTGCTGTTGGCATTGATGGCCGAGCGGCAACGTTTGTATCGCCGCATGCGTCTGGCTCGGCTGCATGCTCAAGTTCGTGAGTTGATTTCGGTCCAGGAACAAGTCACCACACAGACGCGTGAGTTACCCAGCTTGCCGATGGAATCGCGCGACGCGGTCGCCTTGGCCAATCTCTCTCGCCAAAAAGACGCCGAGGGAATGTACCGGCAACTGCAAGACGTTCTGACCGAAATGCGGGGCTGGGGAGGTTCTTTAGCCGCTTCCGCAATCGCAGGCGAACAAATCTTAAGCGATACCAACGCCAGCGAAGAGATCTCTTCCGCCCTACAAAGCATGCATGAAGGACGCTACTCGGGGGCTGCGGTGCATCAAGATGCCTTCGTCGCGGCATTGTACAAGGTGCTTGAAGACCTGCAACAAGCGCAAGGGTTGGCCGATAGCAGCCTAGAATCGGTGGCCAACGCGATCGAGAAGCTTCGTGACGAACAGAAAACCTTACAAACCGAAACGAAGCAAGCCGAACTCACCCCTGAACAAGCCGATCAGCTTTCTCAAAAGCAGGAGGTGATTCAGCGAAAGCTGGAAGATCTGGCCAAGTCGCTCGTCAACCAACCTGAAATGTCTCAACCGGTTGCCGAAGCGATTCAGTCAGCCGCCGAAGCAGTCGACAAGCTTTTTGAAGTCAACCAAGAAGCTGCCGTCGACAAACAAGAAGAAGTCCTGACGAAACTCGATTCGCTCCAAGAGCAACTCTTGGAGCAAGCGGTTCCTCCAAATGTCGCCAGCGCCGACCAGCGTTCCAAGCAACTCGCCGCGTTGGAAGAAGCCCAGCAAAACCTAGCAGCCGCCCTGGAACAGCAAACCAACGCTCAGCGACAGTTCGCTCAAACCCCAGAGCAAACCGCTCCGATCGCTCAAGCAGAGCGCGAAGCGGGGCAGAAGCTAGACGCTGCCGCCCAAGCCGAACATCTGCCAGATGCCGTCAAACCGATGATCGCGGAAGCAAAAAAGCAAGCCAATCAAGCCGCTGCAGCGGCCGAGGCAGCCGACGCCGGAGCTTTCCCGGACGCTGCCAACAAGTTACAAAACGCCACCGCAGCGACGCGGCAAGCACTCGAAAACGTTGCTTCAACCCTGGCCGATGCGCGGAGGCAACAGTTAGCCACCACCATCGGCGAACTCGCCCGTGCCGCCGAAGCCCTCGACCGGGCCTCGGCAGCCCAGCAAGAGATTACCCGCGATGCCGTCCAAATTGCAAACGATCCACAACAAGCTCAGACTGAGAATGTCGAAGCGCTAGCGCGTACCCAAAGCGATATTGCCGCCGTGGCAAACCGCGTGGCGGAAGGGACCAAAAACACAGCCCCACAAGCCGCCGAAACTTTAAAGCAAGCTCAAGATCAAATCGCGCAGTCCAGCCAAACCGCCACGGCAATGTCGCAGCAGCAACAATCGCCCCAAGCAACCGGCCAACAAGCCCAGCAACTTCAAGCTCAATCGAAGCAGGCACAACAACAATTGAAGCAAGCTGCGAATGCCTTGCGTGAGGCTGCCAAGCAAGCCGCCAACCAATTGGCCGATACTGCCGACCAGCAGCTAGGACAGATCGATTCCGTTGACCAAGCCCTCGGCAACCTCCCTTCAAAACAAGCCGCGCCAGCCAAACCCGCTCAACTTGCATCCCTAGCCAACGAAGCCGGCATGATCTCGCCCGAAGCAGCGGCGCGACTTCGTCAGTCACCATCCGAGCGTTCTCCCGGCCAATCTTCTGACAGCACTACGGCGAACGGGGCGGCCAACAAAAATAATCCCGGACAAGGATCAACCAATCCGCGGAACGACACTTCAGGCGAAACGTCTGCGGCGCAAAATCAGGTTCAACAAGCTCGGGCCGAACTCGCTGGGCGTCGGCAGCCGATCGCCGCCGACAAGAAAGCCGCCGCCGAGCTTGCTCACTTGCTAGACAACATCAGCGACTCGAGCGATCGCATTCAGGAACTCTCGGAACAGTTCCTAGCCCAATCCGAAGCGACGAAAGACGCCAAAGAACCGACAGCCAATGAAGCTCAAGAGCCAGCGGATTCCCAGCAGCCAGAAGATGCCCAACCGATGCCCGGCACCGCTGCCACGGATCAAAACGCAACACAACCGCAGGCCGCGTCAAACCCTGTCGCCCAGCAGTTGGCCGATGCGATGCGTCAATTCGCCAATTCACAGCGGCAAGCCACACAAATGGCCGCCAGCGCGGCCCAACAATCGCAGATTGCTAACCAACCGGTTCGCGAGGCACTCCATACCGCTTCCCGGTTGCCGATACCCCAGTCTCCCTTGGGACAACAAAGCGGCAAGCCGACGCGTGATGCCAAACAAGGATCATCGTCTCCTCAACCCGGCGACTTAGCCGACCAACCGAACGAAAGCACCGCAGACCCAAGTAGCCCCGGGGAAGCCTCGACAGGCTCGAACTCGCAAGCTGGCGAAGCACACCCCAGCCACGGTCCCCAGCAGATGGCCGGGATGGGCAACTCGATGGTCTCTCCTACTCCGCAGGTTACCGCCCAAGCGATGGCCGGTTCCCAGGTGATGGATTCACTGTGGGGACAAATGCCAGAACTGCTTGCCGACGGCGATTCGTCCAGCCAACAGGCCGCCACAATCGATCCCCTGGGCATGGCCGCGCCAGCTTCGGCAATGCTCGACAATCCGACCTCCTCGCAAGCGAACTCCCCCACCGATGCCGTCGCCAGCAAGGCGATGCAAGGGCAAAACACCAACGACCAAGCCTCGAACTCGCAAGCGACCGGCTCTACCGAGGCGGCCTCAGGCAACGAGGCGAATCCGGAAGAAGCGCCCGGCAAGGGTTCTGGCAGCAATAGCTCGAATCCGGCGGCCCGTTCGTTCGAGCAAGAACCTTGGTTTACCAAACTTCCCCCTGGCGTTCAGCAATCGATTCGGGCCAGCGTGCGACGCTCGCCCCCGCCCGGCTATGAAGAAAGATTGCGCCGCTACTTTGAACAAGTCGACTAACTAAACTCGCATCCAAACGCAAAGCTTTCCTCGCTTTCCGCTCGTTGAGGCACCCAAGTTATGGCAAATGATCCAATCTCTCAAAGCGACGTCGCCGCCGTGCAAGCGTGTGAAAACGCCTATGGCAAACTGCGTGACGAGTTATCCAAAGTCATCGTCGGTCAGGCCGATGTGATCGAGCAAGTTCTCGTGGCGATGTTCGCCAAGGGACATGCCTTGCTCGAAGGCGTGCCTGGCCTGGCCAAGACCCTGCTGGTCAGCTCGCTGGCCGAATCGCTGCACTTAAGTTTCAAACGAATTCAGTTCACCCCCGACCTGATGCCAAGCGATATCACCGGGACCGAGATCATTCAGGAAGACTTGGAAACGAAAAAACGGCGTTACGAATTCTTGGAAGGGCCTATTTTCGCCAACCTGATTTTGGCGGACGAAATCAACCGTACGCCTCCGAAGACGCAAGCCGCGATGCTCGAGGCCATGCAGGAACGTCAAGTCAGCGCCGGCGGAACGATTCGCAAACTGCCCGATCCCTTCTTCGTGCTGGCCACGCAAAACCCGCTGGAACAAGAAGGCACTTACCCGATGCCGGAAGCCCAGCTAGACCGCTTTCTGTTACACATTCGGGTCGACTACCCCACCGGGGCCGAAGAATGGGAAATCGCCCGCCGAGTGACCGCCGGAGCTCAAGAATCGATTTCCGCTTGCATGACTGGGCAGCAAATCGCGGAGTTCCAGCAGTTAGTTAAGCGTGTGCCGGTTAGTGATCAGGTACTTGGTTACGCCTGGGCATTAATTCGCGCCACCCGCCCTGGCACGCCAGAGGCCCCCGAGTTTGTGAATCAGTGGGTCGCTTGGGGAGCCGGGCCACGCGGTTTATTAACGCTGGTCACGTGTGCTAAGGCGCGGGCCATTCTGTACGGGCGTTATCATGCCAGCATCGGCGATGTACAAGCGATGGTAAAACCGGCGCTGCGTCATCGCCTGGCTGCCAATTATTCAGCCCAGGCCAACGGCTATACCAGCGACAAGTTAATCGAGATGCTCTTAGCGGAGATCTCAGCAGAAAAAACGTATGCCTGCCCGGCAGCGTAACTCGATGAACCGAACGGATAAGGTGAGCTTGTGAGTAGCGGCGTCCTATCGCGATATCTCGACTACGAATTCCTGCGGCAACTTTCCGGTCGCTCGCTCGAACCGCGCGGCTTGGTCAGTGGCAATTTGGCTGGTGGGCACAAGTCGCCTGCGTCCGGGTTCGCGGTTGAGTTTTCGGGGCACCGAGAATATGTCCCCGGTGATGATCCCAAGCATATCGACTGGCGGGTTTTCTTTACGCGCGATAAATACTTCATCAAGCAATACGAGATGGAGACCAACTTTGTCTGCCATCTGTTGCTCGATATCAGCAAGTCGATGCGCTACGGCGAAGAGAGTTCGCAGAAGATGCTCTTCGGTTCGCGGCTAGCCGTCAGCCTGGCCCATAGTATTGTGCGTCAGGGAGATAAAGTTTCGTTCACCACGTTTGATACCAAGATTCGTGGCCATATCCCGGCCAGCAACGCGTTGCCGCAAATCATCCGGATGTCGCAGCACCTCGACGAAACGGCTGCCGACGATACCACCGACCTGCATGCCTGCCTTTCCGAATTCAGCCAACGCATGGCCCGCCGCGAGATCGTGATGATCTTTAGCGACTTCTTCGGCGATCTGACTAAGCTAGAACAGGCAATTCAACGTATCCGCTTCAACAAGCACGACGTCGTTCTGGTCCAACTGATTCACGATCACGAACTCAACTTCAACCTCGACGGCATGACACGGTTTGTGGGGCTGGAAGTCGATGCTCAGCAAATTGCCCAGCCGGCTGACATTCGTCAGGCCTATCTTCAAGCGGTTGGGCGATTCAATGCCCAATTAGTCGATATCGCCACGCGGAACAATTGCGATCACCTACTGGCTTGCACCAAGGAGAATCCCGGTGCGATCTTCTGGGAATACCTTAACCAGCGCAGCCTCCAAAATCGCCGAATCTAATCGCCCGTGAATCGCTTGCAGTTTCGCGCAGAGATTTCACCAAAATTTCTAACTCCACCCTCTCTGTGGCCTTCTTGTGGCCAACTAAGCGATACAGCGGGCAACAAAGGTGCAGTTGGTACTTCTTTTAGTCATTTTTTCGTTAAGGGTGCAAAAAGTTACATTGACAACAAAGGTAAGATAGTCATCATTAAGGAGTACGCCAGGTAACGCCAACCGTCCACTTGGCGGAGTCTCGCAAGGACCGGCAGGATCACCATGTCGGCCTGGGGAAAATTCACCCCTGTTAAAACGAAGATTAGGTAGAGCAACCATACGCTCGGAGAATCAAGATGAAATTCTCATTTCGCCTGGCAGAATTGCTAAATCACTCGCCAGATCCTAAGAAACGACCTGGCACCATTAAAGCGATCTGCGACTTTACTGGATTGGATCGCCACCAAGTCTCTTCGTTGCTGAAGAACGAAGCTAAGTACATCCCGTTGTCGGCACTCGCCCAAGTGTGCGACTTCCTCATCAAGCATGGCTACGCCGAAGCCAATCAGCTTCCCGGGGCTTTGTTTGCTGTTGAACCGGAAAACTTCTGGGAACTGCTTGCTCGTCGCAAACGCGTTGAAATGTGCCTCGGCATTCGAGCTGACGAAAACTGGGCCGAAGGGGCCTGGGTGGTCGCGTCCGATACGATCCTGCAAGGTCAGCTGCTAACCGGGATTTCAACGCTCGGCGGCACGGCCAAATATCGTCAAAGCAATCTTTCGCCCGACATGCTTTCGATGACGGCCGATGGCTATATCTCACGAGACACGCCAATTCCGCAACCGGAAGACCTTTTCCAAACGCTGGTCTGGGCCCCTGGCCAAGCCGACGACGAAGAAGTTCATCGCCGCGCTCACGAAGTTTACTCCAACTTCCAAGCGGTCGATGGAGACAAAGCGTTGATCAGCCTGGGCAGTATCCGTAGCAACCCGGTCATCGAATTGAGCCTGGCCAGCGCGTTCAACACCGACCCGTTTGTCAGTCAAGACGAAGTCGAAGATCCCAGCCAACGAGCAATTCCGATCTACCTGCGTCACCGCGAGAAGAACGTTCAGTTCCCTGGCTCGTGCTGTGGCGGTGATCAACTCTCGAAGAACTTCTCGCCGGAAACGCCGGGCTTCTATTACGAAAAAGAAGATGGTAGCTGGGGCTGCTGCAAGTGGGACGAAACAACCTACGAGCCGGCCTACCTGATTTACGTTTATCATGAATCGCAGGGCCGCCTCGAGATGATGCTCGGTGGTTACTCTGGGCGTGGTACTCGCTTGCTGGCCAAAACGCTTTCGAGTCGACCGGAAGAATTCTGGCCTCCGGTCTTCACCGGCAACGGTACTCAAATCGGTGCCTACGTGATTCAGTACGAATTGAAGAAGCAAAAGAAGGCCCGTAGCGTGCTAGTCGCCGACTACTCGGCCACTACGAAGATCATTCCGATCGCCCCCAATGCCATTCAGCGTCGCTTGACGGTTTAAGGCCGTTTGACCGCTTAAACCCAAATAGAAAAGGCCATTCGCACGACTGCGAATGGCCTTTTTTGTTTCGAAACCCAAGACGAAGCCTTACGGCAGTTCGCGAATCTTGAGACCACGGAACTCAACCGGCGAGCCTTCCGATTCTAGGCACAGAAAACCGGTCGCAGGCTGGCAGTCTTTGCCACCGGAAACCTCTTCACCGTTGACCCACAATCGCACTTCGCCGTTGATGGCGCGGACGTAGTAGTGATTCCATTCCCCGACCCCCTTGCTTAGATCTTTGGAAGGGAAGCTGCGATTGCCATTCGGGGAAATCGGCGGGAAGGGAGTCATCTTACTGACGCCGACCGGGAAAACGTCGCCGTGGCACGTGAACCAATCAGCCTTCCGCTTGCCACCCTCTTCATACGCTTCTTTGTATCCAAGGTCGAGCACTTGAACTTCGATCCCGCCTGCCGGCAGACCAGGGCCTTTCAGTTCTTCCAGCTTTTCAGGAATGGTCCAAACGAACAGCCCGCTATTGCCGGCACTTTTCAAATGACGCCACTGGCAGACCAACTCGAAATTGGTGTACTGCTTCACGCTGCGCGTGACACTCACCGGTTGGCCGGTACACTCGATCAAGCCGTTGTCGTTGAACTTCCAGGTATCGTCGTTGCTGTTGACTTTGACAAAGTCGTCTTTCCCCAACGCAACCCAGCCGGGCCCCTCGCCATCGATGCACGCCTTGCTGACGGGCTCTTCGGCTAGGCAAAACGTTGGTAGAAAGGCCAACGTTGCCACAAACATAATCCAAGTTTTCATGAACGCTATCCTCAATGGTGCCATAGATAATAAACGGAAAACGAAAAACGCGGCGATTTAAATCGACCACCCTTCTCGATACTCTTTCGTCAGGTACTGAGCGGCTTCCGGGGCATTGGTCACCTGCCCGCTGGCCGCATCCCATACAAGCTTCTTGCCCACGCGATGGGCGACGTTTCCTAGTAAATTGTTCTCGATCAGCTTCCCCGAATAGGTGAAGTTACACAGCGATTCGCCTCCGATCTTGGCGGCATGAATCCACTCCGCATAGTGCCCCAAGCTGGGCTCGATCTTGTTGGTCGGGGCGGGATAATCTTTGAACTTATCACCCGGGCTAAGGACCAGCTTGCCGTAATCGGCAACCAACACACCGTTTTCGCCAATGAATGCAACCCCGATGCCCCACTTGTCGATCTCGGTATCGTTACCGACTAGCGGTTGCAGATAGTCGCTACGTCGCTTCATTCCTTCGGGACCGTGATACCAAACCAGCTTGGTCGGTTGCGTCCAATTGACGTTTCCTTCTCGTGCTGGGTGCTCCCAGGTCGCCACTTGCCACGACGGGCAAGCGACTTCGTCAGCGGCGGGGCCTTCGGAAACAACACTTGTCGGATGTTTCAAATCGAGTGCCCAGAAAGGCAGGTCGATCAGGTGGCTTCCCATGTCACCGAGCACCCCATTGCCGAATTCCCAGCGGCGATTCCAATTCAGGTTGCCCCCTTGCCAATAGCTGGTGTTGTAAGGTCGCATGGCCGCTGGTCCGACCCAAGCATCCCAGTTGAAGCCCTCAGGAATCGCTTGCTCTGGCAGTTTCGCCACATCCACCGGATTGATCGTACGACTACACCAAACGTGCGCCTCGGTCACCGGTCCGATCGCCCCTGCCGCGATCAATTCGACCACGCGGCGATAGTTCTCGGTCGCGTGAATTTGGGTTCCCATCTGGGTGGCCAGTTTGCCCTTGTTCTGAGCGTAGACTTCCTGCATGAGCCTGGCCTCTTCCACGGTATGGGCCAGTGGCTTTTCGCAGTAAACGTGCTTACCGGCACGCATCGCCGCTATGGCCGCCACGGCATGATGATGGTCTGCCGTACTGATCACGACTGCATCGATTTGCTTATCTTCCAGCAATTCGCGCCAGTCGCTAAACGTTTTCGCCCCGGCATAGCGGGATTTGGCTTGCTCCAATGCTTGAGGATTGGTGTCGCACAACGCGTAAATGTTCTCACCACTTACGCCCCCGGTGTTCGATGCCCCACGGTTTCCGGCGCCAATGATTCCCATGTTTAGCTTGTCGTTACCCGTTTTTTCGGCCGCCCCCAGGTAAAGTCCTGGCCCAATGGCCGCTGCCGTAGCCGTGACCGTTCCGGTGGTTTTCAGAAACGCGCGCCGCGTAACGTTGTGCTTCGACATGCAATCAACCTTTCAGCGAATAAGGAAGGGCACGGCGACACGGGAGAAAACGACTTGGCCAAGGCAACCAGGCGAATCGACCGCAGATCGCTCGTGATATTAGGAGGGGCGCAGTTCATCTACGCTGGTGCGATTGTACTGGATAGACGCGATCAATTCGCCTAATTTTCTGGAAAGAAAGGGAAGCAAAAAAAGTGGCTCCCAAACTCCCACTGGCCCACCAAATCGAGGGGACGAACTAGTCTGGCACACTCCGAATGACGAGGTTACGGATTTCGGACATATCTTGCATGGCAAACCGGACACCTTCTCGCCCGATGCCACTTTCCTTCACGCCTCCATACGGCATGTGATCGACACGCCAGGACGGAACATCGCCGATGATAACGCCGCCAACTTCCATCGTATCCCAGGCCTTCATCACTTTCTGAATGTCGCGGGTAAAGATACCAACCTGGAGGCCAAAATCGGTATCGTTTGCTTCCGCCAGGGCGTCGTCGAAAGTCTCGAACGAACTGACAACCGCCACCGGGCCAAAAACCTCTTTGGCGCAAACCGGTTCGTTTTTAGGCACATCCGCCAACAAAGTCGGCGAAACCATGATCCCGTCGCGCTGCCCACCCGCCAACACTTTGCCTCCGGCTGCCGTGGCCGAAGCAATCCAATCGCTAATTCGCTCGGCATCCTGTGCAGAAATGATCGGGCCGACGAAGGTATCTTCCTTTTGCGGATCGCCCGTTTTCAATTGGCTAATTTTTTCGCAAAGCAGTGCGACCGCTTTCTCGTACAAGCTTTTATGAATCAAGATTCGCTGCACGCTAACGCAGCTTTGTCCCGATTGGTAAAACGCTCCGAAGATGATCCGGTCGACGGCGTCTTCCAGGTTCGTACCTTCGTCCACGATACACGCCGCGTTTCCGCCTAATTCGAGCGTGACTTTCTTTTTGCTGGCCCGCGCTCTTAGTTTCCAGCCTACATCTTGAGAACCAGTGAAGCTGAGCTTTTTCAAACGATCGTCGGTTACCAACAAGTCGGCAGCTTCCCGGTTGGCTGGCAAAATCGAGAACGCCCCAGCCGGCAAATCGGTTTCGGCCAAGATCTCCCCAATCAACAAGGCCCCCACCGGCGTCTTACTGGCTGGCTTCAACACAAAAGGGCACCCCACCGCCAACGCTGGCGCCACCTTATGAGCCACCAAGTTCAGTGGAAAGTTAAACGGCGTGATAAACGCACACGGCCCAATCGGCACCCGCTTCCACATGCCTCGATAGCCTGTCGCCCGGGCGCTGATATCGAGCGGCATGACCTCGCCAAGCATACGCGTCGCTTCTTCCGCCGCTACACGAAACGTATCGATCAGCCGCGTCACTTCACCCCGGCTGTCCCGAATCGGCTTCCCCGCTTCGACACAAAGCGCGACAGCGAACTCTTCGGCCCGTTCCTCGAACCGCTTCACACAATACTGCAACACTTCCTGGCGGCGATAAGAAGGTAGCTCCGCCATCGGCTTGGCCGCTTCCGCAGCACTGGCGATCGCTTTCTGCATTATTTCAGCGCTAGCGAGAGGCACTTTGGTGGCCTCGGTTTGGCGAAACTTGTCTTCCACCGACAAATCGAAATTGGGCGAGATTGCCTTATTGGCCAAGTACGCAGGATAGCTCTCGTTAAGCGGCATGATGTTTCCTTCCTCAGCAGCGAACGCGACGACGACACAAAGCGTTTTGTCATCCTACGAAACCGAAGCTGCGGAACCAGTGGGCCCCCAACTCTAAGTAGGCTCCGTTAGATTTCTGCTAGAAAGTCGCTGTTTCAAATTGACAAGCCGTCTCAGATGTTAGTATCATCTAACTACCTCTGACGGGTAGTAGCTTAACTTGCTCCTGCGTGCCCTTAAACTAGATATCGCGTGGGAAAGGTTTCCCCAAAAAATTACTATCAAAATTGAGGGAACCCCATCAATATTTGCGCGTCTCATACGAATCCATAAAAAACATACCGCGCAAGAGCTATTTAGCGACGGTAAACCTAGCCAGCCCGAAATACTAGGGCCAACCCAAGATGGGAGGAAATCATGGTGGCCAGCCGATTCCTTTTCGCTTGTTTATTATCCTGCCTTTTCCTAACGGCTGCGACAGCTGCTGAGGTTCGCACTTGGACCGACACATCCGGTAAGACACTAACGGGCAAGTTTGTTGAATTCGTCGATGGAAATAAGGTCCGGATCGATTCGAACGGGAAGTCGTACGATATCTCGATCGATCGCTTCAGCAACTCGGACAAGGAGTACCTCGAAGAACAAAAGGAAGAAGAAGCTTCCTCCAGCGCCCGTCCCCGCCGCAGTAACTTAAAAGGTTGGCGCGAGTGGACCGACGACCAGGGAACCCAGATCAAAGCGAAGTACGTCCGCATGTTCGACGGGCATGTGATTTTGTTGCAAGGCAAAACGCCCCACAAGGTTCCGTTCTATAAGATGAGCGAAGAGGACCAAGCTTATCTGCGAGCCGAGTTAACAGCCCTGGGCGAACAAGATTCGATTCCACCGAAACCAGTCGAACCTGTTGGCAATGGTGAGCCAGGCAGCAGCAACCCAACCATGGGCGGCCCTGCTTACACCCCGCCAGAAATTACTCAGCCAAGCAATAACAATTACGAACCAACTCGGCTGGGCAATCAAACTGCGGCTTACGAACCGCCTAAGACCGCCGCAGAAATCGCAGCCGAAAACCAAAAGATCGAAGAAGCGCGCCGGCGCGAAGCTGAGAAATTAGCCTACGCCAACCAAAAGCAACTCGAGCACGAGGCAGAAGAAGCACGGCGGGCCAAACAAAAAGAACGGGAGCAGCAGCAAGTTGCCAGCAATACACGTCCCCCGCGATTCTCGGGCCCGTCCAATTCAAATTTTGGTCCCAGCCAAGAAGTCGTCGACCATTATTACTGTTCTAGCTGTAATAAAACGGTTTCGAGCAATGTGAAAGCTGGCGATCGCTGCCCGCATTGCGGTATCGTCTTCGACTATAAAGAAGGTGACAACGGAACAAAGACGTACGCAAATAATAGCAGTTCGTCGGGCAGTTTTCGGATTCGCAATATCGGAAAAATTATTGGCGGAATCTCAGCTCTGCTGGGTCTACTCTACGCAGGCTTTCGCAAGCTGGTAGGGTAGTCTCAACGTATCCTTCCACGAACACAATCAAAGGCCGCTTCGACGCTCTTCGGACGTTGAAACGGCCTTTTTCTTTGAAGTGACCAAGCGTCGCCTCGTGGGCGGATACCGGCCCCAATTATTTCTTTTTCCGGGCCTCTAGAATGGCTTGGATCAGCGGTTCTGGCACCGAATCGGGCACTTGCTCTTCGGCAAATTGCTTACAACAGGTTTTGCCCAGCTTGATAGCCATGCGGTAATTTTCCAGATAGTGCTCGCAGCATGGGCAGCGCGATAGGTGAGTTTTCATCACGCACATCACGTCATCGGGAAGGTTACCATCTAGGTAATCCCCCATGAAGTCGTAAAGTTCCTTGCATGTCAGTTTCATGTTAGTACCCGCCATTCATATGCGGATCCAACAGGGTCTTCAAAGCCTGTCGGGCTCGATGTAGCCGCGTCTTGACGGCTGAAACACTTAAATTTAATCGTGCCGCAGTTTCCTCTGTACTTAACTCTTCGATGTCACGAAGCAGCAATACGGTTCGGTAACTTTCTGGCAATTCTTCAATTCTTTGACGAACTATTTCGCGGGTTTCCCGGCTTTGAACTGCCGTATCAAACGTAACTGCCCAGGAAGGCTCGACTTGGTCACGGTGTCCATCAGCCACAAAGTGTGGCAGTAACTCTTCAACCGTTTTTTCCCGCTTGCGCTTTCGCGAACGCAACTTCATTAAGCAGGCGTTCACCACAATGCGGTGCAACCAGGTCGAGAGCTTCGAGTTCCCCTCGAAATCGCCCACCGCTTTGAAGGCCGAAAGAAAGGCGTCCTGAACGGCATCTTGTGCGTCCTGGTCTTGCCCGAGAAAGCGTTTGGCGACTACCAATAAACGACCGCTGTACGAACGGACCAAGAATTCGTACGCATCGTCTTCCTGGCGGCGAAGTGCTTCGATCAGCTCTTCTTCCGTCTTCCATGAGCTCGTTGGTAATTCTTGTCCCATGCTTTCCATAGCAGCCAAAAATAGCAAATCGGCGGTTCGCCGTCTACGAGCATCTCGTATCTAGCCCCCCGCCTGGTAATTCGACGCCACCAGAACCGATCCCCCACAATCGGAACAATCCGAAGAAAGCCCCAAAATCGCCATGATTTGGCTCGTTCCCCGAGTGAAGTACGTACGCCCATCAACTTTGGTCCATGAAACAGGCGACTTAGCATAGAGAACGACCGTGTGTTGTTCCCCTTCCGAGAACAGACTAAATTGAACACGGGCACGGCACGCTAAAGTTATCTCTTGCTTATTACAGGGGGGGAGTACGATTTCTGTGCGATTTCTTACCGTCATAGTCGCGATGGCTACCTGGGCGATCGTTTCGTGGGCTGCCCCGCCTACTTTGCTTGCCGCTCCGCTGCAGTTTTCGATCGGCCACGTTGATATCACGCCTGACCTTGCCCAAAACAAGGCCGTTTGGCTGGCAGGTTACTACCATGGCCGAGCCGCCACGGACATTCACGACCGCCTCAATGCGCGAGGGATTTTGCTATCCGACGGGCAGCAATCGGTTGCAATTGTCAGTCTCGACCTGATCGGCTGGTCGTTGCCTTCGACACTTAGAATTCGCCAACAACTGCCAGAAGTCGACTACGTGATGGTCTGCAGTACCCATAGCCACGAAGGGCCAGACACGATAGGTCTTTGGGGCGAATCGGTCATCAAGTCTGGTGTCGACGACGCTTACAACCACCGCGTAGAACGGGCCGTCGTGACTCTCGTCAAACAGCTCAGCACGACACTCAAGCCGGTCACCGCGCAGTTTGGCACGATCGACCGCCCTGAGTTGGTCCACGATAGCCGTTTGCCGATTGTGATCGATTCGACCATACGAGTCATCCAGTTCCGCTCACTGGTCGACAACACACCAGTCGGGCAACTTGTCCAAGGAACGGCACACCCAGAAGCGTTAGGCTCGAAGAACACACAAATCACGGCCGACTTTCCTTACTATACGCAAAAGCGACTTGAACAAGAGTATGCTTGTCCAACCGTGTATGTGAGTGGCGCCATCGGCGGTCTCTTGGCTCCTCCTCAGGATGGCATCGTCGATCAAAGTAACCAGCCTGTTCACCCGGGTAACTTCGAGTACGCGGAAGCTTATGGGAACGCAGTTGGCCAAGCGGTGATCGATGCCGTGCAGGCTAGCCGCCCCATCCCTTTAACCCCGATCGTTATCCAGCGCGAAGAAGTCGCTATACCGATCGACAATCCCTTATACCGCATCGCCCGTTCCCTGAACGTTATCCGCCGGGACAGCTACGAATGGACCGGCAATTCAAAATCTTGGGGGAAACCAATTACTCGGCAATTTCGCCCTGAACGGGGAGCGATTGTTTCTGAAGTCGCAGTAGTTTCGCTTGGGCCGTTGCGATTGCTAGGCATCCCAGGCGAGCTTTACCCTGAATTGGTCACCGGTGATGTACCGAACCCGCCCATGCCGCATGTCGACTATCCGGAAGCCCCGATCGAGCCGATCGTAAGAGACTTACTCGGCAACCATCCCTGGATGCTGATGGGCCTGGCCAATGATGAAATCGGGTACATCATCCCCAAACGACAATGGGACCGCGATCCTCCGTTTGCCTATGGCCGCAGCATGTCTCAGTATGGCGAAATCAACAGCTGCAGCCCTGAGGTCGGCCCGATCATCATGCAGACACTCGCTGAATTGTGCGAGCGTTCCGAGATCACAAACGGCAACTAGCCAAGGAATGGCCGGCTTAGTTCACCGGTGGCAGTAAACGAGGTGGTTCCAACTCCGGAGCGGGCGGAACCCTGTTGGTCTCGACGGGACGGTTGATCGAACGGACCGGATTGTTCCGCGATTGATCGCTAATGAATGTTGCGTTCCCCTGAGCAGGTGCGGCCATCTGCGGCAAGCTGGGCTGCTCGCTTTGAATGCGGCGCAACATCTCTTCCGCTGGTTTCAAAGTGGCATCTGCCGCCAGGGCATTTTGAAAAGCGGACGCTGCCCGTGCCGTATCTCCTTTGCGATACAACAGGAACCCTAAGTTGTACTGCCCCTTGGCATCTCCATGGGCATAAACAAGTTGAGAAAGGGCCTCTTCATTACGACCAGCTTCCACCAAGACCATCGCCAGATTGTTGCGATAACGAGGATCTTCCGGGGCAATTACCGTTGCCTTGTGGAAGTTACCCATCGCCTCTTCCTTGCGTCCCATCCGGGCCAGACAAAGCCCCATATCGTTGCAGATAATGGCATCTTCCGGGTGATACTTGGCCGCTTTTTCGTAAATCGTAAGCGACTCTTCCAGGCGATTGCTACGATGCAGCAACCGGCCATAACTAATCAAAGCAACCCGATGCTTGGGAAACTTCTCTAGGCAAGTTTTATACTGACGCTCGGCCGCCTCGAAGTTGCGTCCGTTCTCCATCATCCGTGCGGCGTTCATATAAACTTCCGCGTTTACCTCGTCGGGCATGTTCGAGAGGCTGATGGGATCGTCGTCGGCGACCTTGGGCTCGTGGGCTGCGTGAACGGGGTTCGGAGCAGGCGTGAAGAAGCCCGTGATCGAGCTACCCGCTTTCTTAAAAGCGGAAGTGATCGAGTTCCCCGAGGACGGTTCTTCCCCAGCAAACTGCACCAAACGCAGCTTGCTCCCTTCGTTGGTCTCGGCAGAGATTCGGCTGACCTGATGAATTGGCTTGGGGCGTTCGGCACCCATGCCCAAAGTGGGGGCAACGATCAATGCTTGCACCGACAATCCGACACAAAGCAGGTCACGGGTGCAGGTTTTTAAAACGCTCTTCGCGATAGTCTTTCGCATCGATCCCTTGCAGGGCCCTTGCGGACCATTGCCTCCATGCACTGGTTTGGGTTCGCCTGCCGATGCCCGCTAGCAATAGGGCAGTCTGCAATGATTATTTCTTCTTTTCATTGCATCGGCATTTTAGTGGCGAGCACTCTAGCGATTTGCGTAAACCTCGATGCGAGTCCCCACACACATCGAGGTTTTGATTGCAGCGGACATCAGTCTGCGTTTATTGATCCGCGTTTGCGGGCAATCGTGGTGCCGGGATCGTGGCACGTTCGCGGCGGTAGACATCGTCAATGTAGTCGGCCGAGCGACCAATCGGTTGGTTGGGACTGACCAGCACTTCCGTGGCATCTGCGTTGCCGACCAGATCCTGCAAGGCCGCATGCACGGCAGCAATGCGGGTATTGGTCTCTTCTTCGGTCAGCCCACGCATGACAAACACCATGCGGCGATCTTCTGCCGACATAAGAATTTGACGCACCTTCAATTTGCCAGAATGCGTAAGAACAACCTCGTTGTTCACTGGCTCAAAGTTATGGTCACTCAAGGTATTTTGCAACCGAATACCGGCTGCTGTCATTTGGTCGAAGTAATTTCGCACGGAAGCACGATCTTGCTCGACAAAAGGAGCTGGCCAGCACTTGTTGCGAGCGTAATCGAGACGGACTCGTCCCCACATCTCGTTCCAACCCGCTTGGCTGACAGAGCAGAATAGCAGAGACGCCAAAATGGTTTTGGTAAATAGGTTGCCGATCTTCATGCGTGGCCGCCTTCCGTGGGTTCTCGCCGGGGTCCATGCCGCCTCTGCTGACCTGAGGCGCGCTATTCTCGTTCAGAGAAGGAATCGACATGACAACAGCCAGGGCAATACATGACCTGCCCTGGCCGTTATGAAAGATAAAATCGTTAATCTCGACGTAATCTTACGAGTTCGCTGCCATCATTGGCAGCATCTCGCGAACAACCGTAATCGCAGCTGGTCCGACAAGCACCACGAAAATCCCCGGGAAAATGAAGAACACTAGGGGGAAGATCATTTTCACCGCCGTCTTGGCCGCCTTCTCTTCGGCGATCTGCCGCCGACGGGTACGCATGGCATCGCTTTGAACGCGGAGGGCCTGGGCGACGCTGGAACCGAACTTGTCTGCCTGAATCAAAATCGCGGCGAGCGAACGGAGATCTTCCACGCCGGTTCGCTGGCCAAGTTCATGCAGCACGTCGACGCGAGCGCGTCCCATTTGCAGTTGGAAGTTGCACATGCCGAACTCTTCGGCGATCACGCGATAGGTTTTCTTCATTTCTTCGGCCACACGTCGCATGGCCTGGTCTAAACCGAGCCCCGCTTCCACACACACCACCATCAAGTCGAGCGCGTCTGGCAGGCCACGAAAGATCTGCTCCTTGCGTTTCTTCCCCAAGTACCACAAGCCAACTTCCGGCAAGTAGAAGAAGAACCCTAAGACAATCCCGGCCTTTAAGATTCCAAAGAGGGAATAGTCTCCGAGAACGAAAAACGTTCCACCGCCAAATAGTAAACCGCAAATCAGTCCGGCGAACTTCA
This sequence comes from Bremerella cremea, assembly GCF_003335505.1. NCBI lineage: Bacteria > Pseudomonadati > Planctomycetota > Planctomycetia > Pirellulales > Pirellulaceae > Bremerella > Bremerella cremea. Next base: position 591,354 of record NZ_QPEX01000010.1, read on the forward strand.
AGCTTAAGAAGGTCGTCGGTGCCGCTTCGCTGCGAAAGCCGGCGTGCGATAGCCGATCTTTCAACTTGATCGCATCTTTCGCGTTGGTCGGCTGCATTGGCTTGGCTAACGCGGGCGAGGCCTTTTCGAGCGCCCTGCCAAGAGCATTCCCCTTGGCCCCTTTGTCGTTACGACCGCCCCGCAGATACGGATCTTTTAAGCCGTCAAGCCGATCTTCGGCTCGGCTCTTATCTTTGAAAAACGTGTCGGCCAGAAAATAAATTCCCGTCGCGATAAGTCCAAAGACAGCTACCGCAATAATCAAGACGCCGTTGGTACCTGATTCAAACATGGCTCGCTTACACCTTGATATCGATGATTTTCTTAATGACCCAAGCCCCGATCAACTGCATCACAACCGCACCGGCCAACATTTGTTGCCCTAAAGGATCGGTAAACAACGTCATCACGTAAGTGGGATTCAAGTACCACATCACGCCAAACAAAACAGGTGGCATGCCTAACAGCACGATCCCAGAGATACGTCCTTCGCCGGTCAGTGCTTGGATTTGGCCAAACAACTCCATGCGTTGACGAACCAGACGACCAATTTTGTCGAGAATTTCCGCGAGATCACCACCCGTTTGCCGCTGCAAAATGACCGCCGTTCCGAAGAACTTCAAGTCGAGGTTGGGAACACGGTCGGTCATATCGACGATCGCTTCTTCGAGCGGCACGCCCAAATTTTGCGATTCGAACACCTTGCGGAACTCGCCCCCAATCGGATCGAGCATTTCTTCGCTCACCAAGTGGAAACCAGCCCCAAGACTATGACCAGCACGCAAAGCGCGCGCGATGAGTTCTAATGCGTCCGGAAGTTGCTCGCCAAATTTGGTCAGGCGTTTGCCTCGCTTGTACCAAACATATCCCAACGGGCAGAAACCTAAGAGGACGGCCAACAGAGGCCCCACATAGAACGGCAGGCCCAGCAAAAAAGGTATTACCGCAGCACCACCCGCCAACGCTGCGGTAAGGGTAAGGAAGTTCGCGACGGAGGTATCCATTGCGGCTTGGTCCAAGTAGAGCCGCAAATTGAAATACTGCGCGATAAAGTCCTCGATCGCTCCGCCTACTTCGTCGGGGCGACTGAGAATTCCACCCTGCTGTTCTGCTTTGCCTTGATCGGCCTTTCCGCGCCCGGTCAAGACCTCTAATCGTCCTTCAATTTCGGGATTGGCATCCCCACGAAACAACAGCGCTACGGCGCCTACCAAAGTAGCTACACCAACGAATACTGTAACGAGGATTACTAGCGTCAACATGATCGCTTCTCTACTGTTTCCGAGTTAGTCTTCGAGCATCATTCGTTCACGGAACGCACTTGCGGGCAGACGAACGCCAGCCGATTCGAGCCGTTCCATGAAATTGGGACGAACACCTGTCGAGATGAAACGACCACGCGCGCGGCCCGTTTCATCGATACCCGACTGCTCGTAACGATAAATGTCTTGCATCACAACCGTCTCTTGCTCCATCCCGATCACCTCGGTAATGTGGGTCACGCGCCGCGGACCACCTTGCAAACGGTTGGCTTGAATAATCAAATCGACGGCGCTGGCGATCTGCTGTCGCATGGCTTTAACGGGCAATTCAAAGCCAGACATCGAAATGAGCGTTTCAATACGCGCGATTGCATCGCGCGGCGTATTACTGTGAATCGTGGTCATCGAACCTTCGTGACCGGTGTTCATGGCCTGTAGCATGTCCAGCGTTTCGGCACCACGACACTCACCGATGATGATTCGTTCCGGTCGCATACGCAGGGCGTTTTTCACCAGGTCGGTCGCGGTGACGCCACCCTTCCCTTCCACGTTGGGTGGGCGTGTTTCCAGGCGGACCACGTGATCCTGTTGCAACTGAAGTTCCGCCGCGTCTTCGATCGTGACGATCCGTTCGGCACCGCTAATAAAGCTGGACAGCGTATTGAGCAGGGTCGTTTTACCAGAACCGGTACCCCCGGAGATGATGATATTCAAGCGAGCCTTGATGGCACCTTCCAACAGCATCACCATCTCAGGCGTGAATGCTTTGTAGTTAAGTAGGTCTTCCAATTTCAGGGGATTGGAACCAAAGCGACGAATCGAAACGGCTGCACCATCCAAGGCCAGTGGCGGAATGATGGCGTTAAAACGCGAGCCGTCAGGCAGCCGCGCGTCGACCATTGGGCAGGTTTCGTCGACACGACGACCAACCTTCGACACGATGCGGTCGATGATTTGCAAGAGATGTTCGTTGTCGCGAAACTTCACACTGCTCAGTTCGAGCTTGCCGCTCTTTTCGCAATAGATCTGGTGAGGACCGTTGATCAGAATATCGCTGATCCCATGGTCTTTCAAAAGCAGTTCCAGCGGGCCTAGGCCGAACGTCTCGTCCAAGACTTCTTCAATCAGGCGTTCCCGCTCAGTTCGATTGAGCAGCGTTTCTTCTGTGTCGCACAAATGCTCAACGACTAAACGAATCTCACGCCGGAGAACGTCCCCCTCCAATTCGCCGATCTTGGAAAGGTCGAGTTTGTCCACGAGTTTGCCGTGGATTTTCCGTTTCAGGTTCTCGAATTCTGCTTGCTTTGAGTTCGATACTTTGGGATCCGATACCGTTGGTCGCATGATCCGATTCCTTCGTCTACTTGATGACAGCCCTGAATTCCCCTGCTTGCATGCCAGATTTCTGTTGGGCTAACCCCTCACGTTGCCGTGCCATCAGCATGCCGCAAAGCAGCGGCGAGATCGCAGGAGTGGAGCTACCCAAGGAGAAAAGGACCGAGCCAAGCAAGGGCTACGCAACGGTCCCTAAAAACATAGCTCACGTAAACTTGCGCGAGAGAGACGAAGTTCCGAAAATAGCAAACCGCACGGAATGTGCGGTCGTTACCAACTTCGCGGATAGGGATAGATAATCCGCGTTCGTTGCGAGGAAAAATCTAGTCGGCAGCAGAAACTTCCGATTCTTCGGGCTTGGCCGCTTTTTCGTTCTTTGACGATAAGAAACCGAACCAACGTCCAATTCCCGACTTGCTTGCATTGGCCTTCTTGCTGCCGTCGCCCGCCAAAGATTCTGCCAAGCCAACCAACGCTTGCGTGATGCCGGCTCTCGGGGCTTGTTCGATCAGCGGCACCCCGTTATTCCGCACTTCCACCATCACGCGGTATTCATTGGGGATCTGCCAGTAGATCTCGCTACCAATCGTCTCTTGGGCTTTCTTCAAGCTGATTTCACCGTTGTCGAGACCAACACGGTTGACGATCACTTTCGTCTTCTCTTTAAGCCCGTCAATTTCTCCGAAGCTCATCATCAAACGGACCACATTCCGCAGACATGGCAGGTCCAATTGAATTGTCATCAAGTTGATATTGGATTCTCTCATGGCCACCATATCGAGGGCCGAATACGACTTCGAGGTGTCAATGATCAAGTGCGTGAAGGTCGCTTTCATCAAACCAATCACACGCGTCAAGTCATCCGGCGAGATGGGCGCTTCGTCTTGCAATTGCACCGGGCGTGGCAGCAGATACAAGCCGCTGCTATGTCTGGTTAGCGAGCGCTTCAGCAAGTTGAAGTCGAGTCGCTTGATATTCTGTGCGACATCGAGCAATGTGTAATCCGGAATAGTATCCAGAAACACGTCGCTGTCTCCCAGTGCCAGGTCGAGGTCGATCAGCGCAACGTTGTTCTCTTCTTTGCTCGCAAGAATACAGCCCAAATTTACTGCTAAGCTGGTCGCGCCAACGCCACCGGTTGCGCCACATACGGTGATCACCTTACAGCTTCGCGATTTGGTGCTTCCCTTGCCGAAACGTTGGTGGCCGATTCGTTCCAGGGCGCTGACCAGGTCTTCAATGCCCAGCGGTTGCGTAAGAAACTCTTTGGCACCGGCCCGCATGGCGCGCAAGATCAATTGGCCATCGCTGGATCCACTTACTACCAGAATGCTGCAATCTGGTGTGCTCTCGTGGACCTCTTGAATCAAGCGTACCGCTTTGTCTGGGTCGGAATCGATGGACACGATCCCAATGTCAGGATTGGTTTGTCCAACCACATCGGCGAAGAATTCATATCGCGAACACTCCGCTTCGAGCCAGACAATATCCATCCCCAACAGGGTCGATTTTAACGTTTCTCGCGATGAGTCCTTCGGATCGACCAGAGCGACTCGTAATACATTGCTCATAGCGATATTTTCTTTCCTGACACGAATGCGACACTAAGAAGAGATTTCCCTTTTTTTCGGTTTAGGAAATTCTAGTACGCAATTCGCACCTTCGTCTTAAAAATCGAGCGTGTCGTAACCAGATGGTCCAATCATCGCAGGCATTGCTCCCATTGGCTGGGATGAGGCGGGCGGCGGAGCTACGGGTCGCCGTATTTCTGGGGCCGATCGCATCACAGGGGCAGGCCGCTGGATCGAGACCGGCTGGCTTCGTGGCCCCGATGGAGTCGGTACACTACGCATTTCCGAATTCATTTGAATCGTCGGTGCGCTGGGCGCGGGCACTTCCATCAGGGGTGTGCCAGGCTGAATCAGTTCACCATCGATCATGCTCGGTCCTGTGGGTCCGATCATGCCGCCACTCATATCACCACCACTCATCCCTGCTGCCCCACCATTGGGACCGCAGTTCGGGACTTCGGTGTACCCACGCCAGTAGAGTTCGGTATCGTTAAGCAGACCGCTGGATGTGCCTGGCTTGGCACATGGCTCTTCGTTCGGATCCAACGCTCCGACCAACTCCGGCGTCACCACTATCAGCAATTCAACTTCGTTCCGTCGATCTTGTTCGCGGCGAAAGGCAGCACCTGCCCAAGGAATGTCGGCCAAATATGGCAAACCTTGGCTTTCGGTTTCGATCTTTTCATGAATCAAACCAGCCAGGGCCAGCGTTTGTCCCGCTTTCATTTCCACGGAAGTATCAACCCAACGGGTCTTCAAACCGGGCGTTCCATTAACGGCAACACTGTAGTCGAGTTCGCTCACCAAGGGGCGAATTTCCAAGCGGATGTTTCCATTGCCAAGCACGATGGGAACAAAGTCAACGCGTGTACCGTACTCTTTGAACTGAATCGAGGTGGTACCTAAGCCAGAAGAAACCTGAATCGGAACTTCACCACCCGATTGAAAGCTGGCCGGACGCCCACTCACCGAAGTCAACGTCGGTTCCGAGAGCAACTTGGTCAGACCATTGCGGCGAAGAGCTTCGATAAACCCAAAGAAACCGCTGTTGTTACCCACCACACCAAACGTCACCGTATCGGCTGAGTTCGTGCTGATTTGCCCCGTTTGAGCGGCAACACTCGAGATGATTCCACTGATGCTCGACACAAAGAAATCGTTGCCATTGTAGGCTGCAAAGTCGAAACCGAGCGTCCGCAATTTGGTCCGCGAAACTTCATACACCTTGGTCTTCAGCATCACCTGCTGCACACCACCCACCGTGATATTGTTGATAACGCGAGGGTAGTAGTCTTCGGCCATGGCCACAATTCGGCTAACCGCGTCTGGCCGATCGACAAACCCAGACAGCACCACGCTGCTGGCCAACGGACGGACCTTGATGGTTGCGTTGGGGAATTCACTTTCCAGCAGCATCTGCAGTTCGCGGCCATCGCCAATCACAATCACATCCACCGTGAAAATGCTGCCGTCTTCCGACCACAAGTTCACTTGCGTAACGCCTGGCTTTAAGGCCGAGACCTGGATCTTGTTCGGAGATAGCGGAGTTAGCCGCAACAGGTCTGGGTTGTTGACCTGAGCCTTGGGAATCTTATTGTCCAAGGTAAAGATGCGGCTGGAATTGACGATCATTTCCAAACGCTGATTGGGAGAAGCGACTTGGAAATTGACATCCGGAGCCGCGTCTTGTGTCTGGGCTTGGCCGCAGGTCGCGGCAAGCGCCAACAAGGCGGCTGTCGTGACGAAATGTCGCGCGAAGCGATGCATGATAATCATCCGTGATTTTCCTTGCGCCGAAATAACGATTTCCCAATCCGTGGAAAAATCTGGACGTAACTAGGCGGCGTCCGGTCCGTAGTCTGAGTCTGAGTCTGACCCCGCTGGCATGGAGTCTTGATCGTTGGGTGGCGGCAACCTATCCAGGTCCGATTTAGGCTCTGGGGTGCTGCCTGGCGAAGGCTGCCCCACCGTGCCTGGCGGCAAAGTGGGAAGCTTCGTGGTTTGTGTTGTTTGAGCCGGAATCGGGGCAGGACTGCTGAACCCGCTAGGCATCGAAGCCCCACCGGAGCCGACTTCTTGCGGCAACTGATCGTCACTGCCAAATTCAAAGCGGCGAACACCATCAGGACTTAACAAGTCCATTGTCCATTCCGGTTTGGCCGGGGAAGGTGTGGTGTTAACCGTGGTCGAAGTCGTCGTAACAGGCTTTGCATTTTTCAGGAAGTCGAGGAAGCTGTTGGTGCTGCTGGTCGAGTCCTTTTTGACCATCGCTGGCTGCGGTGCCGGCGGCTGATCTTGCTGAGGATCAGCGTTCTGCGCTTCACCCAGCAATTCTCGCAAGGTTGCTTCATCGGCTGTGCCCGCTTCATCGTCACCCGATTCATCCGGCGGACGAAGCGACAAGCTCAAGCTACCTAGCTTGGATGCCAAAACCAAGATTTCCGCTTGCTTCGGCGTCACCAGGAGCGAGACCGTCTTGGCGGCGATCGAGTTCCCTTGGGAATCGGTTTCCCGATGAATCTGTTCGTTGACAGCAAACACGCGGCAATTGGTGAGAATCGTCCGAGTCATCTGCTTCTTTTGGCTACGATTGTTCTGGTTCATCACTTGCAGATAAACCAGCACGTCGACGCGGTCGCCCGGCAGGACGAGGCCAGCCACGGCACTGTCTGCGGTCACTCGAATCGCTTGAACGCGGTATCCCTTGGGAATTAACTTGGAAGCTCCATGGTCTTCTTCCGAACCAAACAGCTTTCCTTCCAAGATAACTTCGCCCGTGAACAGGCGAGAACGTGGTCGACGGTTCTCGATATTTTCTAGCTCGCGAATCGCTCCGTCAGGAATCTTATCCGCTGGCCATGGCTCTAACCTGATCATCTCGGGCGTGATCGGTTCATTGATATCAATGTCCTCTAAGGCGACAAAGATATTCTCCATCTCGACCTGAGGTACCGGCGCGGCCGTTTTCTGCTCGAGCACTTGGCTAATGCCGATCGAAGCGACAAGCCCGCACCCGAGTGCGATAATGATCAGAATGATTGATTTTGGACGCATTTGGTTTTCCTTAGTTCAGCTAGCCTCCGTGCCGATATACGCTAGCTCCTCAGGCCCCTCTGGCCACGGCTCGTGGTTATGGGGATTTATCGGGTCGTGCCAACAAGAAGGTCAAAACAAACCGTTCGAGTCGCACGATCAATGCGTTTGTCAATTTCCGTATATTCGTTACAGTTTGCATCAACGGTTACTTAACGGTTTCTCGCCGCATCGTTGTTTTCGCAACTAAGGTGGTTGATCCGAGGTACATCGGAGACGGTAACCAGCTGACTTTGCTGAACGGAACCGAAACGGTGACCGTAACTGCGCCACCATAGCCAGCGTTTTCTGGCGGGTCTGGCGAAACAATTACTTCGACAGATCCGCTGTTGACGGCTGCCGTATCGAGGAATTCATTTACGGCAGCCACTGCAGTTGAAGTGGTCGCTCCATCGAGCACTGCTCGCCGAGCCCCTTCGCGTGAAGCGTTTGTAATCACCTGCTGCACCATGACCATCCGTCCGTATTCGATCATTCCAAAGATCAGGAGGATAAAGAGCGGCGCTACGATGGCAAATTCCACCACCGCCGCCCCTGATCGATTCAATCGGAATAACCGGCATGCCTTATCAAGGCGTAAATCGGGAGCTCGCAAAGTCGCGTTTATATCTCCCATTTTTACATTACCGGTTGCGCAGTCTGTGCATGCAGGTGTCGGGGTCATACCAGCAGTCCCATCCAGATGAAGTAACCAATAGTCCCAATTGCGATCGGGATACCGTAAGGCAGCAGGAGCATCGTGGGCTTTCGCTCGGCCGCGATGCTGGACAACTGATTCGGATCACGAATCGTCATGATCTCGTTCAGAATAATGCGAGCGTTGTTCGAGTGCTTTTTCCAGCCCTTGCGAACTGCAACCATGGCAACCGCTAACACGGCACCAACAATCGCCGAAATGCAAAACGCATAGAACGTGTGCATGCCGTACATCCAGGCACCCACCCCAGCAAGCAACTTCACGTCGCCAGCTCCCATGCCACCAATTGCATAGGCCGGCAGAAGAAGAGCCAAACCAATCACCGTGCCAAACAGGCTCCAGCCAAGACCTTCCCAGCCAAATGCGCAGAAGCTGTAAACCCAGCCGCTAGCAACAAATGGGAACGTGATCCAGTTCGGCACCTTTAATTCAAAGCCATCGATGACAGCTGCCAGAATCAAGGTGAAAGTAACGACCCAAACAGGCCAATGTTCTGCGATAACTTCAGACAAGCTTACAAAAAGATCCATGACTCTCTCCTCACCTTGCGCGTCGTATGCAAGGTTGACCACTTATTGAATGCGCTAAATCCAGGTAACCACGTTTTCGCTGCCGTTCCCCTGAGTTCAAGGAATCCGGCACCAAACAGTAGCTCACTGCAAGCATCCGTGCGGTCGACCGTGACCGCTTTTTCCCCAATTTCTGCTTAAAGGGAAAAGCTTGCCGTCGCACAGTGTTTCGTTATTCCCGCCACAATCGATCCAAAGCAAAAAAAAGCCCCGCAGGCCCCCGCGATGGGGTGCCCCGGGGCTTTCCGATTTTCGACCAATCAACGCTTAAGCCACCGACTGACTTCATGCGCTGTAAGTACCCAAGTTACGGGGTGTACTTACCATTGGCGGTTTGCATTTCGTTACCAATCGAGGTGAACGTTTGGTTCGCCTGGGTACCGATCGCCTGAATCGCAGTCAAACATACGATCACGATCAGGGCCAACATCACGGCGTATTCAACCGCGGTGGGACCGTCTTCGGATACCAGAAAATTCTGTACTTTTTGGATGAGACCTTGCATGAGTTTTTCTCCAACGTTGCCAAAAGCGGCACAATACTAAAGATGCTTAATACCACTATCCAACCACAGCGAATCCATCTCGCCGGCCTGCAAAACTCGGTTGGATGTGGACCTCTAAGTAAATGCCTCAGTCCCATACACAGCCATCAGGAAGTGAGCGAACATCGCTCAGGGTCAACCCTTCGGCAGCCTGGCTGCCACCGTTAAGTGGTCCTAGGCTTTGCGTCCTGGCCTCGCGGCCAGTTTGCCTTTGTCGGGGGACATTGGCAGCAGGCCATTGCCCGAATACCGGGAAACTCGCTAGCCCTTAAGGTTTTGATGAGTTCCAGATGAGACGAGTAATGACTGGCAACTTTTCCCGTTGCCATCAAGGTGCCGTGTGTTGCACTTGCCTTGACACTTGAAACCTATGTCACATCGCTCTAGTGTCAAACTGCGAGCTTTAGAAAATCTCGGCAATTTAAAAGAAATTTCCCCAAGAGATCGGTAAACTGTTTATTGAAAGCAACTTAAGACAACTGCTACACCGCTCTGGCGCACAAAAAACGCCGCCTGAGTTCCCTAGGCGGCGTCTTTTTAGGTTGTTCTGCAGTCAACTTTCCAGGCTAAACGACCAGAATAAGTGCCTGTTGTCGCTGAAATTCACTTAATGCGATGGCTCGCTAACCGGGGCCTCGTCGGTCCCGTAGCCTGTTTCGTCCTCAGTGGCTTCCACTTTGTCGTTGAAGAGTAGGCCGAACAGAATCATAACGACGCCCGCCATGATACAAGGCATCAGCCAAATCATTTGCCAGTCCTTCGCTCCATCTTCAGCGGTGTAATAGCCAGCAATCGCTCCCATCACCTGAGCTCCAATACCAAGCCCAAGCCCCTGTGTGACGAACACAAGGAAACCTTGTGCCTGACCACGGAGTTCCGGGCCGCATTTTTTGTCGGTATAGATAAAGCCGGTAACAAAGAAGAAATCGTAGCAGATACCATGCAGGAGGATTCCCAGGAAAACCATCCATTTGACGTTGTCAGCGTCGGCGCCAGAAAACAAACCATATCGGAGCACCCAGGCAGCCATACCGGCGAACAGCATCCATTTGACACCCAAACGACGGAAGAACAACGGCATCAGCAACATGAAGAGGATTTCTGATCCCTGCCCAGCTGCCATCACCGTGGTCATATCTTCAAAACCAACTTTGCCGGCGAAGGTCGAAGCGAATGCATAGTAAGCGGACAATGGAATACAAATCAGAAATGAACCGATGATGAAAACGGTGAAAGACCGTTCTTTCATCAGGGCCAACGTATCAGCACCAATGATCTCTCGGAACGTAACCGTCTTTCCTGCAGATGGCGGCGGCGTATGAGGCAGAGCAAAGCTATACAGTGCCAAGGCAATCCCAGCGATACCGGTTAGATAGAATTGAGTATCCGTTGTATTCGCATGTAAGATCGTACCAACCGTAATCCCAGCAATAATCCAGCCAATGGTTCCAAATACTCGAATAATCGGAAACTGCTTTTCCTGATCATCGATATTGGAAAACGCCAGCGTATTGGTTAGCCCCAATGTTGGCATGTAACACAGCATATGGATGAACAGCACAAAGACGAACAGGACTGAGTCAATCTCAGCAGCCATCGGGGCGATAAACATCGCAATCGCCCCAAGAAAGTGAAGCGCACCCAGAACACGCTCGGAAGCAAAATAGCGGTCGGCGATGAATCCCAAAAAGAACGGCGAGATGATTGCTGCGATCGGCCCCACGGTGTAGGCCCACGAGATCATGTCAAACATTTCTCGTTCGGACATGTAAGGACCAAGACTCACATACCAAGAGCCCCAGACAAAGAATTGGAGAAACATCATCACCGATAAGCTGATGACCTTGGGATTCAGCATTAACCAGGTTCCTTAAGCGGGCTTCGTCTTGGTAAGCGGATATTTAGGAGGGATGTTGCGGCTCGATTGTAGCCCAGCTAGCAATCTTCACAAACCAGGGAAATCAGCTATTTTCCAGGTTGTTGGTACTTAGGATTGGGTTGGGGCATCTTCGCGTGCATCTCTTTTTGCCACGTATGCAGTTTCTCGCGAAGTTGGGCGGTCTTTTCCGGTTGAGAGGTGCTCAGGTCGTTTTGTTCGCCGGGGTCGTCGGCCAAGTTGTAGAGCTCGACTTCGTCGTACTCATAGAACTCGATCAACTTCCAATCCCCCTCCCGAATCGAAGCCCCTGGCTTCCAGGTCGAACCGTGGTAATGAGGATAATGCCAATAGAGGGCTCGCTCTGGCTGCTCCCCTGCCCCGCCCAGCAAAGAAACGAGCGATTGCCCATCGGCGTGCAGCATTGGCTGCAGGGGCAGGCCTGCAAGTTCGAGCATGGTTGGGAAGAAATCGGTGCTAACCACCGGCACATCGGAAACGCTGCCCGCTTTTGTCACGCCTGGAGCTCGCACAATCAGCGGACTTCGTACGCCACCTTCATACAACCAACCCTTGCCACTGCGGAGGGGAAGATTGCTGGTCGGCCCAGGACGGCGAACTGTGCAAAGGCCACCGTTATCGGAAAAGAAGCACACAACCGTATTGTCTGTTAGTTTCAACTCATCTAGCTTCGCCAAAACCTCTCCGACGCTTTGATCGACCGCAGCAATCATCGAAGCGTAGGATGGATCGTCTTGCCGAGCGCGCGAAATGCCTTCGTGTTCGGGAATCGTCGGCGTTTCCCCTTCGATGGTGGCAGCGGCCTTTTCGCGGAAGTGTTCTACTCGCTTCTTGTAGGGCGTGATCGGTGTGTGAACGTTGTAGTACGAAAGGTAAAGCAAGAACGGCTTGGCTTGGTCACGCGTTTCAAGGAACTTAATCGACTCTTCCGTCAGACGCTCGGTGACATACTCGCCATCTTTTTTGGCAGTGAGCGTTGGGTTCTTCCACGGAGCATAATAACCACCAGGGGGCGAGCCTGCGTGATTGCCGCCGATGTTGAAATCAAAGCCTTGATCGGTCGGGTAATGTCCTTCGTCCCCCAGATGCCACTTGCCGGCAAAGAAGTTTTGATAGCCTGCCTCTTTCAGCACTTCAGCTATTGTCACTTCTTCCAGGGCGAGGTTGTCACGATCTTCGACTTGCAGAAATTTGCCGGTGCCACGATTCCCTGGAATCCAATCGGTGATATCAACCCGCACTGGGTGGCGTCCGGTCATAATGGATGCTCGCGTAGGGGAGCAAACCGGGCACGCGGCGTAGGCATGATTGAACTTCATGCCGCTGGCGGCCAGCGCGTCGATATTGGGCGATTCGTGAAACGTGCTACCGTAGCACGACAGATCGGCCCAACCGAGATCGTCGACCAGAAAGAAAACAAAGTTCGGGCGTTGCGTCTGATCGGCCGCTTCGACCGGCCGGGAAATCATTCCCATGCCAGCGATCAACAATCCACAGAGAAAGATGCTTCGAGTGCCCACAGCCTACCGACTCCGACAAAATAAATGCTGCTTGCGAAAGGCCTGAGCGGAGCAAGTCGCTCAGGCCGTTTTCTGAGCATAATCGGAATCGGGCGAAGAATCACCCAGTGGTCGCCGAATTCGACACCGGCCCAGCCTCACGCACGGCATCCGAGACACCGGAAACGTACTTCTGGAAGTTCTCAGTAAACAACGAGGCCAGTTTCGCAGACGTCTTGTGATACCCGTCCGCATCCTTCCAGGTTTGCTTCGGCACCAAGATCTCATCCGGCACGTTCGGGCAAGCGGTTACCACTTCAAAACCAAACACCGGATCGGCTTCCGTTGGCGCGTCGGCTAGTTCGCCACTATGAATCGCGTCGACAATCGCACGGGTATATTTCAGTTTGATTCGTGCCCCTTCGCCGTAAGCCCCACCCGTCCAGCCGGTGTTTACCAGCCAAACGTTGGCTTTGTGCTTTTCGAGCTTCTCTGCCAAAAGTTCCGCATATTTGCCTGGATGCCACACCAAGAAGGGGCCACCAAAGCAAGGGCTAAACGTCGCTTGCGGCTCGGTCACTCCCACTTCAGTCCCGGCGATTTTAGCCGTGTAACCGCTGATAAAGTGATACATGGCCTGAGCCGGAGTCAGCTTGCTAACTGGAGGCAGCACCCCAAAAGCATCGCAGGTCAGGAAAATCACATCGCTAGGATGCCCCGCCACACAAGGGATCTTGGCGTTGCGAATGAACTCGATCGGGTACGCACCGCGCGTGTTCTGGGTGATGCTGGTATCGTGAAAATTGACGTGGTGATCTTCTTGGTCGTAGACCACGTTTTCCAGCACGGCCCCAAATCGCAGAGCCTGGAAGATTTCTGGCTCGTTGTCTGGCGTCAGATCGATTGCTTTGGCGTAGCAGCCCCCTTCGATGTTGAAAATCCCGTCATCGCTCCAGCAATGTTCGTCGTCGCCGATCAACAATCGCTTGGGATCCGCCGAAAGGGTTGTTTTTCCGGTGCCTGACAGGCCGAACAAGATGCTGCTCCGGTCCGAATCGGGGGCACAAGTCGCACTACAATGCATCGACAGAACATTCTGCTTCGGCATGTAGTAGTTCATCATGGTGAAGACGCCCTTCTTCATTTCCCCGGCGTACTCCGTTCCCAGAATCACCATCTCTCGGTCTTCCAGATTCACATCGACGCTGGTTTTCGAGGTCATACCAGGCGTATGACGATTGGCAGGGAAGCGGCCGGCGTTGTAGATCACCACGTCCGGTTCGCCAAACGATTCTAGCTCGACTGGGGTAGGCCGAATCAACATGGTGTACATGAACAACGCATGGTACGGTCGCGAGCAGATCACCCGAATCTTCAACCGATATTTCGGATCCCAACCGGCGTACGCATCGACGACGTACAGCTTTTTACGGGTATTTAGGTAATCTTTGGCCCGCTCTAGGTTGATTCGAAAGACATGGTCTTCGATCGGAATGTTGATCGGTCCCCACCAAATGTCGTCTTTCGAACTGTCGCATTCGACCACGCGTTTGTCTTTAGGCGAACGTCCTGTTTTCTCGCCACTGTAGGCAATTAACGCCCCGGTATCGGCGATGGCTGCGTCTTCTTCGTCCCGGATTGCTTCCTCGTATAGCACGCAAGGAGGCATATTCCGACGAACATCTTCAACTTCGATACCCAATCCTTTTAGATCGATCTTGCTCATGGCTGCCACCTCGTCGCAGGTTTGAATTTGAACACAGTAGGGGGTGTCTTTCCGCCATTCTACTCCTATAAAAAAAACGACGCGACCCGTACATTGCGCATAAAAATGCACCATCTGAACAGATCAGAAGGCGCATTAAAGTTCTTAAATTATTGTATGAGTTTTCGTGTTACGAAATGATCTCGCGAATCGGTTCGACATGCTCGACACCGACTAGTTTCTGATCAAGCCCGCTATAGAAGTAACTCAAAGCGTTCGGATCGAGCCCCAACTGATGCAGCATGGTGGCGTGCAAGCGTTTCACATGCAGCGGGTTCTCGACGGCTTCCGCCCCCAGTTCATCCGTGGCACCATACGAAACACCACCCTTGATGCCACCACCGGCCATCCACATGGTGAAACCGTACGAGTTGTGATCGCGACCGGTTCCCTTTTCGTATTCAGCGGTGGGCTGACGTCCGAACTCGCCCCCCCAGACAATCAACGTATCGTCCAGCATTCCTTTGCGTTTTAGGTCTTGAATAAGCCCAGCAATCGGTTTGTCGGTACGACCGGCGTGGTAGTTGTGGTTCTTTTCCAGGTCGCCGTGGGCATCCCAGTTGGCATCGTTGTGGTGCCCGCCAGAGTAAAGCTGTACGAACCGCACGCCTCGTTCGACCAATCGACGTGCCAATAAGCAGCGACGCCCAAACTCTTCGGTTTGCGGGTTATCGATACCGTACAACGCTTTGGTCTCTTCCGTTTCGGTCGCTAAATCGACCGCCTCAGGAGCGTGTTCCTGCATGCGGTAGGCAAGCTCGTAACTGTGAATGCGAGCCGACAGTTCACTATTGTCGTTGCGCGATGCGAAGTGCTCTTGGTTGGCAGCCTTCATTGCGTCCAGCAAGCGACGTTGCGCTTCGCGGGTCATTCCATCAGGGGCGGCCAAATCGATGATCGGGGCTCCCTTGCTGCGGAAGATGGTCCCCTGATAGTTGGCCGGCATAAATCCGCACGTCCAGTTCTTCGCCCCGCTGATCGGACCACCGGTCGGATCGAGCATTACGACATAGCCGGGCAGGTTCTGATTTACCGTCCCTAGGCCGTAAGTCACCCAAGATCCAATCGTCGGAAAACCGCTCAGAATCCGGCCTGAGTTCATCATCAGCATGGCCGAACCATGAATGGGAGAATCGGCCTGGCACGACTTCAAAAAGGCGATGTCGTCGACGCAAGTCGCCAAATGAGGGAACAGTTCCGAGACCCACTGCCCTGACTGGCCGTACTGCTTAAAGTTCCACTTCGGCCCCACGACACGGCCTTCGTTCTTCTCGCCGCCACGTCCCTTGGTTTTCACCGGAACCGTTTTACCATCCAAACCGTACAATTTCGGCTTGTAGTCGAACGTATCGACATGGCTGGGGCCGCCGTACATGAACAGGAAGATGACGTTCTTCGCTTTCCCCTGGAACATCGGCTGCTTCGCGGCCAAGGGGTTATCGAAGCTGGAAACGCCGTCGGCAGCGACCGCTTGTTTGCCCAAAAACCCATCTTGCGCCAGCATGTAGGTCAGCGCGAGCCCGGGAAACTTCGCGCCGGCATCCCACAGAAACTCGCGCCGTGTGCGCCCACAATACGTTGGCTTAGGCTGCTTTGAGTCGGACATCTCTACCTTCCTTCCGTTATCAATTCTTTCACTGAGCAAAACCCGACAATTGAAAAGGCAATTGCCGCGTCTAGTCCAGGAAGAAAAATTCGTTCAAGTTGATCAACATCAGGCAATACAAATCGAATGCCTGTTTGTCGTCCAATCCATGGTCTTGCTTAAGATCGTTGACCAACGATACGGCGATCTTCACATCGCTTTCGTTAGCCTCTCTGGCCAAAGCAAATTGAACCGCTTGCCGTACCTGATCTTCAAGCTCGGTAGCGCCCGCATCGCGAACACGTTTTGCGAGCTCTTCTGCTTGCTGATTGGCAAACGCCCCGTTCATCATTCCCAAAGCCTGGGCGGGCTGCGTTGTGACAAAACGTTCTTCGCAGGCCGAGTCGGTCTCGGGGAAGTCAAAAGCGGACAAAATCGGCGTCAACAACGACCGCTTAACGTGAATGTAAACCGCGCGACGGGCTTGCTCTTCATACGAAGAATTCCCCCAGCCATCCCCTGGCTTCGATTGCCCGGCCATGACTTCGTCGGAAATCTTCGGATAGAAACCGTGCCCAAACATCTTTTCGTTCAACCGACCATTCACGGCCAAGATCGAATCGCGCACTTCTTCCGACGTCAAACGCCGCGAATTGAAACGCCACATCAAATCGTTGCCTGGGTCTTCCGCCAAGCCCTTCTCTTGCCCAGCCGAAGACATTTGGTACGTGGCCGAGGTCATCATTAACCGCTGTAAATGTTTGACGTCCCAGCCACTGTCGATGAACTCGTTGGCCAACCAATCGAGCAGTTCCGGATGTGTAGGTGGTGTTCCTAGCTGACCGAAGTTGCTGGAAGTACGAACGATCCCGCGTCCGAACTGGAATTGCCAAATCCGGTTTACCATCACGCGGGCTGTCATGAGGTTGTCTTTCGAGGCAATCCATTTAGCCAGAACTAACCGACGCCCCGATGTTTCTTGATCTTCCGCAGGAGTCGGAATAATAGGCTTCGCCGCATTGAAAAACTGGGGAAAGCCTGGCTCCACCACCTCGCCAGGAACATGCGGATTGCCCCGCATCATAATGTTGGTCTCATCCGGGACTTTGTCGCTTCGGTTGATCGCCATGGCGAACTCGCGGGCCGGGAGGTATTTCTCGCGGTCTTTAATCCCCGCCCACTCTCGCTTCAAAGCGTCGTATTCCGAGGCATCGTTGGGGACCAGGTCGGCAATACGCCCATCCATCTTCTCGCGTCGGCGCTCGGGATTGCGTTCCTTGCGGACTTCCTTACGTTCCTCTTCGGGCAATTTTTCGATCGCCCCTGCGACGATCTCGTTCAGGCGATTCTCGACGGCCTGCGACTCTCTTTGATAGTTTTCGTGCGCCGAAATCACCTCAGGCGAAGAGATTTCGCGTTGGCTATAGGAAACATCCCCTCGCGTGCCGTACGGTTTCATGCCGCGGAAGAACGAAAGGAACTCGTAGTAATTGGCCTGGGTAATCGGGTCGATTTTGTGGTCGTGGCAACGGGCACAATTGACCGTGATCCCCAGAAAGGTCTTCCCGGTCGTGGCGATAAGATCGTCGTACTGATCGTAAACGTGCAGCAGCGGGTCAGCCGGTTCGTCATCCCATACCCCCAAGCGATAGTAGCCGGTGGCGATGATCGATTCTGGCGTTGGCTTCTCGATTTCATCCCCGGCAAGCTGCTCGACAATGAATTGATCGTACGGTTTGTTCTCGTTGAACGAGCGAATCACGTAGTCGCGATACTTCCACGCGTTGGGCTTCACACCGTCCCGTTCGTAACTGTTGGTCTCGGCAAAACGGACCAGATCGAGCCAATGCCGTCCCCACTTCTCGCCGTAATGCTCGGAAGCCAACATCTTATCGACAAGTTTTCCCCAAGCATCCGGAGAGTCGTCCGCCTCAAACGCTTCAATCTCTTCCTTGGTGGGGGGCAGCCCGGTTAGGTTGTAATAAGCCCGCCGAATCAGCGTTCTCTTCGATGCTCGTGGGTTTGGCTGAAGCCCGTTTTCTTCCAGGCGTTCTAGAATGAAGTTGTCGATATCATTCTTGACCCAATCCTTCTGCTTCACTTCCGGGGGCTGAGGATCGGTCAGTGGCTCGAACGCCCAATGCCCTTGATATTTGGCCCCTTCCCTAATCCATGTTTTCAGCGTTTCGATATCCTCTGGACTTACCCCCTCGCCTTCGGGGGGCATTCTTTCCGACTCGTCGTGCGCTTGGATGCGGCGAATGAGTTCGCTTTCTTCCGGTTTGCCGGGAACAATCGCAATTTCCCCCGAGTCCGCCTCGGCGATGGCCGTTTCTCGCTCGTCCAGGCGCAAGCTACCTTCCTGTTCCGCCGGACCATGGCAAGAAAAACACTTCTTGGCCAAGATTTGCTTCACATCACGATTGAACTTAACCGTCGGTTCCGACTCGTCCTGAGCTCGAACAGTCTCAACTAACGCCAACGCAACGAGACCGGCGCAGACGAGAAGAAGAGACCGCTTTGCGACAGATAAATAGAACATAGACAATAACTTACGGCAGGAAGTTAAGAGGCGGGCCCGTCCTTTGGAAATCGCTTTTCCCAAAGGCTTCACATGGTTTACGAAAAGGTTTCGTGCATCATTACTTTTATTTTTGTGCTCAAACCCGAGGGAATCAATGAGATTTCCCAAAAACCTTTTGAGAGCCTTTTCTGATTCGCTCATGTCGTCCGGTTGTTTATCGCTAGCAATCTCATTATCTCACGCCCATGAAGTATTTTCCCACCCTTTTTCTTGCTCCTAAGCTGCAAAATGACTCGAAAAGAATTTCTGGAAAAAAATCAGCCACCGTTTGACATGTGATTGCTTTTGAGAATCGTTTCGTTTCATAATGGGGATTCCTTCCTGCAACCATCCTCATCCTGTCCTGAGTCCCTTTTCCATGCAACGTCGTCGAGTCATGCTCATTGTTGAGACTTCGCTCGTCTATGGACGCGAAGTTCTCCGTGGAATCAATCGCTATGTGGTGGCTAACGAACCTTGGTCGATGTTTGTCGACCTCCGCGAACTAGCCTATCGCCCCCCAGCCTGGCTAGAAAATTGGGATGGCGATGGCATCATCACCCGCAGCACGACCCCCAGCCTAGCCGAGCAGTTGAAAGCCTGGAACATTCCCACCGTCGACTTGACCGACATCTATGGGGATCAAGGACTCCCCCATATTGGTACCGACCACGAAGCGGTCGGCCGGATGGGAGCTGCTCATCTGCTGGAACGCGGATTCCGCTACTTTGCTTTTTGCGGCTTCAGTGGTCATAACTGGTCGACCCGCCGCTACCAAGGTTTTAAGGAAGCGATCGAGAAATCAGGCAGCCCGGTCGAACTGCTGGAAGGCCCCTGGGATTCTTCTTCCGCGCTGACCTGGGAGCAGCAACAAGCGCAACTTTGCGACTGGCTGCGCGAACTCCCTCGCCCGATCGGGATCATGGCCTGTAACGACATGCGTGGTCAGCACGTGCTCGATGCTTGCCGTCGGATCAATCAAGCGGTGCCGGAAGAAGTGGCCGTGGTTGGTGTCGACAACGACGAACTTGTTTGCGAACTGTGCGACCCGCCTCTTTCCAGCGTGATGCCTAACCCCCAGCGGATCGGCTTTGAAGCGGCTGCCCTGCTCGATCGCTTGATGAAAGGGGAACAGCCCACGCAAATGAGCAAATTGGTCGAGCCGCTGGGGATCGTCACCCGGCAGTCAACCGACGTACTGGCGATCGAAGACCCGCTGGTTGCCTCGGCGGTGAAATATATCCGTCAGCATGCCTGCGACGGGATTTCGGTAGTCGATGTCCTGCAACACGTACCGGTCTCGCGCAGCATCCTTGAACGTCGCTTCCGCAAATTCATCGGACGCAGCCCGCAATCGGAAATTCGCAACGTGCAACTGAAACGCGTGAAACAACTCCTCCGCGAAACCGACCTCCCCCTCGAACGCATCGCCGGCCTCTCTGGCTACGACCACCCTGAATACATGAGCGTCGTCTTCAAACGCGAACTTGGCCAAACCCCAGGCCAGTACCGCACCCAAAACGTCAAGGGAGCCTCGCGCCGGTTCCGGTAGGAATTGAGAGCAGGCAAACAATAAGAAAGTCTATTCTGATGAAAGAGCACTCGCTCTTCCGGAGCATACGTTTGTTCGCAGTATTCGCTTCGATCTTGTTTTGTGGCGTATCCTGTTCGCAGGAAGAACGTGTCTCGCTAGAGTCAACTCAGCTTGGGCCGGTTGTGGTAGGTTCTCCTCGGTCTGGCGACCCCGTTTTTAAGTTTGATGCTCCTGATGGCTTTCAGTGGGTGGCCGAGCATGCGATGTGGTCTCACGACGACTTGCGCGTGAGTATTCGCCCAGCATTTTCACTTAAACCAGACTTTCCAGCTCTCGTCGCTGAGTTCACCGCCGAGAACCTCCGCGCCGAAAAGATGGAGTTGACCAGCAAAGAGCTTCGCGAGATTGAGGGACGCCCAACACTTTTGGTCCATGCGAAACGCCTCAATGCTCGCTATCCACAAGAAGTATGTGTGGTCGCCTTTGAAGCTGAATCTGGCTGCGCTCAGTTAACAGCAATTTATCCTGCCGATATTTCCCCGCAATGGAAATCGCAGCTTGAAGAGTCACTACTCCACTCGAACTACGGCCCTCTGTAATCTGAGATAGATTTCTGCGTCTGCAATCTCAACTCTTTCGGCAGCCAGAGGGTAGCAAACGCTAACTTGATTCCCGGGGAACGGTTTGGCGGAATCGTACGATTAATATCGCCCCAGCGGTTAGCCCCCCCAACGAGTCGATCAGCACGTCGGTCACGGTGCCATACCGATCGGGGACAAATGTTTGGTGCCATTCATCGGTGGCGGCATACGTTATCGCAACGAGCATCGCCAGCAGCACACTTCCCTGCCCTAGCTTCGGCCAACCTGCCCTCAGGCCCCAAGCCACAAAGAACGTCAGCAAGGCGAACTCGGTAAAGTGCCACCCTTTGACGATCGTGAACCACCAGATTCCCCAGAAGACTTTGAATTCTTCCATCCGGCTACCATCGACCACGCCCCAATCTTGCAGCATCGCGAAGAACTCGTGCGGGCGAATCACATAGCACGACGTAATAAAGATGGAACTAGCCCACAGCACTGCCATGGGCAGCCACCACCAACGGCGTGAACGTTGAGAATTCGCGGATAAGTCCGTTGTCGGGTCAGGCATAGTTGATTGATCTAGAGCTTAATGGGATTGTTCTAACTTGGTAGACGATTGCCTGCGTGATATCGATTTCTTTCCCTACAAAATTCGCTGGAATCAGCACGCGCTACTTAACCCAGGAAATAGATGCACCACGCGGACAAATCGATTACGATGAATCCCCTTCCTTCTTCCCCCTCTCCGCACGACCTTTCTTCTGAGACGATCTATGCAGAAACTTTTGTTTGCCGCCACGGCACTCGTTTTGTTCGCCTCCTCACCACTACTAGCCCAACAGAAAACTGGCGTCTGGGCGATCGAGCCTGATCCATCGCTACCGAATGTCTTGATCCTAGGCGATTCGATTTCCATCGGCTACACGCTGAAAGTCCGCCAAGCACTAGCAGGCAAAGCGAACGTCTTTCGTCCTCACACCGCCGACGGTACCAAGGCCGAAAACTGTTCTGGCACAACGAAAGGAGTCGAAGCAGTCGACCGCTGGCTGGGCGATCGTCAGTGGGACGTGATTCACTTCAACTGGGGCCTGCACGACTTGAAGCACGTCACCGAACCTGGCGGCAACAAGGTTTCCTCCAAGGCCAACGATCCACTGCAAGCCACCGTCGATCAGTACACGAAAAACCTTGAGCAAATTGTCCAGAAACTGGAAGCCACCGATGCCACGCTCATCTTCGCGACCACCACGCCGGTTCCACCAGGCACCAGCGGTGTGCTCCGCGAACCAGAATCGCCCCCTAAGTACAATGCTGCGGCGATTAAGATCATGAGAGATCACGACATTCAAGTGAACGACTTGTTCAGCTTCTGCCAAGATCGTCTGGACGAAATCCAGCGTCCTAAGAACGTTCACTTCACCGACCAAGGCTCGCAGGAACTCGCCGAACAGGTCACCGCCGTGATCGAGAAAGCTTTGCACGAAAAGAGCATGAAGTAACGTCCAGCCCTTAAAAAACAAGTGCCATGCTCTCGACTGCGCGAGCATGGCACGAATCGTTTGGTTTGCGGCCAGCCTGAAAACTACCGCGTGCGAAACTCTTTGACGGCCTCGACGGTAACTTCCGGGTAGTCGGTGGCGAACGACTCGACACCTAAGTCGAGCAGCCGCACGTAAGCCTTTTGATCTTGGCATTCCCACGGCAAAACCTGAAAGACAATCCCCTTCTCTTTCAGTTCCGCTCCGATTTGTTTCAGGAACTTCGTAGAGGGAGTGAACGGGTCGTCGCTGGCCAGGTCGCCGACGCGGACATGAATTTGCAAGTGGGTGATCCCCTCGAAGTCTGCAGCCCGCACCTCGGCCATCTTTTGCCTGAGCTTCTCTTCACTACCGCCATTCCACAGCAGCGTCAGCGAGCCAGGCACCCGCTTCGCCCACTCCTGAATCAAATTGTGATGCGTGGTGGTGTAGATGACCTGGGAAGTGACACCATACTTATCGATCAGCTTCACCAGTTGGCCCTGATCGGCCGTCTTGATGTCGAGGTACAAAAGCCGCTCAGGATGTCCTTGCATGGCGGCGAAAACCGATTCTAACGTAGGGACTTTCTGACCTTGGTATTGCTGCCCGCGAAACGAACCGACCTCCAAGGCCAGCACTTGATCGGTTGGTAGCTTTTCGACCGACGTTTTCTTTTCTGCGTCACTCACGTTGCTCACGACGCGGTTCAGGTTGGCATCGTGAAAGCAAACAATTTCCCCCTCGGCGGTCGTTCGCAAATCGGCTTCCGGCGTGACGCCGATGCTCCAGGTATATTCGAACGCTTCGAGCGTATTTTCAGGCATGGCAATGCCAGCCCCGCGATGGGCTTGAATGTGAAATGGCTTTTCTTCTGCCGAAACGAAAGAGGCTGCCATAACCATGAAGAACGCGCTAAGAAACCAACATCGCTGCAACATAACCGGCCTGACGAAAAAAGGAGGGGTGTGAAATCGGGAGCTTTCTTTTCTAGAGGGCGTCCAAGGCATCGTCAACGGGCGTTTGTATGAACTTTCGTGCTTGTGCCTCTCACATTGACTCTCGGTAATAATCCAAGGAAGATTAGGTCTCCCGCCTGATTTCTCCTTCCGCAAAGCAACTCCCATGATTTACGCACGTTGTCTGATCCTCCTGCTCGGTTTCGTTTTGTCGGCCAGCGCCGTGCAAGCCGATGGCCTGCCTGAGGTTTCTAGCAAGCCGCCAGTCCCCATCGATCACTTCCCCGATGCCCTGCATGCGGTGGTCTGGCGGAACTGGAGCTTGGTTCCAGCCGCGCGTTTGGCCGAAGTGCTGGCCACCACACCGGAAAACGTAACCGATATTGCCACTTCGATGGGGCTGCCAGCCGATCCGTACGTTTCTCCCCAGATGGCAACACGTGGCTACATTACCTTGGTGCGGCGGAACTGGCACTTGCTTCCTTACGATCAACTGCTGCAGCTTTTGCAGATCGACGAGGAAGAATTCGCCCATCGCCTCCGCGAAGATGACTTTCTGTTGATCAAGCTGGGCAACATGAAACCGAATTGCCCGCCGGTTCGTTATGCCGAACCGAGTTCGGCTGCTAAGGCTCGCGCCGCCGAGATCAAACAATTGGTCGAGCGAACGTTTGGCGATCAGTTGAAGCAGCCGCACGAACCACCATTTCAATTTATCGAAGAGCTAAGCCAAGTCGATCCCGCGTTTGAAAAGCTACCGCCTCCTCAGCACGATGCCGATCACCCCCGTTTCATCTATTCGTATTTTGCCATGTTTGGTGATCCCCTGAGCGATCCCACGCTCGATCCTTTCCCCGATGGGCTCTTGGCTCGCTTGCAACAGCGTGGGGTGAATGGGGTTTGGTTGCATGTGGTCTTACGCGACCTGGCCCCACCCACGGCAGACTTCCCCGAATTCGGAGAAGGGCATCGCGAGCGTCTGCAGAACTTGGCCAAGCTAGTCGAACGTGCCAAGAAGTATGGCATCGATGTTTATCTTTACATGAACGAACCACGGGCCATGCCAGAGTCGTTTTTTGATCGACGCCCCGAGATGAAAGGGGTCCCCGATCCTGGCTCGCCGGTTCCCTACTTTGCAATGTGTACCAGCCATCCGAAAGTGCGTGCCTGGGTTAGCGATAGCTTGGCGTACATTTTCGAGCGTGTGCCGAACCTGGGTGGCGTGTTCACCATTACTGCTTCCGAGAACCTAACCAACTGCAGTTCCAAGTTCACCCAAGCCGCATGTCCCCATTGTAAAGACCGTAGTCCGTCCGACATCTTGGTCGAGATCAACACGGCCATCGCCGACGGCGTGCATCGCTCGGCTCCAGCTGCTAAGGTGATCGCTTGGGACTGGGGTTGGGCTCGGCATGGCGATGCCAGTGAAACGGTTGCCAAGTTGCCCCCTTCGATTTGGTTGATGTCGGTAAGCGAATGGCAACTACCAATCGAACGAGGTGGGGTGAAAGCCGTGATCGGTGAGTATTCTATCTCTGCGGTCGGACCTGGCCCGCGTGCGACGAAGCATTGGCAAGTCGCCCAGGAAAATGGGCTGCACACGCTGGCCAAAGTTCAGTTCAATATCACTTGGGAAATCGCCGCTGTTCCCTACGTGCCGGTGATGAACCTAATCGCTCAGCACAACGCGAACCTAGCCGAAGCAAATCTCGATGGTCAGATGCTTAGCTGGTCGCTCGGAGGCTACCCTTCCCCCAACTTGGAACTCGCCAAGCTGTTTGCGGAAAATCCCAAGCTAACCGTCGATCAAGCCTTAGACCTCCTCGCCGAAAGTACCTATGGCAAAGCTGGGGCCGCCGAAGCGAAGCTGGCCTGGCAGCATTTCAGTGACGGCTACGCCGAGTATCCTTACAGCAGTTCCGGCATGTATACCGGGCCACAGCATGTGGGGCCAGCGAATCTGTTATATGCCGAGCCAACCGGCTATTCGCCCGGCATGGTTTGCTTTCCTTACGATGGCCTGGCACGCTGGAGTTCTCCTTTCCCGCCTGAAATTTACGCCCAGCAATTTCAGAAGATTGCCGATGGCTTTGCTGAAGGTTGCCAACACTTAGAAGCCGCAGCAAAAGCGGCCCCGGCTGACAAGCAGGCCTTTGCTGCCGACGACCTGAGCGTGGCCCGCGCCGCCCAACTGCACTTTGCCAGCGTTGCCCAGCAAGCACGATACATTATTGCCCGCGACCAGCTTGCAGCAGCGAAAACGCCAGAGCAGCAGCAGCCATGGCGGCAAGCAGCCATCGACGAGCTGCAACGAGAAATCGATACTACGGTTCGCCTCTACCCGGTGGTCGCCGGCGACTCGCGGATCGGCTACGAGGCTTCGAATCATTACTTCTACGTGCCGCAAGATCTGATCGAAAAAGTTATTAACTGCGAACATCTCAAGCAAACGCTTGCTCCTTAAAAAAAGCAGAAAAACTATTTTCCAAGCTTGCCTAGCAGCCGATCTGAGAAATTCGACAGGCTGCTAGAGCCAACCAATCGCCTCGGTCTATAATCGGTTTCCCTTACCGACGGCGCGCGGAACTTGCGTATTATTTGGCTCCTTATTGACGTTGAATCATGGATCGACCTGCGAAAAAAGGACTCGGCGGGCTCGCCGACCTGGCACTTACGTTTCACCAAACGCAAGCCCAAGAAGGAGAAATCGAGAAGCAAACCAAGATTTTGTCCGATCCTGCGATCGATCAAAAAACGCGGAACATGGCCCTGTTCGACCGTGGCTTCGCCTATCTCTTGGCCGAGAAAAACGAACTAGCCGTCGCCGATTTCACCACACTTGTTGAAAGTGGTCAGGAAACCGAAGAAGAGCATGCCGAGACACTTTACAACCGCGCTCGGGCTTTTTGGCACTTGAACGAACTCGCACGCGAACGAGATGACTTGCTCGCCGTCACGCG
The DNA here is from genome assembly GCF_003335505.1 of Bremerella cremea. Lineage (NCBI taxonomy): Bacteria > Pseudomonadati > Planctomycetota > Planctomycetia > Pirellulales > Pirellulaceae > Bremerella > Bremerella cremea. The sequence goes on from NZ_QPEX01000010.1 coordinate 617,327, forward strand.
TCTTTCCGCTGCCCCCGCCGACCTAGTCGCCCGGGCGCACGTTCAGCTTGGCTACAGCTTCGGAGAATTAGAAGACGCCGAGCAAGAAGCGTTTCACTACAACGCCGCCTACGAAATCGAGGGAGCCTCTGCCGAGGTTCGCTACGACGCCAAGATTCGCCTTGCCCGGGCTTACAACGCCCAATCCCGCTTTGAAGATAGCGAACAGATCCTCACCGCGTTGCTCGCCCACGAAGACATCCCCCCGGCGCAGCATGTGGAAGCGTTGTACTATTCTGCGATTGTCTTCGATCGTTTAGAACGTCCCGCAGAGGCAATTCTTAGCTACACGGCCATCATTCGTCTGCCGGAGGCGAACAATTTTGATCGGTCGGAAGCTTACTATTGGCGTGGGCACCTGTACGATCGCCTCGAACGACACGAGGAAGCCATCCGAGACTTCTCGGCAATCTTGCGGATGGAAGGTCTCGATCCTTGGACCTTTACCCGCACGCTGTATTCGCGCAGCAGTGCTTACGAGCGTCTCGAACGCACACAAGAAGAAATCGCCGACCTGACGCGGCTAATCGAGTTTCGCTACGAACCACTCGACCAACGCGTCGAGCAATATCGCGTTCGTGCCTATAGCCGACGCGGTTATGCCCTTAAAGGTAGCGAGCAAATTGACGCAGCGCTGGCCGACTTCGACTATGTCTTGTCGCAGCCAGAAATTACCCCTTTCCAAAAGGCCGATACCCTCATCGATCGGGGCTCTACGCTGGCGATGGCCGATCGCTTCGACGAAGCGCTGGGCGATTTAAACAAATTGCTGGCCATGACCGACTTACCCGCAGAATCTGCCGCTGGTCTGCGTTCGGATGCGTTGTGGTACAAGGCGTTGGTGTTGGCCGATATGAACCGGCTGGCAGAAGCCCTCGAAACGCTGACCGAACTTCTCGCGATCGATGACACCGCGCCAGGGCTCCACTTGAAGGCCTTGAATCGCCGTGGCTATCACTACTATCAATTGAATCGCTTAGACGAGGCTCAAGCCGATTTCCAAACGGTGTTCGAACATGCGGAAGCCACCACCGGGCAGCGAGCCTACGCCCTGACCTTCTTCGCCGAAATTGATATCGACCAAGGTAAACCGTCCCAAGCACGAGAAGCCTTAACGCGTGTCGAACAAATCGACGATATCCCAGACAACCATCGTGCTCGCGTTTGCTTGCTGCAAGGAAAAGCCTTCGAGCAGGAGGACGAACATACTTCCGCGATCGAAGCCTATTCGCGTGGGCTCGCGTTCGCAGACGTTACCCCCTACACACGCAGCAATCTCTTTGAAGCTCGAGCGGATGCTTACTTGGTGCTTGAACAAGAAGAGGCGGTCATTACCGACTACGAATCCGCCCTGGCCGTCGCAGACCTGGATAGCGAGACCTTCACCAGCACGCTGTACTCTTTTGGAAATGCCTATTACTCGTTAAAGAAGTACGACAAAGCCCAAGCGTGTTATCGTCAGACGATCGACTCTCCCGATATTTGGCCCGACCTACTGCACAAAGCCTTGTATGCCCACGCGTTGTGCTACGATCGTCTAGAACAATACGACCAAGCCGTGGCCGAGTATCACAAGCTGATTGCCCGCGAGGATATCGTCGACGAGCAAGAGGCCGAATACCTCTATAGCTTGGCCCACACCTACGGTAAGGCCAAAGACTACGAGCAGTCGAACACGGAGTACCAGAAGGTAATCGACCATCCAGCGACCGATCCCATTTTAAAAGCCAAATCGATCATCAACTCTGGCATCGACTTCAATCGCCAATTTCTCGGCGACCAGGCGTTGGCCCGCTTTGCCGAGGTCTTGGCCCACAATCAAGGGCCAGACGGTTGGTTTGCCCGAACTCATTATCAAATTGCGTCGTGTTACTACTACCTGGGCGATTTCAAACGAGTTATCGAAGAAATCGAAATCGTCCACGCGCAAGAACATATCGAAGACGTCGACTACGCCGAATCGTTTTTCTTTTACGGGGTGGCGTTAGCCTCTCAGGGGCGATTCGAGGAAGCCTTGGCTCAGCACGAAAAGACCCTCACCTTAGAGTACGAAGATGTCGACGAACAAGCCGAAGTCTTTCTGTTCCGGGGGATCACCTACAAGCTGATGCAAAAATGGGACGAAGCCCTCGCCGACTACGCCCAGGCGATCGAGATCGCCAAGCCCGATTCTTACCAACACGCGGTGGCCCTACGGCACCAAGGGGAAGTGCTGCTCCGCCAAGGTCAGAAAGAAGCCGCCCTGAAATCGCTGCAAACCGCGCTAGCGTTCGATAAACTTTCTCCCCGCGATACCAGCGAAGCCAACGCGCTGCTGCAAGAGCTAGAAGGTTAGAATAGAGATCAGCCAGGCAGTTTGATGCCCCAAATGCCTTCTCGTTTCTTATGATAAGGAATAGGCCCGTTTTTCATTAAACGGGCCCGTCCTTGCGGCGTAATGCCGACATCGCGATAACTTCCGCCATGCTTTTCCGCAACCGCCGAGAACCGCCGGGCATCGGAAGCTTTCACGTGCATGCCGAGCGTGTGAATGGTGGTGCCGGGAGTGGGTGTTTCGATCAGCGCGTAGTCGGCCGTGTCGGTAAACGACCCGTCCCCCAAAATGTAAATCAAATCAGGCTTCATCTCTAAAGCCAGCTTGATCGCCTCTCGCCCGTTGGTGAAATTGCAGACGTGGATCGTTTCGAGCCACTCACTCACCCGCCGTTTGTTCTCGCCGGTGGCATCGATCATCTTCGTAGCCGAATCGGGATAGAACAGTGGGTAGGCGGTATCGCTGTAAAAGATGATGAAGAATTCCTGCGAGGGAGATAGCTTCCAAATCGCTTTTTCTAGCTCGATCAGGGCGGTTTCCATTCTTCCGCCCGACATGCTGATCGAATTGTCGACGAGAAAACAAATCCGCTTCCCGCTTGCTCCGGTTCCGAAGAACTTGGCCGAACTGCCAAGCCCGTCCCCCATGCCCGAGATTTCGCTCATCAGGCCGTTCGGGTCGAGCCCGGCAAAATCGAGTTGATCAGCCGGTAGAAACTGATCTGCCGCCAAAGCGTCGCCCAAGAGGTTGGGATCGATCTCCAACTGTGGCGTCTCAAACGCTTCGGCCTTCAGTTGTGGAGCAGCGGCTTCTAGCTCTAACTCTTCCAACTCTGGCTGGAAATCGAGCTGCATCTCGACCAACTCTTCCGCTGCCGTCTCCTCGGTCGCGGTTAAGTTCAGCACCTGGGAAGGACGCAGTGGTGCCATGGTGACCATGACCAAGGCCGAAACACCCAACAAATGCACCAACAGACTGACCAGCCAAGCTGGCATATTCCAGACCGAAGCCAGCTTCAATCCGCTAGCCAACGCCCCCCAAACACCGAGTTGACTGGCCGGCGCACTCTCTGGCTGCGTGGATGAATGAGGGGTGGGGCTCATGCTTGTTTTGGGCATCTCCGAAAACTCCTGGCCGCATTGCCATGCCGAGGGGCAACTTACTCCGTGAGAAAAGAGGTTTCGCGAGAGGAGCTACTTCCTGTTCAGTTCATTGTAGACAATACGGCGGTAGAAGCCGAAGTAAATTCCACCGTACTTTGGACAGATAGGCAAACAGCACCGCGTTTCGCAGCGAATTCGCTTACTACTTTGGATGTCGTCCCAGGCCAACGCCGATCAATCCACTCCGGCAGGGGATCAAATCACCCGAAACTGGCTCAGAAGCGTCTTCAGGTCGTCCGCAATTCGATGAACATCGTCTCCTGAACGCCGCGTGCTGCTAGCGCCATGGGCCGTTTCCTGGGCCGCTAAATCGACGGCCTGCATGCTGCTGCGAATTCCCTCGCTGGCCTCAGCCGACTTGGACACTCCGTTACTAATTTCCGTGACGGCGGACGACGTTTCGCTAATATGTTCGGCGATTGTCTGGGTTGTTGCGTTTTGCTCTTGCAACGCGGCGGCAATCATCGCGGAAACATCATTCACTTTGGCAACATGTTTTCCAACGTCGTTAATCGATCGTGTGGTCTTGTCGGTTGCCATTTGAATCGCATCGATGCGAGCCCGAATCCCTTCCGTGGCCGAGGCTGCCTGGCGAGCGAGTTCTTTCACTTCGTTGGCAACGATGCTGAAGCCTTTGCCGGCCTCTCCGGCCCTGGCCGCTTCGATCGTTGCATTAAGCGCGAGCAAGTTAGTCTGTTCGGCGATGTCTTCAATGGTCTCGACAACACGGTTGATTTCCATAGCCGCTTTGCCAAGTTCAACAATATTGGCATTACTTTCTTTCAGTTCTCGGGCAGCCTCCATCGCCACGGCCGAGGCTTGCTCGGTGTTGCCGGAAATATCGTTGATGCTTGCTGCCAGTTCTTCGATCGCATTGGCAACTGAAGAGATATTCAGCTGCATCGACTGAGTAGACTGCGAGGCATGCGACATTCGCGTAACCATTTGATTCGATTCAGCCATGACAAAGGCCGAGCGATTGGTTGTATTGCCTGCATTCTCCGAAAGCTCGGCGGCTGTCCCAGTGAGTTGCGATGAAGAACTGACCAACGCCGAAGCGTTTTCTCCGACGCGAATCATAACGGCCTGCATTTGATCAACAAACTTGTTGAACCAGACCGAGAGTTCCCCAATTTCATCGTTCCTCTCAACAGGCAAACGTAGCGTCAGATCTCCTTCCGATTTTGCGATGTCGGCCAGCAGCCGCGAAACCTTTCGAAGCGGGCCGACCACAATCATCACAATAAAGGGACACGGCACCAAAGCCAGCACGGCACCAGCCACCATCGCCACACGCGAACGAGCGGCAACGCCTTTGGAGGTCTCGATCCGCTGCATAAACAGTTCCGTCGTCGCATCGGCAACCAGATCGATCCCCGATTCCAGATCGTGAATCGGTTCTTTAAAAGGCTCCATCGCCTGGTTCGCCTCTTGCGGCGTCCAATTAGGATCGTTGATTGCATTGTCCGCAATCGCCAGCACCCCATCCATGTAACGCTGATGCATTTGTACTAGCGCAGCGGCAACCTGTTTTGTCTCGGGCGAAAATCGAGGATCTTCACCGATAACGATTTGCATTCGCTGAAGCAAAGTCTGTATTTCAGCTTGCTTCTCTTGGAGCTTCGGCAGGTACTTTTCGGTCTGCTTCTTTCGATTGCCGATATTAAGAAACAAATCTTTCTCGTACCGGCGATGCTGCAGCATCAGATTTTTGATGGCCTGGGCGTCGCTGTAGATCTGTTTATCTTCAGCAATAAACTCCATTTCCGATTCCAAGTTGCTGAGTCCAGAATACCCCAGATAACAAGCAAACGAAGTCAACAAAAAGATAACGGCGAATCCGCTGATCAGCTTGGTACTGATGCGGAGGGAGTTCAACCTCTTAAGCAAGGAACCCTTGGTTACCTTCTTCATGATCTGCCCCTATTTGCCTTTATTCGGTCTCGCGAAATACACGCAGCGACCCTGAAAGGTAGGGCACTATTTCCGCTATCCAATCTCTTTACCAAACTTTCATACACGGACATTTCCTTTTATCTCTTCAAGTGAACCAACCCCGTTTATCTGCGGCCCACGCCCAGAAACCGCACCTTGAAACAAGCAATTTGTATCGCCAATTAGTGCCTAGAGTTACTCTGCTGACGCGTGATTCGTGGGACCATCTCCCTCGCTATCGGCGAGAGGTTTCTTTTTGACCAAAATAACCGGCGTCACCAACGACATCTCGGCATTCACCTTAACAAAGTGCTCCAATTCGGCTGGAAGCGCATGGTCTGGATAAATGGCATCGACCGGGCATTCCGGCACACAAGCTTCGCAATCGATGCACAGTTCCGGGTCGATGAATAACATCCGTTCCCCTTCGTGAAAGCATTCACACGGGCAAACGGTGACACAATCGGTATACTTACATCCTTCACAAGCAGCTGTAACGACGTGCGTCATGAGAACTTTCCTCCCTTGGTAGGTGTCTGAATCGAATGAGCATTAATTGCCCCGCCTAATACGTAAATTCGATTTCGAGGCAAAGTTGGCCAAACGAAGAAAAGAAAATTTGGAAAACCTCATGCCTGCTCCCAATTTTCACACCCCGGAAGACTCGCGCGAGCTACTGCGACGCTATATGGCCAGCGATCCCAATGCTGCTCAGGCGATCGTCGATCGCTATCTTGCTCGCCTCCTGCCCCTGATTGGCAAACACCTTTCTCCTACCCTCCAGCAGCGTTTCGATCCCCAAGACGTGGCGCAGTCGGCCTTTGGTAGCTTCTTTGTCCAGGCCCGCGACAAACGTTTTCTCTTGCAACACTCAGGAGATTTGTGGCGACTGTTGGCGGCGATCTCGCTCAATAAGTTGCGGCGCCAAGCCAAACGGCACTCGGCTGGCAAACGGGCCGTCTCGCGTGAAGTCGCTACCGACCTCGCTAACATTCAACAGGCTCCTCTTCCTGCTGAGGCTGTGGGGCTGCTGGAAGAAGTACAACTTGCCTTAGCTGAAATGCCAGCCGATGCCCAGCCACTGCTGGGGCAGTTTCTCGCCGGGCAATCGCTCGACGAGCTTTCTCCTGAACACCAAAAGTCTCCCCGAACCCTTCGCCGTTGGCTGCAAACATTTCGAGACAACCTCAAGCGACGCTTAGTGCAAGAGCTGCCACCGTTTGGCGATCGCATCGCGACCTTGTCTTGGCAAGACTACATCCTCAAACAACACATCGGCAGTGGGGGCTTCGGTAAGGTTTATCGAGCCATTGAGAAAAGACGTCACCGCACCGTGGCCGTGAAATCGCTGCACAAACGGCATCAAACCAACCCTTTCGCGTTGGGGCAACTTATCCGCGAGTCGCAATTGATGGCCAAAGTCTGCCACCCAGGTATCGTCGGCTTGCATGGCCTGGGGCAATATCCTGGCGGAGGCTATTTCCTGGTGATGGATTGGGTCGACGGCGAAAACCTACAACAACGAATCGATCGCGCAGCCTTACCAGTCTCCTCGGCAATTCGCATCGTACGCCACGTTGCCGTCGCGATCGCGGCGGCGCATCGCAGCAATGTCATCCATGGCGACCTGAAGCCGAGCAATATCCTGCTTTCTCGGCAAAATACGGTTTATGTTGTCGACTTTGGCTTGGCTTCTCTGCATAGTCAAATTGTCGATACGCCCCCAGTACGTGGTGGGACTTTAGCCTACCTAGCCCCAGAACAACTCACCAGTTCGGCTGCCGACTTCACCGTCGATGTTTATGGGCTAGGTGGTTTGCTTTATGCATTGCTTACCGGCAAACCACCACGCTGCGGAGAACCAATTGCCATTCTGAGCGCTCTCGAACAAGGAGATCTACCTCTCGCTCCAGCCAGTCTCGGAATGACGCTCCCCACTTCGTTAGAAACGTTCCTGATGCGCTGCCTTGCGACAAATCCAAGTGAACGCCCCTCGTCAGCGCAGCAATTTTTGCACGAACTGGCCCGAATTACGTCGGAAGATACGAATCCCACCCAAGACATCATTTCACCGGATAGCCCGGCGTAGGTCCGTGAACTAACGAAATGTGTGGTGCGATTCCAGCACTTTGCTCTTACGCTGCGTTCGTTTGAGCTGCGAGTGTTTCTTGGTGAAAGTAGTGCGTTAGGGCCTGCATCTCTTGCACCATTTCGCCCTGCATTATTTCTTCTACTCTGCGCATGATCGTTGCGACTTCTTTGCCATCCATCACACGATGATCGTAAGCGAGAATCACTTCGCAGCAGCCTGTTTCATCGAGGGGGCCGTAAGTGAGGGTCGACGTTACCGGTGCCTTGGGGTCGAGAATGGTTACTCCTTGCCCTGCCACCGTTGTCAAGCCGAACGTACCGAGGCGTTTGATACGTTTGCGGCCTGATAAATTGAACCGCAACCACCACAACGCCTGGCGAATGAAGCGAGGATAGCAGGCGAAGCGAACTTGATTTTTGAAGACCACCTCAACCGGCGCTTGCTGGTACCGATTTAACATGCCCTGTAATTCCAACAACGAATGCGATTCAGGGGCTTCCAGCGGGGCAAAGAAAAGCCACTGTTCTCCCTGGTACTCGCGCGAAACGGTCAAGTTGGCGTACGCCGTCGGATGTTCGTACAAATGATGCCAAGGCCAAGCGATCAACGTACGACGCAAGTTAGGGAACTCTACCGATGCCAAGGCAAACGCCCGCAAGAAAAGCAGCGACCAGGAAATACGTTGCGGGCATTCTTCTCGGGCTTCGCGGAGGGTCGCCAGCTGAAACGGCTTGGCCTGCGACACCGTCGGTATCCGCCGATGCAGATCCATTAGGTCGCAAACAATGGACCGATGAGGCGGCATCCCAGGCGGCAACCAACGAAGCCACCGTCTACTTGCGGTACGAACCGATGAGGGAGACATATCCAAATACGATCGCCCGAGAAAATAGGCTGCCTATGGTTACTGAATTGACAAGTGCCTCCCCCAAATCAAGGGCTGGCAACAAGGCAAAAGATAGCGAACCCCTAGAATTTGGGACAACCCCATTTTCAAATTTTTGCTATCGCAGCACGGCCAGCCTCTCGACCGGAACTCGCTCGGACACCACCTGGAAGTAAACTAGGCAATTTCGGCCAGGATTAGCCTCGCGTAGTGACAATGAAATGACCCGCATGACACGCCTTCTTCGGGCCATGCGAGTATCAACAAACCAGCGTTCTGAAAAGCCATTTCACAGACCAAGTGCGAAACCGCTCTGCGAATCCTTGGCCCAAAAACAGGCAAAAAAGGTTTCGCCATGTGAACACCCTTTGTGTATACATTAGTACACCCACAATAAGCAATGCACTTCAGGGTGGATTCGGGCGGAAATACCGTGGCGTCTTAAAACGTACTGCGTTCTCGTTTTTACCCATCAAAAGGGAATCGGATCATGAATAGCTACACGCTGACGGCTGAGCACTGGCAAGCGGCGATCGAAGTTCCGAAAGAGATCGCACTCGACTTAAACGCTCCGTTAAATTTGCGTCTACAAGCCTCGCGCATGGTTCAGGCTATGGTGAAGATGATCTTGAAAGAGACCAAAGATCGCGAAGCGGTCGAGGCCGCCGCCCAATCGCAAACTCAGCAAACGGCAACGCCACCAGGTATCGCTTCAAGCGATCTGGGGGAAGATCACAGCGTAACCATCGCCAATCGTGACAACGTCCGAGAACCGTTCTCGTTGCATACTCCCTTGGCCGCCGCAACAGCAACAGAAACTGCCGAAACGCATCCTCGTTATATTGGTCGAGCAGGCCCCCGTAAGTTGCGGCGGAAACGGAAGTGACCAAGCTCGTCAAAAACTTCCCTCGGGGCGGTTAATACGCCCGGCCTGCTGCGGTCAGAAAGGGAACAGTTGTCTTGACGTCTATTGGCCCAACGCCTATCCTGGGGGTATGTTACCTAATTCACAAAAACCTGATTCGCAAATTGATTCGCGGAAGTTCGACTCCCTAGAACAGGAAGTCTTTCTCAACTTGTGGCGGACTTACGATCGTCTTAAAGCTTTCGAGGAAGAACTGTTCGGCAAAGTCGGCTTGTCGGCCCAACAATACAACACGTTGCGTCTGCTGAAATCGGTTTACCCGGAATCGATGCCGACCCTGGTTTTAGGGTCGCGCCTGATTTCGCGTGCTCCGGATATGACGCGACTGTTAGACAAGCTGGAACAACGCGGCTTGCTGCAACGAGAACGGCGGCCAGAGAACCGGCGCGTTGTGGAGGTTACCATTACCCAGTCAGGTCTAGACCTTCTGGAACAGCTCGCACCTCAGGTTGCCGAGTGTCACCAGAAGCAACTCGGACACCTTCCCCCTGAGGCTTTGCGTCAAATGGCATCGTTGCTGAAAGAAGCGCGGGAGCCACACGAAGACGCCACCAACCTTTCCCTCGTGGACGAATAATCACCGAGCGTTCCCCACGCACAGGCACACAGCAGCATGATCGATACCAACGATAAGACTCAGGTAGTGGTAATTGGAGGAGGCCCGGCCGGGGCAACCGTCAGCACGCTTCTCGCCCAGCAAGGGGTTCAAGTCGAACTATTCGAGCGTGAAAAATTTCCCCGCTATCACATTGGCGAGTCGTTGATCCCAGAAACCTACTGGGTGCTTAAGCGGCTGAACATGCTGGAAAAGCTGAAGGACAGTCCCTTCATCAAAAAGTACAGTGTGCAGTTCGTCAGTGATTCGGGCAAGCAATCGGCTCCCTTCTATTTCCACGACAACAAAGACCACGATTGCTCGCAAACCTGGCAAGTTCGCCGGAGCGAATTCGACGAGATGATGCTCCGCAACGCTGAAGAGCATGGCGTAAAAACGCACGAAGGGGTTCGCGTGCTGGACGTCTTGTTTGAAGGCGATCGCGCGGTTGGCGTGCAAATCTTAGACGAAGAGGGGAATAAACGCGAAGTACGCGCCGACGTGGTCGTCGATGCCAGTGGGCAAAGTTCGCTGCTGCTGAACAAGCTCAAATTACGCGTGCCAGACCCAACCCTCAACAAGGGTTCGATCTGGACCTACTTCCAAGGTGCCCAGCGAGCCCCAGGCCGGGACGAAGGGGCCACCACCGTGCTGCAAGTCGAGAACAAGACGGGGTGGTTCTGGTACATCCCGCTGCACGACGATATCGTCAGCGTGGGGGTGGTCGGCGACTTCGATTACCTCTTCAAAAATCGTGGATCGCACGAAGAAGTTTACCTGGAAGAGCTGGAACGCTGCCCTGGTGTCAAACAGCGAGTCGAGAACGCCACCCAGGTCAGCAAGGTTTTTGCCACCAAAGACTTCACCTACAAAGCGAAACAGGCCGCCGGCAATGGCTGGGTGCTGATTGGCGACGCGCTCGGTTTTCTCGATCCTCTTTATTCCTCTGGTGTGCTGCTGGCGCTGAAATCAGGCGAACTGGCCGCCGACGCAATTGCCGAGGGACTGAAAAAAGGGGACACTTCGCGGGAGCAACTTGCCGGTTGGGAAGCCGATTACTTGGTAGGCATGGAACGAATGCGGAATCTGGTGTGTGCCTATTACGACGGCTTCAACTTCGGTAAGTTCGTGCGACGCTTCCCCAATCATCGGGGGGATATCACCGACCTCTTAATCGGTGATCTCTTCAAAGAAAGTCTCGACAAGGTCTTCGAATCGATCGACACCATGAAGGTCGAATCGGAAGCAATGGCCGACTAGCCTAACACGCTTCGACTTTCACCCCCTAAGCTTTCCAACGGCAGGCCCCATGCTAGGACCTGCCGGGATGAGATCTGTTGCGCCGCGGCTATTAATCGTTGCGTTTCTACCACAAATCCTTTAAACCTCTCCGTTCACCTTTCTTGGATTCAGAAGAAGCTGTGTTAGATTGAGTAGTCCCCCCGTGATTATCCCTTGCCCAAAGGACTACTTCATGCAAGCTGTTCGTCTCTCCTGTTTCCTGCTTTTGCTCGGCCTGTTCGCTACGCCTCTTGCGGCGGCTGAACGCCCCAACATCATCGTGGTCTTCATCGACGACATGGGCTGGGGAGACTTCTCTTGCTTTGGCAACGAAGATGCCACGACCGAGAATTGTGATCGGCTGGCGGCGGAAGGAATTCGATTCGCGCAGTTCTATGTCAACTCGCCGATCTGCTCGCCATCGCGAACAGCGATCTCGACGGGCCAATATCCGCAGCGGTGGAAGATTTCCTCCTACCTCGCTAACCGCGAGCTGAACGAAAAACGGGGGATGGCCCAGTGGCTCGATCCTGCGGCCCCGATGCTGGCTCGCATGCTGCACAACGCTGGCTACGCGACCGGTCACTTCGGAAAATGGCACATGGGCGGACAACGTGATGTCGGCGAGGCTCCTCTGATCACGGAATATGGTTTCGACGATTCGCTGACCAACTTCGAAGGACTCGGCGACCGCGTGTTGGCCGAACTCGATGCCTACGATGGCAAGGAGCCCAAATTGTGGACGCTCGGTTCCGATAAGCTGGGACGAGGTGAAATCTTCTGGGAGAAGCGTTCCAAGGTCACGCAGCGTTTCGTCGATGGTGCCATCGAATTCATCCAAGAAGCCGAAGCCAAGGACCAGCCGTTCTATATCAACGTGTGGCCAGACGATGTTCATTCCCCTTTCTTCCCGCCGAAAGAACGCCGAGGGGATGCCTCGAAACGGCAGCTTTATTTAGGCGTGCTCGAAACGATGGACGAGCAACTTGGTACGTTGTTCGACTTCATCAAGAACGACGAGAAGCTAAAGAACAACACGCTCATCGTGATGTGTTCTGATAACGGTCCTGAACTGGGCGCTGGCTCGGCGGGACATCTGCGCGGTCATAAGACCACCTTGTACGAAGGAGGCATCCGTTCTCCCTTGGTGGTTTGGGGACCAGGCCTGATTGATGCCGCACACACCGGCACAACCAACGAAGAGTCGATCTTTGCGGCCTACGACTTGGTGCCGAGCCTCTTGGCGGTCGCTGGGGTGAAAGTTCCGTCGGAAGTTAACTTCGACGGTCAAGCATTACCGGGCGTGCTGCTGGGCACCACAACCGAATCGCACAACGGACCGATCTGCTTCCGCCGCCCGCCAGATCGTCCGGAAATTCAAAAGAAGCAACTTCCCGATCTGGCCGTACGTGAAGGCAAATGGAAACTCCTTTGCAGTTACGATGGTGGCGACGTCGAGCTTTACAACCTGGAAAAGAACCCAGGCGAACGTAAAAACGTAGCCGAGAAGCATCCTGCGATTGTCGAACGTTTAAAGAGCACGGTCCTCGCTTGGCACCAGGAAATGCCCGCCGATAACGGCGCCGACTGGGAACCGAAGTAAAGATCAGGCGTCGATGATGGAACACCATTTGCAGCCTTTTTCCTTAGTGAACGTCACGTTCTGCAATAGAAGGAGAGAGATCATGCAATCGATTAACGCTGATCAATTGAAAACGAAACAGAACCAAGGTGTGCGATTAACATTGATTAATACGTTAAGTGAAGACAATTTCGCGCAGAAGGAAATCCCTGGTTCTATCAACATTCCCCTCGAATCCAGCGACTTCGAGCAGCGAGTACAACAGACGCTGGGCGGGAAGAACCAGCCTGTGGTTGTTTACTGCGCAAACGCTGAGTGCCCATCGTCCACCAAGGCAGCCGAACGTCTAGACAGTGCCGGCTTCACCGAAGTCATGGACTTTGAAGGGGGCGCCAAGGAGTGGCAGGAACAAGGTGGCCAGTTAGCCCATGCTTCCTGAACGCTCGATCTTGAAGCGGAGAAACGAAAAAGGGGCGTCCTGTGAAAAGGACGCCCCTTTATTTTTTGCTCATACGAAAGCTTGTTACGGCTTCGCGGGCAGGTCAGCAATCTTGACCTTCATCTCATCCGAGTTGCCGACCAGTTCCGGAGCGTACATGGCCTGGGCGATCGCCGGCAAGGCGCTAAACTTACCCGGGATCTCGGCTCGCAAACGATAGGTGATCGTATGCTTGCCGCGTGGCAGTTGCCGCACGAAGAAGGTTACGCGTTCGTCGCGAAGTTGCATATAGGCCCCTAACGAGTTCCCGTTGTAACCGCTCAGCAAGTTCACCGCTTCAAACCCTGCCGCTTTTTGATCCTCGAACATGACATACTCATAGTCGTTCTTCGATTCGATTACCAAATCGATCTCGACCAGGTCGCCACTGGTAATCTGCGACTCGTTTTCGAGGAGCGTTCGCGTGTACTTCTCGACCTTTTGCTGCAAAGCCTGACCACGATCGCCGACTGCTCGTACCGTGGCATCTTCATCTCGATCGAGACGATAAAACCGCCGTTCGACTTTCACTTCCAAGCCAGCCTTGGTGATGAAGTTCTCTAGCGTGAAGTTCGTCAGGTAGGCACTGTAGTAGACTGGGCCGCTTCCTTTGCGACGTAGTTCGACTTTGTGCTGACCATCAGTCACTTGCAGGCCGGTCAGTTCAACCGTGTTGTCCACCAGGAAGAGGTTCTCTTTGGTGAACTCGGTCTCGGCTTTCTTCTCGCCATCGACGAAAATCTCTACCGTCATTTCCGGATTCAATTCACCGGTGGCCCGCAGGTAGTCGGCCATCGCCTCGACACACAGCGCCGTGTCGCGGGTCGACTTCCAGTAGGTAGCGTGCTTCCGGTTATTGAGCAGGTACTTCACCATCCGGCGAGCGGTCACGTTCTGGGGGTCGGTCGCGGCCAACAGTTTCAAATAGTAGGCGTTCGCCTCAATCGGATCGCCATACCAGTTCCACCAGTAATTGTCCGCGCCCATCTTCAGATAGGCCGTTTCGTTCTCGACATCGGTCACAACGTACTGATCTAAGTTACGCCGCACCATGGCCAGCTTTTCTTGATCGCCGACTTGATGCAAAGCGAGGGCGAAAATGGCGTTGGCATAAACCGTAAGGTTCGTCCGATCGCGATACAGGAAGCCACGCATCGCGGGGTTATCGTGCTTCATCTCGGCCAATACGCCGTAGACCATCGCATCGAGATTGCTGGCCTGAGACTTCCAAGGATCTTTCATTTCGTCGGCATTTTGCAGCTTCTGAACTTCCTGATTCTGGTAGTTGATCAGCCACTGCTTGCCACGTTCGATCGTATCAGGCACAACCGCCGCGCCGTTCCGCTGGGCGATTTCTAATCCCCGCACAACAACGGCAGTGGTATGCGGATAGCTCCGTTCGTTGTAGCCAGAGAACCAGCCCCAACCGCCATCGGCGTTTTGCATTTCGGTCAAACGCTGCACGCCTGCTTTGACCATCTTTTCCAGTTCGGCATCGTCGAAAACGGGGTTCTTTAATTGGTGGTCTCTCCGACCGGCATTCCAATCTTGGTTGCGTTCGTCCGGGTCACCGATTTCCTGAGCGTTCAAATTGTTTTGATGCTCGGCAATCGACTTCAAATCGATCCCCATTTCTCCCAGCACCTTCCGCGTGATCACGGTTGGCACGAAACGATTCAACGTTTGCTCGGTGCAGCCATAAGGATAATCAACCAGGTACGGCAACGCTTCGACCATCGAGGCCGCCAAGCTGGGCGAGTAACGCACGATCAAGCGAGAATCTTCTGGGCGGCGATCTTGAGGCACGTTGATCAGGAACGACTGGACGTTGTTTTCTGGCTGAACGGTGCCTGCCCACGATTCCGTCTTCAGCATTCCATGGATATAAACCGGGAAGCTCTGCTGCATGGCGTCCGATTCTTCATCGGTTAGCGCCTTCATCGTGATCGTCGCTTCCCCTTCGCCGATGACGTTCACCGTCCAGTCGACGCGAACTTCCCCGCCAGCTGGGATCGTTACTTTTTGCGTCAGCGGATTCTCGCTGGTCATCAGCTTGCTGGGGATGTCCAGCGAAACGGTTGCCGTCTTCTCACTCGCCAGGTAGTTATGCACGATCGCCGATAAAACGACTTCGTCCGTTTGCACAAAGTAACGCGGAGCTTGCAGGCGAATGATCAGGTTCTTACGGGTGATCACTTCACTTTCCGCCGACCCCACCTTTGTCCCCTGCCCCATCGCCCAACTGCGAATCTTCCAAGTCGTCAGATTCTGAGGCATGGTCAGCGAGAGTTCGGCCTCTCCCTTCTCGTTTGTTTCGATCGAAGCCGCCCACAAGGCGGTGTCGGCGAAGTTAGAACGGATGGTTGGTTCCACTAAATCCATTTGGCCGTCAGAGGCATCTTGCTTGTCGGCACCGGCCATCACGCCTTCAGCCATTTCTGCTGCCGGAGCTGCTGACATGGGCATCGCAGAATCCATCATCATCCCCTTGGCCATCGCGCGGCCAGCGGCCAAGCCTTGAAAGCGGGTCACGCCTCTGCCGCCACCCATACCAAATCCCATTGCTTGGTCTTCGACAACGGAACTGCTTAGCTCGTCGGCCACACTGTTGCCAAAAATCCCGAGGAAATTCAGCGGCACTTGATCTTTGGGGATCAAGTTATAGGTGTACAAGCTCAAGCTGTCTTCGGTGCTGGGGTGGTGATGTCGGCGCCACTTCCAGAAGAACGCTTTAATGTCCGGCACGTTGGATCCGCCGCTGATGTATTCAACCGATTTGTCGTACATCGTCAGCACCGTCGAACCGACAAACGGCTCACCGGTCTCGTCGGTTAGCTTCAGCTTGATCTTCCCTTCGCTGCCAGGCAGATAATCCTTAGCGTCGGTTTCGACCTGCAGATCGAGGACGCGGGTTTCTGGCGGAACGACAATTTCTTTCGTTTCGTCGTGAACCGTAGCATCGGAAATCGTAACCGCTTCGACAAAGAAGTTTGGCATATCCTTCTTCAGCACGGCGATATCGTACACGGTGCTCTTGCCGGTCAAACGAATCGTCTTGGGTGGCAAGTAAACTCCGTTCGAAGGCCGCACGAAAAGCAGCACCGTGCTGCCGACGCGGTCGGTATTGATCTGCAAACGAATCGTGTCTCCCGCTTCGTATTGCTTCTTATCAGGGATCAATTCCAAAGCATTGAAGCGATACTGCGAACCGTCGAAACCTTGCCCACGAATCGTAAAGATGTAGCCACCTTCTTCTGTGTGGCCTGCTTCGTCGGTCACTTCCAGACTCAACCGATATTGGCCAGGGGCAGAGGCATCCATCGTCTGCGAGACGTCCCCTCGCCCGGTCATGGCAAGGTTCCACGATTGAACTTCGGTTTCGATAGGCTGGTTCTTTTCGTCGTAGGTGATCTTCAGCAGCTTCAACACACCTTTCCCGGCAACATCGCGCGAGTCGAGTGTTTGCGCCAGGAAATGGGCGTGGATGGTGTCTCCCACGGTGTAGTAGCCACGATCGACCCAGGTATAAACCTTGAACGGTTCGCGGGCGACCAGCACTTTGCCGCTGCCGACGATCGTACGTCGCGATTGGTCGCGAACTTCAGCGGTGATGGTGTATTGATGGTCGGAATCACTATGCAGGGCCTTGGCGAGGGCCGTGTCGATCTCGACTTCAATCGATCCATCTTCGCCAATTTCAACCTCTTGCTCGGCCACCAGCTCTGGCGGATTATTCGACCAGCCAATCCAGAAAGGTGCTGGACGCATACAGCCAACCCAACGCGAGTAGCCAGGATACCAAGGATAGTCGTAAGCAAACCACCAATACCCGTTGCCGTAACACCAGTCCCACTGCGCGGTCGGGTACCAATGCTTGTTGAACTCGGAACGCTGAATCTTGTACTTCACGGTGGCGTTGGTTACTGGCGAACCGAAGTAGTATTTGGCGGTGATCTTCGCGGTCACCTTCTCGCCCAGTTCCACCGGCTTTTCAGGGGCCTCGACGGTAACTTCAAACTCGGGCTTCTTGTACTCTTCAATCCGGAAGGGAACGCTGCCGTGCGGGGTTAACAAACGGTACTGGCCCAGCTTGGCGTCGCTGGGGATTTCCCACTCGGCGTCGACGCCCCCATATTGATCCGCTGGCAACTGCTTGACGAAGACCGAGTTGTTCAGCGGATCGCGCAGTTCGACACGAATCGTTTTGCCGGCAAAGTTACTGACGTCACCTTGGTCGTACTTCGCCGTCCGCGTCCAGAACTTGTACTTCATCGTTTGGTTCGGACGATAGACAGGACGGTCGGTAATGCCGTAGCTCCGAACCTGGTTGTACTGATCGTCGTGCCGCTGCTGATACCAAATATGCTGGAAGCCGAGAAACGCCAGGCGTCCTCCTTCGGTCCGGGCAATCGTGAGAAATTGATACTGAAGCGGCAGTTGGTCTTGTCCGAGCGTGATCTGTCCGTCGGAGTTCGTAAACTCAGCGAAATCCTTGGTCAGCACCCTGAACCGATTCTGACCATTTACTTGCTCGATCTTGTAGCCGAAGAACTCGACATTCGCCTTTTCAATCGGCTTGCCATCGACCGCATCCGCCACGTAGTACAGCTTTTCCTTATCAAGCTGTTTGCTGACGATGGCCGTATCGGCAACCCAGACGACCGCCTTGCAGATGTTGCCATCGTGCATCTTGGCCGTCACCATGTAAGCCCCAGCGTTGTTCAAAGGAGCATGAATGTCGATGCGGCGATCCATGTGGTTCGGGCGTGGATCGAGTTTGACGCTCCACTCGGCAACCTTTTGACCGAGATAATCCTCTCCGCCATCTTCAAACAAAATCTTCTCGCCGATCTGCTGCAACTGCATTTTTTGGTAATCGAGCTGGCGAGGATTCGATTTCAAATACTGCTTCACATCCGAAAGCAGTTTGTCGATCTTGATTTCGTTAGCCGTCAGGATGACTTCTTTCCCGTTGCGGAACAGATACTGCAGCGTCACCCCTTGGCCGGCGGCTTGCACTTTGCCCCCTTGAAATTGGCCCAGGTTATCGACGATTTGGTCTAAACGCTGCTGGCGATAGTTGTTATTTCCCTTGCCCACATTGGCAATCGCGGCGCGCCACGTTTCTGCGGCTTGAGGGTATTGCCGCCGATTTTCAAAGACCGCAGCCAGGTTGTCGTAGGCTTGCGATCGCAGCTTGGCTTTGTCGGCAATTACCTTCTGCCACACGCGAATGTGGTTGAACTCGTCCGGCAATTCAAACCGCTTGATGCCGGTCGCCAGGCGAGCGATCGTTTCGTTCTCTTTCAACGTTACCAACTGCAAGAGTTGCGGCGTGGCGTCTTCCTCGTCTGAGTTGGATCGAGCAGCAAAGAACCACCGGTACTGCTGTAGCGTGTTCACGCCGAACTGCGATTGTAAAAAGCTGGCCCACTGTAGCTGCACTTCGTCGACCCGCTGGGCGTTGTATTTGCCGACCTGTTGCATGGCCCAACGCATTCGTTGGCCATCGTTTTTCGCAGCATCCCAGCTCTCGGGCAGGTAATAGTAGATGGGGTTTCCTGCTTCATCGACCGGAGCCCCTTGGTTGCTGCCGCCGAAGCTATACCCTTCTTCGTAGTCGGGCAACTCGTCAATGTCAGTCAAGTATTGCAGCTGCCAGGAACCACGACCAAAGTTGTCGTAGAGAAAGAAGTGACTGACCTCCAGATAAAGATCGGCCATGGCCGTGTCGGCTTGTTGCTGCTGGGCTAACTGCATCGCGGCAACATACAACTGCAAAGCGCGGACGCGATCGCGTTGGAAACTGTTGACACGCTTCCCCCCGCCACGCGACTGGCCACGCTCGAACTGGTTATCGTTGATCGAGCCCCAGTGGTCGAGCGAGGTATACTGCTTCGCCACCGCGGCCAGCACCTGCCAGTGGTCTTTTTGTGCTTTGGCTGTCTTTTCCAAAAAGGCATCAACGTCGGCGTAACGCCCCAGCCGCTGCAAACATTGAACCGGAATTCTCAGATTAAGGGCAAGGGCTTGCGGATCTTGCTGAGAGGAGAAGTAGATCTTTTCCGCCGCCTGGTAAGCTTCCTTAAAGTTGCCTTGCTGGGCAAGCGTTTCCATTTGTTTGATATCGGGGGCTTGTTGTTGTGCGTTGTTTTGCCCAATTCCTAGCCAAGCGACCATTACGGCGCCAAAGCAACATAAAATTGCGATAGGAATGGAGCGTGCGAACGAATAGTGATTCATGGGGGCGTCCTTCAAGTGCTCTCGTCAATTGTTCCGGGGGTTGAGGGGATTTGCCTCGTCCTCAGCTAGACGAGTTCAAGCCATTTTGCGATTTCCGTAAATCCCAATTCCGGTCATATTTTCTCCCGGAACAATTTTAGGGAATTCCAAGATTTTTGCACTTCGTGGCGAATAAAGTAGGTTCAAGCGAAGCATCGGACTTTTCTGTTCCGATTTTTTTTCACGGCAGTACAATGGGTAGCTAAACACCACCCTGGCGAAGCATTCCCCGAGGAAGCCTGCCTCAACGGTTTTCGTGAAACCAAATCGGACGTCTCCTCGTCGGATACGACAGGGGCTCCCTGCCGCTTGTTGAATCAATCTGACTTGCGGCAAAATACCCTGAGAATCAACTTGCCTAATATGAGTGCCGAGGAATGACTGGAACCACCAACCCTTATCAAACTTGGTTGGGGCTCAACGTATCGAGCCGGCCTGATTGCTACACCTTGTTGAGCTTACCTCTGTACGAAGCAGATGCCGGTAAGATCATGGTGGCTGCGCAAAATGCGATAGCACGGGCTTCCATTCCGATGGCTCCGGCGGACGAACCGGCACGCCAAGCCCTGGTTTCCGAAATTCAACTGGCTCAAAACTGTTTGCTCGATCCGGCTCAAAAGCAAGCCTACGATCAACAACTGCAAGCCTATTTCAGCGGACAAACGGCCCCTGCCCAGCCAGTGCAAACGCCGGCAGCCCCGGTTGCTACGATCCAGGCCGTGGCAGCCGCCCCAGCCGCGTCTTCTGATTCCTCGGCTGAACCACTTATCCAAACGAAAAAGCAATCGACGGCCTCTTCGGTCAAACGACGCGCGAGTAACTCGGCATTTACCACTTATGCCAGCATTGCCCTGGTTCTGCTTACCCTGCTAGGCGGAGGGGGGTACTACTTTTTCTTCATGCAGCCAGCAGGCGACGTCGCCCAGCAAGACCCTGAAGATAAGCCAAAGCCCTCCCCAGCGGAACCTGCCCAGCCCGCCGAAGCGCCTGAAGAGGAAGTAGCGCCGGCCAAGCCTAACCCCAAAGTTCCTGGCGGCAAACGTCCGACTTCGGAAGAACTCGCCAATTCGATACCAAGCCTCGGTAACCCAGCAGAAACCATGGTCGGCATGGACAGTATGCCTGCGATGCCCAGCAAACCAGCCGAGCCAACCGCCACCGCCGAGCAACAAGCCGACTTGCAAACGGCCTTAATGACGGCCTGGCAAGGGATCATACAGAACGATTTCGCCAAAGCATCGGTTGCCCTTAACTCGGTTCGTGAACTTCCCAAGACGAACGAAGGAACAACGCACTTTCAGCAGGTCGACCAATTTGTGCAAGACCTGATGGCCTATAACCAGGCCCTCAACGAAGGGCAGACATCGATCCAAGAAGGAGAAGAACTAACGGTCGGCAGTACTAGTTTCACCGTCACCATGGTCGACGACAAGCGCGTGGGCATTCGCTTTGCCAACAAAACCAAAGCGTTCCTCCGCGAAGAGTTGCCCGACGGCTTGCAGCGTGCGTTAGCGATCAGCCGCTTGAAAGGAGATGACGGTGCCAAACAACGAATTGAGGCCTCGCACTTGCTCCTTTCTCCTAAAGCGAACATCGAATATGTCCGTGATTTATGGGTCAAGTCGGGCGCTGATGGGGGAACGCTGGCCGCGTTAGAAGCGGATAAGAAGAAGTACGCCGCCGTCGAAACGGTTGCGGCCGCCAGTCCTGCCAACATGCCAGGCGAGGCCATGACGGACACGCCAGAGACCGAAGCTTCTCCCCAGACGTTGAAACTTGCCGTCGAAGCCGCACGAAAACAATTGACCGATCGTAACGCGATGGGGGCCAAGCAGGCCCTTGTGTCGGTCAATTCGCTTTCGCTTTCCCCCTCCAATCAGGCCAAGCTGGCAGCCCTCAAGCAAGTCGCTGATTTAAATCTGAAATTTTGGCAAGCCGTTTCTCGCCAGTTAACCAAACTTCCCCCCGATGAAGACTTGGACGTCAACGGCAAACTGACCCGAGTTGTCGAGTCGGACGCGAACCGCTTGGTGCTACGCGTGGCTGGCGAAAACAAACGGTACACGCTCGACGATATGCCCTCCGGTTTGGCCAAATTTCTGGCCGAGAAGGAACTGCCGGCCAATATCGAGTCGAAGAAAATCATCGGCGCGTTCCTATTGGTCACCCCAGAAGCTGGCGTCGAGCGGGCCAAGGAAGAATGGGCCAACGGCTTTTTGCCTCAAGAGGAAGTCGACCTGCTTGCTTCGGCGCTGACGGCTTCGTTCGAGCAAGAGGAAGCCCCTGCGCAGCCTGTGGCGATTCCCGATGACGCTGCCCTGGCCTACGCTAGCGAGCAGGTCATGAAGGAGTGGAATAATCGGATTGCGGCGGCCCCGAATCGCTCGGTTCATAGCAGACTGGGGGACCAACTTTTGGAAGAGGCCAACTCTCAAGCCCCTGGCTCGCCGGTTCAGTACGTCACGTTCCGCTTAGCTCTGGCCGAAGCGGCCCGAGCCGTTGATTTCCCGCTATGCACCTCGATTATCGACGCCTGGCATGCCCAGTTTGCCATTCGCGAAGGAGAGTGGCATGCGAAAGCGATGCAGCTTGCCGCAAATTCTAGCGATGGAGACGAGGTTCATACCGCGATCGTCCAGCATGCGATAAAGCAGATCCCCCTTATCCGGGCCAAAGGGGAAGACGAACTTGCCAATGCGATGCTTAAATTGGCCAAAAATTTCGCGAGTAAGACGAACGACCAGGCCTTGATCGAGGCCTTAAAGCAGGTTTCCGCAGCTAATTGATACCTCTCACGTAAAGATTTGCCGATTCAGCCGGTTGCACTGCTTCTGCAAGATCATCCTGGCAGTCAAATACTTCTGATTGTAAGCGTCAATCCTGTTATCCTCACAAAGCTAAGTCCATTCGTATTGCGAGACGATAAGAGCTTTCATTAGGATGCGGCAATCAATAGCATCTCATCTCCGCCATGGACCGGCTTATAGATGTTTGCGTAAGGAATCCTCATCCGGATTAATCCAAATACTGACGAGTTTCCGGGGCTTCTGTTGGTCGCCCTCTAAGATTGCTAACGCAGACGCTACCAAGAGATTCAATGTGCGGGAAGGAATCCCACCCGAATGCCTGCAGCGAAGAAATTAACCTCCCAATTGGCGGTGATAACCGTCGGGTTGGCCTTGTTAGGCTCGTTGTGGCTGGTTGGCGTAACCCCCACTTCTGTGGAAGCGGTCCCGCATCTCATTTCTTCCCCCCACCCTTACGATCCGGATTGGCCGGACGTCTACATGATGCTAGCTCAAAAATGTGCTAGTTGTCATCGCCCTGGGACCAAACAAACCGACCTGACTACGTATCAAGCAATCATTGATGGAGTGATCGGAAAAGATCGTCTTGTGGTCCCTGGGCAGCCAGACGAGTCGGCCCTTTTTCTTTACGTAGAATGGCAAGAGCACGCCGCCGTTGGTTCCGGGATTCCTCGCACCCCGGAAATGCCGCCCGAAAAGCTTGACTGGCTGACACCCAACCAGCAGGAAACACTCAAACGTTGGATCTCGAACGGGGCCCTCGAATACGCCCTGCCCAATCACTGCGATATTACTCCTCTGACCGAGCTTGAGTTTCCCTCGGCCAAGCAGTGCCAAGCTTGCCACCCCAAGCAATACGACGAATGGTCCCGCTCGATGCACGCCTATGCCCAACATAGCCCAGCTTTCGAAGCGTTCAATTTAACGTTGCAGGAACGCACCAGCGGCACCCAAGGGACCTTTTGCACCCGCTGCCATACTCCGGTCGGGACTGCTCTCGGAGAAAACGGCAATCTCCGCAACGTGCACCGTTCGCGCATTTCGATGGAAGGGGTCACCTGTGTCGCTTGTCATCGCCGAAGCACCAAGCATTACAAGAGCAGTGGCCGTGTTCCAGTAGAGCCAGGCAAGCTGCAAGATGTCTGCATGTATGGTCCTTTCGATGACGGCGTCGGCGGGCCCGGTATTGGCTCGCATGAATCGGCGGAACTACCTTACATCAAGTCATCACAATTCTGTGGGGAATGTCACGATGTGATCAACCCGCAAGGGATTCGCCTTGAGGAAGCATTCAGCGAGTGGCAAAACAGCCCTGCCGCCAAAGAAGGGATCACTTGCCAAATGTGCCACATGGGGCCGGTGCAAGGGCTTCCCTTCCAAGAATGCGATCGTCCGCTAGGGCGAGTTGCGGTTGTTCCCGGGTTGCCTGCCGAAAAGCTCCCGCTCCGTCATCTCACCGATCACACATTCGCAGGGCCTGACTACTCGCTGCTGCCTGACACCGAGTTTCCCGAGAAGCTCGACTGGATGTACGAGAAGGACTATCGCGACTGGAACGCGCTAAGTCGCTACGAGCAGGAAACACTTACCGAGTTGCGTAAGAAGAACCGGCACAGCTTGCGAATCGCGGATGAAAAACGCCTGGAAGTTCTTTCCAACGCGGCTGACGTTTACGTAGTCGCCCCGAAAAACGCCCGCGCTGGCGAGACGGTTCATGTCGATGTCACCGTTGAAAGCAAAATGTCGGGACATAGCTTTCCCACCGGATTCACGGCAGAACGCCAGGCTTGGATCTCGACCATTGTTCGCGACCAAACCGGGCACATCGTGTTTGCCTCTGGCGATTTAGACAAGAACGGCGATCTTCGCGACGAGCACAGCTACGCCGTGTTAGCCAACCAGATCCAACGCGACCGCTATCTGCTTAACTTCCAGAACAAGTTCATTGCTTTGACATCGGAAGGGACGGAACGTTCGGTTGTGCTTTCGGTTAATCGCCATCTTATGCCGATCAACATCTTGCGCCCCGCCAATGGTATCGCGGAATCGTTCGGACGTCCGCCAACATTCCGCATTGCCAAGGGCAGCCTCGCGCCACTCACCAAACAGTCGCAAACCTATCCCGTTCATCTGCCGGTAGCGGCGGGGACATATCACGTTGAAGTGCGGCTTAACTTCCGTCATCTTCCGCCCACGCTCATGGATCATATTGGGGCACCGCACCTGAAACAACAATTACAGATTGTTGTGCTGAAAGAATGGTGCAGTACGATCGAGGTCGCCCCATGACAAAGCACGTTACTCCCACTTTCCTTTGTCGACTAGCACAATCGTGCTGCGTCGCTTGGATGTGCGTTGCTTCGGTGCAAGCGGAAGAGAGCCTTTTCCCGTCGCCGCCACTACCGGGGCAGGAAAACCCGCTGCTGCAAGTTCAATTCAACGACGGGCTGCAGCTGTTGCCTTCGATTCAAGACGAAGTAAAACGCCGCAAACTCCCGCGTATGAATCCTTCCAGCGAAGCGGCGATGGAGATGGTATCGACCACCGTGCCACGTCCTACTCCGAAAAAACCGTGGGACGACGAGCCGCTGCCCCCGCTCGAAGAAGAACTGTGGCAACATGGCGGATCGTATTTGTACGCCCCTGAAGGGGACCAACTTGGCTGGCCCGACAGCACGTACGACACCGGCTACGAGTTGCTGCGTCTACCGGAAGATTACGTCGAGCCGGAACCGTTCACACTTTTCACCGGGTTTCTCGGAGAAGAGCCGATCAAGCAGTACCCTTTGCTGCATTGGTTCGGGCCGAGTGCCTACAACTGGGAACCGCGCTTTGTGGCTTACGGTTCGTACCAAGCCAGTGCCATCGCTTACAAGCAAAACCAAACCCGCTCTGATGGTCTCGGGCATCAGTTAATTGTTGACCTTGATCTACGTTTAACTGGTACCGAGCGATTTCACGTTCAGTTTCGTCCCCTTGGCGAAGGCTCGACCGGCGGCTCCTACTATCGCTTTAACGCCCCCGCCGGCTACATCGACAATAGCACCGGCGCGCCGCAGCGATTTTGGTTCGAGGGAGAACTGCATAGCATCTTCTCTGGCTACTTCGATCCTTTTTCGGTCCGCGATTTGAACATCGCCGTCGGCAAGTTCCCCTTCTTGCTGCAGAACCAACTGTTGATGAACGACGAAGTGCTGGGGTTGGCACTCAGCAAGAACACGCTGTTCATCGGCAACACGAGCAACGTGAACATTCAAGGAATTTACGCTCCGAGCGACGTCGACAACGTGGCCGATGCCAACTCGCGAATGTACGGGATCAGCGCGTTTGTCGACTACAAAAAAATATTCTACGAGACCTCGTACCTGTTTATCGAAACGCCTGATGCACCTGGCCGAAATCAGCATTTCTATGCGATTGCTCGCACGGCGTTGTACGGACAGCTAACGTGTACCGGGCGTGCCTTGTTCAAATTTGGTGACGAGGCCGGTACCGGCGGGGGCGAACTGTATGTCTTGGAAACGAACTACACGCAAGCGTTCCCCAATCATCCGCTAGGAATCGAACTAGGTGTCGGTTACTGCAACTTGTTCTATGCCACCGAAGGCTGGAACTCGGCAGCTGGTGGCGGCTTCAACCGGCTACGCGCCGCTTTCGACGTCAACCCGCTCGTCGGCATTTCGACCGGTATGACGTTGGGAGAAAACTACGGTGCCGCCGTCGGCATGCAGTTCTTCCGCCACCACGAAGACGAGTCGATCGCCCCTGAGTTCGCGTTTCAATCGCTCAACGGGGACGCTATCTACGGGCTAGGCCTGCGTTACCAACGCAAGACCGGCAAACGAACGTTCTTCGAAGTCTTGGGGCTGGTTAACTTCTCCGAAAATGCCGCCCTCCGCCGCGATGGCGTGTTCGTCTCCGAGACGATTCTGTTCTAACAGGCAGTGGTTTCAGCTCTCGCGTGGGGGAGTGGCAACGAAAGCCGCCTTGGCCCAGGGAGGAGACACCATCTGTGGAAAATCGCTCGGAAGAAGTAAACTAGAGACTTCGCCCCCTTGTGCCGTTTTCTATTTATTAAGAAAGCGGAGACCTCGTGTTATTCCTTTGTTTGCTGAAGTTGCATCGTGGTTGCTGAAATAGAGATTGCCCCATGTGGCCCGATTACCGGTTCGATTCGGCCCCCTGGCTCCAAGAGCTTAACCAACCGCGCGCTGATCATCGCTGCTCTGGCCGAAGGTACCTCGCTGCTGACTGGGGCTCTTGAAAGCGAAGACACCGAAGTAATGATCGATAGTCTCCGCCGCATTGGCGTGAAGATCGATCACGATGCCGCTGCTCACACGCTAACCGTTTGCGGCAACGGAGGCACGTTCGCCGGGGATAACATGGAGATGTTTATCGCCAACAGCGGCACCTCGATGCGGTTTCTTACCGCTCTGGCCACGCTGGGCGAGGGGAACTTTCGGCTCGATGGGATTGCCCGAATGCGGGAACGCCCAATCGGCGACTTGATCGTGGCATTGCAGCAGTTGGGCGCCAAGATTCGTACCGAGCACGACAATGCCTGTCCACCGGTTTTGGTCACGGCCAGCGGGCTACCAGGAGGCCGAGCGAAGATTGCCGGCAACATTAGCAGTCAGTACCTAAGTGGCCTGCTGATGGCCGCTCCTTATGCCCAAGGAACAGTAGAACTGGAAGTTGATGGCGAATTGGTTTCGCAGCCGTACGTCCGCATGACGACGCACATCATGCGCGACTTCGGTGTCGACTTGGAAGAAAACGATTGCCGCCGGTTTGTGATTCCCGGCCAGCAGACGTATCAAGCTCGCCCTTATGCGATTGAACCAGATGCCTCGGCAGCGAGTTATTTCTGGGGGGCGGCAGCGGTCAGCGGAGGAAAGGTCACCGTCGCAGGGCTTTCCCGCGATGCTCTGCAAGGCGATGTCGGCTTCTGCGACGCCCTGGCTCAGATGGGCTGTCAGGTCGACTACCAGGCCGACTCGATCACCGTGACTGGGCAACCGCTTCATGGCATCGAGATCGACATGGGAGAAATCAGCGATACCGTTCAGACTTTGGCAGCGGTGGCTCTCTTCGCCACCGGTCCGACCAAGATTACCGGTGTGGCCCACAATCGCCACAAAGAAACTGACCGGATCGGCGACTTGGCCTGTGAACTTCAAAAGCTGGGGGCAACGGTCGAAGAACTGCCCGACGGTATGATCATCACGCCAGGCCCTTTAAGGCCGGCTCGAATCGAAACTTATAACGACCACCGTATGGCAATGAGTTTAGCCCTGGTTGGGTTGCGACAACCGGGCGTGGTGATTCTGAACCCGGGCTGCACCAGCAAGACCTATCCGCTTTTCTTTGAGGATCTGGCCAAGATTTGTGGCACTTCGTAACGACGGCGTGCGTCCAAGAACGATAAAAGGCCGCGTCATGCGGCCCATTCTTCGTACAGACTTGCGAGTTGCAAGCCAACTTCCTTTCCGCCTTTGAAATGCCTCAATTGGTACCAAATGTGGTAGGAAATTGAGTGTTTACCAGGCTCCGGCCTAGAAAGGCGTCGGCCTTATGCAATGCATCGTCCACCGGGTTTGCGATCGGTGCGCCAAGGATGGTGGGATCTTGGGAAATGAAGTTAGCGCCGCAATGCTGGCACGCAACTTCCAACCCCAAGTATTCCACTTTTACCTGTAGCTTCCGGCCGCAGGTCGGACATGATTGCACGAAATACGTGACTTTACACACGACGGTATCTCCTACTACCGTGATTGCCTGCAGGTTGTCATTGGGGGTGACAACCTCGAAAACGTCCCCGCAGTATAAGGAACCAGGCGAAGAAATCAAACGAAAAAAATGGGCCTACGGTATATCAGGCCATCTTTATAGCAGTAGCTAGGGGATCTTAATTTCAATTAATTAAGAAGCCAAAACATCCACCTAACAGGTGGATGAAGCTCTAAACCGTTTGATATCTCGCGGATAAGGCCTGTTTGAGCACTTACCCCCCCTTTTCTGGCTAATCCACACCCATGCCCTAGATTGTGATCTATTCTTATTTCTAGTGGGCAGAACGATATTTACGAGGTCAAGATTTGCACAAATTGCGCGAACGTGTCTGGGAAAATCATGCGCTTTTTACGCTTCCGTTCATCAACTGCCGCACTCGCAATCATGCTTGCTCTGACGCTAGGCAGCATCACGCACGTTCAGGCAGAACGACAACGCCCGTCTTCTGAAACATTAGAGAGCCTAGTCCGGCAGTTTTTTGCCCGAGTGGGTAATCCGCATAAGCCGCAACTGATCACGCAAAGTCAGGTTCATAACCTACTCGAAGAACTGCGTGGGATGCATATTCAAATCCCTGGCCGCCATCAGATCGTACGGACGTTTCCCCACGACAAAGAGTTCTTCAGTCGGTTCGTGCTAAGCGAACTCTCACACGATCCGACCGATCACTTCCCAGAAGATCCGACGTTTCTGTTTCAACGAATCGACGCGATGTGTTCATCGCATGCGTCGCTGCGGCACTTCTTGATTCTGGCCGGTAGAGGCCAAGCGTTTGAAGCAAATTGGGTTCCGCAAGAGCCTCTTTTCCCACCACTGGAAGGCCTGGTCACCCAGGACCTTCTCAAAGAACATGGGCTCTTAGATGTCGCCCAGGCAAGCCCCCGCCGACGCAATTACACGGTTGATCACCTGCTGGAAATTCTACGAACTTCCTACAATCCAGAACGCATTACGGCCAGCGGCCAAGACTCACTTGACGCGCTCGGCCGATAAGATTTCGATGGGCTGACTTGGCGTGCCATCGTTCGCATTAACCTCGGTTTGCGATATGGCGTCGACCACATCTAAACCGTCCACGACCTCGCCAAAGACGCAGTACCCGTAGCTGTTAGAATCATCCGGCCCGATGTAGTCGAACGAGCTATTGTCGGCACAGTTAATGAAGAACTGGCAGGTCGAGCTGTGAATAAAGTTCGGATCGCGCGACATGGCGATTGTGCCCCGTTTGTTCTTGAGCCCGTTGTTGGCTTCGTTTTGGATTTCCGAGCGTGTTTCCTTCGGGTTCATCGAAGCGTCGAACAAGCCGCCCAGGATCATTCCTTGCGCCTTGACGTAGTGAAAGATCGTGCCGTTGTAGTGGCCAGTGGCAACGTAGTTGGTCAAGAAATTATCGACCGTAGCTGGCGCCTTCTTCGCGTCTAGCTTTAAACGGATCGCTCCCTTCGTCGTATTAAGAATGACTTCAGGGAACTCTTCACCACCAAACTCGGAGGCACCGTTATCTAGTTGCAGTTCCGTAGAAACCGTCTGAGTGCCGGCGCCGCCATTTTCTGCACCTGGGGTACCGATACTGACAGCTGGGGGACTAACGGGATCGGAACTGCCACAACCGGTGGCAAACATACCAATGCACAGGACGAATCCAAGTGCGGCAATCCAGGTCGATGAATGCGGGAACTTCATCTAGCACGCCTCCTTGCGTTACCCCTGAAGGTTATAAATGGAACGGGTCAAATTCAGGGTCGGGAATCAGGCCTATATTGTCACCATTTCAGAAAATCACGCAACACGAGTTTTGCCAGCACCCTGCCCCGTTACGGCAGCCAACCTAAGTACCCTAAGTAGTTATAAATCCAAGGATGAATCCAAGGGTTCAGTCCCGAATAGCTGGCCGAAATCGCGGAAAATAACAGCAGCGCCGCGAAGATGCGCTGGCCCCACCACCACTTCCTCCAACGATCGAGCACCGGGATCATCGCGGTTAACCACAGCGGAATCAGCCAGAACGCCCAACGAAAGCCAGACGTCATGCCGCCGTAGTTTCGGTCTTTCAGCGGACGGAAGATATAAAACAGCACGCAAACCACGGTCAGCAGCACGATAAACGCCGCCACTTGCCGAGACGCCCCTTTCTCGCCCAGCCACAAGCCCAGCCCCAAGATGGTAAGCAACCACACCGGCGTGAGCGATAAGATACCGTGGTGCCCCAAAATTACGTGAAACGCATACCAAGCTCGCGAAGGCTCCCCTTCGTCGACCCCCTTCTTCACGCCAGGCTTCCAGTAGCTGGTGTCGTAGTCGTACCAGTCGTCCCAATCACGCACTTCGATGCCGGAATCGGTTCGCTGAATGGCATATCTTCGGTCAATACCATGATCAAGCAGAACCCAACGGCTGCCTGTCTCACGTGTAATGATCTGAGCCTCGTCGCTAAGAACAACATCCATCTCGGCGAGAACCTCTCGAATTGCTGCCGGCAATTCTTGTTGGTCGAGCGGGCCGTGGAGTTTAGTTGCTACCTTGCCTAACACTGGCCCATCGCTGCGATGGGCATAAGGTGGGCGCCACGATTGATGGGCGATGTAGTTCGTGCCGAGGGAAACTGCCAGAATCACGATTGCTGCCGGAATGCCATACAACAACGTCGGCAGTGGGCGTTTGATAAGCAGTGCCAGTCCCAGCAAACCGAAGAAACTGAACGCCGGCAAATCATTCACCGCCGCACACGCCGCAAAGAAGCCAGCCCCCAGAAAGTACCAAGCTTCCGAGCAGCCATCGCACCAGACCCGCAAGCCACAGTACAGCGCAATCGCCACACTGGTGGCCGCCAACAGGTGATTGTTGATGGTCACGGCATACGTCGTGAGAAAAGTGCCGAAACAAACCGTGGCAACGATTCCCACGCGGGCAAAGTCTGACTTGGCGTAACGTTCGACAATCAGAATGGTCGGCCAGATCAAACCAAGCAGCAGCAAACTGTTGGTGAAGATCATAATCGCCCGCCCCACATAGAACGGGTGCTGGGCGATCTCGATACCCATTACATTTTTGATCAACCAATATTCGCCTGCCAACACAACCGACATGAGTGGCGGTTTGCTGCTGTAATAGTGGTACTTGCCGTCTGGACCCAGGTGATAGACCTTGTCGATCGAATCCCAATAGCGATCTTGAATCACGTCGTCGATGGCGAAGGTATGATGGTCGACCAGCGAGCGGACCGTGGCCCAGCGACTACGATCGTTCGCACTGAGAAACGGATGACGACCATGTTCTCCGGAGACTGCTAAGGTTCGCCCGATGCTTCCCCCCAGGCACACCGCGATCAACAGCCAATAAATGGCCCAACGATACTGATCCGCTTCCGCCCACGCTTCCTTCTTGCGGGAGACTCTAGTTGGTTTCATCCGACGCCCCTACCCTTTGCGAGACGAAATACGTCTTGGTTTGCGGCGCCATGGCCGATCGAATCATTTCCGCCAACAGCCCGACGGTTACAAACTGGGTACCCAGCAGTAGCGAGACAATCGAGTAATAGAAAATCGCTCGCTTATGCAGCTCGATTGGTTCTTCCACGCCCAGTGCCCGATCGAGTACCCACCACGAGGAAAGCCCGAACAGCCCGAGAAACCCCACGGCGAAGAACAACAACCCGATTCCGCCTAGCAAATGCTGAGGACGCTGCCCATAGCCGGTGATGAACGCCACCGTGGTGAGATCAAGAAAGCCCTTTAAAAAGCGACGGACACCATACTTCGAGTAACCGAACTGCCGTGCGCGGTGGTTGATGACAATCTCTCCCACCTTCCAACCGTGGGCCGCAGCCAACACCGGGACAAAACGATGCAGTTCGCCATACAAGCGGACCTCTTGGAAGATCTCGCTGCGATAGCACTTCATGCCGCAGTTATGATCGTGTAGCGTCACCCCGGTCAACTTACTAACCATCCAGTTGAAGACGCGAGATGGCCCGACCTTGTGCCATGGATCGTGACGAACCTTCTTCCAGCCGCTGACAACATCTTTACCGGCGTTAAGTTGTTCGAGAAAACGTGGGATCTCTTGCGGGTCGTCTTGCAAGTCGGCGTCCATGGTAATGATGATGTCGCCGGTAGCCTCTTGAAAACCGGCATCGAGCGCGGCTGCTTTGCCAAAATTGCGGCGAAACTTGAAGCCGCGAACCCGGGCATCTTGCTTGGCCAATTCACCAATGACCCGCCACGAATCGTCGTGCGAGCCGTCGTCGATAAAGAGAATCTCGATCACGTACCCGTTGGCCGAAACCACCTCGCAGATTTCTGCGTGCAGCTTGGCCAAGCTTTCGTCTTCGTTATAAACCGGGATTACCAGGGAGAGCTTCATGAAATCGGGCTTCCGAGCATTTTCGTTAGGCAGGATTTTGGGCAGGGTCTTCTTCCGCCGGCGGGATCTCGGCAGAAGCAAGCTCGGCAGTAGGCGGCGAGGCGGGAATTCCATATAGGATAATTGCCAGCGCCAATTCCGCAAAAAGCCAAACCACGCGTAACAGGACCGCCGAAACGACCGCCACCACGGGGCCAAAGACGGGGGCCATCATTTCCATGATCACAAATTCCCGCACCCCCATGCCGCCAGGAATCGGCGTGACAAAGCCAGCCACCATCGCCAGACATACCGTAGCCGCCAACAAGGGGAACATCTGGGTAAAGCTGGCCAAGTGTGGATCGGCATCGGGAATACTGGCCATTACGGCGTACAAGCTGCTGCCGAGCAAGGTCCAGCCAATCAAGTTAGCCACCCATCCCCAAGCCATGACCGGATAATTGAGACCAGCCAGGTTTTCTGCAATCTCGGGATTGATCTTGGCAACCTTCAATATCAGCACAATCTTCCGAAACACCGGCGGCAACGTCACAAAGCTGGCCGCCACCGCAATGCCGATCGCCAGCCACAATAAAATTTGTCGGTCCGAGAACCAGAGCGAAATCAAGATCGCGGCATACACGGCCCCGACAGAAACCATCGTCAAGGTTTCTGCAAAAACGGCGGTTGCCACGACCGAGCGTTTGAGACTTTCGCCTTGGACCAGCGAAGTCCGCAGCACCACGACCAGCGCCTTGCCGGGGACATACTTCCCCAAATGCCCGATGAAAAACGCGCGAATGCCACTCCAAGTGGTGGGCTTCTGCTGCATGGCCCGCATCAAGCGAAGCCAGAACAACCCCATCGGCAACGAGCCAAGCAGATAAAGCCCCCCCGCTGCGACTAGCCAAGGCCAGCGTAATTCCTGAAAAGAAAAATTTTGTTGCTGAACTTGGTCGACCGCTTTTTGCACGTTGTGCCATATCCCCCAGATCACCAGAGCCACCACAATCACCTGAACCAAGAGCATCACGCGCGACTTCCATAGCTTCGCGCGCGACTCATCTCGGAAGTTTGGGAGGTCTGGGTTTTCAGGGGAAGTCAACTTGGGACTCGGCGGCACAATTCGGGAGTGTGGATAACTTGGCGATATAGTCTATCGCAAACTAGGGTCGAACCCCAAGAGGCGTTCGTTCGTACTGCTTTACCGACAAGAGATTAGGGAATTCTCCTCGCGGCTGTGCTTGCGGCAAGAATGCTTGCAAATGTCGCTTTCCCGTTTCCAGGAAAATAGTTAGGATTAGCGGCACAAGTTGCATGATGCACGTGCTGTGCGAGGAGTATGAGACTGTGTACGCCGCCTGCTTATTAATTACATCCGCCGTTCTTGGGGTCGATTACGGCTACCAGGTTACCGATCAAGGACAACTCGAATATGTCGTTCAGATCGAACCGGAAGCAATCGATTCCCTAAAAGCGGGCCATCCGATTCAGGTTGGCTTGCCTCCGGGTAGCGAACGCATTCAAGTCTTTCGCGTTCAAGTCGGTACCGACGAACTTTCGAAAGTCGTGCCTGCTTCGTACCAGAAGCCGGTCAAGGAAATCGAACCGGAACTGAAGCTTCAACCGGCGAACAACGCCATCTTAACGGCGCCGCCCGATCCCGATGATATCGCAAATACCAAGCCGACGCTCAATGATGAAGCACTGGCCCAGTATGTGCCGCGATCGACCTATGAACTCCCGTCGGGTGCTTCTTCCTCCGGAACCGGAGCCAATACCAGCACGTCCGCCAACGGAGAAATCCCAGGCGCCGCTGCGCGTTATGGGGGTTCTCCGTCCAGCAATTTCTCGGTCCCCACTCCTTCCGGAACCAGTCGTAGCGGTTACAGCGCAGCGCAAACCAGTGCTACAGCGCCGGTGACAGGTTCGACATCAGGAACAGGCGGGAACGGTACCCAGGGCAATGGAACGCCCAGAAGCTCCTTCACCAATTCCCCCACATCAGCAAGCCCAAGCGGCAACCCTCAAGGCAGCACGGCTTCTCCTAGTAGCAACAACTATTCCAATTGGAATAATACGACGTCGCCAACAAGCAGCACCCCCAATTCAACCACAGGGAACACTGGCGGCGCAGCGGCAACCGGTCCCCCCTCGAATGCGCTTCGCTTCAATCAAGAGCAATCGCCCAGCACGACCGCAGGGACAACCCAACCTGAACAAATCAGCCCTTCGGCTGGTGGCTGGCGTGCTGAAACCAACACGAACTTGGGTGGCAATTCGTCCAGCTACGGCCAAACAGGATTGCAAAACGGTGGCTCTTCCTTGGGCAACCAACCTGGGAGCAATACGGCTCCCCCTTTGATGACCGGCGGCACGAACTACACCGGTAACAACAATCCGTTGTCTCTGCCGAATCCACCCTCGAATAGTGGTGCGACGAACCCAGATAATACCTGGCAGTCTGGCATGTGGAACAATTCAGGCCAGGCAAATACTTCGCAGCCAACATCCAATCCACAGCAGCAATACCCTCAACAGCAGCCAGTTCAAAACCAGAACGCGCCGATCTACAACAACCAACCGCCACAACAACAGCAGCCGATCTACGGTAACAACTACAACAACGGCTACGTGAACAACCCGCCGTATCAGCAACCCCAGGGGCAGTACAACACCCCCGGCTATCCCAACAATCCCAACATACCGGCTAGTTACCAGAACCCGTTTTACAACAACCCTCAAGTCCCCTATCTAGCTGCCAATACGCCTCCGTACGCGATGCAAGCTCAGAATACGGTTCCTACCTCTCAGCAAAACAACAACCCGCCCGCTTCCCAAAAGGAAGAAGACGAGGAGAAGACAGCCAAGACACCGCCCCCGGAAGTAGAAATCGTGCATGAACCGCCCGATTGGTGGCAGCTGTTGGCCGTTTGTTTCCTCATTTCGATTTGCTTGAATGGTTATATGTTCATGACGTCGCAAGACTTCCGTCGCAAGTACCAAGACTTGCTGGAAGACGTCCGCGATCTGCGTTCCCTCTCGAACGACTAAAGGCATTTTGAGTACCCTCTCCTAGAACGGGAGAGGGCTAACGCGGTAAGCATCTTTCTTGCCGCGAAGTGCCTGCTGGTCGACGGTTTCGTATGGCTTGGTGCGTCGAGACGTACCCTACGCAATTCTGGCAACATGATCAGAAATTGCCCATAAATTCGACAACACTTTGCGCCGCACCCTCACCCGCTTGGGGCGAGGGAACATGACGCAATATCGCATGCCGCTAGCCTACGATCGACTTAGAACGGTGCTTCGTTATTGTCGACATCGGCGGTTGGCTCGGCCGCTTTCTTTTCGCTGGCCTTTTTCGTTGCCGCCTTCTTGGTCGACTTTTTCGCCGTCTTTTTGGTGGCCGCCTTCTTGGTGGTCTTCTTTTTCGTAGTCTTCTTGGCGGTCTTTTTGGTATCCGCTGACTTGGTGGTCTTCTTCTTGGCCTTTTTCTTTTTAGTGCCTCCCTTGGCGGCGCGTTCCGCCAAAAGTTGCAGCGCGACTTCCATGGTTAGTTCGTCCGGCGAAGCCCCCTTAGGAAGCGAGGCATTCGTTTCACCGTCGGTGACATAAGGGCCATAGCGACCATCCATCACCTTGATCACTTCTTCGGTGATAGGTGACTTATCGAGCGTTTTCAGCGGCTCTTTAGGGGCACCACGACGACCGCCTGTCTTAGGCTGAGCCAACAGTTCGATCGATTTTTCCAAGTCGACATCAATCGGCGAGATATCGGCAGGCAAAGAACGGGTTTCGTCGTTCCATTTGACGTACGGACCATAGCGACCGTTGTAAGCCACGATTGGCTTTTGATCGGTCGGGTGAAGCCCCACTTCCCGGGGCAGCGAAAGCAACTTGATTGCCGTTTCCAAATTCACATCGCCAACGCTCATCCCCTTGAGGAGCGAAGCGTTTTTGGGCTTTTCTTCGTCGTCGGTCGCACCCATCTGAACGTAGGGCCCAAAGCGACCATTCTTCAGAAAGATCGGCTTGCCCGTCTCAGGGTGGGTGCCCATCGGCTCTCCCCCTTTTTCGGACTGCTCGAGAATTTCGAGCGCCTTGGCCAAGTCGATTTCATCGGGCGGAAGTTCATCTTGAATCGAACCGCGCCGCTCTCCTTGCTCGACGTACGGCCCATAGCGGCCCACACGCACAAAGACTTCTTCTCTATGCTCCCCTTCTTGCGGTGCGCCGAGGGGAATCGAATTGACCGTTCGCGCGTCAACGTCTTTGATGCGTTCTTCGATCACCTGTTTCAGGCCGTGATTATCGACACCAAAGTAAAACTTGCTGAGGTAATCGGCCGAATCTGCTTCGCCTCGGCTGATACAGTCCAGATCGTCTTCCATCTTGGCAGTGAAGTCGAAGTCGACCAGTTGAGACAAATGGGCTTCTAACAGCCCGACCACGGCAAAGGATGTCCAAGTTGGAACGAGTGCATTCCCCTTCTTGAAAACGTATTTGCGGGCCAAGATAGTATCGATAATCGAGGCATAGGTACTCGGGCGACCGATCCCCATTTCTTCCAGTGTGCGAGTCAACGAGGCTTCGCTGAAACGAGCTGGCGGCTGGGTGGTGTGGCTTTTGGGATCGAACTCTTTCCCTTCGACCGCTTGCCCGATGGTGACCGTGGGAAGCAGCGTTTCGCGGTCGGCTAGTTCCGCTTGAGGATCGTCGGAACCTTCCACGTAAGCCCGTAAAAAACCGGGGAAATCAATCGTCTTACCACTTACATAGAAGACCGCGTTGCCGCCATTGATGTTAATGGAGATTCGGTGCCCGCGGGCGTCTTCCATCTGACAAGCGATGGTCCGTTTCCAGATCAAGTCGAACAGCTTGAACTGTTCGTTGTTCAAATCCCCTTTCAACGATTCCGGCTTGCGGAACTCGTTTCCGGCGGGGCGAATCGCCTCGTGAGCTTCCTGGGCGTTCTTCACTTTGGAAGCGTACGTGCGGGGCTTCTCGGGTAAGAACTCTTTCCCGTACTCGCTTTCCACCAGCTTGCGCGACGCATCAATCGCCACCTGAGACAGGTTGGTCGAGTCGGTACGCATGTAAGTGATGTACCCATTTTCGTAGAGGTACTGGGCCACCTGCATCGTTCGCTTAGCGGTGAAACCGAGCTTACGGTTGGCCTCCTGCTGCAGGGTACTCGTGGTGAACGGGGCAGCCGGCTTGGTGGTGTAGGGCTTGTTTTCGAGATTTCCGACCGAGAAATCGGCGCTGCGGATTCTCTCAAGCAGTTCGTTCGCCCCTGCTTCGTCCAGCAGTAAGAGGTTGTCTTTATTGACTTTACCGGTCGAGGCATCAAAGTCGCGGCTGGAGGGAACCCGCTTGCCGTCCGCTTCAACCAAGGTGGCCTGAAAGACTTGACCATCGACTTCAAACGAAGCGATCAAGTCCCAATAGGTCGCTGAATGGAAGGCCATTCGTTCTCGTTCGCGCTGCACAATCAAGCGTACGGCGACACTTTGCACGCGTCCGGCGGACAGTTTCGGCTTGATCTTCCGCCAGAGCAGCGGAGACACCTCGTAACCGTATAGCCGGTCGAGAATACGCCGCGTTTCCTGAGCGCGAACCAGACCGTCGTCGATCGAGCGGGGATGGGCGAGCGCCCCTTTGATGGCGTCCTCGGTAATTTCGTGGAAAACCAAGCGGTGAACCGGGACTTTTGGCTTTAAAATCTCTTGCAGATGCCAACTGATCGCTTCCCCTTCGCGGTCTTCGTCCGTCGCGAGGTAAAGTTCGTCCGACTCCTTGAGCAGCTTCTTAAGCTTGCTGACCTGTTGCTTCTTGTCGGCAGGAATAATGTAAACCGGGTCGAACTTCTCGTTGACGTTAACCCCTAAATAGGCCCAATCTTGGTCTTTATATTCGGCCGGGATTTCCTTGGCCCCTTGGGGCAAGTCGCGGACGTGGCCGATCGAGGCCTCGACCAGGTAGTCTTTGCCGAGAAACTTCGAGATCGTCTTCGCCTTGGCCGGAGACTCGACAATGACTAGGGACTTCTTGTTGCTGCTCGATTCCGCCATGAATATTCCAATTCGCTGTCTATTGCAGATCCGCCGATGTGCCGCTTAGCCCTTGGCGCCTACTTGGTCGCCGGGCCTCTTACTAGTGAGGAGGGAAACCACCTTAGTTACCTTCGGTTGTTGCGGTAACTTGTGGCCGGTGCGTAGTTTTCTTATCCGCTAAAAAGCTGGTCCGAATTTAACGAAGGGCCGTAAGCTTTCCACCAACTGAAAAATCGTTGCAGTTGGCTTCATTTTTTTCGAAACTTAGTCGGAAGCTCAAAAATTTCGTGAAGCGGCGTCCGCCATCGGAAATTTTGGCCCTGAATGACCTAAAGGAAAGCCTCTGCTACGTTTGCGGGGCCTGATTGGGATTGTACAAACCACGATAGCCCCTACAATCGTTCGAATTGTGCATCCCCGCAAAGCATCAATAGTGCGACTTGATTCGGAATGTCAAGGGGGCGGGACATTTTAACACTCCATCGGCGGCCTCATTTTTTCCCTTTGGGCCGCTCCAATTATTCGACAGGCGACGATGGCCACTCCGTTTAAAGTCTTTCGCGATAATCAGAAAATCCTGATGGTTGTCTTCGGCGCACTGCTGATGGTCGCCTTCATCATCTTGCCACCTGTGCTGCAATTTGGTTTTTCGAATCGTCAGGCGGAACTTGACGAAGGGGAAGTCGTTGTCACGGTCGGGCAAGAAGAACTGCGTGCCGATCAGGTGCGGGCATTGGCGGACAAATACAACTTGGTCGCTCAGGTTATTACCGCCGCCATGCAGCAGTCGCTGCAATTGCAGGGAACCCCTAATGACCCTATGCCCCCTATCCCTGGCGTACAGATTCAACAACCGACACAGCAAAGCCCCGGTGGCCCTTCGTTCCAGAAGGTCACGGCAGAGCAGGCCGTCTTTTTCCATGCTTGGGGGAAGAAAGCCGACGAGATGGGCTTGGTTGTCGATGACGAAGCCGTGCGAGAATTCCTCAAGGAAACCTCGGGGGGCCGCCTCAGCGATTACGACTATCAAGCGCTGCTTGGTTTCCTGATCGGTAAACAAAACCCACTGATCACTTACGATTATTTCTTTGAACAGCTGCGCGACGTTCTTAAAGCTCAAAAGCTGCAAGCATTGATGATTCGCAACAGCCGCGTGGCGACCCCAAGTTCCGCTTGGGTAGCCTACCGCAACATGAACCGGACAATCTCGGCCGAGATGTTCCCGATCGCGGCCTCGAATTTTGCCAGCAAGGTCGGCAAGCCAAGCGAATCGCAAATCAAAGAGTTGTTCGAAAAATATCGTCAGCAGCCCAATAATCCAGCGGCAAACCAAATTGGCTTCCGCCAGATGGACAAGATCGCTCTGGCCTATATCAAGGGTGATATCACCAACTTCGTCGAAGCGGCCAAGTCGCAAATTACCGACGAAGAGGTTGCCGCACATTACGAAGCCAATAAGGATTCGTACCGCAAGCTAGAACTTCCTTCCGCCAATCCTTTGCAGCCAGCGACCACCGAGGAAGCCGCGCCGATGGAAACGACGGAAGCCCCGGCAGAAGGGGAACAACCCGCTGCGGAAACAAAGCCCATGGAAGAGGCCAAGCCAGAGCCCATGGCCGAAACGCCCAAGGCGGAAGAACCTAAAACCGAAG
Source organism: Bremerella cremea (assembly GCF_003335505.1). NCBI lineage: Bacteria > Pseudomonadati > Planctomycetota > Planctomycetia > Pirellulales > Pirellulaceae > Bremerella > Bremerella cremea. Next base: position 657,554 of record NZ_QPEX01000010.1, read on the forward strand.
AACCCATGGCTGAAACTCCAGCAGCAGAAAAACCTGCTGGCGAGCAGCCGATGCCGGAAGCTCCTAAGGCCGACGAAGCAAAGCCAGAAGAGCCAAAAGCAGAGGAACCTAAGAAGGAAGACAGTTCCTTCAACCAGGCATCCTCTAGCAACGTTCAACTGGTGAGCTACCTGCAAGAAGAAGGGGCAGACCCCAAGCCAGAGCAGCCAGCGGAACCCGCCAAGGAAAACGCAGCTGCACCGGCCGAGCCGATGAATGAAGCGGCCCCTGCGACGGAAACGGAACCTGCCAAGCCAGCACAGCCAGCCACAGAAACCGAACCAGCCACGGCGCCTGCGGCAGAAACAACGCCGCCAGCGGCAGCCCCGGTCCAGTATAAGCCACTGGCTGAAGTCCAAGACGAGATCCGCACCCGCCTGGCCCAACCAATCGCCCAAAAAGCGATGTCGGAAGCGTTGTCGGAAATGCGGGGCGAACTGCAACTTCAGTTCGAGAACTACCGCTACGCCCAATCGGACGAGAACTTCGATAAGACCAAATCGCCTTACGATTCCAACGCGATTGAAACGATGGCGACCAAGCTGGGGCTGACTTTCGGAGCGATGCCGTTGGTGGACATCTACGAAGCCTCCGAGACCACCTTTGCTCAAGAATCACAGCACGTAGAGTACGTTCTCGATCCGGCTAGTGGCTTCCGTCAGGTCAACCGGTCGCTGGTGGGCGAAGCGTTCCAATTTGGCACGCCGTTGTTCCTGCCACGCCTCTTCCCTGGCGCCCCGCAAGACCAACGATTCCAACGTGAAGCGGAAGTTCAGTACATCTACTGGAAAACCGAAGAGAAAGAAGGCTTTGTTCCGACCTTGGATGATGTTCGTGAGCAGGTAATCCAAGCCTGGAAAGAACTGGAAGCCCAGAAGCTGGCCAAGGAAGAAGCCGAGCAGATCGCCAAGCTGGTCAAGTCGAAGGAAGGCCTGGTCGAAGCTGCCAAGACGCACAACGCTGGCGACCCGATCGTGGCGGAAAACATCACCTACTTCAACCAACTGCCCGGTCAACAGCAATTAACCTTGGGAGAAATCTCAGGCGTGCCTTCGGAAGAGATTTCGCAGGCAATGATGGATGCCTTGTTTGGCACTGCGGTGGGCGAGTCGACCGTGGCCCCCAACATGAAGGAAAACGTCTACTACGTTGCCTTGATTACGAGCGAAGCAGAAACCACGGCTGAGCTTCGCGACAACTTTATGGCCGGCATTCAAGGTGCCCTGCCAGACAGCGTGATCCGGGAAACCAACAGCGAAGTTCAAGTCGTCACGACCATCATCTGGCAAGATTACTTCGATCCTTCTGAAATTGAATGGAAGGTCGATCCTGTCGGAATTAACCGCGGGATGTAATCCTCTCGAAAATAAAAAGGGCCGGCAAATTTGCCGGCCCTTTTTTTGTTTACCTTGGTTCGCCCTACGCTTACCGCTCTGGTCGAAAGACCACGGTCCCCAGTGGCGGCAAGCGGAACTGGATCGAGTTCTCTCGACCATTCCAGTTAATCTGCTCCGAGGCAACTTCGTCCGTGTTGATGAAGTCGCTTCCGGAGTAACGCGAGTTGTCGGAATTGAACACTTCGCGATAGTTGGCCGCCATAGGTACGCCCATGCGGTAGTTATCGTGCGCGGTTGGCGTGAAGTTACAAGCCACCAGCACGAAGTCCTCTGGGTTTTTACCTTTGCGGACGTAGGTGATCACGCTGTTCTGCCAGTCGCCGCAGTCGATCCACTCGAAGCCCTCTTCGGTGAAGTCTACTTCGTGCAACGCAGGCTCGTGGACCAGCATCGCGTTCAAATCGGAGATCAGCTTCTGCATCCCTTGGTGCGATTCCCATTCCAGCAGATCCCACTGGAGCCCTGCTTCCAGGTTCCATTCGTTCCACTGGGCGATTTCGCCACCCATGAAAAGCAGTTTCTTACCTGGGTGCGTCCACATGTACGAGTACAACAACCGCAAGTTGGCAAAACGCTGCCACATATCGCCAGGCATCTGATCCAACAGCGAACCCTTGCCGTGCACCACTTCGTCGTGCGAAAGGGGCAACACGAAGTTTTCGGTGAACGCATAGATCAAGCTGAACGTCAGTTCGCCGTGATGATGCTTGCGGTAGACAGGGTCTTTCCGCATGTATCGGAGCGTGTCGTTCATCCAGCCCATGTTCCACTTCAAGCTGAAGCCAAGGCCGCCATCAAACGTTGGTCGCGAAACGCCACCCCAAGCCGTTGATTCTTCGGCAATGGTCATCACGCCGGGATGTTGCAGGTGGGACTGCTCGTTGAATTCCTTGAGGAAGGAAATCGCTTCCAGGTTTTCGCGGCCACCGTACTGGTTCGGAATCCACTGGTCGTGTTCGCGGCTGTAGTCGAGGTACAGCATCGAAGCGACTGCGTCGACTCGCAGGCCGTCGATGTGGTACTTGTCGAACAGGAACAAAGCGTTCGAGACCAGGAAGTTGCGGACTTCGTTACGTCCGTAATTGAAGATCAACGTTCCCCAGTCTGGGTGCTCGCCCCGACGTGGGTCATCGTGTTCGTACAAGGCCGTTCCATCGAAACGACGCAGACCGTGATCGTCTTTAGGGAAGTGAGCCGGCACCCAATCTAAAATCACCGCCAAGCCGTTTTGGTGGCAGTAATCGACAAAGTACATGAAATCTTCCGGCGTTCCGTAGCGGCTAGTCACCGCGTAGTAGCCAACCGTTTGATAACCCCAGCTACCGGTGAACGGATGCTCGGAGATTGGCATCAGTTCGATATGGGTGTGGTTCTGCTCTAAGCAATATTTTACCAACTCGTGGGCCAAGTGACGGTAGTTGAACCAGCCGTGTTCTTCTTCCGCATTACGAGCCCAGCTTCCCAGGTGAACTTCGTACACCGACATGGGTTTGGAAAGCTGATCTTCGTTCGCACGACGTTCCATCCATGCTTGGTCTTGCCACTGGTGAACGCTTAAATCGGCCACGACCGAAGCGGTACGGGGTGGCATCTCGGCGGCAAAACCGTAAGGATCGCACTTGTCGACCGCCCGATCCGCCTGACGGACGCGGTATTTGTACTTCTCGCCAGCGGCCATGTCAGGGATGAACAACTCCCAGATACCACTGGTGCCAACTCGGTTCATCTGATGGCTACGGGCATCCCAGTCGTTGAAATCGCCGACCACCGAAACCGAGCGAGCATTGGGGGCCCAAACGGCGAAGTTCACGCCGCTCACCCCATTCACGGTTCGCAGATGGGCTCCCATCTTTTCGTAGGAACTCCAGTGCTTACCTTCACCCATCAGGTGGAGATCGAAACCGGTAAATACCGAGGGGAACGCGTAAGGGTCGTGTATTGTTTTCATTTGGCCACTTCCGGCGTCAATTCGAAGTTGGTATTGGCCCTTTTCCGTTACCCCATCCATAGGACACATCGCCTCAAATAACCCAGCCGGATGAATCTTCTTCATCGGTGTGTTTTGGCCATGCCCTGGGTGAAACAACCAGGCCTGATCTTTTCCGGGCAGGTAGGCTCGAACCGCCGCGGACTTCACTCCCGAGGCTTCAATGGGGTGCGGCCCCAGAAAGCGACTCGGATTGTCAGAACAACCGTCAATAATGTCGGTTATTTTACCCAAACTACCAATGGTATGCACGTCCTACTCCTTGCCAAGCCGTGGCTTGCGTATCGATGTTGCGTGGGGGAGATTTTCTTGGAATTAACCTCAATTACTCACTCGCTAGGCACATGCCGCTAGAGGTTCGAGCGAATTGATCGTTTCCAATTCACGTTGTGTTTCGTTCAAAGCTTCGCGTATGTCGTCGGCAATCGACGGAACGCTAAGCCCCTGCTGCTCTTGCCGAAATGTTTCCCTCAGCCCAGACTCGCTGTACTTGGCCGTTATCCGATGGAATTGCCGAGCTTGAGCGACCCGCGCCCACAAGTCATGGTTGCGAACCGCCACACGACGTCCGAGCCGTTCTAGCTCGAATCCCTGGCCTTCCCAGTTACACAAACCGTAGCGAACGCCGTTCAAAATGTAGCGCGAAGGCGTTAACAACAGCACACGGCTCGGCTCTGGAATCGCTTCCAGACCACGTACTAAAGCCAACAAAGCCACACGGTCTCCGAAGTGGTTCGGCTCGAAGTCGGTCTCGGCAATCTCGAACTGGCGGTCCGCTTTCCGCAGCACGAATTGCCATCGTCCACCTTCAATATCACTTCGAGATCCGGTAGCGAGGAGATAAAGGGGAGTACTCTCTCTCATCGGTTCTCTTCCAGGGGGATGGAACAATCGTCACACCTGGGCGCCGTCGCACCCAAGTGCTAGCAAAACTGGCTCTTACGCCTTGCTTATCGGCAGCAGCAACCTAGAGGCAACACTCTATCTAATCGATTTCTCTTACCTTTTTTGCCTGTCTTAAAACCCTGGGCCGAACAAACCGCCCAAAACGGCGGTTCTACTGACTCGTACGTAGGTTTACCTATGTGCTAAAATCATGCCTAAGACTTCTCAACGGCCTTTTGCTTGCCGTTGGCAATCCGCTGAATGCAAAACAGGCTACCTGGTTTGTCAGCGATCAGGGCTAGTTTCGGGGCGAAATCACGTATTCCGGCACTCGCAAAAAAGGAACGGGGGGCTAATGCAAGATCAAGAAGTATTCGAGTGGTTAAAAACGAACATCGTGCAAACCCGTCAGATACGCCCCGAAGTGGTTCGCATGGACAGTTCGTTATCGGAGGACCTGATCCCCGATTCGTTCGAGATGATTGAACTGGTCTGCCAGATCGAAAAACAATTTGGCTTTCGCATCGATTACGATGATTTCTCCGACATGCAATCGGTAGGAGATGTCGTCGCGTTCATCCAACAAAACGCTGAAAAGTAAGCATGGATTCCACTTTCAGGAGATAGACACCGTATGGCCGCCAAGAAGATTTTGATGCTCGTGGGCGACTTCGTCGAAGATTACGAAGTCATGGTCCCTTTCCAAATGTTGCTAATGGTCGGGCACGACGTCTCTGCCGTTTGCCCCGACAAGAAAGCTGGCGACAAAGTTGCTACCGCCATTCACGACTTTGAAGGGCATCAAACCTACAGCGAAAAGCCAGGTCACAACTTCCAACTGAACGCCACGTTCGACGAGATCGATCCCAAGTCGTTCGATGCGCTAGTCATCCCTGGCGGCCGTGCTCCGGAATACCTCCGCTTGAACGAAAAGGTCTTGGCAATCGTCAAGCACTTTGCCGAAGCCGATAAACCGATCGCCGCCATCTGCCACGGCCCGCAAATCTTGGCCGCCGCTGGGGTGCTAAAAGGCAAAACGGTTTGCCCCTACCCAGCCTGTGGCCCAGAAGTTGTCATCGGCGGCGGCACCAGCCTGCCCCCCAGCGACACCTTCGACAACGCCCACGTCGACGGCAACCTAGTAACCGGCCCCGCCTGGCCCGCCCACCCAGCCTGGATACGTGCGTTCTTAGAAGTGCTGGGGACGAAGATTGAGGCGTAACATGCGATGCCTCATCACGCTAAGCCGCAGCGGTCATAATTACATCCCTGCGGCTTTAGGTTAGGTAGTAACGTAGGTCGCGTCTTGACGCACCAGAGTTTACTAAGACGTTTACCACTATCAATCGCGTGGCAACGCAATACACGGCATGGTGCGTTACCACGCGATTGGTTGCTTGCTAAACTGACTGGCAGGACTTGGTGCGTCAAGACGCGCCCTATGTTACTTTCATCCAACAGGATGTTTATTCTACAGGATTGACATAAGAGGCAAACTCACTCTTGTTGTGGATGAGTTCTTGCTCGAATGTCTTCCAATAATCCCAATAGAAGTAGCGGTCGTTTGCTGCGTCGTGCGCGAGTTCCTCCTGACCGCCGTATAAGTCTAGCCGGAAGGCTTCTGTTCCTGACGAGTAAGCGATAATGCCCCATTCTGCCAAGCCAGGAGGCCTCTCTTCGCTGTGCTCAAATTGCTGTTGCTTGAGCGCACTCAGCATGGCAACCTTGCTGAAAGCATCTTCTGGCACTTCAAGGGGAGGGTCCTGCGGGTAGTAAATTACTTTAAGGTCATCAATCTCTGTTAGCGTCTTGGGGATCTGCGTTGCTTCAGGTGGTTGCTGCTGGTTGAGAGCATTGCTACAGCCCACCACCATGCTCCAAACCAAGGCAAACGCACTCAAAGCACGAAAAACTGAGGAATTCTCAAAGGTCGCTTCGCTTCTTGTGAATCTATCCACCTTCATTTTTCCTCTCTTGGCAAAAACGGTGTCAGCACTGAATGCCACGAGCTTAAGCTATAACTCATTGTAGCCACCCGGATTTTGATCGCCTTTCGGGCTGCCTGCAGGAGTTTGTACGGCTTCAGGCGACGTTTGATCTGGCGAGGTTCTTTGCGATTAGTCTCGTAGGGCGCGTCTTGACGCACCAGAGTTTGCTAAAACGTTTGCTACTACCAATCCGCGTGGCAACGCAATACACGGCATGGTGCGCTACCACGCGGTTGTTTGCTTGCTAACCTGACTCGCAGGACTTGGTGCGTCAAGACGCACCCCACGTTACAGCGTCGGAAGAATGCTACGATTACATCAACGTTACACGAAAAACGCCCCAATTCGCGCGGTGTGCCGAACTGGCATTTTTGGCATTGCCATTACAGAGTTCATCATTGGGATTTCCCGTGTATACTTATGTAGTGATGGCAAGTGGTGAGGACGGCAATACAGTGAAATACCCAAAAGCACCAGAGTCGATTCATTTGAGAACGCCTAGTGAAGACAGTTGGGGTCACAGCTCACTTCAATGCCACACAATTGCTTCGAATGTCCTAGAGGCATTATGTCATTCGTACGTGATTAGCATGGCATATAAGTGGCATTTCATTCCCAGCGACAGTTTAGCATGGATCGACTCTCAGTTTTTTCCTCGTAACAACAACACAGATTTCCTCGAGCTTGGATGTTTCGTCGATAGACTAACGGATGATTTTGGAGTGAACCTTGCACCACCTTTTGAGGCTATAACACTTGGTGACATTGTTGGAGAAATTGCTCGCTCCCGCGGTATTAAATGCAAGATCTCCTAGAATCTGTTTTGCTCTGCTGATCACCCAGCAACGTTATTGACCACTGAGCACGAAAACTAAGTTGCCTTCCCCTCCGCCCATTACGGTAGAATAACCGTTCGGCAAGGCGTTTTGCAAAGGAGTGGTTTTATGCGTCCACAAGGATGCTTTAGTCTCGTAGGGCGCGTCTTGACGCACCAGAGTTTGCTAAAACGTTTGCTACTACCAATCGCGTGGCAACGCAATACACGGCATGGTGCGTTACCACGCGGTTGGTTGCTTGCTAACCTGGCTCGCAGGACTTGGTGCGTCAAGACGCACCCTACGTTACTGGTGCCAAACGTGCCTGCGGCTATCGCAAGACGAGCCATCTTGGTCCCAGGCCGTGGCGAAACGCGTAGAGATCGCTTGCGTACGGGCAAACGTTTTTCCATGCGAGCCTATGGAGCTTCCGTGCTTTGAATAAAATGCCAGAGGGCTTCAAACTGCTGGTCGGCGTTGCCTTGGAAGATTTTCTCTACCTTGGTCGTTTTTCCATCAGCCGATAACTTTGGCATTTTGGTCATTAGGTCGTATCGAGGGGGATCGAGGACGAATCGGTGATAGAAGTCAGGGCGCAACCTTGCCCGCACATCGGCAAAGTTGATCCCTAAAGCGATCTTGGTGTTTTCATCGCCATGGGGCATTTCCTTGCCGACGGCGTGGCACTGCCGACAATCTAACGCTCCCTTCTGGGAGAGTTGATTACCAATTTCTGCCAACTTGGTGTCATACGTATGGGTTACCGGTTCATCCGTGGAATGACCATGTTCGGCAGCCAGGCCTTCGCTGATGGTGCTGGCGTACTCGGGGAAAGCAGGCATCCGGGCTTTGAGCCATTGCCGGGTTGGGTGCTGGTTTTGTCCGGCCAACAGTTGTCGTGTCCAATCGTGATATAGCTTGTCCCCCGCCCAGGTAAGGTTGGGAAGTGATTCGGGAGCCAGGCCACGAAAGCCTTCTTCCATAACAATTAACCCCCTGGGGCTTTGCTGGTCATCGCGCGAATGGCAAGCGACACAATTCAGCGCAGCAACAACGCGGCGCGAGGCTTCAGCCGCCGATACGCGTGTGAGGGAAGATTGATCGGTCTTTAAGAACTCACGCAGGGCATCGATCTGCTGGGCAGTGAATTCATAATTTGGCACATGCGAAGCAGGATCGCCCAGACACCCTTGGTCGAATCGCTGCATGGCAGTTGGTGTGAAATCGTCTGGGGGCAATTGTTCATTCGCGTGGCATTGGATACAGCCCAAGCTCTGAAACGCTGCTGCACCTTGCCGTGCATTTCCGGGGGGCAGGTGAAGATCGGGGAGATCGCGCTGCTCTTGACTTTGCAAATAGGCGACCAGGGCCGTTGCTTCTTGGTCACTCAGGCGAAAGTCGGGCATCCTTGTCGTCGGGTGATGCTTGCCTGGAGCTCGCAAAAATTGGTTTAAACTCTCGTGGGAAAACTTGTGGCTGATGTCTAGCAACGAAAGCCGCGAAAACTCGTCCTCTTCGGTCGGGTCGTTCAAGCGATGGCAAGCAATACACCCAAGATCCTCAAACAGCAACTCTCCTACTTCAACCTGCTGCTCTTGTTGCTCACTGGTTGGCACGCTTGCTGGATGTGAATCACCGGCGAGAAAAGCAGCTAAATCAGCCGCCGTTTGTTGGTCCTTGGGGCTCTTGGGATCAAGCAGTTTCGGCATCGTCGCCGAATCTCGCAGGGCATGTGGATCGAGAACCCAGCGGGCGATCCAATCCGCGTTAAGGCGGCCTGAGGCTGCGGTCAAATCAGGGGCGCGCATCTGCAGTTCCGGCATGGCGAACTGAGCGGCATCGATAGCGCCGCCAGGAGCATGGCAAGCAAAGCACTGACGCGTTGCGACCAGGGTGCGTCCTTCCCGCAGCAACTCGCCATGTGCCAAAGCAGAATCGTGCGAGTCGCTCCAAAGAAGCTCCGGCGGTACCGGTTCTTCCGCGAATTGATCGCTTGCCCACCGTAAAAGAAAACTGGCATTCCCCTGCGGTGGTGCCTCGTACCGGATTTCTAGGCGATTGTATCCTTTATGCAGCGCAGCTTGGGCGCCGTTGTTTTGGTCCAGCGAAGTGACCGGCTGGCCGTTGATGAACAACTCGGCTGAACCGTTCCCTTTCAAACGAAATCGATAGTTACCTTTGAGCGGCACAAGGAGGTACCCGGTGGCGGTTGCCTGGAATGGTCCTGGGACCATGAAAGGGGTGGGTGGGTGCTCGGCGGAAACCCATAAGGCAGCCATGCGAGCATTTCGAGTATCGCGCTGCGTCCCTTGCTTGAATTGATAAAGCAAGCCTTGTTGTAGTTGGGCCTGGATGCTGGGATCGAGTGTGCCACGGTTTTGCTTGCGTGTTATTCGACTTTCAGCGATACGATCGGGATGCACATGATAAATCGTATAGGCGAGCGTTTGCCGAATCGCTTGGCCGTCGGCCGTTGCCAAGGCGTACTCTACCGCTAGTTGGTCGACGGGCTGTACCTGCGCCAGCTCTAAGAACAGGGTTCGGTCATCTTCGAGAAGTGTCGCCGAGAGAACGTCGACCGTATCGTGCCCTTCCTGGCGTGGATCGGATACTCGGTAATCGAGTGAGCCATACTGGGAACTGTAGCGATAATTCCACTGCGACAGCGAATAGTTGCCAGGATCTTCCGCAAGTTCACGGTCGAGTGGTTCGGAAAAAGTGAGGGCAAGCCCATTTTGAAGTGTCTTGACTTCCACCGGCATGGCCACCGAGCTGCCGGTATAACGCACTCGCTGCAAACAACCATCTTTCTGCGCCGCCGTTACCCAACCATTCAGGCCAGAGACGTACAGCTGGCCATCGTGGGGACTGAAACGTCCTCGCATCACTCCTGAATCGAACGCAAGGGGGAACTCGACCGTACCACCTTGCATCTGCCCGGCGATCGTTTCGACCGGGACAAGCATCATGCGACACTTGCCGTAAGAGAAATGAATTAATTGGCCTTGCAAGGGCCCCCAGTCGTCACTGGTCACCCAAACTTGACCACCACTTGAATTATCGCGTAAGCGGGGAATCCAGCAGAGCGGCGGATCGTAACCCAAGGGGCGATCGGATGCGATCTGAGGGCCTCCGAAGCCGTAGTACCCTCCAGGCGTGACATGCACGATACAAGAAGCGGGCGTCCAGTTTCCCTCTTGAGGTGAAGCGGTGATCGTCCCTTGCGGGCCTACCGCCAAACCATTGGGATTTCGTAGGCCGCTGGCAACAATCTGCATCTGCGTTCCATCGCGTGAGATCCGCACGACGCCTTGGGTGGCGTGAATCAGATAGAAATTCCCTTCGGGGTCGGTTTCCAAGCAGGTCACATAGTCGTGCCCCCCTGGTGAAGTTTCGTACAGATTGCAGAAATTCTCGTAGTAGTCTGCCTCGCCATCCTGATTGGTATCGTGCAGTTTCGTAATTTGATCTCGTCCAAGCACATGCACGATGTCGTTAACGATACGCAGCCCTAGTGGCTGGAAGAGACCAGTGGCCATTCGTTTCCAGTGAAGAGTCTCCAGCGTTTGATCCACCCCACTGACTCGCCAGACATCGCCATGCACGGTGCAGAGAGCCAAGTCTCCATTAGCAAAAAAATCGTGCCCGCCGACAAACATCAATGCTTGATACGGGTTGTCGAACGGGAGGGTAATAGTATCCAGCGCGTACGGCCCCTCTTCGGCTCCAAGCTGGCCCTTGGTTACGATCGCTTCGGTCCAGCGTGGCTCTCCTGGGCTCGTAAGCTCCGCAATGTCTTGTGGAGGCGCTGACGAAGCAATCACTTTTTCGAATTCCGGCATCTGGCTACTTGCGCCAGCCTGCATGAGAACTTTTAATCGTTTGTTCTCTTGAGATGCCGGGATCGTAAGCTGGATTGTGCCTTGGCTCGAAACAGAGAGTTGGGATAAAGAAACGCCTTGCACCGATAACCCAATAAGCCGATCCCCTAACGTTGCGATCGCGGCTGGTGTTCCGTGAATTGATCGGATTTGTACATCGTTGCCAAACCGGCCCAGGTTCATTATCGAGTCGGATGTGCCCGCAGAGATCCGCAACGTTCTTCCAAACGTCTTGTTGTTTTCCAAAGAGGGCAACTCTAGCACTTGCCGGTCACCGACACGATAAGAGAGGACCAGCGCGTCCCCATGTTGATAGTACCCTTGCCAAGCAACCGGTTGCTGCCATCCTTGGGGCTCGGCCGAAACGAATTCGATCTTGCCTGCCATCGCGGGAGAAGAAATCAGGCCAAATCGTGCGGGGTTGAATTTTAGAAAGTCACCCGTCCATCCGGCTCGCAAGGAAAGCGTTTGCGTATCATAAACCACATGGGCTTGCTCGCTCTCTCCTAGACTGATCGAAAGCGCCTTGCAGATCGGTGGATGCTCGGGAAGCGGAATCGTGCTGGCGAGAAATCGTCCGACCTCCATTTCGTTCCAGCGATTATCAACCGAATCGTTTTCGGTCCAATCAAATCCCACAACCTCTTTGCCAAAGTGGTTGGGCTCCTCTTTCTTGGCTGGCGAGGCTTGAGCCGAGGCAACTTTGGCGTGGTTCTTAAGTGGAGAAGAATCTGGGTAGGACGTTGCCCCTGGCTTTTCGTCTAGATGCCACAGCCCGATGGTAGCCTCATCTGCTGCCAATGGGGATTCTGGAATGGAGCTGACATCGCGAATCCCTTTCGAGATGCGCACCTCGTCAATCGCTCCATCATGCCCAAAAGATTTGGATACAAGCGTGCCGATTGCGAGTGGACCAGACTGGCTGTCTCCGTTTTGGAATGCAACGGCCTGATCGGCGACCTGTTTTCCGTCCACAGACAACCGAATACGGCTGGCTTCGAATTGCATGGCAACGTAGTGCCATTTGCCGTCGCACAAATCGTGCGACGAAATGACATGATCTGGTTTCATGCCGGGGACGTAAGCGGCAAGAATGCCATCTCCGGCACGAGTAAACAATTCCCAGTGGGTCGCCGAGGATTTCGACTCGTTGGCAATAAGAATATTATATTGATTCTTGCTATCAAGCCTCGCCCAGCACTCAACCGTCAGCGGTGGAGTGCGATATTCGGCTTTCGCATCGATGAAGATTCCGCCTGGCCCGTCGAGTGCTTGTCCAAAGCGAGCCGGTGGCCCAGGCGGGGCTTTAGGCTCTTCCATTTTCGGCAAATCGATCGCCACTTGCGGACGATCGGCGACCCAAGCCGCAGCGCGTCGGATCAGCTCCGAAGTTCCTGGCGTGCGAAGCGAATCAGCCGCGTGCCCTAACACGGTTTGAAAAACACGGGCGTTACCATAGCGATAGACGAACGCCATCGGTTCGTCGTCGCCGGTGACGTTTGACTTGGCGGTGGCCAACACTTCGATGGGCAGATCGCCGACTTGTCGAAAGTAAAGCTCGTCAGTGGTCTGAAAATCGGCGAGACCTTCTGTAATCGGATGTTGGGCAGCGGTGATGTTAACCGTGAACTGGCCAAACCGATCATGCCCGCTGGGGCCTGCGTGGTCCCATACGCGTCGACAAATTTTGCGGTATTCGGGCCAATCGGTATTCTCTTCATTTGGCAACGAGCGATGAAACGCTCCGTTGGCAAAGTGAATGATGATCAAGCCTCCACCAGCTTCCAGGTAGTTCAAAAAGTTTGCCTTGGCGGCCTCGCTGAGACCTGGCAGCATCCAGTTGCAATAGTTGAGTACCAGGAGGTCGTAGTCGCTGTGCTTCACCGTTGCCAGGTCTTCGATGTTCCTGGAAATGGTAACCTTGGCTCGTGAATCGTGAAGAAGTGCCTGTTCAAGAATGGGCGTGGTATCTTGCCAGGCATGCCCTGGATGGTGTGCCCCAGTGAGGATTAACACCCGGATGGGACGATCATCGACTTTGGCTTGGGTGGTTCCTTCCACGCCAGCCAGGGCAGCATCGACCTGATCGTGGCTAAAGAAAGAAGTGACCACACCTTCCTCTGGAATATCGACCTGAGCTGACCAGGCGATACCGTTCATGACCAGTTTGCGAAAGTCTTCGTTCTTCCAATTGTCGTAAAAGTGGCCGCAGGTGGTACCGAATCCTCGGCCACCGTTGTCTCGCTGTTTCGCCCAGGCCACAACCTTCCCCTCTTCGTCACGTCCCGGTAGCGTAGGGACTTTGGCCAGCGGTCGAAGTTGGGCATCGTTGGGGCGGAAACGTAAGTTAAAGTAGAACTCTTCTCTCAGCGTAAACGGTTTGACACCTCGCGAAATGGGATGCTCAGGCGTACTGAGTTTCATCGCTGCGGTCTGCGTTTGGATCGCTGAATACCAGTTTCGCTTGCCGTCTTCTTCCCAGTCGAAATAGGCTCCGCTCCAATCGAGTATTTGCTGAGCATGCTCATCTGCGGCAAATGTCGAGAAATGAAACGTGACGAAGCCGCAACCTCGATCGATTTGCTTTTGAATAATGGCCGTGTTTTGCGGGCTTTTAAAGTGAGGTGCCTCTTCATAATTGTCGCCATCCCTTCCGTCGGATATCACAACGATCGTATCCGCGTCGTCGAGTGTCGCTGGGTCTGCCGGCCAGCCGTTGAGGTGATATTCCACGCGAACCTGATCGGCAACGTTCGAATTGTCGAACATCACTTTTAGTAGTTTGACCGACCAGGGATAGTCGTGAATTCCATTCCCCAGAGGGCCGTGGCTCTTTTCGCCGGCAATAAGCACGATCTTTCTCGCCTGGTCCCCGGAGCCCGGTTCCTCGGAAGCACGAACATTGCCGGCCCCCAAAAACGTTGCTAGGAACCCGAGAACCAATACCGATGCGGCATGACACGACATGAGGGAAGAACTCCTGAGTGATGAAGAGCAACGAAGGCGAGTCGAGGAAGATGGAGAGATGAGTCGTTGGTCGAAGTTACTGCTCAGGAAACAATTCCTGAATGACGGATGTTTGGCGGCGCTCGATATGGTCGATCATGGCCGCACGTGCCTCGTCTGGCGACTGGCTGGCAATTGCGTTCAAGATCTTTAAATGTTCTGAAATGGCCTGGGTCAGGTTCTCGACAGAGCCGACCAGCCGACAGAAGCTACGCACCAACAGACGATAGCGGCGAATATCTTCCGCCATGCGTCGGTTTCCGCAAGCGATGGCCAGTTGATCGTGAAAGTGAGTATCTTGATTCAACGCTTCCTGGCACCACTGATCCTGGCCGGCGTCGGAATAGGCAAATTCAGCCGCTGCCGTCAGAAGTGCCTCTAACGCTCCTTGCATCTCAGCAACTTCCTCGCGCGAAAGCCGAGTCGCCGCCCGTGCTGCGGCCTCGCCTTCCAGAAGTTTGCGCAGGCTATAGATCTCGGTCACGTCTTCTCGTGAAAACCGGGCCACTTGGGCGCGGCGGCCTGTTTCGCACGTCACCAGGCCATCTGCGGCGAGCCGGTTCAAAGCCTCTTGAACAGGCGTTCGGCTTACCCCCAATTGCTTGGCAAGCGAGACCGTGGTGAGTTCCGCTCCTTCCTTCAGCTCACGACGCAAGATCGCGGAAAGCAGCTTTTGGTAAACGGAGTCCGTCAGAGACGTACGCGAAATCGGAGCATCGGTGAGTGAATTAGCATCCATTTTCTTTTGTCACTTCCTTCAAACGCCTAATGAAATCGAGCCCAGCGAAAAGAATTTAACCTTGTTTTTCGTTTTTTCATTGAACTGTAGCTGAAGTATGGATAGATTATCAACTGTCGCCTGAGTACTGTATACAGTTTTCAGAATAGAGAATTCAGTTCAAATTGCAATCTTAAACCGCAAAAAAACTCGCTTTTCCCCCACGAAACGAAAATTAAGGCGGACCCACTCACTACCTATCCCTTCCCTCAGGGATAGCCAACCTACACAGGAGAATGGCATTGTCTGCCGTGATTTCTGAAGAATTAATTTGCCTGGGAGCTGCATCCTGCAATGTTGCCAGGGCCGGAAGAAGAGGCACCCCGCTAGTCATGCTGCATGGGGTGACACGGCGTTGGCAGACGTTTCTTCCCATCCTTCCATCGTTGGCGGCGAGGTGGGATGTTTGGGCGCTCGACTTTCGAGGGCATGGTCTCTCGGAGTCGGTTGATTGCGAGTATCGCGTCGTCGACTACGTTCCCGACGCGGTCGAGATGATACGCCGCTATTGCAGCGAGCCTGCGATCATTTATGGTCACTCGCTCGGCGCTATGGTGGCAGCCGCAGTTGCCGCTGAAGAACCAGAACTTGTCCGCGCCGTGATTTTGGAAGACCCTCCTTTCGAAACCATGGGGAATCGCATCGCGCAGACGCGTTTACTCTCTTACTTTCAGGGCATGCACCAGATCGCCGGATCGCACCTTTCCATTGACGAACTCGTTTCGCGCGTCGCCAATCTGCAACTCAAAGATCCGTTTAGCGATCACGTGCAGCGGCTGGCCGAAACCCGAGATGCTGCCGCGTTACGTTTCACGGCGATGTGCCTTGCCCAACTCGATCCCGCTGCCTTGAAGCCGATCGTCGCCGGTCACTGGCTCGATGGTTACCAGCTTGACGGTATGCTCTCGCGGATTACCTGCCCTGTGCTTTTGCTACAAGCCGATCCAAGCAGCGGGGGTATGCTTGCCGCAGAGGATGCTCAGCATTTGCACGAGCGTCTTTCCAGTTGCACCAAGGTGAATTTCGCCGGAACAGGCCACTTAATTCATAGTAGTAAGCCCCAAGAGATCACCACCACGGTGCATAACTTTCTTGAATCACTAGAAGACCAGCGTATCGCCACCTCACTGCGTGCTGGTAAGGAGCCTGCAAATGAAAATAAGTAAAGGAACACTTCTGATCAAGAATGGTCAGATGGTTGATGGGACAGGGGCCAATGCTGTGCCAGATGCCGTGGTTATTGTGGACGATGGATATATCACCTTCGCAGGCCCGGTCGACGAAGCCCCAGAATGTACTCCCTGCCAAGTGATCGATGCCCAGGGAGGTACGATCATGCCAGGCTTGGTCGAAGCACACTTCCATCCGACTTATTTCAATGTTGCGGCACTGGAAGATCTGGATATCAAGTACCCGGTTGAATACGTCTCCATTTTAGCGGCGAGCAACGCCAAGCTGGCTCTGGAATGTGGATACACGTCTGCCCGCAGCGGAGGCAGTCTGTTCAACATCGATGTTTGGCTCAAAAAGGCGATTGAAGAAGATTTGATTCCCGGGCCACGCCTTGTGGCAAGTGGCCGTGAAATATGCGGTATCGGGGGTCTGATGGACTGGAATCCCGAGTATCGCAAGATTGGCATGGAAGGGCTTGTGCTGTTGGTCAACGGTGCCGACGAAGCCAGATCCGCCGTCCGCAAACTGGTCAAAGATGGTATCGAATGGGTGAAGACCTATCCCACCGGCGACGCTGCCTCCCCAGATGTGAACGACCATCACACGCTGTGCATGACCTTCGAAGAGATGCACTCGGTTGTCCAGACTGCTCATAACCATGGGCTGAAGGTAACCGGACATTGTCGTGCCACCGAGGGAATCAAGAACGCGCTTCTCGCAGGCTACGACTCCCTCGAGCATGGAACGTTCATGGACAACGAAACGATGGACCTTCTGCTGCAGCGTGACGTGCCGGTGGTGCCGGCTCTCTATTTTGAATATGCCAGTGTGATTCATGGACCCGAGATGGGTATGCCCCAGGCAGTGATCGACGGGCATCAAGAAACACTCGATGGAGGAGCCGAGTCCGCTCGCCGCATCTTGCGCGAAGGAGGGCGACTCGGCATGGGAGGCGACTATGGCTTCGCCTGGAATCCACATGGCGACTACGCCAAAGAGCTGAGCTTCTTTGTTGATCACGTCGGCTTCACTCCGCTAGAGACACTGATGTGTGCCACCAAAACGGGGGCAGAGATCATGGGGCGTGCCGACGAACTGGGGACACTTGAGAAAGGGAAACTGGCCGACGTGTTGATCGTAGACGGCGATGTCTTGCAGGACATTTCCATTCTTCAGCAACGCGATCGCTTTCTCGCAGTGATCCAAGGGGGGGAAGTCAAAGCAGGTACGTACCTCCACCATCCCAATACTCAAAACTTTGCCGAGCAAGTGTAGTCATACCACTTACCAACGACGGCACTCCCAGGGCGATTAACGGAAGGACGTATTCCATGGCGAGACGGCCTTAGCAAGTGAAGCTTCCGAGCAGACAGCAATCACGTTTTTGTGGGTGACATGGAACCGCTTTCGCCAATCGGTTTGTTCGCAACTTGTTCGATTCGATACTTTTCTCGTTCATCTATTTCTTATTTCAGCTGCTTGCGGGCTTTGTTCGTAGGCACCTTATTCCTCTCGGAGACTGGACTATGACCATCAATCGGTACCATCGAGCGGCTTTCACCCTGGTGGAACTCCTTGTCGTGATTGCGATTATCGGAGTGCTCGTCTCTTTGCTACTTCCGGCGGTTCAAGCCGCCCGCGAGGCAGCTCGACGTAGCGAATGCCAGAACAACTTGCGTCAATTGGCGATCGGGTTACACAATCATCACGATACGTATGGCAAGTTTCCGGCAGGATCGTCCAATAACCCTGGTTTCTCGAATCCCAACAAGCGTGGTTTTGCCTGGGCGATTAACTTGCTGCCATTCATTGAGCAGAACAATATTTACGAGCAATATGCGTCTGCCAATTTACTGACCGACATGACCAAATTTGCCTGCTGCGATTGGCCGAACCCTCCACGCAATCTTGTGATCGATGCGTTTGTCTGTCCTTCGCAGCCAAGCGATGCCGACAGGATCAAAGCCGGAGATGAGTCCAACGGTCGTGGCATGGCCGGAAACTACCTGGCCTGTGGCGGCAACTCGGTAACGGCAGACACAGCAATCTATCAAACCGGGGCGAAACAAACCGATGGTCATGGGGCATCTGATAACACCAATGGTTTCTTCCAAGCCAATATCCCCAAGTCATTCCGCGACGCCATTGATGGCACAACCAACACCGTGATGCTTGGCGAAATTCTTGTCAACAATCACGACGCCGATCATCGGGGGCGGTATTACAACGCCCATGGAGGAGATTGTCTATTTTCGACGCGTGAACGCCCAAACAGCACGGTCGGTGACTTCGTTCAGTTGGGCTGCCTAGAAGGAAGCGGCATCTGGCAAAAGCTGACACCATGCAGCCCTGTCGGAGGTGGTACGCAAACGCAGATTGCCTCGCGCAGCCTTCACCCGGGCGGCGTCAATGTGGCTTTGGGAGATGCGTCGGTTCGCTTCATTCCAGAAACCATCAACATCGACATCTGGCGTGCTGCCGGGTCGTCTAACGGAGGCGAACCTCTTAGCGGTTTTTAATCAGCCGCTGAAGAAATACCATAGCCCGCTTTCTCCCTCGAAGATGAAAGCGGGACACGCGGACATGAATCGCATGAAGACTACGCCACGAATCGAACGTGGGCGTCTCAAGGAAACGACGGCATTCGTGGATCAGGACGCCTAAGGAAGTTCAGATTGCGTGTGCAGAACTCACTTCATAATTTTCAGTTGAACTCATTCTCTTCCGTTCTTACTTTCAGGGAAATCTCCACAATGGCACATGTAAGCCCTAACATTACTGCTCGCTTTTTTCCATTCAACGTCTCGCTGGTTGGTTTATTGCTTTGTTTGTCGTTCGGCGGATGCGGCTCCAATTCAGGAGACATGGTGGGCGTTGCAGGCCAGATAACCTTTGATGGCAAGCCAGTAGAAAAAGGGGAAATCCGCTTCACGGTCGATGGGCACGCCACCGAAGCAAGTCGGATTGAAATGGGAAAATACGAAGTCAATGTTCCCAAAGGCAAATCCGATATTCAGATTTTTGCCTACCGGCAAGCCAAAGGCAAAGAGATGGCAGTCACCAGTTCCGAGCCTATCAACGTGAATTACATCCCGGCAAAATACAATACGGAATCAACGTTGAATGCTGAACTGGAAAAAACCAATAAGAACCTCGACTTCACCTTAATGCCGTAGCAATCAAAGAGGCCCACATCGCCCAGGCCGCAACACATGGTTTGTGAGCTCGACGCGTTCCCCAGAATCAAGCCCTTCTTCAGTGGATCCACCTAGACCGGGAGTTATCACAAGACGGGCTTTTTTCTTGGTTTTCTTTCACATGCACGCTATGCGATTCTCGAGGGCCCCCAGTGGGAATCGTAGACAAACCTCCGTCCCTTCTTCCGGCTGCGATTTGAATTCGAGGGTTGCTTGATGTGCGGCGACGATTTCGGATGCGATGCTTAATCCCAGGCCCACGCCCCGAGTTGCGGAAGTGGTCCGGGCTTTTTCCACTTGGTAAAAGCGATCGCAGATGTGTTGTAGTTGGTCGGCAGCGATGCCGATGCCATGATCTTGCACCGTTACCAAGACCTGATCTGTCTGTCGTGCCACGTAAATTTCAACGCTTTGCTTGGGGTGGCTAAACTGAATCGCATTGCGAATAACGTTAAACAGCAGTTGCCTCATTTGCGTAGCATTGGCCACTACCACCGCGTTTGGTTCGGCATCGACATTTAGCTCGATATCGCTTTCCATCGCCAGAGGCTGCAGTTGCCGAACCACCTGACGTGTCAGTTCGCATAGATCAACTGGCGTGCGCTGGGTAACTTGGCTACCTGCTTGACCGAGACGGGCTAGTTGCAACAGTTGATCGACGAGTACCTGCATATGCGATGCGGCATCACGACAGGTTCCTAGGGCATTCCGATAATGGTCTGCCTCGCGTGGTTTGGACAAGCTTAGATCGCACTGCGAAGCAATCACGGCAATCGGCGTCCGCAGTTCATGCGCAGCATCCGATGTGAACTGACGCTGCTTGGTGAATGCGGCTTGCAATTGATCGAGCATCTGGTTGAAAGACAACGCCAAGGTTGTCATCTCGCGGGTAACTTGCTCTGTCTCTAGGCGTTCGTCGAGATGTCGATGCGTGATCTGCGTTGCTTGCAGAGCGAAGGTCTCGATCGGTTGGGCGATTCGGCGCGAAATGGCAATCGCCAACAGCCCGCTAACCAGCAGCCCCACTGCCACGACAAGCACCAGATAGCCCGCGAGCCAGAAAAACTCGTCAAACTCTTTGGCCATTGGTCTGCCAACCAACAGTTGTCCGCCATCGCTGGTTGAAGTCCACAACAGAAACTGCCGCCCGCGCCGTTCGGCATGGTAAGGGTGCTTTCCTTGATGGCGTCTCGATTGAGGTTCATTTTCCAAAGAAGGATCCACTTCACCATGGCTGGCCAAGACTTGGTTGCCCTGGCCATAAACCACCCAAAACGCGCGATCGCGCGGGGCTGGTCCTAAGCGGTGCACAATCACCTCGGGAATCGTCAACGCCTGCGGCGCGACGCCCCGCTGAAGTTCCTGCGAGAGGACTTCCGCCAAGCCCAATAACTCTGACTCGACCTTGGCGCAGGTTGTCCGGTAATACATGACAAACACGACCACGGCGAACGCCAGTAAGGTGAGTGCGGCGATCGCCAGATGAGACCACAACAATAGTTTGGCCAATGTCGGTTTTTGTTGTGGCATAAGCATCGTTTGTGAGGTGCTATTTGGGGATAAGATAACCAAGACCACGCCGTGTGGTGATTAGCCCGTTACCAAGCTTCTTGCGAAGATACGAGATATAAACATCGAGCATGTTCGAGTTAATTTCGTCGATCTCGTCGAAAAGGTGATCGAACAATTCGTTCCGGGTAATCACGCGGCCACGATGCATGGCCAGGTATTCCAGCAAGCTATATTCGCGGGTCGTCAAAGAGACGACCTTGCCGTTTAAGCTGACCGTTTTCGCGCGGGTATCGATCGAAACGTTTCCGATTTCGATTTGCGGATTCGCCTGGCCAGCCGCCCGGCGGATTAACGCGCGCAAGCGAGCCAGCAGTTCCTCATGGCGAAACGGCTTCGGTAAATAGTCGTCTGCACCAAGGTCTAATCCATGGCAACGATCGGCAAGTTCGTCCAGTGCTGACAGGATCAGCACCGGTGTGTTGCGTCGTTCTCGCAGGCGTTCCAACAGTTCCCGGCCATCCATTTTGGGCAGCATCAAATCGAGCACGATCGCGTCGTAATCGCAACTCATCGCTCGCGCGAATCCCGCCATGCCGTCGCTACAAGTGTCGACGGCATAGCCTTCTTCTTCCAGCATATCGCGGACAATACGCTGTAAATCGGCTTGATCTTCAATCAGGAGAACTCGCACGGCCAATCGATTCGATCAAGTAAGCGGGACAGTTTGCAACGGTTTATGCCGAGTATCGGTTAAGCACGCTCTTCCAGCAAGCGGCGGATGGCCCGCAACTCGTGCAAGATGTCGTCGGCTTGCTTGTGGCTAATGCCAGGCTCGCCGGCTGGACCATGCTTGGGAGGTTTCGGGGGCTTTGGTCGCTCCAACCGAATGACCTGATCGCCGCTGGTGATTTCATCGGCTTGAAGGTGAATATCTCCCTCTGGCGTTTCGTGGCGATGCCCTTTCACATGCACCTCGCTCCCTACCTGGCAAGCCTGTTCGACCGCCTCGGCATTGTGGGGCGGAAACATCACGTCGGTTCCATCGTCAAGCGTAAATCCATCGACATCGCCGTGGGGGTTCTTGTGAAACTCAGTAATTGTTCCGTTGGCTTTCATCGGTTTTTCCTTTGCTGGATCATGGGGAGGTGGCACCAAACCTGGTTTTGGTCGACGAGGCGGGTGAACTGTTAACGTCTTATCACCCACCTGCAGCGACACGATTTCTTTGACTTCTCGGCCGTCAGGTAATCGCTTGCTGGCGACCGCCGCTCGCACGGTGTCGCCAGGGGATACCTCTTTCGATAGTTCGCGAAAAGCATGCGGAGGCAAGTGCAGAATTTGCCCGTCTTCCAGCTTCCACCCCTCCGCATCGCCGTGATCGTTCAGCACCGGCTCGACAATCTTGCCTTCAATTCGATCCGAAACTTCACGTCGTTCCGGAGGTTGTGCCAGGACGAACATCGTGCCAATACTGGTAGCGACAAAAGCAATTGCCGTCATTCCGATACCTACCATAACCATCGTTTTCATCGAGAATACTCCTACTTTGGGTGGATGAAAGTTGGCAGCGTTATGCCGCCACACGAACAGCACTTTCAACCTCGTACGGCAAGTGTAAGAGCCGAACCTTAATCTCAGATGAAAGCTCGGCAGGTGATCGCAGACGAGACGAACGTGAGTTCGATTCGACCTGGGCGTGTGGTAATATGAAAGCTGAACTCCCTTAGCTGTTTGCCTATATTGTCACGGTCGAACTTAGATAAATGTCCAAAAGCACGAACGTTAGCCACTGGATCGATTTGGTGAAGGCCGGGAATTCGGCTGCGGCCAATCAGATTTGGCAGCTTTATTTCGATCGGCTGGTGCGGGCCGTGCGTGGCCGGTTGGCGGGGCAGAATCGGGCGGTCTCGGACGAAGAAGATATCGTGCTGAGCGTCTTCGATAGCTTCTACAACGCCGCCGAGAACGGGCAGTTTCCGGACTTGGCTGACCGGGACGACCTGTGGCGATTGCTGCTGCGGATGGCGGCCCGTAAGGTGATTGATAAGCGGCGGCATGATACGCGGCAGCGTCGGGGGGGAGCGGTGCAGCTCCACTCTTTGGACCAGCCCCGGGAGGACGGAAGCATCTGGGAGGCGATTGGCGACGAGCCCTCTCCTGAAATGGTGCTGATGATGCAGGAAGCGGTCGAACATTTTTTTTCGCATTTAGGTGTCGGGCAGCTTCGCGATTTGGCGGGTGCCAAGTTAGAAGGGTATTCCAACGCCGAACTTGCCCAGCGTTTTGGATGCTCGGAGCGGACGATCGAGCGTCGTTTGCACCTGATTCGTGAAAAATGTCAGCAGGAATTGGTCGAAATAGATGAGCATCCGCCAGAAAAAACTTCCGATTGCGACTCTGGAACGCATAGATGAAATCTGCGCCTCGTTTGAACGCCAATGGCAAGCCAACGAGCCCCCCAAGATCGAATCGCTGCTTACCGCAGATCTCTCCTCTGGCGAACGTGACGTTCTGCTAGCGGAATTGATTGTGCTGGAGATCGATTACCGGCGTCGCCGCAGCGAAATGCCGACGAAACAAGAGTACCTTGAGCGTTTTCCAGAAGATGCCAGTGTCGTAAACGATGCGTTAGCGACCGCCGAGCCGAATTCTGGCGGTTTCCAACCACCCACCGTCGGACGCCTGGCCGAGTTGTTCCCTTCGCTAGAGATTATCGAGCTGATCGGCGCTGGCGGCATGGGGGCCGTTTACAAGGCGCGGCAGCCTGGTCTCGATCGTCTGGTGGCGCTGAAGGTTTTGCCGGAAGAACTGGGACGCGACGTCAAGTTCGCCCTTCGTTTTACCCGCGAAGCCCGCACCCTGGCCCGGTTGAACCATCCCAACATTGTGTCGGTATACGAGTTCGGCCATGTCGAGGAGACTTACTATTTCCTGATGGAATTTGTGGCAGGCTCTACCCTGCGCGATGTGGTTCGGGCTGGTCAGTTAGCACCAGCACATGCCCTGGCGATTGTGCCTCACCTGTGCGATGCGTTGCAGTACGCCCACGACAAAGGAGTAATCCACCGCGACATCAAGCCAGAGAACATCTTGCTGGCCGCCGACGGCACGGTGAAGATCGCTGACTTTGGTCTTTCGCGGATTTTGGGAAGCGAGAGCCAGCACGATCTGCTGACCGGCACCCATCAAGTGATGGGGACACCGCGGTACATGGCGCCAGAGCACTTAGAAGGTTCGCGGAACATCGATCACCGGGCCGATATCTATTCGCTGGGAGTCGTCTTTTACGAAATGCTGACCGGCGAACTGCCGCTCGGGCGTTTCGCGGTTCCATCGCAGATAGTCGATATCGACGTGCGTCTCGATGAAGTGGTTCTGCGCACGCTGGAAAAAGAACCGCAGCGTCGTTACCAACAGGCCAGTCAAATCAAGTCGGACGTGCAATCGATCACATCCACAACACGCGCCACGGTGGCGGAAACGGTTGCGAGAGAAACGACGCCTGCCAGTCAGCCGTCGTCCCCCAGCCTGGCCGAACAAGAGTTAGCCGGCCGCTTGCTGCTGACGCGTCGTCAACTGATGGAGCGTGTCGAGAAGTCGCTTCGTCCGTTATTTCGCGGACAGATTGTGCAGCTGCTCGTTGGTATTGCGCTCATCGTCCTAGGAGCATACTGCTGGACGCAAAACACGTATGTTCCTCATCGCTTAGTATGCGGTTTGATTCTGCATGTCTACGGCGTACTGGTGATCGCCCAGTCAGCAATGGTTTGCACCCACATCCGTCGCGTTGATTACTCGAAATCAGTCGCTGACATCCGTGGCAAGCTCGACAAACTGCAAACACGTCACCTCATCGCGGCCACGCTCATTGGCTTCGTGTGGTGGCTGATGTGGATTCCGGTTGCCGTCGCCCTAGGGTTTGACTTTGTCCTGCATCCCAACTGCCTGATTCCTTCGCTAGTGGTGGGTATCGTTGGTTTTGCTGTTTCCGCAGGACTGTTTTGGAACGTCGTCCGCTCTGGCAACGCTGCGGCGGAATCTTGGCGGCGCAAGCTTGGCGGTAAAAGTATCTCCAACGCGTATCTGGCCCTCGAAGAAATAGAACAGGCTCAGATTCAATGAACGCAGCGATCTAAACCGCATCGCGCAGCGGCAACGTTTGGTGCGATGCGACTTCCATTTGCGTGAGCAGCCCGCGCCAGTTGGCGGCATTGCCAGGCGTGATGCGTCCGAGGACCCTGGCGGCGGTTGCGCCGGTTAAGTCGGGTAAGTTGCCGCTGACCTGGTCGATGTGCATCGCGGCGAAGATCGCGGCGATGGAGGCTCCTGTCGCGCCAGAGATCCAGCCGCGGGAGACTTCGGTGGAAAGGGGAATGCCTTCGAATTTCTCGGCGAGGCGTTTGACGAGTGCTTCGCGGCGGGCTCCACGTCCTAGGATCACGATCTCGGCGAACTCAGGCGTCGTGGGGAAGTGTTCGAGAATCTGGCGATGGATATGCTCGGCCCAATACGCTTCCATGGCCTGGTTGAGGGTTACGCTCGAAGCGAGAAGCTCTGGCATTTGCTGCCTGACCGACTCGATCAGGTGATTCATCTGATCATGCGAGTCGGTCGAAACCTCGCAGATATCAAGCGATTCCATGAACTGCGTGAGACGAGTGCCCAGCGATTGATTTTGGTCGTACTTGTCTCCACACAAATCTTGCAGACGCTGTAGCAAAGCGAAGCCAGGGCCGATATTGCGATACGCGAGTGCCGGCATGTGGCGATTCTTCCGCCGGGCTGGCAAATAAAACAGCTCGATCGCCTGATCAAGCCGAACCACCACGGTTGGTCGGGCACTGTACGAATCGACCGCTTTGGTGAGCAGCAGCCACATCGGCAATACGTCAATTCCGCAGGCCGAGCCCCCTTTCACGACATCACGCTGCTCGAAGTGGTCGACCACCGTCACACCGGTTGCTTCGGCTAAGATCGTAGGGTCACCAATCGCGATCGCGGTACCGGTTTGTTTCCAAAATTCACGTCCACAAACGGGGCCCCGCTGACCAATGGCCGAGACCTTTTCTGCCGAGACACCACACGAATTCAGCAGCCGTTCGACGTTCACCACTTGTAGCTCAGCGACAAGCCGGGAAGCCAAACCGGGAAGCTGCGTGCCAACGGTTAGCCCTGCCCCACCCTGCTCTAACAACGCGCGCACATCCGGTGGCGTGCGGACGTTGAGTTGTTGAATCAGTTCAAAACCGGCATTCAGACCACGCCCGTCGACTTTCAAGATAGCCCCGCTGGTAAAGCGCAGACAGGGAGTCATCGCGGTGCCTACGAAGTAGCGCCGCGCTTGATCCGCGAAACTCGAAAATCCGAGCGTATTAGGAGGCATCCGAGCCCCAACCGGTTAGAGGGATAGTTTCCTCGAAGAAAGATAAAGAGAGGGAAGCAGGAACCAAAGGCCTGCGGTTCCTGCTTTCCCCTTGCTGATCGTGCGAACTGCTTCCCTTGCACTAGGCAGCAGCAACGCCAACGCTGCCGGTTTTACCCGCGACAACGCCTTCGACGAACTCTTCAAAAATGCGCTGATCCAACGCCGAAGCCGACTCGGCTTCCGGATGGAATTGCGTACCGATGGCAAACCAATCGTCGTGAGCCGATTCGATCGCTTCGATCACACCATCTGGGCTACGTGCCGAGACGATAAAACCTGGGGCCAATTCGTCGATCGCCATATGATGGCTGCTGTTCACGCGAACTTCGCCATCGCCGAAGATTTTCTCCATCAGGGTGCCAGGGACCACTTCTAGTCCGTGACGGTGATGCTTGTCGATCGTGTCGTGATGCGGCAAAGCGCCCGGTAGGTCTTCAGGAATGTGCATGAACAAATTGCCACCCATGGCAACGTTGATCAATTGCATCCCGACACCAATCCCGAACACCGGCAAACGCATCTGCGCGATTACTTTCATCATCGAACGATCGGCTTCTTCTCGACGCGGTTCCATCATGCGAATGGAAGCGTGACGCATAAAACCGTCCCGATTAGGATCCAAATCCGGACCACCAATCAACACCACACCGTCCAGCCGCTGCAAAACAGCTTGCTGATCTTCGGCGTTGCCGACCGGAGGAAGGACCACAGGAATCCCACCCGCCGCAATCACTGCATCAAAGTAACCGGCGGAAATGAAGGAGAATGCAGGCCGATCATGGGTTGCATTCCGAAAGTTAGCATTCAAACCAATAACAGGTTTTGAAAACATCTGGGGACTCCTCGGGCGCGTCATGCACCAAATAAAGGAAAATCTTCCCAAGACTCAATAGATCGCCCGCATTCGGCTTGGCCCAAAAAAGAGAATTTGCGATAGTCTGCCTGGCAATTGGCAAAGTTCGTCCAAAACTTTTGCCGCTGATCAGCCGATAACACTATGTAGTTAGTCCGACAACATAGCAGTACCGTACCAAGCTTATCGCAGATACCCATCCTGGGTTTGGCTGAAGCGATGACCTCCCTATCATGAGCCTTGATCAGATCGCAACGTTCCGTCGCGTTCCCAGATCAATCACAAGATGTGGAGAAGTCTACTGATCCGTTACGGTTTGCCAAGCTTTTTCTATATCTTGTACCGCTAGCGACATGCTGTCGCCAAATCTTCCAGCTAGCGACGCCGTCACCCGCACTTCACCACCGGTAGGGCATCAGCAGATTCAAATGGGCTGTTGGTTCCGCGACAGGCACTAAACCGGTATGATAAATCGTTTTAGTATCGAGTTTCTGGCCAGTTTTGAGTCGGCATGAAATATCAGAACGTTTGCATCGAAGGGTTGGGCTATTGTCTGCCTGACGAGATTGTCACTTCGACCGAGATCGAACAGCGGCTAGAGCCCCTCTACAAGCGGCTAAGGCTTCCTGAAGGGCGATTAGAGCTGATGACCGGCATCGCCCAGCGTCGTTTCTTTCCGGAAACGGTTCAGCCTGGCGATGTCAGCATTCATTCAGCCCGCAATGCCATGGCCGCCACGGGGATTGATCCTGCCGATATCGGGGCATTGATTCACGGCTCGGTCTGCCGCGACTTTCTGGAACCAGCCACCGCTTGCCGCGTGCATCATGCGTTGGGCCTGCCGCAAGACTGCGTGGTGTACGATGTCTCGAATGCGTGTCTCGGGATTCTCAATGGCGCAATTCAAATCGCCAACATGATCGAGCTCGGGCAAATCAAAGCTGGGATCGTTGTCGGTACGGAAAGCGGACGGCACCTGGTCGACAACACGATTGCCACACTCAACGACAGCACCAATCTCAGCCGCAACGACATCAAACTGGCGGTAGCCTCGCTGACGATTGGGTCGGCCAGTTGCGCAATGATTCTGTGCAATAAAGAACTCAGCCGCACCGGCAACCAACTGATCGGTGCTGGCGTTCGCGCTCATACGCAGCATCACGATCTGTGCCATAGCATCGCCGGCAAGAACGAGACCGGCGTGGGCAATCCGCTGATGCAAACCGATTCCGAAAAGCTGATGGCCGAAGGAATCGCCACCGGGGCTGCGACTTTCGCCGACTTCCTGGGCGAAACCGGCTGGAGCCCCGATCAGATCGACCGCACCAT
Source organism: Bremerella cremea (assembly GCF_003335505.1). Taxonomy (NCBI): domain Bacteria; kingdom Pseudomonadati; phylum Planctomycetota; class Planctomycetia; order Pirellulales; family Pirellulaceae; genus Bremerella; species Bremerella cremea. The sequence goes on from NZ_QPEX01000010.1 coordinate 685,819, forward strand.
CTGCCACCAAGTTGGCCAAACACACCGCCGCTTAGTGCTAGAGAAGCTCGGCTTGTCGCTCGATAACGACTTCGCCACCGTGCAGTGGCTTGGCAACACCGGCGCAGCAGCATTACCCACCGCGCTGGCCCTGGCGGCCCAAACGCAGTTCCTAGAAGCTGGGCAGAATGTCGCCCTACTGGGGATTGGTTCTGGCATTAACTGCGTGATGTTGGGTGCCCAGTGGCAAACCACGCTCGTTAGCGGAACCGGCGAGATGCCAGCAGGGATGGAAAAGAGTGGCGCGCTCGCTGCTTCTTAACCCGTGTGCTAAGGCATGCCATCTTCCACGATCGTTTCTTCGGCAACTTTGCGAACTTGCTGATCGGCGGCGGTGAGGCGGGTTTTCTTCCAGCCTCCTTGGGCAAACCAAGCCGCCGCCACAACGGCCATCACGCTGTGCATCACGGGAAACGACCACCAGATGCCGTTGGCTTCCAGTGGTGTATGCTTCGACAAGATGTAAGCCACCGGAAACTGCAGCATCCACTGCGAGACCAGGGCGATTACCATCGAAATCAGAAAATTGCCTGACGCGCGAAACGTAGCGATCATGCACAGCTGAATTCCCAGCCCGCCCCAAGCCAAGCTCATCACCCGAATGAACTCGGCCCCATGCTCGATCACAGCCTGATCGTTCGGCACAAAGAAGGCGACAATATTGGGGGCAAAAAGGAAGGCCACGATTCCAACCGAAGTCAAGATTCCAAAGCCCCAGCACGCTCCGAGGATCGCAACTTTCGTGGCGCGAGCGATATTACCGGCCCCGATGTTCTGCCCAACAAGGGTTGAGACGGCCATCGACAGCCCCATCGCCGGGATCATCACAAACTGCAACACGTTCGCCCCCACCCCGTACGAAGCAATGGTGACTGTTCCGAAGCTGGCCACCAGAAACGAAAGCACGATCAAACCTAATGCGCGGGTAGAAAGCTCGACCGAGCCAGGTGCCCCCAGCAAGAATGCCCGACGGATGTAAGGCAAATCAGGCCGAAAATCGGCCCAGCGCAATTTGATTCCATGCCGCCCCATTAAGAACACGATCATCCCCACCAGCGCGGCAATTCCTTGCGTGGCAAGCGTCGCCAATGCCGCGCCGCGGACACCTTGCTCTGGAATGGGCCCCCAGCCAAAGATGAACATTGGATCGAGCACAATGTTCAGCAGCACCGTCCCCAGGACGATCAACAGCGGAATCGTGGTCTGACCAATTCCTCGCATCAATGCTTGGAACATGGCGAACAGGAAAACAAAAATGATCCCCACGAAAGCAACCCGCATGAACGCGAGCGCATCGCGATAGACGTCCGCTTCAACTCCCATCCAGTGCAACAGATACGGGGCAAGCAAGTAGCCGGTGGTTCCAAGAATGACCGACGTGACGAAAACCATCAGCATCGTTTGCGCCGCGACATGATTGACCATATCTTGCCGCCCGGCTCCCATGTACTGAGCCGAAAGCGTGGCCCCGGCAATGCCCAGGCCGGAACCTAGCGCAATCACCAAGAACGTCACCGGAAAGCTCACCGAAACGGCCGCCACCGCAGAAGCACCGAGCCGCCCAACCCAAAAAGCATCGGTCAGCTGATAGCCGGTTTGCAGGACGTTGGCCAGAATGATGGGGACCGCCAGGCGAAACAACGCCACCCCAATGGGGCCTTCCAGAAAGAGTTTTTGGCGATCGCGTGGCATGGGAGAGGTTATTTCATAGATGCAGAATCAGGATAAGTCATTATTGAGGATGCTTGGGCCAGGTCTACCCCGTTAAAAACGAAAACGGTGTGACCTCCGCAATGGTTTCATCATCAAAAGACAATTCACAATCTCGATTGATGCCTGACAGAAGGAAAACTTCGATGGATGTGCAGTCGTTTTGGGACGAGCGGTTTGGCCAATCGGAATATGTCTACGGCACCGAGCCTAACTCGTTCCTGGCCGAATCGATTCACTATTTGCCACCATCAGGGCGTGTGCTTTGCTTGTGCGAAGGGGAAGGTCGCAATGCGGTCTTTCTCGCCCGGCTGGGATACCAAGTCAGTGGTGTCGATGTTTCCGCAGAAGGGAAGAAGAAAGCGGAACGCTTAGCGGAACAACAAGGCGTATCAATCGAGTACCATCTGGCTGATTTGAGCAAGTTCGACTTCGGCCAACAACGATGGGATGCGGTTATCTCGATCTCAGCCCATCTTCCCTCGACCGTTCAAGCAGACATCTATCCACAGGTATTTAATGCGTTAAAAGAGAACGGCGTGTTCCTGCTCGAGTCGTACCATCCGAAACAGCTTGCGTACGGTACCGGCGGGCCCAAGGATGTGGACATGCTCATGACGCTTGAGATCATTCGCAATCATTTTCCGGACCTTGAAGTTCTGCATGCTGCCGAACTGGAACGAGAAGTCACCGAAGGAACCTTCCACACCGGCAACGCCTACGTCACCCAGTTCATTGGCCGCAAACCGAAGTAACCATGCAAACAAGGTAGGGTCCGCTGTGCGGACCGCTGCCCTATGCTCTCACAAAGTCAACCGATATCTTCGGTCCGCTCAGCGGACCCTACTCGGTTAGGTTGGTTGCTCGCAGACGCAGGGCGTTGCCGATGACGCTGACCGAGCTGAAGCTCATTGCGGCAGCAGCGAACATGGGGTTCAACAACGCATGCATTCCGAAGAAGGGAACCAGAATACCAGCCGCGATGGGTACCCCCACCCCGTTGTAGACCAACGCAAAGAACAAGTTTTGTTTGATATTTCGCATCACGCCGCGGCTCAGACGAAACGCCTTAACGACACCATTCAAGTCGCCCCCCATCAATGTGATCGCGGCACTTTCGATAGCCACGTCCGTACCGGTCCCCATGGCGATCCCGACATCGGCTGCGGCCAACGCTGGGGCATCGTTAATCCCGTCGCCCGCCATGGCAACCTTCGCTCCTTTCTCACGCAGCTTCACAATACCGTCGTGCTTGTCTTGCGGCGAGAGGTCGGCTTGGTAGTCGTCGATATTCAGCTTCTTAGCGATTGCTTCAGCCACCTTGGGATTATCGCCGGTCATCATGACCACGCGGATTCCCATGTCGTGCAAAGCACGAATCGCCTCCTCGGTGGAAGCTTTTAATGGGTCGCTCACCACCAACGAGCCGGCATACTGGCCATCGATAGCGAGATAGACGGTTGTCCCTTCGGGCGAGCCCTCGGCGGTGAAATCGACGCCATGCTCTTTCAACAGCGATGGCTTGCCGCAAACGACTTGCTTGCCGTCGACTTGGGCTTGCACCCCTTGCCCGGTAGTGGAATCGAAGTCGGTCGCTGCCGGAATTTGAATCTCGCGATCCTTCGCCCCGTTAACAATCGATTGTCCGATGGGATGCTCGCTGTTCTGCTCGACGGCGGCAGCGTATTTCAGGAGGTCTTCTTCGCTGAAATTGTCCGTTGGTTGCACATGCGTCAGCTTCGGTTTCCCTTCGGTCAACGTGCCTGTTTTATCGACCACGACGGTATCGACCTGCTGCAGGGTCTCTAGCCCGGCGGCTTCTTTGACCAGAACACCCTCCTTCGCTCCGCGCCCCACACCAACCATAATGGACATGGGCGTAGCTAAGCCTAACGCACATGGGCAAGCGACAATCAGCACGGCCACCGCATTCAGCAGGGCGAAAGCCAAACGCGGCTCTGCCGGCGACCAAATAGCCCAGACAATAAACGTGACGATCGACGTCCCCACAATCGCGGGCACAAAATAGCCCGAGACAGTATCGGCCAGACGCTGAATCGGCGCCCGACTGCGTTGCGCCTGACCGACCATGGTAACGATTTGTGACAGGACCGAGTCTTCGCCGACGTTGGTCGCTTTGATGCGGAGCGTCCCACTTTGATTGACCGTGCCGCCGATGACGTTGTCCCCTTCTTTTTTCGAGATCGGGTTGGCCTCGCCGGTGATCATCGACTCGTCCACCGAGGAACTTCCCGAGATCACTTCCCCATCGACGGGGATTTTATCCCCTGGCACCACTTTCAGTTCTTGCCCAGTAGCAACTTCGCTCAAAGGAACTTCGCGTTCTTCGCCATTCTCGATTAGCCGAGCCGTCGGGGGCGTCAGGTTAATCAATTCGCGAATCGCGCTGCCGGTCCTCTTGCGGGCTCGCAGTTCAATCACTTGCCCCAGCAAAACCAGCGCAATGATCATGGCCGCCGCTTCAAAGTAAACAGGAACCTCATCCCCATGGCGGAATTCATCCGGAATCGCCCCCGGCATCAGCGTGGCCGCCACACTATACAAGTACGCTGCCGTGACACCGATCGAGATCAACGTGAACATATTCAAGTTCATCGTCTTCAGTGACTTGGCCCCGCGCACAAAGAACGGCCAACCACACCACACCACCACCGGGGTCGCCAAGACAAACTGAATCCAGCGAGTAACCTCGGCCGGCAAACCAATCTGAACGCCCACCTTGGGCAACATGGCCAGGGCGAAAATGGGCAAGGTCAAACCAGCCGCCACCCAAAAGCGAACCGTCATCCAGAACAACTCCGGATCGTCTTCTTCCTCGTCCGCAGTAACCGTTTCCGGTTCGAGATCCATGCCACATTTTGGGCAACTGCCAGGATGATCTTGCCGCACCTCAGGGTGCATCGGACAAGTATAAACCGTTTTGGTTTGTCGACCGGCAGGCTGATTGCGTTCCAACGCCATGCCACACTTGGGGCAATCTCCTGGGGTCTCGCTTTCCACCCCTTCGCACATGGGGCAAATATATTTGGCTGAGGAGGTAGATTTCTTCTTGCCAGCATGGCCGTGACCATGATGATCGTGCTGCCCGCCGTGACAACAACTCTTCTTCTCTGGGGGTGCGCCTAAAGTAACGAGTTGTTGCGGTTCTGGCTGGCTGGTCTGCCCAGATTCAAACTTGTGGAGACAGTGTTCGCAACAAAAGTAGAACGTTTGCCCATCACGAGTTGATCGCCAACGAGTCGACTCGTCCACATTCATGCCACAAATCGGATCGATGGCCATTTCCTACCTTTCCCCTTTTCGAGGGATCGCCAAAAATTAGCAACCCTTAAACAGACGGATAGTCGATGCACTTTAATCGTGCAAATTCTATTCCAGCCAGTAGTTGCTTTCGATGCTGCAAAAGAGCAAGAAGATTCACAAAGTAAGCCATTCTTCCCTGGTTCCAACTTGCGCAGTTTAGCCTACGAATTGGTCCTTTTTTCGCAAGATAAGGAACCACCCTCCTTCTGGAATTGATTTTGGTTTCAGCGGGTTATTTTCTTTGTGTTTCGCTTTTTGGATTTGCTAGACTTGCGAGAAGAGGGGCCATGCGGAGCAGCTAGGGGAAACCTATTAACTGGTAGGTGATCTTTTACGAGCGATTGCTTTCCGGTGACTTCCTTTCTCGTCTTTATCGCCACCTGATCGAAACTTTGTGTAGCTTTCAAGTGAGTGGTGCGGAGGTACGTGACCTATGTTGAAGCGATTTGGATTTTTTGAGGAGTGTAGCCCGAATTCGGCTCTGCAAGACTTGCGGGAACTCCAACTAATGGGACCGCTGGATGAAGAAGAGCTGGTACTTCAATACCTAATGAATGGGACCATGCTTTTTGAAGCAGAGAGTTGTGCTTTCGACCGATTTCAAGACGGGAAGATCCCCATCGCTCCACCCGATGTTTACAGCGACGGCGAATGGTGCTGGTCACGAGACGTTCTGTATTACATCCGCCACTATCACATTGCCGTCGAATCTCAATTCTTCGATTGGATGATCTACAATCAGTGGAAGTGCCCAAAGATCGTTAGTGCCGAAGCGCTTGTGCAAGCGAACTGGCAGACTTAATTCGGAGTTACCTTTAACGAGGTCTCGCGCGAATGCGAAATGCCAGCCGCAGCAAATCGAACGCGGCTTGCAGACAGTCGAGCGTCCCTAGCTTCGAGCCTGCCACGTCGGTCCATTTTTGCAACGGTACTTCCACAATCTGTTGGCCTCGGGGTGGTTGGTCTGCTGCTATCGGCAAACGCAGAAAGCGATCTAGCAGCTCGACATCGAAAACCCAACGGCTGGCAAACGGTTTGTCGAACACTTCGCTCAGGGCCGGGGTGACCCGAAACAATTTTGCCCCGCACTGTGTGTCGTAGACCGGCAGCCCCAGCGACAGCGAGGCCAGGGTCGCAAAGATACGTCCCAGGTAATGCCGCGTCAGCCGGCGCGAGATTTCGCGGCCTAATAGTTGCACGCGAGAACCGATGACCATTTCGATATTCGAGTCCTGCTGCATCCGTTGTAGGAATCGAGGGACTTCGTCCAGCGGGGTCGAAAGATCGGCATCCCAAAAGCCCACATAAACCGGTTTCCGCGCGATCGCTTCCCGCATACCACAACGAATCGCTTCGGCTTTGCCCCGGTTTCGATCGAGCATCACGACATCGAAGCTTTCTGGCGCTGTGTTCTTGAGCGATTCTAGGAGCGATTGGGTTCCGTCGTGGCTGCCATCGTTGACGAACAGAAATTTCACGTTCGGGTGCTGGTGTCGAAAGATTTCCAGCGAGCCGGTCGGTAAGCGTTTTTCCTCGTTGTAGCAAGGAACCACCAAGATGCACTTGGGCAAATCCGTCGAATGATCGGGTACCGATTCCATATTGCGTGGTTAGTCTTCCAGATAGCGCTTCGTAATTGGATCGTAATAGTCGCCAGGCACTTCTGGACTGCGAGTTCTTACGCGGACCTCTCCCTCGGTACGCTTTAGCACGGCCAACAGACTAACACCGTGCGCGTACCCCCCTGCTCCGCCCCGCTGTAAGCTTCGCACAATCCGTTTCGCTTCCCCAGCAAAACAATATCGCAGCGCGGCATTGATAGGCTTGGGTGGCAACGCCAGATCGGTCCCTTGGTGCCCGGCACTTTGCTGACGCTTGCGAGTCAGAGATCGCACTAGGCGGATCGGTCCGTACAACCGAGCATTGAAATGCGTTAGCAAGCGGCACTCGACCGGCAGCCCTTTCCAGACCAAAGACAACCGCTCCGCCGAATAGCGTCGATAGTGCCCCAGCGCCTGATCGTGCGGGCTCCATAAATCTTTCCCCGCCGGCACGGTCACCACCACATGGGTGCCGAGCGTAATACGGCTGAGCAATTGCGAGAAGACTTGCAAGTCATCGGGAACATGTTCCAACACATCGAGCAGAGTGACCAAGCGAATCTGCTGGCAGGTCTCTGGCTCAATGTCTTCGATCGTACCACACGCGAAACGAACCTGGGGAAAACGCTGTCGGGCCAACTCGATTGCATAGCGGGAGACATCGATTCCGGTGGTCGGAAATTGCTCGGCAAACCAAGCCGCATTCGCGCCAGTGCCGCAGCCCACGTCCAACAACGGCGAGCCAGGCGGGGCAAGTTCAAGCAGCACCTGACTGAGAATCTGCCGCCGCGCGACAAACCACCAATGCTTTTGCTCGTGAGCGGCGTGTGTTTCAAACTGCGCTGCATCCATCCCCTGGGCGTACTCGGCCTCGGACGATTCGGCTTGCGGAGGGAGATTAGACAGAGGAAAAGCTCCTGGCGGAAACGGCTGCTTGATGCGTGGAAGGAAATGTAACTCTGGCCAGGCATTCTATCCACGAATTCACAGGCTTTCGTGAGTTGCCCTGGTTAAGTTGGCGGTGAAACCCTCAAGGTTAATTGTTCGCCGAGTCGGCCAAGACGATTTCACTGCTGATGGTACTTCCATCCTCGGTGGTAACGGTCATAAACCAAATTTTAGCGTCTTCCGGCGGTTTCGGGGCGATGACCTTGCCAGCATGCAGGGTGGCCTCGCGCGATTGCCACTCGTGTTGGTTTACCGGCTTGGCATCGGCTGTCCAGTGAATTGCGGCCTGAGTTGGTTTTCCTGCGATGATTTCAAGTTGGACGTTTTCGCCGTTTACTATTGGCAAAGCCAGCTTAGGCAGCGTTTCCGATTTTCGTAGATGCTGATCGATAAACCGACCGATCACCGGCGGAGCCCACCCCACGGTATGCCCATGCGGCATCTTCACGGTGATTGCCAACTGCTTGTCGGCAGCGACTGGTACGGCGTGATAGCTCTTCATGTAGCTATCCAGCGGATAGGCGAAGTCGTTGGTGCCGTTGACCATCAAAATCGGCATTTCTACCGCTGGCAGATACTGCGAAGGTTCCCACAATGTTTGCCACCGCTTGCGCTGCTCGGGCGACATGGCGGCGAACTGTATTAGCCAGACACTGTTGTCCAGCAAGTAGCCACAGCCATAAACAGGCACGGCGGCATCGAAGCGGGTATCGACACCAGCCACGATACACGTGAGATAGCCTCCCCAACTGATGCCGGTCACCGCGCTGCGTTCGGCATCGACTTCCGGAAAGCTGAGAATCAAAGAATGGGCCAAGATGGCGTTGGCCACCGCATGATACTGCCACTGCTCGGTAACGGGCTGATCGATGGCCTGAAACTTTTCTTGGTCGGTCTGGTTCGGGCCGCCATCGGGCAAACGAGTGCGATTCTTGTGATCGTGTGGGTTCTGGCCTTCAATCGGGCGAGCTCCGGCCAGGTCCATGGCAATCGCAGCATAGCCTCGCTTGGCCCACAATTCAGCCCATTCCCGAAAGGCCGTTCCACCACCTCCATGAATTAAAACAACCGCCGGCAAATCTTTATCGAGACTTTCGTCTCCCATTATGCTGCCAGGTGTCGCATAATAGGCGAAGACACTCGTCGGGTGTCCTTGATAGTTTTCGCCAACATAAGTCAACGATCGAACCGGCGACTTTTGATCGATCCAAGTAAACTTCGGTGCAACCGACAACTTCGCTAAATCCCAAGGCTGAGTTTTAGGAAGATTGGCTGAACGCTGGATCACATCTTCGGCAAAGACCGATGATGAAATCAGTAGCCAACAACCGAACAATAAACTCGTATCGCGAATGATGCGTCGCAGAAGATCCGTGGCGTGCATAGAGAAGAAGTCGCTTGCAGGTTAGGGGGTGAGATTTTTTCTATCTTAACCTTGAACCGTCAACGGCACGAGGGTTTGATGACCCGATCGCCGATAGCTACTCTCGCGCCACAAAGCGTTACCTCGACGAAACTTCATAATGCTAAAACCGATTCCCTTACCGCTGCACACATAATAGGCACAAAAAGGGAATCCAGAAATAGTTGAGCCCTTGCTCAAAATAGCTGTAAGTAATAATGACCACGGGCTTTATGTTTTTCGCACCTTGCTACCTAGGCCATACTTGGCACGACAAATGCAATAAGAAGGAGTGTTACCTCAGGGAGGCCACAGGCAACATTCCATCCCACTTTGCCAAAGCGGGACATCCTCCCCGGCGGATCAATCTGGCCCCACTAGATTTCTCATTAGGAGAAGAATGACGTGCAAGGGCAAACGCAGTCTCAAAAATACACCTCCGAGCCCAATTTGATTGCGGACTACGACATTGGTGAGTTCTACGACGAAATGTTCTCACCTGGTGGTTCCCCGCGTACCAACTGCCAACTGCTATACCAACACATTCAAGAGCTCACTTCCAACGACCTTCGCAAGCGAAAGACAGCCGCTGAACGCTCGATGATTCGCTTAGGAATCACGTTCAATGTTTACGGCGAGCAAGAAGGAACCGAGCGGATTATTCCGTTCGACATCCTTCCTCGGATCATCCAAGGCGAACATTGGTCGTGGATCTCGAAGGGCTTGAAGCAGCGCATCATCGCGCTGAACATGTTCATCGACGACATCTACCACGATCAAAAGATCTTGAAGGATGGCGTCATCCCTGAACACGTGGTCCGCTCGGCCAGTTCGTTCCGCCCCCAATGCGTTGGTTTAAATCCACCCCATGGGATCTGGTGCCATATCACCGGAACCGACTTGGTACGTGATGGGGATGGCGAGTTCTATGTTCTGGAAGACAATCTTCGTTGCCCGTCTGGCGTTTCCTACGTGCTGCAAAACCGGCAGTTAATGAAACAAACGTTCCCCGGCTTGTTCGAGGCGCAGTTCGTTCGCCCGGTCGACGACTACTGCAGCCAATTGCTCGACGCCCTGAATTACTTGGCGCCTGAGCATATCGAGAAACCGCAAGTCGCGGTCCTTTCGCCTGGTATTTATAACTCCGCTTACTTTGAACATTCGTTCCTAGCCCAACAAATGGGGGTGGAACTGGTCGAAGGACGCGACTTGGTCGTTCGCGATCGACGCGTTTACGCCCGCACGACCAAAGGGCTGCGTAGCGTGGATGTCCTGTACCGCCGCATCGACGACGATTTCATCGATCCGCAAGCATTCCGCAAAGATTCGATGCTGGGCGTGCCTGGCATCATGGACGCCTATCGCGCCGGCAACGTCGCCCTGGCCAACGCCCCAGGCACCGGAATTGCCGACGATAAGGTGATCTACGCTTACGTTCCGGACATGATCAAGTATTATCTGAGCGAAGACGCCATCTTGCCGAACGTCCCTACGTTCGTTTGCTGGGACGATAAGCAGCGCGATCATGTGATTAAGAACATCGCCGAGATGGTCGTCAAACCGGCCAACGAATCAGGCGGCTACGGCATGCTGATTGGTCCTCGCGCCAGCAAGGAAGAGCATGCCAAATTTGTCGATTTGATCAAGGCAAATCCACGAAACTATATCGCTCAGCCGACTTTATCTCTATCTCGAGCTCCGGTCATCATCGATGATCACTTGGAGGGGAGACACGTCGACCTGCGACCGTTTATCATCTATGGACGAGACATCTACGTTTTGCCTGGCGGACTGACACGTGTAGCCCTGCGAAAGGGTTCGCTCGTGGTCAACTCGTCCCAGGGGGGCGGAAGCAAAGACACCTGGGTCGTGTAGGAGAGAAAGGTTCTTCATGTTAAGTCGCGTCGCCGACTCGATCTATTGGACCAGCCGATATATCGAACGGGCCGAAGCCGTAGCCCGTTTCATCGCGGTCAACTTGAACATCAGTATGGATTTGTCCACCGCTGGCAATCAGCAGTGGCGCCCGTTGGTTACGACCACCGGGGATAACGAGATGTTCTCGGAGACCTACGGGGAAGCCACCAAACGGAATGTCATTGAGTTCCTCACCTTCGACCGGAAGAATCCGAATTCGATTCTTACCTGTTTGATCAACGCGCGAGAAAACGCGCGGAGCATTCGGGAACGGATTTCCGCCGAAATGTGGGAGCATATCAATCGTTTTTACTTAATGGTCAAAGACGTGGGAGACGCCGAGGGGATTCTCGACGACTTACACGACTTTTACGACGCCGTCCGAAATTCGGGCCAGCAGTTTGTGGGCGTGACCGATGCCACGATGACTCACGGCGAAGGTTGGCACTTTTGCCAGTTAGGCAGGTTCCTGGAACGTGCCGACAAGATGTCTCGTATTTTGGACGTGAAGTATTACATTCTGCTTCCCAGTCCCCAGCACGTCGGTAGCCCTTTCGACGACTTGCAATGGGCGGCACTGCTTCGCTCGGCGAGTGCGTATGAAATGTATCGCCAACGTTTTGGCCGCATTACACCGCACAACGTGGTCGACTTCTTGATGCTCGACAAAGAATTCCCGCGAGCCGTGCTCCACTGCCTAACGCGGGCCAACGAATCGCTGCACGCGATCACCGGGAGCGATATCGAAGGGTTCACGAACTTACCAGAGCAGCGTCTTGGGCAGCTTCGTGCCGAGTTCGCATTTACCAGTGCCACGGACATCATCGGACGAGGTCTGCACGAGTTCATCGATGATTTCCAGACTCGATTGAACTCGGTCGGAGAATCGATCGGCACAACGTTTTTCAGCTTGCAGCCGGTCTAGTTGCCAAGCGAAGCGAGTGGGCAAGCTTTTCCGTAGAGCTTCCCCACTCGGTGCCAAGGAAACCGTTGAGGTAAAATAGACTGGTAATTTAGCCCTGTCGCTGCTGTTGCGAGGGCTGGCCGGGCTGAGATGTGGGTGGCGAACCGGCGTCTAGCGGCATGACATCGACGCCCACACGCATCGTACGGGTGCCGCCTCCCATGACGACTCCTTGAATGGGCGAAACGTCTTCGAAGTCACGACCATGAGCCAGGGTGATATGGTCGGTGCTGGCCACGACATTATTGGTTGGATCAAAATCAATCCAGCCGATCTCGGTTCCGCAAAAAACCGAGAACCAAGCATGGGAAGCATCTGCTCCCACCAAACGCGGCTTGCCCGGAGGAGGTGCGGTACGCAGATACCCGCTTACGTAACGTGCCGGCAGGCCCAGGGCTCTTAGGGCACCAATGCCAACGTGGGCGAAGTCTTGGCACACACCGTGACGTTGACGCACGACTTCCTCCAGCGGTGTTTGAATGCTGGTCACGGTTGAGTCGTACTTGTAATCTTTGAAGATCCGCGTGGTTAATTCCGTGGCTGCTTCGATAATAGGCCGCCCCTTGGTGAACGCGGCCTTGCCGTATTCGGCCAAGCTGGGCAGCATACCGATGTGCCGCGAAGGAAACAGGAACTGGCGTACCTCCAGCGGAAAATCATTCGATCGCCCAGCAGATACGAGTACTTCCCAAGCTGGCGACATGCTAGGTACGACGGTTGGCTTGACCGTCACACGGCTCGTCGAAGTAATCGTCATTCCGTCGTGCGGTTCGCTCAACGAAAAATAATGGACCTGATTGCCAAAATAGTCCGTTCGCGAGACGATCGAACGCGGCTTGGGTTCAACCAGCAAGGCGAAATCTTCCACGCTCTGCCGCAGCATCGTCGGTACACGCAGATGCAACAAATTGTGGGCCACCGAAGCAGGTTCGGAATAGGTATAGGCAGTCTTGTGCTGAACTTGGTAACGCACGCTTCTGACCGTCTGAAAGCTTAGGGGCGAATCTCAACCAGGTGAGACTGGGGCATCGAGTGAACCAAATATCTTTGCGTCACAATATCCGAAAGTTTCGGCAGCAGCGACTCAATCTCTTGCAGCAGTAAGTGTAGCGACTCTCCGGCGACAAGGGCATCGGGCGCACGAACGCGGGTCACATCAAACATGCGAACCTCGTGCAACATCGACATCGCCAGACGCTGCTCGACCGTGTAGCCGGCATGCTTGCCAACGCTGGGCAAGCCGTTGACGTGATCGAGCAGTTGAGCTAACTGGCGGGCAATCGACCGGGGATTCGTTTCGTCGGTCACCAGCAAGTCGAGTACAGCACCCAAGTGCATTTCTTCCAGGTAACGCGAGCGGTACGTGATTAAACTATCCGAAATCTCCAGCAGTGCCTCCAGGATCGAGGATAAATCTCCTGCAGGAAGCACTAAGCAGTTTCGCATCAATCGCGAACTTTGCGTGGCCCGCTCCATCCGGCGGCCCATATCCAGGAAATGATAAACTTGAGTTCGCGTAATGCTTTCCGAGATGATCCCGCTAAACGCGGCTAAGTCGAGAACCAAGTCATCTAACAAAGCCAAACAGTCGGAAAGGTCCCAATAGCCTGCCTTGGGAGGCTGAAAGCCTTGATCGACACGATGTAGAACTCGCCAGCTATCAGAGGAAACACGATCACGACTACGGGACGTCAACCGGAAGATCTGTGTCACGATCGAACGTAAACTCATCGAGTTTTGTTCGTCGAAGATGTTGGCTGCCAGGTTTCGCTCGATCGGCGGCAGCTGCTTACGAATTTCGGTCACGCCGTAACCCGTTTCGATCATGCCCATCTCGGCCATCGTCCGCAACAGGATGATCACCTCGGGCATTTCGTCGATTTGTTCTTCACTGGTCAGCCGCGAGATGGTGGTTCTCAGAACCCGAGCCGTTACGTCGGCCCGTTCTAAGTTGCGTCCTAGCCAGAACAAGTTCTCCGCGATACGGCTAGGCAGTTCGCCACCGGTTCGTTTCAGTTCGACGCCATGTTCCGGTTGCTTGAGCAGGGTAACCCGGGCAATCGGAGCGGACGAAAGCACCCAGGCGTCTTTGCTCCGTTCTCCAACTTGTAGCGAAGCTTCCAACGGTTGCAGTTCGCCGGTCAGCCGAACGAGCCCGCCAGGCATGATCTCAAATTCGCTCTGCCCCATCACACCGAACGCTCGCATGGCAATATGAGCTGGCCGTAGCGTCTTACGTTCGTAGACCGGGCTGGTCGAGCGAGCGACTTGCTCTTGAGCAACAAACATGGCCGGGTCGGCCTGGATCATGCGAACCAGCTTATCCTTCTGCTCTTCGCTAGTCACCCGGTACACGGGTGTTCGCGTACCACGACGGCGATAAGCGGGCTTGATCACCAGGTTATCGATGTTATCGAGTACATAGCCTAACGCATCGGAATCGCCGCAGCGCCAAGTCGCCACGCCCGGCAACAGCAACGGTTCGCCTAACAAATGCTGGCACAACTGGGGCATGAAGGTCATGAAGATCGGTGATTCGACAATGCCGGAGCCTAGCGGATTGAGCACCACCACATTTTTCATGCGGCAAACTTGCAGCAGTTCAGCAATTCCCCCTGTGCATTGGCCGATTTCGAGCGGGTCGCATTGATCGCTATTCGGGCGACGAAGGATCACGTCGACCGGCAAAAGCCCGCCGAGCGTCTTCAGCATCACGCGGTTCCCACGAACGGCAAGATCTCCAGGCTCGACCAACGTGTAGCCCAAATAGCGGGCCAGGTAGGCATCCTCGAAGTAGTTAGAACTTTCCGAGCCGTTGCTAAGAATCACGACGCGTGGATTGGTAACCCGCGAACAAGATCGCAGCACAGCTTCCTTGACCATCATGAAATAGCCAGCCAATCGCTGAACATTCTCGCGATGGAACAAGCTAGGAGTCATTCGGGATTGAATGATCCGGTTTTCGAGTGCGAAACCGCTTCCGGAAGGAGATTCGCTACGGTCCCCTTGCACCCACCAGCTTCCATCCGGCGAACGAGAGAGGTCTGCCGCATAGAAGTAAAGATAGTTGCCGCTAGGAGGATTTTGCCCGTGAAAACAGCGATAGTACCCAGGGTGCCGAAACAGCACCTCCGCTGGCAGCACACCGCTACGCACGAGCTCTTGCGGGCCGTATAGATCCTGCAAGACCATCTGCAGCAAGCGGCCCCGTTGCTTTAATCCCTGAACGATATGCCCCCACTCGGCCGCCGGAAACAGGACCGGTAGCGGATCAAGCTCCCAGGGGCGGGCTCGGCGATCTTGCTCGGGGCTGCTATTGCCAGCCCCGACATAGGCCATGCCGGTTCGGTCGAGCACCTTCTGCATCTGGTTCCAGCGACGCTGAAACTCGACCGCCCCAATTTCCCGCATCCCATTTACGTAACTTTGCCAATGAGGACGCACTTGCGTACCGTCATGAAACTCGTCGTACACATCGCCTAGCGGCTTGTACGACGCGAATAAGTCGGACGTAGCATCGTTTTGTGCAGGAATTCTGGTCACCAAGTCCTCGGATCTAACCAATCGTGAGGGGCCGCGCTGCCGGACGCATGGGGATTACAGATGCTTGGTTTTACCCCTTCTCATATCAAGCGTGAAGGGGAATTCACTCGAGGACTCTTCCGGAGGCAGCGGCACGTAGCCGGGCGTATGCCCCATTCTTTCAAAACGGGTACCGCGGCGCGACTCTGCCTCGAAAGCGTTCACGGGGAACACTTCTGGATTATTTCCGCCAGGGTGCCCAACGTGGTAGCGGCATCCCGCCAAATTTCGCTCAAACCAGGCATCATATAGGTCGAATGTTAACGGTTCGTCTACCGGTATCGTTGGGTGTAGGCAGCTTGGGGGCTGCCAAGCGCGATAGCGTACGCCAGCGACGAATTCCTGCTCGGTCCCAGTGGGGTGCAGCGGAATGCGGCGTCCGTTACACGTCATAAAGTGCCGACCAGGGATGGCTCCCTTGATCTTAACCTGCAATCGCTCTAACGACGAGTCAACGTACCGAGCGGTAAAGCCCTGGCCAGACTCTTCGCCCAGCACATACCACGGCTCGATCGCTTTGCGCAGCTCGACCTGAACGCCACGGTGAGAAAACTCCCCGATTTTGGGGAATTTAAACTCGAAGTGAGGCAGGAACCAGTACGGTTCCACGCGGAAACCGGCTTCCTGAGTTTCTTCAATAACATCTTCAAAATCTTGATAATTGAAGTGTGGCAGCATAAAGCGGTCGTGCAGGCTCGTGTCCCAGTCGACCAAAGGGGCCTTATAGGGGGTCTCGGCGAAGCGAGCCATCAAAGCCCTCAGCAAAAGCTGCTGCGTGAGGCTCATCCGAGCATGGGGTGGCATCTCGAAGGCGCGGAACTCAAGCAGCCCTCTACGTCCTGAGGAGCTATCAGGCGAGAACAACTTGTCGATACAGAATTCGGCCCGGTGGGTGTTACCGGTGATATCGACCAACAAGTTGCGGAACACGCGGTCGACCAGCCAAGGCGAGAAATGCCCCTTGTCGGGGATTTGCTCGAAGGCAATCTTCAATTCGTAAATCGCATCCCGACGTCCTTCGTCGACACGCGGGGCCTGGCTTGTGGGGCCGATAAAATTGCCACTAAACAAGTAGGACAACGAAGGATGATTGTGCCAGTAGCCAATCAAACTACGCAGAATGTCAGGTCGTTTCAGGAAAGGGCTTTCCGCTGGAGTCGGGCCACCCAAGACCACATGGTTACCACCGCCGGTGCCGGTATGCGTGCCGTCGCGATTGAACTTTTCCGTTCCCAGGCGGGTGTGGTGAGCGTCTTCGTACACGCCGGTCGTGATATCGACCAATTCCTGCCAGGTATTGGCGGGATGAATATTGACTTCAATCACGCCAGGGTCCGGGGTGACGCTCAGGTGCTGAATCCGATCGTCGTGCGGCGGCAAGTAACCTTCGATGATCACGGGCGTATTCAACGAGGCGGCCGTTGCTTCGACGGCGGTAAGCAGTTCGAGATACCCTTCAATTCGATCGACCGGCGGCATGAAAACATGCAGGCAACCGTTGCGAGGCTCGATGCACATCGCCGTGCGAATCACGGGATTGAGCGGACTAACGCCGCCGCTACTACCATTCCATTCGCCTGCCGAAAAGAACTGATCCGATTCCAAACTCTGACCGCTGATCCCTTGTGGGCGAGAGGCCGTTCGATAGTCGTCGCCCCCACTAGTCTTCACCGACCACGGTTTGCCAGAATCGCCTCCGACCATCGCCGGTGAACGGCGGGCCATGAATTCTTCGTACGAAGGCAACGGCGCCGCTTCGGCCATCGGATCGAGCGGGAACAAAGCTGCGGCCTGACCTTCGCTTTCATACATCAACGATTTCAGCGGCAGCCGGAGCCCCATTGGCGAGTCGCCAGGAATAAGGAACAGTTCATCGCTGCGGACAACCCACTCGCCACTTTCCCAGCAAGGTTGTGGTGTCCACCACAAGTAACGGATGGGCAAGACACAACCAACCGGCGAAGTAAGCCCTTGCTCGAACACCTTCGCGATCCGCGAGCGTTCTTCTTCGTCTTCTAGTTTCGAGTTATGAACATCGACATTGGCTGGCAAGCGACGTTCCATCCACGTGTAGTAGAACGCGTCTTCGTAGCCGTAGCTAACGTGGGCAGGCTCAACACCGAGTTGTTCGGCCAGGCGTCGCGAGAACTGCATCGCCATGTCGGCATCGTGACCGTAGTCGACACCATCGTCGGCAAGCAGCGCCGGATCTTGCCAAATCCGTTCGCCATCTTGTCGCCAGTAGCAGCGGAAAGCCCAGCGTGGCAGCGATTCGCCAGGGTACCATTTGCCTTGGCCGTAATGCAGGAAGCCCCCTTCCCCGAAGCGTTTATATAGCCGCTTCATCAGCTTGTCGGCCAAAATGCGTTTGGTTGGGCCGACGGCGGCCGTGTTCCATTCATCGCCTTCCATGTCGTCGATCGAGACAAACGTGGGCTCTCCTCCCATTGTCATCTTGATGCCAACTTTGGCCAGATGCTCGTCGACCTCGTGCCCTAGCGACTGAATGTTGTTCCACTCTTCGTCGGTGTACGGCTTCGTGACGCGCGGGTCTTCGTGGAAGCGGGTGATGTTCATATCGAAGTCAAACGTGACTTCGCACTTTTCCAATGCGCCAGAAATAGGAGCCGCAGTCATCGGAGAGGGCGTACAGGCCAAGGGAATGTGCCCTTCTCCGGCCATCAAACCAGAAGTTGGGTCGAGCCCCACCCAGCCTGCCCCAGGCAGGAAGACTTCCGCCCAAGCATGCAGATCGGTGAAATCTTGCTCCGGCCCCGAAGGACCGTCGAGCGACTTGATATCTGGCGTTAATTGACAGATGTAGCCGGAAGCAAACCGAGCCGCCAAGCCGAAGTGACGCAGCATCTGCACCAACAACCAAGCCGAATCGCGGCACGAACCAAGCCGCCGATTAAGCGTCTCTTCCGGGGTTTGGACGCCCGGTTCAAGACGAACGGTGTAGTTGACGTCTTGCTGCAATCGCCGGTTGATATCGACCAGGAAGTCGACGATGCGGCGTGGCGTAAGGTCGACGCCTTTCAAGTATTCGGTCAACAGCGGCCCTTGAGGCTCCATTTCCAAAAAGGGCGCCAAGTCGGCCTTTAACGGCTCGCTGTATTGAAACGGGAAGTTCTCAGCCGATGGCTCGAGGAAGAAGTCGAACGGGTTGATCACCGTCATTTCCGCTACCAGATCGACTTCAACCGTGAAGTGATCGACCTTCTCCGGAAAGACAACTCGGGCGGCGAAGTTGCCATGAGGATCTTGCTGCCAGTTCAGAAAGTGTGGCTTGGGACTAATTCGCAGCGAATAACTGTGAATCGGAGTTCGGCAATGGGGTGCCGGTCGCAAACGAATCGTTTGTGCCCCAAGTGCGATCTTGCGATCGTAGTGATACGTGGTGGAATGATGCAAAGCCGTCAGGATCGCCATGGAAGCCTCTAAAGATGTCGAATCGCGGGAGAGAAAGCCGGGGTGCGTCGGGCCTACCGAACTCTCGCCTATAATGGGGGTCTATATTTAGCGCGTTAGTGCCGGCAAATTGGCCACAATTGGCACGATCCACCCAACCAGGATGCAAATCATGCGCCAATCGCCCAGCGATGCCAGAAACCTAACACTTAGATCGTGTCGTGCTGGAAAGTGCTAAAAATTTGGGCACTCATGGCCTGAAATGGGGCCAATGAAAGATTAATCGGATCTTAGATCCTTTCCAGCCACAATAGTCCGTACGGCTGCATAATCAGATCATCATGCGTCGCAATCTCGGTCTCGGTGATCAGGTCTTGGAAGAAACGTCCCAAGCCTCCGGTACGGATATTGTTGGCAGGCACGCGCTGCTCTTCTTCGGTGAAGTTCGCCAAAATCAAAGTACGATTCCCCTCGAAATGGCGTACAAAACCAAGCACATGCGGATTATCGATCGGAACCAAGTCCATTTGCTGCCCCGAAAGGGAGGGCAGTTTCTGCCGTAAAGAGATAAGCCGTTGGATCGACTTAAAAATCTTCCCGCGGATAGAACCGTTCTGCTCGTCGACGTTTTGTTTGAAGTTTTGGAGATATTCCCATTTCATCTTGGGACGATGAATCCAGCGGGTATCGCCTGCTTTGGCGGGATCTTTCACGAAATCATAATCGTTGAGCATCCCCCACTCCTCGCCGAGGTACAGCAAAGGAATGCCGCCGATACTGAGCGTAATGCCATACAGCAAGCACATCCGGCGGACCGACATCTCGATGAGTTTCGGATCTTGAAATTCGATCGCCTGTTCCAACCCAGCCAACGAGGCCAACGTGCCTGAAATCCGCATATCGCCGGTGGCAGGGTTGTGCTGAAAGGGAACCCCACGGGCAAACGAACCAGGGAATTGTCCTGTGTAAAAGTGGTTCAAGAATTGTCGATGGTCGTATCCCTGAATCCCGAGTTGAGCGGCGTCTTCGTCGTCGAAAGTCCAGCCGATATCGTCGTGGCAACGCAAGTAATTCACCCACGCCGTCCCGCTAGGTAGCCGGTGACGATGACTCAGCGATTTCTTCAGCAGCCGCGTATTTCGCGTGGCCAAAGATTCCCACAATAGGGCCATTAAGGTCGGATTGTACGAGATCTGACACTCGTGTGGGTCGATGTACTTGACCACTTCATCGGGATGCACGATCGCTTCCGATTTGAACACCAACCCGGGCGCCGCAATACCGGCCAAGCAGTTGAACGCTTGAATCAGTATGTGAGCCTCCGGCAGGTTTTCGCAGTTGGTCCCCATTCGCTTCCAAATGAACGCCACCGCATCTAGCCGCAAGATATCGACACCCGTGTTGGCGATAAAAAGCATCTCTTCCAACATCGCGCGGAAGACAGCCGGATTGTGGTAATTCAGATCCCATTGGAAGCTATTGAATGTGGTCCAGACCCACTTCTGCATTCCGTCGTGCCAGGTAAAGTTACCTCGGCGTACGGTCGGGAAGATCTCGCGCAAGGTCCGTTCGTACTGATCAGGCACCGTACGATCGGGGAAGCAATAATAAAACTGCTGATACTCGGCGTCTCCGGCCTGAGCATGCTGAGCCCAGTAGTGGTCGTCCGAGGTATGATTGAAGACGAAATCAAGGACGAGCGAGATCCCAGCGGCCCGGAATTCGTCGGCCAATTCACGTAGATCGTCAATCGTCCCCAGGCGGGGATCGACGCTCCGATAATTACTGATCGCGTAGCCCCCGTCGTTATCGCCAGGGCGAACGGCAAACAGCGGCATCAGGTGGACATAGGTTAGCCCTAAGTCCGTGAAGTACGGAATGCACTCGCGCAGCTTCTTCAAATTCTCGGAGAAAAGATCGACATACAGCGCACCACCGACCATTCGTTCCGATTGAAACCAGGTAGGGTCGTTCAGACGATGGTCGTCTTGGGCGCGCAACTCGTCACTACGCTGTTGCCAGCCACGTGCCGCCGTGTAAAGGATTTCTTCCAGGTGATAGAAGAAATCGTAGCGACCGCTGTACAACGTGTAGAGCAGGCGAAACAATCGGGGCCACTCGGCAATCAAGCGGTTCTGAAAGTCGCGTGCGAGACCAGACGAGCGATCTTCGTCCGACCAAATTGCATCTAACCGAGGCAAAACCCGCTTGAGCGTGATATCGGCCTCGACGTGCAATTGTTCGGGTTGTCCGTTTCTACTCGTGACGATCATTGGGTATCGTGATGTTATCTAAGAACTGGTAGTAATTGATTCCCTCCAGGATACCTCGCGCATGATGCCCTTCCGCGAAATAGATTCTTGGCCAATCACGTAGCTTTTCGAGCTCAGGGCTATAATTCCCTACAACCACTCCAAGCGTACGTCCCTTCAGCATTCCTTCGTCATTGCCGCTATCCCCCGCGACAAGCACTTTTTCAGGGGAAAAGCCCCATTTATAAAGCACGTGACGAACTGCCACCCCTGGGCCGCCTCGATTCGGAATGATGTCTAAATACATTCCCCGTGAAAAGACAACCCGCCCGCGAATTCCCGCCTCGCGGAGCATTTTCTTCACCTTCGAGATACTCGGAGCGACCGATGTATCTAGGTCGAAGCTGATTTTGAATTCGGACTGCTGACAATCGTCTTGCACAAAGATACCATCGACGTTCTCGAATAATTTACGAATCTCGTCCGGTGTCCAATGCAAGCCGATTTGTTTTCGCCAGCTTCGATCGTTCGTCAGGCTTTCGCCATAGTACAACTCGGTACCGACCGCAGCGCAAATCAAATCGGGACGCGGCAGACGCATTTCCTCGATTAATTCCATCGCGCTATCAAGTCGTCTGCCGGTGGAAATACCAAAACCGATGTACTCGTGCTCTTTAATGGTTTCCAGCAATTCGCGTAAAGCGTCATCGTCGCCGGTTAGCGTGTTATCCAGGTCAGTGATGATCAGCCGATCGAAATTTGGCATGCGGCGAACCTTGGAATTCGCTGCCAAAACCGGCTTGGCCGAGTGGTCGACAATATCGTTAATATCGCGCCAATATCGCTTGGCGTGATTGCCCCACGAATAATATTTCTTCGCACCGGCGGCGCCTTTTTCCGACCAATCGTCCCATTGGCTGGGCTCAGTCAGCATACGGAGCAACGCTTTCTCGATCGCCTCAGGGTCCAGCGGATCGACCAAGATACCGTTGTGGCAATTGGCAACGATATCACGCGGACCCCCATCGTTCGTAGCAACGATCGGTAAACCGGTTGCGGCTGCTTCCAACAGCGTGAGGCCAAATGGCTCGGTCAATGCAGGGTTCACGAACACGCCGCGGCGCTGTTTACACCAACGGTAAATATCAGGGACATCGCTCGGCGCGTGCATCTTGGGATACGCGACCGAACCATAGAGGTCGTAGTCGTCGATCTTGCCGAGAATATGCTCGACGATGCGCCGCTGCGAGGAAGCCAAGTCCTTCAGCTTTTCGCGCGTTCCCATCACCAGCACCAAGTTGGAAAGCTCGCGGAGACGTTCGCTCTCGCCGTAGACCTTCACGAGCATTTCCAGGTTTTTTCGCTCGTCAGGGCGCGCCATCGCAATCAATGGGGGCTTTTCCGGGTGCCGTAAGAAGCGTTCGATTGCTGGACCAATCGTGTACTTCTCATCCTGAGATTGAGGAGCGGAAAAAGAATTCAGGTTAACGCCTGGCGGAATGACTTCCATCCGACCCGGCACGTAATTTTCGTAAATCTCGTACTGCTGTTCGACTTCTTGATTCGTACTGGCCACAACCATCGAAGCCGTTTCGAGGGCGACCTCTTCCGCTTCAATTCGCTGCGCAAGCTTGTAACGACGTTCGAGGTCTTCGAGCGATTTCCCCTTGTCGATCAACCGCTGCTGTTTAACGCGCCCCAGCGAGTGGCCGGTGAAGACAAACGGTATATGCAGCAAGCGGGCCAGTTGCGCGCCGGCAAGGCCGGCATCGGCATAGTGACCATGGATCAAATCAGGCAAGCCAGCCCGGCGATAATAGGCCAACGCCTGATCGACGAAAAACTCGATATACGGCCAGAGCGATTCCTTGCGGATATAACGCTTGGGGCCGAAAGGAATGCGCACGATTTTCGCATTCTCGCAAATCGGCTCTTCTACGAGCCCATATTCGGGAGACACCCGATCATCAATAATTTGCCGGGTGAGAAGTTCAACCTCGGTCACGCCTGGCTGTTTTGCGAGTTCTTCGGCCAATTCAAGAACATATTTGACTTGGCCACCAGTATCGGCGTCCCGACCTAACTCGGGATCTTTCGCGCGGATTAAGCCATGTAAGCTGATCAGTGCGATCTTCATAGAGAATCAATTTTTAAGGTTGTTGGTTGTGGGATCTGAGTATCAAAACACGTTTTCGTAGAACGATTTGTCGCGACAAGTCGCTCCGTTATTCTGACATACTTTCCCGGCAAATCGGGACGCCGCTTCGCCAACCTGTCGCAGTGGGCGTCCCTCAATCAGTCCTGCTAGAAGAACTGACGCAAAAGCATCCCCTGCCCCGACCGTGTCGACGAGAGGATCTGGCTTGGTTACTGCAATTTCGATGCCATCACCATCCGCTGTGGCCAAATAAGCGCCTTTAGAGCCAGATGTTATGCAGAAATTGGCGACTTTATGAACATTACGGAATTTTTCGACCGCTTGGCGAACATTCTCGCGTGAATCGCAAGATATGCCAGTGAGTTTCTGGAGTTCGTCGTGGTTTAATTTCAACCATTCTGCCCCATCGACCAGCGTGCTCACCCAGTCTTCCTGAAACCAGGGTGGCCGGATATTCAGATCGACAAAACGAGGCAATTGGCTTTCCGCGATTACTCGGCGAATGGTTGCTGCCGTTTGCTCACTCCGGTAAGCCAGACTGCCGTAATACAAATACGAGAACGACTGGTAATCGTCGATCGAGGGGGGCTGAATGAAATCCCAGGCACGATCTTTTAAGATATCGAAGTTCGGTTCATTATTCTGAATCGTAACCTCGACGGCGCCGGTTGGCTTCTCAGCAAACGTTTGGATCTGATCTTGCCGCATGCCCCATGTGGACATCGCCGCGAGGACTTTTTCGCCTTCGGCATCGTCACCTATTGCGGAGACCATCAACGGCTCGAATCCCATTCCTTGCAGATTCCAAGCCACGTTAAACGGCGCGCCGCCAAGAACCTGCTTTCCATCAGGAAAACAATCGAAGAGGACTTCACCGAGAATCAACGGAGAACGTTTGGATTTGTCGTGCGACACGAAACTTCGCTATGCTGATAGATTGAATTATTGAGTAATTGAGAAACATTGTTTTAGCACTCTAGCGTGTAAACTACAAATCAGCAAAGGTCTTTTCCCGTGAACAAGGTTCTGGCCACCGACCTAGACGGCACATTTATTCCGTTAGAAAACCATCCCGAAAACGAACGAGACTTGTCTCTCTTGGGCGACCACCTAGCGGCCCAAAACGTGACGCTGACTTTTGTCACCGGGCGTCATCTTTCTTCCGTTCAAGACGCGATTCAACGGCATTCTCTCCCACAGCCAGATTGGGTAATCTGCGACGTCGGCACTTCGATTTATCATCGGGATGGCGAGGAATTTCATATCGCCAATCCCTATGTACAACATCTGCAATCCATTGTCGGAGAATATTCCACCAAGGTTGTGCGGCAAAAGTTTTCTGCTTGGGATGCGCTCCGTTTGCAAGAGCAAGAGAAGCAAGGGACCTTCAAGCTGAGCTTCTACTGCGATGCCACGCAAGTGAAATCGCTAGTTCAAATGCTGCGGCAAGCCTTGGCTGAACATGCGATGCCTTACAACGTGATTGGCAGTGTCGATCCGTTTAACGGGGATGGGCTTATCGATTTGCTGCCGGCGGATGTCTCGAAAGCGCATGCCCTGCAGTGGTGGACCAAGCACACCGGGCTGGCAAATGAGGAAACCGTTTTCGCGGGTGACTCCGGCAACGACCTGGCCGCCCTGACCGCCGGCTACCGGACCATTGTCGTGGGGAACGCCGATCGGGCGCTCGCCGAGACCGTACGAACTCATTTCGAAAACTGCCAACAACTAGACCGGCTCTACTTGGCCGAGAAAACAGCGACCAGCGGCGTCTTGGCCGGCTGCCAACACTTTGGCTTGGTTTAGCAAGCGAGCTCGCATCCGCTAGCAAAACCTTCAATTGACGTTGCGTTGCCAGCACTGGGAATCTATAAGTTGCTGCGCGAAAATTCGCGACTTCGATCTCTCCCTTCCCCTTGATTGCCTGGTGAACTCGCCGAGCCTGACAACACGTTCGTACGCTTACATGCACCGAAGCCAATTCCTATTGGTGGCAGGCATGCTATGTCTGGTCAGCAGCACCATTGGCTGCAAGACAATTGTCGCCTCCAACAATCGGACCTGGGCTCCGGACCAGGCCAAACTCCCAATCAGCGAGATCAACGGCGACAAGATCACGATCCACAACGTTCGCAATTGTCGTTATGCCACGGCGGATGATTACGTCGTACAGTATTACGACAAAGAAATTCGTTTAAGCGACGTCCAAACGGTCGACTTCATCGTGGTTCCGTTTAAAGACACTCCTAGTATCGCCCACACGATGCTTAGCTTTGGGATGAAGGATGGTGATTATCTCGTTTCGTCAGTCGAGATTCGCAAAGAAACACACGAAGAATACTCGGCCTGGAAAGGCTTTTTCAACCAGTACGAGCTGATGTATGTGATTGGGGACGAGCGCGACATCATCAATCTTAGCTCGAACTATTACAAAAGCGACGTCTATCTCTATCACACGATTGCCCAGCCAGAACAAGCGCAGGAATTGCTGTTAGACATCGTGAAACGCGCCAATCAATTAGCTGCTCGGCCTGAGTTTTACAACACGCTTACCAACAACTGCACCACGAATATCGTTTCGCACGTCAACAAGATCTCGCCGCGAAGCATCCCCTACGACATGCGCATCCTTCTACCGGGCTACAGCGACGAATACGCTTACTCGCTCGGCCTGCTAGACAACCGCATTCCCTTTGAACAGCTACATCGCGAGTCAAAAATTAACGAACTCGCCGAGCGTTATCGGGACGATGCCGACTTCTCGCAGCTGATTCGTCGATAGCGAAATCGGTAGCAAAAACAGCTTCTCAGCCCCATTTCTGGGCCAAAAAACGCTAGCACTGCCTCTTCATTTTTTCCTACGGTTTTTCGCACCTCTTCACAAATCCTGATCAATCGACATTGCTCTATCCGAAATTCGAATAAAAGATACACCCGACTCAACTGCATACGATGCCCCTTACACGATGGAACGTTAGGGAGAACGATATGAGTGGTGTTACTTTTTCGGTAGCTGCTTTGTGGATGGTACTGGGGGCTTCCCCTTCGGCACCGGTGGTCGAGGATCAGGTTGACCTGATCGAGGTGAACCACTACTACGATTCGCAAGGACGTTTGATCTTCGACCAGATCATCTTTTACGAATGGTCGCAATGCGATGCCCGGTTCCACGTAACGGCCTGGCGTCTATTGAAGAACTCCTGGCAAGTGCCCCGTAAACGATGGAGCGACGGCACCTACACCACCACGTGGCGCGATGGCGACATCATGCGAAGTGTGGTGGGCCGGAACATGCGAGAGACCTGGACGCAGTACGATCCGGAGCTTGTCGAGCGGGATTTCCTCCCGCGCGAATACCGGCGCGGCTTGTCTCCGAAGATCGACGCCCTGGCCAAGTCCGAAAACTAACGCGATAAAAACCTTTTGCTTTTCAGCAGAAAACCTCGTTCGCTCGCTTCACGCGAGTCAACGTTTGGGCCGCTCGAAGACCTGACATCTTCGCTTGACCGAATCGCCCCTAAGTCAACGCTTTGTGTGCCCCTGGTTGCTTCTGGGGAAGCGGACCGTTGTAATGAATGCCAATGCGATCTGCCGCATCGGCTTTCCTACGTAGTCCTCTTACTAGACAAGCAGCACACGCATGGCCTCGCGAAAAATAGTCGTTACCGGTGTAACCAAGGGCCTCGGCCGCGCGATGGTCGATGGGTTTATTGCCGCTGGCCACCACGTTGTTGGTTGTGGCCGCTCAGCCGATAAGATCGACACCCTCTCAGAAAAGTACGGCACTCCGCATCGCTTTGATGTGATTGATGTGACCAACGATAAAGATGTGGAACGCTGGGGAAGCGAAGTCCTTCAATCGTTCGGTGTCCCCGACCTGCTGATTAACAACGCGGCCATCATCAACGAGAGCAACCCGGTGTGGCTGGTCCCTACCAGCGAGTTCTCGCACATCGTTGATATTAATATCAAAGGGGTTTTCCATGTGCTAAAGGCGTTCGTGCCTGCCATGGTTGAACGAAAATCTGGCGTGATCGTCAACTTTAGTTCCGGCTGGGGACGTAGCACCTCTCCTGAAGTCGGCCCTTACTGTGCCACCAAATACGCGATCGAAGGTTTGACGAAGTCACTTTCGCAGGAACTTCCTGCTGGTATGGCAGCGATCCCCCTAGGGCCCGGCATGATTCATACCGAGATGCTGGAAAAGTGCTTCGCCGAGGGAGCTGCCAGCGCCCCAACTGCGGAACAATGGGCCCAGTATGCGGTTCCCTTTATCTTGTCGCTCGGGGAAGAAGAAACCGGCCAATCCATCAGCATCCTGAAGTAAAGCCACCATGCCCCAGGGAATCGATCACCCGGCTGCTTGGCCTGCGGCAGAGCTCCTGAAACGTTGCGAAATCAAACGTCTCCGCCGAGGAGGCCCAGGCGGGCAGCATCGCAACAAAGTCGAGACAGCCGTGGTCATTCACGACACGCCGACCGGCAAGCGTGCCGAGGCGAACGAAAAACGCTCGCAAGAGGCCAACCGTCAGGCCGCATTGTTTCGCCTGCGTGTGGTGCTGGCAGTGGAAGCACCAGCAACGATCGAACTGTCCAGCCTGCCGAGCGAACTGTGGCGATCGCGGCTGCGTAGTGGAAAGCTCTCGATTAATCCAACCCACGACGATTTTCCCTCGTTACTGGCGGAAGCGATCGCGGCGTTACATGCGACGGGGTGGGAAGTGGCCGCTGCTGCTGAGCAATTGCAATGCTCGACCAGTCAAATGATTAAATTTCTGAAAAACGAGCCTGCCGCGTTCTCGATGTTGAACCAACATCGCACGAAAGCAGGCCTAAAGCCCCTGAAGTGAGGGGCTGTTCACTTGACACACTTCGTAACCCGACCAACCATGGTGTGTTGAGAAAAACTTTGCTTTGGAGCACCAATACAATGCACGGCATGATTCGACGGACCGTATTTTGCGCAGTCCTGGGCCTGTTGGCGCTCGTCTCGCCAAGTCTCTACGCACAAGACGTCAACGCAATTGTCGGCGAACCGTTTGGCGTCGCCCGCATGGTCATTCCGTTCTCGCGAGCCGATTTCGGCGATGCAATTGATAGTCGTGGTTTCTCGATTTCTGACCCGGAAAAGCGGATTTTCTATCCTGTCTTTAAACCGCGTCGAGTTCTGCCACTGCTTCAATCCCTTATCGGGGCCGACTCCGTTACGCCGCCTCAAGAGCTCGAAGTTTATTTCTTGTTCCGGGGACATACGCCGCTGCAAGTAACCGTCAACACGCCCACAAGTCACACCTTTCGCGTGATACCGAAGCAGCGCCGCAATGGGCCGCTGAATAATCTCACTCGGCAATGGTGGCGGAATTACAACGATATCGCCCGCGAACAGATGGATGCCAGCGATCACCCGCCGGTACTCGAAACATATCTGACCATGATGCTCTCGGACCGCCTCAGCATGGGGCTTCCTCCGTTGAGCGAGAAACTGATGGCTGACCGTTCGGCCTTAGATCCGAACCAATCGCTGATGCTGCTTTTAGGCACCGAAAAAGTTCATGAAGCAATGCTCAAATCGGTGATGAACAACGAACTGCCTCGGCAGCAACCGTTAGGTCCGGTCGTGTCCCCCATTCCCTGGGCTCCCCTCGCCGTACCGCAGCCGGCCGCCGATGTGGTTATCGAACCGATGGCCCACTACGTACCGCGTGCTTGTTTCTATGTTCGCTTTGGTTCGTTGAATAATTACCTGTGGCTCAACAAGCTGATGGAACGCAACGGAGGCGACCTTTCACGGATGCTAAGCAGCCGCCGCGTTGCCTTTCATATCAATGAAGTCGTCCAGCGGCAACTCGCCCTGAAACAATCGGCACTGTCGGAAATTTTCGGCGCTCAGGTTGTGCAAGACGTCGCCCTGATCGGTCGCGATACCTACATGCGCGAAGGGGCTGCGATGGGCATGTTGTTTCATGCCAAACAAAGCGTTCTGCTGGCGAACGATATCCAGAAAAATCGCCAAGAGGCTTTGCGCGAGTTCAAGGACCAAGGAGCAAAGCTCGAAACGATCCAGATTCAAGGGAAAGATGTTTCCTTTCTCTCGACCCCAGACAACACGCTACGTTCGTTCTATGTCACTCGGGGAGACTTCCACCTGGTGACCACATCGCGCTGGATTGCGGAGCAGTTTCTGCTGCTAGAAGATGACGACGATAGCCTGGCCAACTCGCGTGAATTTCAGTACGCCCGTCAATTGATGCCGGTTGACCGAGACGATACGGTTTTCATCTACCTATCTTCCGACTTCTTCCGGGGGTTGTACTCGCCACAGTATCGCGTCGAACTTCGTCGGCGGCTGCGCAGCTTGATCGAGATGGAACTGCAGCAAATGGCAACGGCCGCTGCCAGCAACGAAGGCTATAAAGACCTTTCGGTAGACGGGCTCATGGCGGCAGGGTTTCTGCCTGCCAACTTTGGTGCCCGGGCAGATGGGAGTCAAACGGTCATCGTTGGCGACAGCTTAGGAGATTCGCTCCGTGGACGAAGGGGGAATTTTGTTCCCATTCCCGACATCGATATTCGGGGGATGTCACCGGAAGAAACGGCTGACTTCAACCGTTTGCGTCAGTTCCACATGACCGAGTGGCGGCAAATGAATCCGATCATGGTAGGGATCAATCGTTTCAAGTTGAACGACGAAGGACTGGAAAGGTTGACCATCGACGCCCGCGTTTCCCCGTTTGAGCGTTCGAACTTCGGGCAGGTTCTCTCGTTTCTGGGACCACCGCTTCCGGCTCATATTGCTACTGGCCCCCAAGATGTGGTTGCGTTTCAAGCAGTTCTCAATGGGCAGTATAGCGGCGGCTTGACTCACTATGCGGTTGCCGTGCAAGACCTGCCGTTCCCCTTAACGGAATTCACCAACAAGGGGTTTATGAATACATTACGATTGATCAAGGCAACGCCCGGCTACTTGACCGCGTGGCCTAAACCTGGGCTGATCGACCGCATGCCGATTATTGGCCCTACGTCGGCACCCGATATCAATGGTTACAACCAACTACCGTTTGGGCTGTGGCGGCGCGAGTGGAATGGGTTCTCGACGCTTTCCTTCTATCCCGAGATTCTGGCCGACGTAACGCCGAACTTGGCAATTGTGGAAGACACCCATCCCGCCCAAGTCCGCATTCATGTGGGGGATATCTCCAACGCTCAGATCACACCGCTGGCGAACGGCTTGGCCCAAGCGATGGCCAAGAAGGGAAGCCTGGCCAATGCGGCTTTCTTTAACGAGATTCACAATCAGCTAGGGGTCCCGGCGCCGCAAGCGAAAGGTTTTGCCGATCAATTGTTGCATCTCGAATTCATCGATCCGCTGGGAGGGCAATACAAACTGCAAGAAGAACCTGGCCAAGGAGCACACTGGATTTCAACCGCTTGGAGCGAAGTGGGCAAAGACTACCAAGCCAACGTCATGACTTGGTTCCGTGGCTTGGAAGCTCGCTTAAATGTGGATGAACACCTCATCGAACTACATGCTCAGATCGACATGCAGAACGAGAAGCCTGCTCCTGGCTTGAAAATGCCGAGCTTCAATTTGTTCGACTTAGGAGGCGCTTTTGGCGGAACCAAGAAGGAAGACGCCCCTAAGAATCAGCCCCAAACGCCCCCGGTGGAAGAACTTCCGAAACCGAAGCCAGAGGGCGTTCAATTTTAAAACCGCCAGTTCCCTTTCTCGGCCCACTTCCTTCGACGAAGCCGGAAGCTTATCCGGCTTCGTACGATTGAGGATCCAGTTCCTCGATCTTATCCCACATTTCGCGGAGTTCGACACGGAATCCGCCGGAGAGGATCGGAAAGCGGCACCATGTTTTTGGGTCGAGGTTTTCGTCATCTAAATGAAAGCCGGGAGCATAGCGTTCGCGTTTCCACTGGTTACGGCTCCAAAGCTGAAAGAAACGCTCGATGTAGGCGCCCAACTCTCTTAACGAATAGTCAGGGTAACGTTGTCGCAGGTGCATTAACACCTCGACGGCAATCTGCTTGTCGCGAATTGCCAGCCGCTCGATTCTGTCGAGCAGTGGATACGGCATTAAATCGGCTTCGTCCGTTTGCCCCTGGTCGGCGGGGCGCAGCTCGGCGGTCGGCAACTGTGCGTTGATCACTTTAAGCACCGGCAAGCAGCCAATGCCATCCGGTCCCACTTTTTCCATCCAAACCAGCCACTCGCGAAGAAACGCCTTGTCGATCCCAGAAATCGGACACAGCCCGCCGCTCGTATCGCCATCCATGGTCGCATAACCGACAGCCGCTTCGCTACGGTTGCTCGTTGAAAGAAGCAAAGCCCCTTTCAAGTTAGCAACCAGCCATACACTTGGCGAACGCGTGCGGGCTTGGATGTTTTGCAGGGCGATATCATCACGTTCCCAAGTTAACGGGCGGCCAACGATTTGCTGTCCTAGCTTGGTGTACCCTTCGACCAACTCGTCGACATCCACCCGATGGAAATCAGCCCCGACTGCTTCGGCAACTTGCTTGGCGGCATTGAGCGTCACGTCACCGCTGTTGCGGGTTGCCTGGTACACACACGTCAACAGCTTCGCATTCACATCGCTGGGATTCACCAGGCCAGTTAGGCCGTCGATATAAGCCAGCCGTTTGGCAAGTTGTTCGCTACCGATATCTTGCATGGCGAACTGGACCATGTAAGCACACAGCGTGGTTACCGCTGCGGAATCAGCCCCGCCAGACATCGACACCACAAACCCGCGCGAGCGACTTTTCCTTAAATAGTCGAACAGCCCGAGCGCGACCGCGCGGGTGAATTCTTCCTCTTTGAGGTCTTCCGATTGCTCCCAACTTGCCGGAGTCAGCGTCGGCACATCCGGCTCGCAGTGTGGCAACGCGAATCCGGCATCCACCACCTGATCTTTGGCCGCATCGAAGTTCAACACAAACGCGTCACTCTTGGCGCGATTCATTCGATTGACATCGATATCGACCACCGCCGTAGTCACCACGCAATTCTGAAAGCTAAACCGCGGAGCTTCGGCCAACAAATGCCCGGCCGAGGCAACCATGGCCCCGCCGTCATAAATCGCTCGGCCTGCTTCGTTGCCCAGCAAGTTCGCATAAACGTATGCTGCGTGGAATGCCCGAGAGCCTTCCAAGACAAACCGCCGTCGCACCGCTTGCTTATGAAACGCGAAATGGCTGGCACTCGGATTGAGAATCAAATCGACGCCCAGTTCTGCCAGTTGGCTGCCAGGACGGCTCGCCACCCAGGCATCTTCGCAGATCTCCAAGCCCAACATCGTGCCGCCGAAGTCGAAAACGAGATCGCCTAAGGGAACCTTCAGGCCTCCTTCTTCATAGTAAGCTCGTTTGCCGGCAGGCCACGGCTTGAACCAGCGGGGTTCGTAATGGATGCCATCTCCGGCTAGGTTCCGTTTGGGGACCAGCCCCAACAGTTTTCCATTCGCGACAATCGCAGCTACGTTAAAGACGAGCCCGCGATAAGAAATCGGCAGCCCAAAGCAAGCCACCAAGCCGGTCGTCGCCGGGACCAGTTCAAGCAATTTCTGCCAGGCCATTCGCCGCATGCCCGCCGACAAAAACGCATCTTCACAGCCGTAACCGGTAATGCACAACTCGGGTAAGCAAATGACCGAGGCACCAGCGGCACGGGCTTTTTCGAGGGCTTCCAGAATATTGCGGGTATTCTCTTCCCAATCCATCGGCGTTTGATTGAGAACCGCCGCAGCAACTTTAACGTTCAGCACGATGTTGATTCCCTGATGCAGTGTGATCCAACCACCAAGCTACCTCATCCGCCCAAGCGGGTCTATTGGATATCAGTCAGGACACGTGACACCGAATATAGGCTCACCCTGATGACGAAAGCGGCGATTTCCCCGTAGTGGCAATTTTCTACCTAGGGTCCATCCGCCTCGGAAAGATCGCTTCTTCGTTCAAAGCGACGGACCGCAAGCATGGATCAATCCTGAGTTTTCTTTTCTCTTTTTGAATCGGCATGTCGACTCCTTTCCTTTTCGCCGTTACTCTGGGCGTTACCTTATTTTCGCTTGGATCGCTCAGCGAAACTTTTAGGGCCGTTTTATCGGGGCCAACATTTTCCGAATGTCGGACTTCAATAAACCTCTCCTACCGGCGAAAACCACTTCAGGCATTTTGCTTGCAAACCGCTTAACGACAGAGACAATGGTGGCATGATTCAACGCTTTTCTCTCACCAAGATCTTCGTTCTCATCGCTCTCGTGGCGGTCAGTTGCCTTATTATCCGCCAAGCACTCCTTGGTGCTGTCTGGGCGAAAGCAATAGCCTTTCTCTTTGTGGCGATGATAATCTGGTGCTTAATTCACTACGCCTTGGGCTTGGCTTGCTACGTGGTAATGAGGTTTCGGGAATTCCTTGTTCCTGCCAAAGCCCAGTCACCATTTGCCACCGATACGCCAGCCCAACAGATTATTCCTCCTAAGAATATTGAACTCGACTAACCATCGACTTCACTTGCCAGCCAGAAATGATGCTTGTCATGCCGTCTTCCCCAAACCGTTCGCTTTTGTTTCACCTGATTTTATCTGGGTGCTGTTGCGTTTTGTGGTTGGTGCTGAGCAGTTCCGTGGCTCAAGCAGAAACGGGTGAAAAGTACTTCTTACCTTTGCCCCCTGACAAGCCAGACCATGGGTTATTTTTGTCGCTCGATGCACGCTGGATCGATGGCAGTGGTTATCGTCCGATCCATGTCAGCCTGATTACCGCCAACGGAAAACCAGCTCCGGCAGACCGACGAGTTGAAGTGATCTTGCAGCCGAACGCTTTATATTCATCTCCGCTGCCACGCGTCTCGCAGGAAATCAAGCTTTCCCAAGGTAAAATCGGCGAGGCCTCAACCATTCTGGTTCCGCAGCACATGCTGTGGTATGCCCTTTCCATCGAAGTTTGGGAAGACGGGCGGAAGTTGCCGGAACTCAGCAATAAAAGTCTATCGATGGCCAATATAAACTCTAGAACGGCCGTGACGGAGGCTTATCCTGCGATGATTGTTTTTCATCGCAATGCTCCCCTACGCGATGCACAAGCAAGCTGGGCCTTAGATCAGGCAAACCGGCTTGATTCGGGCGAAGAAGTGGAACCTTTTCCTGATTTGCGTATTTTGTTCAACGAACAAACCGTGCCGACCGCCGCGCCTTTGAAATCGCTATTCGCCGGCTCTCCTTATCAAGCTGTGGCAGCTCTGCGCCAGCTACCACGGACCGACGTGCTACCACTTTCCATGGTACCGGATAATTGGCTGGCCCTTTCTTCGGCAGACTTACTGGTTTTTGAATGGCAAGACCTGGAAACCTTGCAAGAGACTTCCCCGGAAAAGTTTGCCGTGATTCGCGACTGGACCAATGCCGGAGGCAACCTTTTGGTATGGAACAGCGGCAAGCAAGGGCCAAGCCAGATCGATCCATGGTTCGACCAGACGAAGGAAGCGATTCCACACCAGTGGGACAAATTTTTGCTAGATGCGGCCCCGATTCGAGACATCGGGCTTTTACGCGTCTTACGTTTTCCTCACAACAACTTCAGCGGAAACAACCAGGGACAGTACTCAGCTCTGGCGATCCAAAACGGCAAACTTATCGAAACAGCTCCCAATGCAGGAATTGCAACAGGTGCCGAGAAACCACTGAACCTGGCCACACGTGAAATGGGATTCGGCAAATTAACGTTGGTCCAAGAAAACCCCTTTCCCGGCAACGCAGGCACATGGGAGCGAATCTTTGGAGCGATCGGCGGAAGTCGTCTCGCTTGGTTCGATCGTCATGGCATGTCACGCATGCGTGAGAATCTTGGCTTCTGGGATTTCCTTGTGCCTGGTGTGGGTATCGCACCGGTAACGACCTTCGAGGTCTTAATTACGCTGTTTGTGATTGTGATCGGGCCGGTGAACTATTTCGTACTGCGGGCCATAAGCCGTTTGAACCTGTTAATCATCACCGTCCCGGTAGGGGCAATCTTGATTACCTCGTTGCTGATGATTTATGCCTTGGTTTCCGATGGCTTTAGCACACAAACACGAATCCGCACGCTCACGACCCTTGACCAACAAACGGGACAAGGTGCTACTTGGAGCCGCCAGGCCTATTACTCTGGAATGGCCAGTTCGTCTGGTCTTACCTTTCCGACCGATACGGCCGTGTTCGAGTACGAACAATCCCCTTTGAACGAAAGCGTTGGCCAAAAACGGCTGTCCTGGGGAAAAAACCAGGTTCTCAGCGGAGCCTACTTTCGTTCGCGGGTAACTCAGCAGTTTCTGGTCATCCGCCCTTTCCAATCCAAACGACAGTTGGAAATCGATACCACCGGCAACGGCATCTCGGTCACCAATAAGCTAGGCACGAAAATCTTGGCTTTACTTTTGGTAGACGAAAATGGAACGCCTCATTTCACGAGCAACTTGAACGCCGATGCCCAGGCCAAGCTTCAGCCGGATGTTTCTACTGCCGTCGTAAACATTCGCGAACGGATGGGTATTGCCAGCATGAGAGTACCAGATGGATTTGACCGTCAGATGTACATCAACCAAACCCGTCATAGAACTCCTCGTTCGGTCTATCTCAACATTCCAGAACGCAATCAAGTAGAGCCCAACTTCACTCGGGCTTTGATGGAGCGTCAATATCAGGCCCAAATCATGAACTCGTTCGAGGCTCTCGGGCCGCGCAGTTACTTTGCCGTCGTGCAGCATTTCCCTGAAACACCGCTAGGCATCGACGGTATTTCTCCCGGCGAAAAAAGCCTGGAAGTCATTCAAGCAACATGGTAATCCCCGGATGATCGCGACGCGTACTCCCGTTATCGAACTTCGCCGTCTGCATCGTTTTTTCGGTAAAACGAAAGCGGTCAACGATGTCTCGTTCGAGGTCTATCAAGGCCAAGTGTTTGGCTACATCGGTCCCAACGGCGCCGGCAAGACAACCAGCATGCGCATCTTGGCCACTCTCGATCTACCAAACGCCGGAGACGCCCTGATCGATGGTTACTCAGTAATCAACGATCCCGATAAGGTTCGTCGACGCCTCGGTTTTATGCCGGATGCGTTTGGCGTTTACGCGAACGTCAACTGCCGCGAATATCTCGACTTCTTCGCCCGTTCGTATGGGCTGCGGGGGCGCGAACGTCGGTTGGCGATGGACAAGACCATGGAGTTCACGGGACTCGATGTCTTGGCCGAGAAGCCTATTAGCGGGCTCTCGAAAGGGATGAAGCAGCGGTTGTGCCTGGGGAGGTCGATGATCCATGACCCGGCCGTGCTGATCTTAGATGAACCTGCCGCTGGGCTCGACCCGCGGGCTCGTATCGAGCTGCGCGAAATGATTGGCAGACTCGCCAAGCATGGCAAAACCATTTTGGTCAGCTCGCACATTCTGACCGAACTAGCTGAGATGTGCGATGTGGTCGGCATCATCGAGCAAGGCCAGCTTCTCGCTACCGGCAGCGTGGCAGATATACAGCGTGGACAACTCTCGAAGAGCCGCGTTCGTGTTCGCATCTTAGAAAATACCAACGGGCTGGCCGATTGGCTGACCTCCAAAGAGGTGTACGACGAAATCGTGGTCGATGGCGAACTTCTGCACTTCTCGCATGTCGGCGAACGGGCCGAAGAGGCAGACCTTTTGAAAGAGATGATCGAGGCGGGCTTTCGCATAGCCGAGTTTGGTGCCCGACACTCGAGCCTGGAAGATGTCTTCCTCAACGTTACGAAAGGCCGGGTGCAATGACCACCGTTGAACTGAGCAATGAACAAGCCCAGCCAGAGCCAGCCGATTCGCCCAGCGGATGGTGGCAGAAGATCGACGAGCGTCTGGAAAGCCTAGGAGAATACCTCAATCCTATTTTGGTCAAAGAAACTCGCCAATCACTAAAAAGCCGTCAGTTTGCGATAACGTTTGGCTTGGTGCTAATCACCAGTTGGATCTGGTCGGTGATGGCGATCTACCTTCGCTATCCAGGCATTTTGTATTCGCCTGATGGCCCATTTCTGCTGGTTGGTTATCTCGACATTTTGCTGTTTCCGCTAGTGGTGATCATTCCCTTTTCGGCTTTCCGATCATTGGCTTCCGAACGCGAGGACGGCACCTTCGAGTTGCTTTCAATCTCTACACTTAGTCCACGTCAAATTATCACCGGTAAGCTGATCAGTTCGATTGTGCAAATGCTCGTCTATCTGTCGGCCTTGGCACCATGCATTGGGTTCACCTATTTACTGCGTGGCATCGATATCATCACCATCGTCTACGTTATCAGCGTGGCCGTTTTGACCTCGGTCTTACTCTCCGGCTTCGGGCTGGTGTTGGCTTGCATTACCCGGCAACGCCACTGGCAGTCGGCGTTGTCCATCATTGTAATCCTGCTGTTCATCTTCTCGTTTGGTTCCGGAATGTCGGCCAGCTATTCGTTGGTTTATATGGAAGCCAACTGGCGAATGTACGATGAGTCGAGCTTCTGGATTGCGACCTTTGCCATCCTCACTATTTATGCCAGCTTCCTGCACTTGATCATCGATGTGGCCTCTGCCCAGATCACCTTCGAAAGCGAGAACCGTTCGGCAGGAATTCGCAAGGCCTTATTAATCCAGCATTTTCTGATCATTGGCTGGCTTGGCTACGTTGCCATCCAAATACCAGAAGAAGCAGCATTCCTTTTTGCAATAACCACCATCTTGTGTTTGTACTGGTTTATCGCAGGGTCGTATATCAATGGAGAAGCTGCGGTTCTTTCACCACGTGTGAAACGCACGATCCCAGTGTTTCTCTTCGATCGTCTCTGGCGAAATTGGCTCATCCCAGGGCCCGATCGTGGTTATATTTTTGTTTTGACCGGGCTCTTCAGCGGAACAGCGACGGCCTATTCGCTGGCTTGGTACAACACCTTCAACGGCATGAATATCAGCGAAGCAACGCATGTGATGATCTATAGCTTAGGTATAATGGCTTACACCACCTTCTACCTCAGTGCCGGGCGTCTGCTGCTCAGAACCATGAATCTCTTGTTTCGTGCAGATATTTTCATTTCCGCCCTCACGCACTTCTTACTGTTGATGGCCGCCATCATGGTCCCACTTGGTTTTCAAGTATTATACAATCGGACGATGGATTCATCGTTTAACCATTGGACCAATCCATTCTGGTTCTTTGTTAAGTCCATGGATGACGGCAATTTCGTCGAATCGCCTGACGTCATCATGTTCCTGTTTTTTCTGAGCATGCTGGCCGGCTCTTTGTTCCTTATCAATATCGTACTGGGTGCCGCCGAATTGGTCCCTCGCCGAGAGAAAGCTCCTCGTAACTTCGTCGAGATTCTTCCCGAAGACGAACCGGAACTCGATCCCCTGCGTCCCTCGTAAAGCAATACACCCAGCGTTAATTCGCAACCACGCGGTGCGTGGTGTTATCGATGGAATAGGACAAACGCTTTTCGGTGGGTACCGCAGGAACCCCAGTGGGCAAGTATTCGGCATCCAACTCGGCGAGCGTCACCGGCCAGTTTCCTTCGGCGACATAATAGCGTTCTACCGCTGAGTTTAACGTGGCGATGTTTTGTTCGTGCACGCGCTGGTTGGCAAACGCTTTGGTTGTGCTGACATGTGGGACCGTGATTGCCGCAACAATCCCAAAGATTGCGACAACCGCCAATAATTCCAAGAACGAGAATCCCCAACGCCCTTGCTTAAATAAAGCCTGGTACATTTTCTTACTTCTTTGCGACGAGATTTGAAAAGAAAGCACTTCTCAGATAAGTAGGCCCTCGCTGGTCGAATCTTCGTATGTTCGGCCTTGTCTGGGGTTGGACCATCTAAATTGTAGGTCGCAAATCGACTTATGATCTCGCTTTGCGCTATTGCTTACAGCACAACGCATTCATCAATTAGCCACCACGCGACGCCAACAGTCATGACCCCAAGAATGGCTACGATCGGCGCAACCATACGCACCAAGCTGCGTGTTCGATGCCCCGTGTTTTCCACGAGGCCAGATCGCAGCAGCAGCAAGTGACCGCTGCAGCGTCTTAGCGAGAATCAGCCGCCTTGCGGGTGGCGACTTCCACTAATTCAGGCGATGGCCGCAAGGCAATCAGAGGATAATCTTTCAGAAAATAGGGTTCACGAGCCACTTCCACCAATTGGCTGCGGACAAAACCGGGTAGTTCCTCCAGTTTCTCTGGCGTCGTCAGCACAATGGTGTTTCCGCCCTGCGAGAACTCACGTTCTAAATCTTCTGCTCCCTCTGGCACAAACTTCACCGGCTGGCCGGCATAATAGACCCAACTAGCTTCACTCACGCCGAACGAGCATAGCGAGGCTCCTGGTGTGGCTTGATCTATCTTGGTCAGCAAGCGGTCGATGGACTGGTGGTCGGAAACTCGCTGAGCAACCAACGCGAACAATCCCACGACAAACAAGGTGGCCATCGTGGCAAATGCACCGAACGCTTTGGGAAGGTCAGACTTCGACTTCCACCACCAAGCCAGACAGCCGCCAATCACAAGCACCACGCCGACGATGGGCACCAAGTATTCGCCCGGCAAGTAAACCCTGGCAGCCACCGCAAGACCAATGGACATCAGCACGCCAACAAGCGTCGTTAGCCCAAACGTCATGTCGAACCAGCGAGCAGAAAGAGCCACTTGTCGCGAAATCACGCGAGCCACGAAGCAACCCATCAACAAAGCCAAGCCAGGGTAAAGGGGGGTGACGTAGCTAGGCAACTTGGTCTGAGCGACCGAGAACGCCCCCAACCATACACCTACCCAACAGCAACAAAAGATCAACGCGAAACGTGTTTTGGAGTCGGATTTCAGTTGGCGAGTCAAATCAACCAATAGGGGCGAAAAGAACACCGACCAAGGAAAGAACCCCACGCAGATCGCCAGCAGGTAATAAACTGGTGGCCCAGAATGTCCTTCGAATGCGGTTACCGCACGGTTGAGATTGTGTTCAAAGAAAAAACCTTCGATCCAGCGAAAATCGCGGGCCGCAACCCACAAATACCAAGGCAACGCCACCGCCAAACAAGCAGTCAGCGCCAAGACTGGTCGCATAAACCAGACCGTCTTCAAAAAATGCAGCGGCAAGAAGGGTCGCACGAGCGACAAAGCCCACTGGCTCCACGTGGTCGACGGATCGGTTTCTGGCAAACGCACGATCAACAGAAACATTCCAATGATCGCCGTCGGCAGCACCAAGCCGACCGGTCCCTTAGATAAGACCGCCAAGCCAAACACGCCGTACAGCAAAACCACCTGCCACCATTGTTTCGGATAATAAGTAGCCGATTCGTTTTCTTCCCCAGCAGCAGGAAAACTAAAGCAGACGTACGTCCACATTCCCAGCGCGACAAAGAAAATCAGGGGTGCGTCTGGGGTCGCGGCTCTAGCGGCCACGGTAAACATCAACGTTGTCGCCAGGCAAATGCCAGCCCAAAGCCCGGTGCTTCGATCAAACAGCCGACGCCCCATATCGTAGGTCAACAGAACCGTGAACGTACCTAATACTGCGGAAAAGAAGCGGGCACTGAATTCATTCACACCGAACATCGAATAGGCCGAGATCATCAACCAATACAACAGGGCCGGCTTGTGCGTTCGTAATTCATCGTTGAAACGAGGCACGACCCAATCGTGTGCCTCCATCATTTCGACGGCGCAGCCAGCATTGCGCGGCTCGTCTCGATCCCAAAGCTTGGGACCACCGAGGTTTGTAAAGAAGACGATCAGACTGAGGCCAATCAGCAGCCCCAGATTTCCTTTTGCCGAGGACATGGCAGCATTCCTTTGCTTGCATGCGGTTCAGTCGAGAAGTTTACCCCAACTTCCAGCCCTGGGCCAATGGCACTTCTGTCGCGGATTCTGCCATTGGTCTTTTCTCAGGAAGGCGTTAAGTTGACGATAGCACCCTTTTTGTCAAAACGAGTGGTCTGAATGAGCCTTCACCACGTTGAACCTGAGATGTCGTCGAGTCCCCAGCAACCGTCTTGCCCCGAGCAAGTTCCCCCCTCCCCTGCCTCGTTGCCGCAAGACAATCAATTCGACGGGCGTTTCTTTTTGATTCTGTCGGCGATTTTTGCCGTCTGCGGGTGCTTGTCGTTCTTCATCGATAGTACGATCAGCCGGCAACTGGCCGAACCTCCCCACGAGTTTCGCTTCATCGGGGGGGATTTGAAGAAGCTCATTTCGTTAAGCGAAGTTTTTGGCCACGGCACCGGCGTCGCCATGGTAGTTCTGGCCGTCTTTGCCCTCGACCTTCAAAATCGCTGGAAAGTTGGCCTCCTAATCGCAACCGCGTTTGGGGCAGGCCTGATGGCGAATATTGCCAAGTTCATCGGCGTCGCTCGTCAACGTCCGCATGCGTTTGATTTCTCGCAGCCGATTTGGGACAGCTTTTATCAAACGTTTCCATTTCTGCATTGGTTTTCTCAGGAAGAACTCCGCCAAGCCGCTTACCAGAGCTTCCCTTCGGGCCATTCGGCAACCGCAGCAGGGCTATGTGTTGGCTTGTGCTATCTCTATCCCCACGCTCGTTGGTACTTTCTGCTGGTGACCTGCCTGGCTTGCTTCCAACGCGTTGCCTTTCGCATGCACTTCACCAGCGATGCTTTCCTCGGTGCGGCCCTGGGCATGGCAACTGCCACGCTTCTGCTGATGTATGGTCGTGTTCCGCAAATGGTAGGCTGGGCAGAAAGAAAAATTAGGGGCAATACAACAGATAGCTAAATGCCGCGTCGAATTTTTCGCTGCAATAATTTGGCAAAATCCCCGATTCCTGTCAGACTTCACAGTTCAAGCCAACTAATGTACTGCAAGGAGCCTGGGATGCATTCGTTCGTCTGTGTATTGGCAGTTCTCGCTGCCCCACCAACACTCGAGAACGCCAAGGAAGTAACCACGGTAGCCACCGAAGTAGCCGAGTCAGCGCCACTCAAGCCGCACGAAATTCGCCAAGCTTTGCGCACGACGCTCAAGAGCGAAGCAGCCAGCGAAACCTTTGCCGACCGCCGTACCGCCATCGAACGACTCTGCTATTTGTTTCAAGAGTTGATGCTGAGCGAAGACTTCGCCGAACTCGATCGCCAGAAATGGCGTGCCCGTTTGGTATCGCGATTTCGTTCGATCCAGGACGATTTAGAAAAGCTCCCCCGCGAGACTACGGAAACACGTAGCCTCAGCCAGGATGGTGCCCGGGGCGGAGCAGCCCTCGATCAGCGTGGTGCGGACGAGCTAATCAACCTGATCACCACAACCATCGATCCCGAAACCTGGGAAAATCTCGGCGGTAACGGCAGCATCTTTTACTACAGCAATCTTCAAGTGCTAGTGATTCGCCAAACGCAAGAAGTTCACGAAAAAATCGGCGGTATCAATCGCGGTCTACGCAGTGGCCCTTAGTTGCGGCCATAAAAAAAGCCCGCTGTGGCGAACAGCGGGCTTTCTAATGTTGGGTCGATTGGAACTAGGCCAACCCATTATTTTTTGACATCCAGCAGTTCGATATCAAAGACCAGGACCGCATTGGCAGGAATGCTGCGATTGCCTTTGGGACCGTAAGCGAGGTCGGAAGGTATGAACAACTTCCATTTGTCGCCAACCTTCATCATCTGCAACGCTTCCGTCCAACCTGCGATCACTCCGTCAACAGGGAACTCGGCTGGCTTGCCACGAGCGTACGAGCTGTCAAATTCGGTTCCATCGAGCAGGACACCCTTGTAGTCGCAGACGACGACATCTTCCAACGTCGGCGTTGCCCCGGTGCCTTGTTTGACGACTTGGTATTGCAGGCCGCTCTTGGTGGTTTTCACACCTTCCTTTTTGGCATTTTCAGCCAGGAATTCTTGCCCAGCCTTGGCGGCGTCAGCGGCCTTCTTTTCCATGTGAGCTTGAACGACCGCTTCAAACTTTTGAAACGCAGCGGCCGTTTGTTCTGGCGTCAACTTCGATTCTTTACCAGACATGCCGTCGCGAAAACCAGCGACTAAGGCTTCGATATCAAAGGGAACATTGGGGTTGGCGACTTCGTTCGCAATGTTGCGGCCGATTGCGTAACTGGC
Organism: Bremerella cremea; assembly: GCF_003335505.1. Taxonomy (NCBI): domain Bacteria; kingdom Pseudomonadati; phylum Planctomycetota; class Planctomycetia; order Pirellulales; family Pirellulaceae; genus Bremerella; species Bremerella cremea. The sequence goes on from NZ_QPEX01000010.1 coordinate 729,232, forward strand.
TTGCTGCGCGGGCGATTCCAATTTTGTCTCCTGGGCGAAGGCCGCCTGAGCGACCAGCACCATCGCAATGGCGCCTAGTGAACGGATCATGAATTTCCTTTCGGGCATTAGGTGGGAACCCGGGATGGGTTTGGTAACTTGAACCAATTTCAGAGTACCGGCGGTAATTATCGGGGTTTTCCCTCTTTCGGAAAAGAGAGGGGAAAGGCAAAAACCCTAGTGAATCGAACGCAGCCATTGCGCAGCGGCACGTTCAGCCGCCGAGCGATTAGGTAAAACGATCATATCGACCTGGGCTTGTTGCTGTTGGGTAGCATCCAACTTCCGGATCTGTTCTTGCTGCCACTTGTTGGCCAACTGTTGGCTATGAAACACGTTGGCCGTCCCAAAAACTCGATTATTGACGTTGATTCTTACCGTCGCCACAAAATGCCGGAACTCCTTCAGGGGATGGTCGTACGGCTGCTCTTTCAAGTGCTGAACCATCTCGCGTTCCAAACCGGCGAGATCCGTGCCGAAAAACTCTTGAAAAAGTTCCCGGTTACTTGTCACTTTCCCTTCCGAATCCGTTGTCAAAGCCCCTTCCATCGGCCGAGTTTCGCTGACTCGCTTCATGAATTTGTCGAATTCCAGCTTGTGCCGGCTGGCCAGAAAGTGGGTTAATGCCCAAGCCGAGGCATACCCAGTCGACGTCAGCCGCTGGGCTGCGACGGTGTCGTCGATCATCTTCCCATCGGCCTGAGTTGCATCTCGGGCTTTCAGGTACGACTCCAATTCGAACATCCGCATGTCATTGATATCTCCGGCCCCCTTCCAACGGAGTCGCTTACCAAAGTCGGTCGGAGCGTAATACTCGGCGATTCCTTCAGAAATCCACATTGGCCAGCGCGAAAGTCGTTGTTGCACGCCAATATTATGCAGAATCTGATGCGCCCCTTCGTGCGAGATCGTCGAAATGGCCTGGCGGTTATAAAGCTCCCACTTGAAGGGTGTTTCCGTCGGTTTTTCGTACATCACCACGTGGTTTTCGATGGTGTCGTAAAAAGCGACCACGCCATCGGGCAATTCCGAGAACTTTTTGTATTCTTCCTCGGTGGCAAACATGATCACCACCAGCGGCACTTCCGGATCGTGGACCTCGATTTTCTGCCGTTTGGCGTGCGCCGACACGCCAGGAAGCATCGATTCCATGATTCGCATCGTCCCCTTGGCAAACTCGTTCGAGGTGTTGTAGACGAAGATAAAGTGACGGGACGAGAAAGTCCGGAAGCCGGGATGCTCGGCTTTGAGGCGGCGTTCCAGATCTTTGCGGTCCATTCCCTCGAACGCTTCTTCGGTCTTTTTGACCTCCGAGATCTGTTTGGTTACCAGCTTTCCATCTGGCTGTTCGACCACCAAATTGCCACCGATCGCCAAATGAATCTTGCCGATCTCGGTTTTCCCATCGTCGGTGCGGTACTGCACATTTCCCTTCACGTCGTGAAGAACGAGGCCAGGGGGAATATCGAGTCCAAACGCGCGCGGATCAGGCACGGTGACTCGCTTTGCCTGAGCTAAGAGAGTCGAGGTTGAAACCAGAAACGCCAAAACTGCCAAGACACCCCCGTTCAAGGGGAGTCCACGCCGTTGATACAGCATGCGATCGTTCCGTCGGAAAACCAAACTAACAGAAGAGGTTACGCCCTGCCCAATCGGTATCGGCCTAAGCAAACGATCACGAACGTGGGGGGCGTTACTTACTTATTGTCGCCTACGATGCTTGTGCAGCAAGCATTTTTATCAGGACTATGCTTGGACTGCTCGGAAAATGAAAAAGTTTCCCGATTTCTGACACTTAGGGCGATTAGTGGGGTTTAGATTACAGTGAGTAACCTAAGGATAGGTTAGCGCAATCTTACTTTTTTTTCGTATTGCCTATCACCCGATACAAGACGTTAACATAAGACTATATAGCAACTTATGCACGCTAAGCTCTTCTCATATTCTCGCGGCAAGCTGGTTTTCCAACCGATTAGTTGGACGGTGGCTTTGCTCTTTCTTGCGTCCTTAAGCAACCTTCAGGCAGCAGACCCGACCTACGTGGGGGTTCTGGCGACCGCCTTGGAAGAAGACATCGCCGCTCAACTGCAGCTCAGCGAAGAAAAATACATGGAGCTGCGGACCCTGGCCTATGAGCGCGAAAAGAAAGCGCTCAACTTAGCGTTAGAGCTCCGTGGAGCGACTCCGGCCCAACAACGCGAGAAACTGGCACCCTTTGTGGCGGAATCGGAAAAGATGGCCATGGAGCTCTTAACCGAACCGCAGCGCGAGGTCCTCAAGAAAATTCAAATCCAAAAGAAGGGGCTCGCCTCTTTGGTCGATGCCGAGGTCGCTGCGCAGTTGAACTTGGCGGACTGGCAGAAAAAGCAAATTGAAGACCGCCTAGCCTCCGCCCAGCGAAGTGGGGCTGGCTCGCGAGAAATGGCCGAATACGAACGATTCGCCAACAAACTGCTCAGCGATTCCCAGCGAGCCAAATGGGAAGAAATCGCCGGTATCACGGAAACCGCCGAGCCACTTCCGGCCGACAAAGTGATTCCTCCCAACGAAGAAGAAGCAGCTGAAATGACGGCGGCGGCCACCAAATCGGCGGGCGAGGCCGGGCCGATGCGGTTCAGCTTTCGCTATCAACCGTGGGGAGACGTGCTCGACTGGTTTGCTGAAAACGCCGGCCTTTCGCTGGAAATGAATGCCCCCCCACCCGGAACGTTCAACTATGTCGACGGCAAGGAATACTCCCCAGCCGAAGCCTTAGACGTGCTTAACAGCATTTTGTTGACCAAAGGCTACACTCTGGTTCGTCGCGAAAAGATGTTGATTGTCGTCAACCTGGAAGACGGCATCCCGCCGAACCTGGTGACCACGGTCGACATGGATGATCTCGACAATCGGGGCGAATACGAACTGGTTAGCGTCTTGTTTGACCTGAAAAAGATGAAGGCCGAAGATGCCCAAGCCGAGATCAGCAAGCTAATCGGCCCGCAAGGCTCGGTTGTTGCGTTGAACCAATCGCAGCAGGTTTTTGTCACGGAAACGGGCGGACGCTTGCGAACCATTCGCGACATGATTCAAGCGGTTGAAAACCCGTTCGGCAACGACGTCACCGTGGTCGAAACCAAGAACCTGATGGCTGAAGAGATCTTAACGGTCGTACGCCAATTACTGGGCATGCCCGAAGGGACCAACGCAACCGAGGATGGCTCGCTGCGGATTGCCAGTGATACGCTGGGCACCAAGATCTTCCTGACGGGTAAGAAGTCGAGCGTGGAGAAAGCCGAAAAGCTGATCACTCAGGTCGACGTCCCTGGCGGCTTCGGTAGTTCTCCTGCCGATCAGCTTCAGCTTGAGGCCTATCCTCTTGGAAGCCTCGATCCAGAGACCACGCTGCAAGTGATGCAAACGTTGTTGGCCGGCAACCCAGACGTGCGTGTGACCACCGACACCAACACCGGCAATATCATTGTTCTCGGTCGGGCCAGTCAGCATGCCACCGTCAAAGCCACGCTGTCTCAGTTACAGCGAGATTCGAAACAAGTCGATGTCATTCAGCTAACAACGATTGATCCCCAGATGGCTGTGTTGTCCATCAACAAGCTGTTTGGTGGTTCTGGCGAAAAACCGAATCCGAACGCTCCGATTATCGATGCCGATCCCCTGACTTCGCAACTACTAGTGCGAGGCACTGCGGAACAAGTTCGTCAGATTCACGACTTGCTAGAAAAAATGGGAGAAGATCCCGACGCTGCCCTGGCACTGCAAGGCGAGCGAGGCAACATCCGCTCTATCCCGCTTACTGGCACTGCGGCAGAACGGGTTCTGAGTGAACTCGAAATGCTATGGCCAACCGTCAGCAAGAGTCGGATCCGTGTGGTTCGACCATCGTCGACGCCATCGGTGCGTGGCCTTAATGCCCAACCCCAAATGGAAAGTCCCAATACCACGAACAAGCCAGCATACGACGAAGCTCAGCTACCTCGTCCCCCCATCGATTCGGAAGCGCGCCGAGCAACGAACGACTTGTTTCATTTCGTGGACTACACCCAAGCCAATGAAGGCTCAGACGAGGGTAACGTCGCTGTAGCCCCAGCCGCGAAGCCATCTATTCCGATTATCACAGGCGCTCAAGCTCCGGAAGTTGCTCAGCCAGTTAGCCCTTCCGACATCGCCCCTCCGGTAGCCAGCCAACCGGCGCAATCGCTGGGCACCCTGAATAAACCGGGCGAAATCGTCGTCATGATGGGCCCCCGTGGGCTGATCATTGCCTCGGAAGATCAAGAAGCGTTGAACAAGTTAGAAACGCTGATCGAGACCCTGAGCAACCGTTACTCGTCTTCGTCTGACTATTCGGTCTATTACTTGAAGTACCTTAAAGCGGATGTTGGCGCAGCGATGCTGCAAAGCGTTTTGACTGGGGTCGCTCCGAGCAGCAACGAGGGTGGTGGCTCTCTCATGGGAGACATCGCTTCCGAAATGCTTGGCGGTGGCGGCGGCTTGATGGGCTCGCTGATGGGCCTCGGCGGAGGCGGCACCAGCACCTCGCTCAGCGGAGGCTCCCTTAGCATCATTCCCGACATGCGATTGAATGCGTTGTATGTTCAAGCGAGCGTGGAAGATCTCGATAAGATCGATCAACTGCTCAAAATTATGGATCAACCGCACAGCCCAGAAATGGTTGAGACCAAACGACAACCTCGTATGATTCCAGTCCTTTACACCAATGCCCAAGAGATCGCCAGCATTGTTCAACAGGTCTACTCTGACCGAATCGCCGCGAGCGCCAGTAGTCAACAGCAGCGCCAGCCTTCGCCGGAAGACTTCATTCGCGCCTTGCGTGGCGGCAGAGGCGGTCGTGATGGTGGTGGCGGAGGTGGGGCTCAGAGCGAGCCAGAAAAAATGACGATTGGCGTCGACGCGCGAAGCAACTCACTCGTCGTTTCAGCTCCTGATCCTTTGTTTGAAGAAGTGAAGTCACTTGTCGAACAACTCGACTTGGCCGGAGACGACACCAACCAAACCATGCAGGCAGTCCGAATTCGCAGCTCGAATCCTGAGACGCTCCAAAAAGCGTTGCAGAGCATTACGGGCCAGCCTGTCACGGTCAATTCGACGAGCAACTCGAATAGCAACAGTAGCAGCACAACGCCAACGGCTCCTAATCCCGACGAAATCCGCCAGCGGATGGAAATGTTCCAGCGAATGCGGCAACAAATGCAAGGGGGCGGCGGTCCTCCAGGAGGTGCCCCAGGCGGTGGCCGAAGCGGTTTTGGCGGTGGTGGAACAGGTGGTCGCGGAGGCTTCGGTGGCGGTGGAACAGGCGGCCGGGGCGGCTTTGGCGGTCGTGGCACCACTGGCGGAGGCCGCGGTGGCCGTTAACTCGCTTCACGCTTGAAGTCTGAACAACCGACCTTTCTGGGGCAACCAACGCAAGCCCCAGGAACCATGGGTGAAGTGCTTATTTCGATAGCCTGAGCCAGCATCTAGAACACAAAGCTCGTGGCGAGCACGCTCATCAGCTTGCCCACGACTTGCGGCTTACAACTCACCATCCAGCCTGGTCGGTTCGCCTTTTACTCGCGTCACCTCGCGTTCTCGTTGCGTATGCCTTCTCGGCTCAAAGCTTCTTCGCTCCTTAGGCGGTTTGGCCACGGCGCGATTTCCGCTTTAGCGTTGCTCAGTCAGCATGTCTTGTCGTGCGATTTGCCCAGCCGTTCCACCCTAGGGAGAGTGGCCAGGCAATGGTTCTCTCCCCCAACAAGAACGACGCGTCATGAACTGCCGCTGTTGCTATCCCCTTCATTGGTCAGCACGGACGACGGAAGCAAGAATCGCCACAAGACGTTCTCGGGAAAGGCCATAGCAGCACAACAAAAGGTGCTCTACGGCTTTTCTGATTGCCAGGGCGAAGCAGCCGCCCAAGAAAGAATGGGGCAGATGCCCATAACCCAGCCCAGTAAAAGATCGGCTGGGCTAGGCGTTACCGTACTACCGCCCCAGGGAACTATCGCCCCTCGACGGCCAAGCATTCCTTAGCCGTGATGATACCGTCGCTATTGAGGTCGTACTCCGAGAATTCAAGAGCCCGGGCATCGTTCCACGAACTGCTATATTCGTGCATCATAATCTGGCCATCTTCGTTCTCATCGCTGCGAATGAACCAGCTGGGCAGACCTTCGGGCAGTCGCTCGGTTGCCGAAAGAAACCGATAGGTCGTCGGCTTGCTGGCCGCCGTGTCCGAGGATGACGAGCGGTCACTACCACGAGAAGAACGACTTCCACGATCTCCCCGACTACCGCGGTCACCACCAATTCCACCGAAGCCGCCCTGGGCAAACCCTTTCATACGTTCAACCATTTCATCAAGGCTGATCTTGCGATCGTTGTTTTTGTCGAAATCAAGGATGTTTCCGCCCCGAACTTTTTCTAGTTCGTCTCCCTCGACAAACCCATTTCCGTCTGCGTCGTATCGACGCATCTGCATTTCAGCAATGGACTTAAAACGATCTTCATCGTTACCGCCAGATCCGGGAAAACCACCTCGGCCACCGCGACTTCCCCCTGGGCCGCCGCCGAAACCGCCCGGTCCACCAGGGCCTCCTCCACCAAAGCCGCCTGGCCTTCCTCCACGTCCGCCAAAACTGCCGAAGCCACCACGACCACGTTCTTCGCCACTGTCACGGTCACCTCGATCTCCTCCCCGAGAGCTTCGATCGGGGGATGCTGGCCCGTCAGACGAGCCGCTTCCTCCCCCGGTGCTGGCGGTTCGAGCACTCAGCTCTTCCATAGAAAGGCGGCCATCTTTGTCTTTGTCAAATGTGGTTGGATCACCGCCAAACCAGCGGACATCTTTCCATTCGGTACCGTCAAGGTAGTAGTTTTTGTTCTTATCATAACGCTGCAGCATGCTCATGGTGCTGTCGACCACGCTCTTACCGTATTTCTCTTCCAAGGCTTTCGTCGATAACGGCGGAGCCGCATCAAATCCAACAGCCAAAGCGACTTCCGACGATTCACCAAAGCTCATACTGGCCGATTCGATCCCTTTTTCGCGGGCTTCCCGAGCTTTTTGGATGGCTTGGCCAGCATCATCGATTTTAATGCTGCTGCTATTTTCCATGCCTGTCCCTGCCAGGATCCGTTTGACGAAGTCGCCTCCGCGTCCTTCCAGCTCATCTCCCTCTAACTGGCCGTTTCCGTTGCGGTCCATGCGACGAAGCATCGCGGTTGGATCAAAGTTGCCAGGAAAACCGCCTCGCGAGCGCTCATCTCCCCCCCGGCCCCGTTCTTCTCCACCTCGACTTCCCCGATCATCGCCACCTCGGCCTCGGTCACCGCGATCACCTCCCCAACCACCACGGGACCCTCGATCGCCACGATCCCCACGGCTTTCGCCTGAATCACGATCGCCACCTGGGCCGCGAAAGCCACCGCCAGGCCCGCCTGGTCCACGAAATCCGCCCCCAGGAGGTCCCTGCGCAACGGCAGGTTCAGCGATCATTCCGACAAGCGAAATCAGCACCCAAGCCATTGATAAGCGAAGCGAATTTCTGAAGTTCATCAACAGATACCCAAATTTAGCTAGTTTGAAAAACAAACGCACCTTACAGCTTAATCACGAAACTTCTCCAGCGTTAAACCCCTAACTCCCACGAGCGGTTGTGCCTCTATTGCGTAATTCTGAAGAAAAAATAGGAATATCCCCCCCTGCCCCAAAATTCGGCGAAACCTTGTCCCGCCGAAATGGTTGACCTTATCTATCGTCGCTCCCCCAACTCGGAGTTTTCCCGCTGCAGGGGACGCGAATATCCAAGTTCACATTTCCCGCCTCTCTCAAGGGGCGGTGCCCCTCACTATTCTGAAAAGGTGCTTCGATGAAATTACTGTTTGCGGTGGTTTGTGCGGGGGCGATCGCCTTCGCCTCGAGTTCGGTCATGGCTCAAGGACCTGGCGGCGGTGGCTTCCGTGGGGGACCAGGTGGTGGTGGTTTCGGCGGCGGATTTGGGGGAGGTTTTGGAGGGGGCAGCGATCTTTTCTCGCTGTTGGCCAACGAATCGGTACAGAAAGAAATCGAACTTGTTCCTTCTCAAAATGAAGATGTTGAAGACCTATCCGCCAAAATGCGGGATGGCATGCAGGACATGTTCCGTGGCATGCGTGGTGCCAGCGAAGAAGAACGCCAAGAGATGTTCGACAAGCTGCGTTCCTCTCGTGAAGATGCCGAAAAAGGGCTATCCAAGATCCTGATGCCCAAGCAAATGGAACGCCTCAAGCAAATCCAAGTCCAGCAACAAGCTCGGGGACGTGGCGGCCTGTCGATCACCAGCGACGAAATCGCCTCGGAATTGGGCCTCGATCAAGCCCAAATCGCAAAGCTAGAAGCCAAAGCGGAACAACTGCAAGAAGAAATGCGGGCGAAAGTGGCCGAACTTCGCAAGCAAGCCGACGACGAATTGGTCAAAATGCTAACTCCAGAGCAGCAAGCCAAATGGAAGAAGATGGTCGGCGAACCGTTTGAAATGGTCATCGAACGGGGTGGTCCAGGTGGGCAGCGTGGCCCAGGAGCTCCCGGCGGTCAACGTGGTCAGCGCGGCCCACGCGGCCCGCGGGGCGGCAACAACAGCGATATTTAAAACTTAATTTCTTAGCTCCCTTTATTAGGGAATTTAAAGCACCACTAACCCCTCGCCAGGCTTCCGGGCGAGGGGTTATCCGTTAAGATCGGTCTACTCACGTTCGGATTTGGAAATTAGCGAAACAAATCCCCATTGCAAAACGTTTAATACTTAGCAAGCTAAAACCAACTTGACTGGTACGAACAACTAAACAAACACCCCGCCAAGGGGGCATAGTACCAAGTGAACTTGGATTAGATTGATATTCCCCCCTACCTCTCCCCTAGTAGTGACAATTCTTCATGGTCGATGCCGGTGAAATTCTGTTGAGCTGCGGACTGCTAACGCCGGAACAGGCTGACATCGTCCGTAACGAGCAGGAATCAAGTGCGGACTTTATTCCCAAAGCGGTTGAGCTCTCCTTCGTCGAAGAAGACGCCGCACTGAAGGCCCTAGGCCAAGCCGTCGGGCTCGAGTTCATTGATCTAACGCATACCGAAATCGACACGGCCCTGATTCGCAGCATTCCGCAGCGGCTCATTTATCGCCAATCGCTGCTGCCGGTCCGCCGCGAAAATGGGTGCATCATCGTCGCCACGAGCGACCCCTTCGATCTCTATCCCTTGGACGAAGTCGCCGCCGCGACCGGGCTCAGCGTGCAGCCGGTTTTGGCTGGCCGCAGCGAAATCGCCAAGCTCATCAAAGCCAACCTCGGTGTTGGTGGCGAAACGGTCGAAGGGATGTTGGCCCGCAAAGAAGAAGACGGGGGAGACGTCGAACTCCTGCAAGACCTCGACGACGAGGGAGGCGAACTGGCTGAGGTCGAGCAAGAGGCATCGGTTATTCGCCTGGTGAATGAAATCTTGCTCGAAGCGATCGAGACCCGCACGAGCGACGTTCACATCGAAACCCAGTCGAACAACAGCGTCGTGATTCGCTACCGGATTGACGGTATGCTCCACTCGCAAGCGGTTCCGCCGGAGATCAACTATTTTCAAGCGGCCATCATCAGCCGTTTGAAGATCATGTCGCGACTAAACATCGCCGAAAAGCGACTGCCACAAGACGGTCGCATGAAGTTGAAAGTCCGCGGTCGCGAAATCGACGTGCGTGTGTCGGTCATCCCGATGATTCACGGCGAGAGTATCGTGATGCGTATTCTCGACAAGGGAAACCTCTCGTTCGACCTGCAAAAGCTAGGCATGGATGTCGACGTTTATTCCCAGTTCCAAAAAATCATTCGCCAACCGCACGGTATTATCCTGGTCACCGGGCCGACCGGTTCTGGTAAGACGACCACACTGTACAGTTCGCTGCTGGAAATCCGGGACGAAGCCACCAAGATCATCACCACCGAAGACCCGGTCGAATATCAGCTCGACGGGATCAACCAGATCCAAGTTCACTCGAAGATCGGGCTAACGTTTAGCGCATCGCTGCGAAGTATTTTGCGTCACGACCCCGACGTCGTCCTGGTGGGTGAAATTCGTGACTTGGAAACAGCTGAAAACGCGATTCAAGCTTCGCTAACCGGTCACTTGGTGTTCAGCACGCTGCACACCAACGACGCCGCCGGGGCGTTTGCCCGTATGGTCGACATGGGCGTCGAACCGTTTCTGATTGCTTCCACCGTGGAAGGAGTCATGGCCCAGCGTTTGGTGCGTCGCCTTTGCCCCGAATGCAAAATACCGCACGAAGTGCATCGCGCCGATCTTCCTGATGACTTCCCCTGGGACGAATTACAAAACCAAGATGAAAAACGGTTATTCCACCCCGTTGGCTGTCGCAAATGCCGTGGCGTCGGTTACACCGGGCGAATGGGCATTTACGAATTGCTGACCACCACCGAAGATTTGCGTCAAATGGTGCACGACAACGTCAGTAGCTGGGAAATCAAGCAAGCCGCGATGAAGCAAGGCATGCCTACGCTAAGACAATATGGCTGGCGAAAAGCGATCGGGGGTCAGACTTCCGTGGAAGAAATCTTGCGTGTCACCAAGAGTGATAACGCCGGTGGCCGCAAATAAGAATAAACTATCCCTCGTCACTCCTACTCAATCTATTCAAAGATCATGCCTGACTTCGCTTATGTCGCCCGAAATCTGCAGGGACAAAAAGTCTCCGGGAAGCTGACTGCGCAGTCAGAAGGGGACGTCTTGAATTCGCTCATGGCGAAGTCACTGTTCCCGATCGAGGTTAAGCAGGAAAAGAAGGGAAATCGTTTTCAGTTTGGTGGCAAGAAGGTCAGCCCTCAGCTGGCCGCGACATTCTACGCCCAGTTGGCCTCGCTCGTACGCAGTGGCGTGCCGCTGATGCGGTCTTTGAACGTGCTGCACGATCAAGCCTCGAACGAGGCCCTGAAAACGGTTCTGGAAGACATTCGTAATCGCGTTGAAGAAGGGGAAGCCCTCGACGCGGCCATGGCACGTCACCCTAGAGCGTTCAACGACATGGCAATCAACATGGTCAAAGCAGGGGCTGAGGGTGGCTTCCTGGAAGATGCACTGGAACGCGTCGCATCGTTCACCGAAGAGCAAGAAGACCTTAAAGGGCGTACCGTCAGTGCCCTAGCCTATCCGTTTTTCCTGGCGGTGGTCGGAACGGGCATCTTAACGTTCCTGCTGGTTTTCTTCGTGCCTAGCTTCGAGGAAATGTTCGCTCGCCTACGCGAACGAGGACAACTTCCGCCAATTACCGACTGGTTGTTGTGGTTTAGCGGAACCTTGAACAGCTATGGATTGTTTATTGTAATAGGGCTTGTCCTCTTGTTTTTCTATCTGCGAACGCAGTTACAGACCGAGACCGGCAAGCGACGTTTCGACTACTTTAAGATCAAAGTTCCCCTCTTGGGCAGCATTATGCTGGACTTGGCCGTGGCTCGGTTTTGTCGCGTGCTAGGTACGATGCTCAAAAATGGTGTCCCCATTTTGCGAGCCCTGGAAATCAGCCGCCAGGCTGCTGGTAATCGTATTTTGTCGACCGCCATCGAGAACGCCTCGGACAACATTTCCTCCGGTGAATCATTAGCCTCCCCCTTAGGTAGCTCTGGCTATTTTCCGAAAACGGTGGTGGAAATGATCAGCGTGGCCGAAGAATCCAACTCGCTTGATCGCGTACTAGTTGAAATTGCAGACGGGCTAGAACGAAGAACATCCCGTCGGCTTGATTTGGCGGTTCGTTTGTTAGAACCGCTCATGCTGCTAGTCATGGCCGGTGTCGTGCTGGTGGTGGTGATCGCGTTGCTGCTGCCGGTCTTCCGCATGAGTGCTTCGCTGTAATCACGGTTTCAAAAACAAAAAACACATACAAAAACAACACACCCACAATTGTCAAAGGAGTATTATTTTCATGTCTCGTATTCGACGACATCGCCGTCCCGCTGCGGGTTTTACGCTCATCGAAGTTTTGCTGGTGCTTGTGATTCTCGTGATCTTGGGCTCGCTGGCCGGTGTGTCTTACTTCAACATGCAGAAAACGGCCTTGGTCAACGCTGCCAAATCGCAGGTCGGTTTGATCGACAACGCCGTGCAGGTTTATCAGTTGGACATGAACAAGCCCCCCGCCACGCTCGAAAACTTGATCTCCCAGCCTTCCGACGACAAGAACGGCAAGTGGAAGGGCCCTTACTGGGAAAAAGACACCATGCCAATCGACCCGTGGGATAACGAATACCAATACGAAGTCACCGGCGCGACCTACAAGGTTTGGTCGATGGGTCCGGATGGTGCCAGCGGTACCGACGACGACATCAACGGCTAAGCTTAGTCGTTTGCTAACCCGTGGGTGCCACGTTTTCTGCGATGCAATTTGGGCAGCGTAGCAAGACTTGGCACCCCGCTTTGTAAGTTGATAGGATTCTTCTCGTGGTTTTCACGTTCGCTCTTACCGAAACCTCTCGGACACCTCGGCTTGCCGCCGGGCGTGAGCGATACGCGTTTACCTTGCTAGAAATCTTACTGGTCCTGGTCATTCTGGCAGCCATGATTGGCCTCGGTATGCCGGCCATCTTTAATGCCCTGAAAGGGCACCGCCTCAAGGTTTCTGCGGAACGCGTGCAAACCGAATTCATGCGGGCTCGTGTCGATGCAATGGAGTCAGGCCGGATTCGGATGTTCCGCTATCAGCCTGACACCGGCAACTTTACCGTTGCACCCTTTCTACAAAGCAGTGACGAGTTGGAAAACAATTTGGCCGGCACCAGCCAAGGCGTCGGAGTTTCCAACTTAGTGCTGGAGTCTGCCGAGCAGGAAAAGGTCAGCAAGACGTTAGAGGAAGGGATTGTCTTCCTCTCCAACGATGTCGAAACCGACATGCGCAGCTACACGTTGGCCCAAGAGCAAGGGGGGGACCTGACTGTTTCTGGCTGGTCGACACCGATTTTGTTTTATCCGGACGGTACCACCTCGAATGCGTTGCTCTACCTGAAAAGCGACGGAGGTACGATCACCTCGATCAAATTACGTGGCCTGACTGGCGTCGCGCGGATTGTCGAACCTGAACTCGCCAACGCAGGAGAGTGACCATGACATCGCCCCGCCAGAAAAACCAACGTCGCGCGTTTTCCTTGATCGAAGTCATGCTGGCCTTGGCCGTCTTATCGATGTCGTTGGTCATGCTCGGGCAATTGGTCAGCCTCGGCTTTCGGAGCGCCCGCCAATCGCAAGGGCTCAGCGAAGCCCACATGCTGGCAGAAACCGTGATGGAAGGGATCTCGCTGGGGTTGATCCAGCCCGATCCTGTGGTCGATCGCAATATCAGCATGATGACCGACCTAAATACTTTTACGGTGGAAGAAGATACCGAGTGGGTCTACAGCATTAACTGGGAACCTGCCCCGGTCGAAGGGCTGATCATGATGATGGTCCAAGTTCGTCGGGCCAAAGCTTTCAGTGCGGCGCAAAGTGATGCTTTTCAACTGGTACGTTGGATGCGAGATCCGGCGCTGATTACCGAAGAGCTTCCCGATTCCAGTGGTGGTATTCCTACGGAATCGACAACGGAAGGAGCCTTTTAATGCGTGCGTCAACCTCTTCAACCCGCGCCGGGTTCACGTTGCTCGAAGTCATGCTGGCCTCTGGATTGTCGGTCATCGTGATGTTTGCCGTGGGCGGGGCGATTCAGTTTTTTTTGTTCCGCGTTGATGCCAGCAAAGATAGTATCGAACAAGCCCAACTCGCGCGGGCCATCATGCGGACGATCGAAACCGACCTCCGCAGCGCCATCTGGAAGCAAGAGATTGATTTCACCGCCGTCCAAGATTTAGCCGCCAGTTCGGTGGCGAGTGGTTCGGCCGATATCAGTTCGATGGCATCCTCGGCCGGGATCGATCCCACCATGGCAGCCGGCGCATTGACCGGTTCGGCTACTGAAGACATTGCCGCATCGAGTGTCTTGCCCACCACGATCGGATTGTATGGCAACTCCATGGAGTTGCAAGTTGATATCAGCCGCGTTCCTCGCATCGACGAATACGATCCGCAATACCAAAGCATTCTGAGTCGCTCGCTTAGCGATATCCCCAGCGATATTAAAACGGTCACCTACTTCTTAATGCAGCCTGGCAGTTCGTCCTTGGGGCATGGGGTGGTTGGGGATGCCGGAGTCACGGAAGAGCAGTTCGGCTTGGTCCGCCGCGAGCTCGACCGGGCAGTGACCCAGTATGCGATGAACAACGGCAACACGGCCAATCTTGATGCTTCGGCAGAAATCCTGGCACCCGAGGTTTCCCTCTTGGCGTTCCGTTACTATGACGGCGTAGGTTGGTTCGACGAGTGGAACTCGGAGGAGATGGGGGGCCTTCCCATGGCGGTCGACGTCATGATTTCCATTCGCGATCATCAAACGACACAAGCCTTGCTGTCGGGGAACATGGCCGACCTTCCGACCGATGAAAACGGCAACGCGATGGGCAAGGTTTATCGCCGTTTGATTCGTATTCCCATTGCCAAGCCGTACGAAGAAGAAGAGGAAACGACCGACCTGACCGCTGATGGAGATCTGCCGTTATGATGCGTTCTCCCCTTCCCTGTTCTGGTCGTTTTCCCGCGCGACGCCGTGGCGTAGTGCTGTTTGTGGTGCTGGTCGTGGTCGTAATGATCACCCTATCGGCGTTCGCTTTCACGGAACTGATGTTCGTGGAAAACAAAGCCGCCCATTTAACCGGCCGCCAAATCCAAGCCCGCAACGTCGCCGAAAGTGGCGTGGCCATGTTATCTGTCTTCCTTGAGCAAGAACAAGAACTGATCGAAGCCCAAGGGGGCATTTACGACAACCCCGACATCATGCGGGGCATCTTGGTTCATCCCGATGCCGATGCAGAAGCGCGTGGACGGTTTTCGATTCTCGCCCCGGCCCTTAATGCCGATGGATCGATCGAAGGAATCCGTTTTGGCTTGGAAGACGAATCGAGTCGTGTCAACTTGAATGCCCTGTTGATGATGGAACAACAATCGGAAGGCGCTGGTAAAACGCTTTTACTGGCCCTGCCTGGCATGACGGAAGATATCGCCGATTGCATTTTGGACTACCTGGACGAAGACGACGAAACACGTCCCTACGGGGCCGAGTACGACTACTACAACACGCTCGATCCTCCTTACAATCCGAAGAACGGCCCGCTGGAAACGGTGGAAGAGTTGCTGCTTGTGAAAGGGGTCATGCCGGAATTGCTCTTCGGTCGCGACACCAATCGGAACGGGCTTGTCGACGAGCACGAATGGGCCACCAGTGCCAATACCGACCAAGCGGAAACCGAGATGCTTTCGATGGTGCCTGACCTGGGTTGGTCTTCCTATATGACCCTTGTCAGCATGGAGAAAAACTACTCGACAACCGGCCAGCCGAAGATTTTCTTGAACGAAGAAAATCTGCAAACGTTGCATAGCAACATCAGTGCCATCTTTCCGGTCGAATACGCAGACTTCATCTGTGCGTATCGCCTTTACGGAAGCTCGAGCAATTCCAGCGGAGGCAATAGTGGCGGGCAATCGGTCTCGTCGGTTCAGCTCGATCTGACTCAGCCGGCGAAGACACAAATTGCGAACATGCTCGATTTGATTGGGGCTTCTGTTTCGGTACCCAACGGAACGTTGAAGTCCCCCTTCGAAGACAGTGTGGTCGCCATGAATATCTATCTCCCTGAATTGATGGACAACATGACGATCAACCCTTCGCCGGTGATTCCTGGTCGGATCAACATCAATCAGGCCCCATACGAAATCTTGCTGGGAATCCCTGGCATGGAAGAGAGTATCGTCTCTCAGATTCTCGAACAGCGAATCCCCACGCCCGATCCAGAAAACCCAATTACCCGACACGAAACCTGGATCCTCACCCAAGGCATTGTCACGCTCGAACAAATGAAGACCCTCTCCCCCTTTATTTGTGGCGGAGGAGATGTTTACCGGGCCCAGGTCGTTGGCTATTTCGAGGACGGCAAGGCCTTCAGCCGCCACGAGGTTGTCTTGGACGCCACCCAACCTCAGCCCAAAGTGATGCTATGGCGCGACATGACAGAACTCGGGCGAGGACATCCCCTAGAAGTTCTGGGGGTCGAATTAGGATTAGATGACGGACAAATCAATTGATTTCCGCTGACAAAGGGACAATTTTCGTCCCCGGTATCAGCCTAGGCGAAATACAATAGCAATATGGCAAAGAAACTCGCAATTGAATGGGACTCGCAAGCACTGCGGATGGTGGTCGCCCGCCAACGTGGCTCGAGCATTACCGTCGACCAAGCGATTGTGGTACCACTGAGTGCCGCAGGCGAAGGACTCGACTCGGTGGAAGCACGCGCCGGGCGTTTGCTGACCGAACAAGTCGCCAGCTTTGGGCTGAACAAACTGCCAGCCATTTTGGGCATCAATCGAGCTTCGATTGAACTCCAGGTCTTCTCGGTACCACCGGTTCCCGAAGCAGAACTTCCCGACATCGTTCGCTTTCAGGCGATTCGTGAATGTGCCAATGTCGGGGACGATGGGGTTGTCGACTTTGTGCGACTTCCCATGACGAAAGATGGTCAATCGCGCGTTCTCGCCGCCGCGATTTCGGCCAAGCAGCTCAAAGCTTGCCACAAGCTCTGCAATCAAGCCCAAATTCAACCGCAAAGTTTTTACATTCGTCCGTTTGGTGCGGCCCGCCTGGCGGCCAGCCAATCGAACCTCGCGGGGCAAACGTTTCTTTTAGTGGAAACGCTCGTTGATCGAGTCGAACTGACCGTCGTTCATCAAAACGAAGTCGTCCTGACTCGCTCGACACGTGTCCCTGGCGAAACAAATACCGACGAGTTCCTGAAAACCCTGCAAGGTGAAATTCGCCGGACAATTTTCGCCGCCCGAACCAAAGACGATTCGGTCGCGATTGCCCAAATCGTGATCTTGGGACAACCGGCAGGTCAAGCTCAGTGGCAGGAATTCGGACGAGACGTGAAGTGCGCGGTTGAGTTCCTCAACCCTCTTGCTGCCGAGCATGTCACCACCAGCGTGGAAGTTCTGCCGGAAACGGCCTGCCAACTCGGCGCGTTAGTCGGGCTTCTGTTGGCGGACTCAACCGGAACGCACCCTTCAATCGACTTCCTTAACCCGCGTAAAAAGCCCGAGGCCCCTGATCGTCGCCGGACTTATGTCCTCGCGGCCTTAGCAGCCGCTTGTGTGGTTTTAGTGGCAGGCTACGCAATCTGGAGCAGCATCGGCGCGAAAGATGCTCGCATCGCCGAGCTTAAAGCCGAAATCGCCAAGGTTCAGAAATCGAACGAACCTCTGTTGAAAGTGGAAGAGCAAATCATCGAGATCGACCAGTGGGTGGCCGCCGATGTGCAGTGGTTGGACGAGCTTTATCGTCTTTCCGACAAGATGCCATCCGCCGATGAAACGATCATCAAACAGCTTCACATGGGCACACGCACCGATGCCGGCGGTACGATCTCGTTCAACGGCTATGTATCCGACCATTCCGTAATCGCCAAGCTGGAAGGAAGCCTACGAGATGATTACCACCACGTGCAAGGCAAAGAAAGCAAGTATGAAGAATATGGCGACGGAGCTTACCACTGGAGCTTCCTAGAAAGCATCACCGTCGTTGACGACGAAGCGGATCGCTTTACCAATACTCCGGTCGCCGCTGCGGAGGAAGAAACAGAGTCGAGCCAATCCACGGACGACCAATCCACAGATAAAGAACCGGCCCCAGCAGAACCGGAAGCCAGCGAGCCCAAAGTTAGCGGCGCCGGAGAAACCGAAGCCGTGAGCACCGAAGAACCTCAGCAACCTGAAGAAATCGCCCCTATGCCAGCGAGCGAAACAGCAGAAGTCATCACCAACAAGCCCCAGGACCAATCATGAGCCAACGCGAACGATTTCTAGCCATCTTGGTTGGCGTCCTAGTGTTGGGCGTGGGTGGCTTCTACTTCATGAACCAATATTTCGACGCGGTCAAGCATCGCGATCGTCAAATCGATACTTTGGCGAAACGTCTGCGAAACGAGCAAGTCAAAGAAACCAAAGCCAAAAAAGCTTTGAGCCGTCTCGATACGTACCAAAAGCACGCCCTGCCTGAAAGCATACGCGCCAGCCAAGCTTTTTACCAAGACCGCCTACGCGAAACCTTGGAAGCCAATGGTTTTAGCAACGTTAGTGTCAAACCGAACAGCTTTCGCCGGGCAGGCAATCATGGCCAACATATCTTTAATCTGACCGGCAAAGCGACACTGGAAGAATTAGTGCAATTCACGTACGAATTTTATTCGTTCAACGTCCTGCACAAGTTCTCGAAGCTTACCGTCCTTCCTTCCAAGACGAGCGACAAACTCGACATTTCCATGGATGTGGCCGTCCTTAGTGTGGATGGAGCGAACGAAGTTCCTAACCCGGAATCGGTTCGCTTAAATCAATTGACGCACGGCAACGTAAAGGATTACCTGGACAAAATCGCCAGCCGCAATCTTTTCTCGCCTGCGAATAAGCCACCATTGTTTACCTCAAATACGTCTGCCGATGCCGAACTAGGCAATTCCTTCCAGTACCGCGTGAGTGCCAGCGACCCAGACAAAGACGACAAAGTGAGCTTCTATCTTGGCGAGAACCCTCCGGCTGGTCTCGAACTAAGCGAAAGCGGATCGCTTAAATGGACGCCGTCGGAATTGGGCGAGTTCAAGGTGACAATCGAAGCCCGCGACAGCCGAACCCCTGCCAAATCGACGACTCAGGAACTTGTCATTAATGTGAAGGATCCTCCGCCACCGGAAGAACCAAGCGTCAGTCCCCCTTCATTTGACGAAGCCAAATATACGTTCCTGACCGGCACCGTTACGGTGGGAGGCCAGCCGCGTGCTTGGCTTAACAACCGCCCGAAGAACCGCCAATTGCGGCTCGCCCCTGGCGAAACGTTTACGATCGGTACCCTCAAAGGGAAGGTGGTTGATGTTCGCGATCGTGAAGTGGTGATCGAAATCGAAGGAGATCTGCGCTTGCTATCAATCGGGCAACCCTTGGCCGACGCCCTTCCCATGGGGCCCTCTTAAAGTCTTGAGCGAAAACTTTGCAGCGCGCCCAATACGCTTGAAAAACCCTTTAGGCCAATAGCTAGCTATTGGCCTTTCGCTTTCTACGGGCTTTCTCTAGCCGTCAAAGTCTAACACCGCGCGAAGATTTATCGTCTGTAGCGGTTGAAATCGGTGTAGGGGTTAAACCCCACCTACCGAATATTCCATGTAGTGCGACGTGCGCGGTAATTCAGCTAATTTCAGCTGCGCCATGGAAGAGAGGACGACGGATGATCAGCCCCTACGGTCGAAGACTTATGACCCAAACCCTGGCTCACACCTTTGTTGTGATGCTCTGTGGCATGCTGTGCGTTCCTGCGTGGGCTCAAACGCCCCCTCAGGAGACTCAGATTCAAGCCTATCGCATAGCGCCCGAGAAGTTGGATAACCTGTCCAGCGTTCTCAAACAGTTGTTTGATGCGAAGTCTGGTGTTTCGATTAGCACCGACCCCAGCAGTAACCAAATGATCGTTTCCGCACCGGCTGCCACTCAGCTGCAGATTGCGGAATTCGTCAATCGCTCTGGCTACCAGGTTGGCTCGCCGGTTGTTACGCCGCAGCCAACCACCATGGAACAGGCCGAAGTCCGCGTTCGTCCGCAGCCGGCCCCTGCTCCTACCCCTGCTCCAACTTCTAAAGTCAAACCTGCTAGTCAGGCCGCCAAGTACCAGCGCACCAAGGACTTGGGCGACGGCATGATCGAGTTGGAAATTCAACTCAATAACCTGAAAGGGGAAGCCCTCGAGTCGGGTATTAACAAGCTGGTTGGCAAGCAAATCCCTGTCAGCTACTCGGCTGAAGGGGCACTTGTGATCATGACCTTGCCGACCAACACGGCCAAGAAGGTCAGCTTACAGGTCTATCGCAACGATAACACCGTCATCCTCCGGGGTGCCCAAGATGCCGCTCGGAGCTGGGGCGAAGTCATCCGCGCCATGGATACCCCATCGCATAGCGACGCCTTTCGCACATCGCTCGTCGCCTTCCGCAATGCCGACCGAGCCGATGTCGCCAAAGCACTCGATCCTTTGAAGGATGCTGAAAACAGCTTAGCCAAACGTCAGGTTTTTGAAGCCCTGAAGGGTGTGGCCGATAAAAAGTCCCTCCGTTGGAGCGGCGACCTGGCTGCGATGATCTTCCAGCCAGAATCTCCGGAAGCTGCTGCCGAACAGGACGACAATGCCGCTCAGATCATTGGTCAATCGAACGGTCAGGCACCGATCGATATTCCCGCCGAAGCGGATCCCAACAACCCCCAGTTCACCATCACGCCTGAAGAAGATGGTGGCTTGATCGGCCCCGTTCAGATCGAGTTTTTGGAAGGTTTGGACGTGATCGTGGTTCGCGGTCATGCTCGCGACGTCGCTCGTATCACGCGAATCATCAACGATATCGAAAAGCTAAGTGTCGAAACTCGTCCTGTGATCGAAGTTCGCGAACTGTTACACGCCAACAGCGAAGCGGTCGCCACGATCATCAACGAGCTATACGAAAGCATGCTCAATACGCGTTACGGTCAGGTCAGCATCGTTGCCCTGAACAAGCCAAACGCGATTTTGTTGATTGGTCGCGAGCAAAGCGTGCAAGGCATCCTGGAACTGATCGACGAACTGGATATGCCGGTTGGTCCCTCCAAGGGAATGCGGGTTTTCCTGCTCTCGCATCTTGCTGCTTCGGATGCCCAAACGCAACTCAACGAGTTCTATACCGACCCAACCGGCCTGGCCACGCGTATTCGTGTGATTGCCGATAACCGTAGCAACGCGGTCATCGTCGCTGCCAGCCCCCGCGACATGATCGAAATCGAAGCACTCATCAAGCAAATCGATATCCCCAAAAGCGATTCGACTTTGCAACTTGAAATCGTGCAGCTTAACAACTCGGTGGCTGAAGACTTGGCTCCCGTTTTGCAGGAAGCGATTACCGGCGTTACCACCCAAGGTGGCAACCAGCAAGGTGGACGGCAAGTGAGTGCCGCCGTGCGAATCGCGATGCTAACGTTTATGACGCTAGATGCGGAAAGCAAACAAGTCCTGCGTTCCGGTATTTTGAACGAAGTGCTGGTCACTGCGGATGTTCGCTCGAATAGCCTGATCATTCGTGCCCCGGAAAACAGCATGCCGCTGGTTCTGGCCGTGGTAAAGCATCTCGATTCGCAACCTTCCGCCGAATCGCAGATCAAGGTCTTCACGATCATCAACGGCGATGCGACCCAGCTTTCCAACATGCTGAACGAACTGTTCCAAACCGTTCAGTCGTCTAACAGTCAAGCTCAACAAGCCAATCCCTTCTTCGCCGCAGCGGGTGGTGGTTTGGGTGGATCAGGCGAATCGAGCCTGATTCCGTTGAACTTCACCGTCGATACCCGTACCAATAGTATCATTGCCTCCGGTTCGTCCTCTGCCCTGACCGTGGTGGAAGCGATCTTGCTTCGCTTGGATCAAGACGAAGCGACCGAACGCAAGAGCACTGTGGTTCGTTTGCTCAATGCTCGGGCCGACATGGTCGCCGAATCGTTGACGGCGTTGCTCGATGAACAACGACAATTGCAAACGCTCGATCCCTCGGTGGTCAGCCCGTTCCAACAATTGGTGCGTGACGTGATCGTCGTGCCAGAACTGTTCAGCAATAGCTTAATCATCAGTGCGACCCCGCAATACTTCGACCAGGTGCTGGAAATCATCCGCGAACTGGATGCCCGGCCACCGATGGTGATGCTGCAAGTGCTGATCGCCGACGTTCGTTTGAACGACACGGAAGAATTCGGAATCGAACTTGGCTTGCAGGACTCGCTTCTGTTTGATCGAAGCGTTGTTTCCAGCGGTACTTCAGTTCCCGGCTTCAACTTCAATAACCCACCCCTTGGCAATAGCTCGAGTGCAGCTAGTCTGGCGACAGCTGGTGCAGTCGGTTCGCAAGGTTTGACCAACTTCGCTTTGGGACGAACCAGTGAACTTGGGTATGGCGGTTTTGTATTCTCGGCGGCCAGCGAATCGGTAAGCGTGCTGGTACGAGCCTTAGAACAAGAAAGCCGACTGGAGGTGCTCGCTCGTCCACATATTCAAACCATGGACAATCAGCCTGGCTTTATTCAGGTTGGTCAACGTGTTCCTTATATCACCTCCACGCAGCAAACCAATAACGGTACGATCAACTCGACTGAGTTAATCAACACCGGGATCATCCTCAGCGTGACACCACGCGTTAGCCCCGACGGCATGGTCGTGATGGCACTGCAAGCCGAACGTTCGGCCACAGGCTCGGATGCGGACGGCGTGCCTGTTTCGATCAACCAGAACGGCGACGTGATCCGTTCACCACGTATCGATACCCAAACAGCAACCGCCGTGGTGAGTGCCCGCTCGGGACAGACGATCGTCTTCGGTGGTTTGATCAACAACGCAGTGGAAGTCGAAAACCGCCAAGTTCCGCTGATCGGCGATATTCCGCTCTTGGGTCGCTTCTTCCGTTACGACAAATACAACTCGGCACGAAGTGAGTTGCTGATCATCATCACGCCGATCGTGGTGCGAACGGAAGCCGATGCAGAATACCTGAAAGAGCAGGAAATGTGCCGCATGAGTTGGTGCTTGGCAGACGTGGCCAATTTGTACGGAACGGAAGCCTTACGCGGTCTTGACCAATCGATGCCCATGGACGCCGGTATCATGGCAATCAACCCGGATGAAAATCCAACGGGCTTCCCGAACGTCGTGCCACCGCTTTACCAAATGCCACCTGCGGGACCGCAGAACCCAGTTATTCCTTTCCCTGAACACTTGCCACAGCCACCGATGCGGCAGCAAATGCCTCCTCAGATGCAGCCGCAAGGTGCTCGTCAGTCGAACATCCCCGCTTTCCAGCAGAACGGTTCCGCCTTGCGACCTGTCAACATGGAAGCGGCTGGCGTGCGTCCGGTTGATTACCAACAACGCTCCTACCCGGCAATGCAACCGCAAGCTCAGCCACAGCAGAGCTACTATGCTCCGCAGGCTCCTCAACAACAGCAACCGGTTCGCTAGTGCCCCAGGGAAAACAAAAGGAGACACAATACCATGCGACGTATCACCATCGCGATTTGCTTGTTTTGCCTCACGATCCTCTCTGCAAGTGGTTGCACATCGCTAGGCAAAATGCCCAAGATGCCTTGGGAAAACGATGAACCAGAATATAAGCTGCCCATTAAAATGGTCGTCAACTGGAAGGACACCATTCGGTACAATCCGAACGATCCTGCGGTACGCGGCTTTGGCGGGCGGGTTCACTTTTACGACGAATCGAACCGTCCGGTCCGCGTTGAAGGCCAACTAACCGTGTACGGTTACGATGATTCGCGTCCTGGAGAAGCCGACCCAGAACGCCCTGATCGCAAGTTTATCTTCGAGGCAGATAAGCTGCAAACGCACTACAGCATGTCCAAGCTGGGACACTCGTATAGTTTTTGGGTTCCTTGGGATCGAGTGGGTGGCGACCAGAAGGAAATCACTTTGGCTCCCTTCTTCCGTACATCCGCAGGCCAAGTGCTGATGGGGGAACAGACCACCCAAGCATTGCCAGGCATCGTCAAGCGGCCCAACCAAGACTTGCAGCAAAATTGGTCACCTAGCCCCAGCGATCAGTTGCCGCCCGATGTGGCTCAGGTAACCTATCAGCGCAAATCGTATACGCCGGCAGGCCTGCAAAACGAACCGTCAGAGAACCAGTCGAAACTTCGCACGACGACAATTACTTTGCCAACATCGGTTCAAGATAGCCTGCGTAACTCGGCACTGCCAACCCAGTCGCCGCGCACAAGCTCCACCAAAGCAAACGTGCCCGCTGTCCAACAGCCGGCAAACACGTTCGAGCGCTACCCACGGCCACTGATGGAGCAGCAACAAGCGATCAACAATGCGGGTCCGTTTAAGAGCCGGGCCCCGCAATCGATGCAGCTGAAACCAGGGATCAACATGCAAAGCTTCCGGCCAGACTTTACCAGTTCCGCGAAGTATAGCGATTACTTGTCTAACGGAAGCTCGTTACCCAGTCGGCAGAGCTTGACTATTGCTCCTGGCTCGGTTCCAGGACAACAACCTGGTTATCAACCTCAGACACACCAGGCTCAAGTGACACAAACCGGTCAACGAGTTCAAAATCATCTTCAGATGCCACAGACCCCGTCACCGTGGCCACACGGCCTTCCACAATCACGGTCACGTTAGGGAACTTGGCAACCTTGCTAACGCGTCGGCTGATGTCGCCGTTGACGACAGAGATCGGAATCGAGGGGTGCTTAAACTTAATGGCTAATCGCGTGGGCAAACGAGCCTTATCGTTTTGCCCAAAGCCATTTTGGAAAGCCTGATTCCCAAACATACTGTTGAAGCCACCAAACTGGCCGAAGCTGCTTCGCGACGTGCTGCGGCTACCAAGCCCGTTTGTCATGCCGCCGATGGATCCCGTAGTACCTCCACCTCCTCCAAACGGATTGAGTGCGTTTTGAGACATCATCGATGTCCCACCGTTGGAGACCCCCGCAGATCCCGAACCTCCAGAGGATCCACCAAAGTTTCCACTCGCCGAGCTTGAACCACTAGAGATGGAGCCGTTGCCGAATGTTGGGGTAGGCAACGGGGACGAGAACATGTTCGACCCAGGAGTGATCGATCCGCCCAGGTTGCTATTGGAATTCGTCCCAAAACTACTGCTTGGCTGCTGAATCGTTTGCGCAGCGATATTCCCAGCACCCCAGCTAAGGGAACCAAGTAGGGCGACACAGATCCCGGCAATCCAGTTCTTGCGCATGGTTTTCTCGTCCTTGGCGAGCAATCTTCAAATTTGGTAACCGCGCATTGATTTCTCTGTACCCCATTATTGCGGACTTCTCTGCAGATACCAAGAGAATTTCATGCGGTCGGCAAAGGATGGGTTGATCTATACCATCGGCTAACCAGGCCCGGATTGAGTGGTCTTATCGTGTTGGGCAATACAATGCTTGCAAGTGGCAACATTCTGCTACCAGGTAGGGGTTCTCCAGGCGAATATTCCGTTACAATCTTGAAACTTTGCCTGACCAAGCCGGGTAATGATGGGTAGTAGTCCTGCTCTCAACCTGTTCTCTGTTCACCACTTAAGGTGCTTTGCAATGAGATTTCGCCCCACCCTCTTCAGCTTGCTTCTCGCTTTGCTGGCTGCCACAAGCAGTATCGCTGCGGAACCGAACGCGGCTCAGATCATGTCTGACCAAACGGTGGTCTTTCTGCGTATCGCAGACACACAAGATTACGTTAAAAAGCTCGATCAAACGGCAATCGGGCGGGCCGCTAGCGATCCGCAAATGCAACCGTTTGTGAACGGTATTTGGCAGACACTCAAGCAATCGGTTGCCGACGCGGAAGAGCGAAGCGGCATTTCGCTGGAAGAACTGCTGAGCATTCCGCAAGGAGAACTGGCGATCGGCGTGGTGGCCATGCAAGAAGGCAACCCGGGCGTCGTCATCTTGTGCGAACTTGGCGAAGATACCCGCGTGACCGAAAAAGTGCTCGACTTGCTGGAAACAGTCGCCACCAACGATGGTGCAACGATCGAGCGCAACAAATTCAAAAACTCGGAAATCACCTTGATCCGCGGCAAGAACGGTCCACTTGCTGTTTGTATCCACGAGCATACTCTGCTGGCTTCCAACCGTATTGAAGCTCTCGAAGACATGCTCGATCACTGGGATGGCAAACGCGAAGACAGCTTAGCTGCAGACGATCGCTTCCGTACCATCGTTTCCTCCTCTCGTGGCACCAAGGACGAACCAGCTCAGATGATCTGGTACCTCAATCCGATGGAAACGCTGCGGACGATTGTGAAAAACCAAAGTGGCGGTGGCTACATCATGGCCTTCATGCCGGTGCTAGGCTTAGATGGCGTGAAAGCGGTGGGTGGCAGCACGATTCTGGCGGCAGAAGATTTCGACACGATCAGCCATTTTCATGTCATGCTCGAACGCCCCCGCACAGGGATTATCGAGATCATTCAAATGAAGAATGCCTCGACCGAGCCTGAAGCCTGGGTGCCGGACGACATCACCAATTACATGACCATGAACTGGGATGTCGACAAAAGTTACAATGCCGTCGAAAAGCTCTACGACA
Organism: Bremerella cremea; assembly: GCF_003335505.1. Classification (NCBI taxonomy): domain Bacteria; kingdom Pseudomonadati; phylum Planctomycetota; class Planctomycetia; order Pirellulales; family Pirellulaceae; genus Bremerella; species Bremerella cremea. The sequence goes on from NZ_QPEX01000010.1 coordinate 755,541, forward strand.
ATATTCTGGGCGAAGACAAGTTTGAAGAAGATATCAAGAACCGTATCAATCAGCCGACGGGCATCGATTTCAAGACAGAGATCATCGACAACCTAGAAGGTAAATTCACGCTGGTTCAATGGTACGAACCGCCAGCTCGGATCAACAGCCAAGCCACGTTGTTTGCCGCCAAGGTCAAAGACCGAGCTGCCATGCAGCGAACGCTCGACCACTTGGTCGACGCATTGCCACGTTTGAAGAACTTGGTCGAACGACGCAACTTTGGTGATGCCACCTTCTTCCAACTGCAAGTAGCGAACGGCCCGATTCCAGATGATATCTCAGACGAACGCCGGAAAAGGATGGAAACGCGTCGCTCGCTTCGTCCCCTGCCTTGTTTCGGCCTGATTGGTGACTTCGTCTTCTTTGCCGACCGACCTGGTATTGTCGAACATATTGCTCTAACACTTGGCGGCGATACGCCTCGCTTGGCAGACGACCTTAGCTTTAAGTTGACGATGAATCGCCTGCTGGAACAAGCTGGCGAACGCAAAGTCGCCATGGTCAGCTTCTCGCGACCAGAAGAAGGACTTCGCATGTTCTACGACCTGATTCAGGCCGATTCGACACGGAACTTCATCAAGGGGCAAGCTGAGGAAAATAACTTCTTCAGCAATCTGGAAGGGAACCTCAATGCTAACCCGCTGCCAGAATTCAAGGTCATCTCAAAGTACCTGGCCCCACAAGGTTCTATCATGATCGACGACGAAACCGGGCTGCACATGATCCAGTTCTCACTGAAACGAGACAGCGATTAACGTTCCCGACGTTTCCTTTGCCTCCAACGCCCTGGCCGATCTGGCTGGGGCGTTTTTTATTTCGAAGACACCACAACTCACCAAAAAACGAAGCGAAGACTTTCCATGGCTGACGGGATTCGCTTGCTATCGAGCAGCCGATTATCCTCGGTTATTGGATCTCAAGCATGCTGGCTTTGGCAAAAACAATGAATTAAAAAGAAGAGCATTCTGAAGAGACCTCCTCTTCTTGTTGATTGCTGCTATTTTTTCGAGCGTAATTATGACGAAATTTGGCTTTGTCGATCGATCGTTCCAACTGCTGGAAGAACTTCACGACAACAATAATCGCGAGTGGTTTCAGCCCCATAAGCAGGAAATCCGCGAACTGCTGCAAGATCCGTTCGTGGAGATACTGGAGGTCACCTCGGCGAAGCTGAAGAATGCCCGTCGTCCGATGTCTGGCAACAAGCAAACCATGTTTCGCATGAACCGCGATGTGCGCTTCTCCAAGGACAAACGTCCCTACAGCGAGCACGTCAGCGGGCTACTCACGCCATCGGGCCTTAAGAAAGATGAAACGGCATTGCTGTACGCTCACTTGGCGGCCGACGGGGGGTTCATTGCTGCAGGTTTCTATCAACTGGAAACCAAGGTGCTCAACTTATTTCGCGATCGCATTCTGGAAGACGCCAAACAGTTCCGCACCATTACCAACAAGCTTACCAAGGCTGGCTACGAGTTCGCCCAGTTCGAGCCGCTGAAATCGATGCCGCGAGGCTACTCGCAGTATGCCGACCACGAACATGCTTCGTTCCTCAAGCTCAAGTCCCTGGTCGTCACGCAGAACCAAACCCGCGACGTCTGGATCAAGGGGACGATCGTTAACCAACTAGTGAAGCTGCACAAAGCCAGCACGCCGCTGCTGGAGTTCGGCTTGGAAGCAATCGGCGCTGGCCTCTAAAGCCGTTCACTTCGATGCCCCACGAATTACGACTTTACCCACCTCAACTCTCCTCAGCAGTAGCCTCAATGCCTCGAATCCGTATCTGCCTCCTTGTCCTCTCTCTGCTCCCTTTCGCTGTGGCACATGCGATTGCCGAGGACTTTCAACCAACCCAAAATCCACTTCCGGTGCCACCACCGGCAGGGGCGATCATCCTGCTCAGCGAGACAACCAACGCGTTTCTCGGCAAAACAGGCAGCCCAATCGATTGGCCCAACGAAAACGGCGTGCTAACTTCGACAAAGGGAAACGCTCGCTCGAATCATATCGTGTCGCAGCTGCACTTCCGCGACGCCGATATTCATGTCGAATTCATGCTGCCTGAAAAGGGAAGCGGCAACAGCGGGATCTACATCCACGGCAACTACGAACTGCAGATCCTCAACTCCGCCGGCAAGGAAAAGCTCGATCAGGGAGATATGGGGGCCGTATATGGGTTTGCCCCGGCGCTGGTCAACGCCGCCAAAGCCCCTGGCGAGTGGCAAGTCTACGACATTCGCTACCGAGCTCCGCGCCGCGATGCTGCCGGAAAAATCGTCGCAGAAGGCCAAATCACCGCTTGGCTCAACGGCCAGAAAGTGCAAGACGGCACCAAGCTGAGCGAGCCCCGCTCGTCGTACCATCCCTTCCGCTACAAGACGACGCCCTACCTCGACGCCATCGCGGCAAAGCAGCTAAAAACATCGGTCGGCCCAGTCTTCCTGCAAGACCACGACAACCCGGTGAAGTTTCGCAACGTCTGGGTGAAGCCGTTGGATGACCAGGCGCTGACTTACGAACCAAGCCCGAACTAACGGGCTAGTTGGGTGCCATGCCGTCGTCTTCGTCGGCATGCTCTTTTCTGCTTCGCATGCTCAACGCAGACGAGAGCATGGCACCGACTAATTCACGCAGAACAAACAGACTTAAGGCATCCGACGAACCTCGCCCGGGACGACTACTTCGCCCGTTTCAGCGCTATGAACCGCAGCAAAGCACGTTGCCAGGCCGGTGAGGTTTTGCGCGGCGTTGTTGGTGGGTTGACGTCCTTCCGCGATCGCACAGAGCAGTTCTCCCATCGCACCATGGAACCCATCGGGGAACCAGCATCCTTCGAGCTTTGGCTGGGCAATCCCCTGCTTGGTATACAAGCGGAGTGTTTGTTCTCGTTCGTGCGGGCCAGTGCTGAAAACGCTCCCTTCACTGCCAGCCAGGTAGGTGCTTTCCTGTTGGCCATACGGCGTGGCAGCGTCGTAGCTCAGGGTTACTTGCGTGTGAGAATACACAATGGTCGCCGTTGCCGAGAGGGCTGGCAGCAGGTTTTGATCGTGTGTGCGAGTGGTTGTCGCAAAGACTTTCAGCGGCTTCTCGTCAGCGAGCAGGTAGTTCACAAAATCAAAACCATGAATCGCGAAGTCGTACAAAATCAAATGCTTGATTTTCTCGAACGGCGTTCCGGCAACCCAGCGATGATCCCACCGCTTGGACAAATGGACACCATGCAGATTGCCCAACAATCCAGTTTGGTACGCTTCGCGCGCATAACTGAAGTGAGGGGCCCAGCGAGCATTTTGATTGACCGCCAGCAAGCGGTTCTTTGCCTTGGCTAAATCGACCAAACGCTGCCCTACGTCCAAATCGAGCACAAACGGTTTCTGGCTGAGGACATGCTTGCCGGCTTCTAATGCCGCCTCGATCAGCGGAGGCCGCACATTGGGGTGCGTGGTGATATCGACCACCTCGATATCGTCGCGGGCCAGCAGTTCATGATAATCGGTCACCACGTTTGCCTGCGGAAAGAACTCTTCCTGCCGACTCACCGCGTTCTTACGTTCAACATCACACAGCACGGCAACATCGTAATTCGCTTTCCGATACGCATTGAGGTGCTGACCGGTGATCCCACCACATCCGATCAAACCAATTCTGGGACGGTAGTTGGGTGGATCTTGTGGACGGTACGGCAACTCAGGGGCAACGAAGGTTCGCTGCGTGTGAGCGTCCTCAGGCGTGGGAGCCGCTTTGCTTGCTGGCGAGGTGCGTTTTGCCATAACTTCTTCGGAAATGCCTTGCGACAGAAAATAGGGAAACCAGCACGCATCAGAATCACGATTCTTAATCGATCAATGCATGGTTCTGCTAGAATCCGTTGTACCAAAGGGCGCAAACAGCCGCCGATCCCCCTCCGTTGTAGGTAGACCCTGCCGATTAGGGAACCTTACTCGTTGTAAAACCCGCCTCTGAAATCGGTTGCCCACCGTTGCGAGAGGGTGTTAAATCGAGTAGTAGTATAAAATTACTGATGGACAACGTGTTCGCTTCGACAACTCTTTTTTCACAAAGCAGCCACGCGTAATGAGCGAAAAGGAAGCCAAGACGGCCGATCAGAAGACCATTCTGCTGGTGGACGACGATACCGAGATCGTTGAGACCATGCGTTTCGCTCTCGAAGGGCACGGTTATCGTGTCCTGGTCGCTCGCGACGGCAATCAGGGCCTCGCCCTGGCCGAACGGGACGATCCTGATTTGATTGTGCTAGACATGATGATGCCCAAACGTAGCGGTTTCCTCGTGCTGGAAAAGCTGCGTCAGACCAACCGGGTACCTACCAAAGTCATCATGGTTACCGGCAACGAAGGCAACCGCCACAAAGCCTATGCCGAGATGCTGGGCGTCGACGACTACATCCGCAAACCGTTTCCGATGGATCGTTTGCTGGAAGCCGTCAGGAAGGTTTTGGCGTAACACGCCTAATCCTTGGCACCCACTTCGTTTGCCACACTTGCGGAAGCAGCGAATTCGACTTTAGCCGTGTCCTGGCGACATGCGACTCGGCTTAGTCGAAACGTATCTCACAGAGACAAGCCGACTCCTGCTTTCAGGACTTTTGCACCTCTCTGATACCACTTGGGATGCGACCAATAGCCGCAAACTTATCTATTTTAAAAAAATACGGATATCCGATTCGATCGGTACGATTGCACCGAAATCGATGCCAAATGGATAGTTACAACTAGTACCATTTTTCACAAGCCGGAGCCTGCTCAAAATCGATCCAATCTTTCTATTGCTTCTATTCTCCCTTCTGTCGATACTTCAATGAAGGGAAGGCAAAGCGATCTTGTAGCCGATCCGACGCCAATTCTTTCCATTTGTTCTTTCTTCGCGACGTTCTTTCTCAATCGCGCTCGGCGTTTGGCAAACCTTTTTCCGAGAAGCTGTGTGCGCCTGCGCGGACCGAGAGAATAAGCAAGCAAGATACGACTTGGCAAGAATCGCAGATTTCGTCATACAAGACCTACTGCCTCACCCCAAGCAGTCCGTTGATTTTCTGCTTCGACCACGTTGCCGATCCGAGAAAATCAGCCGACAGCAAGAGCTTTCGTGGCCAAGATTGGCTATCGATCTTGGTCGCGGTCTCAATCCGAATTCAGGTCTATCGAGTGGGACTCGGTAACCAAACTCTGGAGGGATCAGCAATATGGTCGGCGGTCGTGAAATCGTTTCTTTCCTGGCAGAGCGCCAAAACCTAGAGCAATTCCGCAAGAAGAATTGGCAGGGAACGTTCGAGGACTACCTCGACCTCATCGCGGAGACCCCCGCAATCACACGCAACGCATTCCAGCGTTGCTACGACATGATCCTTTCCTACGGGATCGACACCTACGAAGTCTCGCGTGAAAAGAGAGTCCACTATCGCTTCTTCGACGACCCGCTCGATGGTGGCCGTGATGCGATTTTCGGGCTAGAAGACGCCCAGGTATCTTTGGTCAACGCCTTGAAAAGTGCGGCCCATGGCTATGGCATCGAGAAGCGTGTGCTGCTCTTGCACGGCCCGGTCGGTAGCAGCAAAAGCACCATGGCCCGCTTGCTCAAGAAAGGGCTCGAACGGTACTCCGCCACGGACGAAGGAGCCATCTATTCGCTCGGCTGGCTCGATCCCCACAAGCCAGACGATATGTCCGCCGTGCATTGGTGCCCGATGAATGAAGAGCCGCTGCACTTGATTCCGGAAGAGTTCCGCGCGGAAATCGCGGCCCAACTAACCAACCCAGCCAAGCACAGCGAATACCCACTAAGCATCGCCGGCGAACTGTGCCCTTTCTGCCGTTTCATGTACATGGACAGCCTGGCACGGCACGGGGGTGATTGGACCAAGGTAATTCACGATGTCCATGTGCGTCGAATTCTTCTCAGCGAAAAGGATCGCATCGGGATTGGTACGTTCCAGCCGAAGGACGAGAAGAACCAAGATTCGACGGAGCTAACCGGCGATATCAACTATCGCAAAATCGCCGAATACGGCACCGATAGTGATCCTCGAGCATTCAACTTCGACGGCGAATTCAACGTCGCCAATCGTGGCATCATCGAGTTCATCGAAGTCTTAAAGCTAGACGTGGCGTTCCTGTACGACCTGTTGGGTGCCAGCCAGGAACATAAGGTCAAGCCGAAGAAGTTCGCCCAGACCGATATCGACGAAGTGATCCTGGGACATACCAACGAGCCCGAATATCGTCGCTTACAGAACAACGAGTTCATGGAAGCCCTGCGTGACCGTACCGTCAAAATCGACGTGCCGTACGTCACCAAGCTTTCCAACGAAGTGAAGATTTATGAGAAGGATTACAACAAAGAGAAAGTCAAAGGAAAGCACATCGCCCCGCATACCATTGAGATGGCTGCCATGTGGGCGGTGCTGACTCGGCTGGAAGAACCCAAGAATGCCAGCTTGACGCTGATGCAAAAACTGAAACTGTACGACGGCAAGTCGCTGCCTGGCTTCACCGAAGAAAACATCAAGGAACTCAAGTCGCAAGCCAAGCGAGAAGGGATGCTCGGCATCTCGCCTCGTTACGTGCAAGACAAGATTTCCAACGCACTTGTGGCACATCCCGACGCGACTTCGATCAACCCGTTTATGGTGTTGAACGAGCTCGAGTCGGGTCTCGGCAACCATTCGTTGATCACCAGCGAAGACCAGCGCGATCACTATCGCCAACTGCTTGAAGTGGTCAAGGAAGAGTACGAGAACATCGTCAAGAACGAAGTCCAGCGGGCAATCGCCGCCGACGAAGACGCGATGATGCGGCTGTGCGCCAACTACATCGACAACGTCAAAGCCTACACCCAGCGCGAACGCGTGAAGAATAAGTTCACTGGGCAGTATGAAGAACCAGACGACCGTTTGATGCGTTCGATTGAGGAAAAGATCGACATCCCCGAAAGCCGCAAAGATGATTTCCGCCGCGAAATCATGAACTATATCGGTGCGTTGTCGATCGACGGTAAGAAGTTCGACTTTAAGACGAACGAACGTTTGTACAAAGCGTTGCAATTGAAGTTGTTTGAAGATCAAAAAGACTCGATCAAACTCACCAGTCTCGTCTCCAGCGTCATCGACCAAGATACGCAAGAGAAAATCGACGTAGTCAAACAACGACTCATCCGCGACCACGGCTACGACGAAGAGAGCGCAACCGACGTGCTCAACTACGTTGCCAGCATCTTCGCCCGAGGAGATGTGACCGAATAACCAGTATTTATCATCGATCACAACGAGGTGCCATGCGATCCGCTGCGCCCGGCCAGCCTCCCACATCCAGTCCCCTCGCCCCTTAGGGGCGAGGGTAAGGGTGAGGGGACAGGACGGGAGAAAGCCTGCTAATAGCTGGCGGATTGCCGTTTAAGTTACCCAGTTTCGACCATTGCCCACGCCAGGAGAACCAACCATGGGGCTGAAGATCGATCGCGACGTACACCGCTTCCGCGAAATCGTGCGAGGTAGGATTCGTGATAATCTTCGCAAATACATCACCCATGGCGAAATGATTGGGCGAAAGGGAAAAGACCTTGTCAGCATCCCGGTCCCCAGCATGGACGTACCTCACTTTAAGTACGGCAAAAACAAGGGAGGTGTCGGCCAAGGAGACGGCGAACCAGGCGACCCAGTAGGCAAAGGAGACGACGGCGACGGAGCTGGCCAAGCAGGCAACGAGCCTGGCAAGCACATACTGGAAGTCGACGTCCCGCTGGAAGAACTGGCCGCGATGCTCGGCGACGAACTTGAGCTCCCCAAAATCGAACCCAAGGGGGACGCCAACATCTCGCAGTTCAAGAATCGGTACGACAGCATCCGTTCAACCGGTCCCGAGTCGCTGCGTCACTTCCGCCGCACCTATGTGAAGGCGCTGCGAAGACAGATTGCTTCCGGCATTTACAACCCGAAAAACCCGGTGATTGTGCCAGTCAGGGAAGATACCCGCTATCGCAGCTGGACCAGCATTCCGCAGCCGGAAGCGAACGCGGCGGTGGTTTATGTGATGGACGTCTCTGGTTCGATGACCGACGACCAGAAAGAGATCGTCCGCACCGAAGCGTTCTGGATCGATACTTGGCTCCGCAGTCAATACAACGGCGTGCAAACACGTTACGTCATTCACGATGCCGGTGCCAAGGAGGTTGACGAGCAAACCTTTTACCACACCCGCGAAAGTGGCGGCACGCGGATCAGTTCCGCTTACAAAGTCGTGCAAGGGATCTTGGAAAAAGAATTCCCGGCGTCGGAATGGAACATCTACTGTTTCCAGTTTTCTGATGGCGACAATTGGGGAGAAGATAACAAAGCGTGTATGCGGGTGCTAGAAAACTCGCTGCTGCCGGTCTGCAACTTGTTTTGTTATGGCCAGGTCGAAAGCCCTTATGGAAGTGGCGAATATATGAAATCGCTTGTCAATCAATTTGGCAAGAACCACGAAACCCTGATCTTGTCCCATATAGAGGACAAAGATGCGATCTACGACTCCATCAAGCTTTTCCTCGGTAAAGGTAAGTGAGGTCCTCAGCAAAAGGTAATTGTTTATGTCGACAGCCGATTTCGATTCCATGGTGCCGCATCGCTACTTGGTTCGCGTAGGGCACAACCAGGTAACCGTCGTCTGCCAAACAGCAGCCGAAGCGATCCAACGTGCCAAGGCGCAACTGCGTCACGACTTTCCTCGTTTGTGGGACGTGATCAGTTCCCTAGCGGAAAGCAAATTCGAGGTTCAGGATCTCGATCAAAAGTCGAGCTAAGCCAGGGAGGAAATCCATGCCCATCACGCATCGAAGTTTCGCGAACTTGCCCGAAGAGCTGGCAGAAGTCCAAATTGAAATAGAGCAGCACGCGCTCGATTACGGCTTGGACTTCTTTCCCACGATCTTCGAACTGGTCAACGTCGACCAACTGAACGCGATTGCCGCGATGGGCGGTTTTCCGACGCGGTATCCTCATTGGCGTTTTGGCATGGAGTACGAACGCCTTTCCAAGGGGTATCACTACGGCCTGCAAAAGATCTACGAACTCGTCATCAACAACGATCCCTGCTACGCGTACCTTTTGTCCAGCAACATGTACGCCGACCACAAGCTTGTCATGGCCCACGTGTACGGGCACTGCGATTTTTTCAAGTGCAATCAATGGTTCAGCAAGACCGATCGCAAGATGATCGATCAGATGGCCAACCACGGCAATCGCATTCGCCGCTATATGAATCGTTTCGGCGTGGAAGAAGTCGAGAACTTCATCGATGCCTGCTTAAGCATTGAAGACCTGATCGATATTCACTCCCCCTTCATTCAGCGTTCCCGCGCGGAAGATCGCTACAAGTTCCACGCGCACACCGACGAAGATTCCCCCCGAGAAGCAGCCCAGAGCTTTCGCTTGCCGGCTAAGGGATACATGGACAACTTCATCAATCCCCGCAAAAAGCCCAGCGACGCCGAGGAGGCCCCCCGCCCTGCACGAGCAATCCCGGTTCCGGAAGAACCGACCAAGGACGTCATGCAGTTTCTGCTAAACTACGCCCCGCTGCGCCCTTGGCAGTTGGATGTCTTGTCGATGATTCGGGACGAAGCGTACTACTTTGCTCCCCAGGGGCAAACCAAGATCATGAACGAAGGGTGGGCCACCTATTGGCATTCCACCATCATGACCCGCCACGGACTCACGGCGGCGGAAGTCATCAACTATGCCGATCACACCTCCGGCACACTCGCCTCGAGCCCTACTCGACTGAATCCGTACAAGTTGGGCTTGGAACTGCTTCGCGATATCGAAGACCGCTGGAACCGAGGCTGTTTCGGTCAAGAGTACGACGATTGCGATGACTTTTACGAGCGACAAAACTGGAATACCGATGTCGGGCGCGGACGCGAGAAAATCTTCGAGGTTCGCCGAATCCATAACGACCTGACCTTCATCGACGAGTTCTTCACGCTCGACTTCTGCCGTCGCTACAAGATGTTTCAGTTTGGCTATAACGAAACGACCGAATACTACGAAATTGAAAGTCGCGAGTTTCCCAAGGTCAAGCAGCAACTTCTGTCCAGCCTCACGAACATGGGCCGCCCCGAGATCTTTGTCACCGATGGCAACTACAAGAACCGGGGCGAGTTGCTGCTAACCCACCGTCATCAAGGCATCGAACTGAAAATGGACTACGCCCGCGATACGCTGACCAATTTGTTCACCCTTTGGAAACGCCCGGTCCACGTTCAAACCATTCTCGACGACCAAGAAGTCATGCTGAGCTGGAATGGAACGCACCACGAATGCGTTAAGCTGGAAATCAATTAAGAGAGGAGAACAACCGTGTCTCACACATTCAGACAATCGCTGGATAACCATTCAGCGCCGAACAGGAAGTTCGAAACGGCGCTAAACCAGGGAAAGGTCACGGCTACCGACCTGACGGTCGAAAAGGTTGGCGTCTCGGCTCGACAAATCGATTATCGATTTAGCGAGACCAAATCGCCGCAAGAGGCAAGTGACGTGGCCGATAACTTAGTGCGTCGTGTCGACTACCTTTTAGAACCGCTGGCAATCATCGAGCACGACCCCTCTGGCCCGCAGATTCAAATCCGCTCCCAAAAACCAAGCAGCGACGGCCAGACACAGCGTTACTATGAGATGAACGTTGATCGAGACGGCATTTCCATCGAACGCTACGCTGCCAGCAGCGGCGTGCGCGAGCAAGATGAAATCCACCTAACTCGCGAATCGTTCGAACGCCTCTGCCACGACCTGGACGAAGCTTCAACGCCCACCGCGAAAACAAAACGTTGATTTTTTTGCCAACAGAGGTCAACCAGAACACCGTGGCATAGAGCCTACCATTCTGTGTGCCACCGGCGTCGGCCTGATTCTTCTCCGTGGCCATCCGTTCCGAGCCGTGGTTCATCTTCTCGTTATTGCCTCTATGAACTCAATAGCGAACCTCTCCTCTTCCCTCTGGCACACTACTTCGACGAGGCGGGGCGATTTGATAGACTGGATGGTTCCGTTGTCACGTTTCGCCCTCTTGTGAGAAGTCTGTCCCATGAGCCATGGTCGCCCCGGTTCCGCCCCCTTGCCTGAACCTTCCATCGTCCCGACCGAGGGTTGGCATTGTAGCCACTTTTATTACTCGTTCGATCGAGCTCTCCTCTCTGGCTTTTCCCCAGAAGAGATCGCCGAAGGATGTCAGCAGTTCAGCGAGATTTTGAATCCGGCAGCAGAAGGGCAGCCGCAGCGGCTTCAAACTTCGATTGTCAGCGGGCACAAAGCCGACTTTGCCATGATGCTGATGGATCCCAACCCTCTGGTGATCGATTCGGTTCATCAAAAGCTGATGGCCAGCCTCCTCGGTGCAGCTCTCTCGCCGACCTACTCGTTTGTTTCGGTTACCGAGATTTCCGAGTACGTCCCCTCGATCGAACAGTTCGCCGAGCGCTTGCTGCGTGAAGGGGAAGAGAAAGATTCGCCGTCGTACGAAGCCAAGGTGAACGCCTACGCTAAACGCTTGCCGATGATGAACAACCAACGGCTGACGCCAGACTTCCCGTCGTACCCGGCGATGTGCTTCTATCCGATGAACAAAAAACGGAAAGTGGGCGAAAACTGGTTCCTCCTCCCCTTCTCTGCCCGCAACGCGCTAATGGCCGAGCATGCCCAAAGCGGGATGCAGTTCGCCGGGAAGGTTTCGCAGTTGATCACCGTAAGTGTCGGCCTGGACGACTGGGAATGGGGCGTCACGCTCTGGGCTCGTAACCCCGAATACCTGAAAGACATCGTCTACAAAATGCGCTTCGACGAAGCGAGTGCCCGCTACGCCGAGTTCGGCCCGTTCTACACCAGCTACGTTAGCACCCCGGCAGAGATCCTAAAGCATTGCCGAATTGGTAAGCTCGATTAAACGTTTTTTTTGTCGCAGAGAACTCCGAGGTAAAACAGAATTTTTTGCCTCGACGTTCTCTTTGTCTATTCCTCTTCCGCCACCCAGGAAGCAAGTATGCCTTCACCCCGTTCCAATCGACCGTTGAAGTTGGACGATCTGAAGAAGCCTGACTTGGCTGCGGGGAATAATCCGTTTAAGGACGATCTCGTGGAAGAAGGGGCCGAGGCAGATGTGCATGCCCCGGCCGATTATCGCGGGGCGTACGAACCGAAAGTGAACTCGAATGGCCCGCTGCTGGTTACCATGGCGTTGATCGGATTTCTGGCTAGTGCCTTACCGATAATGCGTTTCTTTTGGCCGTTTGTCGGCAGTGTGCTGGGCATCTTTGGATGGATCATTTCCCTGCTCATCGCCCCAGTAACGCTGACTTACGCTGTCGCCGATCAAAAAGCGATTCGCTTGGGCAAGTTTACTGAGCAGGGGGCTTGGCTAACCAACACGGCTTTTTGGATCGCTCTGCTGGCGATCGTCAATGCGTTTGTGACCGTCGTGTCCATTTTCTACTTTGCCGCTGCATAGGCGATCTGCTTAGGCCGCCTCTTTCGAGGCTGGCGTTTTCTTCTCTTCTTCCACCGGCACCGGCTGTTCCAGTTTGGGCTGAGGTTTCTCAGCCGCTTTTGCTTTTTGAGCTGCCTCTAACTTGGCCGTCTTCCCTTTGTTGGGGATCAAGAAGATACGCACCTTGGTCCCTTCTGGCGGAATCTTCTCGGTATTGGCTTCAAACCACAGGTTGTTGTTTGCATCGGTACTGGGCACTGGCAAATCGAGCATCGACGAGCGGAAATTGCTCACGCAGATCAACTCGCCACCTTCTGCGGCGTAAACCTGTTTGCCTGGCAATGTGTCGGGATCGATACCTTGTTCTTTCGCCTTGACGACCTCTTGCAGAGGAATGTCTTTCCAGAAATAGCTGCCAGGGAAGACCCAGTTGTAAGGCATCTCTTTCTTCCCTTCGGCTTCACGAACCCACTCTTGAGCCCGCACCGAACGCAACTTCCCTTTCTCATCGGTCCATTGCACTAGCACGTCGATCACCTCTCCGGATGGCGGCTGGTATTCAGGATCGAACGAAACCGGCTCCCCTTGTTTAGCGCCAATGCGTAGCAAACCGGCATGCACCACGAACGCATCCGCCGGCACGGCCACAACCGATTCATGCTCCTTCGTCCCCCGCAAACAGGCAAACATTTCGAGCGAACCCTTCCGCAGGCAAACCTCGCCGTCCATGATGACCATCTTGCGTTTCAAATCGATCCAAACCGGCATGTTGGGCATCAATTTGCGAATGCCGTTCGCCTCTTGGAGTTGAACGTCTTCTGGCTTCGCTTCTGGTTTTGTGGCGGTTTCTGCCTCGGAAGTGTCCGCTTTCGTTGCGGCAGGCTTGGCCCCATTCTCCCCTTCTTGCTGGGCGATCACATTTCCCAACGGCAACATCATGAGCCCCAGCCAAAGGGGCAGCAGGAACCGACAGCGGACGCTCGAAAGGATGCTGGACGCTGGCATGGCATTTCTCGGCGGAAAAGGGGTTACCGGGGGGCGTCAAAGTCAGCCCATATTGCTAAGATGATCAAGCCTGAGCGTTCCCTTTTGCCAGGGAAACGCCCTGCGGCGATCACGACGGAACTATTCTAACAAACTCTCGCTCGATGGAAGCCATGGCCACGGACACTAGCGACCAATCCCAGCATGCCCCAGCCACCCCCAAAGCAAAACTTCCGGCGTGGGTAAAGCTCGCCAAGAATGCCCCCAAGGGAATCGACTGTCGCAATTGGGAGCAATGGAAAAGCTACCTCGCCACACGCAAGAACGTTGCGACGCTTCAGTCGCTCGTTTCCGGCAAAAAGACTTCGCCGTTAGCCTGGGCTTTGTTCGCCGACGACGTGATCGACACCCAAACGATTCCGCTACTGGAAAGCCTAGGCGAAGTGGCTTCGGGACGAGCGAAACCAACCAAAAAGCTGGCCACCAAGTTGGAACAGTGGCTCGGCTGCCTCGATCGGCGGATTGCCGAGCGGAATTTGGTTCTCGAACTGTTGGCATGTGCTCATGCGTTGCCAACTCTGGCGCCAGTGCTCAGTGCGGACTTGTGGTGGCAACTGCTCGATAAACTAATGAGCCACGCGATTGACGCCGCCTCGACGAACTTCTCGAAAAAAATCTTCGAGCAAGGCCTGGCAGGTGAATTGCCGCTCACCCTGGCCTACCTTTTCCCCGAACTTCAAGCCTGCCTCGATCTTGGCTCGCCGGCGGTGGAAGTGTTGGACGAAGGGATGCAGTCCCTGACCGACGGAGAGGGGCTGCTCAAGGTCGATCAACTTCTTCACTTGCGGGCTCTTTTGGCATGTTGGACGCGCAGTCAAGCGATGATCCAAGCCACCGACGGCTGGCAACTTTCTGCCGACGCCTACACCCAGTACCAATGGATGGTGCGGCATCTGCTGCGACTGACGCGGGCCGACGGAACGCAGACGCTTAGCTCCGGCCTTTCTGGCGTTTACAACAAACACCTTTACCAAACCGCCCTGGCCCAAGGCAAGGATGAAGAAGACGACGTCATTGCCCATCTCACCCTTCCCAACAGCAAGGGGAAGGCCTCGGAATGGCAACTTCCTTACCCCAGCTATGAATCGGCCTGGAGCCAGTTTGCTTTCCTGCGTACCGATTGGCAACGCACAAGTCCTCGCTTCGCCGTTCGCCACGACTTGGAACCGTTGATTGTCGAACTGGAATCGCGCGAAGATATGATTCTCAGCGGAGCCTGGGACACCAAGATTACCGTCGACGGCGTCGAACTTTCCCCTACCAGCACCTGGGAACAAGTCGGCTGGTTGGCCGACGACGACGGCGACTACCTTGAAATGGAGCAAGAGTGGACCTCTGGAGTTCGTCTCCAACGGCTCTTCTTCATGGCCCGCGAAGACGACTTCCTCTGGGCGATGGACACGGTTTTGCTAAACGATCGGGCTCAAAAAATTGAATATCAATCGCAGCCTCCCCTCACCCCCCAAACTAAGATCGACTTGGCTGGCGAAACGAACGAAGCGTTTCTGCAGCTTCCTAAGTCGAAGGCCACGTTGCTGCCGGTGGGGATTAACGAATGGCGGAGCGACTCGGTGCTGGGCAAGTTCACACTGGTCGACGATAAACTAACCCTTCGCCAAACGGGCACCGGTCAGGCATTGGTCGCTCCTCTGTTCTTCGATTTGGCGAAGAAAGGACAGGGCAAACCGTTAACCTGGCGGCAATTGACCGTGGCCGAAAAACTGGTCATTCAGCCACGTGACCGGGCCGTTGCCTACCGCGTGCAAACCGCCACTGGGCACTGGGTTTTCTATCGTTCCCTTACCGAAAAAGCCAGCCGCACGTTCCTCGGTGTCAATTTAATCTCCGAAGCAGTCGTCGCGCGGCTTGACGAAAACGGCGACATCGAGAAACTGCTGGAAGTGCAATCTTCCTGATCCCCATAGCGACACCTCCATGCAAACGCGCTTGCGTGACAACCTGGCACAAGTTCGACAAACGCTGGCAGAAGCCGCTGCGGCATCTGGCCGTACGGCGGACGCCGTGCGCTTGATCGGGGTGACGAAATATGTCGACCTCGAAACCACCCAGGCGTTGTTAGAACTCGGCTGTCACGATCTAGGGGAAAGCCGCCCTCAGCAGTTATGGACGAAAGCCGAGGCCCTGGCCAGTTTCTCGCCCCGCTGGCACATGATCGGCCATTTGCAGCGCAACAAAACCAAGCGAACCATCCCGCTTCTTTCGCTGCTGCATTCCGGCGACAGCTTACGTCTACTGCAAGCCGCCAACGACGATTGGACAGGCGACGGTCGACTGCAGGCTTTGATTGAAGTGAACATCTCAGGCGACTCCGCCAAACATGGCTTTTCCCCAGACGAGATCGAACCGGCCCTGCGACAAATTGCCGCGTTGAATCGCCTGCAAATCGTTGGCTTAATGGGCATGGCCTCCCTCGATGGAGGGCGAGACCAAGCCCAAAAGGACTTTGCCGCACTCCGGCAACTGCGGGACAAGCTCCGCGATAATTGCCCAGACGAAATCTCGCTAGACGAACTTTCGATGGGCATGAGCCACGATTTCGATCTGGCTATTCGCGAAGGGGCTACGATGGTTCGTGTTGGTTCCACGTTGTTTGAGGGGCTCCGGTGAACGTCAACGTTCAACCCCACCCGTTAGGTTGCGTCTTAGAAATCAAGGCGCAGCCGGGTGCCCGCAAGACAGAACTGCGTGGTTTGCAAGCAGGGTCCCTCAAAGTTTGTGTTACCGAAGTCGCCGAAAAAGGGAAGGCCAACAAGGCGATTGTTAATTTTTTGCGAAAAACCTGGAAACTTCGCGGTTCCCAGCTTGAGATTCTTTCTGGCGAGACGAGTTCCCAAAAGAAACTGTTAATCCGAAACGTTTCACCGGAAGCCTTAGTAGAACTATTGATCGCAAGTGGCGTGACCGAGTCGTAAGTTGGACGTTGTGTCCATTTTACCTTGCCAGCAGCAACTCCCTGAAATACGATCGACCTAGCATACTTATCGAATACCTTTCTGGTGGTACGTTTTCTAAATCGTGAAGTCACCGAAAGATAATCCTTTTCATTTCAACGTGCGGGAATTTCATGAAACGACGGATTGGAAAATTCGTTGGTCTGATCATCGTTACGATCTTCGCCTTGGCGGTGATGTACGTCAGTGGTGGGCGCAATCAATTTTTTGGCGCCCCCGAGCCCGTATCGAACGAGACCAAACCCCTTACGCCTAGTAGCAATTCGTTGGCCCCGGTAACGCTGATGCAGTTACACCGGCAGCCACTAGAGATCCTCGATAGCTACGCCGGAACGATCCAACCACTGGAAAGTTTCTCGCTGGCGTTTCAACTAGCAGGCCGTGTCGAATCGCTCGGTAAGACGGCGGAAGGCAAGACCCTCGACGTCGGCGACCGGGTAACCGCCGGGCAAGTCTTGGCCCAGCTCGATACGCGGATCCTGCGTTCGCGTCGTGACGAAGCGAACGCCAACCTGGAAAACGCCCAAACCGAGTACCAACGGCTGGCCAACTTGCAGCAGCGCAGTCCCGGGGTCGTATCGGAAACCTCGTTCCAGCAAGCTACCCAGCAATTGGCAGTTTCCAAGGCGATGCAGGATATCTCGGAAAAGAACCTCGAAGATGCCCTCCTAATCGCTCCGGAAGATGGCGTCATTTCCAAACGGTTGGTCAACGCGGGCGAATCGATCAACATGCACCAGGCGGTCTTCGAGATTGTTCAGGTCGATAAGGTCTTGTTAACGGTAGGGGTGCCTGAATCTCGCATCATTGCCATGCAGCGGCAGTTCAATCAAAAGCGTCGTAAGTCAGAACCACCTCCTCAGCCAGGCTTCCCCAATCCTGTTTCCGACTTCAAGGTGTACGTGCGACGTTTCGATACATCTTCGAACCTGGAAGGGAGCACCGTGCTGGCGGGAACCGTCTATCGCATGGCGGAAACGGCCAGCGATGGCAACGGCTTGTTCGAGGTCGAAGTGCTGCTGGATAATCCCAATCGCTTGCTCAAGCCCGGCTTGGTCGCCAAAGCCGATTTCGTCATTCGTGAGTTGGATGGCTATCAGATCCCCGTCGAGAGCGTCGTTTTCAACGATCGTACGGCAAACCTATTCTTTGCGGTCGTTTCCCCTGAAAACCCCACCACGAAGATCGACCTGGCCGGCATGGAACTGGCCGAGATGCCTAACCTGATCGCTCAGCAAATCGAGATTCCCTCGTACATCGAGCAAGGCCGCAATTTTATCCTCCCTTCGATTCCCGGCGGCCACGAACTGTTGGTCGTGCAAGGGCAGCATCGTCTGGTTGAAGGGCGGCCTTTAGAGGTAATGGGGGCGATTCAATCAAACACGACTCCCCTCTTTTCTCCCACAAGTGGCAGAGTCCCGATGACTGAAGTATCGCGTCTCGAAACCGAGAACTCCGGAAAGTAAGCAAGGAGCGACTTCCTATGAAGATCAGTGCCGGAGCTATCGACCAGCCTCGCTTCGTGATTGTTTGCACGGCGATCGTGCTGGCAGCCGTCGTGATGGTGGCCTTGAATATCCCTGTGCAGCGGACCCCTGCGATTTCGAAAGCAGTGGTCTTGGTGGCTGTCCCCTACCCTGGCGCACAGCCGGTAGAGGTCGAGGAACAGATCACCAGCAAGATCGAAGACGCCCTGCAAAAGCTCAAGAACGTCGACTTCATCGCTTCTACCAGCACGCGTGGGTCGAGCGTTACTCAAATCATCTTTCTCGACGGTGTCGATCCCGATCAGGCTCGCGGCGAAGTCAAAGACTTGGTGGACGAAATCCGGCGCGAGCTTCCTGTTGCCCGCGAAGTGCAACCCTCGGTCACTGATATCGACTTCGAGAACACACCCCTGATGCTGGTCAACATGACCGCTCCGGCAGGATTCGACGAGGCCGCTCTGAAAACGCTGGCCGAAGAAGTGCAGGAAGAACTCGAAACGATCCCAGGCATTGCCAACACCCAGCTTTTTGGCGGACGGGAACGCGAAATCCATGTAAACGTGAACGTCGACTTGGCAGCCGAGTACGGTTTGACGCTGGGCGATTTTCGCCAGGCGCTGGCCAACTTCCATGCCGAAATGCCTGCGGGGGAACTCGATACCGGGACATTCGACTTTCGCGTTCGCAACGAAACCCAATTTCGCGGTGTCGATGATATTCGAGATGCGATCATCAGCAACGAGGGTGGCAAACTCATCAAGATCGGCGACGTCGCCCAGGTAGAAGACACCTACCGACGTTTACGAAACGTGGCGCTTTTAAATAGTGAATCGTGCGCCACGATCATCGTGAACAAAGAAGCCGACATCAACACGTTGGCTGCGGCAATCACGGTGAAGGAGAAAGTCGAAGAACTGCGACCGCAGTACCCGAATATCAAGTTCTCGATCACCCGTGACACGTCTGCCGAAATCTCGATTATGTTCCGCGTGCTGGGCTCTAGCTTTATCTTCGGCGCGATGCTGGTGCTGGTAATTCTGGCCTGGACGATGGGTCTGCGAATTTCTTTTTTGGTGCTGACCGCAATTCCGCTCAGTTCTGCGGTGGGTTTGATCGCGCTGTATGCCCTGGGGATTCCCGTCTCGAACATGGTCATCTTTGCTTTCATCCTGGTGCTGGGAATGGTGGTGGACGGGGCCATTATCGTGGCAGAGAACATCCACCGGCATATCGAGCGCGGCGAAGATCCGGTCGACGCCGCTAAAATCGGTATTGAAGAAGTTGGCACGCCGGTCATCATGGCCGACCTTACCACGATTGCTGCGTTTCTGCCGATGTTGCTGGTGCCTGGCATCATGGGAGACTTCATGCGTGTGATGCCGGAAGTGGTCAGCGTCTCGCTCTTCGGTAGTATCCTTGTCGATCACTTCTTCATTCCAGTGGTCGCGGCCCGTTGGTATAGTCGGCGCAAGCCAAGCGAAGTCGTCGCCGACGAGTCGGTGCATGCTGCCATTCCCCGGACGCACGACGACGCAGAGATCCGCATTCGGCCTAATCTGGGCTTCTTCACCAAAATGTATATCTACGCATTGCGTTGGAGCCTGCAAACGCGGTGGGCGATTGTTGCTTGCACGATCCTGGCGTTGGTGTGGGCCGGTTTCATGATGGTGCATGTCGAGAAAGAATTTTTCCCGCCAAGCGACCGTGGGCAATTCGAGGTGAAGTACGAGCTTCCCTTGGGCAGCAGCATTCATCAAACGATTGCAGCCGCCGAAGCCCTGCAAGAACCGTTGCGGGAACTCGCCGCCCGTCCGAACAGCGAACTTGTGAACTTCGTTTCGGCCTTGGGTTCTTCAGAAGGTTTAGCCAGCCGCTTGGAAAACGACCCGGCCGTTGGTCCAGAGTTTGGCACGATCATGGTCGAACTCCTTTCGCCGCTCGACCGGGAACGACACGAACGGATGATCTTATCCGAGCTACGGGAAAAGTTCGATCAAACGATCAAGCAGTTCCCAGGCATGACATACACCATTAAAGAAGTCGAAGAAGGTCCGCCTGGGGGCGCGAAGGTGGCTGTTCGTTTCACCGGAGACGACCTCGACCAGCTAGGGCACGTGGCCGATGCGACCACGGCGGCCTTGCATCAAATTCCCCAGGCTGTCGATGTTCGCTCCGATTACCGCAATTTGAATCCCGAGATCGTCGTCGAACCGTTCCCGGAAATTGTCGGCATCTACGGCATGACCGAAGCTCAAGTCGCCCAGGCAATTCAAACGGCAATCAACGGCGACACCACGATCGAGCTGAACCTAGGAGACGAAGACGTAACGCTGCGGTTGCAGGCATTGGACGAGTACCGGGCTTCCAAAGACCAGCTCGAAAGAATCATGCTCACCAGTCCCAATGGGAAGAAGGCCACGATTGGGCAGCTGGCCCATTTAGATCGTGCCACGAGTTTGTTTGCCGTGAATCGTTACGACCGCAAACGAGCCGTCACCGCCAAATGCGATGTGGTCGACAATCCAGATACCGACCTCATCTTTGAAAAACTGCGTGAGGAAATCTTGCCATCGCTTGGCTTCCGAACGGTGAACGATCCTTCAATGAGCTTCATGGACATGGCCTTTGTCGGCACGGTAGGTACGCCCTCGGAAGGGCTGCGGGCCGAGTTCACCGGCGAAAGCGAAGAAACCGCCAAGAACATGAATTACTTAACCGCCTCGATGCTGATTGCGGTGGTGCTGATCTTCGCGATTCTGGTCTATCAATTCGGCAGTTTTCGCCAGGCATGTATCGTGATGATCACGGTTCCGCTGAGCTTTGTGGGGGTGGTCGCCGGCATGTTCCTCAGCGACTTCCCGTTCAGCCTGGCGACATTTATTGGCTTGGTGAGCTTAACCGGCATTGTCGTGAACGATGCGATCGTGGTGGTAGACTTTATAAACCAAGCGAGAAAACGTGGCCTCAAGGTTCAGGACGCCATCATCGAAGCCGGCATCAATCGCCTCCGTCCGGTGATGCTAACCACCGCGACGACCATTGGTGGCTTGTTGCCGTTGTATTTAAACCTGAGTGGCGGGGCAGAATTTTGGCAACCGCTGACCGGAGCCGTGATCTTCGGGCTCGGCTTCGCCACGATCCTGACCTTGCTCGTCATCCCCGTGGCCTACAGCCTGGCCTATTTCAACGCCGATTGGCAGCCAGGGACATTTGCCCGGTGGCGGCAAAAAGTATTTACTCGCCAAACGGCTGCCAGTTAAAGATTTCTCAGCGAAGAAAGATCAGCGAGTAAGCATCAGCCTCTCGCCCCCCTTGGCAAGGTTGGGGCGAGAGCGTTTGAACTTGCCTACGGCGAGTCTTCGCCATCCGCATTCGGTTCGGCAGGTTTGCCGTCTAACGCAGCATCGACCGCCTTCTTTAATTCTGCGGCGAAGTCGATCTTATACTCTTGATCTGGAATGCCTTTCGAGTCGGCCAGCTTCTGGCAAGCGGTAACAAATTCTCGTAGTTGCTCATCGGTTACCTTTTGGCGAAATTCGAGCTTGCCTTCCTTGTTCTTGTCGGCAATCCGACCGTCGATCAACTCTTCGAGCTCTTTCTCGTCAATTTTTTCCTCGAACATCCCGTGCGCGACTCGTTCCAATTGTTTCGTCGCATTCGCCTTTTCTTCGTCAGAGAGTCCCGAAGGGTCGATATAGCTAACACGAGCAACCTCGACGGGAATAGCAGAGATGATCGGAGACTTCAAAATGCTGTCCCCAACTTGCTTCAACTGCACGAAGGTGATCTTCCCTTCCCGATATCCATCGGCCAAACGCGTGACCTGCGCGTTCATTCCTTCTTTCTGGTCTTCCGGAAGATCGGTTTCGTTGATGATGCGTTTAATTTCAGGCTCCACCACGTTGGCAACCAGTTCGTTCCAGTTGGTGGTCGCATAAATGTAGTACCCAACCCCGCAAGCGATTCCCGCCAGGACCAGGCAAACGACCAAACAGCCGATGACGATGGTCGTGCAACCACCTCCGCCGGATCGGGTGTTATCTTCGACAGTAAATTGATCGTTCGACATCACTGAGAATTACTCCTACACCGTGGGGAGGCGGCGTGACTGGAATCTTTCAAGCACACGGATTACTCCCCGGAATGGGGATGATTATCGCCGATTCTATTTTGCAGGCAATATTGGAAGTTCGTGATAAGTGGCAAAAGCTTGCTCGATTTTTTGAGATGAGGCGACGCCTGCGTGAATATAGAGCCCATAGCGCAGCAATAGCGATTCTCCCTTTTTCAGCTCAAGCGGCTTCTCGTACGACATGGTCGCTCCCATCCAGCCGTCATTGCGTACGTGAAATGCGCTTGGAAACGTTGGATTGTCACGATGATTAAACAGCGTGATTCCTTCGTTTGCCTGAGACGTGATTGGCCCGGAATAGTCGACCCACCGAGCCCGTTTTCGAAAGACTTCTTTTTCATCGACCAGACCTTCGCTATTGCGGATGGTCCCCCCGCCATCATTCACTCCGATCGACTTGGCCATACGCACACCTAGCGGGCCAAACGGTGTATCGCCAAACGTCACCGGTCCCGCTGGGGGCGTCAGTTGAATGTCGATCGCCAGCAACCACTCGTCCTGTGGCAGTGGGACAAACGACATCGTGCGTCGTTCTTCCAGCAGCGTTTTCTCGCTTTGGCTATCGATCCAGGTATTCACGACTTGAATCACCGCGCGATCATCGTGATCGATCAATTGACCAATGCGGGTGTGCTTGATCTTGCCCGGCGATGGATCGGCCCAAAAGTCGACTCCGTTGACATCGTGATGAGTAACCCAGACCGAATTGTGATGACTATGCCCGTTGGGATCGTGCGGATGCCCCATGCGCGTCAAACTGCGTCCGGCAGGTCCTACGATGGGATACAGAAAAGGCCGTTCCAAATCGGGGGCATAATGATAACGCGAGATCTCTTGGCCATCGCGCGTGACCGAGATTTGATCGTGCGGCAGAGGCAAAACCTGCATCTGCGGAACCGGCTTAGCTTGCGGAAGAGGTTCTTCAGCAGCCGCCCAGGCAGACGAAACCAAGAGCAACAATAGCGAGAAACGGAACGGCATGAGAAGAGCAACTCCAAGTAGCGGCGGGACATCGCGCGGAAGGTCCTTACAGCCTAAACGTTGGAGCCAGGGCACTCAAACAAAAACGGCCTCGCAATTTGCCAGACCGTTGGTATGTTCGCTTCGCTAAGGGGCGGAACTAGTCTTCATCGAAGATGTATTCGATCTTCAGCACTTCCAGTTCGTAGGTCCCCTTGGGTGCAGGAATCTCAACGACATCCCCCACCTTTTTGCCGATCAACTTTTGAGCCATGGGGCTATCGACGAGGATTTTGTTATTCATGAAATCCTCTTCGCCAGAACCCACCAACGAATAGACTTCTTCCTCGTCCATATCAACGTCGCGGACGGTGATGGTGGCAAAAAAGCCAATCACGGACGTATCGACCGAGGATGGATCGATGATGTGGGCCTTGCTTAGCTTCGATTTAAGCAAGTTAATCTTGGCCTGAATCATTCCCTGAGTTTCGCGAGAGCCGTGGTATTCGGCATTCTCTTTTAAGTCCCCTTCAGCTCGGGCGTTGGCCACTTTCTCGGTGATCGCTGGCATTTCAACGTCTTCGAGATGATGCAACTCGGCTCTAAGCTTCTCGTACCCTTTACGGGACATGGGCATTCTATCGGCCATGCTCGACATGTCAGAAACTCCCTCACTGAAAAAAAAAACGCGACCTGGGTCAGGCCGCATGTAAGATCTTGTTTGTGTTGTTCTTTTTATTGTTATTGAAATAGGAGCTGTTTGTAAAGCCAGCTTTGACCTACGACTAGCGCATCGCACTAATTAGGCATTGTCAGCCCTAAAAAACGGGCTAGACGCTTGCTTTTGCTTATTCGGGGAAGTAAAGAAAAGCCCCGCACGTCGAACAAAAGACAGGCTTACCTAGCTTCAAATCGCTCACCGTCTGAATTCGCAGCTGCACATTGCACTGGGTGCAGTAACCGTTCATCACCGAGGACAGCGCTTCCTCCCCTTTGGTTTTCACCACGCGTTTGTAGTCCGCACGGATATCTGGAGGAATATCCTTTTCCACACCTTCCAGCTGTTCCAGCACACGAGCGATCTCCGATTCTAACTGGGCCCGCTGCTGTTCGACCTCGGCTTCCACTTTGGCACAATCGGACTTGGTTGTCTCGACGGCTCGCTTGGCTTCAACCTCTTTCGCTTCCAGCTGATCGATCTTTTCCAAAGCTTCCAGAATCTCGTCCGACATCACGCTGTTTGCCATCTGAGCCGCTGCGATCTGTTCTTTGAAAATCTGAAATTCTTCGTTGGTCTTGGCCGCGTTGAGCTTGCCTTCGGTAACAGCAACCTTGTTTTCGCTTTCCCGCAATTGCAGCTGTTTACGGTCGGCGGTCATTTTGGTCGCTTTGATCGCCTCTTTGGTCGTAGCCACCACTTCCTCGGCCGCCGTTACACGATTGCGTGCCGCGTTTACCCGAAGCGGGCAGCGGGTCAAACGACTTCGCAAGTCGCTGAGCTGACGGTGGATCCGGTGAAGTTCCTGGAGCACCTCGCTGTAGGGTCGGTTGGACATATTCCATCCATCAGGGGGATATTGCGTTTCGATTCTCTGGATAATGTACCAGTCCCCTTGGTTCTAGCACACGCCACCCATTTATTTTACCCGTTAGGCAACACAAAAAAGCATGGGCATTACGATAATGCCCATGCTTTGGGGGTTTGCTAAAGTTGTCGTTACTGCTGCTTAGGCAGCATCGGCCGTATGCAGAAATCCAGCCAATTGCTGGCTACGAACTGGATGTTGCAGCTTTCGCACGGCTTTGGCTTCGATTTGCCGGACACGTTCGCGGGTCACTTTGAAAATTCGACCCACTTCTTCCAGCGTATACGTGTAACCATCTTGCAGGCCATAACGGAGCTTGATGATCTCACGTTCGCGATAGGTCAGCGTCTTCAGCAGGCCGCCGATCTTGTCTCGCAGGATCTCGTTGGAAGCCTTACGAATGGGTGTTTCTTCGTGGCCATCTTCGATGAATTCGCCAAAGCTGCTATCTTCGCTCTCGCCGATGGGACGATCGAGGCTCACCGGATGGCGGCCAATATCCATCACTCGACGAACTTCTTCGACCGGGACTTCGCTGCGACGCGAGATTTCTTCCATGGTCGGTTCGCGACGAAGTTCCTGCAGCAGGCTTTTTTGCACGTTTCGCAGTTTCGACAGCACGTCGATCATGTGAACCGGAATGCGAATTGTCCGGGCCTGATCGGCAATCGCCCGCGTAATCGCCTGACGAATCCACCAGGTAGCATAGGTCGAGAACTTGAAACCACGGCGATATTCGTACTTATCGACCGCCCGCATGAGGCCGGTGTTGCCTTCCTGAATCAAGTCGAGGAAGCTCAAACCACGGTTGCGATATTTCTTGGCAATCGAAACCACCAAACGCAAGTTACCGCTGGACAGTTGGCGTTTGACTCCTTCGTATTGATCGAACTGCTTGCGGAACTTTTCGCAACGAGCTCGTAAGCTGCGTGGGCTTTCCAGCGTTAGCAGCATCAAGTCGCGAAGTTCTTTACGCAGGTTTGCTCGTTCGTCCTTGGCGGCAGGAATTTCGCGAATCAGGTCCAAGCGGGCCCGAATTTCTTCCATCCGATCGGCAAAGTCCTCTAGCTGGGCCATGACCGGCTGCACGCGACGCGTACGCAAGCTCAACTCTTCTACCAGTTGCAAACACTTCTGGCGGCGACGAATGAAACGCTTGCGTGCGGCCAGACGTTCTTCGCGGGGAGTGCTCTTACGCAACAAACGTTGGAAATCACGGCGATTTTGTTCGAGCATAACCCGCAGCGTCTTTAGGTTGTGCGGCATGCGGCCTTGGATCTGCTCTTTGGTCAAGTTCTCGGTCAGCGAGACTTTGATCGTCCGATCGAACGGCAATTCGCCGCGATGAACCTTTTCCAAGATCTCGACCGTGTGACGCAAAGCAAAGTCACAGCCCAGCACCAAGCGGCGGAACTGTTTGCGGGTGATTTCAATCTTCTTGGCCAGGGCGATCTCTTCGGTACGGGCCAACAGCGGAATGGAGGCCATCTGCGAGAGATACATCCGAATCGGATCGTCACTGCTCTTGGTGATCTCTTCCGAACCGAACGATTCGCCACTGCCGTCGTCGTCTAATGCTTCGGCGAATTCGCGGGCCGAAGGGGCTTTGGTGGAAGGAGCGTCATCGAAATCATCTTCCGGTGCTTCGGTAACCAGTTCGATTCCGCGATTCTCCAGCTCGGCCAAAAGACCATCCAGCTTTTCGCTACCACTGGCTTCGTCGGGCAGATAATTATTGACCTCATCATAGGTCAAATAACCTTGCGACTTACCTTTTTCCAAAAGAACGGCCAATTCTTGATCGGCAAATTCCATAGTGAAGACCTCCTTGCCTTCCCATAAAATTCCTTGGTCATTTACGCACCGAAATTGAAATGCGGGTCAATTCAATCCGTGCGACGTCAAGCGGTATCCTCTACCCATCCGTGGGAAAGGAAATACCCTGGCGATTTCGTTGCTGCTCGATAATTTGTTTGAGGATGTCGAGTTCATCCTCTTCGGATAACACTTTTTGCTGCATGGACGCGACTTGCTGTCCCATGTAGCGATCTTCATGGCGACGCCGAAACGCCGCGATGATTGATTTCAGTTCCTCTTCCGGCTCCGCGATTTCCTTCTGCGAAGCCGACTCGTCGAGTTCGATCAATAAGAATCGCAACGATTCGTTATCGATCGAATCTAAGATCCCTGGGAAGCCACAATCCTCGTGAGCTTCCGAACGGGAACGGATGACTTGAAAAATGGCCTTGGCACCTTCGCTGGTCAACTCGTCAGGACCAATCTCGTCGAAGCACCATTCAATGGTTTCTGGGTGGGCCAGCATCAGCTCGATCAACAAGCGATCCCAGCTATCGAGTTCCCCAATGCGAAACGTTTTGTTGGGCTTTTCCGCAGGACCACCATGCTCACTCTCGAACCGATGCTCCTTTGTCTTAGCTGCTTTACGCAGGGAGGACAAACGGGTTCGTAATTCGGAATCAGCAACCTGAAATTGGCGGGCAATACGTGCCAAAAATTGATGTTCTCGCAGCCGAACTTCTGAGGACGTTTCCGACGCCAGGTTCGGTGCCTTGGCCAGTGTATTGAGCACGTCTTCCAGAGCGTCGTTCGCTCCGTGCAGGTCGTTGGCCAGGTCGATGCCGGCGGTGGCGATACGAATTTTGTGTTCGAGCGCGTCGAGCGATTTTGCCAAGTGAGCTCGAAAAACGTCAGCCCCTTGTTGCTGCACAAAATCGCATGGATCTAAATTGTTCGGCAGCGTCGCGATTCGCAAGTCGACCTGCTGAGCAATGAACAGTTCCAGCACTTCGCTGGTGCGTTTTTGCCCTGCTTCGTCGCCATCGAGCACCAAGTAAACGGTGTCGGCGTATCGTCGCAGTAATTGAATATGGCGGGGTCCCAGGGCGGTTCCGAGGACAGCTACCGTGTTCTTAACGCCAGCTTCGTGCAAGGCGATCACGTCGGTGTAGCCTTCCACCACAATCACCTTCTTGCTGTTGGTGATGTGATCGCGGGCCAGGTCCAACGCGTAAACGTTGTCACTCTTGGAGAAGAGCCGAGTTTCAGGCGAATTAACGTACTTGGCCGATTTCTCGTCTGCATAGGCAGGCAAAATCCGACCACCGAAAGCAATCGGGCGCGACTGGGCATCGCGAATCGGAAATATCACACGCCCTTTGAAACGGTCGTAGGCATTTCCGGACTGCGATTTGCCGATCAAGCCAACCTTTTCCAAGACCGGCTGCGTGTATTGGCTTTGATGCGATTTATTGCACAGCCACTGCCAATCGTTGGGCGAAAAACCGATATGGAAGTGATGAATCGCCTCTTGTGTGATTCCACGATCGTGCAAGTAACGTCGGGCTTCGTCAGCAATTGGATCTTTCAGCAGCAGTTCGTGAAACAACCGCTCGGCCCAGGCCAACGCATTGTATTGGAATTTTTTGTCGTCAGGGCTACCCGCCGGGGCAACTGGGCCTTGCGAAGGCAAAGCAATATTGGCTCGATCGGCCAACAGTTCCAAAGCTTCCCGAAAATCAATCGACTCGCGACGCATGACGAAGTTAAAGACATCGCCACCGATTCCACACACCCAGCACCGCCACGATTGACGCTGTGGGTTGATCTGAAAGCTAGGACGCGAGTCGTCGTGCCAAGGGCACAAAGCGACGTAGCCGCGACCTTGCCGTCTCAAGTTCAAGTAAGCGCCGAGAACATCCACGATGTCCGATGCGGCACGCACCTGTTCTTTGACGTCTTCTTTCGTCACGTTATTGTCTGGGGGTAAAGCCACCCTTTTGGACTTCCTTCCAGGGTTGAACGGGAACCCTTTGCCTGAAATGTCGGTGTGATAGCAACATCCTTGCGATCACCACTCAGCCTGAGTTTGACATTCTAGGCCGTGCCTTCCGTAGCACGTGGGAGCAATTTAGCCCATTTCCCGATTTTAGGTCAAGTTCGCATTGACGCCTGCCGACACACTTTTTGTTTCACGCTAGCAACTATTCTTTACAATATCGATTTTGGGCTTTTAAACGTAGTACTTTCGACTTTTTTCCCACTGCTATCATCGCGGCAATTTAAGAGCAAATAATTTGGTCTCCCGTTTTTTTCCTCCCGCAGAACAAGCTGACGAAAACGATTTGGTGCTAGTCGGAGGCCGGCTGACCTCGGAATGGCTGCTGGATGCCTACCGGCATGGCATCTTTCCGTGGCCCATGTGGGGCGATTGGATGCCGATGACGTGGTTCTCGCTCGATCCCCGCGCAATCATTCCTCTGGACGGCCTTTATGTCAGCAGCCGCTTGAAGCGAACCATCCGCAGCGGCAAGTTCCAGGTAACCTGCAACAAGGCTTTTCGCGAGGTCATGCTCGGTTGCTCGAAGCCTCGGCACCTCAAAGATGGCACCTGGATCACACCCGCTATGATTAAAGCCTTTTGCCGGCTGCACGGCGAAGGGCACGCCCATAGCGTGGAAGTCTGGCACGAAGGAGAACTAGCAGGGGGAATCTACGGCGTATCGGTCGGCGGAGCATTTGCCGGCGAATCGATGTTTCACAACGTGCGAGATGCCTCGAAGGTGGCCCTGGTCGCGTTGGTTTCGCATTTGAATGCCCGTGGATACCAACTTTTCGATATCCAGCAGTGGACCCCACACACCGGCAGCATGGGGGCTATCGAGATTGATCGCAGCGATTACCTGGCACTGCTCAAGCAGTTGGTCGATCTACCGGTAACGTTTGGCTCGGAACTGGCACCTATCCTGCCTTAACAGGGGGATAGCAGCCTAGAACGAGAATTCGTGTGCCCTGCGAAACGGGGCGGTCCGCTAGTACGCCAGCAACTTCTTGCGCAATAAGTCGAGCCCTTGTTTGGCCATACGTGGTCCCCAAATCTCTGGATGGCCGGCCAAACCACTGGTAATCGCTGCCACGCCTTCTGGTCCAGCCAAGGCAATCGCGTACTGATCTGCCGAATCGGCATCGCAATACGTCCCCAAGGCCAACGCATAGTCGGTTTGGTTGGCTTCCCGAGCCGCCACCGCTGCTTGCTCGACTTGCTCTTGGCTCTTCAATGCGTCCAGCGGCAAAATACTCCCCCCCACCAAGGCGGCACGTCTTTCGTCGACGCTGCCCAGCCAGAAAGCGAGCATCCCGGCCGTCGATGACTCGACCGTTGCGATTGTCTTTCCTTGTGCCAACAGTTGCCGCATAACGACATCCTGCAGTTCGACTTCCCCTTCGCCAAACACCAAGTCGCCAACCTCGGCGTGAATTTGCTGCACGGTATCGGCAATGGCCGCTTCACATTGCTCAGCCGATTCCCCGGTGGCCGTAATTCGCAAAGAAATGGTCGCCTGGTGCACGGTGATCCCGACTCGCGGCTCTCGGCCACGCTTGATCAAATCGGGAAGCAAAGCCTCCATGTGGCTCTCACCGACGCCAAAACACTTCACCACATGATGGCGAATGATCTTTCTCACGGTCCCCTGACCGGCCAGCGAAGGGGCCACCGTCGCGAGCCACATCTCTTTCATCTCGGCTGGCACCCCCGGCAGAGCAATAAAACGAGAAGTATGTCCCTCGCTCGCCCAAGCCAGGTCGATCCCTGGAGCCGTTCCGTGGGGATTGGGAATCACGCGGCTTCCTTGCGGAAACATGGCTTGAATTTGATTTTTCGGCGGCATTTGTCGGCCCCGCATCGAAAATCTTCGCTCGATATGCTCCAGACTCTCGCCATCCAACTCAAGCTCTGTTCCCGTCGCCTCGGCCAGCGCCTGGCGGGTTAGGTCGTCGTCGGTCGGCCCCAGCCCTCCAGTGGCGATTACCAAAGCGGCACGCGACAACGCAATGCGAAACGCCTGCACGTTAGCTGCCAGGTCGTCGCCAATGGTCGTATGAAAACGCACCTCAATCCCCAGACCTTCCAATCGCTGACTCAACCACTGGGTGTTGGTATCTAAACGTTGTCCGCTGGTTAGCTCATCTCCGATGGCCAAAATCTCTGCAAACATACGGCTGGGTCGTCCTAACACAAATTGCAAGTTACTGAGTGAGTGAGCACGATCCCCTACGATACCTAAACCTGCTCGTTTCAGCACGACCCCGATAACCTGCGAAGCCTGAAGCAGGTAGCCAACCCCTACGAAAGGTTGCGCCTAACCACATTTGGGGCATTTCACCCATCCCAACAACATGGGAAATCTTGCTGATTGCCGATGCTTGCTATGGAAGCAGCGCCCCTTGATGAAACGAAGCCCAACGACGTTCGACACCAGCCAATCTTACGAATGAAACATTGATAATGCCTGCTCGCGACTCACAATCACCGGTATCACCGCACATTACTGAGGTATTTCATCAAGCGTCGCACGATGGACGCCAACTTGTGGAAGGGCTACTACGTCAGCAGAGCGAGAGCCTGGACTGGATCGACGATTTACGGAATTTGCAAGCGAAATTCCTGAATCAATCGCCCCAGCAAGCTCAGCGAGACTGCTCGGCTGGCTGCCCTGCTTGTTGCATGACGGCCCAGGTCGACGCCACTCCGATTGAAGCGATTGCGGTTAGCGAATACTTGAAAGCCTATCTCGATGCCGACGCGCTGTTCGCGGTAAAAAATCGCCTGACACGTGTGACCAAGCTGCGAATTGCCCAACAAAACGCTCAGGCTCCGCAGCGTCCACTTGCTTGTGGCATGCTCGGCACCGATGGCAAGTGCATGGTTTATCCGGTCCGCCCGGTGATCTGCTCGGGGGTCTTCTCCCTGAATCAAAACGAATGCTTCAAAGCCGAGCGCGAAGCCAACGCCGGAGATTTCTCCCAATCCATTCCCTTAGACAAATTTGCTCTGCAGGCCACTGGGGGGATCTCTGGCAGCCTACAACGTGTGCTTGTCGAGCATGGTCTGGACGGTAATTTGTACGAATTAAGCTCGGCCGTACTGGTCGCTCTCCAGGTGCCCGACTGCCTCACGCATTACTTGAACCAAGAAGACATCTTTAAGAACGCGATCTGCACCGACCCTCATTCCCCACCCAGAAAAAGGATCGTTCCGGCGCCGAAGTTCCTCAATCGGCGTGTTCCTCGACCTGCCTGAGCCTACCCCCCCAGAAAAACAGAACGCACCCATATTTTGCTCGGTTAAAGCGCGTCGCGACGCCCTAAGAATTGCTTATCAGCAAAGCGGCGTCTGTCTATCCCAGGTTGCCAAACCAAAATCATTGTTGGTACCGTAGAGGATATTTGCCACGATTGCTGATGGAACAATGGACTTAACCGGCTGGGAAGTCCTTGGCGTGGCAGAATCAACAAAGTTTGGGGCCTCTGATCTACTTTTGGAACGATAGACCTATGGAATTGACCGCTGGATTCGAGCACTTCGTTCGCACAGATGAACCCCTAGCCAAATACACAGGCCTTAAATTAGGGGGATCGGCTGAATACTTCGCGGAACCGACCTCGGTCGACGAGCTGGTCGCCGTAGTAAAAAGAAGCCGCGAACTGAATATCCCCACCCGAGTGCTGGGAGGCGGATCGAACCTTTTGATCAATGACGTGGGCGTGCCCGGCCTGGTGATTTACTTGCACCATCCCGCGTTCAGCCAGATTGAAATCGAAGGGAATCGACTCACCGCTGGCGGCGGGGCCAAGCTTTCGCATGTGATCAGCACCGCCGTCGGGAAAGGCCTGGCTGGGCTCGAAGGGCTGGCCGGCGTGCCAGGCACCATCGGCGGCGCGTTGCATGGCAACGCCGGAGCCAACGGGGTTGATATCGGCCACCGTACGGTTGAAGCCACTGTGATGACGCGGGGCGGAGAAATCCTCACCCGCACGACTCAAGACTTGCACTTCACCTACCGGCAAAGCAGTTTAGACGAATTGGTTATCTTGAATGGAGTGTTCGAGTTAGAGCCAACCGATTCGCAAGAGCTGACCCGCCGGATGCAAAAATTTTGGATCGTTCAGAAAGCTTCTCAGCCCGGCGGCAACGAGAACATGGGTTACCTCTTCTTCGATCCCCCAGGGCTTTCGGCTAGTTCGTTGATCGAACAAGCAGGCCTAAAAGGGACCAAGGTTGGCGGGGCCGAGATTTGCCCGGAACACACCAACTTCGTGATTGCCAGCAGTGAAGCGACGTCAAACGATGTCATGCGTTTGGCTGAATTGGTTCAAGGCCGCGTCAAAGAAGTCACCGGGATGGACCTGACTTGCCAGCTAATCAACTGGTAGCAGCGGCAGCAAATCCCGAGGCATGCCCCCCACACCAAGCAAGCGATGGGGGGCTTTCTGCCCTAGCTAAAGAATCGCCGCAACCGCAATCAAGTTGCTTGAATCACGCAGCCGATTTCAAAGATTGGGCTAGAAATTCGATTCCATAAAAACGTGCAGAGACACGTTTATTGGAGACGAAATATTCATTATGCTCTTCAGCGTGGGATGTGGAATTCTTCCGCAAGCCAAGGATTGGCCAACTTTCACAAGGATGTCTCCATTGAGTCGCAGCACTCAAACCCAATCGGGTTTGTTGGGCTTGGGTTCGCCCATTGCTCGCCAGCTATTGCTGTGCGTGGTGATCATCGCCGCTTTTGTGCTGATGATGATCGCTGGGTGGAATCACTATGCCGACAAGTTCGCCTCGCGGGAGGAGTTTCTCCTTTCTCCGCGTGACATCCTGATTAACAAACAACCTTCTTGGATTCATTCGAACGTTTTGATTGAAACGATCGAGAAAAACAAATTTCCAGAGCAACTCAATCTTCGCGACCGAGAACTGACCGCCAAAATAGCGACCACATTCTCTTATCATCCTTGGATTCGCAAAGTCAACAAAGTTGTTAAGCAGTATCCAGCCAAGGTTTTGGTCGACGTGGAATACCGTCGTCCGGTGGCCATGGTTGAAGTGGCCTATGCCGATAAAAAGGGGAATCAACTCAGAGGTTTAGTTCCTATCGATGCCGAAGGCTTTCTGCTGCCGGATACCGACTTCTCGCCTGCGGAAGCGATCCAGTATCCATGCATTCTGATTGACAGCAAAAAGCCGTCTGCGGATATGGGCAAGAAATGGGAAGACCCCCGTATTGCCGATGCCGCGTCGATTGCCGTGGAACTGCTTCCTTATTGGAACGATCTGAAGCTAAAACGGATCGTGCTCACGACCGAAGGTGGAAGCCATTTCGAGCTCGAACTGGCCGACAACACCCGCATTATCTGGGGCAGCCCCCCTGGCAAAGAGCTACCGCAAGAGGCGATGGCCAAGCACAAAGTGCAGGTCATTCTGCAGAAAGCAGCTGAAGCAAGCCTATCGAGCAATCAGGCGCAGCCCTCACTCGATTTGAGAACGGCTGGACGTGGCGTAGCCGGTACAGAGGCAGTGCGGCGTTAACCCACGTTCGACTGCAAGCTTACATGCGGCTTATCGCATCGGCTGAACTAAACGCGATCGCATCAGCATCGCTGGTCTCTGGCGGCTTCGGCCAGCTATCGGATACCGTGATCTCTGCGCGGCGAATCGTCACCGAATCAGGGGCCTCGATTCCCAACCGAATCGTTTTTCCGGAAACTCTTAAGACGGTTATGGTTATCCCATCACCGATTTCAATTTTTTCGCCAATACGACGACTTAATACGAGCATCGCTTCCCTGCTCCTGCACCCAAAAAGAACTTTCGAAACCGCAGCGGGCATTAATCAGCCGTTGGTTTCACGCAAAAGAAGCCTACTGCAAGCAAGCAAAAAATGGCTTACGGCTTACCGCGAGTATAAGCGTTTAGCATCTATTTCGTTAAAGAAAATTTCAGGGTATCGCATTTTCAACACATTTGCGCTGAAATACCGTCCACACAACTCACGTAGAACGCTCGCAATAAATAGCTACTTTGTTGGAATCTGATTCATCGTGTAATACAGCACATCGTGCCAGAGCGAATCCCCTGAGCTGTTCTTAATTCCAGGGAAATGAATCTCGTGAACGTGCCCTTCGGCAAGCTGATCTAATGTGATCTTCAGCGATAGGTTATCAGGACTAACTTCAAGATTCGTAATCTTAGGTTTAGTATGATCGACCTCGGGACTACCATAGCTTGCCTGGTAGATATAGGTATAGGTTTCGACGTCAATCGCATCAGGCTTATCGACCGAGGCTGGATCGATGGGCTGGGTAAAACGCACCGTAAAGCCATCGGAATTCGCTTTGACATCGAGAATCTCGAAAGGAGTCACGCCGGTCCAATGGATGCGTTCTAACGAGTACGGCTTGTTCCCGCGTGAGCCCCAGCCTCGATTGGTACCCCCGACAAAGAGATTTCCATCTTCGGTAATCAAGATTGGCAACGTGCCAGAGCCAATGCCTTCCAGAAAGGGAATGCAAGCCCCTTGGTAACGGCCGTTCACCTTTTCCATAACCACACGCATGATCGTGCTATGCGATTGGTCCCCAACGAACATTTGACCAGCAAACGGACCAAACTGGCCACCGGAACGGTCGTAATCGATGCCACTGGCCGATTTGCCCATCTTATCGTAAGGAAATAGCACGGCAGCCGGCATGTACTCTGGAATCTTCTTCGCTTCGATGTGAAAGCGACTGTTGCTTTCCGGCTTTTGCGGAGGTGTCCCCAGATTCGGCGCCAGCTTGTACCACGGATTCCCGTCTGGGTGTCCCATGAAGTGCCCTGGCACCAAATGCTTCAACCCACACGTCCCGTTCCAAGGCCCTTGATTGTCGGTGTAGAAGACATCGCCAGCTTCGTTCATCCCCATGCCGCCTGGGCTGCGGATTCCACTGGCAGTTGGGACCGTGGTCCCATCTTCATTCACGCGTAAGCACCACCCCCGAAACGGAACCTGGCTAGAAAACGAGCCCGTCAAGCAAAGCGTTACCCAAATGTTCCCCTCTTTGTCGAACTTCGAACCGAACGCGTATTCGTGGTAATCGCCGGAGACTCCCCAGCCGTCGGAAACAACCTCGAACTCGTCCGCTTCGCCATCGTCGTTGGTATCGCGAATCTTGGAAACATCGCACCGCTGAGTTACATAAAGCCAGCCTTGCCGGTACGCCAAGCCTAGGACTTCGTGCAGTCCATGAGCGTAACGTTGGAAAGTGGTGTCGGTCTCGGGCGAACTTGCCTTGGGATTGGT
Source organism: Bremerella cremea (assembly GCF_003335505.1). Lineage (NCBI taxonomy): Bacteria > Pseudomonadati > Planctomycetota > Planctomycetia > Pirellulales > Pirellulaceae > Bremerella > Bremerella cremea. Next base: position 791,375 of record NZ_QPEX01000010.1, read on the forward strand.
CACCAGGTAAATCTCTCCTCGACGTGACGAGACGGCGAGCTTACCGTCGGGCATCATTTCGAGCGCACCGGCTTCCAGCACAACCCCTTCAGGCACCGGCAACGGGGTGATTTTATAGTACTTTTCCTGCTCCTTGTCCTGAGCCAGCGTTACGCTACCGGCGAGACAAACCAAGCAGAAAACGGAAGCAGTACAGTATCGAATCATGACAAGCGCCTTTGAGACTGGGCGGGAAGTGGATGCGGGAGAAAAGTGACCGGCTTACCAAACGTACTTCAGCGTGAACGTCGACTCAGAACCGTCCGGCACTTCGACAACCAGGTCAGAGTGATCGTCACGCAGGGTCGCGTTCGCTCCGGTGACTTGCACCTTCAAACCTTCCCCCAGTTGGTACCATCCATCGCCAAGGGAATGGATATCTGCCCCAGACAACGCGCGAAACATAAGCGTCCCCTCAGGCGTGTGACCATCGACGGTAATGGTGCGAAGCAGCGAGGGAAACTCGCCTGACTTCTCGGCATGAAACGCTTCAGAAACGGTCAAGTCGCCAAAGCGATATCGGAAGGTCGGGTTATTAAGTTCATCTAAGCGATACCCTAAGAATTGATAGCCAGCTTCTTTGCCAGTAGCCGTTGGCCATTTGTCGGCAGGATTGGCCAGCACGGCCCAAGGGGCACCGCCAGGCAAACGAACCACGTTGTCACCCAGGGGAGGCTGAAAACCTTGGCCACGCCCATTCCAGTGACGTGAGGCATCGATAAAAGAACCTTGCCAAATCAGGGCCAAGTTCATGTTCGTGGCATCGAACGCCAGGTTCGCCTTCTCGGGGAAGCCAACTCCGATCGCGCGGCTGCCTGCTCCTTCGATGAAGTTGCGGTAAATGACAGCTTTGCGCCAGGCAACCAGCTCAATCGCTTGCTGCCCCACGCCAAACGGTTTGGCAGCTTCCTCGCCATCTTGCAGATAACGCCAAATCGCTTCAACTTGCTGGTCAGCGTCGCCACTCAAAATGTTTCGCATCACCGACTTTCCATTAGGCCAGGCGGTTGGCATGCGTGTTCCTTTGCGGAATCGAGGGGGATCTATGACGTAAGCCAGAAACCAATCGTGATTCAACCGCTTGGTCATCAAGGTCATATCGATTCCTTGAACGCCAGAGGCCTTCTCACCGGCAAACGTATGGCACTTGATACAGCCAAATACTTTGTCGCCCACCATGTGACGACCCGTCGCTTTGATTCGTCCTTCCGTTTCCGGAATATCGATCGGGGGATGTTCAGGCAACGCATCGAGGCTTGCCAACAAAGGTGCCAGATCACCGACGTTCTGCCCCCCGAAGTTGGGCATCACCGTCTGCATGTAAGGCCGATCCTTCGCCCCTTCGCGGAGAACCTTCTTCATCCAAGTAGGAGACAGCTTGCCTCCTACGCCGGTAAGCGTGGGGGGAATTCGACCTTCGTCCCCCATTTCTTCCTGAGTGGTATGAAAGAAGGCGTTAAGCTCTGGGCTCACGCCACCGATTTCATCCCGCTGGTGACAGGCGTAACAATTAAACGTCGTCAGATAATGCTGGACCTGTTGTTCCGGCTGCCAAGGCTGGACGTCGGGCTGCTTGCGGTGAGTTATTGCCGCCGCCAAACTCTTTCGCTGCCCCTCAGTTAATTGAAAATCAGGCGCCCGGCCAGGCTTCGATGCCAGGCAACCTTTCGCCAGATCAAGCTCCGCCAAGCTTGGCCCCTGCAGCACTCCCGGATCGGCCTTTAGATCGTTCATGGTGTGACAGTTGGCACAGCCTAGCGAAACGAACTGGAGCCGCCCCTGCTCGACACGCTGTGGATCGAGGCGAAAGGAATCGTCCGCCTCCTGATTCGCTTTGTCTTTGCTCAGAAACACATGGTCTGCAACATACGCGTTACGTAGCCCGCCCGGACCGTCGAAGGTTACGTCAAACGCTTCTTGCCCAGCCCCTTCAAAGTATTCAACACGCAGTTCGTGCATACCCGGTCGAAGACGAATCTTGCCGGAACGTCGCTGTTTAGGGTGAATGCCATTGTTGATCACGACCTGCTTGCCATCGATTTCCAATCGGCTACCGTCATCGGAATCGAGATGAAAGGTGTACTCGCCTGCTTGCCCAATGTTCAGAAACCCTTCGAAAACCAAGCCAAAATTATCTTTGCGTTTCGCCAACCCCAGGTCGAACGACATCGTTTCGCCGGTCTCCTTCGGCGTTAGCTTGGAGAAATCAGGCAGCTCGCTCAGGTTCGCCTCTTCATAGTAGGAATAATGTAGATTCGCCGGCACTTCGACATCGAGATCTTGTAGCAAGTACTGCGCAATCTTGCCGGCATCGGCATCGCTTAACCGCAACGACGGCATGCGGCCTGACGCGCGAACTTTCAAGGGATCTTGCAGGAAGGCGGCCAACGCAGGAACCGAGTACTTTGCTTCCAGCTTGCCCAACGGCTTCAAGTGGGCGGCTTTGACTTCGCCCCCTTCCCGTGGTCCGTGACAAGCGACGCAGCCCACTTGGTGATAAAGCTGCTGCCCTTCCCGTACTTCGCGACTACGCCGTCGCCCTTCTTGCAATCTTCCCGTGGAGGCCAAGAAGTGCGTAAGGTTCTCGATCGCGTCCTCGCGCTGCTCGACCGGCAAGCCACCGAGAACATCTGGCATCGTGGCCCCTGGCTTTCGTTGATGCGGATTTTGCAAGTACTCGCGTAAATACTCAGGGCGAACCCGACTCCCGACCATCGAGAGGATCGGCGCCGACTTAGGAGGCAGATTTCCCAAATTGGCATTGGCTTCAGCATGACATGCCACGCAGTTCAACTCGCTGAGCAGCAACTCACCCCCAGCGGCATCGCTCGCCTGAGCATGGAACTGCTCGTAACCAGGAATTACCGGCCCCGTTTGAGCGAAGAGCGACGTAGCCCCCAGAACGACAAAAGTCCATGCCGCCAAAATAGAATAACGCTGCAAGCTGATCATGCGTGGTGCCAATTTGTGGAATAGCAGAAACGAGGAAGGCGTTGCGAGACAAGGTGAGAAGAGGAAGGTGGCAAAATTCGCAGACCCAGCAAGGTAGGCGCAGCCCCAATTTCATTTTTTGCCAAGGCGGGACATAAGCTGATTTTGCGCCAAGACAAAAGCAGGATCAATAACTCCCCACCAGAGAAATATCCCAAACACCCCAATTTTCTGAACTAGACCAAGTCACGATTTAGAAAGAAGTATCGCGACTGGCGTTCTCGGCCAACTGTTCGAGCAGGCCTAGCAGCCGGTCGAGTTTATCGGAAATAGTGGGATCATCGAGGTCGATATTGTCCTCATCGAACTCACGCAAGATCGGAATCGCGTCATTAAATCCAAAATTGGCGGCCATGCCCAACAATCGATGCGCGGCAAACGTGAAACGCCGAGGGTCTCTTTCAGAAAAAGCATTTTGCAACTCTTCGTATTGCGGCAGATAAGCATCACAATACATCGCCAGCAACTTACTACGTAAGGAAGCCGGATACGAGGCCAACGGATCGCTCTCGTCCTCCGCTGCCGGTGAACTTCCTTGCCGCGCGTATTTCTTACCCGAAGAATCAGTCGTCCAATCCGGGAGCAGTCGCAAGACCGAACGCAACCCTTCCAGGCTCACCGGCTTGGTCAGAAACCCATCCATTCCGGCGTCTTCGGTCTTTCGTCGAATCTCGTCGGTGGCATGTGCCGTGAGCGCAATAACAATGGGACGCACTTGGTTGGAACTAAGGCACTTGCTGACAAGGTCGTAGAAGAACTTAAATCCGTCTCCATCTGGTAGTTCTAAGTCCAACAAGATCATGTCAGGCCAACTGATATCGATTTGGCTGAGCCCGTCTTTAATGGAAACCGCAAAGCGATACGGCACGGCGAGTTCGTCTAGCATCGCTTCGATCACCATGCGATTGGCTTCGACATCCTCAACAACCAACAAACTGGCTGACTTAAGGCCAGGCATCACCTCGGCTGGTGCCGTCTTATTGGGGCGCCATTCGTCGAGGTGATCGGTATGCTCCAACGAGCGCACAAAAGGAATGTCAACAATAAATGCGGTTCCCTCGCCCAGCTTACTCACCACGCGAATCCGCCCGTTCATCGCTTCCACAAGCCGCTGAGCTATACTCAGCCCCAACCCTGCTCCGCCATGTTTGTCCCGGTCTCGCTCGGCTTGCTTAAAGGGCTCGAAGATCGTTTTCTGATCCTCCGCAGAGATTCCAGGCCCGGTGTCGCTGACACAAAAGTTCACTATCACCTCGTGCGAAGTTTGCCGCTGCACTTCCGCCTCAACCGAGACGCTCCCTTGCTGGGTAAACTTCAACGCATTCTGTATCAGGTTGACCAACACCTGGCGTAAGCGGTTTTCGTCGCCGAGCACCCATATATCTAATTTGGTGTCGACTTCTAATCGTAGTTCTAAGCCTCGGTCGATGGCCTGATGCGTGAACATCTCTGCCACTTTTTGGGTAATCTCTTTGGGGTTCAAAGGCTCTTGTCGCAGCTTCAGCGAGCTATCGACTTCTAACTTAGACATATCCAGCAAGTCAGAGAGCAATCCCATGAGCGATTGAGCCGAATCATGAATCGTCGTCAACAATTTTTTCTGGTTGTTGAACAGTTGCCCGCGCAAAAGCACCTCGGACAACCCCAAGATGGCATTCATGGGAGTTCGCAATTCGTGACTCATCTTGGCGAGAAAACGAGACTTTTCGGCATTCGCGGTTTCCGCAGTTTCCTTTGCCATCTCTAAGTCCAACGCATTCTCGCGTAAGTTTTCGACCATCCGGCGAATTTCTCGGACCGCAGGCCGAAAGACAAACAATCCTTCCAGCAGAAGAACGGTTAATGTCACCAGGAGCAGAGCGTGCTCAACCCGCCGCAAGCTCGTGACTCGGCTCTCGGCTTCTTGGTCGTAGAGGTAGACGATTTGATCCATCCCGGCCAGAAAATTAGCCTCATGGGCTAAGATAGTCTTCAACGCAGGGGACCGTTCGCCCGTCGGCTCGCTTGGCTCTTCGTCCGGATTCAGAATCTCCTCGGCAGCGTCACGAATGGCAACGAACTCGATTTCGAGCGATTGATAGAGGTCTCTTACGTACACACTATTGTTGCCGGGCAAGCCTAATTCTTCGCTGCCTTCTTGCAGCCCCCGATGGCAAGTTTCCCACAGCGTGAGCGCCGCCCGTAATTCGGCACGCTCCTTTCCCTGCAGAAATGGATCTTCGGTGGTATGCAATTGCAGGGCCAACTTGGTAATCTTCTGGCTGAGCATCCGTTGTCGCCCAGCGATGTTGATTACGGTTGAGTCACTTAACTGTCGTTCCAGGCTTCGCTGAACCAAGACTTGACCCACGATGGTCAGCAATGCGACGGCGCTCAGAGCAAGAACGTAAAGAACGGTCAAGCGATTGGAAGACGATTGAGCAGTGGGAATCGGTTCCCCCTGGGCGGCCATGGCTTAAACCGTGCTTACGAACTCTTCGATCGCCAGCCCGAGATAATGAATCTTCTTACGAAGGCTGGTCCGTGTTATCCCAAGCATACGGGCGGCCTTGGCCTGATTACCAGATGTCTTTCTTAGAATTATGGTCAATACGTGGCGTTCCATCTCCATGACCGAGTCGGAATAAAGATCGCACGAGCCCGCTTCGATCTTCTCGTGAATGAAGTCTTCCCAATCACATGCATGGTCTGAAAGCATTTTCGACTCGTTTCCTGCACGATTGCGGGGCATGTCGCGCAGGGCATTTCGTAAGTAATCCCCCGCGATTACGGTTCCACGCGATTCGATCAGGGCGCGCCGCAATACACTACACAGTTCCGAGACATTGCCTGGCCAGGAATAATCGCTCATCAATCGCAGAGCATCCGGCGAAGTTCTCACAGCACCGGCCTGGGCAATCCGTTCTACGCGGCAAAATTGGCCGACGAAGTGATCAATCAACTTAACCAGATCTTCCCCGCGCTCTCGCAACGGTGGAATCTGAATCATGAACGAATTGAGGGAATAGAATAAATCGTGACGAATGATCCCTTCCGCCGTCATTCGCTCGGTATTTCTGCTTGAAGAGAAAATCAGCGTGGTGTTGGCCTGAATAGGATCGTTTCCGCCGGCACGCACAAAGGTCTTATCTTGGATCAAACGAACGAGTTTGCTTTGCAGCGGTTGAGAAATCGCGGAGATCTCTTCCAACATAACTGTGCCACCATGGCACTGCTCGATCTTGCCGATACGACGTTCGGTTGCCCCGGGAAAGGCATTCGGTTCATGCCCGAAAAGCTCGCTTTCAAGCCACTCGGGACTGAAATCGCTGCAAGAGACCTTAATAAACGGGCGATCTTTACGGCGGCCGTGCTGGTAGATTGCCCGGGCGACAAGCTCCTTGCCGGTACCGATCTCTCCTTCAATCAAAACCGGGACATCGTGGGCAGCGGCCCGTCCGATGGCTTTGTAAACTTCCTGCATCCGTGGGCATTGACCAATCAAATGGTCTGCCCCATCAATCATCGGATCGAGTTGCGATGGCAGTTGCACCGGCATGAGCATCAATCTCCGGCTTTCCATCGCTTGCTGGGTTTTCTCTTGGATTTTTTCCAACTGCAACGGCTTCGAGAGGAAATCGAACGCCCCTTGCTTCATCGCCTGGATCGCCAACTCGCTTGAGTTACGAGAGGTAACGAAAAGAACTGGCAAACGGGCATCAATCCGGTTCACCCGCCCGAGAATTTGCAGCCCTTCGCCATCCGGCAAGAGATGATCCAAAATGAGGACATCAGGACGAAACTGGACAAGCTGCTGCAGTCCGTTCGTGCCGGTGTTAGCATGCTGGATGCGCACCTCTTCTCGACTGAGGGCAGTACTGACCACGGTCGCCACACTGGGATCATCGTCGATCACCAGAACGCGTCGTTCCCGCTTCGATCCGAGATAGTTTTGAGTTGTCAATTTGTCTTAGTGCTTTGATCTAAAGAGTTTTTACCGCACAACTCCATCCGAAGTAAGCACTGCATGCAACTCATGTACCATCTCCCCTACGGGTTACCCGATAGGCGATGTATCCTTTTACACATAAAGCATTTACAACAGAACAAACCAATTGACAATTATGAGGAAAAACACCTTGCGCATTTTCCCAGGCCGAGGCTGCAACCTTTTTAAGCAGTGAAAAAAGGGAGCGTCATTCCGGCCATCCTTGGGAAGGTGATTGCCACGACGACCTAACCCCCCTTTAAAAGCGCCAGGGGAACTGGGTGTCGGAGAAGTCGGCGTCATGGTCGCTGCCGGTCGGATTCAGCGCATGCTGATCTTGGAAATAGCCCCGGGGACGTTAGCAGTCTGGCAGGCGTGAACCACGCAATAGTAATCGCCATAAGCCTTGCGACTGACAAGATAGGCCCTTCAGCCATGGTTGATACCCGCGATGTCGGCCGCGCCGCCGTGGGAATTAGGGCCTGCCCTGAGGGAATCGCGCTATGCTTTGTTATCGCGTCTTAATTTGCGGGAGAGAAATGCATGTCGACAGCTGTTAAGCGGGAACGACGCCGTCAATTTTGGGTCGATCCTCAACTGCAAGGAAGCTTAGCCTTACGAATCGTGCTGTACTATCTGCTTTGTTGGCTGACCTTTGGCCTCGCCCTGATGACCATCGCAGCGCTGAGTGATATTCATGCTCCCGTAACAGCCGTCGCCAGTATTATGACCCATTACTACTTACCGGCGGTGTTGGCTAGTTTGGTGGTGCTGCCGCTGATTGTGTGGGACAGTATCCGCTACAGCAATCGCTTGGCAGGCTCGGTGGCCCGGTTTCGTCAGGCGATGGAGCGTTTAGCCGATGGGGAAACGGCTAGTCCGCTGGTGGTGCGCAAAGGAGACTCGTGGAAGAGCCTGGCCGATCAGTTCAATCGCATAGCAATGCGAATAGAAGAACTTGAGAACGCCAACCAATCTGCGACACAACAAACAACCTCTTCCGCTCAGGCGGAAGAGGTTCTTGAGGCAACCAAAGTTTAGCGGGCTGCTAACTATCCTTGCGGCGATCTCGCCCGCCGCTGCTGCTACGGCGACGCCGACCACCGCCACCGCTGCCCCCTCGACCACCCCGTTCATAGGAACGCGATGGTGGAGCATTCTCGTGTCGCTCGATGTTGGCTTCCACCATTGCGGAAACGGCATCCATCCAAGATGGAATCTTGCGATGCTTCTCTTTTTCTTTCGAGCGATCGGAATCGTCAGCGGTCTCTTTCCGGCGACCACGTCGCGAACGGCCACGGGCTCGACCGCGTGTCACTTCTTCTTCGTCGTCGTCGGCATCCAGGTCATCGAAGACATCGTCTCGATCGTCGTCTTCGTCAGCGAAGTCGTCGTCCATTCGCGAATCGGAACGTTTATCTTCGTCTGCCTCGGTCGGTGCGGCATCGGCATCCACTGCTTTGCGAGAGCGGCGACGACGGCGACGACGACGGCTGGGACGTTCTTCGTCGTCCTCTTCGGTTCGCTCTGGTCGGTCGTCACGTCCGGAACGGGACGAGCGAGCCTCTTCTTCTACTTCGGCTTCCGCTTCGAGGTCGTCTTCTTCCACGCTCACGCGGGCCACGACTTCTTCATCGCTGCTACGTGAACGGCGACCACGTCGGCGACCACGCGAACGACCTTTACCAGAACGTTCACGGCGCGATGGACGTTCCTCGGTGTCTTGCTCATCATCGGAATCGGAATCATCTAAGTCATCGGCAGCCTCTACGGCGACTTCCGAATCCTCCATACCTTCTTCGATGAAGATACCATCAAACCCTTTGAAGTCTTCATCGCTGGTAGCGATCGGCTTTTCTGGGCGGCCGATTAGCTCGGAGGCGCGGGTTTCTTCCGGCGACCGCTCTAACGGTTTGCGGAATGCTTCCAAGTGAGGGCTAATCTCTTTCGTTTCTTCCTTGGGCTCGACCACAGGAGCCGCTGCCTCTAACGCCACCGGCTCTTCGGCTACCGTTTCTGGGGCTTCAGCTTCAGCTTCCGCTTCTTCGTCTTCTTCCTCCTCTTCTTCTGCAGAAGAGAGGCCGAGTATCGAGGAGATAGAAGCCCAGTGACTTCGCTTCTTAGGCTTCTTTTTCTTTGGCTTCGGAGCGGACTCTTCGACGACCGGAGCTGGGGGCTCTGGCTCGTGATGCGGTGGCTCGACAATTTCTTCCGGATCAACCGGCCCATCAGAAACCTGAGCAAGCTCGTCTTCGACTTCGACGGTTGCCTCGATTTTCTCGGCTGCTTCCCGAGCTGCTTCTTCCGCTGCCTTCTTTTCGGCGGCTAATTTTTCGGCCTCGGCGGCAGCTTTGTCCGCAGCGGCTTGTTCGGCAGCCAGTTTCTCAGCTTCGGCAGCCGCAGCTTTTGCGGCTTCTTCCTCTTGCCTGGCGGCTTCGGCAGCTGCTTCGGCGGCTTTTTCTTTTTCGAATTCTTCTTGTGAGATGGCGCCGATTTCGGCGGCCAGCGATCGCCAGTGGCCTGACTTGTTAGAACTGCTCATGAATTGCGTTGACTTGTGCTCATTTCTCAGAGCACTGCTTTCCTGCAAAAGGTGTTAATCCCCCGCAGCGGGCAATTGGCGGGCTTTCCTGAAGCTTCCGCGGCGACCTCACGTTACCTACGACATTTTCTTGGGGTCGCCAACCCGGATGGCGGGGATGCTTGCATTTTCCTGCTCATCATAGCGTGGCCTGAGAATCTTGGAAAGGTGATTCACTGCTTTAAGTTAGGACGTAACGATTACATCGATTAGAGCAAGAACGGCAACAAGCCAGGCCCCTCGCAAAGGCCCGGCTTGCTGAATCCCCCTACGGATTACGGTGCTAGTTGGTCGGGTACATCGAGAACGTACCGTTGGTCGCCGTGTTGAACAGCGGGCGATAGTAGCTCTTGCCGGCACTTGCCGCACTGCAAGCTCGTGGGTACCAGACCAAGTTGAACCCGACGTTCCATGTCTCGTCGACATAGGGCGTGGGTCGATTGTTGCTGTCTCTGGGAATCAAGTACAGGAAGTTGGTTTCGACGGCCAGGCACTGGGTAACGGGAATGTTCATATCCGCACTCAGCAAGCCCATCCGGTCTTCGGTCCAACCACCAGAAAACCGCATTTCTCCCCCACAAATATCGAGCGGGGTGCGATAAAAGAAGGCAAACATATTATTGGGTTGATAGTTTTGAGAGATCGTCAGCGGCGTGCTAGACCCTTGCGGTGTAATAAGCGCGTTGACGGTGCTCACGTGGTCCGAGGCGGTAAACCAGAAGCCAAATTCATTGCGGCTCTGAAATTTCCAACTCAATTCGCCACGGATTTGGCTGGAGGTCAGGCTGTAGTACCAGTCGTCGCTCATGTAGTCCAACACGACACCACCTTGCCAACCCCAATCGACGCGGCGGAACAGACCAGCGGTCATGAAGAACTGGTTACGAGATTTGTCTGTGAAACTGGCCTCGTGCATGTTCGTGCTGCTTCCGTTGATACCCAACTGGAAGCCGAGTCCGCTGCTTTTACCAAAGAACGGGGTGCCCCAGTTGATACCGTACAGAAAACCAAAGCTTCCGTCGACACCGCGGTTCAAAGGGCCTTTGAAGCCTTCCACGCCAGCCCGCACCGAGAGGTCTTCCAGCGATAAGCTAAAGCAGATCGGAACGCACCAAGTGTTGCAGCTGTCGCCACAAGTTTCGCACGATTCGCAGCCACCACCTTGGCACGAAGTGCAGCCACCATCGACGTGCATTCCCTGTTCGTAAATACCTGCGGTGGCATGCCCAGGCATCATCACATCTCCTTCGATGATCGTGCCTTCGACAATTTCACCTTCCATGTACTGCTCGCCGGCGGCGTTGCTCAGCACAGAATAATCGACCGGCTGGACGTCGCCAGCTTGTACCTTCGAGGCCACGTAGCTGGCCCGCGCAACCCGCTGCCGAGCAGCGTACACACGGTCCTGATTGTTCGAAAACAGACTCCGAATCGCTCTCTGGGGGGATGGTGGTTGCGTGTAATCTTCAGAAACAACATGCGTCAGCTTCGCGGGTTCGCGAGGCTCAGCCGCGGTTGCGAGGTCCGCGAAAGAGCTAACGCACGAAGCAGTCAGCAGGACAAAGATCCAGGGGAAGACTCTCATGGCCTTACCTTCCTTCGAGAAATAAAAACACCGAGGGGGGGGACGGTCGGCAACCGCGCTAAAGCACGGTGTCCGGTATATTCATCGTCACCCGGACATCCAGCACTTTCGGAAAACTTGAAATAATCCGCAAAGTTTTCCCAGTCAGCCAGCCTCAGCCTCGCACGGCGGACTACAAACCTCCCATTCCCCCAAAATATACCGAAAATGGTATATTGGGTAACATGAATCACCCTTTCCGGTCGTTCTGATTGTTCTGTTTTTTTCTACGGTAACGTTTCGATAAGCATTTCTATCAGCGAAGACCTTTAAGTTTCGCTACGAGCCGTCCCCCGGACGAAACAACCAATCGAGAAGGATCTCAACCATGAAAATGCCTCTTTTGGCCGCCGCCATCGTGCTGGTTTCCAGTATTCAAGCTTTCGGCCAATCTTGTGGCTGTGACAGCCATCGCGTGATGCCGGCGCCTACCACTTCATGTGGTGGCTGCAATCAATGCTGCAACCGCTGCGAACGCCCTATACTAGAGCTGGTGGAAGGCATTGGCTTTACCTTGAAGAACACTGCTTGCAAAATCAAGAACGGTGTGAACCGCTTGTTCCACCCAATTACTTACTGCGGTTGCAGCTCGTGTAGCGCACAAGCCGCTCCATCCTGCGGTTGTGGAGCCAGTTCGCATTCGGTCGGATCTTATGAAATGATGGAACCTGGCGTCGAATACATCGAGACGACTCCTTCGCAGGCGGTCCCATCGCACCCGCAAGTTCCGAGCATTCCTGGTCCGCCGACCACTCCGACTTCGCCTAAAGCAACCGAGCCATCCAAACTGCAGGCCCCCCGTAAATGGGAACCTGTTGGCAGCCGCCCCTCGACCAAGACCCAAGTTACCCGTAGTGGCCATAGCGTTCTTCGCCCAACGCCTCCTTCCACCACTCGCCCGGTAACTTACTACGCTCCTTCGAAATAAGCTCGCGAGAATTCATCGCCATCGTTGTTCCTCGGAACAACACATGTCAATCCCAGGAAAAACTCCGGACACTAAGTGGCGGAGTTTTTTTATGCGCGGTTACCGCTGCCGTGATAAACGCCGAGCAACTCCCGGCCGGGCAGCACTTGAGAAGGCAACGTATGCCAGCAATCGCTTGCTTGCTCGAATTAGATCTGAGCAAGTACTTGCCCCAGGTCGGTCGTCAGATCCTCGGGATCTTCCAAGCCAACCGAGATGCGGATCAGTTCGTCCTTAATCCCATGGGCCAAGCGGGCTTCGCGATCGTAGCTGGCATGCGACATCGATGCTGGCTGTTCAATCAACGATTCGACTGCGCCCAAACTAACCGCCAATTGGAACAGCTTCGTTCCTTCGACCACTGTCTTCGCAGCCGCGAAACCGCCAACTACCTCAAAGCTCATCATCGCCCCGAAACCGCCTTGCATCTGCCGGGCGGCGATATCGTGCCCAGGATGGGTTGCCAAGCCGGGATACAGAACGCGGGTGACCTTGGGATGCGCGTTCAGGTATTTCGCCACGACCTCGGCCGATCGACATTGTTCCCGCACGCGCAGTTCTAACGTTTTGATCCCACGCGAAGCGAGAAAACTTTGAAACGGATCAAGCACAGCACCGGTGGCGTTTTGAATGAAGTACAAGCGATCGAACAGTTCCTTATCCTTCACCACCAACGCCCCTCCCAACACATCGCTGTGCCCGGCCAAGTACTTGGTGACCGAGTGCTGGACGATATCAACCCCCAACTCAAGCGGTCGCGTCAGCACAGGCGTGGCGAAGGTGCTATCCACACCCAGCAAAATACCGTGCTTTTTGGCAATCTCAGCACATGCCGCGAGATCGGTGATCGACATCAGCGGATTGCCGGGGCTTTCTACCCACATCAGCTTGGTGTTCGGACGAATGGCCTCTTCCAACTTTTCGAGGTCCGTCGAATCGGCCAACGTGACTTCTACGCCGTTCTTCTGCGTGATCTTGTGCAGCAGACGGTAAGTGCCACCATAGATATCGGTACCAGCAACTACATGGTCGCCAGCTTCCAACAGCATCGAAGCACAATGTGTTGCCGCCATGCCGGAAGCAAACGCCAAAGCTCCGCAGCCCCCTTCTAGCTGGGCCAGGGTGGTTTCCAGGTTCTTCCGCGTCGGGTTGCCGCTGCGCGAGTAATCGAACTCGCCCCATTCCCCGGCCCCCGGTTGAACAAAGGTGGAAGCAACATGAATCGGCGGAACAACGGCCCCGGTTTGCGGGTCCTTCTTGTTACCGACATGAATAGCCTTGGTGCGAAACTTCATAGCTGAATCCTTTCCTAGGCGTTGTCTAACGCTTGCTTCAAGTCGGCGATCAAATCGTCCGTGTCTTCAATGCCGCAGGCAATGCGGATCATGTTGTCGTAGATGCCGAACTTGGCTCGGTTCTCCGGCGTTTGCTGGTAGTAGCTCATCACCAGGGGCTGCTCGATCAACGATTCTACCCCACCCAAGCTGGGCGCGATCTTAAAAATCTTCGCCCCGTCGACCACGTTGGCCGTCTTCCGCCAGTCGGCATCCTTGACCAAAAAGGTGACCAGCCCGCCGTAACCACGCATCGTTTGCTGGGCGATTTCGTAATACGGGTGCGAAGGCAGCCCAGGGTAGTAAACCTTCTCGACCTTCGGGTGCGCTTCCAGAAATTGGGCAACCGCCAGGCCGTTCGCGTTGTGCCGTTCCATCCGCAGGCTGAATGTCTTCAGGCCGCGAAGCAGCAAGTAACAATTATGCGGAGCATTGATGCCCCCCATCACGCCCCGCAGTTGGCGAACCGATTCGAGCTTCTCTTCGCTGCCGATGATGACACCAGCCAGCAAATCGTTATGACCGGCCAGATACTTGGTGGCCGAGTGCAGCACATAATCGATTCCGTAATCGAGGGGACGCAAGTTGTACGGCGTGGCCAATGTCGCATCGATCAGCGTTTCGACCCCATGCTTCTTGCCTATTGCGGCAAACTTTTCCAGATCGATACAGCTCAGGTGGGGATTGGTCGGCGATTCGCTGATCAGCAGCTTCGTGTTCGGGCCGATCGCGTTTTCCATCGCTTCGTAGTCGCCGGTCTTCACCGTTTTGGTTTCAACCCCGAAACGAGCGAGATGTTTGCCACAGAACTCGCGGCTGCGATGGTAACATTCGTCGAAGAAAACGACTTCGTCCCCCGAGCTAACCTTGGCCATCAGCAGCCCGACGAACGCGGCCATGCCACAGGAATAGAGAACGGCGGATTCCCCTCCTTCGATGGCGGCCAGCTTCGCTTCGGCGGTCTTTTCGCCGGGGTTGCCATAACGGCCGTACTCTTCGCGAACCTGCTTCTCTTCGATATAGCGGATGACCGAATCGGTATCGTCGAAGGTATAAGTCGAAGCACAGAAGATCGGGTCGGTGATCGAATTACCAGGCTTCATCCGGGCTTCGCCACCTTGAACGGCAGTCGTCGACAGGCCACGGTTTGCTTTTTGTTCAGGAGCCACTGACATGACGGGGGTCTCGCGTGAATGCGGGAACTTGGCAGATCGAAGAAGCCAGCGGGCCTCCAAGAACGCAACGGATCCCTTTGATTGAACAGGGCCGCAGCAAATGATCTGTGTCTTAAGAAATTGCCACCGGGAGAGCGACAACGGCACTTTAGCAGATACGGCTGCAAGCGGCCACAAATCCCTATTAAATCCAAGCTTCCAGTGTAACCGCCCTGATTCTGCCTCGCAACGGGCTAGGTTTTCTATTTTGTAAGCGGGCACATTGCACGCATTAACACTTGGCCTACGCCGTACGACACGCTCCATCGCTTGGTAAATTCCTTGACTCTCTGTTTACCCCCCCGTTAGTATTTCCGGTACTACGCTTCTGACTTTTTTGCTCGGACAGAGGACACCCAGCGTGTACCCCTTATCTTTTCAATCCCGGGAGCTTTTCTGAAATGCCCCAGTCCTTCTCCCTTTTCGTATGTCGCCTGTGGCTGGTTGCAGTTTTATTGTTGGCGAAGGGTGAACTGACCTGCCCGCAAAGCGCATCGGCTGCGGAAAAGAGTGCCAGGAATGTGACCATCAATCTGCGCGTGGTGGATGAAGGGGGCCAACCAATTGCTGACGCCCAAGCGGTTGTTGCGAAATGGACCAGTAACTTGGAGCCTATGGGCGATTACCAAGCAAGCGATAAAAACGGCCAAGCAGAGTTGGCGTTTCCTTATTCTGACAACTACTTCTATTTGATCATTCAAAGAGAATCGATGGCGCCGACATCGGTCTATTTGCACTTAGACCGAAAAACTACCTTCAAAGACATCGAAGTCACCCTGCGAACGGCAGCTCAAAGTTTCGTTACCTTAACCGCAAACGGCCAGCCGGTGGTTGACGCCGAATTCTCTTCGCTTGAATTCACTGAAAACAACGGCGAGAGAGTCGTTTGGAGGAAAGAAATGGCTCGCGTCATGGGTATTCCCTGGCCGCAAAGTGATGCTACAGGCAAGCTCCCCTTTCCGCCGGTGCCGCAAGATGCAATCGTTGATTTCAAGGTGATTCACCCAAAATACCAACAGATCCGCCAGGAAGGCATACGAGCACGCGCCGGAGCAATCGCCGCCATCGAACTTTTCCCGGGCGTTCCTGTAGTTGTCGACCTTCAAATGCCCAGCAAGCCAGAGACTCATCTGCCCAACGGCACACGCGTCTATGTTCAGATGCTCTCTCCGGAATCATCTCGTGGAACCGAGACGATTAGCCATCCTTTTTTGGTAAGCGATGGCAAGCTCACGTTTACCGCCAACCGGGTCTCTTATAACGTTTTGAAGATCACCACCGACAAATTTTTTGTCAGTCCGACCTTCTATCACTTGGCAGACATTCCCAACCCGAAACTCGATCTGAGAAACGCGAGCGACTTATCACTTCAAGTCAATTTGCTCCCTAAGCTCAAAGCCCGTGGCCGGGTAGTTGGGCCGGACGGTAACGGCATCAAGGGAATTACGGTTTATGCGAACTTCCCCAATACAGATCCTTCCCAGAAAACCGCCAACTCCGCAAACGAAGAAGCTCCATTACCCGACCTTTCCCCAGGGACTTGGACTTCCGCTAGTTATGGCCAAACCGACGCAGAGGGATATTACGAACTGGAGGCCCCGGCAGGCCCGGTATGCGTGGAAGCCATTGGGCAAGGGCACTTTTCCGATCCCCATGCAATCCGTTTCGCCTGGTCTGGCAATCATTACGACGTGTTCCCCAACTACGTAATGTATCGCATTCCTAAGATACGCGGAAAAGTGATCGACCAAGCTGGCAACCCCTGCCCTGGCATCCTCACTCGCATACGCCACGAGGGACGGGGCGATGCGGACCCCGTGGCATTTACCAATGAGAAAGGAGAATTCGAACTTAAGCTGTCACGAATCCCCTATTCCACGCAAGGGTCTCACTTGGAAACGAACCTAAGTGTATTGGCGTTCGATCCTTCCAGTAATCAAGCAGGCCTGGCCCAGTTTAACGTCAAGGACGAAGTGTTATCGAAATCGCTTGTCGTCCAGCTTGCCGATAAACCAGCCGGTTGGGTGCTCGATCCTTTCCCAGCCGCCCAATCTCAAGAAATCGACCCACTTGTGATCGAAGAGATCGAGACCAACAAAAAGAAATACGCCCCAGGTCTACCAGGGAACTCTGTACCTGAAATGCAAGACGGAACGTGGCTCAATACCGACGCCAAAAGCCTGGAAGATTTCCGAGGCAAATATGTCTTGCTCGACTTCTGGTTTATCGGCTGCGGCCCCTGCGAACGGGACTTGCCTAGCGTTCATGCTGCCCATCAGGCCTATCAAAACCTTGGCTTCACCGTCGTCTCGATGCACATCAGCGGGCAACCCGTCGAAGCGGTTCGCGAGTATGCCGAGAAACACGGCATGGATTATCCCATCTTCGTCGACGGGGCCAAGGAAACGGTCACACACGCGTTCCGTGAACTAGGGGTTGAGGGATTCCCGATGTATATCTTGCTTGATCCGGCAGGCAAGATCATTCACAACGATATGATGTCCGTCGACCACTCTCTCCGGATGGAAAAACTGGAACTGATTCACGAGGCGATCCATTCCGGTCGCGAATCAGCGAACGCGATGCAATGAGGTTCGTTCTATGGCTTGGGATCGCGATCCGGAAAGAAGCCCTGACGCAAACGTTGGCAGCCAGCAAAGTATTCCTCTCTTTGCTTGGCATTCCGCTCTTCCAAGAGTTCCTCTGAAGTAAACGCTCCCATCGCAAAGTGGTTCACGTCTTCCGGGCGAGCCGGCGCATGGGCCGCCAGCTGCTGGAGTTTGGGTATCAGTTCGCTCGGCACGTTCTTAAGAAACTCAGCGAACTCAAGCGTGGCTGCACAACGCACAAGTTCAATCGGATATTCGTGCGTCGACAGCATGCCCCGGTCGTATTGACGCTTCGCGCGGTTCAAGCGATCGAGTGTCGATTGAGACATGAACAAGTGGGGCCCTGACAAGTTAAAACTTGTGCATCGATTTAATCATGGTCGGAACGTTCTTAAGGCACTCGACAACGATGATGTCATTCTTGCGTGCTTGGTCGACTTCAGCGGACATTACCACTAACATATTGTCGAAGCCGATTTGCCAGAATGTCATCTCGTAGTCGTGGTCTTCATCGCTACGACTCCCTTTCTCCGTGAACGTGGCGTTGTCGCCAATCATTTTCACTTTTGTCCCTTTTTCCTTCGCCTGCATTTCTACAAAGTCGACGGCCAAGGGTTCCGGCAAGACGTGCAAGTTAAAACGTAAGGTGATCCCGGACTCTTCCGCCGGAGTGATGACGACGGTATCTTCTGGCTCAACACTCTGCTTATACGTTTTTGGCATATCGAACTGCACGGTGTCGTTGGGAAACACGACTGTCTCGAAGCCAGGAGGACTAGGCGACGGTATGCTTGCCGGTCCACAACCACCAACTTGCAAGGCGAAACCGGCCCAAAGGCACACATGGACCGCAGCGTAATATGACTTGAGCATAACGATGGGAAGCTCCTGGTTTTGAAGGAACAACAGAGAGGAGACTCTCTAATTAGGATTTGGCGTCCTACGTTCAATACGTCGGACTATAAACCATAGCTTCAATCCACGCCCGAATATTCTTTGGCCTTTCGACGGTCGCTTCCCCTTGGTCGAAGATGAACTCTGCCACGCGGGTTGCGGTGGTGATTTCGGTTTCCAGAATCGAATCTTGCCGCGGGAAGAGCATCCCGTGCTCACGCTCGAATTGGTCCACCTGATCGGCGCTGCCGTGGGCGGCGGCAATGAACATGGCGTCATTAATTCGTTTCGGCTTGGTCGCATAAACGGCCATGCCGACAGCCGGGAAGATATAGAAGTTGTTGGCCTGCCCCGGGTGGAATGTCCTCCCGCCGATCGTGGTGTCGGGGAACTGCACCCCGGCGGCTACCAGGGCTTTGCCTTCCGTCCAGGTATAAATCTGCTCGGCGGTAGCTTCGGCGTGATCGGTGGGATTGCTTAAGGGGAAGATCACCGGACGATCGCACTGAGCGTACATCGTCTTGATGACTCCTTCTGTGAACAGCCCGCCGATGGTGCTCACACCAATCAGAATCGTCGGTCGCACCTCTTTGACGGCCTCTTCCAAATCGGTGGTGTCTTCCTGATCATGCGCATAAGCTTGCTGCGAAGGACTTAAATTTTCTCGCTTCTTGGTCAGCAGCCCATCGACATCGAACATAGCAATCTTCGCCCGAGCGTCTGCTTCGCTGAGCCCTTGCATTTTCATCGCTTCGACAATCATGTTGGCAATACCAATGCCTGCCGAGCCAGCCCCAGCGAAAAGTATCCGCTGATCGGTTAGCTTTTCGCGTTTGATTTGCAGCGCGGTGATCAGCCCGGCCAACGTCACGCTGGCGGTCCCTTGAATGTCGTCGTTGTAGACCAGGTATTTGTCTTGATAACGCTTGAGCAATCGAATGGCGTCGGTTCCCCTCCAGTCTTCGAAGTGAACGCAGACACCCGGGAAGACTTCGTTCGCCGCTTCCACGAACGCATCGACAATGGAATCGATCTCGTCCTCGGACGGTGTCGTTTCTCGCAGGCCGAGGTACAGCGGATCGGCCCGTAGCGCGGCATTGGTGGTGCCAATATCGAGATGAATCGGCAACAACACTTCCGGAGGAACCCCAGCACAAGCGGTGTAGAGTTGCAATTTGCCAATCGGAATCGGCGCACCGTTCAGGCCAATATCGCCCAGTCCTAAAATACGGCCCCCACTTGTCACGCAGATAAAGCGGACCTCTTTGCCAGGCCAGTTGGCCAGCACTTGAGCGAAACGATCCTTCATGTTTTTGTTCAGGTACATTCCTTGTGGCCGGCGATAAATGTGGCCATACGAAAGGCATGCGTCTGCGATCGTCGGATCGTATACAATGGGCACGAAGCGAGCCGGATCGCGCATCAGCGTGGCATAGAACAGCGTTGCATTACGCTCGACCAACTCTTGCAGGTAAACATACCGTTCGATATCGGACGGCTTCGAGTCGAGATGTCCGAGTATCCGTTCAATCTGCCGCTCTAACGTATCGACTCCCCAAGGCAGCAACCCTTCGAGCCCCAGTTGGGCACGCTCCTGTTCGGTAAACGCGGTCCCACGATTACGGTTTGGGTCGTTCAGAATTGTGAATTGGCTTGCGGTTTCCATCATCTCGCCCAATTAAAAAACAACTTCTTGGGAATGCGTAAACGTAGGCCAAGTTCTCGCTCGGACAAGCGACTGCCACAATAGCCACCCCATCTTAGGTGGCAGAGGAACGATATTTTGTTGGATATTTTGTTGAATATTGCCAGATCGTAGCCTGCTAGGCCAATACGCAATTCTCCTGCGTCGTGCAAATATCCTATCCCATCATAAGCCTCTTCCGATCGACCCTTTCGCGTGAACTTGCTTCAAGAGAACCTGGCAGAATCTTTTGCATAATCGTTAAAGTTTGCCACTTGATATGTCCCCTCATACGTTCTAAAACCGGGGCTTCGTTTTCCGGTTCTGCGAAGCACAAGGACCGGAAAGACCCGCTTCGATTCCCGCCTCACGGAGGTAGTTTCTCCCGATGACCCGATTTCCCCTCGCCTTGTTGTTGACCGCCGTTTTCAGTTCCTGCTTGCTCGCCGCCCCAGAAACGGGCGACCAGACTCCCCAAAAGGAAACGGAAACCAACAAGGTCGAAGCCAAGCCGTCGGATGATACCCAGAAGCCCGAAGAGGAGTTTCTGCACAAGCATCCGACTCTGGTGAAGATGTGGAAGCACTCTAACGAGATCCGCGCCCGTTACCAATTGCACGCTCAGCGGATCAGTCCCGAACTCACCAAGGCTGCTCAGGACCACGCTTGGTACATGGCCCGCACCGGACAGTTCAGTCACTCGGTCAACGGTGGCTTCGTCGCCCGCGCCCGACGTCACGCCTATCCTGGTTCCCCCTACGGCGAAATCATCCTCTACGGAGCCAACGGCATCTCCGATACGTTCAACGGTTGGCTCAACAGCCCTGGCCACCGTGCGATCCTACTAAGCGGTGCCCGCGAAGTTGGCTACGGTTACGCCGTCGGCCGCGATGGCCGCACGTATTGGGTGGGGGTATTTGGTAACTAAGGATTACCCAATACCACCAAACGATTATTCAAGAAACGAGCGATGCCAACGGGGCTTCGCTCGTTCTTTTTTTGCGCGTCGCTGCCACGCCTGGCCACAAGATTGCCTCCTCCTCAGGCCCGTGCTACTATTTTAGTATGAGTGAACCGATCCAGCTTTCTGACGCATTAGTAAACGAAGCCCGCGCGACAGGTGCGATGGCCGAGCGATCGCTTGCTAGCCAGATAGAATTATGGGCACAGCTAGGTAAAGTAATTGAACCTTTGCTTTACGGCGATCCGTCGCTTCCACGCAAAGAGCAGGAAGATGTTCAATCCCTTGCGCATGCATTGTCCTCGGTAGACAGTCCCCAAGGACAAGCGAGCCTACAAGCTTATCTTGCCAAACTCTCTTTTCCCCATTACGAGCCGACCAATAATCCCGATCTTCTAATCCGTATAGAAGAAGATGGCTCGCGAACCACAGGTGGGTTCGTCAACGGAAAGTTTGTGGCCTTTGAACAACGACTTGAAGAACAAGAGTAGCTCGTGAGCGAACCTCACCGACTGCAGCTTGGCCAACCGCCTCACTTACTTGCGATTGCTGGTCCCAATGGAGCAGGTAAAACAACCTTCTACCATTCCTTTATTGCTGATACAGGTTTTCGCCTGGTCAACGCGGACGTCCTTGCCAAGCAACTAGGGCTTACTCCTTATGCTGCAGCCAACGTTGCTGCAGGAATTCGTAAGCAGCTAGTTAAACGAAAGGAAAGTTTCGCCTTTGAAACCGTATTCTCTGACCCTGCAGGCGAAAAAGTCCAATTTCTAATTGACGCAGCCGAAGCTGGTTATGACGTAACTCTATGCTTCATTGGACTTGCTTCCGCAAAACTATCCGAGACAAGAGTTGCCATGCGGGTTTCACAAGGTGGTCATGATATTCCAGCAGACAAATTAAAAGCCCGTTACCCCCGAACCATGAAAAACTTAAAACAGGCTATTGAAAAACTTGAACGCGTTATCGTTTATGATCAAAGTGACCTTCAAAATCCGTTTCGTTGTTTAGCCCGTTTTGAACAAGGGCAACCGGTTTTTCTGGCTCAATCACTTCCAAGCTGGTTCTTATCAGCAAATCGGTAATCGATCTACGCGCGGGCTTTCTGTCCTAAGGCCACGCGGAGGGGGCAGGTCGCGGGGATTTCGTGACCTTGGCGGTAACGTTGCAGCAGTTCTTTAGAGCGTTGGGCCAGCATACGGCGGACTTCGCGGCGTTTGCCTTTGACGCGCGGGATTGTCATGGTGTCGTAGGCGGTCGTTTGATGCCGCATCCAGGCAATCACAGCCGACTCAGCCCGGCGCTCGATGGGGATTCGTTGCGTTCGGGCGACGGTGCCACTACCAACCGGCGTGGCGTGCTTGGTGACGGCCTTCGCGAAACGGTGGGCGAGAACGTCGAAGTCGGGATGAAAATCAAGGAACTTGACCACGGCACCGAAGAAGTCCTCGACGTATTCTTCCTGCACCTTTTCTCGCTTGGCGGCAGCGGCTTGCTGACGTTTGGCATAGGCATCGGTCGAGCGTTCAGCGGCTAAGCCGGCCTCGACTTGCCGGATTGTGGCAGCAGGCGCCCAGACGCCGCGCGAAAACATGCGCCGTCCTTTTTTCTCTTGCACCACCATGTGCTTGCCTGCTGCTTTTACGCGGCGAGTCAGCCCAGCGTCGCCAGGCGGAAGTAATTCCCAATCGGCAGGCACGGCATGTACGTTGCCGGCAGCATCCCGTACCGTGCGGTCCTGCGGACCTGGCGAATAAGCAGGTTGGGGCATCAACATCCTTTCGACTTCAGAACTTCCTTGCGTCTACGTACGTTCGAGGTGCCCATTTTAAGGCGCAAGCGCGAACAACCGAAGTGGGGCACCAAGCTTACAAGTGATGAATATGCTCTTCTTCTTCCGGCAAGATGCCCGCCATCAGTCGGCCAATTGGCTCGGTCGTTTTGAATCGCATCAGCACAATACGCACACTGGCGGTAATCGGTGCGGCCAAAAGCATGCCGACCGGGCCCCACAACATACCAAAGAAGGCCAAAGCCAGCAGAATTGTCGCCGGGTGAAGTTGCAAACCGTCTCCCATGATCTTCGGTTCGATGACGTTACCCATGATCATTTGTACGCTGCCGGGCAGCAAGATCGCAGCGGTAACCATCATGGGGGAATCACCGAACTGCACCAGCGCGATCGGCAACGGCAGGAAGGTGGCGATGATCGAACCAATCGAGGGAATGAAGTTCAAAAAGAACGCAAACAGTCCGAACATCGAAGCAAATTGCAGCCCCATCATCGACAGCAAAATCCAAACAAGAACCCCCGTTACCGCTGAGATGAAGAATTTCGTCGAAATATACTTCCGGACGTTCTGATCGATCTCGGCGTAAATCCCCTTCGAGATTTTGTAAGGATCGCGACCAGCGAGCATGAAGCCAACAAAAATCGACGTCAGCACGGTACTGCTTAGAATGTTCAGCAGGGTCACCCCCGCCCAACTTGCCACGGCTAAGTCAAACTGACGTAGCACCAACGTAATCACTTGGCGGAAGCGATCCTTCTGACTCTTCGTCCCCACGACTAGCCCGGTTTTGTCTTCGCTCTTTTCGCTGGTGGCCTCCTCACCTGCTTCCGCATCGGCATCGGTGGGCAACAATTCGGCGGCATCCCCCTCGGAAGATGTTTCGTCGTCGGCTGAATCGGTCAGGCTGGGAGAAGGATCTTGCTCTGGTGGAATACTCGGATTCAACACCAGACTGTTCTCGTTGAGTGCGTCTTCTTTGGTGATCACCGGTTTGCCGGTGGCAGGATCTTCGGTGGTGGGCAGTTCCGGCGTTGCTGGCAGATCTGGGGTATCGTCTTCTACGATGCCTACTTGTTCGAGCACACCAAAGACCCAATTCACAGGGCGTTCTAACGCCTGCTGTACTTTGGCCATGAAGATTCGGTTGTTGGTGACTTCCGTGACATTTTGAATCACCGAGAGCGCCAGCAAGGTCATCAGCACCAGCACTAGCACTACCAGCAATAGCGTTAGCGTCACCGAGACAAACTTACTTAACTTCAGCCGGATCATCTGGAAGTCGACAATCGGAGCAACCAGATAGTTCAGAAACAAGGCCAGCGTAAACGGCACCAACACAGCCCGTGCGTACGATATGCCGAACGAAAACGCAATAAAGGCCAATACCAGAAGTGCGCCGGTTTGAAGCCACGATTGTTCTTCGGTCAGCTTCTTAACCGACAATCCTTCTTGATTCATCGATGCTCCTCTGCTCCCAAAATCATGGCATTTCGATACGCCATTATTCCCGCGATCTGTGGCGTCGTGCAATGGGTTGGAAGCATGGTGGGAATTACTTGCTCAGTTTGGCGGAAAGTTCTTCGAGCAAACGATTCACGTAGTTGCCCATACGAGGTGGAGCTTGCTTCGCTCCGTCCGGAGTTCCCTTAAGCGTGCTAGCCAACGGCTTGGCCCGTTCTTCCATCGCATCGATCGAATTCAACGCCAGCATCGAGACATAAACCCCGTTCTGCGTGGGATCGATCATCTTGCCAAGTTGATCTAACGCCAGCTTCACGTCTTGTTCGTTTCCAAAACGCCCCAAAGCTTCGGCCGCGATACAGCGGACACTCTTCGACGAATCCTCAAGCGCGGCCCGCAGCCCGGAGCGTGCCTGGCCAAGCGCCGGTTCCCCTTGCATTAAGATGCCCAGTGCCGACCAATACCGCACCGTCACGTCGTCGGCCTTCAGGCCGTCGATCAAGTTCGGCAGAAAATCAGGACTGCGCTGCGCGGCCATTTCTGCGGTCGCCTGCACCCGGGCCAGGTGATAACGCTGCGGGTCGTGTCCCAATTCGTAGGGAGACAAATCGCCACGCTGTGCATGAATTTCTGCCTCCGGCATGAACCCGATATCACGGATCTCTTGCTGCCACTGGTGAATCGCGAATCGCATTTTTTCCAGTTGATCGGCATAGGCAGGGTCGGTCGCCAGGTTGTTGACTTCGTCCGGGTCGGTTGTCAGGTCGTAAAGTTCCTCGGCTGGTTTCGTTTCCCAGAAATGTCTTTGAGCCGCGTTCAGCTTGCCTTCGTCGTACATTTTCTTCCAAACCTGCGTGGTAGGCGTTTGGAACATATAGTCGATATGCTGACCATAAATTTTATGGGGCATGAACTGGCGAATGTAAACAAAGCGGCCATCGGTACACGAACGCACCAAGTCGTAACGTTCGTCCATGCGCCCACGAAAGCCGTACATATATTGTGGGTTCTTGGTCTCGAACGACCCCATGAAGGCGTCACCTTGCATCCACGGTTTCGGCTCGATACCGGCGAGGCTTAGCACGGTTGGGGCCAGGTCGATGAAGCTGACCAAACGATCCGACTCACCACCGACCTGGTAATCCTTCGGAGCGAGGTTCTTATACTTCTCTGGCACATGCACAATCATCGGCACATGCAAGCCGGAATCGTACGGCCAGCGTTTGCTGCGCGGCATACCGCTACCGTGATCGCCGTAGTAAAACACGATCGTCTCATCGTCCAAGCCGTCATCCTTCAACTGAGCCAGCACCAAGCCGACCTGTTTGTCCATCTCGGTGATCTTGTCGTAATACTGGGCCCAGTCGTGGCGAACTTCAGGCGTATCAGGATGGTAAGCCGGCAGCGGGGCTTTCGCCGGATCATGGACCAACGTGTGAGGTCGCTTGCGCAATTGGCTTTCGTGGCTGACCGTAAAGTTGAACACCGCAAAAAAGGGCTGCCCTTCCTTTCGCCCCCGCCAGTGTGCTTTGCCGTTCGACTGATCCCACACGAAGCCCTCTTTCGCTACGTTGTAATCTTCCTTGGAATTGTTCGTGCAGTAATAGCCTGCCTCGTGCAGGTAATACGGAAACATGTGCATATTCTTGGGCAGCAGGGTGTTGCTACGCATGTGTTCCGCTCCGGTCGCTGGCGGATAAATACCGGAGATAATCGTCGTTCGCGCCGGCGCACAAACGGGGGCATTCGACCAAGCTCGCTTGTAACGCATTCCCTGAGCCGCCAACGCATCGATATTGGGGGAATCGGAGTAGGTATCGCCGTAGCAACCTAGTTCTGGGCCGTTATCTTCGCTGGTAATCCACAAGATATTTGGCCGCGTCGGCTCTGTCTTTTCTTGGGCGACCACCAAACCACAACTCGTGGCAACGACAAACAAAACCAGCAGGTATCGCAGCATGGGGGAATCTCGCGAATCAGAAATGGGGCAATCAAGAGAAAATATCGGAAGAGGTGCAGGGAAGGCCTTCTATCATAACCCTTCTTGGTTCGCTTGTCATTTTTTCTGAACTCACCAATTTTTTCTTGCCGCAGGCGAGCAACTATTTCAGAATGCGGGCTCCGTAAACCTCCATCTCTGCTTCCCCCTCGCCCCATTTCAACCATGCCGACCGTTACCCCTGCGATCATCGATACCCATCAGCACCTTTGGGATCTGGAAAAGCTGGAACTGCCCTGGCTCAACAATGCTGGTCCTCCTTTAGCTGCTCAGCATTGGGTTGAAGAGTATGCTGCGGCAACCACCGGGCTGAATATACAAACGGCCATGTACATGGAAGTCGACGCGGCTGCCGACCAAAAGCAGCGCGAAGCCGACCACGTCTTGGCGCTGATTGCCTCTAGCAAGTCGTCCACCCGGTATGCGATTCTGTCGGCCAACCCCGGCCAAGATGGATTCCGTAAATTCGTCGCTCCCTTTCGCAACAACCAAGCGGTTAAAGGATTTCGCCAAGTACTGCATGGAGGAAACACGCCGGCTGGATATTGTTTGTCGCGAAAGTTCATCGACAACTGCCGCTACTTGGGCGAGTTGGGCAAAACGTTTGACCTTTGCCTGCGACCTAAGGAACTAAAAGATGCGGTTCGCTTGGCCGAAGCCTGTCCCAAGACACGCTTTGTGCTCGATCATTGTGGCAACGCCGATCCGAAGGCATTCTTTCCTCGTAGCGATGCCCGGCGCGGAGAGCCTGACCACGACGCCGACCAGTGGCGACAAGACATGGCCACCCTGGCCGAACAAGAGAACGTCTTCTGCAAGATCTCTGGCATTGTCGCGCGAGTACCAGAGAAGTGGAGCCCGGACGATCTGCAACCGATTGTTCAGCACTGCGCCGAAGCCTTCGGCGACCGCCGGATTGTGTTCGGCAGCGATTGGCCGGTCTGCAAACTAGGTGCCTCTCTGAAAGAATGGGTTACGGCGCTGCGTGAAATCATTTCTCCCTGGCCCACTGCGGCGCAAGCGCGGCTGTGGCGAGAGAACGCTCAGAACATCTACCAGATAACCGCCTAGCCATCATTTCACGGGACAAACGCCGCAAAAAAAGCGAGAGGGACCACACCAGTCGATCCCCCTCGCCTCAAGGGTTAGTAGCTCATCTTCGTGGAACAAGAAGATTGCTTACGCGAAGTGACACGGCTGGAAAAGGTCGTCCAAGTCGTCTTCACTGCCGACGATGGAATCGATGCTCTCACCCTCCGCAGCCGGTGCCTCGACCGCACCTTCGACGCCATTGGTAGCGGCTGCGGCCGCTACGGCGATCAGCACGCTATCGGCATCGGCCTTGGCTCCCCCCAAGCCGGAATTACCAAGGTCGTCGGTTACCAGGGTCAACGTCGCCGTTCCCTCGAAACCAGCACTGGGCGTATAAACCAACCCGTTCAGCAGCGAGTTGATCTGATCGATCGAACCCAGCAACTTATGCCGGAAACTCTCGAAGCCGTTCGCCAACGTCAGCAAGCCGTTATCGACACTCACGGTCACTTCCACCATGGCATCGGCGGCGTCCCCATCGGAAACGGAGATCGCGTTGCCGTTGGCTTCGTCAAACACGAGCGGCGTGGCATTGTCGGTCGACTGCTCGCCAGGCACCGAATTGATCGGCGCGGCATTCTGATTGGCTATTCCGCTTGGAGCCGAGACCGTCACCGTCACGTTTGCCTCGGAAGTCAGGCCATGCGAATCAGCAACGGTATAGCTGAAGCTCACCGTTGCCGGTTCGGCCAAATCGCCAAACTGACCACTCGGATCGAACGTCATGCTGCCGTCCGCATTAAGCGTGAGCACCGCTCCCGATTCCAGCGTGATCGATTGACCGACATTTTCCGCAGCACCATTCACGGCAGTCACGGTTAGCGTATCGCCGTTGTCGATATCGGTATCATTTGCCAGTACGCCAGAAACGGTTAACGAGAGAGCCGTGTCCGACTCTGTGGCATAGGCATCATCGGTTGCCACAGGGGCATCGTTAACGCCGGTAATCGTAATCTCGACATCGGCGGTCGCTGTGCCTAACGTGGCATCGGTCGTCGTGTACGAAACGGTTTCGACGGCCGTCTCTCCTTCGCCCAACGATGCGTAGTTGCCGGTTGGATCGAAACTAAGGCTACCATCGGCGTTGATCGTCACCGTGGCCCCCGAAGTCAGTTCCACCGGACTGCCGACGTTGACCGTTTCGCCGTTTACCTCGGTCACCGTCAAGCCGTCACCCACATCGTTGGTCAACACGCCAGCCGGATCGACCGACAACGGCGTGTTGGCATCGGTCGCGAAGCTATCGGCTTCCGCAATCGGTGACGCCACCACTTCGCCAACCGTCAGCAAGAACGATTCGGTGGTGGTCTCTTCCCCGTCGCTGACTGAAAGCGTGATGGTTGCCGTGCCGAACGCCCCGGCTAGCGGCGTCACCACCAACGTTTTGTCGGCCCCTTCGCCGGTGACGATAATCCCAGCCGGATCGACCAGGTCCGGGTTATCCGATGCAACGCTTACCGTCAAATCCTCCACCGCTGACTCGGCATCGCCAATGCTGAACGCCAGCGGGTCGGTTGCGTTGTCTTGATCAATCGTTTGATCATCGATGGGGGTAATCGTCGGCGGAGTATTGGCCACCACTTCGCCAACCGTCAGCACGAACGATTCTGTCGTCGTCTCTTCCCCGTCGCTGACTGAAAGCGTGATGGTTGCCGTGCCGAACGCTCCGGCCAGCGGCGTCACCACCAACGTCTTGTCGGCCCCTTCGCCGGTGACAATGATACCAGCCGGATCGACCAGGTCCGGGTTATCCGATGCAACGCTTACCGTCAAATTCTCCACCGCCGACTCGGCATCGCCAATGCTGAACGCCAGAGGGTCGGTTGCATTGTCTTGATCGATCGTTTGATCATCGATGGGGGTAATCGTAGGCGCAGTATTGGCTGCGGCGGCAATCGTTAACAGAAAGGTCTCGGCATCCGCCATGCCATGTTGGTCGATGCTCAGCACGCGAATGACGTATTCGCCAGGCATGACCTCGGCACCTGGGGCGATCGCCAACGTTGCTTCGCGGGCACCTGGTTCCTGGGTCAACGTGACAAAGTCAGGCGACTCGACATCCAGCAGCAGGAACAGTTCGTCCGCTTCGTTCTTGTCGGTCGCCGTGACGACCACTTCCACACTTTGCCCAGCCCCAACCGTTTGATCTGCGATTGGCTGCAAGTCGGGGGCATGATTCACTGCGATGGTTGCCGTAGCCACATGGCTATCGTACTCTCCATCGCTAATCGTAATCTCGACAATGCGAGAAGTCGGATCGGCATCGAGGCTAGTGTTGTTGTAGATGAGCGACCGCAGAACTTGGGCATAGTTCTCGGCGGTGTCCTCGCCAGTCAACAGAATCGAGTCTTCGCTGTACTCGACGCTGATGTTGGTCCCTTCCACGTTGACCGAAAGCGATTCGTCCGCACCGTCGAGACGGTTAGTCAGCGTAATGGTAGCCGATTGCAGCGTGGCGTCGTTTTCGTCCGAAACGCTTAGATCGGCATCGACAACGCTGACCGGGCCATGCCCGAGTTGCAGGACGGCGTTGTAGTCAATGCCTTCCTGATCTTCTCCATTGAGATCGACAACTGGACGCCCAACACGGACATCGATCATCAACTCTTCCACATCGGCATTGACCGGTTTGCCGTTTTCGACGGCAATGATCTTAACGCTATACAGCCCTTCTTGCTCGGCAGTTGGTGTCCACAGGAAATCGCCGGAGAACGTCATCGACATTCCTTCCGGTCGCTCGTCTCCGTCGGGATCGAGCTGATACATGACCGTCCTTGGCCCATCCTCCCCTTCGCTAACCGTTGCTCCCAGATCACCGAGGTTGAACTCGAGTGTCTGGCCGGCAAACACGGTTTGCGTGGGGACCGCTGACAAATCCAAGTCTAGCGGAGTACCACTCAACATGCTGCGATCTTCCAATAGTTCCCCGAACGAGGCTTGAAAACGGGGGCGTTTGAACCGCATTGAGAATCTCCGTAAATCTGATGGGCAATCATTCGACCTCGCTCCCTTGCGTGGTCGGCTTACGAGAGGCATTGTCAGCTCGACTTGAGAGAATTCCAGCACGCCTAACGATTTTCAGGAACTTTCAGCACCGACAGCATCGTCGTCATGCATGAAGCTATCTCGATTCAATCGCCACCGACTGATGAATGCTGCCGCTATCAATCGACACACGCTTTTATCTCGATGAATCAACGACGACAGCCGCTTAGCACACAGACGCTTGTTTTACCGACATCCTGAAGACTTCTAACAAAGAGAATCAAAAGATCTCCATTGATTACTTATCAACACTCCCTTACCTATCGATGCATTCTGACTGCGTGAAAAAAACCTGCCTTTTCCGCCAAGTTTTTTCCGCTTGGCAACCAACTGTCTCTCGATAGCAAGCGTACACAAGAGAAGACACGGAACCTCTCCCTTGAAGAAGGAGGGACAGGGTGTGGGATTCTCAAAGGGCGTTGCGGATGATCAATAGCCTGCGTATGCAGGCGATCAGAACGGTCATTTTGGATTAGATGCTTCCGCAAATTCCGGTGCGTGGAACGCACCCTACTTACTCACGCAAGTGAAGACACGAGGCCGAATTAGAGATTTTTAAATGCCACTCTGCACTTACCACGGCTGCGAAACTTGCTGTTTACTTCCCGTCTTCGGCCAGCACACCGCGGATGATGTCGCGATCGAAGTAGTTGGTGCTCATGCCGGCGTCGACCGGGATGTTTTGGGCCTGAATGCCGCTAGAACGTGGGCTTAAGAGAAACACCGCCACATCGGCCGCTTCTTGCGTGGTGACGGCCGATTTGCGAGGAATCGCCTGCTCGGCGAACAGGTACGCGTCGACATAGCCAGGGATGCCTGCCGAAGCGGATGTCTTCAGCAAGCTCGGTCCGACGGCATTAAAACGAACACGCGAGAACGCGCTAAAGCTCTTCGCCAGGAATGCCAGCGAAGAATCGAGGGCCGCCTTGATGGGTGCCATGAAGCCGTAGTTCTCGCTCGCCATGCGGGTGGTCGAGATCGAGATCGTCACGACCGAGGCATCGGCGTCGAACAGGTCTTTCAATGCGTTTGAAAGCTTAACCAGCGAGAAGCACGAGATGTCGACCGCCTGCAGGAACTGGGCCTTGGTCGTTTCGTGAAACGGCTTCATCCCCTCCGAATAATCAGCAAACGCAATGGAATGTACCAGGCCGTGGATTGTGATCCCTTGAGCCGATAGTTCGTCTCGCACACGGTCGATCTCTTCCTGGCTTTCGACATCGCAGATCAGCACCTGGCGATCAGCCAGCAGCTTGGCGGTCGATTCTTTACGGGCTTCGCTACGAACGATGTAAATCACCGTTGCCCCGGCCTCTTCCAGCGTTTTGGCAATGTGCCAGGCCACGCTTTTACGATTGGCCACGCCGGTGACGACGATGTTCTTGCCTGCGAGTTTTAAAAAGTCGTTCATCAGCGTTAAGCCCGCCGAGCGGACCGAGAAGCGGTTGGAATCCGGTGGGGAATGGCGATAGGGTTTTCGGTCCGCACAGCGGACCCTACATTTACGTTTCGCCGAATTTTTTAGGGTGCCATGCTTACGTCTTCGTAAGCATGCTAAGCCCAAAAAGACGACGACATCAGAACGATGAATCGGACCTTAATCGGTTTCCATTTGCGCGACGGTACAGGCAAAGTCGAAACGCATGGCCAGTTTACCGGCCACTGTCACCTTGCCGGTCATGAAGAAGGCATCTGCCATCCGCTCGTTGAGCTTGACTTCCATTTGGATGCAATCGCCTGGGCGAACCATTTTCTTGAACTTCACATCGTTCAACCGCGTAGCAACCGGCACCCCCTCCCCGTCCACCACAAACTTCGAGAGCAAAATGGCACCGGCTTGCATGGTCGCTTCACACAAAATAACGCCGGGCACCAGCGGATAGTCCGGGTAATGACCTTGAAAGAAGTACTCGTCCGGCGTGAACGTTTTTTTGCAGACAATCCGATCTTCGGTTTGCTCGACAACTTCGTCGACCAACAACATGGGTCCGCGATGAGGGATGGCCGCTTCGATGGCAGGGTTCGGCATGGTGGCTCCTGAAGTAATTGGCTCGTGGAAACTAGTTGGCACTGTCAGCCAATTGCGAAGGCATAGACGATTTCATCAGGAACGAATCGACATCGTTCGCCACGATCACGCCATAATTAATGGCACCGAGCCAGCCTGACATGATGATACCGACGCTGCCGGCGTGATACAGACCAGGGATTTGTTCTGGCAAAGCCCGGCTGACGGCTAGTCCTTCAAACTTGGTACCAAAGCTGGAACCGAGTTGATGCTTGGTGTAATGCTGGAACGTCTTAGGTGTCGAGACTTCGACATGGTCGACCCGCTCGCGGACATTGGGAACATATTTTTCCAAGGCGTCGAGTGTGTTTTCGGCCAGGTCGTCTTTGCTGGCTTTGTACTCTTCTTCCGACAGATTCGCCCAGTCTTCAAAGCGAGCGTTCGTACTGGAAACGACCAGCGAACGGGGCCGCCCCTGGGGACGCGTACGCGGGTAATAGAACGAATAAGTTCGGCTGGTGATGTCGCGGCTCAGCAACAAATCGGTGCGGAACGTGGGAGCCGTGCTGCTGAAGAGCAGGTCGCCCGT
Source organism: Bremerella cremea (assembly GCF_003335505.1). Lineage (NCBI taxonomy): Bacteria > Pseudomonadati > Planctomycetota > Planctomycetia > Pirellulales > Pirellulaceae > Bremerella > Bremerella cremea. The sequence goes on from NZ_QPEX01000010.1 coordinate 824,227, forward strand.
TTCTTCTGGGATTTGATCGTCCGGCTTCATCGCGATGTAAACCTGGGTGCTGGAATTGTTCAGCCGCACCTCTTTGGCCTCGTCGATGAACTTCTTATCGAAGTACTGTTCCCCAATCAGGTTGAAGATCGTCAGTTTCAAGTTCGAGTTCGACACGATCGACTTACAACGAATCGTCTTACCGTTGACGGTGATACTTTTGACTTTGCCGTTTTCGAGATTGATTTTCTGCACATCAGCGTTGATGCGCACATCGACGCCAGACTTCTTCAGGTCGTCGTGCATCAAGTGAATCAGGCGGTCGGTGCCCCCTTCAAAGGTAAACACACCTTTGCTCATGAAGTTGGAAAACACAATCCCGTAGCTGATCGCCGGGTCTTCCAAGGTCGAACCGTTGGCGTACGTGATCGGTTCCATCAACAGGCGGATCACGTCTTCACGGCCGGGGAAGAACTTGGCGAATAGTTCTTTCGTGGTCATTCCCTGATCGTCGTAGAAGTTCATCCCACGCGCCGTATCGAAGAACGCCTTGACGGTTTCTTCGGGCAGTTTGAACTCGGTGATCAGCAGCTTGGTGAAGTCGTCGCGATTGAATGTCGTCGAGAGCGAGAACATTGGGTTGTCGAAGCGAATGTTCTTCAGCTGCACGATCGAGTCAGCGATCTCGCGCGTCCAATAGCGGCGGCAGCTTTTGATCATGCCGATCGGAAAACCATGCAGCGAGATATCGAAGATGTGCCCGCCAGGTCGTTTGAACCACGTGGCCATTCCGCCCAATTTGTAATGCTGTTCACACAACAACACACTGCGTCCCTGGCGAGCCAGCGTATTGGCCGCCGTCAAACCGGCCAGGCCACTACCAATCACGACCACGTCGTATTCGTCTTGTGTGTCTTTGAGAAAGTCTTTTGCCATGATCTACCTATTGGCATTCTTGCCCCACGCTACTGTCTCTCGAAAGAGAGGGCTAAGATGAGGGGCGAAGCATTTAACGTGTGCTAGTTAGGTTGTGCTTGAATCGGGATGTAGGCGTCGCAAGGCCCTGCGTACGTTGGTCTGGAACCGAGACGATGCGTTGCCACGCGTTGTTTTATGGCTGCTGGTTAGCAGGGCTTGGTGCGTCGAGACGCACCCTACTTTGTTGGTTGTTTGCTAGTTTTCGTTCGCCCCTCACCCTGGCCCTCTCCCCTCAGGGGCGAGGGGACGGCGTTGGGTTTAAAAACCCAGGCGAGGAGCGCGGAGCATGGCGTCACGCGGCGTCTTTCAGGCAGTAGCGGTTGGCAACCGAAACCCCACTCATGATCGAGCCGATGATGCCGACGTAACCTTGGTCGGTTCCACAAATATACAAATTATCGAGGTGCGTGGTGCCGTCGAGATGCTTTTCGGGGGCACCATATACGGCCCCGTTCTTATGCCACGTGTAACGGTGGATCGTCTTGGGCGTAAACATATCGACCGCCACCACATGACGACGGAACTCAGGGATGAACCGCACCACGCTGTCGCTGATTAAGTCGTACCACCGATTTTTCTCGAAACGGTAACGCTCTTCAGGCAGCTCGGTCCAGCGATCGTAGTTGGCCAACGCGGTCACGCGTAAATAGCCTTCGTCCAGGTTCGCCCCGTCCTGATAGTCGAAATTGTTCGGCGAACAAATCACGCCGGTTCGCACATCGCACAGATCGTCTTCCGGCTTCACCCAATGGAAGGTAGGGGAATCGTTGAAGAAGACAATCGTCGAGTCGTAACCTACTTCGACCGGTTGTTTCTTGATGACCGAGATCGTTTCGACAAAGCTCAAACGGCCAGGCTCGCTCGGGGGTGGCTTGAGGCCCTCTTCGCACATCCGCATCGTTTCCCACCAACCGGCGGACGAAATCACTTTGCGGGCGGAGATCTGACGACCATCATCCAGCGTCACGCCAACCGCGTTCCCTTCTTCAACTTTGATCGAAGCAACGCCGGTTCGTAGTTTGAGTTCGCCACCCAGTTCGCGATATTTCTTCACCAGGTTTTTCAGCAGCAGCCGCACTCCCTTCAGCGGGCGAGCGAAGCCTTCCATGTATATGCTGCGAAACATAATGCAAAATTGGCCCCAATCCATGTCCTGCTCGCGGGCATTGCCGTACCACATCAGTGGGCATAGCAGCATCTCGATCAGCAGTGGATCGGTGATAATCTCGGCCAGACGTTGCCGGGCGGAACCAGCGTAGTTTTCGGCGGTGATGTCGTCGTAATCGATAATCTGCCCGCGCAGGCGATCGAAGTTGTCGATCTGTTTGGGGAAACGCTGCGCGATCTGGCTGCGGAGTAACTGAATGTCGTTATCGAACTTCAGTTCCACTCCAGGGAACATCACCTTCGATCCCAACTGCGGGCAGAGGGCGAACTCGTCCCACTTGAAACGCAACTGACGCAGTAGCCGGCCAAGCGGACCTTTCTTTTCCCCTTTTTGGGTGAAGTTGGTCACCGCATGCAAGCCGACGTCGAAGTCGCGACCCGCCATCCGATAGAACGAATTCAGACCGCCGATCGTGTTGTGTCGCTCCAGAATGCAGACACTTTGACCGAAATAGGCCAAGCGAATTCCGGCCGCCAGCCCGGACATGCCTGCGCCAATGATGATCGTGTCGTACATGGTGAAGAGATAGCCCTTCTAACGTCCAACTTCTGGTTCCCTCGCCCCTGAGGGGAAAGGGACTAGAAGCGTGAATATATCGTAGGGTGCGTCTTGACGCACCAGAACCTGCCCAGAGGCATATCGAAGACATCTACGTGAAAACGTAATTGCCCAGACAAACGGCTCGACAGGCAACACCCCGTGCGTTTGCGTTGCCACGCGGAAAGAGATCGCGGCGTTGCTTCACAGGGCATGGTGCGTCGAGACGCACCCTACGCCTGTTCCGCCTGCGACCGTCAATTACAGGTCTTTCATCTTTGGCTCGAGATAGGTGACCGTGCTGGTCATCGAAGCCAACTCCGGATAATCCTCTTCCGGAATCTGCACGCGATGCCGCTTGCGCAGTTCCATCACGATATCGAGGAAGTCCATGCTGTCGAGTTCCAACTGGTCACGGAAGGGCTTATCGTCGTCGATATCCGTGATGTCGTCATCCGGAGCGATGTCCCGCAAAATATCCAAAATCTCTTCACGGATTTCTCCTGGCGTCATCCCGTTGTGGCTCCTTCGACCGTTGTCTAAAGCTTTTTGATGATTACTACTGAGTTAATACCAAGCATCCCGAACGAGTTGTTCAAGATTGCCTTCACGTTTCCAAGTTCTCGTGGCTGGTTCAAAACCAAGCCATCGATCGCGCACTCTGGGTCCAGCTGGTCGACGTTGATCGTGGCGTGACAAACGCCGTCGTTAAACGCTGGTAAGTTGCCGGAAAGCTCAAGTGCTCCGGCGGCCCCCATCGCGTGACCGATAAAACTCTTTGTATTGTTGATGAACGTTGTTTCGCTTTTACCGAACACTTCGCGAATCGCAGTGCATTCTTGCTGATCGCCGAGCGTCGTGCCGGTGGCGTGCGTGCTGACGATATCGATGTCGGTGGCGTTCATCCCGGCGCGCTTCAGGGCCAAGTTCATGCACTGCACTTGGCGTTCGGGGTTGGGCAGCACAAAGTCGGTCGCGTCGGTGTTCATCGCGTAGCCGGCAAGTTCGCCATAAATCTTTGCACCGCGTTTTTTGGCATCCGATAACCGCTCAAGTGTATAAATGCAGCCCCCTTCGGAAACAACAATTCCGTTCCGCTGGGTATCAAAGGGGCGGGATGCTTTGGTTGGGTCTTCGTGCGAGGCCAACGCCCCTTGGCTTTTAAAACCGGCGAAGATGCCAAACGTTTGAATGCTTTCCGATACGCCCCCTGCTAAGGCCAGGTCGCATTCGCCTAGCCGCAACATCTGAGCACCTTGAATCAGGCCTGCATTGCCAGCGGCACAGGCCGCCCCAATGGTGTAATGCGGGCCCACGATGCCCATGGTCAAACAAATTTCGCCAGCCGGATTGTTGGCGACTGTGCGGGGGTTGTGATGATGCGACCAGAACGAGGTGTCGTAGTCGTATCCCTTGATGTTGTAGACCTCGTTTTCGGTCTCCACATTGCCATGCTCGGTCACGCCGATGTAAACGCCGACCATGCTTTTGTCGGTGTTTTCCCAATCGATCCCGCTATCGGCGATTGCTTCACCGGAACAATAAATTCCGATACTACCGGCACGGGTTCCGCGACGAATGTCCCGCTTCTTTTGGTAGCGGGTTGCTTCGTAATTGCAGATCCCAGCTAACGTTTCACCAATGTAGCGAATCTCGTAGTTCGAGACACCGCTCTTGCCGCTTAACAGTGCTTCCCGATACTCCACGAACGAATTGCCGTTCGGTGCGGTCAGACCGACGCCCGTGATGACAATGCGTTGCGAATCGGGTAGTTGTTCAGCAGTGGCAATCATTTGCCCATCCTCGGCAATTTAACGGAAACCGTTCAAGCTACCGATTCCCAGGAACCTTGACAAGTCACCCGCGAGAAGCCAATTCCTCGCCCAGGCGGCGCATTCCCTCTTCTGTCGAGACATGGGGGACATATCCCAAGTCGTGACGTGCAGCGGAGATATCGAAATAATGATGGGTCGCTAACTGCCGCGCCAGAAAGCGTGTCATCCGTGGTTCTTCATTCATACGGCCGACCATTTTATAAGCCGTTTCCATCATTGCACCGGCATAATAGGCAACGTTTGCCGAAACTCGTTTGCGAACCGGAGCGATCTCTTCCAGGGCTAAGATTTCGTTAATCCAGTCCCACAAGCGAACCGGAGCCCCCTGAGTGATGAAATAGGCTTTGCCGCCAACTTGCTCTGGCGAGCACAACAATGCTCCAGCAGCCTGAATATGGGCGGCAGCGGCATTCTCGACAAAAACCATGTCGACCAAGTTTTTTCCGTCACCCACGACCCGCAGTTTGCCTGTTTTCGCCCGATCGATTAAACGAGGGATTAAATGTTGATCGCGTGGCCCCCAAATCAGGTGAGGTCTTAAAGCACACGTCCGCAGCGAGCCAGGCTGATCTGCGGAGAGCACCATTTGCTCGGCCAGGGCTTTTGAATGCGGATAATGGGCCAACCACTTCTCCGGGTAAGGGGCCGACTCGTTCACCCCCTTCTGATCGGTACCATCAAAAGTCACGCTAGGGCTGCTGCAATAGACCAGCCGCGCGACGCCCAATTTCTGGCAAGCAGCCAAAATATTCTTGGTCCCCTGGACGTTGATCCCATAATAATCGGGCCAACGCCCCCAAATTCCGGCGATTGCGGCAACATGAAAGACGACTTCGCAGCCGTTTACCGCCCGCTCGACGGCATCGTTGTCGCGTAAGTCTCCCTGGACGCACTCGACTCCCAACTGCTCGAGCTCGGGGTAGCGTTGGCGACTGAGAATGCGAACCTCTTCCCCCAACAGGAGTAACTGTTCGACAATGTAACGACCGAGGAAGCCTCCTCCGCCGGTGACCAACATGCTCAAAGTGTGCTCCGCGTAGCTATCCGTTTGAAATGCCTTGAATCATCGACTTGGGAATCTTAAAGCGGTAGGAACCACTCATCGGCTGACTGGCTCCGTCACGCGTGACCGCTTCGCCAGGCAGGTCGAGGTATAGGTTTTCGATTGCGTTGGGATCGAAGTCTTCTGGCACGTCAAACACAATCACGTCCGTCCCTTCTTCCAGCGGCTCGAACGTTTTCTTAGGCGTCCACCATTTCAGGTCGGACAGGTCGTCGAACATGATGGGATCGTAAGTCCGCTTCTCCTCGTCCGAAATCTGTGCCGTTCGCAAGGCTCCGCTAGGAGAGGTGAAGACGTTTCCGTACCAGCTTTTGAATTGGAAAGTCTTATCGGATCGATTCGACAATTCCAAGTAGACATTGATGTAGGGGCGTCCTGAAGTCACGATTTCGCCCCGTTCGTCACGCCCTCGTACTTCCCCCCAGTCGACATGGTTAACCTTCACTCTAAAGCCTTCCATGGTGGCAGAATTTTTGGCGGGAATCCATTTAATGTACTGCTCGCCTGTTTCTGCTTGGGTAATCCGTTCTTGGATTTGATTTCCACGATTGAAGTCGGCTTCGTCCACCACCACTTCTTCGCTATCGCCACGGTCGGCAGTGACATACAAATACACCACAAACAAACCCGCCGCCGACAGCAGACTAAAGAACACGATATAGCCGGTTTTGATGATGGTTTTCCAAGGAATCTCTCCCTTTTCCGCCTCGGCGTTCTCCGCATCTGGGTCGGTGTTGTCGCTCTCTGCTGCTTTGGCCTTCCCCTTGGCGTTGGCCCGGCTTCCGCTTTGCTTGGGTGTGATCACCGGCCCTACCGCTGGCGCCGCCTGAGGGACAACAAACACACCTTGGCACGTAGGACACTGAACCTGAGTTCCCGCAGGCGAGGTAACGTTCAACACGGTCGAACAGTGAGGACACTTCAAATGCATGAGAGAGACAAGCCTTTTGCGGTCAGAAAAGAGGAACCCATCCTATTTTACCCCGGCAAAATCGCCTCCAGGCGATCCTCCGCCCAGATCGTGAGCTTTTCGCGAAATATCTTCGCGTTGTGACGGACATCGACCGGAAAGTTGGGATGCAGCAGGAAATGTTCGATTCGTTGGGTGAGGGCGTTTTTATTGCCGATCTCGTGCAGTTCGTCTAGCAGCGTGTCGATTTCCTCAGGCGAATTCGGGTACTGTCCTGGCCACGGTTCGACGATCACCACCGGTATCTTGGCTCCCTCAGGCCCAATGCCCACCAGGGCGCTGCGGAAGATCTTTTCGTGCGTGTTAAAGATCGATTCGACTGGGATCGTGAACATCGGGCCCTCCGCCGTGATCACGCGATGCGATTTTCGCCCGCAGAACCAGAAGCGATCTTGCGAGTCGAGGTAGCCCACGTCCCCCATCCGATGCCAGACCGCGTCTCCATCGTGAATCTTGGCCAGGCGGGTCGCTTCTTCGCTGGTGGCGTAGCGTCGTGTGATCACGGGCCCGCGCACAATCAACTCGCCGATTTCGCCCTGGGGGAGGGGCTGAACCTGAGCGATCGATTCCAACGGTTCGTCCGAGATCGCAATCACTTGCCAATCGATCCCGCTGAAACGTGTTCCAACGCACGTTCCGCCCCCATCGCGAGAGCGTTCGATCGTTTCTCCCAGCACTTCACTGGCCGAAATCGACGCGACTGGTAACGCCTCGGTTGCTCCATAGGGAGTGTACATCTCGGCATTCGGGGCCGCCGTTTTCATCCTTTTCAGCACATGCGGCGGGACCGGCGCACCGGCCGATAGAACTCGCTTCAAACTCGGCATCCACAACCCTTCTCGCTCGCAGAACTGTCCGACCGCATTCCATACCGCAGGGGAGGCGAACGACTGGGTGGCCTGCCAATCGCCGACCGCTTCTAAGATGTTACGCGGGTCAACGGTCGCCGGGCGGCTGAAATCCATTTCCGGAATCACCGACGTCACCCCCATCGCGCTGTTGAACAGGCCAAACAGCGGAAAGCCTGGCACGTCGACTTCCCCCGGCTGAATCTCGTAACGCTCTTGGATGAACTGTACTTGGCGGCGAAACCCTTCGTGGCGAAATTCAACCCCTTTCGGTGGTCCTGTGCTGCCGGAAGTAAAGATGATCGCGGCTTGATCATCCGCTTTTGCTTCAAACGAACGAAAGTCCCCTACTTCGGTCCGCCGTAGTTCTTCCAGGGTAGCTCCTCCCCAAAACCAACGCCTGCCAGCGGTGACGTTGAACTGGGAATCCTGATAGCGACGGCCACACAGTTTCCGCACGGCATGCACGATAGGTATCGCCACGAAGCCTTGCGGTTTGACTTGATCGAGACAAGACAGGACGTTCTTCTTGCCCATGCCTGGGTCAATCAAGATGCTAACCGCCCCGACTTTAAACAGCGCGAAGACCAGCGAGACGAAATCGATCCCTGGTCGCACCATCAAAGCCAACCGCGTCCCTGGCCTAACCCCCATTTGTGCCAAGCCGGCGGCAACCTGGGTGCTATCTTCGGCAAGCCGCCGGAACGTGATCGTATCGTACAGCCGCTTGCCATCTTGGCCGCGTTTGCCAGGCACGGCGATTGCGACCTTGTCAGGACGTGTCTGTGCGACCTCGTCCAGCAAGAGCCCGACATTGAAGACAGGGTTGGTTAGCGTGTCCGACATGCAATCCTTTCCCTCACGTACTCAATCAACTTCGCGGCGATATCGACTTCACAGGCCGCCGATAGCCCTTTCCAACCGGGCACCGCGTTCACTTCCAGCAAGTACCAGCCCCCTTCGCCATCAGGCAGAAAGTCGAGCCCTGCGATCGAGAGGTCGAGCGTTCGCATAACGGCCTGGGCAATCTGGGCGACCTCGCCGGGGATGGTTTCTGCAGTGGCGGTTGCGCCGCGACTGAGATTGGTTCGCCAATTATCTGCTGAACTTCGCCGCATCCCCCACATTTGATCTCCCAGCACCATCACGCGTAAATCGTAACCAGGGTGCGGGACGAAACGTTGCAGATAGATAATCTGCCCCATCTGCTGGAGTGTCTTGAACACGCGGTGCCCCAGGTCCGGGTCGTCGACTCGCATGATCCCCCGCCCTTCTCCTCCGAAGATCGGTTTCACGACCACCGAAGGCCCCAGTTGCTCGAACGCAGCCACTGCGTCTTGCCACGTTTGACAGACATGCGTCTCTGGCATGCGAAAGCCAGCCTCGGCCAGCTTCGAGAGCGAAAGATACTTATCGATCGCCAGTTCCATCGACTTGGGGGGGTTGATCACCAGCACCCCTTGACGTTCGAGACCTGCCAAAGCATCCATCCGGAAGACGACTTGCTCTAGCGAACCAGGAGGCATCGAACGGACAATGATCGCCTCGACCTTTCCCGAAAGGAGCGTCTCGGCGCTGATTTTCTCAGGTCCGCCAATCCGCGACTGCAGCGCCGCAAAGTCGACTCGGGTAACGTCCGCCACCCCTTTCGCGGCGCGTTCTAAATCGTGGAAGTACCAGCTATCGTCATTGGCCAGCACTCCAATGCGGGGCGTTGTGTCGGTGCGATTCATGGAGAAGATCAACCTTGCCCAAACGAGGTCGCCAGCACGGCCAGGTTTCGCTCGCCGACAATCGTCGTCTGGCCGTCTAACAAGCTCACCAGACAAACTTCCGCCGGGCTAAAGAGCAGTGGGTCGATTTGGTAAAAGTCGAATTTGGCGTCACGCAAAATCTTCTCGAACGGCTGACCATACATCGCCGACGTGTTGCTGGGCAACTTCGCCCCCACTTCCTGCAAGCGATCAGTCGATTCCCGCACCCACAACGTGACACTTGCCCCGTACAAAATTGCGTCGTTGGTTCGCCCGATCCCCACCACATCGTCCGCAGCAACCGGCGGCAGCGGAGCCACCCCGTAGCCGCTGGCGATGGTCGTTAGATCGAAATCGAGTTCGTGCAGTTTGTGTAAACAGGTTTCGACGCTACGGGCCACCACTTGCACGTTGCCAGCGATACTGGCCGTACGTGCCGCTAACAGAAAGAGTTGCTCCGGTGCGACCTGACAATCGGTGGCAATTTTCTGGCAAATCTCGTCGGTCGGAAGCTGCGACGTTTCTAGCACCCCCACGGCCATGGGGGAGTTATCCGTCAGCCCCATTTCTCGGATGACCGGTTCTTTGCCCGCTTTCAGCCGCATAGGCCCCGAGCCCATCCCGAAGAAGTTCTCTCCTTTGATCTGCCAGCCAGCGTACTGGGCAGCCAAGCAAGCCAACCGTGGCTGATCGGTCCGCACCTGAACCGATGTGCGTGTCGCCGGGTAATCGCCGGGGACGAAATCAACCTTGGCCAGCCCTGCCAGGCAGATCTCGGCTAGTCGTCGCCCCGCTTCCAGGCCACCGAAGCCCGCGTGAACCCCCAGGTCGAGCAGATGCGTCCCGCCAGCAAGCTGAACCATTTTCGCATTGAAGTCGCCCGGCGAGGCGAGCATTGGCTCGACCAAGGTGTGGGCCCGTTGGTTCAATTCCAAGGTGTTCATCCTGTTATCTGCGAAGAGCGACGTTCGGGGACAAATGGCGTGCTTCTCTATCATCCCCGGGGCGGCAAAACGTTGCAATGACGGCCAACGAGGGCGGGCACAGTGCTATTGACGCTATTTGTGGCGGTCTCCTATACTCAGTCGCTTGTATCTAAGCATTTTACAGGAAACATTTTAGCGGTCATCGAATCGCGAATTACGTTTCCCCTACGGCCCCACTATCAAGCGTTGAAATAGCGATGAAGTCGGAACGACGGCACGAAATTCAAGAGAATTCCCTGGCCCATTTCCTCGAAGGGGCCTTCGAAGCTGCCAGACCGCACGCTGCGCTGGTTGGCGGTATCATCCTGGCCGTAGTGCTGGCTTACATTGCCTATGTGGTAGTGGCGCTGAACTCGTCAGGACCTATCCAAGACAAAGAATGGCAAGCGGTCTTTACCACGCTCGACCAATCTTTCCGCGTGGAAGATAACGACGTCGCCCAGAAGAAAGTCGCCGACGAGTTCGCCTCGATCGCCAAAGAATACGGCAAATCGCGGCCCGCTTTGTGGTCGGAATACTTCTACGGCCAACAAAGTTTAAGCCAAGCCAGCGACGTTGCTTTCAGCGACCCGAAGTCTGCCACAGCCGACCTGGACCGGGCTGTCCAAACCTTCCAAAAGGTTTACGACGAAACCGATTTGCCGGTCCTAAAGGTTAAAGCCCTGTGGAGCATGGCCGAAGCATACGAACTGCAAGCCACGCCAGAGTCGCTGGGCAAGGCCAAAGCCAACTTTGAAGAAATCACCAAAATCTGGCCCGACACCAACACCGCGAAGCTGGCCCAAGATCGGCTCGACCGCTTGAATAACCCTGATATCAGTGGCAAAGATGGCTTCTACGCTTGGTACCGCACGCAAGACTTCGCTGCCCATACCGCCGAAGCTGCCGCCAAAAACCGGTCTCCGCTAGATGGTGGCATTCCAGGTATGGACATGAACTTAGAAGCCCCCGCAGGCAGCCTGTTCGACAATCCTGGGACTGGTACTCCCGCGGCTGGCACGGGAATTCCTGGCCTTGGCTCCCCTGGGACCACCCCCCTGCCAGGCACCGAAACCGATACTCTCTTTACGCCAAGCTTGGACCTGGACGCCGCCGACGGCGAGAGCATGCCTCAGCCTTCCTCTTTCACCGAGAAAGAAGAAGCAGCAGCCAGCGAGAAGCCTGCTGACCAACCCATGAAGACGGAAGAGCCGGCCGAGCCCAAGGCAGAAACCCCAGCCGAACCGGCTAAACCAGCAGAGGAAGCTCCCAAGGCTGAAGTCCCGGCCAAGGAAGAACCCGCTAAAGAAGAGCCAGCCAAGGAAGAAGCTGCCCCAGAAAAGCCGGCAGCCGAAACGCCTGCGGAACCAGCCCCGGAAGAGCCGAAGACGGAAGAAAAACCAGCGGAAGGGGAACAAGCCCCAGCCGACCCGAAGTAGTCTTCTGCCGAGCGGCCAACAACTTTTGCAATCTCATCCGCATGGCTTATCCAGGCCATGCGTTTTTTGTTTTATATCAATCATTTCGCGGCTAAAGAGCAATCATGCGATACACGGTCGAAAGTGCGGACGCCGGTCAAAGGCTCGATCAGTTTCTGGCCCGTAAATTAAAGAAGGCCAGTCGAGCCCAAGTTCGCGAAGCGATCGACGCCGGCCAGATTACCGTCGACGGCCAACCGGCGAAACCTTCGCACAAGCTGCACGTGGACGAAGTGCTCGAGTTCCCCCAGATCGATGCCCGGGCGGAAGAGCAAACGCCGGAAGAGGTTGATCTCGACATCCTCTTTCAAGACGAACACTTAGCGGCCATCAACAAGCCTCCCGGGATGGTCACGCACCCAGCTAAAGGCCACTGGGACGGCACGCTTACAGCGGCATTAATCGCCAAGTTCCGCCAGCTAAGCGACATCGGCGGCAGTTCGCGGCCTGGGATCGTCCACCGCTTAGACCGCGACACAAGCGGCGTGCTGGTCATCGCCAAGAACAACGAAGCCCACGAAGAACTCTCGCGACAGTTCGCCGATCGCGAAACCGAAAAGGAATACTTTGCGATCGTGGCCAACTGCCCAGATCGCGACCGTGACATCATCAACGAACCGATCGGCCCTCATCCCCGGTATCGCGAACGGATGTCGATCGTACGGGACGATCCCGACGCCAAAGAGGCCCAAACGTTTTACGAAGTGGATGAACGCTTTGAAGGTTTCGCGGCGTTTCGTGTCTATCCTAAGACCGGTCGTACGCATCAGATCCGCGTCCACCTGGCCCACGTGCGGCATCCCGTTTTGTGTGATCGCATGTACGGCAACCGTGCTCGTATGACCGTTGGTGATATCGCTCGCAACGACGACGCCAGCGTGGTTCTCGCTCGCACCGCCCTGCATGCCCGGCGACTAAAGATCAAACATCCAGTGACCGGCGAACCACTTGAATTCGAAGCCCCAATCCCCGCCGACATCCTGGGAACGCTTGAATGCCTTCGCCAGTATCGCTCCGTCTAGCGATTGACTCATCCACAAAGATTGGGTGCCATGCTCTCGTCTTCGTGAGCATGCCTTTCCTGCTTTACATGCCGACGAAGACGACGGCATGGCACCCGAGCTTCGACCCATGCTTACGAAGACGTAAGCATGGCACCCAATTTGGGCGTCGGTTTGCTTAAGTTAGCTTTTCTCTGAGGGGAAAAGCAGTTGCATCATGTCAGGCGTGGCGACGGCCCGGGTGGTGTAGAACAGTTCGCCTGCTCCGTAGCCAGCAGTCGCCCCCAGGTAGATGGCCGCGCCGCGGACGCGATCGTAGATGTAATCTTTCGCCGGTGGGAATTGCGTTTGGTAGCAGCGAACGCTCTCGATTTTTCGTTCTAGCGTGTCGGTGATGTCATGCACAAAGCTGCCAGCCGCGTCGAGCTTGTTGATCGGCTCGAAGGCGATTTTGTAATACAGATGCCGACTAACCGTGTGGACCGGTAGCCCGTCGAAGTACTCGTCCCACTTCGTCAGACGCGAATAGAAAACGGCTGCGTCGGTGATTTGCATTGCCTGCCAATGATCGGGCGAAGCCATGGGCGTGCGGTCGCCAAACCCTAGCACCACCTTCGGGCGATGCTTGCGAAACTCCTTCGCCAGCAGCACGCGGGCCTCGAACGAGTCGAACAGCCGCCGATTGGGCAAGTCGAGCGTGATTCGCTTCTGTACGCCCAACACCTTGGCGGCCGCCATCGCCTCGGCCAGGCGAATATCTGGGCCAGGAGAATGAGGCGTCGGCTCGCCGTCGGTCAAGTCGATGATCGCCACCGAGTAACCCAAGTCCGAAAGCTTGGCCAACGTTCCACCGCAAGCGATTTCGACATCGTCGGGATGAGCCCCCACGGCGATCACGTCGTACTGTGGGTACTCTTTTTCTACGTCAACCATGAAAGCCTTCTTCTTCCCGCCCGGCAATCTGCCAGGCGGACATGAATCACAAGTTCGCTTACGATTTCTTTAACGGCTTCTTGCCACTAACCAGGAAGGTCGGGTTCGAGGCCTCGAAACGGTGGCGTTCCAACTGGTAAGTGGCGTGCGAGATATTCACCATCGTCACCTTGGCTGATTCCATGACGGTATCAAACAGTTGGTGAACGTCCGCCAGGTTCTCGATGCTGCTGATGTTGGCCACGATGCGTCCCCCTGGCTTCAAACGCTGCAAAGCTTGTTCGCAGATGCCGCGAATTTGTCGCCCGGTTCCACCGATGAAGATGCAATCAGGGTCAGGCAGCGTCGCCCAAGCTTCCGGGGCTTTGCCAAGTACCGCTTGGACGTTCTTCACGGCGAAGTTTTCGATGTTGGTGCGAATCAGCCCGTGATCTTCCGGGTCCATTTCGATGGCGTAGACCGCCCCCTTTTCGGCAATCATGCCGGCTTCGATCGAAACGCTACCACTTCCCGCGCCGACATCCCACACCACGCTCGAATCGCCGAGATCTAACAACGACAGCGCGATACAGCGGACTTCCATCGGCGTGAGCAAGCCACGCTTCGGCTTCGATTGACGGAAGACATCGTCCGGGTTGCCGAACTTCCGTTTGCCGACCAACGACATCGGCCGGTCAGGCACATCCGGCTTGCGGACCAAGATCATCACGTTCAGGGGGCCAAACGACTGCTCGGCGATTTCTTTCAGCTCGCCTTGGGTGACACATTCGTTGGGCGAGCCGAGGTTTTCGCAGACGTATGCGTGGAAGTAATCGAGGTCGTGCCCCAGCAGCGTTTTGGCGACTTCTTTGGGTGGAATCTCTTCGGTAGTGAACAGCCCGATCGCTTCCGAGATGCGCGCTGCCGCGATCACCGACTCGAGCGGTTGATTGGCCAGGTTCGCCAGGTGCGCGTCGTCCCAGCTTTCCTTGATGCGGGCAAACGCCAACTGCATGCTGCTGACGTGTGGAATGACCTGGAAACGATCTTTCCCCAGCTTATCGCACAGGTACTTCGACACGCCGTAGAAAAGCGGGTCGCCACTGGTCAGCAAGACGACGTTCTTGGCCTGATGCTTTTCCAAGGTCTCGACGATTTCGCCAAGATCGCCCCCGACGGGCACCTTCTCAGCGCTCAGCTTTTCGACGTGCCCCAAGACCTGAGGGTTACCGACGATGACCTGGGCGTCTCCCAGAATCCTGGTCGATTGGCTAGTCAGCCCCTCGAAACCGTCGTCACCAATTCCTACGATAAATATTTTCGGAGACGTGCTCACCGATTTTTCCATTACCAAGCGTCTGAAGTAGAAAAGACTTGCGTCGATTCTACGAGATGCGACGATCTCTGGAAAGTTCACCCACCTTCACTCCGAGATCTTCCCCTACGACTTATCTTGCCCCTTCGCTACGAGCCATCACCATGCCCACCGTCTGCGTCACTCCTTCGCACTTCCATTCGACCGAGCTCGAATATTATCAAATCCTCCAAAAAGCAGGCTTCGAGGTCCGTTTTATCGATTCCGAGAAGCACAATCTCCACGATCCGGCCACGCTGATTGCCCAACTGGGTGCTTGCGAAGCGGTTTTGGCCAACCCCGAGCCTTATTCAGCAGAGGTCCTTGCGAATTGCCAGGTTCGCGTGATTTCGCGAGCAGGTGTCGGTTTCGATGCCATCGACCTGAATGCGGCCACCGCCCACGGTATCGTAGTGACGCGCACCCCCGGCGTGCTTCATGAAGCAGTCGCCGAGCAGACTCTCGCGTTTCTCTTCGCCATCTCACGGAATGTGATGCAGCGCGATCGCGATGTTCGGACAGGGCATTGGCAACGCGCCGCACTGCCACGGCTGAAAGGGCAAACGTTGGGGCTCTTGGGGTTTGGCGTTATTGGACGCTGCCTAGCCGAAAAAGCCTTGGCTTTAGGCTTAAAAGTCATCGCTCACGATCCCGTAGCCAGTCCCCAGCCAGGCGTTCAGTTGGTTACCCTCGATCAATTATGGCACGAGTCCGACGTACTCAGTTTGCACGTTCCCTGCACGCCAGAAACCGCCCAGATCATTAATCAGAAAACCTTAGGTCAGCTGAAAAAAGGGGCTGTTCTAATTAATACGTCGCGCGGGGGCTTGGTCGATGAGGCTGCTTTGGCGGCGGCCCTGACCTCTGGGCACCTTGCCGCTGCCGGTCTCGATGTCTTCCAGGAAGAACCACCAAGACCGGAGAATCCCCTGTTAAAGCTAGATAACATCGTCCTGGCTCCCCATGTGGCAGGCCTCGATGTCGAATCGCTGCGCGACATGGCCAACATGGCCGCCGAGAACATTGTGGCGCTCTATCGTGGGAATTGGCCGGAAGGGAATGTGGTCAATCCTCAGATTCGCTCTGATTGGAAATGGCAGAATTAATATCTGCCTCCCCTTAAATACCAGCATCGCAACGATAGCGTGCTAGGTTTGAACATCCGGCGGCCCACAGTTGGTCCGTCAGGCCATCCCCCGGCTGGTGCCCCGCGACCGAGGGTTACACACATTGCGCAAACGCAATCCTTCTATCATGAGTCACTAGAGTAAAGGGAATTCCCATGTTTCGTCTCAACGCTTTGTTCTATCTGGCGATGTCTTTGGCATTTAGCATGCTCGCCATCACCCCGCTGGTTGCCTGTTCTCGCATTTTGTGGAACGACAACGGCCTGCTAGTTGCCAGTTCGCGAACGATGGACTGGCCGGAATCAACTCAGCCAACGCTGGTCGTCTTTCCTCGTGGTGTTTCGCATGACGGCGGCAAAATGGCCGGCGAGACGGTTGTTAACGAGAACCCTGCCATTTGGAAATCGAAATACGGCAGCGTGGTCACCACCCTTTATGGGCTTG
The DNA here is from genome assembly GCF_003335505.1 of Bremerella cremea. Lineage (NCBI taxonomy): Bacteria > Pseudomonadati > Planctomycetota > Planctomycetia > Pirellulales > Pirellulaceae > Bremerella > Bremerella cremea. The sequence continues at coordinate 840,640 of NZ_QPEX01000010.1, forward strand.
GTACCGTGGACGGCCTGAATGAGAAAGGTCTGGCCGTGCATGCCCTTTACCTAACCGAAACCGATTACGGGAAACGCGATGCCAAACTGGAGGGCGTGCAAGCCTGCTTGTGGGCACAGTACCTGCTAGACAACGCCCAGAGCGTGGAAGAAGCATTGAAACTTAACGAGCAAATCCAAGTCGTGATGGTGACGGCCCATGGCTACCATGCCTCGCTGCACTTGGCCCTGGAAGATGCCAACGGCGACTCAGCTATCATCGAATACATCGACGGGGAACCAGTCGTTCATCATGGCAAAGATTACCGCGTGATGACCAACGACCCAGTCTACGACGAGCAGTTGGAGTTGCTCTCGAAGCTTAACTTCTCGCACCCCAGCAGCGACATGCCGCTGCCTGGCAATGTGAACCCTGCCGATCGTTTCCAACGGGCTTCGTACTTCCTGGAATTGCTGCCGAAGCCGGAAACGGAGCGTCAAGCGATTGCCGATGTGCTGGCGATTGCCCGGAACGTTTCGGTGCCATTCGGTGCTCCTTACAAGAACTTCGGCGTTTACAATACCGAATACCGCACGGCGAGCGACTTGACTAGCCGGCAGTACTTCTTTGAACTGACCACCAGCCCCAGTGTGATTTGGGTCGATCTGAAAAAGATGGACCTATCGCCAGGAGCCAGCGTGCTGCAGTTGAACCCATACGACTTTAGCCTCGACTTAAACGGCAACGTCGACAACAAGTTCACGAAGCTGACCAAAGCTCCGTTCTAAGGCGTTTGGTCCAACCAACCACAAGAAACGAAGAACGCCCCGGCATACCGCTGGGGCGTTTCTTTTTGGTCTTCAACGAATCCGAAGTCTTCCTGCTGAAGGGCTTTCCAAAAAAGCCAAACTAAGCTTGGAACGACTGACCGCAACCACAGCTACGGGTTGCATTCGGGTTGTTGAAGGCGAAGCCGCGACGATCGATTCCGTCGTAGAAGTCGACTGTGGTACCATCGAGGTACAGGGCGTGCTTCTTGTCGACAACGACCTGAATGCCGTGATAGTCGTACTTCGTGTCCTTTTCGTCGTCGAAATCTTGGGTCAGCGTCAAGCTGTACGAGAAACCGCTACAACCGCCGGCGGTAATGCCGATCCGCAGCTTGGTGTCGCTTTCGTGTTTCTGGTCATCCAAGATTCGCTTGACTTCGTCCGCCGCTTTTTCGGTGATGACGACTGCCATGTTTCGTACACTCCAAACGTTGAATTAACGCAAAATTGCTTGTGTTTATTATTATCGATGCCCAGCAGCGGGGAAAGGGTGCAAAAAAAGTTCGTTTTGCCCCGAATCCGCCTCAATCGCTAGTTTAGACCGAAAATCGGCTGGGAAGTGGGCTTAAGAGCCACTTGTTCCCTCACCGCGGCCCTCTCCCCTGGGGGGCAAGACAACGGAACTGTCTAGGCGATTAGCTTTCTTAATTTATCGACCGCCGTGGCAACGACGTCAACCGCGATCTCAACTTCCTCGGCTGTGTTGAAACGTCCCAGGCCAAAGCGGAGGCTGCTGCGGGTTAAATCTTCCGATAGGCCCATTGCCAGTAACACGTGGCTCGGCTGAGGGTTAGCGGAAGTGCAGGCCGAACCGCTCGAAACGGCGATTTCGCGAACGTTCATCATCAACGCCTCGCCATCGACCTGCTCGACGGCGAAATTCAAATTACCGGCCAGGCGAGCCTCGGTACGTGCTAATTCTGGCCCATTGAGGTGCAGCCCAGCAATTCGCTCGTTGAGACCGTTCCAAAGTTTCTCGCGCAGTTGGCGCAAGCGAGCCGACTCGTCGTCCATCTCAGCCACGCTCAGGCGGACGGCTTCAGCTAGGCCGACGATACCGGTCACGTTGAGCGTCCCACTGCGAATGCCGCGCTGTTGGCCGCCACCGAAGATGCTGGGCTGCAATCGCACGCGTGGCTCCTTCTTCCGCACGTACAGCCCGCCACTTCCTTTCGGCCCGTAGATTTTGTGCGCCGAGAAGCTCATCAGGTCGACACCTAGCTGCTGCACATCGACCGGAATCTTGCCGACGGCCTGGGTCGCGTCGCAGTGCAAGAGGACACCATGCTGTTTGCAGATACGCCCGATCTCGGCCAGCGGCTGGATCACCCCAATTTCGTTGTTCGCCAGCATGATCGAAACCAGCGCCGTATCCGGCCGTATGGCCTCGGCAACTTGCTCGACATCGAGTTGCCCTGCCAACGGATCGCCTGCGGCACGTGGCACGAGGCGGGTCACGGCGTAACCGCGTTGCTCGAATTGTTCGAGTGGGTCGAGCACCGCTTTGTGCTCGGTGGTAACCGTCACCACATGATCGCCGCGCCGCCGACGCTGCGTCAGGACGCCGCCGATCGCCAGATTGTTGCTTTCCGTCGCTCCGCTGGTGAAGACAATCTCTTGCGTTTCTGCTCCGATCGCGGTGGCAATCGTCTGCTGCGACCGCTCGACCAATTCTTTGGCCGCTTCGCCGAACAGATGCCCCACACTGGCAGGATTACCGTACGTCTGGGTAAACGTCGGCAGCATCACTTCAACAACCCGAGGGTCGACCTGTGTGGTGGCGTGGTTGTCGAAATAGATGGGAGGCATGGAAAAACCTAACTGCACACCGGGAGGTTTCCGGCAGGGGAAACCGTCCTTGTGTTGTCCCTAAATCGAAAGTCAGGGCGTCATGCCGTTGTCTTCAGCGGCTTTTTTCGCAGCTTCGCATGCTCACGCAGACGTGAGCATGGCACCCCAGATTCTTTACTGAGCCTCGGCAGCTTGGGCTGGTTTATTCGCCATAGATCGCTTGCAGGCACATGCTCGACCAGGTTTCGAATTCTTCCAGGCGAGTCAGCATATCGCTGACTGGGCGGAAGCCAGCGTCGAGGATGTCTTCTTCGTTGGGCAGCACTTCCGGACGTTCGATCTTGCAGAGGTAAACCACGCCCAAATGCACGCGGCCCACTTCGCTCTCGTCGTCGTTGATCAGCCCAGCACAGGTCATAATGTGCGGGGCGCTGAAAGTGACCTCTTCCGCCAGTTCGCGCCGCATGCCCTCTTGGAAGGGATCTTCCGTGTTGCCGGGGGCGTCGTCGGAAGAGACGTGCCCGCCGATGCCAACACTTCGCTTACTGTGCAGGCGAGCTTCCCCCTGCCCTTTTCCCCGGACGTACTGAAAAACATGCTTGGTCCCTTGATCGTCTTGATATTCAAAGATGACATAGGGAATGAGCTGCTTGAACTCGGGCGATTGCTCCATGAGATCGCGCGGGCGAAAGCTCATTTGCTGCGGTGTGAGCAGTTGATCTAAGTAATGGTCGACTTTATCGCAAAAGCCCTGAAACTTGCCAATCTCGTGGAATTTCTCGGTTGGCACAACCAAAACTTGCTCAACTTCTGCCACACTCATGTGTATCCCTTCCATGCGGGGGTTTGTTTGCAAAATACGCTACCGAGACATAATAGCGAATTGCTAGCAGCAGGGCGACCACCTCCTCTGGCGTTCCCGACCGATCGGCTACAGAATCAACATCGCATCGCCGTAACTATAGAAGCGGTACTCTTCATTAATCGCTTCACGGTAGGCCTGGCGAATCAGTTCGTCCCCACCAAAAGTTCGCACCAAGATCAACAGCGTTGACTTCGGCAGGTGAAAATTGGTGAGCAAGACGTCGACTGCTTTAAACTCGTATGGCGGGCGAATGAAGAGGTTCGTCTTGCCGCTCCATGGTTTCAGCGTGCCGTCGGCTGCGGCCGTTTCCAGCACGCGGGTCGCGGTTGTTCCCACTGAAACCACCCGACCACCCTTGGCTTTCACGGCGGCCAGCTTATCAACGGTTTCCTGCGTGATTTCGCCATATTCGTAGTGCATATCGTGCTGTTCGATGTCGTCGACACCGATCGGGCGAAACGTTCCCATGCCGACGTGCAGCGTGACAAATTGCCGCTCGACTCCTTGGGCAGCCATTTTGTTCAGTAGTTCGTGCGTGAAGTGCAAGCCAGCGGTGGGGGCGGCTACGGCGCCAGGGTTTTCGGCGAAGACGGTTTGGTATTGCTTCCAGTCTTCCGGCATCATCTCGCCACCGCGGATATAGTTCGGCAAGGGAACACGGCCAACACGTTCGAGGATATCAAACGGCGACTCTTCGCTCAGCGGCTTCACCGCCCACTGGCCACCCCCCAGGTTAGCCAATAGTTCGAGTTCGACATCTTCGAGGGCTTCGCGGTTTTCCAGCACAACACGCTCGCCAGGCTGGATTTTGCCACGCGTCTTGGCCAGGATAAGCCAATTGCCGTTGGCATCGGTTTCGATGAACAACCCTTGCCAGCGTCCGCCAGTCATCGACCGTCGCCCCATCAGGCGGGCCGGGACGACTTTGGTGTTGTTCAACACCAAGCAATCGCCAGCCCCGAGCAACTCGGGCAGATCGCGAATGTGCTGATGCGAGATTTCCTGCGTCTGACGATTAACGACCAGCAGCCGCGAATCGCTCCTTTTTTCCAAAGGTTGCTGCGCAATCAAATCGGAAGGAAGATGGTAGTCGTACTGGTCGATATTGGTCATAGAACTCCCGAAGCCGTTTTGAATTCTTCCCGGAAAACGCCACTCCGTCGCGTCGTCCAAAGTTGAGTATATGAGCAAGGGCCAGAATTCGCCTAGGCCCACACCGTTTTCGTATCTAAAACCGACATGCGTGAAGCCCCGCTAGCCGTGCCTCAAAAAATCGTGATCGTCACGACCGAACTCGGTGTAGGTGGGGCCGAACGCTGCGTGGCGAACCTGGCCTGCCGCTTGAACCCCGAAAAATATCAGGTTCAAGTCGTCGCCCTGGCAGCCCCGCCAGAGCCGCCCCGCGACGGCCTGGTGCGCCAGCTGCGCGAGGCAGGCATTGAACTCACGTTTTTAAACTGCCGCCGCAGCCGGCAACTATTTTCGGCCGTCTCGCAGCTGCGCAGCATCGTGCAAGAAACCGATCCAGCGATCGTGTGGAGCTTTCTGTTTCATGCCAACGTCGTCGCAAAGCTCGCCACACGGGGACTCGCTTTGCGGCGTCTACAATCGCTACGCGTGATCGAACAAGGCTGGTGGCGTCGAAAGCTGCAAGCTTGGGCTGCGGCCAAGGCAGATCGTGTCTTGTGTGTCAGCGAAGGGGTTAAGGTCTTTGCCGAACAAACGCTGAAACTGCCTATCCAGCAGTTAGAGATCATTCCGAATGGAATCGATCTGAGCGAGATTCGCCCTAAGGCGTATTGGGAGCCCGAAAAGCGCGCCTACCGCATTCTGGCAATCGGTCGGCTGGAACCCCAAAAAGGATTCGATTGGCTCATCCGCTGCCTGGGACCGCTGCTAAAGGAGAAGCCAGAATGGGAGCTGGTCATTCTGGGGGATGGCTCGCTGCGAGATGAATTAGCCACCCAAATCCGAACCGAAGGCCTAGAAAAATCGGTTCGTCTTCCTGGCTGGAGTATGGACCTGGAGGGCTGGTATTTCCAAAGCGAAATCTATGCCCTCAGTTCCCGCTGGGAAGGCATGCCCAACACGTTGCTGGAAGCGATGGCCCATGGTCTTCCGGTGATTGCCACCAACGTGGAAGGGGTCCGCGAACTGCTACCAGATCAGCTCGCCCAGCAGACCATCACGCACGAAAACGTCTCGCAAGCGACGTCTTTGCTACGGCAACTGATGGAAAAACCAGCCCTTCGCCAGGAATTAGGCGAGGCCAATCGCCAACAGATCCAACAGCACTTCTCGCTCGACCAGATGGTAGCGCGTTACGAGGCCCTGCTCGACGCCGTTCTCTCGATTCCGCAGCAGCACAGCTAGCACTGCCATTTCCAAGTGAAATAAAAACTTTTTCTAATCAGGGGAAGATGCGTAACCCTTGCAATCCATAACCCTTAACGACGCTAGCAAATTTCGCTAGCACATTTTTCGTGGCGTTTTCCGGATTGACGAAAAATGCCTGCCGAATATCTTCTAGCACATGCTCATTGAGCGAGACCAACTACTCACTTGTTACTCAACAACATTTGCCTAACTAACAAATACTTTGTGAGAATCTCAAGCTTGTCCCGTAAGTTGGACGCACCCCAATTAGGCCACTATTGGGAATCCGTGCGGCAACGCCTTTTCAAAGATTGAGAGGGGTCGGGCTGGCAGTGTGAAGTCGCTAGTGCAGCGGTGACTTCACCAGATCCGTCGGTCGGAGCACGGACGCACCACGACGGATTTTTTCGTTCTCTGCCCTGCCCTCACCGGGAAAGCTCTAGTAAGCTGAAGTTTTTCTGCTCCTTTTCCGCTGCATGTAAGCATGGCTCCTCCGACCATTCACGTTCCCGTTCTGCCTGCCGAGGTACTTCATTGGCTCGATCCTCAGCCAGGCAAACTACTCGTTGACGGCACCTTAGGTGGCGGCGGACATACCCGCATGATGGCCGAACGCGTTGGTGAAGAAGGGTGCGTCATCTCGGTAGATCGCGATGTCATCGCCCTGGAGCGAGCCGAACAAACGCTGGCGGGCTTGCCTGTGAAGATCGCCCATGCCAACTTCGTTGAAATTCCTAAAATTCTTGATTCGCTAGGAATTGATAAGGTTGACGGAATTTTGCTCGACCTCGGTCTTTCCAGCGATCAGTTGGCCGACGACGAACGTGGTTTCAGCTTCGATTCGGAAGGCCCGCTCGATTTGCGTTTTGATGCCCGCGACAAAAAAACGGCCGCCGATCTGGTCAATCATCTGCAGGAAAAAGACCTGGCCGATCTGATCTATCAAAACGGCGAGGAACGTCTCAGTCGCCGGATCGCCAGAAAGATATGCCTCGTGCGAAAGGAAACCCCTTTCCTCACAGCGAAGCAGTTAGCCGATGTGATTTGCAGTTGTTACCCTCATTCCGCTGGCAGTGGCCGGGGACGGATCCACCCGGCAACCCGCACATTTCAAGCGCTGCGGATCGCGGTGAACCGCGAACTTTCGTCACTGGAAACGGCGCTCGACAACCTGCCCGATCGTCTCAAACCAGGCGGACGACTGGCCATCATCAGCTTTCACTCGCTGGAAGATCGCCCCGTAAAACAAGCTTTTCTAGACGACCCACGTTTAAACCGGCTGACGAAAAAACCGGTGATCGCCGGCGACGAAGAAATCGCCATCAACCCCCGTAGTCGAACTGCCAAGCTGCGAGTTGCTGAGCGTGTTGCTTAGCAGTCGTTCCGCCTTAGTGCTTCCGTTTGTTACGAATATTTCGCGGCCCAGCCCGGCCAATGTAACGAGGCCGAACTTCTTCAGGCTGGGGCGAAGCGGTTAGGGCGGCACGATCCTCCTTCGCAATCGCCTCCTCCGCAGCGTCTGCGCCTACCGGTGCGATGTTCACGTTTTGGTGGGCATCTGTTTCCGATGCCGCAGGCAACGACGAGGGCCTGGCTTCCGAGGGCTTGGCTGACTTAGCCGCAGACTTCGGAGCGTCGCGTTCTTTCTCCTCTTTCAGAATCACCTTCAGCATGGCCTGCACCATCCGCACCGCTTGCAGCCGCAAGTTCAACGGCGCGGTCAGATCGAGAGCGATTTGCTTAGGAACTTCGAGCGCGGCTTGCCAATGCTCGGCAGTGAGAACATAACAACTCATGACCCATTTCCTTTCTCGTTAGGTGCGGCGGCACGCACCGAAACCTGCGATTGCCTTTTACTTCAGCCTCACACAACTGCGGCGAGCCAAACGATGTGCCAAGCAGGTAAATCCAAAAGCCCAACCACCCGGCCAGAAACATGCACATATGTATATCACACCCATGTACACAAACGGCCCCAATACGACCGTTTTTCCTGCCGGATCAAATCGCTAAGTAGCCATCTTGCCAAGAGTTGCAACAAGAAGAAAGTTTTTCACGGCTCACAATTCCCAACCGAAATCGCTAGGTCAAAAAACGAAAAAAGGCGACGTCAGTTCAAAACCAACGTCGCCTAAATTTCTTATGTCATGAAGACTTAAAGTGAGATTGCTGGGGCTCGAACCCAGGACCTACGGATTAAAAGTCCGTTGCTCTACCGACTGAGCTACAATCTCGCTTGGGAAGGGAACCAGTTTCGGGCGTAGGGGGCGAATTGTCAAGGGGGCCGTTTTGGGCTCGGTTGACGTAAGTCGCTATGGAATGCTGTTTTGCTGCAAAAAGGACTTCACTTGCTTTACCTACAAGACGGCTGTCCTGGGGGAAAGTTCACCAGAAAATTGGCGGCAGGCCGTTTCGAGAGGGCTTTCAATCGGCTGCTAGGCCAGGATGTCGTGCAGGATGTGGCCGTGGACGTCGGTCAATCGCATGTCGCGGCCACTAAAGCGGAACGTGAGGCGTTTGTGGTCGACGCCCAGCAAGTGCAGGATGGTGGCGTGCAGGTCGTGGATCTCGACTCGGTTCTCGATCACCTTGTACCCGAACTCGTCCGTCTGACCGTAGACGCTGCCTCCCTTTACGCCGCCGCCGGCCAACCACATGCTGAAGCCGAACGGATTATGATCGCGTCCATCTTTACCCTGGGCGAACGGCGTTCGCCCGAATTCGCCTCCCCAAACCACTAAGGTCGAATCGAGCATGCCGCGACGTTTCAAGTCGGCCAATAGCGCGGCGATCGGCTGATCGACGGCCAGGCAGTTCTTTTCGTGCCCGTCTTTCAAGTTGCTATGCTGGTCCCAGCGATCGTGCCCAACATTCGGCACCGTTAGCTCGACGAACCGTACGCCCCGCTCGACCAGTCGCCGCGAGATCAGGCATAAGCGGCCAAAGGTCTGCGTATGCTCGAAGGAATGGTTCAAGCCGTATTCCTCGAGTGTGCCTGGTGTTTCGTCGCTAAGGTCCATTAAGTCTGGCACGGCCGATTGCATGCGAAAGGCAAGTTCGTAATTGGCAATCGCCGATTCGATTTGATCGTTGCGGCCCACCTTGTCGAGCGTGAGCTGGTCGAGCTTATCGAGCAGGTTCAACTTGCTCCGCTGGGCAGCGGGGCTCTTATCAAGCGACTTGATATTGGCCACCGGCGTTTCGCTGGCGGCGAAGATCGAACCTTGGAAGGCGGCCGGCAGGAAGCCGCTGTTGAAGTTGTCGAGGCCGCCTGGCGGAATCAGGCCGCCGTTCAGCACGACGAAGCCAGGCAGGTTGTCGTTTTCGCTGCCCAATCCGTAGGTGGTCCAAGCACCCATGCTCGGCCTTCCTTGCAAGCCGCTGCCGGTATGCAGGAAGTAGTTGGCGTTTGTATGCTCCGAGAAATTGGAGGTCATCGAACGAATCACAGCCAGATCGTCGACGTGCTTGGCCACGTGGGGAAAGAGGTCACTAACCGGTATTCCACTTTCGCCGTACTGTTTGAACTTCCACGGACTGGCCAGCGTGCCACCCAGATTGTTGAACTGGGTGGGCTCCGTTTCTGCTGGGAAGGGCTGGCCATCGTACTTGTTCAAAAGGGGCTTAGGGTCAAAGGTGTCGACCTGCGACGGACCACCGTCCATGTACAGAAAGATAACGCTTTTGACTTGGGGGCTGGCATGGGGCGAACCGAGCAGCCCCAAATTGTCGGCAGCGGCGACGTCGCGTTGCAGCATCCAATTCAAAGCCAACGCACCGAAACCGCACGCAGCGTCTGTGAGAAGTTGACGGCGAGTGAGGCGACCGGCTGAGTGATTGCAAGGATCCACGTGATTCTCCGTGGTAACTATCGTACGAAAATGAACGGTTTCGCGTTGACCAACACGTGGGCCAGGTCACGCCATAACTCGACCGAGACCAGTCGCTGCTGCGGATCGATCTGCAAGGTCTGCATGTGCGAAGTGAGGAATTCGTCGGCCAGCGCACGCTCGGCATCGGTCGGCTGGCGAGAAAAGGCCTGCTCGACCATGCGTTGGAAGCGAAGTTGGGCATCGTCCGGCGTTTCGGCAATCGCTCGCTGCGCCCAAAGCTCGCATTGCTTCAGCACAAACGGATCGTTCAGCAAAATCAACGACTGGGCTGGCACGTTCGATTGATTGCGTCTGCCGATGGTGGTGATCGGCTGCGGCGTGTCGAAGGCCAGCATCATGGGCGAGAGGAAGTTGCGGCGAATTTCCAGGTAAACGCTTCGCCGCCCTGCCCCGTCGAGCGGGCCACTTGCCCCTGGTCGGCCACGCCCCTGCATGAACGAGGTAAGGTAAATCTTAACGCTAGGTCCGTACATCGTTTCATCCAAGTTTCCACCGACCATCAGTAAGCTATCGCGAATTGCTTCGCCACCAAGCCGTTTGACCTGGGCGCGATGGAACAAGTCGTTCTTCGGATCGGCTGTTTCCGCCGGGTCGATCTGGACGGACGACATTTGATAGGTCTGCGAAAGGACCACGCGACGAATCATTTGCTTGAGCGACCAACCGTTGTCCACGAATTCGCTGGCCAGGTAATCGAGCAGTTCCGGATGGGTTGGTTCTTCTCCGAGCACGCCAAAGTTATCGACCGTGCGTACGATGCCCCGCCCCATTAAATAATGCCAGATCCGATTCACCGCGACGCGTGACGCGAAGGGGTTGTCAGGGGCCATCATCTGGTGGGCAAGCTGCAAACGCCCGCTACCGTGAGGGTCGAACTGCGTGGGAGATTTTTCTAGCACCGTCAGCAGCCGCCGCTCGACCGGTTCTGACGGGTTGCGGACATTGCCTCGAATTAACAAGTGTTCTTGCTCGGCCGAATTATCCCACATGCCAGGCGCCGTCCGCGATTGCCAGCGAACTTGGCTAAGTAGCTCTTGCGACTTCTGCTGGTACGTGTTGGCCAGGTCTTCGAGTGGTGCTTTCTGACCAGGAACGATCGTTTCCCAGTGCTTGAGAAGCCAATCTTTCAGGCGTGGATCGTTGCTGGTTGCCAGGGCGGTGTGCATCGCGTCGACCAACGTTTCGCTGGCGGGCTGATCTGTTTTTCCTGCGATTGCCTGTACGAACGCAGCGGCAACTTCGGCTTCTGCAGAAAGCGTCGGCGGGGCCTTATCTCCTTCGACAACCAGCAGAACTTCCATTGGCTTGTCGTCGATCGGCGAGAACTCGATGTGCGTGGCGTGGCCGCGATAGTCGCGCAGATTGTGCGTGATCCAGCGTGGGCCTTCTTCTACGGGCACGTTCCACTCCATGGTAACCACGCCATGCAGTGGGCCGTTGACCAGGCGATGCGAATCAACGACCGCAAAGGCCCGCCCAGCCCCCTGCACCAAGTAATGTACGCGGCCATCTTGCAGCGGGAACGAATTTGACTTGAGCGTGCGACCGGCGCGGTTCCAGTTATGAATCCGACCGAAATCGTCTTGCACACCCTCTTGCAGCTTAAGGGGAGCCCAACGGAGATCGAACACAGCGGCCGATTCACGCCGCACGCTTGGTTTGGCCGCACTCCATTCGATTTGCCCGGCTTGCCGGGGGGTTGCCCCAAAGACAAACCCGTCGGTACGCCACTCCTCTTGGGGCAGTCGAGCGAAGTCGTTGACGATCTGCACGTTGGCATTGGCAATCGCTTCTTGTTCGGCAGAAACGCGGGCCTGAGCGGTGGCGACTTCAGCGGTTCGGCTTTCCGGGGTGGCGGCCAGGTAGCGACTCCACCAGTACAGCGGGTGCTGCGGATCTGCTTGAGCTTCGGCCAGCAGTTCAGACCATTCTGACTTTCCAGCAGCCAGATCGGCCTCGATCGTAGAAGTAGCTTCGTCGAATTGGGTACTCAGCAAGCTGGCCGCTTGAGCATTGGTTTCCTCTTCGAGCTTCGCCAACGCTGCGGCGATCTTGGCGTTGTGGTCTTGGGTTTCAAAGCGGACTTGGCGGTAGGACGAGCTTTGCAGGAAGCCCATCTGAGCGTAGTAGTCGGCCTGAGAGATCGCGTCGAACTTATGATCGTGGCAGCGAGCACAGGTCACCGTCAGCCCAAGGAACGCCTTGTTCATCACGTCGAGCATGTTGTCGAAACGATCCGCTTCGTCCTTGCGGATATCAACCGGCGAGTGAACCCAATCTCCCATGTGCCAGAAGCCGGTACCGAGGACTGCTTCGTTGAAGCCTTGATCGGCGTTCATGCGTGGCTGTTCGACCAGATCGCCCGCGATGTGTTCGATCACCAGCTTGTTGTAGGGCACGTCTTGATTGAGGGCCCGAATGACGTAGTCGCGGTATTCGAAGGCGTTGGGAATGTCGTAATCGAATTCGTGCCCGCGCGATTCGGCGTAGCGGACCAGGTCCAACCAGTGGCGTCCCCAATGCTCGCCAAAGCGGGGCGAAGCCAACAGTTGATCGACCACTTTGGCCAACGCGTCGGGGGAATCGTCCTGCAAGAAAGCTTCGACTTGCTGCGGTGTCGGGGGGAGCCCGATGAGATCGAAGTAGACACGACGCAGCAGCGTAGTCCGTTCGGCGGGCTGATTCGGCGTGAGACTAGCCGCTTCTAGTTTGGCGAGAATGAAATAATCGAGCGGATCTTTGGCCCATGCTTCTTCTTGAACCGAGGGAATCTCTGGGCGGCGCACCGGCTGCCAGGCCCAATGTTCGGACTGGCGTTGGGCAAGATCGAAGACTTGCTTCTTGGGTGTGTTTGCCTCGTCTTCAATCGGCCAGGCCGCGCCGCTGTTGACCCATTGTTCGAGCTTGGCGATCTCGACGTCAGGCATGCGTGACTTGGGGGGCATCTGGTAGATGCCGTCGTAGTGGATGGCTTCGATCAATTGGCTTTCGTCCGCCTTGCCAGGAACCACCGACGGGCCACTATCGCCACCTTCCAAGATCGCGGAACGTGAGGTCAAATAGAGTCCGCCCCCGGGGGCCTCTGCTTCAGGTCCATGACACTCATAGCAGCGCTGAACCAAAATAGGACGAACGTGCTTCTCGAAGAACTCGAGTTGGCTGTCCGTAAACTGCGGACGATCTGAGGAACTGTTTTCCGCCAACGCAGTGCTAGTCCACGTAGCCAAAAGAGACGCGACGGCAACCAGCGCAAGATAAGGACGGGCATGGAAGAGAACCATGGGCATCGGTCCAACGATTTTAGGCAGGCACATTGATAGGTAGGATACTTCTACCTTAGCATCAATGCCCCTGGGATGTCACTATCTTTCAATTCGGGCAGGGGAAAAAACTCCATGACACTACGACTAGCCTTAAAAGAATGGAACGTCGTGTGTGAAGCGATTGGCCAAGGCCGGCAGATTGTTTTAGCACGCAAAGGTGGCATTTCCGAACCGGAAGGTGAATTCGAGCTACCAAAGAACCAATTCTGGCTTTATCCAACCTTCTTTCACGAGGCCGCTGCCAAGCTCAATCAGCAAGGAATCGAACTGCTGGATGCCCATCCTGAATTCAACCAGCCGCCTGCTTCAAGCCATGCTTTGTTGTCCTTGGTGTGCGAAGTTGTCGCAAGCGTCTATTTGCAAGACGAACGCCAATTGGTCGCACTTGCCCCAGAACAAATTTTGAACGAAGAAGCGTTGTCACTGCGATTTCATTATCGCCAGCCAGGTCTGCATGCGCTGGTGATTCGAGCTTACGTTGCCAGCACACCAGCTACGCTTAGGCCCACCGAAGCGATGGCGGGCTGTAAAAGCTGGGTCGAGCTTGAGGCCCCGCTGCCAACCGGTAGCTTGCAGCCGGTAATTTCTGACGACGAATTCGAACGCCGAAAAAATTTGTTACTTTCCTCGCTCGAGGCGTGAACCTACAATTTGATTGCCCTGTCTTACAAGGGCGTTCACCGAGAACCATGTTTTTAAAAATTGGTCTTGCCAATTTGCAAAGCGTGATTCAAAGTGATAATTACCAAGGGCCGCGACACGCATCGCGGCGTTACTGAAGACCTGAGGCTGGCTCTACACGGCGTTCTGTCCGGCCATAGGGTATGCTTTAGTAGAAAGGAGGTGTTCCAGTGGAATATGTCTGTAGTTGCCGTAGAGGTGGTTCTGCCTAACGGCTACCGGCGGGTTGCCGGTAGGCAGCCACATTCCCTATCGGAACCTCTTCTGAGAGAATCCGAATAGGCTACCAATAGAGGCTCCGCAAGTCCTAACCGGATTTGCGGAGTCTCTTTTTTTATGCGCTCGTGGTGACGCTCTACCCCGAGTCTAACTGTCTTTCTATTGGCTCGGTTCGGCCGAGTCCGCCAAGCGATAACCGCCAGGGGCGTTTTCGTCCCGAACGATTTTCTCGCCGCCGTCGATCGTGATCATCGCTTTCAATACTTCCGGCGGAAGGTCAGGCGAAAGTTGGGTGACGGTTCCATCAAAGAACAAGACATGCGGGCCGTAGGGATGGTGGCTTGAGATTGAGGGTTTCTTGGGATCGTTGATCTGAAACGACATCGTTTCGACATCAAGATCTTTCGGCTGGAGCCAATGAATGCTGCGTGATGCCGTTTCTGCGACCGCGATGGTAGTGGCGGGATCATCTGTGATCTCTTGCCAGCGAATCCCTTCTTCTTTCCGCCCGAACGCATGAGGCCCGACGAGCATGAGGTACGCTGTATGACTCACAGATTTATCTTTGCGTTCACCGGGACACTGCCAATACAGATTGTGGGAGCAGATGATTGGCTCTTGCATTTTCCACGATTCGAGAGGACGCGATTCGAGTTGTAGATTCCAATCACTATTCCATGGTTCTTCAAATCGGTAATTTGAATAGTAGGGAGATGACTCGATGAACGGCATCAGCCGTACTCGCCAGCTATGCCCGATCAGCTGAGCCGGTGGAACCATGCCAAAGGTATCGTGGTAATTATGCAGGGCCAGCCCGATTTGTTTCAACTGGTTGCCACACCCCACGCTGCGAGCCATTTCCCGCCACTGCAGGAGCAAGCTGCTACCGAGCACCGCGATGCCGACAAACAGCGCGACGACAATCGCGATAAAAACGGAAGCCAACTTCGTGGACACGCTTTTCTCCTGGCCAGAAACAAGATGCTTAGCCACATTATAGATTACCAGCGCGCACGAAAAAACGCCGGAGAATGCCTCCGGCGTTTTTTCTATTTAATGTGGCGAGAATAAACGGGACTTACTTCTCTAAGTCGAAGTTAATCGTGTTCTCGGCCTTGTCTTCGACGGTTGCCGTCAAGCTTGTTTCGTCATTGTACTTTTTAGGAATGTACGAAACGTAGTTGGGAAGGCCATCTTTGGCAGCTTTGGCTAGTTCTTTGGTGGCCGTAATCTTCACTTCCATTTCCCCAGGAGGGGCAGCAAAGTTAAATTCGCCGTTGGTAATCGGACCGGCGCTGACTTTGCCTTCCCCTTTGGGAATAAAGATAATTTGACCGTTATCTACCGGCTGGCCATCGTAGGTGACCTTGCCTTTGACAATGATCTCTTTCGGACCACCACAACCAAGCAAGGGAAAAAGCAGCCCAACCAAGACGAGCATGGTTAGATGTGCTACGGAAAATCTCATGAAAACCTTTCGAGTGTCAGTTTGAACCGGTGAAGTCCGGCAGAATCGATGCGGACCAGGCATTACAAACCTGTGACTACTTCGCCACCTTCTCGGGTACCATATCCACGCCAAATATCGACGTTGATCGTCTCAGGCACGAACTGCACACTGGCGTCCATCAAGGTTGCCATAGCACCGCCCGGATGATTACTACGCGAGTAAATCACCTGCGTGTTGGTATCCCAAACGCAAGGAGCGTACGTCGGGTTATCAGGCGAACCCTGGCAGGTACGCATCCGGTCGGTCACGGTCGTGTTCGGGGCATACTGGGTGCTGAAAATACTGCTCAAGTGATCCGAGCGATAGTAACGGCCACGCCAGTCACGCTTGTTGGCCACATTCGATTTCACCAGCAAGATTTCGGCCGCCATGACCGTGTTGGCGGTACCATCACGGACCGAAGAAAAGTCGGTTCGGGACTGGTAATAGAACATGCCGGTCGCGTCGTTATCGGTCGTGGTGGTGATTTCTTCTCGCCCGTTGCAGAGCAAGTAGTTGCCATGGAAACCGTCGTTGTAATCCGGCGGAGGATCTCCGGTACCATGAATTTCGCCTGTTTGGCCTCGGTTGGGATCCGAAGGACACATCAACGTTTCAATCTTGGTGTTGAACAAGTTGCTCGGGAAACCACTCGAATTTCGTGTCAACATGTACGGGTAAAGTTGATCGTACAGATTGCCTTGTTCCATGAAAGGTAAAAGCGTCGGCATCCACGACATCGAATGAGGTGGTGTCGACATGCTTTGATTCAACCCAGCGGCGAAGCTGCCAGGCGGAAAAACTTTGTGCGTGTCGTGATAGTTGTGCATCGATAGTCCCAACTGCTTTTGATGGTTGGAACAGGTCATACGCCGCGCAGCTTCACGGGCCTGCTGCACAGCTGGCAACAGGAGGGCGATTAATACCCCGATAATGGCAATTACGACCAGAAGTTCAACGAGAGTGAACCCTGGCTTCCTTAACTTGGGCATAGACTATCCTTGCGCAAAAAAAGATAATGGAAAAGATGGATACCCAGGAATCCTGTAAGAGCGAAGAACCGGGCTTTATTCCAATTTTTTACATAAAGAAGTATTAGATTACAATCCCCCTGCTGGCGAATGTCATTGACACGCTCACTTATGGGGTAAGGAAGCCCCGATATTTTGACAAAAGGCCGCTTTACTGTCTCCACAAATCACTTAGCGCAAAAATAAAAGCACCGGAGAAATCTCTCCGGTGCTTTCGTTATTGGCTAGATAAAAGCTCTTCTTACGGACGCGACAACGTTAATTCGGCATCGAGGACCTTCTCAATGCGTCGCGAGCTTTCCAGGAGGTGAGCCTTGGTGTAGGCGTCGAGTTCGACTTCCTGCTCTAAAGCATCTGCCAGCTTCTCTTGCAAATCGATCAACTGAGCATAGGCGATCGTCTGGCAATCTTGCGGGGCGTAAGCGTTGCCCATGGCCAGCGTCGAAAGCCGCTTCAGGTAGTCTCGCTGCAAGTTGCGGCGAAGGCTGCTAATCGCGGGGTTGCGATTGCTGTAGTCACCTTCTTCCAACGAATCGAGTTCGCTGAAAATAGCGTTGGTAAGGGACTCGAACATTTCCGCTGTGGTAAACGCATCTTGATCGGCTGCCACCTTCAATTCAGCATCGTGCATCCGCTCGAGCGTGATTGAAGAGAACAAACGCGACAGGATGGTACTTTGCCACTGGGCGATGGTATCGTGGATCGGGAAATCACCACGCACGCTGTAGCTCGTTCCCCAATGGTTCCAGTGGGAAGGAGCCAACTTGTTATAAAGCTCTGGCGAGAACTGGAACGGTTCGTCGCTGAAGACCTGCTCGCTGAGCAGTTTCATCACTTCACGCTGTTTTTCCACATCGACCACCTCGAAAGGAGCCGGGGCATTGTCTTGCCCTTTGTGGCTACGATTCACGTGAACACCACCGATGTAGCGTGAAGCGAAGTACATTGCCTGACCGTGCGTATTGAGCAGCGAGTTAAATGCCTGACGAACGCGGGAGTAATCTTCCCCGTCTTCGACAACACGATCGGCCAAACCATCCATGGCCTGTTTGACGACGGCGGCTTGGTTATTGGCAAACTCCAAGGCATCTTTACCGAAGTCGAACCGGTTGGAATCGGGATCAGGCGACATGCTGGTGGTGTCTTCGTCTGTGCTAAACGCCAAACCATGTTCGGTACTGCGCGAAGCGATCTTGGCGAGTTCTTTCTTTTCGCCATCGGTTCCCCCGCTAAGCGGTTTGTAACCGTAAGTAATCGCCCAGACATCGTACTTGCCGATGGATTGGGTGAAGAAATGACCTTGCTTTTTACCAGGGGCAGCGATGTGCGGCGGAGCGTAGTCCATCACACTGGCCAAAGTCGGTTCCCCTTCAGGGAGTTCGGCCATTTCTTCCAGGCTGTACATCTTGCTGGCCACAAAGTTGTGACGCAGGCCCAACGTATGCCCAACTTCGTGCATGGCCACTTCCTTCAAACCTTCCATGATCATGCGTTCCAGCAGTTCTTCCCGCTGTTGCTTGATCTCTTCAGGCGAAGGGCCTTTTTCTTCTTCTTTCCCTTCCTCAGCGTCTTCTTTCTTCTCTTCGGCAGATTCTTCCGAGCCTTCTTTTTCTTCCTTAGCCTCGGCTTCTTCCTTCTTCTTTTTCTTCTTCTCCTTCAGCTTTTCCTTTTCGACATCTGCCAACACAGCGGCAGCGGCAAAAGCGAATTGCTGCGACATACCGCCCGAGAGCATGCACTGATGCTTCGGCGATTTAATCGGATTCTTCTTCAGGAACTCTTCGATGCTATGCACATCGACCGGACCGCCCAGCATCGCTTCGGTGGCTTGCGGATTGTAGTTCTCGAATGCTTGCTTCCAGTAGTTCAAGAAGTCGGCGTCGAAGATGATGTCGGCGTCGAGAATCTGACCGGTATAAGGATTCACACGAGAAGGCCCCATGGCGAAACCAGCGTCAGACGTAATCCAACGGAACGTGTTGTAGCGGACGTCTTCTGGATCCCAGTCGGCATCGTCTTCTTGTTGACGAACACGAATGGCATCGATGTAACCAGCCTTTTCGAAGGCCTTGTTCCATTCCAAAATGCCATCGCGGATTGGCTTGCGGTACTTATAGGGAATCGTGTTTTCCATGTAGAAAATAATCGGTTCTTTAGGCTCCGACATCTTGGCAGACGGGTCGGCCTTTTCCAGCTTCCAACGATTCACGTAGCGGACAAACTGGTTGTCGTCCGGACGCGAGTAGTCTTTGACGGCGGTTAAGAAGTAACCAACGCGATCGTCCGCGACACGTGGCGTGTAGCCGCCGGAAGGGATCTTGCTAATCGAATAGTGAATATCAAGCGTCAAGCCACGCGAGTCAGGCACCGAGTCAAGCTGTAGTCGCCCGCTCGAAGCGTAGGTAGCTTCGACTTGAAGTTCCAGGTTCTTCTCGAAACCTTTCACCTCGCCAAAGAGCGATTTGGTGCCCGAGAAACCAAAGCCTGGCAGCGTATCGCTGATCATCGGCAAGTCGCTCATGAAGACCGGCGTCACTTCGACGAGATCGCCGCCGCCTGGTCCCTTGGTGGCAATCGGCAAGCTGAACAACACGCTGTCGCCGTAGGCATGCTTCACCGCACGGGCTTCTGGTTTGCCGTCGGTGGCCTTGAAGCGGACATTCTTACGAATGATATGGACGCGATCGTCAACCTTGCGGAACTTCCAAACCCAGTCATCCCCAAAGCCCCACGACATACCACCGTACAAGGGCTCGATGCCGACACCACGGGCAATCGAGATCAACACAATGAATTCGCCGTTGTAATGCGAATTGTTGAGCTCGAAGAACATTCGGTTCCCTTTGTGGTAGGTGGGAACCAAGCCGTCGGCCTTCTTAAAGTCCTTCAAGATGGCAGCATGAGGCGCCGTTGACGAGCCACTGGAAGATCCACCGCTGGAACCTCCGGAAGAGGAACCTCCGGTCGTCGCGGCTACTTGAGGGCCGGCTGCGGCAGCCGTTTCCCCGGTTGTGTCGGTGGCCATATCATCGGCATTTACAGGGCTTGCCGTGGCCAATGCGACCAAAGCCGTCGCACACATCGCGGACGACCATCGCCAAAATGAAGGCATTTTCATGCGTACTACTCTCGTAACATTAAAAGGGAGGGAGATGTTCGACAGGTTCGTCGTGTTCCGTTTTCATCCAAAGGTGAGAGGGAGATTCCCTCGCAACCTTCCCATACCGTGGGAAACTCTCTAGCTTACTAGAGACTCCTCAGCCGGTTATCTTGCGAAAAAAAGAGACCGGAACATGAAAAACTTCCCGATTGGGTCTGCTCAAAGCATCAGTAAAATATACCCTACTCTTAGCATCCACCGTAATTGTTCTATTCTGCGCACGGAGAAATAGGAAAGAAAAGCCGGTTATCGCAATAAAATGGATTATTGATGCCTGGAAGAGAGATTTTTGCCATGATCGATCTATCCCAGTACGATTTGCCAAGCCTCTTTTGGCGTCCCAATAATCGAGCCGTGGACAACGTGAACAAGGGCCAGATGCAGCACAAACTCGAACTTGGTACCACTTTTTCCAACTCACCGGAACGAGCAAGAAGAAATTGGGAAAATGCGTGATAATTTCGACACCCTCCGTCAGGTTCTTGCGCGTTTCCGCCTGGAAGACATTTCCCAAGAAAAGATCACACGGCTGCGTGGGGGATTAAGTGGAAGTGATGTCTGGCAAGTGGAAAGTCCGTGGGGCAAGTTCTGCTTGAAGTGTATGCCGTCCGGCTTCTCCGTCCAGCGCATCCGAACCATCCATCAAGCTGTTTCTCTCCGTCGCGATGCCGGCATGACCTGCCTGGCTGGCTATTGCCAAGCGGCAAGCGGCGAGACATTTGTCGTGCATGACGAGCGTATCTGGGAGCTTCAGTTATGGGCCAAAGGGGACGCGCCGACGCCTCCTTTTTCCAACTGGCAAAAAACAAAGATGTATCAAGCGGTTGCCCGCTTTCACACGGTGCTACGCGACACACCTCACGATCAATCGCAGTTGGGCAAGTCGGAAGGTGTGGCGGTTCGCTTGAACATGCTCCGGACTTGGCGCGACCATCGGATGGAGGAAATTCGGCCTCGCATCGTGAACTACGGCCACCCGCAGCGAAAAGCGGATCTCTCCTTTCTCGCGGTCAGCTTTCAAGAATATCAGCACAAATTAGAACCGCTACTCGTAGAAGTATCACAGCAAGATTATTTGCTTGAGCACTGTATTGGTGACCCGCGGCCCGAGAATTTTCGTTTTACAGGAGACCAACTAACGGGCTTGATCGATCTGGGTTCGCTGCGGCGTGACAACATTGCGTTAGATATCTCGCGTCTGGCGAGCGAACTGGCCAGTGAAGCCCCCATCGATTGGAAATTGGCGTGGGATAGCATCTCAGCGATACACCCCCTTAAAGAGCCAGAAAAACGGCTGACTATTGTTCTGGACGCGGCGAATGTAATTCTTACCGGGTTGAAATGGATACAGTGGCTCGTCGTTGATGGTTACAGTTTTGAGAGCGAAGCGCTTGTCGACTCGCGTTTATGCCATCTCTGCCAGCGTTTCCAGCAAATCAAACAGCATCCGGTTTGGCAATGAAACAGCCATTAGCAGGAAACGTCGGAGCGTAATTAGCATCACAGACGCTATCTGGATTTCTCTTCTATAATTAAAGCACAACCAAGGACGGTTCGGTTTTACGGATTCTGCATTTACGAAGCGACGATTATTTCGGAAGATGGTAACAGATCGTGCGACCGGTCTCTCCCCCAGCTTAACTCACAGTTAGATGATATCTCTCATGACGCGTTTTGCTTCCTTCACACTCATTCTGGCGCTTTGCTTCCTTCCTACTGCCGCAACGGCTCAAGGCTTGAATGGTGACCTGTTTCAAGGCCTCCAAGGCTTTGACGGTTTAGGAGGTGGTGGCGATTCGGACCCTGGTTTGAACGTGACCGCCAGCTATGTGGTTGATCCTTCGCGGACGCATGGCCAAGTCAGCGTGACGGCAACCGTCGGAAACGGCTGGTGTTTGTATTCGACCACGCAGCCGAAAGGTGGCCCCCTGCCAACCGAACTGAAGATTGCCGACGCGCCCGCAATTACGGCCGTGGGGACCTTCACGCCGGACCATAAGCCGAAGATTGTTCCTCCCGACGAAATCATCACCGTTCCGCAAGAGAAGTTCTACAACACGGTCACCTGGACAGCCCCCTTCTTGCTGCCTGCCGATATCAATCCGGAAACGTTGAATCTGAAGGTGCTGCTAAAAGGTCAAAGCTGCCACGATCGCGGAACTTGCTTTCCGGTAAGGGGAGAAGCGGTTGCCAAGTTCGCCGGCATGAAGGAAGTTCCGCTCGATAAATCGCTTGTGGCCGAAGAACCAGAGAAGCCTCAAACAGCCACCACGCCGACCGATTACAAAATTCAAGGCAAACCAGGCGATTTCAAATCGGCCAGCGGGCACGTGGTGATCAGCGGCAGCTTCACTCCCACCAAAGTGGCTCCTGGCGATCAGGTGACGGTGAATCTGACCGTAAAGCCGAGTGGTGCTTATCACGTTTATGCTTACTCTCCGACCGATGCGACCATCGGCTACAAGTCGACTCAGATCGCCCTGGCAGAGGCGACCGGCTGGCTGGCCATGCAGCCAACCACCGACAATCCGATTCACGAAAAAGAGTTGACCCCTGGCTTCGATCCCATTCGCTATCACGAAGGAGACACCACCTGGAAGTTCAAGGTCCAGGTCCCCATCGACGCCAAGCCAGGCAAATACCCGCTCGTTGGTTACCTCGGTTTTCAAACCTGTACTGACTCCACGTGCGATCGCCCGGAAGGGGTCATGTTTGAAGGCATCGTGGAAGTTGGCCCAGGTGCCGCTTTCACGGAATCGGCTCCCCTCGCTTTCTCGAAAGCAACTTATTCCAAAGCCGCCGAGCGAGCCAAAATCACGCATGCTCCGGTACAAGAAGCCGCAGAAGATCAAGCCAATACTCCCCCAGCCGGCGGTAACGCTCCACCGGCCCCTGGCGATCAGGCAGCGGCTCCTTTGGCAGTGCCAGCCGAGGGGCACAGCTTCGAGTGGAAGGTCCTTAATCAGCCAGAAAGCTCTAGCCTGGGCTGGATCTTGATGCTCAGCTTTGTGGGCGGAGCCATTTTGAACTTGATGCCGTGCGTGCTGCCGGTGGTTGGCTTGAAGATTTTGTCGTTCGTCAATCAAGCAGGCAAGCATCGTGGTCAGGTCTTCATGTTGAACCTGGTCTATTCGGCCGGGGTGATCTCAGTGTTTCTCTTCCTGGCCGTTTTGTCGACCTCGCTCGGTACGATTATGGGTCTGTTTGTTAAATCGGAACCAGGGGCAGCCGACGGCTTGGCTTGGGGCCAATGGAGCGGTAACGTCTGGTACATTCTCGGCATGATCGTGCTTGTCTATACGATGGGTCTCAGCATGTTGGGCGTGTGGGAACTTTCGATGCCGAGCTTCTTAGGAAGTGGCAGCGTTGCCCAAGCGGCTAACAAAAGTGGTTACGGAAGTGCTTTCTTCAAAGGGATTGTCACGACGCTGCTTTCGACTCCGTGCAGCGGCCCCTTCTTGGGTCCGATTTTTGGTTACACCCTTTCCGAATCGGCTTACATCACATTTTTAGTGTTTGGTTTCATCGGGTTGGGCATGTCTTCGCCCTATTTAATCATTGGCATCAACCCTCGCCTGATCGCCTTTTTGCCGAAGCCAGGCAACTGGATGGTCGCTTTTAAGCAAGCGATGGGCTTTGTCATGATGCTGACGGTCGTGTACCTGCTTTACACGATGGAAGACAAATGGGTCGTTCCCACATTGACCCTGCTTGTCGGCCTGGCGGCAGGCTGCTGGATGCTCGGCCAGGTGCATACCTTAGAACACCAGTCCTCGAAACTAGCCACCACCATCGGTGCGTTTGCGGTTTCGATTTTCGTGGGCTTGTTTGCGTTCAACTACCTGGTGGAAGGAGGTGCGGAAACGATTGCTTGGGATAAATACACCCCAACCCGTTTTGCCGATCTCGAAGCCGACGTTCGGGCCCGACAAAGTGCCGGCGAAACCGTCATGGTCGACTTTACCGCCGACTGGTGCCCGACCTGCAAGCTGAACTACTACCGCGCCATCAACACCGATAAAGTCGCTGCCTACGTCGAAGCCAACGGCATCTCGCCGGTGTTGGTAGATTGGACCACCAACGACTCAAACGATCCAGTCCAGCAGTTCATCAACAAACTTGGCTTCAACAGCATTCCCCTGCTGGCCATCTTCCCTGGCGGTCGCCCCGGCGAGGTCTACGTGCTGAGTGACTTGCTCGATGAAACAACCGTCATCGACAGCCTCAACACGGCTCAAGGAACCGCCCAAGCCGTTCCCAAACAAACCGCGCTGAACAAATAGCCCACGCAACTAGTTGCGTTGAAGTTGAACACGTCGCAAAAATGCCAAGGGACAGCACAACTTTGTCCCCTCTCCCCTGAGGGGAGAGGGCTAGGGTGAGGGGCTCATCGCATGACGCAACCGCCAGACAAAGTCTCACGTCGCCGTGAACTTCGCCAAACATCAACATAAGCAGAACGTGCCCTCTGGTCCGCTTTACGAAACCGCAATATCGCTGGCCTTAAATTTCGACGTCAGGTCTCTATTGGTCCTTGGATTGTTGATTTTCTTTGCGTGGAACAAAATCTCGTCATTGAAATTGACGGCGGGTACCACGACTTAACTCAAGAGAAAGATCGCCAACGAGAACGACAGCTTACCGGTGCTGGATATCGAGTCATTCGCTTTACGAATGAAGATGTTCTAGCGAACCTTGAGGGGGTTACGATTGCGATCAAGCGATCTTTGGGACTAGCTGATGAAGAGCCCCCCTCACCCTAGCCCTCTCCCCCGCAGACGGGGGCGAGGGGACAAGAATAATGAGAAACCCTCTTTTTACTTTGTTGAGTCGCTAAAGCAGCGGGTACCCAACGGCTTAGTCTTCCGTTTTATTACGATACTTCTCGAACGGGCTATCGACCGGCGAGAACAGCATGTGCCCCATTTCGGCGGCAAACAGCAAGACGTGGGCTGAGAGGAAAATCCACATCACCGTAATCACCAATGCCCCGCTGGTCGCGTAAGCGGTTGCCACGACGTTTCCTTCGGCAACGCGGTTGATGATGTACTTGCCGACCTGAAACAAGATGGTGCCAATGATCGCCCCACCGAGCACTTCTCGCCAAGGTGGTCGTTTCATCGGTAGAAATCGCAGCATACAGTAGAAAACAATCATCACGGCGAGCCAGGAAATCACCTGAAACGTGATGAAATTTTGGCTTTCCTGCGAAATGAACTTCGAGACCGGCAACCGTACCCAGATCGCATGCGACCAGGTACTGAGCAGGGTGGCCAAGGCCAGCAAGAGCCCTGTTCCGATCGAAAACAACGTCGCGCGGACTCGTCCTAGTACCACCGAGATAAGCCCACCACGCAGCCCCTCGACGGTGAAGCCATAGATCCGATTAAGAGCCAGTCGCAATTGCATGAACGTAGCCGAGGCACTCCAGACGGCGATAAAACTCAGAAACGCTGTGGGAATGATCGTCGCCTTGCGAAACGCAGACATTTTGACCTGGTCAACGATCGCTTTCCCGTACCCTTCCCCCATGGCGTTATCGAGAAACTCACTCGCCATTTCCCGGGCCCCGGCGTCGTTTTCCAGAATTTGGCCGGCAATGGAAATCGAGAACACGACAATCGGTGCCAGCGAGAAAATAACGTAGAATGCGATCGCTGCCGCCGAGGTCGAATGGTCGTGTTCGATCCAGCGAGTGAAAAACCTGGAAATAAATCGTTGCCACGGCTGAAGCATGCCGATTTCCGGTTTGCGATCTGAAGGAATGTTTTCGTGCATCAAAACCGCCATTTTAGCCGGGAATCACTCGTAGACGTAGCTAGTTAGTCAACGCGATTTGGAAAGTTAGGCAAGCCCCCATTGAAAATTGGGGGGACAACTCCGTACCATCAATGGGCTTATCAGGGTATCGCTTACCTAACCTTGTACGCGGCAATTACCGCGCCAACGGTTAAGTAAAATCAACGGAATAATCGGACGAGAATCGGGTGAACGGACTCAATCCGCCACAGCAAGAAGCGGTCAATACGTTGTCAGGTCCTATGCTGGTGCTGGCTGGGGCTGGTTCGGGCAAAACCCGTGTGGTGACGTTTCGGATCGCGAATCTTATTCGCCACGGTATTAAGCCGCAGCGAATCCTAGCCGTGACGTTCACCAACAAAGCTGCCGCCGAAATGAAGGAGCGGGCCCTCAAATTGCTGGGCAAGCATACCGAGGACGAACCGGTCGTTTCGACGTTCCACTCTCATTGTGTTCGTATCCTTCGTCGACATATTAACCACTTGGGCTACCCGAACACCTATACCATTTACGACCGTAGCGATCAGGAAATGGTGGCACGTGGTGTTCTCCGCGAAATTCGCGTCCCCAACGAAACACTTCGCCCAGGCGATCTGCTGAACTTCATCAGCCGCTGGAAATCGGCGGGTATCCGCCCTAAAGACGCGTTTGCCCATGCCGATACCGACAAAGCCCACCTGGCTGCGGTTGCTTTCCGGCGGTATCAAAACGCCCTTAAGTCGTGTGGAGCACTCGACTTTGATGATTTGCTGCTTTGTACCGAAGAGCTTTTCACCAACTTCCCCGCTGTGCGCGATCAAGAAGCGGCCCTGTTCGATCACGTGATGATCGACGAATATCAAGACACCAACGCTTCGCAGTATCGCATCGTGCGTGGTTTGGCCGAAGGGCACCGGAATTTGTGCGTGGTGGGAGACGACGACCAGTCGATTTACTCGTGGCGCGGGGCCGAAGTGAAGCATATTCTGCGATTCGGCGAAGACTGGCCCGACGCCAAAATGATTTACCTGGCCGATAATTATCGCTGCACCAGCGCCATTTTGACGGTGGCCAACCGCCTGGTCGCTTTCAATACAACTCGCTACGACAAAATCCTAAACGCAGCCCGCCCTGGCGGCGATCAGCCCAAAGTGCTGTATTTCAAGGACGAGGAAAAAGAAGCGGAAGAAATCGTGGGGGATATTGCCCGCAAGATCAACGATCCCAACGTCGAGCCACGTGACTTTGCGATTTTGTTCCGCACCAACGAACAGCCGCGGGCCTTCGAGCAGCAGTTCCGGGCAATGAACATCCCCTACACGCTGATCGGTGGGATGTCGTTCTTCGACCGGAAAGAAGTCCGCGATATTTTGTCGTATTTGAAGCTGATCAATTCCCATCAAGACGAAGTCTCGCTGCTGCGAATCATCAACGTTCCACCACGCGGGATCGGGCAGAAAACGGTAAAAGACCTGCTCGATCACGCAACCAACGAAGGCAAACCGCTGTGGGACGTGCTACCGCAAGCCGCCGCCCTGCGGGGTGGAGCTTCAACGACCACGACCGACGCGATTCAAAAATTTGTTCGCCTGATCAAGCATTATCATGGACGGCTGGGGAAAGACACGCTGACCGATATCGTCCGTGATTTGATTGGGGCAATCGGCTACCAACAGGAACTCCAGCGGCTGTACCCTGACCCCAACGACCGTGAATCGCGTGAAGCAGCCGTCGAACAGGTCGTCAACGCCGTGAGTGCCTACGAAGAGAAGAAGAAAAAGAAAGCCACCCTGGCCGGTTTCCTTGACGACACCGCCCTGGCAGGGGACGGCTTCGACAACGAGAAGGAAAAGCAGCTCAAAAAGAACGGCGTTATCTTAATGACGCTACACGCGGCCAAAGGACTCGAATTCCCCTATGTTTACATGGTCGGGATGGAAGAAGGGATCTTGCCTCATCAGCGCAGCTTGAAAGATGGGGACGAAGCGATCGAAGAGGAACGCCGCTTGTGTTACGTAGGGATCACTAGGGCTCAAGAACGTTTAACCTTCTCGTTCGCCCTCGCTCGCAAGAAGTGGGGGAAGCCTCGCCCAACCGAAACGAGCCGATTCCTTTACGAATTAACCGGCCAGGCCGATAATCCGAATGCCTCGAAAGCCAAAGCCCAAGCAACCGGGCCCAAAGCCCCCCCCAAACGCCCATCGGCGGGGGCTCGTCGCCGGTAAACCGTTTTCAGTCGCTAAAAAAGGGGATCCGCAATGCAGCCGTTTCAAAGCCCCTTAGGCGATGCTCCAACGTCGCTATCCCCTGAGAACCCCAAGCTATCATTAGGCGTCATCTTCGGGCGTTTCTTAATTTCGCTAGTCGCCTGGGCTGTTCACGTCTTGGTAGCAGGGGGATTGTTCCTGGTCTTCGTCAAAACGGTGCCCATGGCTTGGGAATTCGCCGAGCAGCAAGATCTCGATTTAGCACCAATCACGGAGCTCACCTTTCATATTTCGATGCTTTTCGTCAACTACTCCTATTTAGTGGGAGTTTGGCTATTGTTGTTTGATCTGCCCACTGCAGTTGCCGTCTGCTATTTGCCGCATCGTTACCAATGGGTGACCTGGATCTGGTTCACCAGCATCATTCTTCTCGGCTTCTTGCTGGTTGTATTTGCTGCGACAGGCGTTTGCTTGCTGTTTGCGGCCTTCACTTTCCAGCTATCTGCGATTTTCTTGAAATATTCGACAGCACTGATAAGTTTACCTCTCTAGGGGTAAACTGGCGTCTCGGCATTTTAGGTTGTTTGACTTGAATAAATCTGGATAGGCGAAACTTTGTCGTTTCGTTAAACTAGTCGGGCAGTGCCAGCATGCACGATGCTATCGCATGATATTTCGAGGGCCGTCAGCCATGGAGAGAGGCCGTGACGCCTGGTTCCCCCTTCCGGTTCATTCAGACCGGTGACATTCATCTCGATCAACCACTCGGCGGACTCGCCGAAGTTCCTAAACACCTGCGCGAGATTTTCTTGAGCGCTCCGCGTCAGGCGTTTCAGCAAGTGGTCGAGAATGCGCTATTGCATGAAGTCGACTTCATGCTGATCACCGGGAATGTGCTTGATGTACGGCAAAGTAGCCCCGTGATTGTCGGTTTCTTGCTCGACCAGCTCGAAACACTCAACGACGCCGGGATTAAGGTCTACTGGATCGGTGGCGAAAGCGACCCACCGGCCCGTTGGCCTGCTTCCATTCATCTGCCAGCCAACGTGCATACCGTCGGCCCTGGTAAGCCGGTCGAGATCCTTCATACCCGCGATGAAGTCGCCATCTGTAATATCATCGCCCAAGGCTTTATCGGGCGCGATCCGAGTTGGGGCCAGTTCCGCCCTGATGCGGCCGGTTTGTTTACAATTGCTGCCCTGCATGGCGATTTTGAATCGGAATCGATCGCCCGTAGCGGCATTCCTTATTGGGCACTCGGCGGAAAAGATCTCCGCAACAAGCTCAATGCTTCGCCAGCAATCGCCATCTATGCCGGCTCTCCCCAAGGACGAACCACCACACACAATGGCCAGCGTGGTTGCACGCTGGTCGAGGTGGACGAGGAAGGTGACATCGCCATGGAAGCGATCCCGACCGATGTCTGCCGCTGGCAAAGTGAAATCATCGAGCTGGAAAACTGCAAAAAGCTCAGCGACCTGACCCAAATCATTCGCAACCGCCTTAACACGCTCAACACCACCAAAGGCAATCGCCAATTGATGATCGATTGGCGCGTTATTGTTGCCAACGAGGCGACACGAGAACTGCTGAAGGAAGAGACTTGGCAACAAGTCACCGACGAATTGAACAAACAGTTCGGCCAGGAACCGATGGGTTCGTGGACCTACGAACTGACCGTCGAAACGGCGTCGGTCATTCCCGAAGCTTGGTACCAGGAACAATCGATCTGCGGCGATTATCTTCGTTTAACCCGAGAACTTGCTGCCGATCCGAGTCTGCCAATCGACCTGACCACTTTTCTGGCCCCGGGGCACGAGGAAAGCCAGCTGTCCGAGGCAGTCGCCATTGAATCACGAGAAAACCGCCGCCGCGTGTTGCAAGACGCACGCCGGCTTGGCGTCCAATTGCTGCGAGCCGAGTGATGTACGATTCCGCCGGCTGCCTGCACATGGGCAATCTCAAGGAGTGTAGGGATGCAACTTAATCAAGTTCAAATCGACGGGTTCGGCGTTTGGCACGACCTGAGCGTCGAGCAGCTTTCGCCGACGATCACGGTTTTGTTCGGACATAACGAAGCTGGCAAAAGTACGCTGCTGCACTTTCTGCGTACGATGCTGTACGGGCCGGAACCTGATCTCGAACGCCGCTATCTGCCACCGCTGCACGGGGGCGAACCTGGCGGTGCCCTGCGAGTGGTGGGTGAGATGGGCCGTTTCAAGGTCGTCCGCCGCTACAACCAAGACGGCAGCCAAGAACAAGTTTGGGTGGAAGGAAGCGACGGCTCGCGGCAAAGCCGTGCGCAGTTCGACGCCCTGCTGGAAGGAGTCGACCGGCTAACCTACAGCAACATCTTCGCCGTCGGCCTGCGCGAGATGCAGCTTCTCGCCACGCTGGATGATAGTGTCGCCGCCCAAAAGATATACGAGCTTACCAGCGGTCTCGATCGTATTTCGTTGGCCGAGGTGATGCGCGAACTCGAAACTTCGCGATGCCGGTTGATCTCAGGCGGGGAAGAAGAGGCCCTTGTCGATCAACTGCTGGAACGGCATCAAACGCTGAAACGAGAAATCGAACAGCTGCGTGGCGGTACCCAGGAATGGTCGAACTTACTAAACCAACGCCGGGCCCTGCAAACTCAGATCGATCAATTTCAACTAAAAGTGAACGACCTGATTCGCCTGGTCCAGTTTGTGGAACTGAGCCAAACCCTCCGCCCCGAGATTCAGCGAAGGGACAAGCTACGCGACAAAATCGAATCATACGGCGAGTTGCCCGAGGTCTCGCGAGAAACGCTGCGTAAGCTGCACGGCCTGCAAGATCAGATTGCCAAGAAACGTAATCGCTGCCGTGACCTGCGAACCCAATACACCGAGCTCCGAGAACGCCACAGCGCGATTCCTGTGAACCAGGAACTCGCTCGCCAGGCGGCTCGTGTCGATGCCCTTGGCGAACAACGCCAATGGATTCTCTCGCTGACGCAACAGCTACAGCGGGGCGACGAAGAGATTGTCCAGATCAAGACCGAGATCGACGATCTCTGGGATCAGTGCGGCGTGCAAACGCGTGCCGGCAAACGACCAGACCTGACCCGCAAACAGCTTCGTTCGCTGCGAGATCCCCTGCGGACGCTCGAAAAAGAAACCGAGCAGCTCGAAGAAACTCGCAAGCACACTTCCACGCACGAAGAAGAGCTGCTGGGCGTGGAAAGCGAAGTCGAGCAGTCGCTGACCTCGCTGGGAGAAGAAGACCTCAACAAAGCGCTGCATAAAGCTGGCGAACTGGTCAACTTGCTGCGTCGCCGAATTCAAGTCGAAGACAAGATCGACCAGATCCGCATTCAATATCGCGAATCGGAAGCGGAAACACACGATCTGCTCGAAAACCAAATGATGCCCAAGCCTGAGATGGCGGGCATCGCGCTGATGTGCGTGCTGGGCGGCACGCTGGCCCTGCACGCGTTTTTGTGGCGTCCACTGGAGTTGGCCGAAGGGCTTGGTGTCATTCAGTTTATGTTTGGCAGCTTAATGGTCTTCGGCGGCGTGATGATGAAGCGGCGGCTGGACACCGAATCGGCTCAGCAGTTCGATTCGGCCAAACGCCAGCTGATGCTGCTTGACAGCCAAATGGACAAAGCAGTTGCCGAGCAAAAAGAGCTCGATATCCTGCTGCCGCGCGGCAACGGAGCCCTGATGGCCCGGCTCAAAACGGCGGAAGATCATCTTACGCGCTTAGAAGAGCTGATTCCACTCGGTCACAAGCTGGGCGAAGTTCGCGAAAAACAAGAAACGAGCACGCGGCAGATCAGCGACTTGGAACAGGCCGTCGCGCAGGCCAAACGTCGCTGGAAGGAAGCCTTACAGGTTCTCGATTTACCTGAAAATATTGACCCCGACAAAGTCAAATCGCTGGGCCGCTACCTAGCCCAGATTCATCGCCTCCGCAAACGGCTGAAGACGCTTAACAGCGAGCAGGAAATCGCCGAACGAGAACGAGCGGCGCTGCTTAGCCGAATCACTCATCTGGCCAAAGACGTCGGTGTCCACTCCAAAACAGACGACGCCCTGCAGTTGTTGGCCCAGTTGGAAGACGATCTTCTGCGGCAGGAAGGGAAGCACAAGCAGCGTACCGAGCTGTTCGAGCAAGGCCAGAAGGTACGCGGCGATTTCCGCCGAGTCGCCGAGGAAGCCAAAGAGCTGATCGCCGAGCGAGAAGCCATTCTGGAAGAAGCCTCTAGCGAAGACGAAGAAGCCTACCTCAGCTGGATCGTCAAAACCGAAGAGGTCGAAGAACTGCAAATCAAGCTGGAAGATCAGAACGAGAAGATCGACGACAAACTAGGGACCGACGCTACCCTGGAAGAAGTCGAAGCTTGGCTCGAAACGACCGTCAGCAAAGACGCCGACGAGCAGTTGGCCAAACTACTGGCCGACCACGACCATGCTGAAAAACGGATGCAGGAATGCTTCGAGCGTCGTGGCGAATTGAAGGTCCAACTGGAAACGCTAGAAAAGAACGATCGTCTGCTGCATGCCCAACTGGAATTGAGCGAAGTTGAAGCCCAGCTAGAGAAAGCGATTGAAAAGTGGCAAAACTTGGCCACCACTTCCTGCATTCTCGAACAGATTCGTCGCGTTTACGAAAACGATCGTCAGCCAGAAACCCTGCGGTTGGCTTCCAGCTATATGCGAAAGTTGACCGACGACCGTTACATTCGCATTTGGACGCCCCTGCACGAAAACACGCTGTTCGTTGAAGAACGCGATGCTGATTCCAAGTCGCTCGCTCACCTCAGTGAAGGGACCCGCGAGCAAGTCTTCCTTAGCGTTCGCTTGGCGTTGATTCACTTGTTTGCCCGCCAAGGCCGCGTGTTGCCGGTGATTCTGGACGATGTGCTCGTTAATTTCGACTCGAAGCGTTCCAAAGCGACGGCTCAGCTGTTCCGTGAGTTTGCCGAGGAAGGGCATCAACTGCTGATCTTTACCTGCCACGAACATATCGCGGCCATGTTCCAAGAGATGGGCGCCGACGTTCGTCAGTTGCCGAAGTTCACCGGCGTTTGCCAGCCAGGCTTGATCGATATCGAGCAGCCCTTGCCGCAGTTGGAATATCAACCAGAAGAAGTCGAGCCGGAACCAGAACCCGAACCGGTTCCTCCACCGAAGCCTGCGCCGGTCGTCGAGCAATTGCCTCTGCCCGAACCGGTCGTGACTGTCAAGATTACCAACCTCGAACCGGAGCCGGTTATTCAGTACGAACTGTCTGAATACACCGAAGTTGTCCTACCTTCGTACATGCCACTGCCAGAGCCCGAACCGGTGGTCGAGTTGGAACTGAAGGAAGAAGAGTTCGAAGAGATCTCGTTACCTATCATCGAACTTCCCGAAGAGCCCGTCCGGCTTCGCTGCGACGTGCTGCAGGAAGACGTAAACTATCGCCTCAAAGGGAGCGATGTTACTGAGAAATACCGTATTTCGCTTTCCGATTTTGATGTCGATCTGAACGAGAACGTCAACTATCGCTTGAAAGAAGCCGAGGGGACTCGTCCGGTTGGAATCGATTGGGATGCCTTGCTGGCCGAAGAACCCCTGGAAGAGGACGACGAGGAAGAAGAATTCCCCGTTGCCGATGCCATCTTGCAGCCCGAAATGGAATTCGACTACGCTCCTGATCCCGTGCCCGAACCCGAACCAGAGCCGGAATCAGAATTGGCGTTGTTGCCAATGGAAACGCCGGAACCGGTGTATGTACCGGAGCCTGAATTGGAAATTGAGCCAGAGCCTGAGCCGGAGCCCGCACCCAAGCCGGCCCCTGCCCCTGCTCCACTTCCTCCTAAGAAGGTGCGAATTCGTTATGTCTACACGGCTCACGACGAGTTCGGTTGGGATTCGCCTCGTCGCTGGTACGAAGAGAAAGATCCGCGCAAAGATCAAGACGAAGTGATCGTCCAGGAAGAAGTGGTCGAGGAAGACCGCTAATCGCCCGCATTGTTTCCTCGACAAGTCGCAGCAGTTAAAATCGACCAGGTAAGGCAGGCTCTTTTGTGTGGGCTGGCCTGACAATCTCCCACCTGGATCGACCTCATGCGACACCTCCTCCCTTTCTCGCTCGTTGTTTGTTTGCTCCCTGCCTTTCTGTGGGCCGATGGGCCTGCGGATAACATCCCGGAAAACGTTCGCCCGGTTCCGCCCATTGGAATCGAACTGCCTCAGCAAGACGCCGACGAACTAAAAGCTGGCCTCGCGCAGCTCAACGACTTGATCCAGCAACTCAAGATGCGGCGCGATCTGCACACGCCGCAGATGCTGCCGGACGTCGAGATCTTTTCGCGGGCTCTGCATCAGGCCCTTGAATACCAAGAGCTGTTCCAGCCCAACGATGTCAAAGCGGCCAAGCAAACGCTGACAGAAGGGCTCAGCCGGGCAGAAAGTTTACTGGAAGGGAAAACGCCTTGGACAACGCAAACCGGGCTGGTTGTGCGGGGGTATCGCTCGAAGATCGACCAAACGGTTCAACCGTATGGGCTCGAAATCCCCGAGAACTACCACTTCGATCAGAATGATCCATTCCGACTCGATGTCTGGCTCCACGGTCGTGGCGAACGGAGCACCGAGGCAAATTTCATTGCCGAACACATGCGCAAACCAGGACAGTACCAACCAGCGAACACGGTCGTACTGCATCCCTTCGGTCGCTACTGCAACGCGTTCAAGTTCGCCGGCGAGATCGACATCTTGGAAGCGATGGACGACGTGAAGAAGAATTACCGCATCGACGACAACCGAGTGGCGATTCGCGGTTTTTCGATGGGTGGGGCTGGCTGCTGGCAGATGGCCGTGCATTACCCGGATTTGTTCTTTGCCGCTAATCCGGGCGCTGGCTTTTCGGAAACACCGTTGTTCTTAGACGTGTTCCAAAAAGAAACCCTCGAACCGACTTGGTACGAAAAGAAGCTTTGGCAGTGGTACGATTGCCCCGGCTATGCCGAAAACTTGTTTAACCTGCCTACGATTGCCTATAGCGGCGAAATCGACATCCAGAAGCAAGCCGCCGATGTGATGGAAGAGACCCTGGCCAAGGAAGACATGCCGCTAACACATATCATCGGGCCGCAAACAAAGCACTCGATTCATGCCGACTCGAAGAAGATCATCTCCGCCAAGCTCGACGCGCTGGCGGAAGTAGGACGCGATACGATGCCGCGGCGAATTCAATTCGCGACGTTTACCCTGCGTTATCCGCAGATGTTTTGGGTTCGTGTAAATGGACTGGAAGAGCATTGGAAGCCAGCACATGTCCGAGCGATGGTCCACTTCCAAAACAATGTTTCTATCGCCACCGAAAATGTATCGCGATTAGAGCTAGTCTTTCCGCCAGGGCAAACCGAACTTTACGTTGGCCGGAAGGTGCAATTGAGTTTCTTCAAAGCGAATGCGGCCGAACGCCAAGAACCGCAGACCTTGAAAGTCGACGGTCCGGAAACCGATCGTTCGTGGACCTGCAAGCTAGAGAAAACCGCTGACGGCTGGCAAGAAGGTTGGAGCGAACCAAGTGGTTTGGCCAAAGTTCCTGGGCTGCAAGGGCCAATCGACGACGCGTTCCTTGACTCATTCGTTGTGGTTAGCCCAACCGGGCAAGCCTGGAACGAAAACGTGAACACGTGGGCAATCGGCGAGATGGATCACTTCGTGCAAGAATGGCGGCGTCAATTCCGTGGCGACGCGCTCGTTCAAACCGACGCCAAGCTCACCGACGAACAGATCGCCAACAGCAATCTTATTTTGTTCGGCGATCCTGGCAGCAATGCGGTTCTAGCCAAGATTGCCGATAAGTTGCCGATTGAGTGGGGGCAAGAGTCAATCACCGTCGGGGACAAGAACTTTAAGTCGAGCGAGAACGCCCCGGTAATGATCTATCCGAACCCGCTTAATCCGAAGAAATACGTGGTGATCAACAGCGGCTTTACCTATCGCGAATACGCCTATCTCAACAATGCCCGCCAAGTGCCGAAGCTACCAGACTGGGCGATTGTTGACACGACCACCAAGCCGAATGCCCTCTGGCCAGGCAAAATCGTGGCTGCCGATTTCTTTGATGAAGCCTGGCAATTGAAACCAGCAAAGTAAGCCAAGAGAGTTTTAAGCCACCAATTTCACAGGCGGCACCCATGCCAAGAGTGCCGTCCTGACGCACCGGCGTTAGCTCATGCTGCTTGCCAACGGCACATACGGAAAACAGTGGATTGTCGGTCCGCCCAGCGGACCCTACTTGTTTTTCTTGGTGGTAGAAAAGCAAAACCTCTTACGTCAGCGTGACTAGTTCTTTCTGACGCAGGGCGTTTGCTTGCACGGCTTTCATTTCGTGTTCTTTGGGGAACAACTCGTAGTGAACGTTGCGTTGGCGTGGTTCGTAGCCGAGTTCGGTGATCGCGTCGCGAATCTCTTGCAGCGTGAGGAAGTGAACGGTGCCTGCTTCCGCGACGACGTTCTCTTCGATCATCAAGCTGCCCATGTCGTTCGCTCCGTACAGCATGGCCAGTTGTCCTACTTTCAACCCCTGGGTCACCCAGCTTGATTGAATGTTGGGGATGTTGTCGAGGTAAAGCCGCGAGAGGGCCTGGGTTTTGAGGTACTCGAACGTGCCACGTGCCGGCACATCAGCCATGTCGGTATTATCAGGCTGGAAGGTCCAGCAGATGAACGCCGTGAAGCCGCCCGTTTCGTCTTGCAGTTGCCGTACGCGTTCAAGATGTTCGATTCGCTCGGCGAGGGTTTCCACATGCCCGAACATCATTGTGGCGGAACTGCGCCCTCCCAGTTCGTGCCAGACGCGCATTACGTCCAGCCAATCGTCAGTCATGACCTTGCCGCGAGTGAGAACGTCGCGGACGCGGTCGACCAGAATTTCAGCCCCACCACCCGGCAAACTTCCCAGGCCAGCCTCTTTCAGCCGGGATAGGACTTCCTGCAGCGGCAGCTTGTTCACTTTGGTGAAGTGGTAAATCTCGGGGGGACTAAACGCGTGGAGATTGATTTGGGGGAAGTTGCGTTTGATATCTTGCAGCAGTTCCTCGTACCACTCCAGTTTGTACTTCGGGTGCAGACCACCTTGCATCAAGATTTGATCCCCGCCGAGAGCGACCGTTTCCTCGACCTTCTTGAGGATCTCTTCACGGGGCAAAACGTAACCTTCTTCGCTTTTAGGACCGCGATAGAAAGCGCAGAAGTGGCACACGGCGGTGCAAATGTTCGTGTAGTTGATGTTGCGATCGATGTTGTAGGTCCGGTAATTCTCCGGATGCAGTCGACGCGAAACGGCGTCGGCGGCTCGGCCAATCGCCAACAGGTCGTTCGACTCGAGAATCTGCAGACCTTCTTCGGGGGTAAGTCGTTCGCCGGCAACGGCTTTATCAAGCAATTTTGCAATCATCGTAAATCGGTGTCCTGCCGCTTGGTGCCAGTCCCAATTGCACTGCGTAGTGGTAATATCGCATCAGCCCTTCTTTTTCTTGAGGGCCCAGCGTGAAATGTAAATTATCGTGGAAGTAGTGGAAACACTCGCTTGTGGTCAGTTGGTACTTGGCGGCTTCCCGTTCGGCAATCTTTTCTAGATTTTCCATGCCGCCATCTCTGGCTTCCATCAACCGCTTGGCGATCTCTTCCGTCGCGATGCCGGGGCGGGCGACCCACATGGCAAAGACAAACGGCAGGCCAGTCCACTCGACCCAGGTTTCGCCCAAGTCCCACACTTCCACGGCGTCGATCGCCGGCGGGTGAATCGCTCGGTCGCCAATCAGCAACATCGCATCTGCTTCGCAGTCGCGCATGTCGCTTCCGAGTGGCAACGCTTGTAGCTGCGGGCGAACGCCGACGCGTTCAGCCAACAAAATCTTGGCGAGGGCGGCACTGGTGCGCGAGCCTTCATCGAGGGCTAAGGTTTTAACCTGCTGTGGGGGCGTGCGGAAAAAGATCTTCACGCTCCAAACCGGCCCCAAGCAACCAATGCAAGCATCGGTAATGATGCGGTAGTCTTTTCCCAAGAAGTATTCAATCGAGGGAATCAAAGCGACATCCAACAGCCCGAGCGACAGTTGGTCGGCCAGACGCGAAGGATAGTCGAAACTAAGCGTAAACGGCGTATCCGCTTGGTCTAAGTCATAAACCAAGGGTTTGGTGTTCAGATAACGAACAGCCCCCACGCGGGGCTTCAGTGCGACGTCGTTCACGATCTTCTTCTGTTGGAATGTACCAAGTTGCCAAGCTCTCCACACGAAACCAACCGGACAACGCGGGCAAGCGTAACCCCTGCAGAGGAATCAGCAATGCAGTTTCAGGAAGTCCTGCTCTAGGTTACGCGGATTAGGCCAGAAAGGGAAGGTCGCGTAATCCGCCATAGAGTATCCATCGCAGCAGCCCCCTTTGATCGGAAATCGCCGAGCTTGGCCGTCGTTTGCCGGTCTGTGGGCATGCTCATATTCAGGCAGAACCAACGTCTCCCTGGTTGAATTCGCCCGGCCGACCTGAAAAATGGGAGGGTTAAATCGGAAGTTTCTTTGGCAAAATGACTTAGCACTGCCAGGCTTAACCGATTATCATCTGCCAGATGATTGACTAAAATGTGGCCTCGGGCCATGTTAGACGCGCGGCTCAGCTTATCCTAAAACTTGACGGGCAGCCCTGCTTTCGAATCTTTTCGCGGAACAACATGGCCGAACAGCAAGAAAAAATACGCGTAACCTGTCCTAGTTGCTTTAAACGCTTCGAGGTGAGCGCCAAGTTCGCCGGACGGGAAGGTCCGTGCCCGAGCTGTAAAAAGCCGATTAAAATTCCCGAACTCGACGAACAGGTCGTGCTGCGCGAACGGGAAGAGTTTGGCGGCGTCAAAAGTGCTTCGGGCAAGCTTGTCTTTAAGCCGGTTGCCCGCGAGGACACCAAGTTTTCGCCGGTCGTGCTGGGCGTGGTTT
The DNA here is from genome assembly GCF_003335505.1 of Bremerella cremea. NCBI lineage: Bacteria > Pseudomonadati > Planctomycetota > Planctomycetia > Pirellulales > Pirellulaceae > Bremerella > Bremerella cremea. Next base: position 879,225 of record NZ_QPEX01000010.1, read on the forward strand.
TGGCCTCGACCATTGCCGCATTTGCCATCGCCTACTTCATTGGCGCTTCGACCGAAAACAAAGATAGCCTGACCATGGTGGTCGCCGCTGGTTCTATCTTGGTGGCCATTCCCATTTGCTGGAGCGGGTACTGGTTCCTCCGCGACGACGAATTCGAACCCTACATGGGGCAAGAATTGTGGATGCGGGTGCTGGTTTGCTCGGTTGCGTATGCCGCAATTTGGGGGCTTTATGCGTTGTTGATCAGTTATTGGGATCTGAGCGATAACCTGAACGAATATTTACCCTACTTCGTTATCACAGCGGCAGTTTGCCTAGTGATGGGAGGCTTTGCCGCGGCGGGCTCGTTTGATATTCAGCCTCTTTCCGGCTTCCTGCATTTCTCGTTCTATTTGTTGGTCACGCTATTGTTGCGACTAACGATGGGTCTTTCGGCCTACTATGTGTATTGGTGGAATTGACCCCGAAAACCAGGGCCATTCCCACCAATTGATGGGTGCCATGCTTACGTCGGCGTAAGCATGGGTTGGTGTTAACTTCGTGCCATGGCAACAATTTGCTCGGCGACCGCTTCGGCGTCGAGTTGCCCGGTTAGCGAGACTTCGCGACACTCTTCCAAGCTGCGAAACCACGTGCATTGCCGCTTGGCAAACTGCCGTGTGCGAGCCTTAACGCGATCTTTGGCCGATTCTAACTCGCGGTTACCGGCCAAGTAATCGATCACTTCCTGATAGCCAACGGCCTGTAAAGCGGTGGTGCTCAGTGGCGAGTGTTTATCGAGCAGCCGCTGGACTTCGTCGACCATGCCATGCTCGAACATCGCTTCCACCCGGTTGTTGATCCGATCGTGCAGGACGGGGCGATCCCACGAAAGCCAGAACGCGCGGCAATTCTCGGGCGAAACGTGATCTTCGAACTCGAATTGATAGTGGCTCATTGGCTGGCCGGTGGCATGATAGACTTCCAAAGCGCGAATCATGCGCCGGGTATCGTTCTCGTGAATGCGGGCCGCTGCTAGGGGATCGACCTGTTTAAGCCGGGCATGCAGCGCCTTATTGCCCACTTTGGCGGCTTCCTCTTCCAAAGCGTTCCGATAGGCCAGATCAGGGGCTGGCCCCTCGGAAAGTCCCCGTAAAAGAGCCTTCAAATAAAGGGGCGTTCCCCCCACAAAGAGCACCTGCTTGCCGCGTCCCTGGATTTCACGGGCGGCTTGCTCGGCGAGTTGCAAATAATGCGAAATACTTGAATTTTCGCTCGGATTTAGCACATCGATCAGGTGGTGGGGCACCACTGCCTGCTCTTCTCGGGTTGGCTTAGCGGTGCCGATGTCCATATCTCGGTACAGCGACATCGAGTCGAGCGCGATGATTTCCGCGTTAATTTTCTTCGCCAAGCAAAGCCCGACACGGGTCTTTCCGCTGGCGGTTGCCCCGGTTAAATACCAGGCATCTAGGAAACTAAACTCTTTGTCAGTCGAGAGATTCGTCATTCTCAAGCAAGCTGCAAGCGGCCGGAAGACCTGGGATTTTTGGGCAAAAAGGATCAATAGGGGTGCAATTTTCAGTTTACCCCTAGGCGACTACAATACTAGATTCCCAGACACTCGACGAAGGGGGCTGGGCCCATTGAAGCGTCTGATCTTCCTCAAAAAAGGGGCCGAACGTTGTCCGGCGAAGCGAACTCGAATAACCCTTCCCATGTCTTAGCTGCGTTGATGGCGGTGATCGAAGATCGTCGTGCCAATCCGCCGGAAAAGTCGTACACCACCAAATTGTTTAAGGGTGGCGTCCCCAAGATCGGTGAAAAGATCATGGAAGAAGCGGCGGAAGTGGTCGAGGCGGCCGGAGAAGAGGGAGACGAAGGACGCCAGCATTTGATTTACGAAGCGGGCGACCTGATCTACCACTTATTTGTCATGCTCGGCCATCGCGAGATCCCCCTCTCGGAAGTCGAAGCGGAACTGGCTCGTCGATTCGGTGTTTCTGGCATCGACGAAAAAGCATCTCGTCCGCCAAAGTAAAACCTTCAACCGCACCCAACCCCAAGTATTCACCATGGAAAACTTCCGGATCGGTATTCCCAGCAAAGGTCGCCTCGCTGAAGTCGCCACCGAACTGCTCGGCGAAGCGGGCCTTAAATTCCGGCGACAAGATCGCAGCCTGTTTGCGCGGGTGCGCGACATGCCGATCGATATCACCTTTCTCCGAACCGACGACATTCCCGTGTTGTGCGCCGAAGGGGCGATCGATATGGGAATCACCGGCAGCGACTTGGTGCAGGAAGCGGAAGTTGACGTCGAAACACGCATGAACTTGGGCGTGGGCAAGTGCCGCTTGGCGTTATGTGTCCCGGAAGAAACCGAGTGGCAAAACGTGGCCGACATGAAAGAATGCCGCGTCGCGACCAGCTTTCCGAATGTGACCCGCCGGTACTTGGAAGCCAACGGGGCTACGCCTCATTTGGTAAATCTTTCAGGCTCGGTCGAAGTGATGATCTCGCTGGGCATCGCCGACGCGATTGTCGATCTGGTCGAAACCGGTAGCACGTTGGCCGCCAACCGGCTGAAAATCTTCGCCGAGATTGGTAACTACGAAACGATTCTGATTCAAAACCAACAGAAACGCCAACCGGAACTCGCCGATCGCATTGTTCGCCGTTTGGAAGGGGTAGTGATCGCTCGCGATTACTCGCTGCTGGAATACAACATCCAACGCGACAAACTGGCCGAAGCAGAAAAGATCACCCCAGGCTTCAATTCACCCACCATCAATCCGCTGGAAGATAACGCCTGGTGCGCCGTGCGAGCCATGGTGAAGCGGAAAGAAGTGATCGACGTCATGGAACGCCTCGACCAACTTGGCGCTTCGGCGATCCTGCAAACCAATATCGCCAACTGTCGGCTGTAAACTGCTTGAAAGATTCTCAATCACAACTAGCACGGGCCCCTCTGCTGAAGTATTCTAGGGCACTTCTACAGAGTCATCTTGCGAGAGATATTTGCAGTGTTAGTTATATTGCTTGAAGCCTGTGTGTTGATTGGGCTCTTAAAGGTTATCAATGACGAAGACTCCGGCCTGCTCGCAGCGATCGGGCTTGCTATTGGGGGTGCCATCGGTACCAGCATCATCGTCTCTGGCTTGGCAGCAGCAATGGGAATCTATGGCATTCCTATTGGCGCGCTCATCTCAGTTGGCCTGTTAGGCTTAGCGGTTTCCGCCCTTTACGGTGTCGAGATTAAACGATCGTTTTTAATCGCAGGCATCTTCATCGCTCTGCATGTCACGATCATTATCGCCCTCGCTACCATGCAAGCTTCTTAACTTCCCGCTGCATACCCTGTCTTGCAAGAATAAAAGCCAACTAAGCGCCTCGGCGGATGTAATCTCCCATGCGCTCGACTTGCCGATGCAACACAGGAGACCAAGGGAAGCCGGTGTTGATGCGGATATAGTTGCGGAATGCACCGCTGGGAGAAAAGATTGGGCCGGGGGCGAATTGGATTCCTTCGTCGCTGAGGGTGTGATACATCTGCATGGCATCGACATGACGGGGCATTTCAATCCACAGCACATGCCCACCTAGCGGTCGTGAGGCCCGCACACCGGCAGGAAAGCAGTTGCGGACGGCTCTGAGGGCGTCGTCCATTTGTTCGGCAAATTGGGCCCGTACTTTTCGCAAATGGCGATCGTACGCCCCGGTCTCTAAGATTTCAGCCGCCACCAACTGCGGCGCCACCGATGTACATTGGTTGACGACCAACTTCATCAGTTGAAACTGTTGAATGTAGCGGCCAGGAATCGACCAGCCTAACCGCAAGCCGGGGGAAAGGGTCTTACTAAACGACCCGCAGTAAAGCACGCGTCCTTCGGTATCGAACGCCTTGACGGCCCGGGGACGGGGCGAGCGAAAGGAAAGATCGCCATAAACATCATCCTCGACCAAGGGTACCTGGTAACGATTTAAGATTTCGACCAACCGCTTTTTATTCTCTTCCGGCATGAGACTGCCGGTCGGGTTCGAGAAGTTAGAAACAATCGCACAAGCGGCAATTTCATATTTCCCAAGCACGTGGTCGAGGTGATCGAGTTGGATACCGGTTTCCGGATCGCAGGCCACTTCCACCGCCTTCAGACCTAGCGATTGCAGCACTTCGAGCAAGGCATAATAGGCAGGCGATTCAATCGCCACGATACTCCCTGGCGGGGCCACGCACTTGATCGATAAGTAGACCGCTTCTTTCGCCCCGCTGGTAATCACGATCTCGTCGGGGCTCACGACGTAGCCTGCTTCGGTACCACGTTTGGCGATCGACTTACGCAGTGTTTCGTGCCCTGGCACCCCGTCGTAACCAAAACAAGCGTCGGGCAATTCCCGCATTACTTTTTGATACGACCGATTCAGCACTTGCAGCGGCATCAACTGGGTCGATTGAACCGCCGCCCCAAGGGTTGGCTGTGCCCCAGATCCAATTGCGGCGTTCATCCGGGTGGGAATATTGGTTTGAATAACGCACGCTTCACCGTTGGGATTCGTGGTAGAAAGCTTCGGCAATTCCTCGGGCGGTCGGCGAACATAGTGCCCCGATTGAGGCCGGACCTCGATCACGCGCCAATCCTCTAGCAAAGCCAGCGCCGACTTGGCCGTGTTCAAACTGACACGGTGCTCTTCACTTAGCCGACGGATTGAAGGCAGTTTCTCTCCCGGCACAAACGCCCCCGATTGCACCAAGCGGCGAAGCTTGTCGGCCAATTGATAGTAGAGCGTATTCTCGTCTTCCGGTTTCGAGTTGCCGTTTTGCGATGCCATTTTCAACTGTCACCCTATTCCGTTACGAAATCTGCCCCAGGCCTAGCCCATGCCATGTCTGTACCCACCAACAAATCACAAATGCAAAACTGTGACCCTTTCTATCGTAGCTGTAGACTGCTCTCAATCGCAAGTGTTATCACATTTTTCACACAAAAAAGGACTGTACCCATCATGGCGATTGCGACCAACCTCGGCTTTCCGCGTATCGGGGCCAAGCGAGAACTGAAATGGCAACTAGAAAAATACTGGCAAGGAAAGATCGGCGCAGAGGCTCTGTTGGCTGGGGCGGCAGAAGTCCGCGAAACCAATTGGCAGTGGCAAGCGGAAGCAGGCATCACGCAGATTCCGGTGGGGGATTTCTCGCTTTACGATCACGTGCTCGATTGGGCGATTCGTGTCGGGGCGGTCCCTGGTGCTTATCAGAACGGCAAGCTTGTCAGCCACTTAGATCGCTACTTTGCGATGGCCCGAGGCTCGCAGCAGGGAGTCGACTTGCCTGCGATGGAAATGACGAAGTGGTTCAACACCAATTATCACTACATCGTCCCTGAGTGGTCCGTCGAGCAGACGTTTCACTTGGATGCCGACGCTTTTCTGCAAGACATTGCGGCTGCTCAACAGGTCTCGCCTGCGGCCCGGCCGGTGGTGCTGGGGCCGGTTAGCTTGTTGCTGCTGGGGAAATTAAAAGACTCGGAAGCATCGCCGCTAGTGCTGCTCGATCGGCTGCTACCTGTGTACGAGCAACTCTTGCAGAGGCTAAACGCCGCTGGTTGCAAATGGGTTCAATGGGACGAGCCGGTCCTGGCCCTCGATTTGGATCTCGCAACTCAAGAGGCCCTACGTCACAGCTTGCAACAGTTAAGTGGCTCGCTGGGCAACGTGAAGCTGGTTCTGACGAGCTATTTCGAATCGCTCCGCGAGAACCTTCCCCTAGCGTTTGAATTGCCGGTGTCTGCGGTTCACCTGGACTTGGTCTACGGACCAGAGCAACTGGCGGAAGCACTGCGATACGTTCGCGACGGCCAGTCGCTCTCGTTGGGGCTGATTGATGGCCGCAACGTATGGCGAACCGATTTGACGAAAGCCCTCGCCCAGGCAGAAACCGCCGCCGAGGCGATCGGTAGCGATCGGTTATTGATCGCGCCAAGTTGCTCGCTACTGCATAGCCCTGTCGACTTGGCCGCAGAAACGGAGATCGACGATGAAGTGAAATCGTGGCTGGCCTTCGCTCGGCAAAAACTGGACGAGATTACGACGATAACCACGGCATTGAATTCTGGTCGAGCGGCAGTTGCAGAAACGCTTGCCCTGAACGCAGGTGCCCTAGAAACACGGCGTACTTCCATCCGGACGCATAATCCGGCAATTCGCGATCGCGTGGCGGCAATCTCCCCGGCGAACTTAAAACGAACGGGCGATTATACGGTGCGTCAGTCGCAACAGCGTGCTCGCCTCAAGTTGCCTCCCCTGCCGACGACAACGATTGGCTCGTTTCCACAAACCGCAGCCGTGCGGCAAGCGCGGGCCGCGTTTCGTAAGGGAGAACTTCCCGCTGAACAGTACCGTCAGTTTCTAGAAACCGAGACAGAAGCTTGTATCCGGCGCCAAGAAGCCCTGGGGCTCGATGTGTTGGTCCACGGCGAGTTTGAACGCAACGACATGGTCGAGTACTTCGGCGAGCAGCTAGAAGGGTTTGTCGTCTCGAAAAACGGCTGGGTCCAGAGCTATGGTTCTCGCTGCGTGAAGCCGCCGATTATTTTTGGCGATATTCACCGGCTTTCTGCCATGACGGTTCCCATGGCGCAGTACGCACAATCACTGACCGATCGTCCAGTGAAAGGAATGCTTACCGGGCCGGTTACCATCTTGTGCTGGTCGTTCGTGCGAGACGATCAACCACGTTGGGTGACGTGCCAGCAAATCGCCCTGGCCATTCGCGAAGAATCAATCGATCTAGAGCAAGCCGGCATCGGTGTCATTCAGATCGACGAGCCAGCACTGCGTGAAGGTTTGCCACTGCGCAAGTCGGATCAAACCGACTACTTGGCCTGGGCGGTCGATGCGTTTCGGCTGGCTTCGAGCGGTATCCGTGACGAAACGCAAATTCACACGCACATGTGCTATTGCGAGTTCAACGAAATCCTTCCGGCAATTGCGGCTTTAGATGCCGACGTCATCTCGATTGAAACGAGTCGGTCGCAGATGGAGCTTCTCGATGGCTTCGTGGAATTTCGTTACCCCAATGAAATCGGCCCTGGCGTCTACGATATTCACTCGCCGCGCGTGCCAGCCACAACAGAAATGGTTGGCTTGCTGAAAAAGGCCGTCGAGGTGATTCCCGCCGAGCGGCTATGGGTGAACCCCGATTGTGGGTTAAAGACCCGCGGCTGGCCAGAAGTCGAGGCCGCGCTGCGGGCCATGGTCGAGGCAGCTCAAGAGGTGCGATCGCTGTTAGCTTAGCCCTCTTGGTGTGCCACATTGGTATGCCCAGAAGAGAGAATTTTCTAGGGCATACCAATTTTCTTTGGGGTAAACCGTTGAAATGGAAAAGACATCGTGTCAAATTAAAGGATATCTCGCCAGCATTACCTCAGACGCTCCCTCCTACACGATCTCTAAAAGGCCCGCCTCTATGAAGTTTCCAGGCTTGGAACTCCGTTGTTTTTCCCTTTGTGCAGCCCTGATGATGTTGGGCATGTTTACGATGGCCACTATGTCGCAAGCTGAAGAAAAAGAATCGTCCGGCAAACTACGGCACGTTGTGATCTTCAAGTTCAAAGAATCGGCCTCCGCGCAAGACATCGAAAAGATCGAGAAGGCGTTCAGCGAACTACCCAGCAAGATTCCGCAAATCAAAGAGTACGAGTGGGGCACAAACAACAGCCCAGAAATGTTCGATAAGGGCTTTACCCATTGCTTCCTGGTGACTTTTGCCAGTGAAAAAGATCGCGAGACCTATCTGCCCCATCCAGAGCACAAAAAGTTTGTCTCGCTGCTGGGCCCCTACTTGGAAGAAGCGTTCGTCATTGACTACTGGGCCAAATAAAGCCTGGCAGCCACCCAAAAGAACTACCTAAAATCAACCTCAGAGCCGCTAAGCTTTTAAGAAAGCAACGCGGCTCTTTGCGTACCGTCAATTAGGACATTAAGGCAAGAACAAGTCACTTTGCGCGCAAATGTTTTGTTTTTTTGCCCATGATCACCAGTTCGGGGTTGGACGAATGGCCCTCGTTTACCTATTCTTTTTTTAGAGACATTTTTTCGGATTCTAGGGCATTCGCTGCCGATACGAATGCCGAGTGACCGAATTGTTTAATAGCTAATGACCAATCGCTCTCCAGAGATACCAAGCTCTAAAAGCTAATTCATGAGACCCAGCTGGCTAGTTCTGTTGCTTGTTTTGGCACTTCTTCTACCGGGCGCACGTCCCCGGCTGATCGGTGCTGCAATGAGCTCAAGCTTCCCGGGCTCAAGTTCTTCATCTTCCTCGCAAAACAACTCGGAAACCGAAAGCGAAGAAGAGGAGCATCGCGAAAATGCTTGTTCGTCGCGATACGTTCTGAGTTTAGGTGCCGATCGCTCGCTTGATAAACGCCCCATCCCGCAATTCAAGCGATTCGCTCGTTCGGTCCCACCAGCCGCTCCTATCACGCTGCTGAGCGAAAATGGATTCGGCGGCCATATTATCTGTTAGGTCTCGCTAGACCGCTGCGCGCCTACAGAAAAGCGATGCCTGCCTGTTTGGCTATCTGCCAGCGGTCTGTTCTGAAATTCATTCTGGTGGAAGGTCTCGTTTGACTTATCACTGGAACTCTTAATTTCCCCCCCCACTCGTCGCGCAGACACATGGTTGCGTTTGCACGCCGAGCGGTCGAATTTCATACCGCAGATAAATTCAGACAAGGTAGACCTGTCCTATGCGTGACCTATTCGCGGGCGTTACCCGTTTTCAACAGCGAAAGTACCCTGAGCTGAGAAGCCGATTTGAGCAACTGGCCAACGGGCAGCAACCAGATGCTCTCTTTATTACATGCAGCGACTCCCGAGTTGATCCGGCCCTGCTTACAGACTGCCAACCTGGTGAGCTATTTGTGATCCGCAATGCCGGCAATATTATCGGCCGCCAAGGGGAAGCCGACCTCGGCATTGCAGCCACCATTGAATATGCCGTGAACGCCTTACAAGTTCCGCAGATCATTGTTTGTGGACATACCAAATGTGGCGCGATGGCGGGGCTTCTCGATCCCGATTCCACTTCTTCGCTGCCTGAGGTGAGTAAGTGGGTTTCCACAGCTCGAAAGGCCCTGGAAGCAATTCCCCAAGACGAAACCACTGACCGTCTGACTCAGGTAGTCCAGGCCAATATTCGCCTACAGTTGTGCAACCTGATGACCTTTCCCGCAGTTGCCGACGCTGTCGAAGCACGGCGGCTGACGCTCAAGGGTTGGCTCTACGATTTTGAGACCGGAACCGTCTCGGTACTGACGCCGGAAACGGAACAATTCTCTCAACCTGTCGCACAAACGGTTTAGTCCCACCGATCATTCATTGGAAAGACCATGAAAACGCACGAAAAATCAAATGGGACGGCCTCGAATTACTTCCCGGGAGTTTTTCGCAAAGACTTTATCGCCTCGATTGTCGTCTTCCTGGTAGCCCTTCCCCTTTGTATTGGGATTGCTGTTGCCGTCGGCGTAAATCCGGCCCGTGCTCTCATCACGGGCATTATCGGTGGTTTAGTTGTTGGCTTTATTTCCGGTTCGCCGCTGCAAGTCAGCGGACCAGCCGCAGGCTTGTTTGTGATTGTCGCAGACATTTTAGCCCAACAGAAAGCGAAGTTCCTTGGCTTCTATTCCGGCCCTGAAGCAGGCGCGGAAGCCGCCGCACTTACCTACGCTTTAGCGGCACTCGGCTTTGCCGTCCTGCTGGCAGGCGTCATTCAGATCATCGCGGGTCGGCTGATGATTGGACGTTGGTTTCAAGCCGTCTCGCCGGCAGTTATCAACGGGATGCTCGCAGGCATCGGGGTTCTGATTATGGTTAGTCAGTTCCACGTTATGCTGGACCATGAAGCCCTCTGGCATGGACACAAAGCCCACGGAGGCCTCGAGTACATGGCCACGATCCCTGAAGCGATCTGGAAATGTTTTACCCCTGAAGAAGCCGGACACGTCCATCATTTGGCTGCCGCGATTGGCATTGTGACAATCGCCACCATGTTGGTCTGGCAATCTTTGGCTCCTAAGAAATTGCAACTCGTTCCGGCTGCTTTGTTGGGGATTGTGATGGCGACGATCGTCGCGCTCGTTTGGAATTTCCCTCTCAAGCAGTTGAGTGTGCCGCAAAACTTGTTAGATGAAGTATCGTTTCTTAATTCCACGCCAGAGTGGATGGCCATCTTAACGGATAGATCTCTGTATGTTGCCGCGATTGTGATTGCCTTGGTGGCTAGTGCCGAAACCTTGCTCTGTGCCACCGCGATCGACAAGATGAAGCAAGGACATAAAACCAATCACGACAAGGAACTGACTGCCCAAGGAATCGGTAACGTTCTTTGCGGACTTGTCGGGGCCCTGCCAATGACTGGCGTGATCGTCCGTAGTGCTGCAAACGTTAACGCTGGCGGACAAACACGAGGCGCGACCATCTTACATGGTGCCTGGCTGCTGTTGTTCATCGTGCTTTTACCTTCGGTGTTGACCATGGTTCCCAAGGCCGCTTTGGGGGCGTTGCTGGTTTACACCGGTTTCAAACTTCTGAACATCAAACAGATCAAAGAGCTTTACCAAACCAGCTGGTCAGAGTTCGCGATTTATGCCACGACAATTACACTGATTGTCAGCTTCGATCTATTGATTGGGGTTGTGGCAGGTATTGTCCTCTCGGCGATCAAATTGCTTGTGACCTTCACAAGATTTGAGGCCGATCTGCTTGTGAACGAGGAAGAGAAAACAGCCCTCCTTCGACTGAATGGAGCCGCTACGTTCCTGCGTCTGCCAATCTTAACCGCTCGCTTGGAGGAGATCCCGGAAGATGCGGACCTGCATGTGGACTTAACCAATTTGTCCTATGTCGATCACGCTTGCTTCGAGACCTTGATCGATTGGGCGAAACAACACGAGAAGTCAGGCGGGCAATTGACGATCGACTGGAGCCAATTGCACGGCAAGTTCCAGAAGGAAGTCGACATCCGTTCCCTGGAACCTATCCCTGCGTCTCACACGCTGAAACGAGTTAAAAGTGCGAAGGTTGGAGCGGTTGAAACGAGTGCTACCATGTCATAATCGTTATAACCGCAATTCACCGATCGTGTGTCATACCGCATTGTTGTTAAGACTGTGTAAATATCACCGCACTCTGCCTCTACATTTGGGGGCTCGACTCATCGCTTTGGACGTGCTGAGTCGAGTCCTCGTGCGGACCATAAGAGATTTCTGACTCGTACTGACAAATTCGTTAACTCCGCTAGCGATATCTGTGAGGGTTGTATCGCTTGAAGAGTGCGACTCTACCGATTATGCGTTCTCGCATGATTGCTCTTATTCCACCATATTCGGTGGGTTTGCGATTGATTTGGGATCTACTGGTAAGCCTGGAATCGATCTGCGATTCGTAACAGCGTTGACGATTATCGCAATGCAACGGCATTCGTTCTTTTTGCTCAGGATGAGCGTTACCGCTGAAATATGGATATTACGATGAAGACGAGTTGGACCTGCCGCGCTCTTGGCATTTTCCTCGGTGCCCTAGCTCCGGCGATCAGTTACTCGCAAGAGCCATTTTACAATGCGCCGAATGTGGGCTACGGACAGCCCACCTACGAGTACCCAGCCGCCCCCTCACAAGCCACACCCAGCTACTTTGCCGAGGACGATGTTCCACGGCATTTGCCAAGCGTGCATGAGCCGGAGGACACCGTTTCTGCGGCTTCGTACTACAACCTTTTAGAGCGGGTGGAAGCTCTGGAAGCTGACAAAGCGGAAGAAGCTTGCAAGGAAGTCGAAATCCTTTCCAAGCCTACCCAAAAATGGTCGGGCCGTGTTCATTTTGACTACTGGCATTTTCCTAAAGAGTCGGCCCTGCCGAACTACTTAGATACCGGCAATGCGGCGGAAAGCCCGCCTGATTTCATTGGTTTCCGTCGGCTACGATACGGCGTAGCAGGCGATGTCAACGAAACGATGAACTACAAAATTGAAATGGAGTTCGCGTCGCCTGATTCGTTGGCCTTTAAAGACGCTTATCTCGGTTGGACAGAACTGCCTTGGCTGCATACCGTGCTGCTGGGTAATCAAAAACGTCCTTACGGTTTGGATCACTTAAACTCCAGCCGCTACAACGTCTTCATGGAACGCCCGTTTGTGATTGAAGCGTTCAATCAAGATGCTCGTCGTATTGGCTTGCAATCGTATGGTCTTTCCGACAACGAAGCCTGGAACTGGCGTTTCGGTACGTTTGCCATGCAAGACCTCTCGAAGCCTGGTCACCAGTATTCCGATAACTATCAGTCAGAAGTCGCGGGTCGCTTGGCCAATACCATTTGGTACGACGAAACTTCAGGCGGGCGAGGCTACGCTCACTGGGCCGTCGCAGGCTCGGCAGCGTTTCCTAGTGGTGGTGGTGCCGATCGCTTCCGCACACGCCCTGAAGCGAGAACCGATGGCAAATGGTTCGATACCGGCGTTCTCGGTGCGGCAAACTACCAGCTACTTGGTTTGGAAGGGGTGCTGAACGTAGGGTCATTCAGTGTTGTGGGTGAATACCAAACCGTTCATGCGAACCGCACGGCTGCACCGAACACCAACTTTGGTGGCGGCTACGTCTATGCTGCTTACTGGCTGACCGGCGAATACACCCCTTGGGACCGCACCTCTGGCACGTTGGGCCGCACGAAGCCGCTAGAGAACTTCTGGATCGTTAATCGCTGTGACGGTTGCCGGAGCTACGGCTGGGGTGCCTGGCAGATCGCGGCACGCTATTCCTATTGCGACTTCACTGACCAGGATGTCTTCGGTGGTGTCGGCGAAAGTGCCACTTTGGGCGTGAACTGGTGGTGGAATCCGCATGCTCGTATGCAGTTCAACTACATCAATGGTCGCATCTCAGACCGCGTCGTCGCGGGTGCCCCTTCCACCGCAGGTTGGTACGACGCACTCGGTTTGCGGTTCATGGTCGACTTCTAAATCGAAGCCATACCCAGCTTCTCCGACAAAACCAAACTGCTGAGAGCAGCATCGTCTCTTCAAGCAGTCCAACAGTTCCAATACGCATTCAATCAAATAATAAAACGGAGCCATCTCCATGAACCGTTACTTTGCCCTGCTGGGGCTACTCGTGCTGGTCTATGGCAGCGGCTGCTGCCTGACACGCTGCTGTACCAAAACTTGCTGCTCTTCTGACGGCAAAACATGCTCGCCCGAAGTTAAGGAAATCGAAACGGCACACAACTGTTACGCCGACAAATGCAAAGACGTTTGCATCCCGGCTGTCCGTTTTCCTTGGGAAGATTGCTGCGATCCGCTTCGCTGTGGCAAGGTTCGCTCGGTTAAAGTTCTTACCAAGTGGGAATACAAATGCCCAGACAGCGAAGTCAAATGGAACGTTGTCAACTCCGGCTGCGGCCCCAACGGCTGCTATGGTACGGGCGACTGCGGATGCAGTAACCAAAGTGGCGGTGCCTGTGGCGTGATTGCGACGCCCGCACCAACCGAAGCTCCACGACCGATGCCGCCGGTTGTTACTCCGGAAGACCAATCTCCTTCAGACGTTCCTCCAATGCCGCCGATGGTGATCGAGCAAGCCACGTTTTTTGCTCCAGCCATCTAACGAGTCTCCCTCCAACTTAGACTCAGAGGAATTCGCATCGCCCTTGGAGGCTTCCCCAACTCCAAGGGCTTTTTTCGTTCGAAAATAAAGGAAAAGGGTTCCCCAGCGAGCGGTACTAAATACGTCCTGTCCCTTTCTCGGGACCGGCTTGGGTGAGGTCCTCTTCCCAAGCGATCAAACCGAGTAAAATGGCTCGCCATGAGCGAGAACATTATTCAGATCGAGTCCCCGGAAGATCCGCAACTGCTGCGTTATAAGCGGGAGTTTGAACGGAAAAGTCACACGCGTGACGGATACTTTGTGGCGGAAAGCCAGTTTCTGGTGCAGCGGCTTTTAGAGAGCGACTTCCTGATCGAATCGCTCCTGGTCGATGGGATCGAAAAAATCCCTTCCCTTCCACCTCACCGGCTCGGTACGTTTCCGATCTACGTTTTGTCGCGATCCGATATCAAGCAGCTCGTTGGGTATAATTTTCATCGCGGGATCATGGCCTGCGGTCAAAGGCCTCCCCGTCCTTCGATTGATGGTGTTCTGCCCACGGATCGAGCCAACCAGTTGACGGTCCTGGCCGCCTCGAAGATTGGCGACTTCGAAAACCTCGGTTCGATTATTCGTACGGCTTGTGCGTTTGGGGCGGATGCCATCTTGCTTGATGAAGGTTGCGCCGATCCGTTTTCCCGCCGTAGCCTTCGCGTTTCCACAGGGCACGCCTTTAAAATTCCGATTGTCGAATCGACCGATTTCGGCGCAGACTTGGCCAAGCTACAGTCCCTCGGCTTCGAGTCATTCGCCACCGTTCTTTCCACAACGGCCACTCCCTTAGCAGAAGTTACCCGCGCGCCGCGAAGTGTTTTACTAATGGGGAACGAGGGATACGGGCTAGAAGAGAACACGCTCGCCCATTGCAATCACCAGATAACCTTACCGATGCGACGCGGTAGTGACTCGTTGAACGTAGCGATGGCGACCGGGATCTTTCTTTATCACTTCTGCTACTTACAGGGATGCGTTACCAGCGGATGATTTCGCCGGAAACAATTTGCCGCTGCCCCGCCGAGGTTTGCACCAGCAGCGATCCATTCACATCGATTCCATGACATTCGCCAGTCAATTGTTGCGTACCCTGCATGGTTTCAATTTGCCGCCCAGTTAGCAAGCAGTGTTCTCGCCAATAAGCAAGCAGCGATTCCAGGGACGACGCGTTCGCTTCCGAGAGCTTCTGATATCGCAAGAGAAACTCGAGCAGAATCTCTGGCAGGAAATGGCGTTGATGCGTGATGTCGGTCAACGCGATCGCTTTTTGCTGGACGTCTGGCGGAGCATTTTCCAGCGAATTGTTAACGTTCACACCAACCCCAAGACACATCACCGGATTAGCGAGTTCTCGTTTTTCGACCAGAATCCCGCATACCTTCCGCCCGGCTAAGTAGACATCGTTCGGCCATTTCACCTTGAGCAGTTCGGTATCGGCGTACTGCTCTAGCGTCTGACACATGGCCACACCGGCTATCAATGAACTGCGTGGCCAAGCGTGTGGCTCGATCGGTGTATTCGCTTGCGATAACAACGCAGAAAACGTGAGCGCACCATCTCCGGCGAACCAACTTCGTGCCCCCCTGCCCCGCCCTTTGGTTTGCTGGCGGGCCACAAACAAGGCCGGCATGCGATCTTGGTATGCCTCGATATGCTCTAGCGCATAGTCGCTTGTCGAAGGCAACTCTGCGAAGACCTTAACGCAGGCAAAGTTTGCCACGCGTTCGATTTCAACACGGACCAAATCCGGAAACCAATCACTCATCGGCTAGTTCAACTTAATCATCAAGTCACCTGTTTCGACCTGACTGCCAGGCTTGACCAAAACCTGCTCGACCGTACCCTCGACTTCCGCGTAGATGGTTGTCTCCATCTTCATCGCTTCTAACGAAAGCAGCTTTTGCCCCTTGGCAACTTTTTCGCCAGGCTCGACGGCAATGGTTACGACCATACCTGGCATCGACGAGCCGATTTGTTTTGGATCGTCGGCATCCGCTTTTTGCCGCTTAGGAACATCCGACTCCAACGATTGGTCAATCACACTCACTTCGCGGGGCTGACCGTTCAACTCGAAGAAGACGACACGCGAACCGTCGGGGTGCGGATCGCTGATAGTGAGGAACTTCACGATCAGCGTCTTGCCCACTTCGATATCCACTGCCAGTTCTTCTCCTGGTTCCTGACCGTAGAAGAAGACCGGCGTCGGCAGACCGCTGACATCACCATAATTCAACTCGTGCTTGGCAAAGTCTTCATAGACTTTGGGATACAGCAGATACGATACGACCTCGTTGCGTTTCGGCTTACGGCCCAAGAATTTCTCGACCTTGGCTTCCGCAGCGACAAAATCGGCGGGCTCGAAGCTTTCGCCAGGACGTGTCGTGAGGATGGGTTCGTCTCGCATCACGCGTTTTTGCAAGGCTTCCGGGAAACCACCTGGCGGCTGGCCCATGCGTCCGCCGAGCAAGTCCTTGACCGAAGCAGGAAACGCGAGTTCCCGCTCTGGGTTCAACACATCCGCAGGGGTCAAATCGTTGGCGACCATGAATAACGCCATGTCACCGACGGCCTTCGAAGTGGGAGTCACCTTGACGATGTCCCCTAACATCTCGTTGACCTGGGCGTAGATTTCGCAAATCTGAGACCATTGATCGGAAAGCCCCAACGCGTGTGCTTGTTGGAACAAATTGGTGTACTGCCCGCCTGGCATTTCGTGGCGATACAAGTCCGCCGTCGCCGGCAACACCGTACTTTCAAACGGCGTGTAGAACTCTCGCACCGATCGCCAATATTCAGCAATTTCATCAATTGCTTTGGTTTGAAGCTGGCTTTCCTGCGGTGTGCCACGCAGCATTTCCACCACCGTGTTCAAGTTGGGTTGCGAGGTTCCGCCAGAGAGTGGCGCCATGGCGGCGTCGGCGATATCGAGCCCAACTTGAGCACCTTCCAAAATGGAAGCGGCCTGAATCCCGGCGGTATCGTGCGTGTGAAAATGAATCGGCAAGCCAATTTCTTCTCGCAAGGTCTTGATCAACTTGCGAGCTGCGGTTGGCTTGCAGAGACCGGCCATATCTTTAATGGCGAGGAAGTGGGCCCCCATCGATTCCAACTGCTTTGCCAAATCGACGTAATACTTCAGATTGTACTTGTCTCGCTTCGGGTTGCTGATATCGCCGGTGTAGCAAATCGAAGCTTCGCAAATTCCTCCCGCCGCAATCACGGCCTCCATGGCAACCTTCATGTTCGGCACCCAGTTCAGGGCATCGAACACGCGAAAGATATCCATTCCGGCCTGAGCGGCTTCTTCCACGAAAGCAACAACGACGTTGTCCGGGTAGTTGGTATAGCCGACCGCGTTCGATGCCCGTAGTAACATTTGGAACAAGATGTTTGGCACACGCTCGCGCATGTCAGCAAGTCGCTGCCAGGGCGATTCCTTGAGGAAACGCATCGTCGTATCGAACGTTGCCCCGCCCCACATTTCCAACGAGAACATCTCTGGGCAATTGCGGGCGTAAGCTTCTGAAATGTTCAACAAGTCTTTCGTGCGTACACGCGTTGCCAGCAAACTTTGATGGGCGTCGCGAAAGGTGGTATCGGTGAACAGCAGTTGCTTCTGATCGCGAACCCACTGGGCAAACTTCTCGACACCTAGTTCCTTGAAGCGGTCGCGCGATCCTTGAGGGTTTGATTGGTCGGCCACAAGTGCCGGTGTGGGGGCAGGATCTCGTCGCTTGGAGATCACGCGATCTTTGACCAGCGGATTACCATTCACCGCGACATCCCCCAGGAACTTAAGCAATTTGGTCGCTCGGTCGCGCCGCGGGGTAAACTCTAGCAGTTCTGGCGTCTGATCGATGAAACGCGTGGTGCATGTCCCTTCGATGAACTTAGGGTGATTCATCAAGCGGATCAGAAAAGGAATATTCGTCTTCACGCCACGCACGCGGAACTCTTGCAGCACACGGTTCATGCGGCGGGTGGCATCGACAAAACGGCGTCCTCTGGCGGTCACTTTCACCAACAGCGAATCGTAATACGGATGGACGACCGCACCACTAAACGCGCTTCCAGCATCCAAACGGACCCCCATGCCAGCTCCGCTACGATAGTGCGAAACACGACCATAGTCGGGCAAAAACTTGTTCGTAGGGTCTTCCGTTGTGACACGGCATTGCAAAGCAAAACCAAACGGCACGACCGATTCCTGCGTCGGAATGCCGATCTCCGGATGATCGAGCGAATCTCCTTGGGCAACCAGAATCTGAGCTTTTACCAGATCGATCCCGGTGATTTCTTCGGTTACGGTATGTTCGACTTGGATGCGTGGATTCACTTCAATGAAGTAATACTCGCCCGTTTCAGCATCGACGAGAAACTCGACCGTACCGGCAGCGTAGTATCCAACGGCTTTGCCAATGGCGACGGCCGCATCGCACAATCCTTGCCGGATTTTGGGATCGAGACTAGGTGCTGGCGCGATCTCAACCACTTTCTGATGACGGCGCTGCACGCTGCAATCGCGTTCAAAGAGGTGAACCAGATTTCCTTGGCGATCCCCCAGCAATTGCACTTCAATATGGCGTGCTTGCTGAATGAACTTCTCGATAAAGATATCGGGGCTACCAAAAGCATTGAGCGATTCGCGTTGGGCTTCGTTAAACGCCGACTCGAACTCCTCGGCGGTTCGTACGACACGCATGCCGCGGCCCCCGCCTCCTTTGGCTGCTTTTAAGATAATGGGAAAGCCCATTTCTTTGGCCACCTTCAGGCCAGCCTGAGCGTTTTCGATCGCGGCATCGCTACCTCCTAAGATGGAGACACCTGCCTGCTTGGCAACGCTGCGTGCGGCCGTTTTGTCGCCGAGCATTTCCAAACATTTTTTCGAGGGGCCGACAAAGACGATGCCATTCTTATCGCAGGCATCGGCCAAGTCCGGATTCTCGGACATAAACCCATAGCCAGGGTGAATCGCATCGATGTTGTGTTCTTTACAAAGCCGAATTACGCCGGGAATATCGAGATAAGCCCGTACCGGCTCGCCCGGCTGGCCAATGAGGTAGGCTTCGTCCGCTTTGAAACGGTGCAGCGCAAAACGATCCTCGTACGAATACATTCCAACCGTTCGAATCCCCAGTTCGTGGGCGCTGCGAAAAATTCGGATGGCGATTTCACTACGGTTGGTTACGAGAAGCTTGCTGATTTTTTTCATGGTTGGCCGTCGTGTCCACTACGAATCCCCAAGACTCGGGGAAACGATTAGAGAATCATGATATGAGGTGAGGCGAACCAGTATACCAGAATCGGGGGCCCCGAATCGAGCGTAGGTAGCTGCCGATGCCGGCCTGAACGGGGAACATTTGGACCGATTAAACGAGTTGATCCAGTTGTTTCCTTCCCTCAGATTCGTCCGAACGGCTGTCTGCGCAAAAAAGAACGGGCACCTGGCCCGTTCGAAAGTGAATTTAGATTTTCCGCGTTTGGTCACCGGCTAGATACGAAAGCTGCTCCCGGCCGGCTCAGCCGATTCTTCGTCGTTGTCGGTCACATCGCTCAGCTTTGCCCCAGGATCGCGGAAGCGATAGCCTACACCCCGAACCGTTTCGATCAGGTCTGCGAATTCAGCCATTTTCCGTCGCAGAGCTCTCACGTGAACATCAATCGTCCGCTCCATCACAACGGTATCTTCTCCTAACGCAGCATCGATCAACTCCGAGCGATCGAACACTCGCCCCGGTTGGCGGGTGAGGGTTTCCAGCAAACGGAACTCACTGCGAGTCAGTTGCAGCGGCTTGCCATGCACGGTGGCACGATGGCGCCGACGATCGATCGTGACTCCTTGACTGGAGACGACATCGGTCGTGGGCGTTTCTTCCCCGCGTCGGCGACGCTCCAACGCTTTGATCCGTTCCAGCAAGACTTTCACGCTAAACGGCTTGGTGACGTAGTCGTCTGCCCCCAGCGAAAAACCGATCAACTGGTCCGACTCTTCTGCTTTGGCAGTCAACATCAATACCATGATGTCTTTCGTCGCAGGGTCGGCTCGCAGTCGGCGGCAAACTTCCAGACCGTCGACGACCGGTAGCATCAAGTCGAGGATCACCATGTCAGGCGTTTTTACTTGTGCCTGAGTCAAACCATCCTGACCATCGTAAGCCGAGAGTACGTCATAGCCAGCTTGACGGACGTTGTAAGCCAACACGTCAGCCAGAGCACGGTCGTCTTCGACAATCAGAATCTTCATCCGGGCCATTTTTTTGGTCCAATTTCAAAAATCAAAAAGCCTGTTTCAAAACCCAAATGGGACTTAACCACTTGCCAAGGAACCATTGGCGCCGCTTGAAAAACGATGCCGCACGATCGTTCCTTTGACCATATAAATCACGTCGTCCGAGATATTCGTCGCGTGGTCGGAAATTCGCTCGATATGCCGACTTGCCGAAAAGCAATGCAGTGCCGGGACCACTTGATCGGGACGATCTTTCATCGTCTTTTGTAGTTCTTGAATAATCTCTTCGTTCATCCGATCGACTAACTCGTCGGTGGCCCCCACGCGAGCCGCTGCGACACAGTCCATGTTGACAAACGAATCGAGTACATCGGCCAGCATCTCTTTGGCGATATCTGCCATGCGTGCCAAGCGGGGTGGAATGACAAACGTGGGATATTCGATAACCGATTTGGCACGTTCGGCCAGATTGACCGTTAAGTCAGCCATCCGTTCGAGGTCGTTGTTGACTTTTAACACGGTAGCGATGCGGCGTAAATCGACTGCGACTGGTTGATGCAGGGCCAGTGCTTTCAGGCACTCTTCCTCAATCTGCACTTCTCGCTCGTCGACGATAAAATCAAACCCAATCACTTCATCCGCCATTTGAGCATTCCGCTCAAAAAGCGCCCGGGTCGCCTTCTCCAGCATCTCTTCCACAACCCCTGAGAGCGACAACACCTCGTGATGAAGGTGATCTAAGTCGCGTTGCAGGTGAAGCGGCATTGTTCAGAGGCTCTGTGGTTGTAGATTGCTGCTCTAGTCAGGAAACCGAAACCAATTTCCTCGCAGAGCAAATGAGGTGCTTTTGATAACCTTAATCGTAACGAGCGATTGTTAAGACAATGTAAATCCAATTGTTAATTTGTTAGAATGCGGCTTCTTTTCAGATGAACCGTGAAGACAGACCCCACATTTAGGGTGCTTTTCAGTTCAACACTCCCCCCAAATGAGCCCGCCAAGTGCTTTACAATTGAGAGCCCCAAGCCAGTCCCCCCCATTTCGCGGGATCTCGCTTTATCGACCCGGAAGAATCGTTCGAAGATTCGATCTTGGGCATCATCCGGGATACCGATGCCGTGATCTTGCACCGAAATCGCCACTTGGTCTCCCTCGGCTTTCCAACGCACCACGACATCTCCTGGTTTGCCGGAATACTTCACCGCATTGTCGATCAGGTTACCGACAATCGTTCGCAGGCCTTCTTCATCCGCCCGGACGTAAACCTCGTCGTCTTCGGCGGACTCAACAACCAGGCGAATCTGCTTCGCTGCGGCTTTATCTCGAAGCGTATCGGCACACCACTGGGCGATATCGGCAACGTTGACATCGGTGATGTCAAACACTTCCTGGCCTGCTTCCACACGGGCAAGTTGCAGCATGTCCATGATCAGATCATGCAATCGATCGCTTTGATCGGTGATTTGGCCCAGAAAGTAATCTCGGTTCTCGGCATCATCCACAGCCCCCATGTGCAGCGTTTCGGCATAGGCTCGAATGGCGGCCAAAGGGGTTTTTAGTTCGTGCGAGACATTGGCGACAAACTCTCGGCGGAGGTTTTCCAAACGGCGCAGTTCGGTCATATCGTGCAGCACCAGCACCACGCCAGGACAAGGATCGCCAGGCAGGCAGTTAGCATGAATGTTCAGCACACGACGAAAGGGAGAATGAACCTCAAACTCCATCGAAACAGGCTTGCCTGTGGAAAGCGTTTGCTGCACCGATTGATCTAAAGCTCGATTACGCGTGACTTCGATCAAAGGACGCCCTTCCACCTTTTCAGCTCGGATGCCTAACAACCGCCGCACGGCCTGATTTGCCAGCAACACAACCCGATCGGAGCTTACCGCAATCACCCCTTCGACCATGCTACCTAACACGGTTTCGATACGATTCGCCTGATCGCGCAGTTCCGCCTCGCGCTTCGTCACGGTGTTGGACATGACTTGAAATTCACGAACCAGTTGTCCTAATTCATCGGGTGAGGAATTCCAGAGGTTCTTCCGTTCTCCGCGTATCGCCAACGATTTGCAGGCGTCGATGAGTTCGACTACGGGATCGAATAAGCGAACTTCCAGGGCTCGGGTAAGAAAGACCCCTACCACGATGGCTCCCATCGCAATCGCTGCCACCACGAACGAGATCGTGCTACTCGAACTATTGAATTCATCCTTGGGTAGTCCAGCACGTACAAAGGCGATCGGTTTTCCCTGGCGATCGACTCGTTGCACAACCATCTGCATCGTGATGTCTTGGTCGGGCAAAAAACGCTGAGCATAGCCAAATTCTTCCCGCGCGGCTTCGCGGAACTCGCCTTGGTCGCGCAGGCTGGGCATCCGCCGTGGCGGATTCAACGAGTCGGCCAACACGCGCCCGCCAGCATCGATAATCGTGAGATAGGTCCCTGTTTCTGCGGCGGCCTGGGAAATTTGTTTTTGGAGCAGTTCTTCGTCGAGGGATTGGCTGGCTTCGTCTTTCCAAACGGTGACTTTGACAAGCTGAACAACCGTTTGCAATTTCTTGATACGCTCGGCGCGAATGGCCGCGTTACGTTCCAGCCGGGCTGCCCAGGTCATCGCCAAGAGGGACACGAAGCTAATCGTGACCAACAAGAGCAAGATGTAAGTTCCAATTCGCGACCGTACCATGACGTCTCGTTACCAATCGTCTCCATGAAAAAGCCATTGTGTATGATAAGCCGAGAGAGCCCTTTCAGGAGGGGCCAACGCGGGTAGATTTGATGAAGATCCATTCATAAACGGCCATACACCACTTCGGAGACCCGCAAAAGGCCTTCGATCTAACGAAAAAAGGGCGGCTCCGCCATGCGGACCGCCCTTCCCTGATTTCAAAGTTGGTTACAAAACCAAACACGATTGCTTAGATCGTGATCGATTCGCCTGGCATTGGAATGATGTAAGGCGATTGTTCCAACTGCTTCTTGACCCCTTCTGGGTCTGGCTTGACCGGGGCTTCGTCTTGCATGCTGGTCAACTTGTCGAAGTCGGCCAGAGCAATTTCCGAATTCAAAGCGTCCTGGTACTTCAACACCTGACCACCCTTGCCGCTGTGACCACCGGAGTAGGTCGCCATACGCCCGAAGATCGCCGTCATGGTGCTATGAGCACCATATTCTGCTTCGTTCGGACGTTCGCCCTTCCGCAGCACCGCGAACAGGTCATGGTGTTCTTCCTGGTGACCGTTACGACCACCTTGGCCGTAGCTCCAAACCAGGTCTCCCTTGGCATCGTAGATTTTGCCGCCGCTGATGTCGGCGTAACCACGCGAACCATGGGCATGCTCGGAAACACTGTTCCAGCAGCCAGGGATGTGACGGCACGAGCTGAGCATCTTCACACCGTTAGGGTAGGTGAATTCGATCATGTGGTGATCGTAGATTTCACCATTGTCGGCACCCTTACGAACCTGACGACCACCCATGCCTTCGGCCGACTCTGGTGGACCATCCATCAGCCAGTTGATGACGTCGAGATTATGGATGTGCTGCTCAACGATGTGATCTCCGCACAGCCAGTTAAAGTAGTACCAGTTTCGCATTTGGTACTCGAGTTCGGATTGCGAAGCGGTACGGTTACGGGTCCAAACGCCGCTCGAGTTCCAGTAGGCTCGGCAGAAGATGATATCGCCGATCGCGCCATCCTTCAGGCGGTTGATCGTTTCGATATAGGCCTTTTCGTGATGGCGTTGCAGACCAACGGCGACGGCCAGGTTCTTTTCCTTAGCAATCTTGTTGGCTTCCAGCACGCGGCGAATCCCAGGCGAATCGGTAGCAACCGGCTTCTCCATGAAGACGTGCTTGCCCGCATTGACGGCGGTTTCAAAATGGAGCGGACGGAAACCAGGAGCAGTGGCGAGAATCACCAAATCGATGTCCGAGTCGATCACCTTCTGGTAGGCGTCGAAACCAACGAACTGACGATCGGCTGGCACATCGACTTTCTTCGCGTGACGCCCAGTCAAAGCACGCAGGCTTTGCGAGAGTCGATCTTCGAATACGTCACCCATGGCGACCAGTTTGGTTTCGCCTTCGGTGTTCATCGCTTGATCAGCAGCACCGGTACCACGACCGCCGCAACCCACCAAACCGATCTTAATTTGGTCGCTACCAAAAGCGTGGGCACTTTGGGCGATGCTTAACGAACCAGCGATCGCACCACCGGCGACTAGCATCGAGGAACCGGTCTTAATGAAATCACGTCGCGACGTCTGAGTCGCGTCCGATTTTTTATTCGATTCTTTCTTGGACATGAATGGAGACTCTCCGTATTCGAGAAATTAGAAAGGGGCGAGGTGGGAAAAATCGACGTGCGTGCTACCGTGAGGGTAAGCTATATAGCATACCGAAACGTCGACCCTATTTCAATTATTCCCAGCACAGATAAGGGCTTACGTAATATTTTACGTAGTCCCTAACTATTTTTTCCGAGGAACTTTCCATGGCAAATCGCCTCGTTGCTGACAGTACCTTTTGGGGGACGTTGGGGGGCATGCTCTGTGTGCTATTACCATTGGCGAGCGCGGAAGAGGCTTCCCTTCTTACGGTTTCTCAGTTGCACATGGGGACAATGGTCCGCATAGTCGCTGACTGCGACGACGCCGAAATCTTTCAAAAAGCGACCACGGCGGCCTTTGCACGCATTCGTGAGATCGAGCAAATTTGTAGCGATTACCGCAATGATTCCGAGGTCTTAATTCTCTCTGCAAAATCTCCGACCAGCCAAGCTGTCCCGGTGAGCGATGACCTGTGGTATGTCCTTTCCCAGGCCCAAGAGGTCAACCAACAGTCGCGGGGCGCCTTCGATGTGACGGTGGGGCCGTTGACCAAAGAGTGGCGTCGATTCCGTCGCCGCAATCAATTGGACGAAGATCGTATCAAAGCGGTACGCGCGGCTATCGGAGCCAAGCACTTGAGGCTTCATCCGGATAAGCAAGCCGTCAGCCTGGCCGTGGCGAACATGCGAATTGACCTGGGAGGGATCGCCAAAGGCTATGCCATCGATGCCGCGATCCAGGTGCTTTCGGAACATGGGATTACACGTGCCCTGGTCGACGCTGGCGGCGATGTTGGCGTTAGCGCGGCCCCACGGGGCGAGCCAGGTTGGAAAGTGGGAATCGCTGGACTCGATCCGAAAGCCCCTCCCATCTTGGTTACCCATCTCACCCACGGCGCTGTGGCCACTTCGGGCGATGCCTATCAGTTCTTAGAACACAATGGCAAACGCTACTCGCACATTCTCGACCCACGAACTGGGTATGGTGTCGCCCATCGTGGCACGATTACCGTGTTCGCTCAGAACGCAACTCAGGCCGATGCTTGGGCATCCGCATTAAGCGTGCTGGGGCCGCAACCGGCAGCAGAGGTCTTAGCCGATCGGCCCGAAGTGGCGACGTGGATGGAAGTGCTTATCGGCGAAAAGCCGACGACCTGGACGAGCCCGAACCTAGGGAATTGGCTTAGCGAACACTCAGCCAGCGAAACAGAATCAACCCCATAAAAAAATCGTGTTGGTAACTAAGCAATGTGCTACCAACACGATTTAAGTTTGTTCTAAGAAACGCGACGGTCTTAATTGCTGTTGGAAGCAACCGATGTCGTTTCGCTGCTGGTTTCTTCACCAGAGTTCGCTTCTGGCCGGGTTAACGTTACATCGGAGGCGAACACCCAAGCCTCGTTGTTATCGCCGTTGTAAAGGTGCCCCTTCGCTTCGACCAGATCCCCCACGGAAGCGAACGCCAGATCTTTGGCTTGAACATGGGCAACCGTTTCGTCCGAAATCTGGAACAGTAGCCGATGTAGCGAACCAGCCGGTGTCTTCAAAACCAGGCGATTGCTGCGCAAACTCGACACGACTGCCACGATCGATTGACGTTTTTCAGCGACGACCGGATCAGGCTCGAACCCGGGAGGAATCGTTACGATATCGAGTTCTTTCAAGGTTTCGACGCCACGGCCGGCTTCGTTGACCTGACCCACCAAACGAACTCCCATGCCAGGCTTCAACCAACTGGCCGGAACATCTTTCGAGATTTCGATTCGCGACACCCCTGCAGGGTGAACCGCGACCTTCTTGAGCTTGCCATCGGCTTGTTTCACAAAAAGCTGCCCCTGGCCAACTCGCATCACAATGCCTTCGATCTTTCCTTCAGGCATCTTGTTAATATCGAGGCGATTTTTGGCAACCGGCACCATCACCTTCTTGCTGTTCCCGAGACAAGACCCGGTCATCCATAGCTTTTCGTAATTGGCCTGAATGTCTTGCGATTTGTAGAACACCGGCCAATTCAGTGACCCATCTTCGGCGATTGGCGGCTCTTCGACTTGCGGTGCATAAGGATCGTAAGGCGCTGATTGAGCGAAAAGAGAGGAGGAGACGAGACCAACAAAAGCCAACGCTGCCCACGCCGCCATGGGAGAATTCTTATACATATTGTCTCACGATGTCATTGATGTTTTATCTAGAGGGAGCGGGGGTTCTTTGGATCTCCCAAAGGCCTCATCCTACATTACCTCGATATTCGCTTCAAACCATCCATCTGTTATTAGTCAATTCATTCCACTTAAATTCACCTGCCCATACAAACCATTCGCATGCTAATCATCTACGTCCCCTCGCGGGCTCATGCACTCCTCTTTTAGACGCCAGCAACCTGAACGCTTATCGCCGATGCCGTTTGCGGTTGCAGGCGATGCATCTTGGCGGTTCCTCTTCTATTGAATTTTTCCTCCTACCGAGCCGTGCCATGCGACATTTGCTGTTAATTCTCGGAGACCAACTCGATCGAGATTCGGCGATTTTTGATGGCTACGATCCCCAGCAAGATCTACTCTGGATGGCCGAAGTCGATCACGAAATCGCGAATGTTCCTAGCCATCAGCAGCGGATCGTCCTGTTTCTTTCAGCGATGCGTCATTTTCGTGACGAATTGGAGGAATCTGGCAAGCAGGTCGCCTACCATCAACTGACCAGCGATCCACGAAAAGACCAAGGCAAGACATTCGGTGATCTACTGCGGAGAACGTTGCAAGACGAGCAGCCTGCGGCCATACGGGTTGTTTTGCCTGGCGACTACCGGGTGAAACGTGAACTGCAAACGATCGCTCAAGCGCATCAGATTCCGCTCGACATTTTGCCCGATCTTCACTTCTATGCCACGGTGAACGAATTTCACAAGTTTGCTCAGGGGCGCAAGTCGCTTCTCTTGGAAACGTTTTATCGGCAGATGCGAAAGAAGCACGGTCTGCTGATGAATGGCCATCAGCCGCTGGGCGGCCGCTGGAACTACGATCACGACAACCGCGAACCGCTTCCCAAGCGTGGCCCTGGCAAAATCGGTCGCCCCACTTCGTTTACCCCAGATAAGATCACGCAAGAAGTGATGGACTTGGTGGAAGCACGTTATGCAGATCATCCTGGCACAGCAGAAGGTTTCGACCTGCCGGTCACAACTGGCCAGGCAAGACGAATGCTGGCCGATTTCGTTGGTAAGCATCTGGCAGACTTCGGTCGTTACGAAGATGCCATGTGGCTGGACGAACCCTTTTTGCATCATTCTCGCCTGTCGACCAGTTTGAATTTAAAACTGCTCAATCCGCGAGAATGTGTTGCGGCCGCGATCGAGGCTTATGAAAACCAATCCGCCCCGTTAGCCAGCGTTGAAGGTTTTGTCCGGCAAATCGTCGGTTGGCGGGAATTCATTCGTGGTATCTACTGGACCCACATGCCAGACTACGCTGAGTTGAATTACTTCCAGCACGACGCAGCCATGCCTTCGTTCTTCTGGGATGGTCAAACCGACATGCAGTGTATTCAGCAGTCGGTGAAGCACGTTCTTCGTTTCGGTTATGTACATCACATCCAACGCTTGATGGTCCTGGGCAACTTGTCCCTGACGCTTGGTGTCGATCCTTACGCGTTCCATCAATGGCACATGGCCATGTATCTCGATGCGGTCGATTGGGTCTCGCTGCCTAACACCTTGGGGATGAGCCAACATGGCGATGGCGGGATCGTCGGCACGAAGCCGTACGCATCCACGGGCAATTACATCCACAAAATGAGCAACTTTTGTGGCAACTGTCGTTACAACTATAAGCAGGCCGTGGGAGACAATGCTTGTCCAATCACGACGCTCTATTGGGACTTTCTCGACCGCCACTACGACCAGTTGGCGAATAATTCTCGCATGAAACTGCAGCTAAAACCTATCGAGACCAAGCGAGACACAGGAGAAATCGAAGCCATCCGCCATCAAGCGGCCCATCTACGTCAAACGTGGCAAGTTTGAAGCCACACCCTCATCTGTTTCCCCCAAATTGCTTGGTTCAAACGCCAAGTCGGAAGGGGACTCTCGCCAGCGATAGGGGTTAGCGGTTACGATAAGAGCTTCTTCGCGCTAAAGTGAACATACCCCAGAGCCTTCGGCACTTGTCCGCTGTGGCCTGCAGGTCCTGTTCACTTCGCACGGCTCCACTTCGACACCAGTAACCGTTTTCGATATCACTGACTTCGCAAATGTCGAATACCTACAAGAACGAATGGGAAACTCGTCTGGAAGCACTCTTCGCCCAGGCTCCTTCGCTGGCGCTGATCGAAGAACTTTTTGCCCGGCTGGAAGAAGTCAGCATTTGCATCAAAGATCTTGAAGGACGTTACCTGAGCGTCAACGGTGCGTTTTTGCGAAGTGTTCCGAAGTGGCGCCGCGAAGATGTGATCGGCAAAGATGTTTTCGATTTGTACCCGCAAGCCTTAGCGGTCGGCTACCAACAGCAAGACCAGCAGCTTATGACCAAAGGGCAGAACCTACATGATCAGCTGGAGATGATCACCAATCCAGATGGCACGCTGGGTTGGTATATTACCAGCAAAGTTCTGGCCAAAGATGTTACCGGAAAAGTAATCGCGATTGTCGGCATGTCGCGCGATCTCCATGCTCCGACCGAGAAAGCCAAACGCTATAGCAAAGTGGCGGTGGCCCTGAAGAAGATTCAAAACGAATATGCCAAGCCGCTGCGAGTGCAACAATTGGCCGAAGAATCGGGACTATCGGTGAGCCAGTTCGAACGCATTATGCGGTCGATGATTCAAATCACGCCGTCCCAGTATTTAATTCGCCAACGCGTCGAAGCGGCAGCGGTGCTGCTGCGAGATAGCGACAAGAAGATTGCTGCTGTGGCAATGGATTGCGGTTTCAGCGATCAACCATCGTTCTGCAAACAGTTCAAACGCGTCACTGGACTTTCGCCGCTGAAGTATCGCAAGATGACGCGTAGCGAGAGCTAGAGCGTTTCCCAGCAAGGCATCGCCACCTTGCCTGTCTCTCGACAATAGGCCTCTAATTGGAAAGGTCTAACACCAACGGCTCGGGCGCGGTGTCGGTGACCGATATCTTCAAGTCGGACGATTGAGGACTCGCAAATTTCTTGGGCAGCAAGTTCTTAGCGGGTCCCATCTCGCGGAAAGCGGCAATTGCTTCCTCCGGCTTCATTCCTTCCGGCAGCTCGTGTTTCTCCATCTTGCTTACTGTGATGACATAATCCCCGGGAACGACACCTTCCGCCTGCTGCTTGGGCGAGAAATACGTTTTCACCGAGAACTTACCTTCGGCATCGCTCTCGGCGCCAGCAGATCGCACCGCTGGATCGCTTGACACCAAGGTGATGTTCGCTCCTTCGACGGGCTTTCCCTTGTAGGTAACGGAACCAGTCACCGGGTACGTCTTGGGAATGTCACTGCCAGTACAACCGACAAGTGAAGCGACGACAACAGCCCCTAGAAACAGTGACATTCGCATGGTTAGATTCCTTTTTAATTGGCAGGGTGAGATGAATGCTAGTCGCGCTTTACGTTGGAAAATCACTTTCCCGCGAGCGATAAGACTATTGATATCTGCGCACGTAATCCAACATGGCTACGGACCTATTTGCCACGAATCCGGGGCTTCCGTTGGTCGCCCCAATTGAATTGCTGGCGCAGAACTTAATAAGAAGACCAGGACGGCTCGCTACAGGAGCGGCCCTGACAATCGCCATAAAGTCAGACGATATCTAGTATTCGCCAACCACTTGGCCATCGGATTTATCTCCCAAGCGGGCGTACGTCAGACGATCGAGTGTTTCCGCGAGAAAATGGACCGATCCGTCTCCCATCACGAACTGACATCCGCCAGGATGAGCCGATTTGAAGCCGAAAATAGCGTTCCAATTGTTGCTATTATTATCGAAGCAAGTCTGGGTACCGTAGGGACCTTCGTTCGGACATGTAGGAAAGTTAATCGGAGCAGTGGTCGCGTACCACAGCGATTCAGGCCATGCCCATCCCCAGGGAGCATACAGATTGCATTCCATCCGAACCTCACCCATCAAGATCGTATTGGTCGTCCCATCGCGTAAGTCCCGCAGGTTCGCGCTGTAAGGCGTAAAATAACCCCGGCCAAACGCCCCGGAAACCTGTTGCTGGCCATAGTCGGAGCGAACGTTACCGCGATTGAACGGATCCTCGCCATCGTTGTCGGTGTCGAGTCCCAGCCCAGTCGGAAAAGCCCCTGCCGTAGACGCTAAGTTGCATCCGTGTGCAGACTCCATTTTTTGGGCGCCGATGCTAGGGGCATAGCTGGCACGTATATACGACGTAGTAGGATCTGGGGAGTATACGCCAGGATCACTAGGGCACTGATAAGCGGCAATCACGTGCTGGCCGACCGGCTTTCCATTCACCGGATAGATGGTCAGGTTGTTATTCGTGAGATCGATTCCGTCAAACAGCGAATTCTGCTCGATGAATGGCAGCAACCCAATGAAGACACACATGTTCTTCCCGCCATTAACATCAAACCAGTTCATCGGGAATTTTTTGTGAATGTCGTGGTAGCTGTGCAACGCCAACCCAAGCTGCTTGAGGTTGTTTTGACAACTCATTCGCCTAGCAGCCTCTCGCGCCTGCTGAACAGCCGGTAAGAGCAACGCAATCAATACGCCAATAATGGCAATAACAACAAGGAGTTCCACCAACGTGAATCCCCTGGGGCCCCTATGGGTACGACTAGACATCGAGCAGTTCCCTCTAAACAGTAAGAATGAGTGGCATAAATTAGTTTCCAAGAGGTAAAGAGAAGAAACCCCACGCTATCAAAACCCGATCTGCAAAAACACATGAAAACAGCAAAAAATAACGATTTATCCAACATTTTGCCCAAATCGCAATTCACTTATATTTAATTCAAAGCAACCATGAGAACCTTTGCAGCCTTTATGCCCTATCCTCAACAGAATTCACCAATATCGCATTACTCACCTTAAACGGGATCCAATAGGGCAATAACACCACGCCGCTTAATTCATAGAAGGATTAAAATAGCAGCAATTAACCTAGCAAACGCTCTTCAGAAGAATACAGAACCGCTAAGACCCATTTTGCCAAACCACGGCCAGGTAGAGTCGGAGTCGCGAGGCCCTGTTTGCTTGCTGAGGACAAAACGATCGAGGCCAAGAAATGCCACAGAGCCATAAAACAACGGCAAATCGGCCCCATTTGATGAGGTTACCGTTGATTATTCGGTGCAGATTGTCCCTAACGGCTCGCCTTTGGTATCACGCGGCCTCGACACGCTCCCCAATTTGCCATTCTACGGACGCCCCCGTGATGGGGAGTCTCGCACGCGCGCAGGCAGACTCAAAAGACAAGACTATTTCAGAACTTATCCATTACTTACGACAAAATTAATCTGAAATAACCCATCGCAGTCAGAGAGGCCCCCCCTCGGAACCAAGGTGCTACTCCTCGTTTTCAGTGGAAGCTTCGGCATCCTGCTGCGACAGCAATGGCCGGATCAACTCCAGTGGTAGCTCCACTTCTAAGATATGACCCTCTCGATCGACTAAGAGCTTCGTTGGGTCGGAGAACTGAGTGATTCGATCTTTGAACTGCGTCGCGTCCTGAAATCGCTGGCCATTCACTTCGTAGATTCGATCAAGCGGCTTTAGACCAGCCAATGCGGCAACCGAGCCCGGCGTGACGTTGGTTAACATGATCGTCTCGGGCTCCGCTGCGTCGCTCGTCCAGGCAATTCCGACCGGCGCAGGATTCAGATCTAATTTCACAGGCAAAATCAGGGGTTCGGCTTCACCCTCGCGTTCGACTTCCACCACCACATCGCTCGGCGCTGCTTGAACTTGAGCCAGAAAAGCCTCTTCCGTCGTAAAAGGAATGCCAGCGAACTTCTTGAGGCGATCTCCTGGCTGAAGTCCCCCCTGCTCGGCAGGTCCGGCAGGACTCACGGCAGAAATCAGCAGTCCGGTTCCCGGCTCCTGAGCTTCTGGTTTCCAACGAACCCCCAACCGCGCCCGATTCACCGCGCGCGCCACCTCGAATCGTTTTCGTTCCGACTCGTTTTCCGAGCGGCACTGCGCACGAAAAGGTTGAAAGCTCTCTCGGTTTGCCTCGGTCCAGACGGTCAGCGCCGTCAGCCGCGCGATGCGTTCGATCCCTTCATTATTGATCAAATGGGCATCGTCTTGCGGCCGATGATATTCGTCGTGCAAGCCGGTATGAAACATCAACGTCGGAATCGAACGCTGGAAGAAGGTGTAGTGATCGCTATTGTCGGTCATCTCCCAACGGAAATCGAGTTTCAAGTCGCTACCGGCATTGGCTCGGGCAATTTGCTGGCGCAGGCCGGGCATCGTCCGCGTGCCATAAACTTCGACTCCTTGCGGTCTTAGCCGCCCCACCATGTCGAGATTGATATACATCCGCACGCGTTTCCAATCGACCGTCGGATGCTCGACCCAATATTTAGACCCCAGCAGCCCAGCTTCTTCCCCATCCCATAGAGCAAACAAGATCGAATGCCGGGGACGTTCCTTCATTTCCGTTAACGCTTGCACCACTTCAAGCAGTGCCGCTGTTCCACTGGCGTTGTCATCAGCGCCGTTATGGACGTAACCAAAGGGACCAAAGCTATTCGTTCGGTTGCCGTAACCGACGTGGTCGTAGTGAGCACCCACCACAATCAAACTGCCGCTGCCGTCATCATCCTTCCCAGGCAAGATTCCCAAGATATTGCGAGACCCGCCATGAAAGAGCTGAAAATAGGTTCCGCCATCGCCGGCTGGTTTCAGGCCATACTTAGCAAACAATTGCTGCAGATAGTTGCCAGCAGCCCGGCCACCTCGACTACCCGCTGCCCGGCCTTCGAAGCTATCGTCGGCCAAGATGTCGACATGCTTTTTCACATCCGCTTTTTGAATGGTTTCGATGGCAGCAGAAAGCGACAACTCGCCAGCTACGCCCCAATTTCCCAGCGCGAACCCAACGAGTACCGCCATCGTCCCAATACGTATCAACATGTGGATAGACTCGCAAAATTCGCCCGAGAAACAGTCTTCCCCCCGGTGGAAGAGGCTGAGCTTGGGCAGTTCCGGTGCCAAAAAATCCAATTATGCCACCCTTCCGGCCCTGAAAGCGAGCCGAGTAGCTACGAATTTAGCCTAACCATAGGCCATACTTGAAAAAAGCAGGGGAGGTCCCGTTGAGAACAACCGCAAAAGTGTGTAGACTTTCGCTTTCCTCAGGAGAGATGGCAGAGTGGTCGAATGCGCCGGTTTGCTAAACCGGTGAACGGGTCAAACCGTTCCACGGGTTCGAATCCCGTTCTCTCCGCTTCCCCTTTTTTGGGGGCAACACAAGTCATTATCTGACAATGACTTACTGAAGTGTGTCAATGAATGCCACATCAACTGTGGCATTCATTGTGTCATTTAGGGCTCGATCTACGAAGCGTTCACACGAGTAAATGCTGACCCGCTTCCCTTAGCTCATACGGCACTTCCCTTTCTCTCACCGCCGCGATGCGGTCATGGACGTGACTCGCGTCAAAGTCGATATCCGACCAATCCAGGGATGCCACCTCAGGAAATGCTCCGCGACATGAGGGAGCATGAAGATTCGTTATCGGCGACTGCCTATCTCAATGACTGGCATCATCGGCGGGTGGCACTGGCAGCTAAGAAAACCTCTCGGCTTGCCACGGTGCCTTTGGCCCGTGTCTTGAGAAGCAGGGAGATGGTCCGCCAGCAACGAGCAGACAGTAATTCGATTATTGTCGGCTTCTCGGGGATTAGTGACCAACTTTTGCTACTAGGCGTACGCTTCTAGGAACCGAAACCGTAGCCAGGTCTGGGCATGATGCCGAGGCCCCCGGCGATTCAACTCTATGATGCAAGCCGTTTCAGTGAAGTGGACGAATCACAATGTTGTTAAAGGCAAGCCGACTTATCTGTCGTTTTCGAAGCCAAACGGGCCCAGTTTCTCATTGTCTTGCTTGATCTTTTCGATCGCAACGGGCATTGCCAACGAAACAAGTTTTGCAACACGGGATCGTTCCTCTTCTGTCAAGACGCCCAGAATCGCTAAGTCGAATTCGACAGACCGCCTTCGCATGATACCGTAAAATACAATAAGCTCATCATTGCTTATGCTCGTTCTGGTGAATAGCGTCGCATGGATTGCTGTAACCAGCTCTGCAATTTCTTCGAGGCGATGCATTAGTTCCGTACGAGTAACCAGGGGCTTATCAAGCAATTTAGAGTTCTGATGACGGAATAGCTCAACTAAGCCGAACTGTGACAGCCGTGTCAGCGTCGCCGGCAGATCATCACCCCTGCTCTCCGTAATATTATCTTGGCTTAGCCATGATAAGTTGGCTTGAGAGGTGAGCAAAAGCCATAAGCTCATCCGTGGTTTTGGTAGGCTGCGGTGGCTGCCCAAAGCATTGAGAAGACAGCGTCACGCAAACAACCAGGCCTAGCAACTTCGCGAAGATGCTTAAGATCGTTAGACCGTTAGAGTCGTCCTGCATTTGCCGTATATTATTCACAGACATCATTAATCACCTTTCGGACGATGGACTTATAGACCGCTGCGTCAGACTTCTACCCCAAGAAATTACCGTCCTGGCTCTCTTCATTACAATATCTCACCGGCGGGCAATCCGTGTAACCGTTTTTTCAGGGGAGGTTAGGCGTACGGCAATCGCATTCAAACCCACGGAATGATTGTTGCACCTAGCCTTCCCCATGGCAAATGCTGGCGGGGATGGCAATGAATATAAAGCTTCCGGAAGGTTTTACCGCTTTTCAAAATCTTGTAGATACCCGTACCGAGGGTAGCAGCCTGTAGCACTCGCTGTTTAGGTTGTCTCCACTCCGCTTTGCGCGACGGTGGCTAGGTGCGAGATCTACACCGAAGTCGAGTCGTTTGCTGGTGAACGGCTCGACGTGTTTCGCAAGTTTGCCTCGCGCAAATCGCGACGGAAGAAAAATGGCTAGTTGGCCACAAGAAGCGATAGAAGCGATAGAAGCGATAGAAGCGATAGAAGCGATAGAAGCGATAGAAGCGATAATCTTCGGGGGTTAAAGAAGGTTTCGAATTCGATTGCCGGGGGATTATACCCTACGAAATCGGTTGGCTGTTTGGCTGCCATTTCCAGCGTAAGATCGCGGCACTGTTGATAATGACGAACGCTTCGCCGACGTTTTGAAGGACTGCGCCGGCGATGGGGGTGATCGTTCCGGCGGATGCCATCCCGAGCATTACCAGGGTGAGTCCGGCGCCGATGAGGACATTTCGGTGGATCGTTGCCTTGGTTTTGGCCGCCAGGACCATGGCCATGGGAAGCCTGTCTAATTGATGGGTCATCAGGACGATATCGGCGCTGCGCATTGTGATGTCTGCACCGCCGACCCCCATTGCCACACCGACATGGCCTGCGGCGAGTGCCGGGGCATCGTTGATGCCATCTCCCACGACCATGACGTTGTAGCCAGCTTGTTTTTCTAGTTCCACGACCTGAAGTTTCTCGGAAGGAAGCACTTCCGACACAATCTCGTCGACTCCCACCTCTTGGCCGATCTGCTGGGCCACCGCCGCACGATCGCCTGTGAGCAGAATGGTACGTTCAACCCGTAGATCACGCAGCAACTGGATTGCCTGAGACGAATCAGAACGGGCATGGTCGGAAAGGCAGATGCATCCAAGTAGTTGTTTTGTCTCGCCTGAAATTTCGGCAGCCCAGACCATAGGGCCAGAGTGGTCGATCGACTGCGTTTCAATGCCTTCCTGGTTGAGCCAGGTTTCCCGCCCTAGGAGAATGATGCGTCCGTCTGAGCAGTGGATACGAATTCCCAAACCGGGAACCTCTTCGACCTCGTCGGCTTCCACGAAAGACAGGTCTAGTTGTTTGCCATAGCGAGCAATCGCCTTGGAAACGGGATGCTGGTTGACGGAGACGCCAGCCAGGACAGCTTGAACGACCTCGCGCTCTTCACCCGAAAACGGAACGACACGACAAACGTTTAATTGCCCGGTGGTCATCGTTCCAGTTTTGTCGAAGACCACACTATTGACCTCACTCAGTGCTTCGAGGAACCTGGCATTCTTAACCAAAATCCCGTGCCGTGAGGCAACGGCCAGAGAAGCCACCATTGCGGCGGGACCTGCAATGAGAAATGGTCCGGGGCAGCCCACCACCAAGACGGTAATCGCACGTGTGACATCGTGTGTCAGAAACAGGGTTATCCCGGCAATCATCAGGACTGCTAGAACAAAATACTTGGCGTATTGTTCTACCAGTCGCAGCACGCGAGTTTTGGACCGCTCGGCCTCTTGGAATAGATCGAGGACTTTCGCAAGCGTCGTATCGTCCCCGGCCGAGGTAACTCTTGCTCGGATCAATCCATTCAAGTTCATCGAGCCGGCGAAAATCTTCGAGCCGGGACTGACTTCTTCCGGAGTCGATTCACCGGTGATCGAAGACTGGTCGATCGCTGCATGGCCATGCAATACGGTCGCATCGGCTGGAATGCTTTCGCCAGGAGCGATGATCATCGTATCGCCGACCTTGAGTTCCGATGCCGCAATCGTTTGTTCGGTTCCGTCTTCGGCAAGCTTGCGAGCCAGATTCGACTGCAACGCTTGAAGGCCGGCAATAGCCGAATGGGCACCCAGGATACTTCGTTCTTCCAGGAAGAAGGCCACGCTCAAGATCACCGGCACAATTACCGCCGTGGCAAAGTCACCAATGGCAAACGCGGCGAGTGCAGCGATGCTTACTAACTGGGCGCTATAGTATTCCGGGGATTCGCGAAACAATCCCCACAAGGCTTCCCATAGGATAGGGGCAAGTACCAAGAGTGCAGCCGCTGCCTGAAACGCGGCCCCCAGCGATCGCTGCTCGGCAGGCATCCAGCGTTCGATCAAGATACCCACCAAGAGCAGCGATGCAGCGACCAAGGCCGTGCTGAAGCGAATGGTCATTCGCCACTTCTCATACGCGGTCAGGCCAGCATCGAGATCTGTTTGAATTCTCTTCGCAACCGAGACGGAACTCATGGTTGTTGTTCCTTGGTTGAGTCGTTAACAACAGCAGGAGACTTCTCCGCAGAACTCTTCGGAGAGATGACAATCCGCGTTCCAGGGGTAACGAACTTGAGCCGACCGACCGATTGCATGATCTCTTCCATGGCTTCCAGATAGAGACGCGACCAGACCAGTTCAGGATTGGCCAGGTACTGGGAATAGACTTTGTCGAACAGGGTGACTTCCTCGTCGGCTTTGGTGGTCACATCGGTTTGGAAGCGTGTTGCTTCATTAACCAACGTGTAACTCTCGGCCTCGGCTTGGGGAATCGTACGGGCGGCGAAGCCTTCGGCCTCTCGTTTTCTCGTTTCAATGTGGATTTGTTCGCTCTGGACATTCTCGAACGCTTCGGCCAACTGCGGCGTGGGAATGATTTCACGGAACTCAACCGCACTCACCTCGATCCCAAGGCCAAGTTGGTCGAGCCGCCTTTGAAGACGCTCACGAACGACGATTGGCAGACGCTCGACTGCGTCCATGCTGGAAGATCGTTGCAGACGTAGCGTATCCATTGCATTCCAGCCGGCGATCGTTTGGACAATCGAAGCCGCCGCCGCTTCCTTGAGCACTCGCTCTGGCTGCTCTGCTTGGAAGTGAAACGCGACCGGATCAGAGATTCGATACTTCACACGAACATTGGTTTGCAGAATGTGCTGATCACCGCAAAGAACGTATCCATCACGAATGGGATCGAGTTCGGCGGAATCAAGGCTGGCGGAACTGAGTTGCAACCGATCGATGGCGATTTCACGCTCTTCTTTGACAGGAATGCGAATGACCTCATCCATGGGATAGGGCAAAGCCAATAAGATGCCTGGTGGCTGGATCTGCTCGCCAGGCGTGTCGCCGACCAGCTTGCCGAAGCGAGTTAATAACGCCACTTCGTTCGGTTGAACCATCGTGATGCCGGAACACCAGAACAGGATCATTAACAACACGGCCAGGAACCCAATGATCCGCATGCCGGCGCCCACGCCTGCTCCGATCTGATCGGAACGACGCGAACGATTTTCTTTGGGCGGCGGTGGAGGAGAGAAGGTACGTTGCTCGCTCATGGCTGCATCTCTCCATTGGATGGCGAACTGCCGAAAGGAAGTAGGACCGTACGACCTTCGGATGCCGTTTGCGGCGAGGAGGGAGCGGCGGTTTGGGGAACTGGTGGTGGCGTGGTTAACAGATCCATGAATCCTTCGTTGGTCCGCAGGATGATGGTCGAGTCACTCCCCAGGCTGCGCTTGAGCGTTTCCAGAGATCGCCAATACCGATAGAACTCTGGGTCTTGCAGATGGGCTTGCGCGTAGATTTCCGAAACCCTCTGCTCGGCATTCGCCCGGATTCGCCCTGCTTCCAATCGACCGTCTCGCAGAATCTCTTCGCTCCTTACAACCGCGTCGTCACGAATCGCGTTGGCATCTTTTTCACCCAACGCTCGTAGCTGTTTGGCAGCCGCTTCCCGCTCGGCCTTCATTTGTGCCAGGACAGCAGCAACGTTGGAAGATTCGTAAGCAATTCGATTGATCCCGATCTGACGAATCTGAATTCCGAACTTGTCGAGGGCATCCTGCTGTACGTCTTGTAACAGTTGCTGCTCGATGCGTTCGGTTTGCAATTGAGCCGAATCGGTTGAAACTAAAGCCGAGAGGTCGTACCCGCCCATTCTTGTGTTCTTGGCGGCAGTTACCATCCCGTCGATCTTGGCGGAAATGGCCTCAACACTTCCTGCGGATTGCAGAAACAGAAGCGGGTTGGCCACGTTCCATACCACGAAAGTGGAGAGAACTACGTTGCGGCGATCGTGCGTTAGCGTTGCCGTGTAAGGCGTGTTGAAAACATGTTGACGCAAGTCGACGATGCGGGCATCCTCGACCGGCCAAGGGAGCTTAAAATAAGCGCCCGGCTCCATCAGTTGCCGAGTTGGTTTGCCAAACCGAGTGACAACTACGGAAGTCCCTTCCGAAACCTGAACGTAGCAGGGGTAGGCCACCAGCAGGAGAAAGATCGATATACCAAGGCCGATCCGCACAACTTTGGTCCAAAGCGGTGCTGCCTGAGTCGATTGAGATTCGCTTGCGTTTTCCATGAGAAGTATTGAGCCGGCGAGTTATGGGGACGTTGATTTGCGTGGTGGAATAACGGTCGGACTTAACTGGGTGTTAGAGTCCGTTACGAGAACATCCTGAAGCTGAGAGTCGATCACGTAGACCTGTCGGCCAGGAAGGGCTTTCTCGTAGGTATCGAACCAGAGACGTGTGCGATAGGTTTCCGGCGCTGCACGATAGGCCTTACTGGCTTCGGCAAAGTGCGATGCTTCTTGTCCTGCCAAGCCAACTCGCTGGGCAGCCGCTTGCTTGGCAAAGGCAACCAGCCCTGCGGATTCCTTTTCCGCAGTCAGAAGCTTGGCCTGGGCATCGCCACGTGCTTGAATCACACGTCGCTGGGCGTCGCTCTCGGCATTGCTGACATCCAGATACGCGCCCGCTGCTTCGACCGGTGGGTGCAAGCTCAGCAAGCTGACGTCCACGATTTCGATACCGAGTTGCATTTGCCGCGACTTCTCCGTGACCTTACTGGCGATGCGTTGGGCAAATGCCTGCCGATCTTCGGTGAGCACCTGATCGAGTGTTGCGTTTTCGGTTTCTTCTCGAAGAACCTGGTAGGCGACCGCTTCGAGCGTTTTGCCGGGATCCGAGTGCCGCAAGAGGTAGTTCTTTAACTGCTCGACACTCCGACCAACCTGGAAGTAAATCTGAGCATTGACGGCGACCAGTTCCGACTGCGTTCCCAGCACCAAGGCAAATTCGTTGGCATGGGGTTCGGTCCAGAGCATCGAACGTGGCTGATCAGCAACCACCCCCTTTTCTTCCACCGGCTGAGAAAATCCAATCTGAAGCGTACGGATTTCGCCGACCGATACACGTCGCACGTTGCCAAAGGGCCAAGGATATTTCCAGTGCAGACCAGGCTCTAATGGTTTTGCTTGTACCTGTCCTAGTACCTCCGAGAGTGCCAACTGGTCAGGCTGCACGATTACCAGCGATGTCGACAACCAGAATACGAGCAGCGAAAGCAATAACGCGACGGGTGTTGCCCGGCGAAAAAAACGAATCGACCAGGAAGAGCGAAGGCTCAGGCCGAAACGTCGTTCGGCAATTTGAAAGAGTGTGTCGAGCGGATTGAGCGAAGACAGTAATACCT
Source organism: Bremerella cremea (assembly GCF_003335505.1). Lineage (NCBI taxonomy): Bacteria > Pseudomonadati > Planctomycetota > Planctomycetia > Pirellulales > Pirellulaceae > Bremerella > Bremerella cremea. Next base: position 919,791 of record NZ_QPEX01000010.1, read on the forward strand.
CGCGAACGAGCGAATCGAGCGGCTGGGGCAACTCTTCCGTGCTGGTGATCGTCACTCGTTCCAGTTGGAACCATGCAATCAGCAACCGGAGCAGGCTCTCGCCAATTACGATGACCAGATAGAGCTGAACAATAACGGCTAGCCACTGGGGGATAGCGGCAAACACAGACGAAGCCAGTTGAGCCGCTGCGGCCAGGAACCACCCGACCCGAGCGGCATGAAGTGATAGCTGAATCGTCGACAGTTCGCGGGAAGGCTTCTCGACGACTCCATGGGTCATCTTGCCCAAGGCTGTCCATAGGCTTGCTGCGAGCACGGCTAAGATTGATGAAGTCGCGATCTCTTGCGGCGATAGCGGACGAGCGACTTCGACGCGGCCAACGAGTAGCGACATGATCACGCCAATGAGCAGCACCATCAAAGGGCCTGCGGTAAAGACGGTATGCAGTGACCAAACTTCGAGGAACTCAGGCTGTCCGGCAGGCATGGTAGCTTGGATCTCAAGCGACCGCCGCGTTGACCAAATGAGCAACACCGTCAGCAGCAGTTGAATCCCCAGACCACGGAACAGGGCCGATTCGCTGTAGAACGCATAGCCAAAGGTCAACACCGCCGCCACGCCGACGGTCCACAAGAGTTGTCCCAGCCAAATACGAACTTCAAGAGATGGCAGGGAACTCGAATTCTGTGGGGATGCTTCGCTCATGTCTTATCTCCCAAGCACACAACTCGGCACGATTGAAATTGGTCCATCAACGCGGTGCCTCGGTCCTTCACTTCAGCATCCGTTAGTTCCGCTTGTGCTATTTGCTGACGCGTTTTCCAAAGTAATTCGCGAAGGGCACGAATCTCCGCCGCTTGTCGATTGTTGGGAACGCCCATCCGTAGGACCCAGCCCACGGGAAGTCGCGCCGCGACCGTATCCCACTGGGCAAGTCTCTGCTGGGCCTCCCGCGACCTGTTGGTCTTCACGGCAATGACCGCGTCTGCCGATACCTTTTGCATTTGCTCGAACGATTCTTCCACGCCAGGAAAAATGGAATACATCAGCATGACGATTGCGAAGGCAGCTACGCCCACAAACGAAATGCCAACCTGCCCCGGCGTCAACTCAACATTCCAGCGACTATCAGGCGTTTTCACCTCGGTCGGTTCGATGGGGTCTTCACGAAACTGGAGCCCCTTCGATCGCACCACGATGCCCCACAGCATCAGAATTCCTAGAAAGAGGGTGCCGGCCTGCATGATCACGTCCGTATGCCGAAGCTGCTGCCCCAGCACCGTCGGGAACTGGTCAAAGGTGGCATGATACGGACGGGCCAGCGTATCGAGGCCGTGGGTTTCCTCTTCGTCACCTGGTGCCGGTGGAAACATTGAATACGTTCCGTAGCTAGCCGTAGTCGCGAAAACGAGCGTCACCACCAGGAGCCCAACAGTACGCCGACTACCCCAAACCGAACGCATGGCCAGGAAAGTCCCTCCACACCAAGCCACACCCAGTAGCTGCAGAACAATCGCACACGCGAATGCGAGATGGGTGGAATGGATGGCGGACACGGCCATGGTAAACGTAATTGGAGTCACCATTTGCGGTCCTGTCATCAACATCGTTTCCAACGGCCCGGCCGTGTTTTGAAACGAGAGGACCTTTTCGAACGTTCCAGCAGGAATCAGCCCCACGACCAGTCCAGAGATAACGGTGCCCAACAAGATGTAGAACGCTGCCCAACCGGTCGCAATTCTTCCCGCCGCGACGGCTGCATTCCAAAGCCTGGTCGTGCCGCTTGTGACTACCGGAGCAGGAGAAGGGGATTTTTGTTGATCTTCACTTGAAAACCGATCGGCAACTTCCGCTACCACAACGGCGTAGCAACAAGCAACCGCCAGGAAGACACCACTCTGCCAGATTGGTAAGACGCTGATTGCGTAAAGGAGCGACAAGGGGTTGAGCAAAGGAGCAACTAGCCATACCACCGCCAAGTCGCGGCGTGGCATTCCTCCTCCTGCAAGTTCTTTCGCAATTGGGATCACCCCAAGACCACACACCGGAATGCATAGACAAGCCGTCAATAAACGAAACGTTCGCTCGTAGTTCCCTTCTGGGCCTAGCCACGTCTGCAGCGTCTGATATCCACCGCTCACTCGAATGGCGGCCGCGCATAGCACCCCAACCAGGATCGTGGCGGAAGATTCTACGAGGATACGGACAATCGTCATCAAGACGGTAACGACTGCGGCTTCTATCGAGAATGTATGCCAGAAATCGCCGACACTCATGGATTAACCCCGCGTAACGGGAACAGGAACACTTCGCAGCATCTCTTCGATGAACTCTGCGGCATCGTCGAATTCGCCTGATAGGCGGACATTCAGTACGGGATAGGCCATCTCCTGGATATCATCTGGCGTTACGAAGTCGCGACCATTCAAGTGGGCCCACGCCTGGGCGACTCGCTGCAACGTTAATAGTCCGCGCGGGCTAATCCCCAGCGTGACTTCCGACCGGTTTCGTGTGAACTCGGCTAATTCGACCATGTATCGCAGCAAGTTCGTTTCGATATGCACCTGGGAAACGTGATTCTGCAACTGCTGCAGTTGTCGAGGCGTAAGAACGTTCTTGATATCTGCTCGCTCTGGATCGCCACGATGGATGTTCGAGGCGAGCATCTCGATTTCGTTCTCCTTGTCGGGATAGCCGATACTAAGTCGCATGGCGAACCGATCGAGTTGAGCTTCCGGTAAGGGATAGGCACCATGGCTGTCGACAGGATTCTGTGTCGCGATCACGAAGAATGACTCCGACAGGCGGTGGCAATGTTTGTCGATGGTGACTTGCCGCTCAGCCATTGCTTCAAACAGCGAAGACTGCGTACGTGGTGTCGCGCGATTGATTTCGTCGGCAAGCAGGACGCTGGAAAAGACAGGGCCGGGAACAAACTCGAACTCACGTGTCTTCTGGTTGAACATGTTAAAGCCAGTAACATCGCTGGGCATTAAGTCAGGCGTGCACTGAACGCGGGCAAAGTCGCCTCCGATGGCAGTCGAAAGTGATTTGGCCAGCGTGGTTTTCCCGAGGCCCGGCAGATCTTCCAGCAGGATATGCCCCCGAGCCAGCACGCAAGCGATCACCTTCTCGACGACATCCTGCTTCCCTTTCAGGGTCTGATTCAACGCCTGACGAATACCATCGATCATTGGCTGAAATTCGCACTCCCCTTCAGGGGTAAGAACTTGCAGATCATTATCAGACACAGTTTTCACAATAGCTCCTTGGAAGAGGATGCTGGATTTTTCAGGGAAGGCGAATGAACTAATGTCGTGAATGCTTCGTCGCAAACACGGCCGATTTCCGCATGCGATAGTGGGCAACTTAACGTTGGGGAATAGAGTGCCCAGTTCGTGGCGGCAATAAACTCTGGCGAGATCGGTTGGCTACACTCTTGAATCCATTTAGTGAACGTCTGGCCTTGTGGACGACGTCGCCCTTGAAGTCGTGCACGCCACTGCATGAGTTTGGCTGTCCAGAGAACTCGATTTCGTTCGCTGCCAAATCGGACATATCGATTCGCCAGCCGCAGAACGACGTCTGCCAGACGCTTGAACAACGCGCACACGGCGACCATCAGAACGGCACCAATGCTCAGTGGTATCCAGTTGCTGACGCACCACTTGCCAGCAGCAAGGCACACAGCATGAAGCCGCTGCCAAGGAGTCAGCCTTGGCGCTAAGAGTTCGTAGCCAGGCGTCGGCTCGACCGGGTGCCACACCTTGCCATCCCAGGATACTTCCACCCAGAAGTGAACGTTGTCTTTAAAGACCGGCGTTTGCCATGTCCCCACATCGAAGTTCTGCGGATCGGCATAGAATCCGCTTACCACTCTCGACGAATAACCCAATTCGCGAAGAAGCAGCGAAGTCGCCGTAGCAAAGAGATAGTCCGGCCCCTGTTTCGTTTCTAAGAGAAAGCTCTCGACGGGGAACTCTACCTCCTCGCTTAGCTGACTATTGGGGGCAGACTTGTATTCGCTGCGCAGGCGATCTCGCACAGCGGCGATCTGCTGCCATCCGGGCGGCAGGTCGGATGTCCACTCATGAGCAAGTTCTCGAATCGATGCAATTGAAGCCTCATGGTCGGGAACTGAGATGCTTTGCCGAAATTTGCTGGTCGCGTAGTCGCCGAGCAGAGTGGGCGAACTGACCAGGGATGACTGTACCCGCATGACGGTAAGTTGCGGAATGAAGTCTACGGTAATTCGTGGATGGCCATCCGTTGCCAGGCCGAACATTTCCTCGCGATCCACATCTTTGATCTGAAAGCGAGCCAGACGCGCAGGGGCCGGAATTCGATCTGTCTTCAAGTTAATGAACTTCAGCAGATGCTCTTCCGTGGAGTGGATATGTTCGTCCGATAAGGGACATGAAACGTGGTACCACGGCACTCCATTCTCTTTGATTAACTTAATAGGAGGCTCCTGGTGGCTTTCGGCTGCCTGGAGATTGACGCCGTCAAAGTGGTCGTAGATGGTCGTCCGCAAATGGAGGGGCACGCGTCCTTTGACATAGAACAACGCAGGCGACTTTTTATCATCAAGAGACTTCTGGCGACGGGCCTCGTTCTTCCGTAACAGGCTGAAGTCATTTCCCTTCGACTTGGTCGTTGCAACGCGCGAGTGGCGATGTTCCATCTCCGACCGGGGAAGGCTCACCGCTTTCTGCCGCGCAGTCTTCTTTACAATCGGGGCGTCGTAGGTGTCGTTGAACACGTCAAACAGACTGGGCATCTTCGACTCAAGAAACACTTCACTCTCAGTCGGCCCAAAGCTCATCGCGTCCTTGGTTCCCTGAACCAAATCGTCACCGTCACCCACACCTCCTTGAGAACGAGAATCGGATATCTGGTTCCCCCCAGAACTTGGCATGAAGCCAGCCAGAGCTCTCGTGGCGTGGTTTGTCCCTGCGATGCCAATGGCGGCTGCCGCCAGGAAAACGGCTAGACAAAACGCGAGCCCGACGGCACCACGAGGAATTTCCGACTTGGTCCCTTCCGGAAATCTTCCTGAAATGCGTTCCCAATAGGACGTCACCAGGTAACCGACACCGAGCACTGCATAGACGATTCCGCAGATTGTCACCGACCAGTAGACACTCATGAAGACGCTCACGGCCATCAACGCTAGACTGGTCAGCGTGGCCAGGTTAGCGATGCGTTTCTCCGCGCGAAACGCCAGCGACGCAATCATGAGGTTACGCAGCGATAGGGACATCTGCCCTTCAAACAATTGGCCAGCCCGGGGCATGGTCTGGTAGAGGACTTGTTCCATCACAAAGTGGCCGGCAACCACGGCAAGCAGCAGTCCCATCACGCGCTTATCACGAATTGGATCCGATGGAGCCATGTATCGGGCACATAGCCAGGCAACCGCCCCCACCAACGCGACTTCTAACCACTGCCACCAATAGCCCAGTTCGCCGTGGCTGATCGCCAACTGCAAACCTAGTGCGGAAGTCAGCACCATCGCGAGATGGATTCGTCTAGTAAACTTGTCAGCTACCACACCAAGCCTCCCGTCCCTTTATGGTCCACTGCGAAAGTAACTGGAGCGCGGCGGCGTCATGGTCTTCAACGCAAATCCAAGGCTTAACTTCGGGCACAAGGGCTTGTTTCGCCGGAGCATCGGAAGCGGATGAAAAGCCGCTGCTACGAAGAACGATCATCCGACTCGTTGGCATCGCGCAGGCACTAAAATCGGTCGAAATGGAAACAGACCAGTCGCACTCACGCCCCATTTTTCGCCAGGATACCGGCTGGGGGATCGGTTGTAGTCTGGCCAAGCGATCCATTGTCCGTTGAATGCTGGCCTGGGAACCGGTCATCTGTTCTTCATGCGTTCCAAAATCGAGTACAACGACGTTATGTTGTTGGGCGAGTTCCGTCGCGATACTCGCGGCAATTCGGATGGCCCATTCAAACGTGCTATCGGGGCCAAACCCTTGATGCGAATTGCGATCAAGATCAACATAGATGCGCGCCCGCGTTTGGGCCGATCCTTGGCGTTCCGAAACGATGAACCGACCGTGCCGGGCCGTCAGCGACCAATGGATTGTGCGTAGCGAATCTCCCTGTCGAAAAGGCCGAACGCCCGTGCGTTCTCCTTCCTGACCGGTCCGTTGATCGCTGGGCGAGGTTACGCTGCGATGGTTGCCTTGCGGTAGAGGAAAGTTCGACAGGCGAAAGGTCTTTGGCCAGACGGTCAGTTCCTGCTGGACCTTCACTAGTCGCTTGGCTTTCCAAAGTCCAAAGGGGAATTCGGTAACAATCCGTGGCGGTGCTTGAGGGTACACGCCACGCTGCAGTGGTTGAAAACGCCAGACGAATTCGCATCGCGACCAACCAGGAATGCGTGCCAAAGCCACTGCAGCTTCGTTACTATCGTTGGATGAGTCGTCAATAAAGAAACCGTTCTCAATCGCCAAACCCCAGACAGGGATGGGCCAACGATTGCCAATTTCGACGACCACTTCCGCCTTTTCGCCTTCGCAGCAACGTCGCGTGCGGAACTTCAATTCGCACGAAACACCTCGCAGCCCGATCCATGGCCAAACCACGCCCAGTCCAACCACGGCCAGAATCGTCAGCAATAGCACGTAACCTTGGGGTGTCACGAAGATCCCCATCGCCAGTGCCACAGCTGCGAGGATAAGCAGAATGCCGATGGGCGTTTTCAGCCAATAGACATATTTGTTTGCCCACGGCGTATAGTCGCTCGTCAACCAGGCCCAGCGGCTGGCAGACGCGTGTGTGTTACTCATCTTCGATGATTCCTAAACCGTATGCAGACCAGGCATGCGCACCTGCGCACACTTCGGTACGTGCTCGATGTCAACCAAGGACGATCGCACAACCAATTCGCACCCTCCGCGAACCGGTCGGCTAATATTGGCTTCGGCAAAAAGAGAGACTGAACATGGTCTTCCAACCACGGACGCAGGCCATTGGCATGCAAAGCGGCAGGCAATTCGTGCTCAATCCAGGAAGCAGACCAGATGCATAACTAGAGACGCACGTCGCGCGTGATTTCCTCTAGCTGAAAGCACCTGTTTACAGGATTAAGAGATGGGCGGGCCACGAGGAGAGGGCAGCCCCAATAGCTGACACTTCTGCGGTGACGCTTCGCAAAGAAAGAAAGGTTCCCTGAATAAGTCAGAAGAAACCTCAGGCGAATCGACAAGCAGCGCGCCTTGGTGCAAAACCGCGATGATTTCGCACAGCACGCAGTGATGACCTTGGGTCCAACGATTCCCACTCAGACGGTTTGAAGTATCGTCATGCTTCGCTGGCGGGTGGCAATGATCGGTCTGACCATGCCCATGTCCGCTATGCGAATGCTTGTGGGCACGCTCGCAAGAATGGCTGTGGCCATGACAGCAATGGTGATCGTGATGCCCCAAGCCTGGGATTGCGTGCAGCAACTGTGCCCCGCCTGATCCAAATAGGATCACGGCAAGGCAAAGCCATGCGGCAATTTTTCGGATTGGGAGAAAACGCTTCACCAAGTTTATCCAAGCTCGTCGCAGTCAATTGAAACGAATCTCGTGGCATTCTGCTCTGGGAAACGGCGGGGCGTCAATTGTCATTGCCGCAGAGACGCGAAAATTCACGCAGTCCTCATAACAGCCTTGGCCGGAATCCATGGTCGAGCTTCGCCACCGATATTCCTTAGAAGTATAGTCTCCACACCTACGCAAAAGCAACAAGAACGTTTCTGCAAGTCACTTGCAATACGAAGAATGCCGACGAAAAAAGATTCAACTGAACCCGACACCAACTCAACAGTGAGGTCTGTCGCCAGCCTTCCTGGGGGGCATCGGCTTGACGGCCGATGCGACTGGTTTCTGCTTTTTACCGCTGTCGTTCGAGCAACTGAGTCACCCCTCGCAGAACGCTCGTAGCAGAGTGGACAAACGCAACCCACTTGCGAACGGCAGCGTCGTGGAAGCGCCTCTGGCGGCATCAAGGAAGCCGATGCGGGAACCTCTCATGACACGGGCAAACTGAAGAGCCGAAAGCGAGAGCTTGTTCCGCTTTCCAGCTAGCGGAACGAGAATTCCGACAAGCACATCTTTGAAGTCAGCAGAGGACTTGGAGCCCGCTTCAACGAGTACTGCTTGAGTCCCTAGCGACTCAAGCAGAATGGTTGAACCAGATCGATCTGACTACTGCTCAGCCTTCTTGGCGGCATCGTAAAGCTTCTTGATTCCACTCATCAAAGCTTCGTGTTCCGCATGAAGCTTTGCGTGAATCTTGGCAAATTCGGCGTGCTTGGCGGCGTCGTCGGCATGTTGCTTCGCCAACTCGTCATGGCCTGTTCCGTCGCCGTTCTCCTCATGGGCTTCAATCTCTTCTTCGTGATGACGTGCATGGTCTTCGTGAGCCCGGATCATCGCATCGTGCTGAGCTAAATCCGCGTCGTGGTCCAAGATTTCGGCTTGCAGGCGCATCAGCATCGCCAAGGCTTTCAAGTGTTGCACGTGCCATTTGGCATGGTCGTCTAGCCACTTATCGTGCTCCAGATGCGCTTCGACATGCTCTTTCTCCATGGCCTCATGCGATTCATCCGCACGTGCCTGGGGAGACCACGCCAACAAAGCCAACAACAACGGGGCCGCTGCCAGATACAAGGTGTTCTTCATGGACTCGCTATCCTTCTTCTCAGAAATTGGGTCAGAAAAAAACGACTGTACCTTTGCGTTTAAGGATTCATAGCTTGTAGCGATGGTTGGGTCAAACCAAACTTCGTTGATCTCACGCGCAAAGCGTCCGTGATCGAGCGTCGAAAGTGGTATTGTGGTTTCCTCAGCGCCCGAAGAAACTTACTTCGCGTTAATTCCCAGAAATGCTAATGAAGACATCTTGCAACTCATTCGCATGTAGATAGAATCAGCTACACGATTGGCAAATCGCAAATAACACGCCTAGCCCGAACGCCCAATCCGGGTGGATCGGCTGTAAGCCCAAGAGATATACGCCCTAATGCTGACCGAAGGAAAGCCGATTGTTGCCGGAGCTTATTGTTAAGCTTTTCAGCGAAAACCGCCCGCAGCAAGGAAAGTTAGCGTATGCATCTTGTAACGGCGTGGCTGGCTGTTTAAGTTAGTCATTACGCAAAGGCCAATTTCGTACTGCCAGTTTCTGCTGGAAGTCGTACCAATTCATTCCATTTCACCTGTCGGTGCAGCAACCTTGCTGCGCACAGTATCTCTGAGGAGTTTAGGCCTGTTCTTGCGTGGTCGCTATCTCTAAGTCGACTGGTTCAACCAAGCGATACGAGAAGTTAATCAAGCGGCATAGAAAGCAAAGTGGTCTGTCCTGCCTGGACAGCAAACCCGACACTTTCCGCAGTCATTAGACGCACGTTGCTGCCTAACCTTTCCGGATAAAAGCCCTTAACCTAGATAACTATGTTCCCCCACCTTTACCGCAGCACATCCTGGATACTCTCCGCTGCTCTGCTTCTCTTCGCAGGGTTGGGAGACGGTCTGCACATGCTGCCAGGTATGGGACACGCGGGACATTGCCACGGTTGGGCATGTCAGCATGCTGACATGGGGAACGATTCCCACACATGCCACAACCATAATGGTCGTGCCCACAAGCCGAAATCATCTTGCAGCAGTCACTCTCAAGGTTGCTCAACGACATCACTAGCAATCGTAGCGGACGAAACAAACACTAAGAGCGATGCCTCTGGCCAGATGCAAGACGACCACGTCTGTGGACTCTGCAAGTTTCTGGCTAGTCTGAAGCAAATCACACCAACGAATATTCAGTCCGATGCCTGGTCCACTTTGGAAATTCACCAGGCCGTGGCACAAGCCAAATGCCCTTACACGGTAAAGGCTTTTTCTTACCAGGGACGTGCCCCCCCGGTTCTTACTTAAGCGGCGATCTGCTTCGCCTCGCCACGACACAGGCCCTCTAGCTTGGATGCTCTAAGTCCCAACTAGGGATCACCTGGGCAGCAACCTTTTTGTCAAGCGAGGCCGTTTCAGGCAGTTCATCCGCAAGCAGTGCTCCGAGTTCTTTCCTCTGAAGCTAAAAGTCGCTGAGTCGATCAAAGCGAAGAGAAGAGGAACACCGGGCCGTCTCTCTCGAAATTAGATGCGAATCCCAGGCAACCGGTCCGTTTCCAAGGCCGCCGAGTTGCTAAGGCGATCGCTTCCGATAACCAATCAAGATTGGTTGCCACTACCAATCGGCGCCAAAACAGGTGGACGCAAAGGTATTTGGATCCTGCATGTTAGGCGGGAATGGTTCCATACTTTCAATCTCTCAATGACAAGGTATTTCTCCCCATGATTATGAAACTTTTTCGCAACCGTAAGGGTCAAGGTTTGGTCGAATACGGTCTGATCATCGCCGGCGTGGCCCTGATCTGTGCCGCTGCCGTCTCGGTCTTCGGTCACAAGACCAGCGACCTGATCGCCGCAGTTGCCACCGTTCTGCCAGGTGCTCACGCGGACGACAATGGTTCGATCACAAGCGGAAAATTGATCGAGACCACTTCGGCGGTTGATGGTGCCGGTGGCGCTCAGCCCATTGCACTTGACGTTTCAACTATTAGTACCAATTCTGGAAATACACGTCTCGGAAACAACGTGATGGGTTCGGACATTACGGGTGGCTTCGGCGGACTTATCGCCGAAGTAGGCGAATAGCAGTTAACTACGCATACTAAGCGTACCTTTGCGTAGGACCTCCGCGGGTTTGCCTTGTGCGGCCCGCGGGGGTTCTCATTTTTCGAGTTTCCCGGAGGACAAACAACGCGATGGTCGACTGGACGATTCTGGTTCCTCTGGGCGTGCTGCTGATCGCAACCATATGCGACCTGCGTACTAGGGAGATTCCCGATAGCTTGTCGATCGTGCTGCTGGCCTGGGGACTTATCGCCAAACTGGCCGGCTGGATTACGCTTCCGTGGGCAGCCTTACTGCTGGGATTGGCCTTGGGGCTGGTGGTTACGATACCCCTGTTCTGGGTCGGCGGCCTGGGAGGTGGCGATGTCAAGTTGATTACAGCGTTAGGTTGGGTAATGGGTCCGGTGGGACTGGGCATTACCTTGCTGGCCATGGCAATCGCAGGCGGCGCGTTAGCGCTACTCGCGTTGATGCGGGGCCAGAAAGATTATGCCTACGTACCGGCCATTTTGTTCGGTGCTGTGGTTTGTGGATTGTGTGAGTGGATTTGTCAGGTTGACCTCGTTTAGCAAACAGGACTGCTGAAATTACGATGAAATAGATTTACCCCCGTGGAAGTCATGAAAACGCAAAGGAAAGGTTCATCCCTGGTCGAATTCGCCCTGGTATCGCTGGTGCTATACCTGCTGCTAGGGGCAATTCTCACCTTCGGCCATGCGTTGTACGTCGCTCAACAGGTACAGATGTCGGCTGATTTTTTGGCCCGTGAGATTTCTCGACGACCTTTAAGCGTTCAAGATGAATCACTGCGCGATGCCCTGGCCGATGGAACGATCAACTCTACGATCTTCAACGAAGAGCTTCTGATCTTCGATCTCAACCAACTTTCTGATCGCACCGATGCAGAAGAACTGCAGGAAACAATCGCCAACTGGCCGATCGTCAATCGGATGCTCTCGGTGGTGATGATCAACAACGGAACGAACTTTCAGATCCCCGGTGCGGTACCACGGGTGATCAATGGCAAAACGCGGATTCAGATTGCCAAAACATTCGCTGCTGAATCAGATCAAGATGATGACTGGGTGGACGTTGTAGAAGAAGTTCTCACTTCCGCTGGCGATAGCCTTTACCCGCCCGACACTGACGCAGGCGGCGTGGTAGCGCTTCGGATTAACTATCCAATCCACTCAGTCTTCTTCACCGCAATGGATCCGCCGCCTAAGGATGCCAAATTTGCCGATCCCAACGCCAACTTTATGGAAGTTGCCAATCCAGGAGAAGAATTCACCGAGGCGGCTCCCAAGAAACTAGACCCTCGTACGGAACTCTACGGCGGCGACAAAGGACTTGGTCGCCAATACGCCTGGGGAACGCAAGTAAGGCCATACCGAAGGATCGTCTCTGGCCAAGCGATCTATCGCAGGGAAGTCTTCACGCAGTAAGTCGACAGAAAACAATTCTATGGCCAAACGAACTACTTCCTCCCGACGTCCATCGATCTTGCTCCCCTTGGCATTGATCGTGGCGATTCCCACATTGCTGCTAGGTGGAACCGTCGGGACGCTGCTGATATTAGGGGTGGATCTTCCTTTTCTGAAAGGTCCCGAGCCGCCGATGCTGCAGATTCCGGCAAATCCTCGTCCACTGGCCGCCTATCAGCGGGTGGGGCGGAATGACCTGGTGAACTTCGAGACCGGCCAAATTCATTACATGAAGATGCCTCCTTCGTCTGCGATCGGCAGCAAGCTGAAGGGAACGACATTCGAAGGGGAAACGGTCGAAGGAGTGGTCCAGACCGTCGCCAGCAAAGAGATCCAAGGAGCCACTTACCCTGTCTTTCTCTTGGCATCGGGAAGTGAAGTTCCCTTGCCGAATGTAGATGAAGTAGGGGGGGCTTACTTACGATTGGGAAATATCATCGGCCGCGTGCTCGACCGAGAGAAGTCCGCCAACTTTGGCTTTACCGAGCAGAACTTTCTTCCAGAGGGTTCCCGCAGCGGAACCGTTGGGGGTGTGCCTCAAGGGATGAAAGCTTACACCCTGGAAGCGAGTAAGTTGGTAGGCATTCACGGGCTGAGCATCGGCGACAAGGTCGATCTGCTGGCCAGCATTCCTATTGGCAAGATTAGCTCTAGCAGCGTTTTGCCGGCATCGCTGATCGTCGATCCCTCAGCCAAGTCGCGAAATGGAGACCGCCTGGAACCGCATTTAATTGCCAGCGATGCCCTGATCATCGCGCCCGTATATCGACGCTCGAAAACAACGTCGTCCTCCTCGCTTCTCAATGGCGCCTCGTCGCGGACTACCCCTGTCGAAGAAGTGGTGCTGGCAGTTCACGAACGGGATGTCCCGACGGTCACGGAGGTGCTGGCCATGGATGACATCGCCATGACGGTTGTTGCCCACTCTGGCCGGCCCGACAAGGAGGAACAAAACACAATCCCCGAAGGAATGGTCGAAGTGGTCGTTACTCCGCGCGAGACAATTCCCTACACCGAAATCCATTTGGCGACGCTAACCCCGACCGGGGCCCGTCAACCGCGAACGATTCTGCTGGCCAAGGAACAAGTCGAAGATCTGAACATCCTGGCAACGGCTGACGAAGTGGTTGGCCGCGTTGTCCGTCGCACCAAGTCGCCGGGCACGTTCTTCACGGCTGACGACTTTTTTCCACTGGGGACGGCATCGGGCCTGGCAGCGGCAGTTCCACTGGGCAAAGTTGCCTTTACGATCGATGCCGCTCGGCTGGATGGAGTGGCAGGCCTGGGTCTGGGAGACCGATTTGATTTACTGGCGACTCGACCGATTGATTTTCAGAAGATCGCTCAGCGAATTGGAGCCAGAGACCTGGCCGTATCTTCGGCAATTCGCCAGGGAGCACTACACCTAAACGGAACGGCACATACGGAAGTGTTACTACGAGGAGCAACCGTCCTCGCTCCCCCAGGCTCGCCCGCCATGCATTTTCATGGCACTGCGCGCACCGGCAGTAAAAAGCGAGAGATGAGCGATCCGATGGTGATCGCCGTTACGCCCGCAGAGATCACACGGCTCAGTAACGAGTTGGCCACAGACACGCAACTAACCGCGATCTTGCGAGGGATGCTTGATGTCGACGCCCAACCGATTCCAGAATCGGCCGATCCGACCGAATCCATTCATGTCCTCGATTCGATGATAGGCAAATCCCGCCAGCCAATTGTGTTCCTGCGAGACCATCAAGAGAGTACCGACCAACCCTCCAAGCCGTTGAACCTGATAGATCTAGTTCCCTCTTCCTCCGTCGAGGCACAACCATGAATCGGCGAGCCAACGGAAAAGGGACTTCACGAAAAGGTTACGTGCTGGTCCTCGTCGCGATGCTCTTGTGGGCGATCCTGGGACTAGCAGCCCTGGTTATCGACCTAGGTCTGGCCCGGGTCAAGCTTCGACAGATGCAATCCGCCACGGATACGGCCGCCTTGGAAGCACTTCGCGATGGATACGCAGCAGCGATCCCTGAGGATTCGTTACTTACAGATAATGCAAAACGTTTGTTTGCGCAAACACTTCAATATCAATCGATCGATGGGGAAGAAACTTCCTCACGATACCTGTCGAATGACATTGAGTTTGAAACGCTCGAAGATGGTGGCATGACTGGTCCCAAGATCGTGGATCCTCGCCTAGCACCAAATGAATATCCAATGCGAACGTTCCCTAGTTTTAAAAGTGCTAGTCCAGGAACTTCGGAACAGAATATCACCGTTACCTATCACCAGCAAAATCTCACCGGGGCAGATCCTGGCTTGGTTTGGCTGTTTGGCAGGGGGCCACTCCTGAAAAACGAAGGCACGGCGTATCTGGTTCCGCAGGGAATTACATTTTCGGCCGCTTCACAGACGCAATTAGCTCCTGCTATGACATTTGGCCGCATAGTTTCCATCCGTGACGACTTAGAAAATGTTGTACGAGTTATCGATGGTGTGACCCTTGTGTGCGACGCAAAAGACTGGGTGGCCGGAGTCGATATTACCTCCAATCTTAAGCAACTTAAGGCCCCAAAACCGGGTTCCCAAGCGGCATTTTTGACGTTTGGAGGACTCTTTAATCAAAATGATGTTGATACTTCATCCAACAACGACACGGGCTACGTGGCTATATTCACAGAAGCAGATGATGGTTTAGATCGTTTCGTTGGCTTTGGCAAAGTCGAAAACGGCTTTGTCATCACTTCCAGTGATGACAATCATTTTCGTCATGAAAAACTCATTCTTAAAGAGAACGTCTCCGCTAGTTGGAATCCTGCTCTGAGCAATTTGAGCTTGAAAGCCATAAGCAACCTTCTTGTTGCGCGAGGTAAAGTTGCGCCCAATTCACTCATCATGGCACCAATTCTCACTCCTACTCCCCTCGCCACTTCGATTACCAAGTAACCATTTTGTCCACCAAACCCCAAATCCTGATCGTCTCACGCGATGCGAAACTTCGTGACGAAGTGCAAGAGCTATTGGCTTCGCTCGGAGAACGTGCGCTAGTAGCCGCTTTCGCACAAGACAATCGTCAGGCAGTCGAAATCGCCAGAGCACGGACGCCTGAGATTGCCTTGGTTGAAATGCGCGAAAGCAGCCTCCCGATTCAAGTCTTCGCGCGGGAACTTACTGCGATTTCGCCCGATACCTCGGTCGTGGGAATCATTCGTGATGGCCTGTTTACCAATGGCTCGTCTGAAAGCGAGATTCTGATCGATGTATTACGTAGCGGCGTGAAGGATTTTCTCCACTATCCTTTCGCACTCGGAGAACTGGAAGATCTGGTTCGCCGGATTAAAAAAAATGCCCTGAAGCAGCCCGCCAAACTCGGAGCGGTGGTTGCTTTTGTCAGCAATAAAGGTGGGGTCGGTAAGTCGACGATGGCCATCAACACGGCGGTTGGCCTAGCGCAGCAGTTTCCCGATCGGGTACTGCTCGTCGATGCATCCTTGCAGTTGGGGGTCGCGGCATCGATGTTGGATGTGCATCCGAATGCCACGCTTACCGAAGTCGCCAACGAGCAAAGTCGTCTAGACACAACTTTAATTCAGGAAATGACCGTACCGCATTCGTCCGGCTTGCATTTGCTGGCTGCCCCCCGCGATGCGGTCGAGGCTGCCCGGGTGAACGACGAGGTGATCACCCAGGTTCTTTCGCTGGCACGGCGAACGTACGACTTCGTAATTGTCGACACCTTTCCGGTGTTCGATGCCATTTCGCTGGCAATTCTCGACCTGACATCGCGAGCCTTCGTGGTGACGGAAAACGTCGTCCCCACGCTTTTGGGAACCGCTAGGCTAATCGAACTGCTGGAAAAATTCTCGTACCCCGCAGAGCAAACCGAGATCATCCTCAATCGTCAACAACGTGTGACAGGCAGTTTGAGTAAGGAAGATATCGCCGCGCGCCTGGGACGCGGTATCGATTGGATCTTTCCGTTTGATCGCAATGTGATCAGTTCGGCGAATACTGGCATCCCAATCGCCATAACAGCCCGGGGCTATTTCGGATTTGGGAGAGAACTGAAACGCTTGATCCGTGATGTGGCCAGTATTCGTACCGATGGCCGAACCAATGGCGTGGCGTTCCCCGAGAGTGAAAACAACGCTTCACGCCGCCATGGTCAGCCACACGAGGAGATTGCCTTGGAGGATGATCGATGAGCGACGACTCTCTTCGAGACCTTTTTGGCCAGAACATGGCTTCGGTCCCGCTTCAGCGTATGAAGCGGGAAGAAAAAAAGCGTAGCCAGACCGTTCAGACAACTGCTCCCCTTGCTGCAGACAATGGGAGCGTGAACTATTTGAACGTGAAGGCCGACCTGCATCGCACCTTGCTGGACGACCTCGATCGGCGCAATTTGATCGGCGCCAGCGAAGCCGATTTAACACGATTCGTGAATGACTTCGTGGCCCAGGCGTTGCAAGACTCGGTTGTGCCTTTGAACGAACAAGAGCGGGTCCGACTGGTGGATGACCTGCTGGAAGAAACACTGGGTGTGGGCCCTCTGTCTTCGTTGATGGCCGATCCTGCGGTGACCGACATCCTGGTCAATGGGCCGCATCGGATTTATGTCGAGCGATTTGGCCAGTTGGAATTGACCAATATAAAGTTTCGAGACAACGACCACCTGGTTCGAATCATTCAGCGGATCGCCTCGCGCGTTGGGCGGCGGATTGATGAGGGCTCGCCGATGGTTGATGCCCGTCTGGCCGATGGTAGCCGTGTCAACGCCACGCTACCCCCTGCTACGATCGATGGCCCGACTCTCTCCATTCGCCGCTTCGGCAAGCGACGTTTGCGGGCGGAAGATCTCATGCAACTGGGCATGTTCTCCGCCACGATGCATCAGTTCCTGCAATGCATGGTCGAAGGCCGACGCAATATTTTAGTTTCCGGAGGAACTGGTTCTGGCAAGTCGACCTTATTGGGGGCGATCGCCGAATCGATTCCTGGTCGCGAACGAATTGTCACCATCGAAGACGCCGCAGAACTGATGCTCGACCAGGCCCACGTCGTCCGTATGGAAACACGTCCAGCCAATGTCGAAGGACGAGGCGTCATCACCGCTCGAGACCTGATGGTCAATTCGCTCCGTATGCGTCCCGATCGCATTATCATGGGGGAAGTACGTAGCGGCGAAGCACTCGACATGCTCCAGGCCATGAATACCGGCCACGATGGCAGTTTGACCACGATTCACGCGAACAGTCCCCGCGATGCTCTCAGCCGCTTAGAGACAATGGTCTTGATGGCAGGCCTGGAACTTCCTTCACGTGCGATTCGCGAACAGATTGTCTCCGCCATTCAAGTGATCGTGCATGTCCGCAGGTACGAAGATGGCGTCCGTCGTGTTGAATCGATTGCCGAGATTGCCGGTTTAGAAGGCAACACGCCACAACTCCAAGAGATCTACCGCTTTCGTCACCAGGGGCGCGATGGCAAACGCATTCAGGGTGTTCATCAAAGTACCGGAATCGTTCCCCGGGTTGTCGACCAACTGCGTGCCTTGGGAACCGACTTACCGATGTCCCTCTTTCAAGCCGGAGGGAGCTAGTGGGAACGGTCGTATTGATCGGCACGCTAAGCGTGTTGTATCTGATTGCCTATCGGATGCGTCAGATACAGCTCCGCGCGTTGGCACTCGATCGCTTTCAGACCTTTGATGTCTCGACGGAAACCTCACTGCCCGAGGTATCTCCCAGCATGCGTCAACGTCCGGTGATCCGGCGATTCCTATGGATTCCGTGGGTTTGTGGTCTTTTCGCGGCGATGATCATTTACTGGCTTGTCGGTTTTAGCGTGCTCATTTCGATGACAATGGGTCTTATCGTCGCCCTGCTGCTGGTGATTGTAGAAGTCTGGAATGCCCAACGTCAGGCAGCGAAATTAGAAGAGCAGTTGGCCGAAGCGATCGACCTGATGATTGGCACCTTAGGGGCAGGTGCTGGCTTGAGTACATCGTTGAGTGTGGTGATCGAGGAAATTCGCGATCCGTTGCGGGGCCAATTCCAAGATCTGTTAGGGCGGATTAACTTCGGTGACGATGCCAGCCAGGTGTTTGCCAGTCTGGCCGCTCGCATCCCGCTAGATACTTTTCTGCTGTTTTCCTCAGCCCTCTCGGTTCATTGGGAAGTGGGTGGCAACCTAACACCAACCTTGGCTGCGGTCGGGCAAACGATTCGTGATCGCTTAGAAATCTCGCGAAAAATCCGCTCTAACGCCACGCAGTCGGATATCTCCACCGTGGCGATTATCGGCTTGACCTACTTCATTGCCCTGGTGATGTGGCGCAACGGACCTGATCAGATGCAAGCGTTCATCACGTCACCAACGGGGGAATTCTTTGCCGCCGGCAGCATGTTGTTGCAAGCTGTTGGCATTGTGTGGATGCATTGGATGAGTCGGGCGAAGTTCTAATATGTACACAAATTCCATTCTCTTCGTCATGATCGCCTTTTGGGGCATTACCCTGGTAGGAATTGCCTTGGCATGGCGATCGATGCGTGCGTGGCAGATGGCTCGAGCGCGTTGGCTGAACCAGGAGGAAACCTCGGCAACGCGCGAAACCGACCTCCGCGATATGCCCTGGCTGAATCGATGGCTTTATCGGGCAGGTTTTCGCAGCCAGGATGCGGCCCGCTGGTGGTGGATTTCGACCATACTCTTTGTTATCGGAGGCATAGCAACTGCAACCTTTTTCATTCTAAGCGGTGTGCAGACATTGATGATTCGCACAATCACCCTAGTGCCTGGGGGTACCGGGGAGGTCTTTTTACCGCTGGCCTACCTGGCACCTTGGTTCCTGGCAATCACTTTGGGTTTGGGACCGTGGCTACTGGTTCGTCAGAAGCGACGCGAACGCGTCCAGAAAATAGAACAAGACCTCCCCTTGGCAATGGAACTACTGGCCACCCTTAGCCAGGCCGGCCTTGGATTCGATGCATCACTTTCCCGCGTGATGGAGACACGTCTGGCGGGACGACCGCTGGGAATGGAACTCCGCAGTTACCAGGGGGACATCCTATCGGGGCGAACGCGCTCAGAATGCCTGCGCCGCCTGGCATGGCGAGCTGACGTGCCAGGCCTTTCGATTCTGACTTCCGCGTTGGTTCAAGCCGATCAAGTCGGCATGGGCATTTCAGATGTCCTACGACGCCAGGCGGACGACCTCCGATCGCGACGAAGGGAACGAGCCAATATGTTTGCCATGGGGCTGGCAACCAAACGAATGTTTCCGCTGGTCGTCTGTTTTTTGCCAGGCCTTTTTGTCTGGACGCTAGGGCCCGTATTCATCCAGTTGATCCAGATGGCGGATACATTCACGCAGGTACGGAATTTTTAGTGTCTTCTACCGTGCAACTAATTGATCGCGAGACAGAAGAAGTCGTTATCCCTCGCTTGCTTTTAGCGACTTCTTTTTGGAAACGCTTTTGCGGGCTGCAAGGTGCCGCCCCATTGGCTCCGGAGGAAGGCCTGTTGCTGGCTCCTTGCCGCTCGATACATACTCACTTCCTACGCTTCTCTCTGGATATCTTCTTTTGCTCGGCGGAAGGAGTCGTGCTATCACAGCACCTCGATGCCAGACCCTGGCTCTGCATCGCCTCGAATCGCCAGGCACACTTTGTCGTCGAGACGCTGGCCCAATATCCTCCGCGACTTCATGTCGGACAGAATGTCTTGCTAGCGAGCGATCGCAAGGACTTTTCCGCAAACCATCGAGTATTGCCTCCCTCTTTATGGCGACAAACCGCTTGATTTCCGATTGATCGGAATAAATGGTCTGGATTGATCATGACGATTAAGACGATACGTTGTGGTGTTACTCTTCAGTAGCACGCAAAGGTGTTTCAAAATTCTCTCCATGCATGGGTTGCCCCTACATGGACTTTCTCGAACCAGGTTTGGCTCGATGATGCGTGCGCTTCTATTGATCATATTGCTGGCATGGCCACTTATCGCGAATGCCCAAACGCGGCAACCGTTGGTGCATGAATTTGCCAGCCCTACCCAGGCACCGATTGTGCGTCTGGCTCAAGCCACTGATCGCCCGATTGAAGTTGCCCAGCCTCCGCGTCTCCCTGAACAGGCACCTCCCCAGCCAGGGGTCGACCGTCTGCAACGACTGGAAACGCTCCCGCCGGGACTACAGCAGCCTCAGCCGACAGAAGCCTTACAGAAAACGTACGGGCAATTTATTCAGGGAACCATCGACCCTGAAAACACTCTGACGGTTGTCGAGGGACGCCCTCGTATTTTGGTGTTTAAAGAAACACCGATTCGGGTCTACCTGCCGGATGATCAAGTTGCTACGTACCAGGTCATCTCCAACAAAGAGATTTCAATTGTCGGGGTTCGACGTGGCACGACGGTTCTGAATATCTGGGTTGCCGATCCCTCGCAGCCAAGTGGCCAGCGTGTGTTGAGCTATCTGATTCGCGTGCAACCCGATGTTGAGGCGGCCCAGTACTTGTCCGCCACCTATGCAAATCTATCCAACGAGATCAACCAGGCCTTTCCTAATAGCTATGTTGAGTTGAAGTTCGTTGGAAACCAATTGATTGTTCAAGGTCAGGCACAAGACGCCTTGGAGGCCGTGCGTATCCTACAAGTAGTTGCCGCCAACGCGCCCCGTGCGGCATCTCGTCCCACAATTCGGGAAGGGGATGTTGTGCTCCAGACCAACTATGTCCCAGGCACCGTCACCGACAACGTCAATCGGGAGCAAATCGATGCTATTAGTCAGCAATTGCGGCAAGCTAATATTATCAACCTGCTACAAATCCCGGGTGATCAGCAGGTAATGCTGAAGGTGACCGTTGCAGAAGTTAACCGCAGCGCGGCACGAAGCATCGGGATGGACTTTTCCGTTGCCAACAGTGCGGGAACGATTTTTCGACAAACGACCGCTGGGATTCTCTCCAATGGCCTTACCACTGGTTCCACTGCCGGTAACGTTCTCGCCTCTTTGGATGGAGGGCAAGTGAATCTGGCCATTCGCGCCTTGCGTCAGATGAACCTGGCAAAATCGTTGGCAGAACCAACTCTCACCACGCTCAATGGACAAACCGCCAGTTTTAGCGCTGGGGGCGAGTTCCCGGTCCCTTCTGCGGTGATAACCAATGGTGGTTCGGCACAAAGCGTTCAGTTTGTGCCTTTTGGTGTCCAACTGAACTTCACGCCAAATATCGTCGACCGTGACCGCATTCGCTTGGTCGTCAATGCCACGGTCAGCAGCCGAGACGAAAGCTTGGGAACGAGCGTGGGGGGAAATGCGTCAGCAGGGGGTACCAGTGTGTCCGGGTTGCAATCGAACGATTTCAGCACGACGGTCGAGCTTCGTGAAGGACAAACGTTGGCGGTTGCCGGCCTGATTCAGCACAATTTTGGGGCAGACGGGAAGCGAATCCCCTTCTGGGGAGACCTTCCATTTATTGGCAACACCGGAGGTTTGAACAACACCTCTGCGGATGAACAAGAGTTGGTCGTGCTGATTACGCCTCAACTTGTTCATCCCATCGACGCATGCGAAGGGCCACCACTGCCAGGGGAAGATATGCATGAACCCAACGACATTGAGTTCTTTCTACTCAATCGCCTAGAAAGCCGGCATTCCCAAGGATACCGAAGCCCGGTGCGAACCGACCATCAACGTCAGCATGTGGGAAATCATTGCGATGAATGCCAGTTCCTGATTGGCCCATCAGGTCGAGCATTCGATTGCTGTCGTCAACCCATATTGGCCAAGTAATTCCACGCTGCCCTACCCCGACAAAGTAGTTTCATGATGATCCAAACTCGAAACAATGCCTGGCTATTGCTGCTGTTTGGCATTTGCCTTTGGCAAACAGGGTGCTGCTCGAAGTGTGGTAGCCCCTTTTGCTGGGATCGCTGCGCCGACATTCCTGCTGGAGCCATCCCGCAACCACTGGGAACCTACGGCTGCGGTTGGCAGAATGCCCAAACCACTGCAGCCCAAAGGGATATGCTGACGATCTATCAGGCTGAATGGATTGGTGCCTCGACCGACCTGGGCCCCTATGGCAAGCGGCATATGACCGACCTTCCCACGCTTGCGATGCAGTTGGGAGAGCCGATTGTGGTTGAAATGTCAGAGAATCACGAACTCGACCAACAACGTTTGACCTACATCCAAGAAGTGTTGTCCAAGACCGACTTCCCTCAGCCTGAGCAGTGGGTCGTTCTCGGGTATGCCAAAGCGGAACCGATGTATGGCATCGAGGCAGAAGGGGTCGCCAGTACCTACCTCGGTGGCTCTCAGATCCGTGCCTCCAACAACTCCGCGATTGGCTACTAAGGGGAACCGCATGTTACGCTTGGGATGGTTACCTTTGGTTCTGGCTCTGTTGGCGTCGTGCGGGTGCAAGACCTGGGGCTCGGCAACATCACTTATGCCGTCCTTACCCAAGTCACTCGTTGAGTCCCCTAGCGATCCACAAGACAAGCGAGCCGAAGCCTGTATCGTGACCGCACAAACCCTTCACCAGGAAGGGCACTATCTGGAAGCGGCCAAGCTGTTGGAAAAAGCCCAGGCAGAGAGTCCCCAACGGTACGACTATGCCCGCCATCTGGCAGTTCTGTACGACGAATTACACATGCCAGAGGAAGCAGAACAAGCGTTTCACGCTGCACTGGCAAAGCATCCCAACGATGCTGATCTGCGCAATGATTTCGGATACTTCTATTTTCGCCAGGGCAATAACACCCAGGCCGAACAAGAATTTCGAGCCGCGCTCGCCATTGCCCCCACCCATCAACACGCACAAACGAACTTGGCACGGACCTTATTTAGGCAAAACCGCCTAGAAGAAGCCCACCGAGCTTTTGCGAAAGTGGTGGGACCAGCGGCCGCACATCAAAACATGGGAGTGCTGTTAGCTCAAGAAGGTCGGGATGTGGAAGCACGCCAGGCCTTCCAAGAGGCACTAAAAGCGAATCCCAATCTAGAAAACTCAAGAGAGTTTCTCGCTGGCCTCGATCGCGTCTCGTTGCAAACGCGTTAGAGTCGCCCAGACGTCAATTTTGCCAGAGCCTTCTTTTTTATCCCTATCGGTTGGGTAGAAGAAAGAAGAACTCTATCCCCACCACCTCCCGTTACAATGCCCTTCTCGAACCAGACGCGATCGATCTTTCTTGAGAACGGTGCCACTAATCCAGCAGGTCGCTCGGCAGACACGAATTGAAGGGGATTCATCCGCTACTGGTTGGAATCGCCTTCTGTTTAGCCACACAATTCGGGCAGCCGTAGGTCGCGGAGCAGTTCGCGTTGACTCGCATGAGGATATACGTCCATCTGTCGTTAGTGACGAGACATTAATCTTCCAGAGCAGTTCCTGATCTTAGCGTTTATACCCCGGCGACGACTGGTTTCGCGAATTTCATTGTTTGCCGGATAATACAATCAGGTATTAAAGGTCATGGATTACCTTGGGAGGGAAAGCGGCTCGCAAGGCGTTCAGTACTGCGGCGACATCGATGACCTCTTGCAGGATGGCACCGGCAACTGGCGTTAGGTATCCCGATGCAGCGAAACCCATTCCAAGCAAACTGAGTGCCATACCACCGACGGCACTCTGAAGGGCAATCGTTCGCATGCGACGGCTGATGTGCATGAACTCGTCGACTTTGGTAAGGGAATTGTCCATCACGACAACGCCGGCTGCTTCTGCAGTCACGTCACTATTTTGTCCGATCGCCATTCCGACCGTCGCGGCCATCATCGCAGGTGCGTCATTGATCCCATCCCCCACATACAACGTCTTCGCCTCAGCTGTTTCCTTACGGACAATGGCCAGTTTCTCTTCGGGACTCTGTTCCGCATAGATCTCTGTGATACCCACTTGATCGGCCAAGTAGCGAACTTCCGCTTCGCGATCCCCTGATAGAATCATGATGCGATTAAACTGATGCTGAGGAGCGAGATGCTTTACGAACGAACGGCTATCCGATCGCGGCGCATCACGGAATCGAAACGCGGCGGCGAAACGGTTGTCGATTGCGACCACACACTCTAGACCTCCAGCGATTGGCGGAAGTTGATCGAGTCCGGAGATCTTCTGCGAAGCGAGCTTGTTGCGGCTGGTAATTTGTAACGAATGCCCAGCAACGTTCCCCCTCAAGCCTTGTCCTGGCTGCTCACTAACTTCAGTTGCTTCGGGTAACACGATTCCCGCTTTACTAGCGGCCGAAAGAACAGCGATCGCTAAGGGGTGTTTCGAGTAACGCTCTAAACTAGCGACAAGCGTCAAAACCTCATGTGGGTCGTGGCCGGGAGCGATCAACTTTTCAGTAAGCGACGGTTCACCATAAGTCAACGTCCCAGTCTTATCGAAAATCGCTGTGCGGCATGCGGCAATCTGTTCTAGCACGATAGGGCTTTTGACAATGATCGCGCGGCGTGCACAAAGCGATATCGAACCAATGATGGCAACCGGAATTCCGATCAATAGTGGACAAGGCGTCGCGATCACCAACACCGATAGAAAACGAATCGACTCGCCACTGATCGCCCAGGCCAGAAAAGCAATTGCCAACGCCACCGGCGTGTAGATTGCACCTAGCCGATCGCCCAAACGCTGTAAGTTCGGGCGTTTCGCTTCGGATTCACGCATCACTTCCATGATTTTGGCATAACGCGAATCGGCAGCAAGCTTGGTTGCGCGAATAGTCAAAGCCGATTCACCGTTGATGGCGCCCGAGATTACTTTTGAGCCCGATGTCTTGGTGATCTGAAAAGGCTCGCCGGTCAAGTAGGATTCATCCATAACTCCGCGACCTTCAATCACGACACCATCTACAGGGCAGATGTCGTGCGGAAAGATAACCAACGTGTCGTCGACAACCACGTCGTGCAAATCGATATCGACAATCTCGGAACCACGTTTTCTATGAGCAACCGACGGCATACGCTTGGCCAGCGCCGCCAGTACCGAAGATGCACTGCGAAGCGCATACGCTTCCAATGCTTCGCCTCCAGAGAGCATCAACACGATAATCGATCCAGCAAGATACTCCCCCAGTAATACCGAGGTGATGATAGAAATCCCCCCCAGCAAGTCCGAGCCAAATTCTCGCTGGAGCAGCTTTCGTAACAAGTCTACAAGTAGAGGCAAACCACCAACAACCAGCGTGGTCAGCAGCGGCAAATCGCTTGTTGCGGCGGTGGTCTGAACACCAAATCGCAGCAGCAGGTGTAGAAGAATTGCTAAAATGGCAAAGGCCGCGATGCCGAGCGACTTTCGGTTCCACCAGTTGACCATCTGACTAGCCGATTCCTTGGACGGGTTAGTTTTCTCGGATCTGCCTGAGCGTGGAGATTCGGTAGCATGGGTCAAGGGGCTGCATCCTCTATCATTTGAAGCAACGTGCGTTCTACTTCCTCTGCCAGATCCCTGAACTAAAGCGAATCGAACCGATGGATGGCTGAGCACGTAACTCGACACTGATCGATTCCGATTCGCCGCCAAGCATGCCTGACGAGCCATCTTTCATTGTCAGGATATGCGAAATTGATTCTCGTTGACATGCTACCGCCAGTGATTTATCGATCTCTCAATCTGCACTTACGATTCGTACTGCGTCAACCTCCCTCTGACGACGTCAAAGCGGTGCGGGAGTTAGCTCCCAGACAAGCCACTGGCAGCCAACGGATGGATTGATGCATGGATTCCTTGCGCATACACCCATAAGCCTCGTTGCGAATCGATCGTAGCCTGAGTTTCGGCAATCAAAGTTTGAGACACTCGTAAATCGCCGCTAAGAGATCCGTGGAACGTTCAAAAAAGACGCTTATCGAATGGCGTCTGCGTGGTAGAAAAACGTTGCCCCTGGCTGAATTCTGTAGAATCGAATGAAGGATCGTGAGCCAGCGTCCTTTGTTAAGCAATCGCAATCGGCCTACAGAAAACGCCGTTGTGAAGCGTCAATAGCTGCGGGCCAGTCGTATCTGGCGATGCGAACATCTAGCAAACCCCGCAGCAAGATTGCGTATGAGTCTCAGTCCCAATTCGGTTGGTCAGGACCTTTAAGACGGTGGAATCTGTTTCTGGAGTATCTCCAAACACAATCTCGACGCACGGTCGGCAGAGTTCGTAAACTATGCCCGACCGTTTGCCGAGTCAACGTTGTTGTGCCGTTGTTTACTACGTTCTAGCGATTGGCTTTTGCGAACAACTCATTCACAAAATCCCAGTTCACAACGTTCCACCAAGCATCCACATAGCCGCCGCGCAGGTTCTGATATTTGAGATAATAGGCATGTTCCCAGACGTCGACGCCGAGAATTGGCGTCTTGCCTTGCGAGACCGGCGTATCTTGATTGGGGGTTGAAATAACTTCCAACTTGCCATTATCACCTACGACAAGCCAAGCCCATCCGCTCCCAAATTGACCTCCGGCCTTCGCCGCAAACTCCTTCTGGAAGTTCTCAAAACTCCCAAAGGTCTTGTTGATAGCGTCCCCCACTCTTCCCTTGTCTTGTTTGCCACCATCCGGGGTCATCATTTGCCAGAATAGCGAATGGTTCAGATGCCCGCCTCCGTTGTTACGTACTGCGGTGCGAATCGATTCGGGAACGGCATCGAGGTTGGCCAGTAGCTTCTCAAGGGGCATTTCCTGTAATTCAGGGTGCTCGGCCAGGGCCGCGTTTAGCTTATTCACATACCCTTGATGATGCTTGTCGTGATGGATTTCCATTGTCTTGGCATCAATGTATGGCTCTAACGCGTCAAACGCGTAGGGCAGCGGCGGCAAGGTGGCCTCAGCCGCAAAGGCAATATTCGTAAAAGATCCGGAAGCCGCCATCACTCCAGCCGTACCTGCCAATGCCAGGAACTTTCGGCGATCAAAATTCATCAGGAAATCTCCAGGGGTAAAATCCGGGGGGGAAACGAACAGAACGGCCTGCATTGCCGTCAAGTTGTCATGTTTTTTTGTTGGTGCAGGAATTCAAACCTCGATTCCATCCGAAATGCCGCAAATTATGAGGCGTTCATGGGTCGCCCATGCTTAATTGCTAGTGCAAACATCAATAATACGGACGACCCTAAGGATGTGTTCACTCAGGGCTTGCTTGCCCCTCTGCTTAATTCCTGCCAACGAAGTAGCATTTACCTTCTCATCTTCTCCGAGAGGAAACAAGTCGGGGGCATGATCGTTAGATCGTGCGGCCTGATTATCTCCTTTTCTGCGCAACACAGGCCGCAAAATTCGATGACACACCTCGGTAACACCGCGCCGGGCACCGAACGAGCAGATGGAACAATCGAAATGCAACGTTGCAGACCACGGTCAGGCAACTTGCTCGCGCAGAAGCCGAGGTCTATTGGGCGAGCAGACCGACGGCATGGTTCGAGGAATTCCGATACGGGTCAATCGCAGACAATTATCGCCGCCTGGAAACTCTCCCTTGATGTCTGCGCAAAGTGCGAACGAGACTACGGAACGCTCACTTCTCAGAGTGCAGAGAGATTTGTGGGGTTATCGTTAGGCCCTTAGTCCCCTCTAAGTCGAGACGAAATAGTCCCCCTTGGCCAGTCGCTAAGCCGCCAGTGACGAACAACCGGTTCATTTTGGGGCCGCCGAACGCGACGTTGCTCGTCGTTAGGTTGCCGCCGTCAAGTTGCTTGATCCATTTGCCGGACGGATCGAGAACTTGCACGCGTTGCATGCCGTAATGGGCAACGTACAGGTTGCCCTGGTCATCGAGACACATACCGTCTGGCAGGTTGTTGATTTGTCCTAGCTGGTCATTTTTAAGCGGCAACTGGGCAAAGATCTTACGGTTCTTCACCTTGCCTGGCCCTTCCACTTCGTACACAAGCACACGATTGGTCATGCTTTCGCCCACCCATAAACGTTTGCCATCGGGGCTCAGGACAATTCCATTCGGATAGGCCAGGCCATGATCGATTAAGCTGGTCTTCCCGTTGTGATCAACATAATGAACGGTACCGATTCGGTTTTCCAAATCGCTTTCTTCTGGATCAGTAAAATAAAAACCTCCGTGCGGAGTATCCAAAGTCAGGTCGTTAGGTCCACGCAACGGCTTGCCATCGCAGTCGGTTGCTGCTGGAGTCAGGGGCTTGCCGTTGGCGGATAGACGTAACACGGCGTGTTGACTCTTGTCACAGACGAGATGAGTTCCGTCGGCCAGGATCTTATGCCCATTCGGCGCTCCGGTGGTTGCCCACAAGCTTCGCTTACCGTCCGGGGTGAAACGAGTGATCTCTGCGCCGTGCGAGATGTAACCATTGCCAGCATGGTCGAAAACGATTCCCTCGCAATATTCCGGCACCGTAAACAGCAGAACCGGACGCGAGGCCGCAGTCTTAGGTTCCTCCGCCATGGCGACACTTCGGAGCACCAGCAAAATCGTCACACACCCCAACCACCGGGCAATAGAAAACCGACTCATTGCTTTAACGTCCCTTGAATTTGGAATCGAGATCGAAGTCGAAACTGTTTCCTCCTTCTTTGACCTCCGCGATAAGGCCACTTGTACCGACATCCAAGTAAGATCGCGGAATGTCTATTCGCTTAGGTGCAGGTCCCACGTTTTTTGGAGCCAGCGGATCGGGCTCAGGCGGAGGCGTAACGGCCACAAGGTACTTGCCGGGAGGGCACTTGAGCGAGTAACTACCATCTGGCTGAAGCGCAGCCGTAGCAATCGAGCCTTGGTCGTTGACCAATACAATCGAGCCGTCGGGAATTGGCTTACCGTTTAATGTTACCGCTCCATCGACCGAAGCCGAGGGAGAGGCCCCGATGTTACAGCCAACGAGTGCCGCCAAACCGATCAACCAAGCCAACGATCCCCATTGTCGGCGAAAGTGTTTCTCACGAAATCGAAAATTCGCGGTCATCCTGTTTCATCCTAATTGGCGCTACGAAGAGCGTATGGGTTCTCAAATAACGTTCATGAAGAATCGCGCACAGATTATTTCGCGTGAGAGACGAATCGTATCGTCTCTCACTGCGCCAAGTTGCCTGCGTTCGAGCAGGAAGCATTTGCAGCTTCCCCGCTTGGTCTATCGAAAATCGTTACCGATGACCTGGCCATCGTCGCGAATGCATAGATTTCGCAAGGTCAGCAGTTCCATGGTCTCGATTGCGAATGTCACGCTGGCGTCACCACGAAGAACCATGGCACCACCAGGGTGTTCTGAATAGATCGATGTATTCACCCCATCGCGTGTATTGCCAGCCCCTTCGGTAATGGTACCAACAGGATAACGAACGGTCGTCGTATTGCGACTCCAAGGCGTGCCAGACCAGGCATAAGTCCCGCCCGTCTCAGGCGGAACCACCGTCGCACCAGGACCGATCCAACAGCCCCATTCATAACTGCTACGAATATCGACCCGAGCGCCGCTGCTATTCTTGCCGACTGCGGATTGCTCTCCGATGATGAGCGTGTTGGTCAGCCCATCAATACTATCGCGAAAGCGCGAGACCTTGTTAGGAATCATCATGCCGTTGGCACACGCATAACCTTGAGAACCTGCCACGCAACGTCCTTGGCCAGTAGGATCGCTGGCCACCGTAGCACTGGTCGATGCCCCTGCGATTCCGATATACGAGGCCGTTGAAAAACGATTGGCAACATCCGTGCGGCGGTTCACGCGTTCCGCCGAGCTCGATGGACACCAGACATAATCAGGCGTCAGTTGATTCAACAGTGTCCCGTTGACGCCGCCTGGGTAGCCACTCATCGTGACATCAAACTTGAACTGGTTGTAAATTGCCGACTGTTCGATCTGCGGTAAAATCGAAACGAACCACGATTGATTGAACTGCCCACGTCCACCGTAAGGCAACGCCCCGAAAGTATCGTGATAGTTGTGCAGTGCCAAACCAAGCTGTTTTACGTGGTTACTGCAACTCATTCGCCGCGCGGCCTCACGGGCTTGCTGTACGGCTGGCAACAAGAGGGCGATTAAGACGCCGATAATTGCGATCACGACTAGCAGTTCAACTAGCGTGAAGCCCTGCTTACACTTCTTACTCATTGCACACCTTTATTGAGAACAGACGAATTAAAAGTAGTCGCGAAAAGGAGCAAGCTTGCCCAAGTGCATAAAGGGCAAAGCATGAGGGGAAGAGTGAGTGATGTCCGCAGACGCAGTCTAAACGGGGTTAAGCATTCACCTCGCAAAGTCCGAGGCAAATAAAAGTCTTTCCTGTTCGATCAACACCGCTGTTATTTACTAATAGATTTTCGAGAGAGCTCAAAAGCATCACGCAATATGATTTGCAATAGGTTCTGCGCATTCGTTCGTCGTTTGATTGACGGAACAAATGCCAACTCCGTTAGGCCATGATCTCGAAAATAGGATGTCCGTGGTCGATTTCAGTTCGTTTGCGACCAGGGAGTTCTAGTTCTCGGGAATCGAGCCCGAGTTGATGTAAAATGGTTGCATGGACATCGGTAACGTAGTGACGGTCTTCCACCGCATGAAAGCCGATCTCGTCGGTGGCACCATGTGTGATTCCTCCCTTGATTCCACCTCCGGCCATCCAAACGGTAAAGCCGAAAATATGGTGATCACGACCGTCAGCACCTTGCGTGCCTGGGGTCCGTCCAAATTCGGTGCAAAAAACAACGAGGGTTTCATCGAGCAAACCTCGCCGGTCAAGATCTTGCAGCAACGCGCCGATCGGTTGATCAACCGCGCTAGAAAGCTTTTCGTGATTTGATTTCAAACCGCTGTGGGCATCCCACGCACCAGCTCCGCCGCCACCGTGCTGAATCTGGATAAAGCGAACCCCCTTCTCCACCATGCGGCGAGCTGCTAACAGTTGTGTGCCAAACTCTTTGCAATGGGGTTGATCAATTCCGTAAAGCGAAAGCGTCTCAGGCGTTTCTTGTGCGAGATCGACAATATCGGGAATCGAAGTCTGCATTCTGAAGGCAAGTTCGTACGAAGCAATTCTGGCTTCCATGGCAGGATCGTGAGGATACTCTGCTTCGCGTAAAGAGTTTAACTTGCCGAGCAGTTCTTTACCGATTCCTTTCGCACCAGCCGGAATCTCGATCTCTGGCTGACTGAAATCAAGGGGATTCTGAGGATCGATTCGCAGCGGCACGGCATCGTGTGCTGGGCCAAGATATTGGCCGTCTCGCTTGTTCCAATATTCGCGTTTGCCGATAGAAATGAACTGCGGCAGGTTTTCATTTAAGGACCCGAGCCCATAATGCACCCAGGCACCTAACGTGGGAAAAGCTCCATCGTTCAAATGCCGACCGGTGTGAAACTGAGCCTGAGCTCCGTGATTACTGTCGGTTGTCCACATCGAGCGGATAACGGCTAGTTTATCGACTTGGCTGGCGATATGCGGGAACCAGTCGCTAACTTCGATTCCGCTCTGTCCATGCTTCTTAAAGCCAACTTGCAGTGGATACAGCGTATTGCGCTGCATGCCGTTCCCATCGGGGGCGACCAGTCTTTCAATGGCCAGCTTCTTCGGATCTTGGGTATCAGCGAACGGAGTTTCCGCGATTGTTTTGCCGCCATACTTGGACAGCATTGGCTTCGGATCGAAACTCTCCATCTGGCTGACGCCACCGTTCATGAACAGCCAGATGACACTTTTCGCTTTTGGAGGTCGATGTGGTTTCCCGGTCGGTGGCGACCAACCAGCTCGCGCGACTCCCTCCTGGCGGAGCATTGCCCCTAATGCCAAGCCAGAAAAGCCGAGGCATGTATCACTTAGAAACGAGCGACGCGACAATGGTCGTTGAAATGGCGTACTCATATCGATCTCCTCTCATCCTCGGATTAGCGAACCGTAACGAAGTCGTTGTGATTAAGAAGTATCCAGATCAACTGAGCACGGGCTCGTTCGGTTGTACTCTCTGGCAACTCCTGCAACTCCTCGAGCGCACGGTGGCTCGCTTCAATTTCTTCTGATGTGGGATGAATCCCCAGAACCACAGCGAACGCGGTCTGAAGAAACGCTTGTTCGGTTTCCGCCGATTCGCTGAGCTGTTTAGCAATCAAGGGAGCCGATTCAAGGACCAGCTTGCTATTAGTCATTGCCAAAGCTTGCTGAGGAACAATGCTTTCATCGCGGCGGTAACATTCGGTTACCTCTGCCTCGTCAAACGTCGAGAGAAACAGATTGCGTTCGTTATTCGAATGGAAAAAGTAAAGACTGCGACGGTGGGAATCCTCTTGCTGCCCAGGCGGAATCGAAGGGCCTCCCATTGTCGAATCAAGCGTACCCGCTAGCGACAAAATAGCGTCTCGTACCAATTGCGATTCCATACGCAGCGGCTGACGATGCCACAGATAGAGATTGTCCGAGTCGCTCTCGATGTTTTTCTCGGCACCGAGTCGCGAGGAGGACATGCGATACGTAGCTGAAGTTACGATCAGACGGTGCAGATGCTTCATGCTCCAACCATGTTCCATGAACTCAGCAGCCAGCCAATCGATTAGTTTTGCGTGCGTTGGAGTCGGGCTATTGCGACCAAGATCGAACGGCGAAGTTGCCAAGGGAGTCCCGAAATGCCGCCCCCAAAGATGATTAACCGCCACGCGAGCAGTCAGCGGGTTGCGTCGATCAGTAATCCATTCAGCCAAAGCCGTTCGCCTGCCGGTGCTGGTTGCTGGGAATGGAAGCGTGGGATCATCATGCCCTGTGTGTTTGAACCGAGTAGCGGACCATTCCGCCCCTTGAAACAACGTGAATGTTGCATCCGAGGCGACTTCACTATCCAGCTTCGCTAGTTCTTCTTTCAACTTTTTTCTGGCGGAGGCCAGCTGCTTTTCGGCCTCAGTGGCTTTTTCCTGAGGGGCTTTGGTGGCATTTTGCTCCGCGACAAGAACCTCTCGGCGAGCTAAGGCAACTGCGTAATGTTGTTCGGCTCGAATTGCCGCGATGCGGAGCTTTTCCTGCTTCTCAGCAGCTTCCTGCTTTTGTCGCGATTCGATTGCCGCAATCCGCTGCTCGACCGAGCTTAGGTATGTCTCCGTTACAGTCAAATTGGCGACGGCGCGATCGAATGTCTCGCGAGTGGTAACGGTCGGTTTTCCCGATGTTTCGGTAAGCTCGCTGGCCGGATCAAGTGCCGTCAACTCAAAATGGGTGATCTCTGCCACTGCGTCGTAGGTCATCAGCCGAATCGCACCCGGATGGCGTTCTACCGGCGTACGCCAAGCGAGAACGAGCTTGTCGTTGAGCACGGCGTTGACCAAACCATCTCGCACACGCAAAAGCAGTGTATACGGCTGATTCAGTTCTACCGAATAGCTGCGACGTCCTTCCGGTGGGTAGTGCGTACTGCCATCTTGTGAAAAGGCTCCTTGAACCTTGCCAGCGGAAGAATGGCCGCTGATATAAACGAAGGAATACGAGTCCTGTTCGCCAGATTGCGGGCCGGGAACATCGAAATCGATTCCGACGCTACGATAGGTGGTTCCTCCCACAATCTTGAACTGAAGAACCACTTCAAAGTCACGCGGCACCTCTTCTAGGAGCGTTATCTCGGAACGAACCGGCGCGTTTGAATTCTGCTGTAACTTGCCTGCCGTATGCTGCCAACCTTCCCCACGAACTTGCCAGCGTTGGCGATCGAGGGTGGTAAACGTCTCTACGATGGGGTCAAAAATAATCGCTGGCGGTTCCGGTGTCTCCTGCGTTGCGTTCAACTGACTCGCGGCTTCGTCTCGCTGAGCTTGAGCAGTCGCCAACTGGCTCTGTGCGTCCTTGCGATGATTCTCTAGCACCCAACTCCGTAGTCCCGGCTGCCAGGCCTCTTCGGGAAGCTCGACGGGCTGAATCTCGATTTCCTCAAAAGCAGCGACTTCTGGCACGCCGGGCGAAATAGGGTGTGACTTATCTGGCTGGGCTTCATTACCACGAATGAACAAAAACGTGGAGTCGTCGGGACTGCCATCGAATGCCCGTGGAATTCCGTCTTGGGCAAAACTGGTTGTGCCTGGGACCATGTCCATCCGAATGTGATACGGCTCGAAGAAGGCCCGCATGCGGTAATAGTCTGTTTGCGGAATCGGATCGAACTTATGATCGTGGCACTTCGCACAGTTCAGCGTCAGCCCAAGAAACCCCTTACCGACATGGGTGACGGTTTCATCCATCCACTTATCGCGATTGAAAATGAAATAGTTGCGTGCAAGAAACCCCGTTGCTCGTAGTTTATCGAGATCGTTCGGGGCAATTTCATCTGCGGCCAGCATCAAGCAGACCATTTCATCGTACGGCTGATCTTCGTTGAGTGACTCGACAATCCAATCTCGCCAATGCCACATATGTTTTTGGCTATTTCGCAACTGATTGCCTAATCCCCACCAGTCGCTGTATCGCCAGACATCCATCCAATGCCGTGCCCAACGTTCTCCATAGCGAGGATCTTCTAGCAGGCGATCGACAATCTTTTCGTACCAATCGTCGGAGGTATCCGCCTCGGCAGCTGCGATCTGCTCTGCGGTTGGGGGAACGCCGATCAAATCGAGATACAAGCGGCGGACAAGGACAATGCGTGGGGCTTCTGGCTGAGGCTGCAAGTCTTGGCTTTCGTGGCCGGCAGCAATCCAGCGGTCGATTGGGTTGCGCACCCACTGCGTATTACTTACTTCTGGCAGCGGAGCTTTTTCTATCGGTTGAAACGACCAATGGTCGGATACATCTGCCTCAGGCTGTTCGTCTTCTGGAGATTGGGCACCACCGGCGATCCATTTTCGAATGAGGTCGATTTCGTGCGTGTTGAATGGCTCCCCTTCGTGCTCTGGGGGCATGCGGTACGAAACATCCTTCGTAGCAATCCGTTCCAATAAGAGACTGGCAGCGGCTTCTTCGCCGGGGAAAATAGCCTCGCCGGAATCTCCCCCCATTTTTAACAGCGCCGCCGTGTCCAGTCGCAAACCACCTTCTTGTTTCAACGAGCCATGACAAGCGTAACAGCGCGCTCGCAGAAGCGGCTTGATTTGCTGCTGGTAGTCCACGCCCCCGTCGGCAGCAAAAAGTAAACCGGAATCAACGACCGCAGCACTCAGCGCAATTGCCAACACTGCCTGCAGTAGCGACATACGTCGACCTGAAATGCGAATTCGGTCTGGCATCGATTTACTCCTCCTCCAGAGCCAAGCTTTGCTCGGCAATCTGACTGAGAATTGGATGGTTGTTCAAGATGTGGTACGAGAGAGCGGACCGTGCGGCATGCTCGTTGCTTTCCAGCAAGGCAGCCAGAATGGCACGATGCTGCCGAACCGTCTCGATGGCCGTCTCGCGATCGTGATCTTCCCACGAAAACAGCAGTTCGTAGTATCGCCCCTGACGTGCGAAGAAGTCTTGGATATAGCTGTTGCCGGAAAGCTTGATTAAGTAGGCATGCAACGACTCGTCAATCTTCGGCGACTGGGCTGCAGAGGTTGGATAAACGTTGGCATCCAACATCCGCTTGACTTCTTTCTTATCGATTCGGGAAAAAGCCAACGACAAGGCTTTTAACTCCAGAGACTCTCGCACCTCAATGTAAGCCTGCAAATCATCTTGGCGAAAAGCCCTCAGCCGCCATCCTCGCCGCGGAATGTGATCGAGAATTCCTTCGCCGGTCAAACGATGAAAGATATTGCGAATCACGGAACGACTGATGTCGTAACGCTCGGCGGTTACCTCCTCGCGGAGGTAGATTGTTTTCCCTTTAAGGCTGAGCTGGACCAAATCGCTAACGATTTCTTGATAGGGATCGCGCGGGGGAGCAGGCGCAGCAACCGGCCCCGTTTTGTCAACTTCTGTCGGCAACGGGGATGTCACCACCAAACGGCGATTGGGGCCTTTTTCCAGAAAGCCATCGTGAATGAGTTCGGCAATGGCCGTGCGGACCGGCGTAAAACTCACTTCATAAAGCTCAGCCAGTGAGCCAATGGTTAGCTGAGCAGGCAAATCTTGCCCCGACCGCAAGCGGTTGGCTAAATCGTCTCGGATGTAATTGGAAATAGACATGAGCGTGACTATACGTGCCTTTGTCGCCAAAGTCAATTACATTGTAAACAAAGTCAAATTTTACTACCTACAAGTAAGCTGTATACAAGCATAATGACCAACCAAAGCCGATCGCAGTACTTGTTTTTGTCAACAATATCAACTACGGTGATGCCAAAGTCAAATACTTAATCTAACGGCTTATGATCAAGAATTCACCCAATTTTGGTTCCTCTATGAAGATCACCGCGATAGAAACGCTGGTTTGTAATGCCCGCATGCGCAACTGGGTTTTCGTGAAGATCCTGACCAATAGACCAGGCTTAGTTGGCTGGGGCGAAGCGACGCTCGAGTGGCACACGCGGGGTGTCGTCGGCGCCGTGCAAGACCTAGCGGAACTGCTAATCGGTGAAGACCCCACGCGTGTCGAATACTTGTGGCAGATGATGTGGCGGCAGCATTTCTGGCACGGAAGCGGTGTTGTCCGTTCAACGGCGATCTCAGGAATCGATCTCGCTTTGTGGGATATTATCGGCAAGGTTCACGGAGTCCCCTGTCACAAACTGTGGGGAGGTCCGGTTCGCGATTCCATTCGCACTTATTGCCACTTGGGTGGAGGCCGCCTGGAAAGCTTTTATGAAACACCGGTCGACAACGCCGCTCAATTCGCAGACCTAGCCCAGCAAGCAGCCGAAGATGGCTTTAGTGCGTTCAAGTCGATGGCAGTCCCCCCGACGATGCCGATCGAAGGCATGCGTTCTATCAGGGCTGCCGATAAGTGTGTCGCGGCGATGCGTGACGCCGTCGGGGAAGATATCGATATTATGGTCGACTGCCATGCCCGACCTTCGCCGGCGATGGGAATGCAGTTTGCCAAAGCACTCGATTTGTATGGGCTCTATTTCTTTGAAGAACCCTGTTGGCCGGAAAGCCTTGAATCGCTTGCTGCCATCAATGCGGCAGTAACCACTCCGATTGCGACCGGTGAACGTCTAACACACTTGGCCGCATTCCGCGATTTGTTTGCGGCACGGGGCTGTGAAGTATGCCAGCTCGATCTAACCCATTGCGGCGGATTCACCGAGGCTCGCCGCATTGCTGCGTTGGCGGATGCCCACCGAATCGCCCTCGCTCCTCACAACCCCCAGGGGCCAGTCAGCACTGCGGCGTCTTTGGAGTTTGGTTTCTCGCAGCCAAGTTACATTATCTGCGAATCGGTTCATGAAGATGTCCCTTGGCGGCGAGATGTTGTTGAGGAAGGCTACGTTTTGGACGAGAAAACCCGCACCATAAGCCCCAACATGAAACCTGGCTTGGGAGTAACCATCAACGAAGAGGCGATTAAGAAATATCCATTCCAGCAGGAACTCCCCCAACGTGTCTTCTATCGCGATGGGGCGGTAGGAGACTGGTAGCCGGTTCTGTTTGCACATGCTGCCGATAGATTCTTTCTCATTTGCTTTTTACCGGTAACACCATGGCTTCTCTTGAATTTCGTCACCCTGCGTTTCGTGGCCACATTGGGGTCGCCCAATGCGAAATTACGCCCCCAGTCGGAATCTACTCGCGTTGTTGGGGTGCGGCGACTCACGACACCGCTGCGTCAATTCACCGCCCTTTAACGCTGACCGCGATGACCATCGCGACCGATGAGCATCCTTCGCCTTTGGTGCTGATCTGCGGGGATCTGAGTTTCTGGAAAACGCCTGAGGCGATGGCCGGCTTCCATGAGCGGTTCCTTAGCAAACTGGGACTCCCCCGCGAGAATATTATCTTCGCCCTTTCTCACTCGCATGCGACCCCACCTCTGATGCTCACCGACGAACCGCTTCCCGGTGGTGACTTGCTGCAAGCTTGGATGGAATCGTTGCCTCCGAAGATCGTCGAGACCGTTCGCGCTGCCGAGAAGAACAGCTGCCCGGCGACGCTCGAATGGGAAACGGGGCGCTGCACGCTTGCCAAGCCCCGTGATCTGCCCGATCCCGATCCAACACAAGATCGCTATCTGTGCGGCTACACGCCCGACAAGGATGCCGACGACACGTTACTGGTTGGCCGGATGGTCGACCTTCACGGAAACATGAAGGCGACGATCGTCAACTATGCCTGCCATCCTACCACCCTGGCTTGGGCAAACACCGCGATCTCGCCCGACTATATCGGTGCCACGCGGGAACTAGTCGAACGCGAGACCGGGGCGCCCATGCTGTTTCTTCTTGGAGCTTGCGGCGAACTGGCGCCCCGTAATCAATACACCGGCGACACTTCCATTCCTGACGCACATGGTTGGCAATTGGGACACGCGGTGCTTTCGACCTTAGCTGGCATGGAGCCCGCTGGAACCACGCTGAAATTTGCTCAGGTTGTCGAATCGGGTGCGCCATTGGCGGCCTGGGAGCATGTGCCGCAGCAGGCTTCGTCCCATCTACAGGCTCGCCTAACCACCGTGGAAATCCCGATAAAAGCTTGGCCCAGCTCCGCTCAGATTCAAGAAGCGTACGAGGCATCGAACGACCGCTATCAAAAAGAACGCTTGCGTCGACGGCTGGGAATTCGTTTGGCACTCGGCGATGGCACGGTCTATCCGCTTCCGCTTTCCACCTTGCAGATTGGCGATGCGATCTTCGTTGGCAGTCTCGGAGAAGCGTATTCCATTTTCCAAAAAGAGTTGCGTGCCGAGTTTCCTACTCAGGCGGTGATTTGCATGAACCTGATTAATGGTTCGCTGGGGTATCTCCCGCCCCAAGAACTGTATGACCTCGAAATTTATCCTGTCTGGCAGACACCGTTCGATCGTGGCTGCCTAGAGCAAACCCTTTCAGCGGCAAGGCAAACCATCCATGAACTTCTCTCCTAACAAGTCGCTCTATGGTGTTTTGCCGGTATTGCATACGCCTTTTCGAGAAGATGGAGCAATCGACCAGGCTACGCTCGCGCGAGAGATTGACTGGGCGTTTCAAACGGGTGCTCACGGGGTTGTCATGGCAATGGTCAGCGAGGTAGGGCGTTTGCCTCAACCGATGCGGCACCAACTTGCGGAACTCATTTGCAACTCGGCCCAAGGTCGCGGATTTAGCGTGATAAGCGTCGGCGCCGAGAGCACCTTAGAGGCGTGTTCACTCGCCGAACACGCGCAACAAGCCGGGGCATCAGCCGTAATGGCAATCCCACCAGTCGCGTCGCGGTTAGGCTCTGGGGCGATACGTGCTTATTTTGCCGCGATTGCTCAGAGCATCGATCTTCCTTTGGTGGTTCAAGATGCTTCCGGATATGTCGGAGCAGAGATATCTCTCGACGTTTATCTCGACCTGCTGGAACAATTTGGCCCCGAACGAATCTTCTTCAAGCCGGAAGCACATCCCTTGGGCCCCAATTTATCTCGCCTCCGAGACGCCACCCAAGGCCAGGCCCGCATCTTTGAGGGCTCTGGTGGAATTAACCTCGTCGATTGTTATCGTCGCGGAATTCAAGGAACGATGCCAGGAACCGATCTGCTGGATGCCGTCATCGCCCTTTGGCAGGCCCTTGAAGCGAAGAATGAAGAACGTGCCTACGAAATATCGCTCCCGCTTGGGGCTTTGGTCGCGTTGCAATTGTCCGCTGGGCTGGATGGCTTTCTGGCGATTGAAAAGTACTTGATGAAAAAACGGGGGCTGTTCCCCAACACGCTACAGAGGCAGCCGGTCGCTTGGGAACTCGACGCAGAGACTCAAGCCGAGGTGGATCGACTTTTCCTGCGGTTAGCGAAGGTATTACGCTGAGGCTTCCGAGAATCGAAATCGCTCGACGCCCCCCTGCAGCACACCATGCGTTGGCGCACCCTTAAGCCAATTGTGGATTGCCGCCAGAGAAAGTTACGCTCAACACAGAGGAATTCGCTTGATGTCTGATCGAGAAGACCTGCAAGCCGAAACATCGGCCCCGACGATCGATACCCTGCCGCCGACGAATATTCGCTTTCTAGCGATCCTCTGGCTGACGACCGCCGCATCCCTCGCCTATTTAACCCGCAATGCCATTGGTATCGCCGAAAGCCGTATCCGCGGCGACCTTGATATTTCGCTGAATGAATCTGGCTACATTCTAGGAGCGTTCTTTTGGACGTACGCGATCTTCCAGGTTCCCACCGGTTCGTTTTCCCATAATTTCGGGACAAGAATTGCTTTGACCTTGTTTGCGATCGGTTGGTCTGCGGCTACGTTCGCGACCGCCGTTTCCCCTGGTTTTTGGCTATTGATTTCTGCTCAGCTATTAATGGGCATTGCCCAAGCAGGCATTTTCCCGGCTTCGACCAACTCCGTAAATTACTGGACTCCGATGGCCAATCGATCGTTGGCTTGCGGAATGCTGGCGGTGGGCATGCAGGTCGGAGCCATCGTTGCCTCGGTCCTGACAGGCGAGCTACTTGAAGCGATCGATTGGCGGTGGGTTTTCGTACTCTTTGCTTTGCCAGGGTTTCTTTGGGCGGCGGCATTCTATTTTCGATTTCGCGATCGCCCGGAACTTGATCCGCGAACCAACGCTGCCGAACGTTCGCTCATCCGTGCAGGCCGCCCTTCAGAGCAAACACACAACGCCGACCATGAAACGGGCCCAACGGACTGGAAAGCCATGCTTCGCCATCCCGGTATCTGGTTGATCTATGGACAGCAAATCTGCCGTGCGGCTGGCTACATGTTTTTTGCAAGTTGGTTTCCCACGTTCCTGCAAGAGACACGCGGCGTCTCCATCAAAGAGTCTGGCTATATGCAAGGGCTGGTGCTCGCCGGAGCACTTACCGGATGCCTTCTCGGCGGGCTGCTTACCGATTGGATTTGGCGGCGCAGTGGCAACCTTTGGCTGAGCCGTAGCGGAATGGGTGCGTTTTCCCTTGGTACTTGCGGCCTATTGATTTTAGGAAGCTGGCTCGTAGAAGACGTTTATCTGGCGATCGGCCTTCTCACTGCAGGCGTCTTGTTTGCTTCGCTGGCCGGGCCTGCGACCTTTACTTCGGTCATTGATATTAGCGGCTCGCGCGTAGCTCAGGTTTTAGGGGCGGTTAATATGGTTGGTAACTTTGCCGCCGCTCTTTGCCCCATTGTTATCGGGCAGATCTTTCAGCGGACCGATAATTGGAACTTGGTCCTCGCTTTGTTTGCTGCTATTTACCTGCTGGGGGCGGTCTGCTGGCTCTTCTTCAATCCGCGACGGGTTATCTTCACACGCCCAAACGAGCCCTTGGCGGCAGAGTCTGTCTCAGCAGTCCCGGCGATTTCAACGGAAGAATAAGGGCACATGTAACTGACAATGGGACATTGGCATACGTCCTCCACAGGAGTAGTAGGCACTTACGGTACGTTCGGTTTTTGCGGAGGCAGGGATATCGGCATCGAGATCACCAACCCAGCAGTGCGATCGTTGGTATCTTTCCGATTTCGCACATGGCACTTCAAACATTGAGAAGCCAAGCGAATCGGACCAGCAAACCGATAGGTCTCTTTTTCGACCCCATCCCAGTAAGGTTTACGGCTTGCAAGAGCTTTGACGGCTTCCTTTTCAAACGCTCCTTCTGGTTGGTGATCGACATTCACCACGTCCGTTTCAACAACTAACCATTTCAGACGAACCTGATGACGTTCTTCCAGAGAATGAAACACATCCTCAAAGGAAGCCGATGGGATCACGCGAGATTCATCTTCCAGAAAAAAATCACGATGCACCACTTGCAAAGCACCATGAATGGTTTCGTGCAACAGCACCGCTCTCGAACGGGCTTCAGCTAATGACGTTGGAGCGGTAACTTCAGGTGGATCTGCCATCCCCCACGACGTGGTCAAGAGAAGCAGCACGCAACTAATGGTCCCCTGAAAATACCTGGGCATAGTCTCTTTCGTTATAAAAGGGTGTGGGGTGTTCGATGCCCGAACAGCGTCCCGATTGAATCCAAAATTCGCAGGCTGAACGTTTGGTCCAGTTTCGCTCAGTTGAACAGGCACCAAGAACTTCTGCTTGATTTTTCGCTCGGGCAGCGAGTTAAATTGACATTCGGCGATCGATGACGCTAAAGCAATCGGTTCAGGCCTCTTGAAACCGATTGTAAGTGGCCAAGCTTTGCTCAGCCAGAAATATTACGAGATACGACGCTGGTTTTGTTATAGTGAATCTAGCCGCTACTCGATCCCACCTCCTAAAATTGCCTGCCCAATGCGTATTCGCCAAACTCTTGCCTCTCTTACTACGGTGTGTCTGCTTGCCTCGCTGGCGATCGGGCAAACTCCGGAAAGCCTCGAAAATCAGCCGACGCCAGTACCAACCAAAATTCTCACGCTAGAGAATCTGAAAGAAACAGGCCGGTTACAGTCTCGGCTCCGCGATTTCACCCCTTCGCCGCTCGGCAAAGAACCGCCGCAGCCCAAACTGGCTGAATTCAACGCAAGCATTAAGCCTGTGTTGCTGCAGGCTTGTGTCGACTGTCACGGTCCTGATACCGAGGAAGGCAATATCCGGATCGATACGCTAGATCCCAATTTACTGCATGGCAAAGACGTAGCGTGGTGGTTGGAAGTTCTCGCGGCGCTAAGCAAGGGCGAGATGCCCCCACCAGATGAAGGTGATCTTTCTGACCAAGACCGGGCCGCGATTGTCGAGTGGCTGACTTCGGAAATTCAGGTCGCCTCTGCCGTTCGCCGGGCCGAAGAAGGTCACTCGTCGTTTCGCCGGATGACCCGTTACGAGTACAACTATGCACTTCAAGATCTCTTGGGGCTGCCGTACAACTTCGCTCGCGACTTACCGCCAGACGCTTCTTCCGAGGATGGCTTTCAGAACAGTTCCGAAACGCTCACGATGTCGGCGATTCAGTTTTCTGCCTACCGCCAGTTGAGCCACGATGCCTTGCAACATGCGATCGTTCGGGGCGAGATGCCCCACCCGATTTACTGGGATATTTCGATGAAGGATGCCGCAGCGATTGACTTCCAGAAAAAGGATGCACAAATCGCAAACATCAAAAAAGAACTCAAGGATGATCCAGAGACCTTAAAAAAACGGTTGAAGAACGCCCAGGCCACACCGCGCGATACCTATTATCTTGATTTGGCCAACGGGCACACGGCCAGTGAAGAGTGGGCTTACTACAACGCTAGATATGCTCGTAAGCCCATCGCACAACCAGTCGATGCCCCCACGGGCCAGCCAGAAGTTGTCGCCGTGATCCCTCCGCAGAAAAGGCTGATCCTCGAACTGGGGGACACCATTCCTGAAGAAGGAATGCTGCGTGTACGGGTACGAGCTGCCAGAGCTTCCCTCGACAACCCGCGTCTGCCTAGCCTGAGCCTTGAATTCGGTTGGCAGGCCAGTAACGATTCATACGCCGCTGTACGAGTTGGCGGCCCCGATAAGGTTATCGACGCCGTTCCCGACAGCCCGCAATTCTACGAATGGCGAGTGCCTCTTAGCGAGATTCAGCCCCGCAACTCGGTGCGTCATATTAACAAGCTAGGAGATCTCCCCAGTCCTTCCGAGTTTATCAAACTGGTCAACAGCTCGGTTTCTCCAGCCGACGTGCAGATCGATCATGTTACTGTCGCCGCAGGCATTTACGAGCAATGGCCGCCAGCATCGCATACACGCATCTTCATCGAAAGCGTGAATCAAACCGATGAAACCAACTACGCTCGCGAGATCTTATCCTCTTTCATGTCGCGTGCGTGGCGACGGCCCGTGACCGAGGCAGAAGTTGCCCAGAAGATTAAACTCTTCACCACCATCCGTCCTCAATGCACCGACTTCGAGGAGGCGATGACGGAAGTCTTGGCGGCCGTTCTTTCTTCGCCACAATTCCTTTACCTTTCGCACTCGAACACCGATGCCACCGTCCCCGAGAACGTTATCGCCAACGAGCGTCTAGCAACCCGTCTTTCGATTTTTCTCTGGTGCAGTATTCCAGATCAGGAACTCTTAACCCTGGCCG
Organism: Bremerella cremea; assembly: GCF_003335505.1. Taxonomy (NCBI): domain Bacteria; kingdom Pseudomonadati; phylum Planctomycetota; class Planctomycetia; order Pirellulales; family Pirellulaceae; genus Bremerella; species Bremerella cremea. The sequence goes on from NZ_QPEX01000010.1 coordinate 963,918, forward strand.
CGCAAGGGAAGCTAAGTGATCCCACCATCTTGAACGCTCAGGTCGATCGCATGCTGGCCGATCCACGTTCACGTCGTTTTTCCGAGCACTTCGTCCGCCAATGGTTGGGGCTGCAACTGCTCGACTACCTAAACGTCGATCGGAAGACCTATCCGCAGTTCGATCCCGCGCTGAAAGAAGCAATGCTTGAAGAACCAGTCGCGTTTTTTGACGAAGTGCTGCGAAATAACGAAAGCGTACTCGATTTTATTCATGCCGATTACACCGTTGCCAACGAGCGTCTCGCCATGCATTACGGTATCAAAGATGTTCATGGAAATACGTTTCGCCGCGTGAATCTTCAGCCACAGCATCAACGTGGCGGGCTGCTGACGCAAGCTGGCTTGCTGGCAATGAACTCGGATGGCAAGGATTCTCACCCGTTGAAACGGGGCATCTGGGTACTCAAGAGCCTGCTGAATGATCCCCCTCCCCCGCCTCCTGCGGCGGTACCGATCATTGATCTGGCCGACCCCGAGATCGCCAAAATGACGCTGAAGCAACGTATCGAGAACCACCGCAACCAAGCAGCGTGCAAATCTTGCCATGCCAAGATCGACCCATGGGGAATCGCTTTCGAAAACTTCGATGCCATCGGTCGCTGGCGTACCGAAGTCGGCGGACAACCGGTCGATGCGTCGAGCATGCTTTCCAACAACCAAGAGCTAGACGGCGTGGAAGGGCTGAAGCGCTATCTGCTGGAAGAACGCCAAGATCAATTCACCCAGGCAGTCGTCCACAAACTAACGAGCTATGCGTTAGGCAGACATTTGAATTTTGGCGACCGAGCCAGCGTCGACGATATAACGGCGAAACTTCGCCAGCAAGGCGATGGCCTGGCAACCGCCATCAAGCTGATTGTCGCCAGCGATCTATTTCAGTCGGAGTAAAATTTGTGTACCCTTGACGAGATATGGTAAATTGCCCCACAAGTTACCTCCTTAATTCTCTTTCCCACCTCACCACCATCTTGCGTAGATAAGACGCCCAGTCTTATCGCTTGCCATTGGTTTTCCAGCCCCTACAAATTCCTCCATTGCCTCTGGTCGCCCCTAGCCGGAAGCAAGATACCCACCCACGGATTCGAGAAGGTAAACTGTGATGACTTTTAACCTCGCCTCGTTAGATCGCCGTCGTTTTCTCCGTGGAACAGGGATCGCCCTAGCACTGCCGTGGTTTGAAACCTTCTCGAGTTTGGCTTCAGCTTCGCCCGCAGGCGCCAGCCGTCAACGCTTGGCCTGCTTCTACATGCCGGACGGTGTCCCGATGCCGCTCGCCGAAGACCCTGCTCACCATGACTGGGCGTGGTTTCCTCATGGCAGCGGTAAAGACTTCAGCTTCACCAAATGCCTCGATCCGCTGGAACCACTGCGAGATGAACTTACCGTTCTATCGGGCTTCTCACACCCTGCAGCTAGAAGTATTCATGGACACTCGAATGCGGACCAGTTCCTAACAGGGGCCTCGACGGGCGCGGCAGGCGACTATCACAATTCTATTTCGCTCGATCAAGTATTTGCCGAACAAGTTGGTGACCAAACGCGATTCTCCTCACTGGTTCTTTCCACCGACGGAGGAACCGGAACCCCGCGTGGCGCGCACACGATGTCATTCAATCGAAGCGGGAAAGCGATTCCTGCCGAACATCGCCCCAAGTTGATTTTCGACATGCTGTTTGTGAAGAGCGACAACGATGCCGCCAGGCGGTTGGCCCTCAGCCAAAGCGCACTCGACGACCTGCTGGCCGATGCCAAATCGTTACGGCAGAGGCTTTCGGAGCACGATCAGGCGACCTTGGACGAGTATCTTCAATCGGTGCGTGAAACAGAAATCCGTGTTGAAAAAGCCAAACGTTGGGTCAACATGCCGCTTCCCACTGTAAATGTCGATCACCTTAAGTTAGACATTACGCCAGAGGATCCTCGTGCGTTCCTGCAAACGATGTTTGAGTTGATTTATCTAGCCTTCCAAACCGATTCCACACGGGTTGCGACTTATCAGCTTGGCCGTGAAAACGCGATTGGTGTAAGCGATTATCTGGCGCGGGCCGTAGGCTTCAACTTGACCCATCAACTAACTCATAACACCAAAGAACCAGACGGCTGGAAGAACTTTGGCACCTACTGTCGCTTCCTCAGCGAAGAATACGGACGCTTCCTGGCCAAGCTAAAAGCCACACCCGACGTCGGTGGAAGCGGTAGCATGTTAGACAATACGTTGCTTCTTTTCGGTTCGGCATCGAGTGCCTTCCACCTTTCCCGCAACTATCCCCTGATCCTGGCAGGTGGCAAGAATATGGGCTTCCGGCATGGCCAATACCTCAACTACGGCCCCGAAAAGCCTGCCGGTGGAGCTTGGCTCGGGGGTCGTGAACCATGGCAGAAAGAAGTCGACCACGAAGACGTTCCGCTGTCGAACCTGTTTGTCACCATGCTTCAACGCCTAGGCGTCGAAACCGATCGCTTTGCCGACAGCACCGGTACCGTCGCCGATGTCTAGCAAGCGATTCTCAGCCAAAGCTCTTCTCGGAAGTATTCTAAATAGGGAGCTTCCCGAGAGTACTTTGCGCCGATTCTACCCTTGTTAGCAAGCAATTCCGTGCCAACAAAGGCGTGCATTCTCGCGTGTGCTTTCTCATCGTTCTATCAACGATTCAGTGGAACGCTGCTATTTTGCGTTGCCCCTGAAACCTTTTCCAGCTAACGAACATACTTCTATAGAGCCCCCCTTAACGCTTCGTTTTCGTCTTGTGCGGAAATGAGGTAGACTGGAATTCTACTCTCGCCACCTCTCCTCCCCGGCCCTAGGCAGATTTCGAAAGCATAGACCATGACAGGTCGTTTTCCAGGTTTCCCAGAAGCCCGCCCACTCATGCGATTTTGCCAGCTTACGGCTGTCATTGCGTGGCTATCCCTTGCGACCATCGGCTACGCTCAGTCTCCTGCGGATCACTCGGAAACATCTCTAATCGCCCAAGAGCAGATTGGGCGTTTTCTGAAGACATATTGTGTCGAGTGCCATGGAATCGAAACCCAGGAATCGGATCTGCGTCTCGATCAACTTCAACCTGATTTCGCCCAACCAGGGACGGCTAGTACTTGGATTGAAGTCATGGACAAGATGAACCTGGGCGAAATGCCGCCTGAGGGATCAACGCTTCCGAGCCCGGAAGAAGTTGCTTCGGTTACCGGCTGGATTGCCACCGAGTTGCGTCAGGCGGAACGGAAAAAGCTGGGTGCTCAGGGACACGTAATCCTTCGGCGGATGAACCGGGCGGAATATGCCCATACGGTCCGCGATCTTCTCTCGCTCGATTTTCTGCCTGGCGAAAGCCCTGAGAGCCTTCTCCCCCCGGACGGAACGGCGGAGGGGTTCGACAAGGTCTCGGTGGCCTTGATGCTCGATCCATCCTTGCTCGATAAATATTTCGAAGTTGCCCAGCGCATTGCGGACTCGGCCATTGTGGATGGGGCACCTCCATTTCCCACAGAAAAGATGCGTTTGGAAATGGAAGACATTGCCGAGAACCGCGCGATCCGTTACCTGTGCGCCAGCCCAGGCATTGAATGCCAGGAAAAGGCGATCGTCTTGATGCAAGGTTCCACTCGCTCTTTTGGCGTGATGAAATACCCAGGCCTGCGACAAGAGATTCCCATCGAAGGCATGTACCGAATTCGCGTACGTGCCTGGGGCGAGCCTGGTGAGGATGGGCAGCCGGTTGTCATGCGAGTGAGGCAAAACCATCCTAACGCCGACCAACAACTGTTGCTAGAAACGGAGGTCACGGCCACTCCGCAAATCTACGAAATCGTCGTCCCGCGTGACCCCAAGTGTGGTGAGTATAACGTCTCGATCGTGAACGAAGCTGGCTTCCAAATATCGAGCCGTGTGGGCAACGATCTCCGCAATTTGCAGCAGAAAGCCGGCGAAGAAAAGAATTTCGAGCAGGTCATGCGTCTGCAAGCGCGGCAGCAGATGGAAAACCTAACATGGAGCAAACCGAATCCCGCAGTCGCAGATCGCTCGAAACTGCGTAAATTGATTGTTGACTGGCTTGAATGCGAAGGGCCTCTCTTCGAGCAATGGCCCCCCAAAAGCCACGAAACACTTCTCTTTGGTGGGGCGCACAAGCCGGAGAACGAAGAGTATCTCCGCGAGATCTTCACCCGCTTTCTTCCCAAAGCTTTCCGGCGACCGGTAACCGCAGCTGAAGTCGATCGCATCGTGACCTTATGCAACAGCGAACTGGCTGCCGGTGCCACTTTTAACGATGCAGTACGGACCGGCTTAGTCGCCGTGCTTTGTTCGCCAAAGTTTCTCTACCTGCTAGAACCCTCGGACGCCACCGAGAAACGCCCACTGAACGACTGGGAACTGGCCTCGCGTTTGAGTTACTTTTTATGGTCCAGCATGCCCGATGACGAACTGTTTGCCTTAGCCGAAGCCGGAAAGCTGCGCGATCCTGCAGTCCTTTCTCAACAAGTCACACGGATGCTCGCCGACGAGAAGATTGAGGGGTTCACCCAAGGGTTCGGTGCCCAGTGGCTAAAAACCGGTGAGTTCCGCAACTTCATGCCCGATAGCCGACTCTATCGCGATTACAACGACAAGTTGGGAGAAGCCATGGTTGGCGAGGCGTTGGCTTTTTTTGGCGAAGTGCTCCGTCAAAATGAATCGGCCCTTACATTCATCGATTCCGATTGGACCATGCTTAACGAGAGACTGGCCAAGTTCTACGCGATTGAAGGGGTCCAAGGAGATCACTTTCGCCGCGTAACACTGCCGGCGGACTCACCTCGTGGAGGTCTTTTAGCTATGGCCGGGGTTGCCCTGCGAGGCTCGGACGGGAATCGCACCAAGCCCGTTAATCGTGGTGTTTACTTGCGCGAGGTTCTCTTCAACGATCCCCCCAACCCACCTCCACCGAATGCTGGCGAAGTAGAACCCAACATTCAAGGAGAACGCTTGACGGTCCGCGAGCGGTTGATTCAGCATCAACAAATTGCCTCGTGTGCGGCCTGCCATCGCTCGATCGATTGCTATGGTTTTGCCCTGGAAAATTTCAACGTTATCGGCCAATGGCGAAACCAGCAAGATGGCGAAGACTTTCGCGGGCGCAATTCACCGCCGATCGATGCCTCTGGCACCCTTCCTAACGGCAAGTCTTTCGCGGACTTTGCCCAGTTCAAATCCCTTTTGCTTGAGCAAGATGAACGTTTTGCCCGTGGGCTCGCCGAGAAAATGCTCGTCTATGCGTTGGGGCGCCCTCTCGAACCAACTGACCGAGGCTTACTGAATCAGCTCACCCAGCAAATGCAACAACAAAACTACACGCTTAGTTCACTCATTCATGGCATCGTTCTCAGCGATACTTTCCAAACCAAGTAGCAACACTTCGTCCCAGGCAACCCTTCGCATGAACAGCACCGCCAAACCTTGGATTTCGCGCCGAACTTTCCTTCGTGGTACCGGCGTGGCCATGGCGTTACCCTACCTGGAGGCGATGATGCCACAAAGCGTCTTCGCCGCGCCGGTCCCGGCAGCGCCAACCCGCATGGGCATGTTTTACTTTGGCACCGGCATGAACATGCGACAGTTCTGGCCGGAACGAAGCGGAGTTGATGCCGCGAGCTCTCGCATTCTTAAACCGCTAGAGAAGCATCGCGGCAGCTTTACGGCCATCAACGGCACCTATCTCAACGAAGGGGGTGGCCACGATGGCGCTTATCCATTTAGTACCTCGATTGCGAAGGGAAAAAAGCAGCAGCGCAGCCCTGATCAAATTGCAGCTGCCGCGATCGGTTCCGAGACACGTTTCGCTTCCTTACAACTCTCGGTCGACCGAGGCACCAACTACGGCAGCCAGGCTTTGGCGACCATTTCGTGGAACGAACAAGGCGTTCCTTTAGCCGCAGAAAACGATCCGAAAGCAATCTTCGACAAACTCTTCCGCCCTGATACCCAAGCCGAGAAGTCGCAAGAGAAGAACGAGTTCCGACGACGGCGTTCCATTTTGGATCTAGTTCGAGACGATGCCCAGCAGTTGGCCCGCAAGCTCGGTAAGACTGACCGAGACCAGTTAGACCAATACTACAACTCCGTTCGCGAGTTAGAACAATCGTTGGCACGCCGCGTCGAATGGGCCGACACGCCTAAGCCATCGATCGAAACCGATAGCCTGCACGGCACGTACGACAAGAAGATGGCAGGTCCGGAAGGCAACGGAGATTATCTGTACGATGACTATGCCAAGCTGATGTACGACTTGATCGCCCTGGCATTTCAAACCGATTCTACCCGGGTAGTGTCGTATGTCGTTCGCAAGGAACTTGCCGGCGGTGTCTATCCAGAATTCAACGTTTCGCAAGGGTATCACTCGCTTTCCCATCACGGCAACGATCCCCAAAGCTTAGAGGAATTGGCCCGCGTCGATACGATTTACATGCAGCATTGGGCCTATTTATTGGATCGTTTGAAGTCGATCCGCGAAGGAGATAGCACCTTGCTCGATCGCACGCTGTTAGGGCTCTCTAGCGGCATGGGCTTCGAGCACAGCAAGAATAATCTCCCTACCGTACTCAGCGGTGGGATGGGGCTAGGTGTCAAACATCATGGCCATTTGCAGCTCGAGCAAGAAGTACCTTTGGCCTCGCTCTGGCAAACAATGCTTGATCGCGTTGGCGTGCCGGTTGCCGATCACTTCCAAGACAGCCCCGGCACGATTGCCGCCCTGGTGGGATAACATGCGTTTACCAAGATTGATATCGACCACCGTTTTCGCCATGTGCGTTGGGCTTGTTCCAAACTTGACTCACGCCCAAAAGCCCACCTTCTCGGAAAATTCCGTAGGAATGAAGCTGGTCCGCTTGCCAGCCGGCGAGTTCGAGATGGGCATGTTGGACGAACATCGTTTAAAACTGGAGCACAAGTCGAGCGCTTATCAACGCGAGATTCATGATTATGTGGAAGCCCCTGCGTTTCCCGTCAAGCTGACCAAGCCCTTCTCGCTTGGCGCGTCGGAGGTGACCGTCGGGCAATTTCGTAAATTCGTTGAAGCAACCAGCTACCAGACCGACGCGGACAAAGCTGGCGGAGCATTCGTTTTCACACCGCAAGCAGAAGAACCGCTCGATCGTTTTCAAAGAGTCGCTGGCACCAATTGGCAGAACCCTGGTTTCGAACAAACCGAGAACCATTCAGTTACCTGCGTTTCCTGGAACGATGCCCAAGCTTATTGCTGTTGGCTGAGCGAACAAGAAGGAGCGACCTATCGCTTGCCGACCGAAGCCGAGTGGGAATACGCCTGTCGAGCAGGCACACGCAGTTCGTACTGGTGCGGCGAAAAGCCGGACGATCTTTACCGCGTGGCGAACGTGGCAGACTCGAGCTTATCGGCTGTTTTCCCAGAAGATGTCATCCGACAACGAACGGTCGGTACCGATGACAAGTTCGCCGATGGCTATGTCTATACCGCACCGGTTGCCTCTTTTCCTGCCAATGCGTGGGGGCTACACGATATGCACGGCAATGTTTGGGAATGGTGCAGCGATAAGTACTCGGACCGACACTACCAAGACATGCTTGCCCAGGCCCGGCAGCAAGGTTCTCGCACGCACCCGAAACCAATTGTCGATCCCACCGGCCCGGAAGACACTCCCAAGCACCGCCACGGCGACTGGCGGACCGTGCGTGGCGGCTCTTGGTATGTGGCTCCTCTGCAATGCCGGAGTTCCGTTCGCGCGTTCGCGGAAGCCAATGACGCGTTCAGCTACCTAGGCTTCCGTGTCGTCAAAGAAGAAGCCCAGTAAGCCATCGGCTGTTTTGCAACCGTTGGTCTTACTGCTTGGCTGCGGCTTCCGCCAAGATCTTCTTTCCTTCTTCAGGGCTGATTTCGCGGATGAAGATATTTCGCCAGCGGATTTCTCCTCCGTGCGTCTGCAGCATGATCGGTCCCTTCGCAGGCAGAGGTTTGCTGCGATCCCAGTAGTTTTCCATCACCGCATTGTCCACCGTCACTTGATCGTTCAACCAAACCCAGGTTCGATCACCAATTTGGCGAATACGTAACGTGTTCCATTCACCAAACGGACGGTCAGCTAAAACAGCAGGGTCGCGACCAGGGGCGTCCGGAGCATTGTTGAACAGCCCACCAGAGCCCAGATGAGGGCGGCGTGTGGGACGCATGGGATCGAACTTTTGATTAGAATCCCAAATCTGAACCTGAGGCGTACCTCGCAGATAGATCCCGCTATCGGCGGAGGGGACCGTCTTGTATTCGATTCGCATTTCGATGTCACCGAATTCTTCTTCGGTCGTCGCATAGGGGCCATGCCCGTCGTTGATCAGCTCGCCATTTTCAACGGTCCAATTCTGCGGAAACTCTTCACGCTGCTTCTTCAGGTTCTCTTCTTTCTTCTCTCCTGCGAGCTTGACCGAGGAATGAGGATTCCAGCCATACCAACCGGTTAAGTCTTTGCCATTAAACAAAGCCCGAAAGCCTTCCGGGGGTTGCGGCTGGTCGGCCTGTAAAAACGTGGGAAAACCGAGTGCAACAACAACGCCCGCCATCAAGACACGGGGAAACAAACTTCGCATTCAAAAACTCCAGGTAGGAAAATCATTCGGTGGGTGGCGTTTTCCTGCCTCGTTTTGAGCAGGACTGAGGCCCTCATTCTAGCAAACCCCAGCAGACAAAATACCTGTTTTACGCATATCCCCTAGCGATCCCCCTTGAAAGAGCCTTGTCGCTGGCCAACAAAGTCATGTCATTTTGAACACGCATCACAAGGATTATCCGTGAAGTAGCCGTAAATTGCCGGGTGGCTTACCACTGATTGGCAATGGTGGCGGCTAGGTTACCGTTGGTGTTATCGCGCGTTCGTCCCCCCTTGCCAGCCACTCGGCAGCATGTTCTGTTGAGACACGCCTCTCTGAACAATTTCGCTCGATGCGTGTCTAGAAAAGCATATTCAAGCACGCCCATTCTCTTTGGATGTTAAGTCAAAAGAATGATAGCCTTGCTGCTGATCGTAGTGGGTTTAATCGCCCTCGTTATTGGTGCTGAAATACTGGTTCAAGGCGCATCCAAGCTCGCTGCGTCGATGGGGATTTCATCGCTTATAATCGGGCTAACCGTGGTGGCCTTTGGTACCAGTGCGCCGGAAATGGCCGTCTCGGTTACCTCCTCACTTACGGGAAGTTCCGACGTTGCCGTTGGCAATGTTACCGGTAGCAACATTTTTAACGTGTTGCTTATCCTGGGTTTGTCGGCGCTGATTACCCCTTTGGTCGTCGATCAGAAGCTCGTTCGCTTCGACGTTCCGCTGATTCTAGTTATCTCGATCATTGTCTGGCTGTTCGCATACGATCTCAGAATCAGCCAATGGGAAGGGGCTCTCCTGTTTGCAGGGTTGATTGCTTACACAATCCGCTGTGTTCTGGTTGGTCGCCAAGAATCGATCGAGGTGAAACAAGAATACAACGATGCGTATCTTGCCACCAACGAGGACAAAACGCCCTCTGCGACGCGGGTGAATGTCGTTTGGCAATTGTCTCTGATTGTCGGCGGGCTCGTTCTATTGGTAATAGGAGCCAATTGCCTGGTCTCGGGCGCGACAACCATCGCGCGCAGTTTGGGTGTGAGCGAACTGGTGATTGGGCTGACGATCGTCGCTGCGGGGACGTCTTTGCCAGAATTGGCGACATCGGTCGTGGCCGCACTACGTGGACATCGAGACATTGCTGTGGGCAACGTCGTAGGGAGTAATATTTTTAATCTTCTCGGTGTGCTGGGGCTTTCCGCAGCCGTTCTTCCTGGCGGTATTACCGTGGCAGAACAGGCCTGGAAGTTTGACATGCCGGTGATGATTGCCGTGGCGGCAGCCTGCTTACCGGTGTTCTTCACCGGCCACCGTATCGCGCGCGGAGAAGGCTTGCTGTTCGTTGGCTACTATGTCGCGTATCTCGTGGCAATCATCCTTTTCACAACGAAAAGCACGGCGTTACCGGCCTTTGAAGTCTTGATGATCTGCTTCGCGATTCCCATCACCGTAGTCACGCTGCTGATAAGTGTGACGCGTTCGTTGGACCTTTGGCGTTGGCAAAAGGCCAGAGAACGCTTTACCAACAGCGGTGACAAACTGCCCCATGTGGTGGTCATTGGCGGTGGCTTCGGCGGCCTGGCAACCGTGCGGAACTTGGGACGAACCGAATCGCGAGTGACGCTGGTCGACCGTCGCAACTTTCACCTGTTCCAACCGCTGCTCTATCAAGTCGCCACCGGGAGCCTCTCGCCTGCCAATATCGCGGCCCCGCTGCGTAATTTGTTGCGGCGACACTGGAATGTTTCGGTCCAACTAGAAGCAGTAACGGATATCGATCTCACGCGCAAGATGGTCTTGCTAAGCGATGGTCACGAGGTGTCGTTCGACTACCTGGTCGTCGCGGCAGGGGTTCGGCACAGTTATTTCGGCAATAGCCAATGGGAATCGGCCGCTCCTGGCTTGAAGACCATCGAAGACGCTACCGAGATTCGCCGCAAGATATTGTCCGCCTTTGAAGCGGCAGAAAACGAAACCGATGAGCATCGACGGCGTCAGTTGCTTACTTTCGTGATCGTCGGCGGGGGGCCAACCGGTGTGGAACTGGCTGGCTCTTTGGCCGAAATCGCTCGGCATACGCTGGAATTTGAGTTCCGCAAAATCAATCCTTCGTCGGCTCACATCATTTTGGTAGAAGCCGCCGATCGCATTCTTGGCATGTACCCACCCAAGTTATCGGCTGAGGCCCAAGCTTCGCTCGAGCGACTCGGCGTGCGAGTTCGTTGCCAAACGCGTGTCTTAGACGTCGAAGAAGGTCTGCTTACGCTGGCCTCATCCGATCAGCAGCAAGAACATCTGCCAGCAACCACCATTTTATGGGCTGCCGGCGTCGAGGCATCTCCTCTGGCCAAAAGTCTGGGTGAGCAAGCCAATGCCAATATCGATCGCGCCGGCAGAGTTGCCGTAAAATCGGACTTGAGCCTAGAAGGGCATCCGGAAGTTTTCGTTATCGGCGACATGGCCGCTTGCACCGGAACTGATGGTAAACCACTGCCTGGCATTGCTCCGGTAGCAATGCAGCAAGGAAAATACGTGGCGAAGTTGATTCGCGAGGAACTTGCCTTGGCAGAAACCAACAAGCCCCGAAAACGCGAACCGTTTCAATATCACCACCAAGGCAGCTTGGCCACAATTGGCCGATCAGCCGCTGTCGCAGAGATTGGCGGTTGGAAGCTAAGCGGGTTCCTGGCGTGGACGCTGTGGCTGGTGATTCATATCGCCAACCTGAGTCAATTCGAGAGCCGGATTCTCGTCTTCATTCAGTGGATCTGGAGCTTTATCACGTTCGGCCGCTCGGCGCGTTTGATTACAGGCGTGCCTCGTGAGACCGAATCGTCTCAATCCACCAACGACTCGCCAGAACAAGCCAACGTATAGGCCTCGTTCCTGCCAGCGAGCGAAAAAAGCCGCTAGACTTTACGTTTCCGCGCAGTCTAGTTACGGTAAAGTAAACCCTCCAGGCCCCTAGCCTAACTTCTAGCTTCGCGAGCTGTATCGATGCCCACCGATTCTTCCCCTGCTTACCACTCTTCCTCCAATCGCCGCAACTTTTTAACGGCCGTCTCTTCTTTGGCGATAGGGACCAGCCTGCTTCCGGAAACGGTTCAGGCCGAAGATAAACGGCCTATGCCTGGCAAGCCGGGTTTGCCGGTACTGCAAACCCCGACCGCTGACAGCATTGCGGTTGCCTGGTCGGCTCCCCAGTTAGCGACGGGGTGGGTGGAATATGGAACGACGCCTCAACTCGGCAAACGAACGTCTGTTTCTTCGAATGGGCTCAATCAACTTAACCGTCACTTTCTCTCGGCCCGTTTGCAAGACCTGCCTGCGGGGCAAAAGATTTATTATCGCACGGTAACCACACCAATTGACTTCCGAACCGCCTATCAAATCAAGCCGGGTGATCCGGAGGTTAGCGAAACGTTTACATTTCAGCTCCCAGACGCGGCGGCACCAACCGCTTCGTTTGCGATGATCAACGATACGCACGAAAAGCCAGAAGTCCTCCAAGCGATCATGAAACAACTTGCGGCCGAGCCAGCGGACTTTACCATTTGGAACGGCGACGTCTTCAACGATATCCGCACGGACGATCAAATTGTCGCTCAGGTCTTGGAACCAGCTGGCGGTGGCTATGCGGTCGAACGTCCGGTTTTGTTCACCAGCGGTAATCACGATGTCCGAGGCGTGAATGCACGTTCGCTCTCGCAGGCCATCCTTGATTGGCCCAGTTCGGCAGAGCTCGGGCGTTCGTTCGCCGTGCGTCAGGGGCCCTTGGCAATCATTGGTTTAGATACCGGCGAAGATAAACCAGATGCCCACCCGGTCTTCGCTGGTCTTGCCAATTTCGAGCCGTATCGCCAAGCCCAAGGAGAATGGCTGGCCGAAACCCTCAAGCGAGAAGACATCGCTTCGGCGCCCTACATTGTTGTCTTTTGCCATATTCCCTTGTGGGGCCTACCTGGCGATAACCCCGGGGACACGCTCGAAGGATATGCGAGCTACTCTCGGCAGTCGCAACAAGCCTGGCACCCACACCTGGCTGAAGCCGGAGTACAACTGGTGGCCAGTGGACATACCCACCAGTTTCGTTTTGATAAGCCGACCGAGGATCACTCCTATGCCCAAATCGTCGGAGGTGGTCCCAGCCTATCACGCGGCACCATTTTGCGCGGCTTCGCCGATTCCAAGCAGTTCAAGCTAACGGCGACCAGCATCGACGGCCAAGCTCTGGGCAATTGGTCATTCTCTCCCCGAACGGTATAGCCCCCCTCTTTTTGCCGAAATTAGCCTAATCCCCTTTAGGGCAGCCTAGGTTGGCCTGGCCACTGGCTTGTCGATCAATTTGCGCGGAAATGACCTGGTGATTCGGTGTCGTCTCATCAACAAACGTCGATCAGACAAGGCGATTCCCTCGGTATGACGCCTAGTCGCCCATAAATCAAGATTCAGCAGAAAAAAAACCAACCTAAGTCCATCTCAGAAAAGAATTTGCAAGCTGCGATTGGTGCAGCTTAGAATCGATGGGGTGTGATAGGATAAAGTGTTATGGGAACGGATGTTCCGCTGGATCGGTCGCTTTGGCCTGGGGCTTGGCATTCTGAAGCGTTTCTTATCCATGATTTACGATAGATCGGTCACAATTGGGGAAACTTAGGCAAACTCTTGCCCAAACTATTGATAACGACTGAGGTTCTCGCGAAGTAGATCGCAGGCGAGAAGTTTTCACCTGATGCCAATTGGTCGCGGCATCGCGTGATGACTTCCCAAGCCTTTGAAGTAGAGTCTTATTTGTTGTCGGGCAAGTGCCGCGACTTCCCTTGTGGAGACGACAATTGATTCGTATCGAAGTTAAAAAAGGCCCCATGCAAGGAAAGGTCTTTACATTTGAAGACCACGACATCTTCCTGTTCGGACGGGACGAGCAACATTGCCATGCTTCCATTCAAGAAGATCCATTCGTTTCGCGGCATCACTTTCTACTAGAAGTCAATCCGCCTCTTTCCCGCCTCAGAGATTTAGGGAGCCGTAACGGCACATTCGTCAACGGCACCAAGCATGGCGGCCGTGCCACCTTTGCGGCAGCCGAAGAGAACGCCAAAGTGGCCGGGCCCACGGTCGACCTAACCAATGGAGATGTAATCACCGCTGGCAAAACTGTTTTTCAGGTTTTTGTCGAAAACCAGAAGAACATCACAGCACCCCACGATATCGGGCGTGCTCCTTATCAGGAAGATGAACCGGCTGCTCCTTCGCCCGATATTCGCCGTACGATTTGCGAGATGCCAAGCCCGAACGCAGCATCCCATGTGGGCCGCCAAACAATCCATGAGTTGCCCCCCAGCCTGGGACGACAAACGATTGTCGAAATGCCTTCGCCATCGGGCCCCAGCATCGGGCGTCAGACCATCAACGAACCGGCAGACAGGCGGGACGAAATTGCTTTGATTGCTGGACGAGCCACGATGGTCGAAGGAGCATCTTCAACAGCTGGTGCCTTAGGTAGCCATGTCGGACATCACGAAACGGCTGCCTCCCCATTTCCCCAACGTCAACTTGGTGAATTCCCGATTCTTCAAGGATTCGAGTTTAACCAATCGCTTGGCACCGGCAGTTTGGGCGAAGTTTTTCTCGCTAAGCGAACGCTTGACAATAGTCCGGTCGCGGTGAAATTTCTCGCTTCGCGAATCAACATTGCAAAAGAAGCTCAAGACGAATTTCTTCAAGGGATGGAAACGAGCGCGCGGCTGAGACATCGCAACATCGTTCAGCTCTACGGCGCTGGCAAACTTGGCAATGAATTCTACTTCGTTACCGAATATTGCGATGGTGGCTCTCTCGCCCGCCTATTTCGGGCCAAAAAGAATTCGCTGCAGGCCAAGCATATCGCCGTTTCGCTTTATCTGCTGTTAGATGGTTTGTCGTATGCCCACGACAAAGGCTTGGTTCATCGAGATATCAAGCCATCGAATTTGCTGGCGACCAGAAAAAAGAAACGCTGGATTCCCAAGATATCTGATTTTGGCTTGAACAAGGCATTCGAAAAAGCAGGCTTCTCAGGGACGCCCCTCACAGAAACCACTGCGAGTAGCCTCCCCTACATGCCGCGAGAGCTTCTGACCGATTATAAATATGTCAATCCAGCAAGCGACGTGTTTAGCCTGGCGGCGAGTTTTTATCGAATCATCACAGGACGCTTTCCGCGCGGAGACGATAAGGGAAGTGACTCGTTATCGTTGGTTTTGCAGGGAGAAGTACCACTGCTGCGGAAGCGGTATCCAGGGATGCATGCGGGGCTGGCCGAAGTGTTAGATACGGCCCTCCGAACCGAGTGCTGCGAGCGATATCCCAACGCCCGTGAAATGCAAAATGCACTGCGAGCTATGATGAAGAAGGAAGGATGGGTGTAAGGAGAATATGGGAGCGAAGAAGGTCTGGATTGTCGGCGCTCGCGAAACGTGCGACATCGTGGTCGACCAGCCCACGGTATCCGGCGAGCATTGCCGCCTGGAATTTGATGAAGGACGCGTTTTCATCGAAGACCTTCAGTCGACCAACGGCACGTTTGTAAACGGCGAGCGGATTTTCAAACGCAAGCAAATTCATCCCGACGCGTTAGTCACGTTGGGCAAAAGCGTCACGATGCCCATGCCATCGCAGTTGACCGCACCGGCCCCTGCTCCTAAGCGTTCTCCTACTCCTACGCCGGCCCCTCCGGTCGATGCCCCTTTCGAGGACGAACCTGGCTTTCCGCTGCACTTACTCATTGGCAGTGGCGTGGCGGCGGCCGTTCTTCTGCTGCTGGTCGTCATCGCGATTATCT
Source organism: Bremerella cremea (assembly GCF_003335505.1). Lineage (NCBI taxonomy): Bacteria > Pseudomonadati > Planctomycetota > Planctomycetia > Pirellulales > Pirellulaceae > Bremerella > Bremerella cremea. The sequence goes on from NZ_QPEX01000010.1 coordinate 979,380, forward strand.
TCTGGGGCGGTGGTGCCGATACCCAAACGCCTAATGCGAACGATCCCGCAACCTCTGCATCCAGTGATAACGAGAATCACAACACGGCGGCTGCTCCAAAAGCCAAATCAAGCCCATCCCCTTCTCCCAGCGAGGCCGTAAAAAATCAAGCGGTTGTCGATCACCCAGAAGACGCCATCCATGTGATCGCCGTAGCCAACGCCGATCAGTCGCAGGTCTTTCGCATTGGCACTGGGGTCGCCGTCGGTCCTCATACCATTGTGACCTCAAGCACCGTGCACATGGTGCAAGAGCTACTGAGCAAGAAATATCCGCAGGTTATTTTGCTGGGCAAGCCTGCACTTACGATCGAAGAGTTCACCCCTCATCCCACCTACGTCGCCTCGTTTCAAGAGGCGGAAGAGGCCAAGGGGAAGTTCGATCAGATCTATTCCCAGGTCGAAACAACCGACTTATCAGAACTTCCCGACGAGCTCGCGCAGGCTCTAGAAGAAGCTTATCGTCATTACATGGTCATCGCCGAAAAGCCGAGCCACTATGATGTCGCCGTCATTCGAGTGACCGAGTCGATTCCGTTCTGGCTTCCGATAGCAAACAGCGCGGCCCTAATGCCTCGCGAACGACTGACGTTATTAGGGCATGGGTACGATCGCCTGGCGCCGTATTATGCTGCTGATTCCCCTCTCCCTATCAGCGATGCAATCATACGCGTGCAAAACAGCAGTGGGGTGGCTGGCGATACCAAGAACGCTCGGTTGGTGGTAGCCAAATTTGACGCGCCCGACCAAACCAAACTTCACTTAGATACCAACTGGAACGGCTCTCCCCTGCTGAATTCTCAAGGCGAACTTGTCGGGATCTATTCTCGTGCAACTCCGGAAATCAAGTTAGGCGCGCCTCCTACTGGCGAAACGTTCGATGCGACGGTTCTGGTCGATGTCTTGCCGTTTGTTCGTCAATTCACCAACAACTAATCGGGCATTGCCGAGGAAAGTACCATGCTCTGTCGTCTACTTCAGTGTTGCTTCATCTTCGGTGTAACAGCATTGCCGCTGGAGCTGGCGGACGCACAGGTTGTCATCGACAACAACAATCAGCGACCTTTTATTTACTCGCTTTCGCCTCACATGGAAGTTGGCCTCGTCTTTGGCCAAGCCGAATTAATTCGCTCTCAAGCCGAAGCGGCGGTCGACTATCAAACGGCCCGCACGATTGCCGCCGAAGCCTACAATATGGAACTGGATAACGCCCTTAAAACGGTCGACATTTACTTTCGCCGGCGGGAACTACGCGATGCTAAGGTGCTGAAAAATCACCTCGACGAAGCTGACAAAAGAAAGACGGGCGCACTTCGCCGCTTGGTCGATCACCCCGAAATGACCGGGGAAGGAATCACCAACGGCAAGGCGCTTAACACGATGAAAGAAGCCCTCCGCTCGAGCGTGCTTTCCTTTGCCTATTTGAACGAAGATTACGAAGTCGCGGACTTGATGTCTCGTTTGCAATTAACCCCGAAAGATCTTTCCAAAATCAATTTAAGACTTACAAACGTGCGAGGCGAAACCGGCACCTTTCGCGCCGATACGGGACAACTCAACACGTTTCAATGGTGGCCAAAGCTATTGCGTGACGACCGTTTCAAGACCGAGCGAGAAGCGATTGAAGCCAACCTAGCCTCAATTCGCCAAGCCGCATCGCAGCAATCGGAAATCGATCCCCAATTAACGGCTCAACTAGAAAGCTCGATTCTGGCGCTGGCCAATAAGTTCCTGGCAGAAGTCGACGGTCAGGCCATGGCTCGCAAGGGGGTCCAAGACTACTACATCTACCGGGAATCCGAAACCCACTTACAAAGCCTTTCGCATGCGGCTCGTCGCCTGAAACAAGTTGGCAAGGCAGACGGTGCTTTGATCCTGAGCGGCTACACGCCGTCTATTGATGGCCAAAACTTAACATCTCTGCTTTCCTACATGGTACGCAACGGTGTTGAATTCGCGCCGCCGGAACCGGGTAATGAAAACACCTACGAAAAACTCTTCGAGATGGCAAAAGGGCTCTACGTTGCGACTTCCAGTAGCAATGGTTCTCCCTAAGTAACTTGCGTAGATGTGGCCATCGTTCAACGTCGAGCCCGAGGATTTCGCCGAATAAGATTCAGCGGATGTCTGGGGCTTTTTTGGTAGACAGCCGAGAACAAACGGGGAGCCTCCGGTCCCAAAACGCAATACCGTAGCCGATCCGGGAAATTCAATCGGCTGCTAGTCTTCCGAACGTCGCCCTGACTGCTCTATCATGGGGTTCTGCTAAGGAATGACATTTTTTGCCTGCGTATTGTGACGATTTTAATGCAACCTGAGTTCTGGATTGATGTTGGCGGAACGTTCACCGATTGTTTGCTTCACCAACCAGGGCAACCGACTGCCCGGCACAAAGTGCTTAGCTCAGGCAAAGTCCAAGGCCAAGTCGGCGCTGGCAGCCAGCCAGCATTGATCGTCGATCTTACCCGTCAGTCCGATGCACGCGATGTTTGGCGTGGCTACGAATTTCAACTGCTCGACCGTCAAGGGAACATCGTCCAGAAGGCAAATGTTCGCTCGTTCGATCCCGCCACTTGCCAACTTTCCCTCGATACTCCGCTGACAGTTACTCCCCTTCCTGGCACGGTCTACTTACTAGATGGCGGAGAAGAGGCTCCCCTGTTGGCGATGCGTTACTTGTTGGGGATTTCTCGTGACGAGCCGTTACCGGCTGTTGATGTACGTTTAGGAACAACACGTGGTACCAACGCGCTACTCACGCGAACCGGCGAAAGAGTTGGGCTGCTGATCACTTCTGGCTTTGCCGATGTGCTGGAGATCGGCTCGCAAAGTCGGCCCAAGCTGTTCGATCTAAACATTCGCAAACCGACTTCATTGGTCACGAAAGTTGCCGAAGTGCGCGAACGGCTCGACGCGACCGGCGAAATCTTGCATCCTTTGGACGAGGCCGATCTTCGGCAGCAGCTTCGCAATCTTCAAAACGACGGCATCCGCTCGTTGGCCATCTGTTTTTTGCATAGCTACCGCCAGCCGCAGCATGAACAACGAGCAGCTCGGATCGCTCAAGAGTTTGGTTTCACCAACATCAGCGTTTCCCATGCGGTCGCTCCGTTAATCAAGATCGTTTCGCGAGGCGATACCACGGTGGTCGACGCGTACTTGAATCCAATTCTGCAAGACTATGTTCAACGGATTCAATCTGCCCTCGGCAAAGGTAGCCAACTGCGGCTGCTGACTTCCGCCGGTGGCTTGGTTGCGGCCGAGTCTTTTTCGGGGAAAGATAGCATCCTCTCTGGCCCCGCCGGAGGCGTCGTCGGCTTTGCGTCGGCCGCCCAAGCAATCGGCATGCGCAAGGCAATCGGTTTCGACATGGGAGGGACCAGCACCGATGTCTCCCGCTTCGATGGCACCTACGAACGCCAGTTTGAAACCGAAAAAGCAGGCGTGCGAATTGTTGCGCCGATGATGGCGATTGAAACGGTCGCCGCCGGTGGAGGATCGATCTGCGCGTTCGATGGCGTGAAGCTGGTCGTTGGGCCTGGCAGCGCCGGCGCCGCCCCTGGTCCGGCCTGTTATGGTCGTGGCGGTCCGCTAACGGTAACCGATATCAACTTCGCGTTGGGAAAACTTAAAGCAGCCCGGCTCCCCTTTCCCTTAGATGCCGAGGCGGTCGAAAACCGTTTAAAGCAAATCGCCGATCAGGTTGAAGCCGCCACCGGTATTCGCCGCTCTCCTCTGGAACTGGCCGAGGGCTTTCTGCAGATCGCCAACGCCAACATCGCCGAAGCGATTCGTACGATTTCGGTGGCCAAAGGGTACGATCCGCGCAGCTATCTACTGGTTCCCTTTGGCGGTGCTGCTGGTCAGCATGCCTGTGCGGTGGCCGATTTGCTGGGAGGATCGCAGCTGCTTTTTCATCCGAGTGCCGGCATCTTGAGCGCCGTGGGCATCGGTGCCGCAAATATCAATCGCTTCGCGACGCAACCGTTTTATGCCCCACTGCGCGAAGTCGCTTCCCAGCTTGACGGTGTTCTTGATAAGCTGAGCCAGCAAGCCCAGGCCGAAGTCGAGCAGGAAGGGGACTTTGATCGGATCGAACTGCAACCTCAACTAGAACTGCGTTATCGCGGTCTTGAAGCTTCGCTGACCATTGAAGCCTACCCGCTAGAGAATGCGACCGAACGGTATCACGCCGAGCATCGTCGTCGCTATGGGTACGATCGGAGTCAGCAAACCGTTGAGATCGTGGCAGCTCGGGTCGAAGCAATTGGGATTGCCCGCCAAGCCCAGAATTCTAGCGAGCGTGTGGCAACCTATTACCCAACTCCCAATCAAACCGTTGAGATCACCTTTCAAGGCAAGCCCTGCCACGCACAGGTTTTCGATCGAGATGATCTACGTCCGGGTGCCAAGATCGTTGGCCCGGCCCTGATCGCGGAATCGCTGGCCACGACGGTGATCGATCCGAATTGGCAGGCCGAGATGCTATCGGGCGGCGAACTTCTGGCCGCGCGGGTTGCCACTGCGAAAAAGGAGAACGCCGTAACGACTTCCTCCGCTACGATCGGTAACGAACCAGATCCTGTTTTGCTCGAGATTATCAATAATCAGTTCGCGGCAATCGCCGAACAAATGGGCGTCGCCCTGCAAAACACATCGGTTAGCGTCAACGTGAAAGAGCGACTCGACTTTAGTTGTGCTCTGTTTACCGCCAACGGCGACCTGATCGCCAATGCACCACATATTCCCGTGCATCTCGGGGCGATGTCGGAAACCGTGAAGGCGACCATCACGCGGCATCCCCACATGCAAGCGGGTGACGTCTTCGTGACCAATGATCCGTATCGCGGTGGATCACACCTTCCGGACGTGACCCTTATCACACCGATGTTTGCCACTACTACGGATACCTGCCCCAGTTTCTTTGCCGCCAGTCGTGCGCATCATGCCGAGATCGGTGGAATCGCCGCAGGCTCGATGCCTTCCGGTTCGACCAATTTGGCGGAGGAAGGGGTCTTAATCGATAACTTCCAAGTCGTTTCCGCAGGCGAACCGCAGTGGGAAGCGATGGAAGCTATCTTACGCGATGCCCCCTACCCTTCCCGCAACGTTCCCGACAACTTGGCAGACATCGCTGCCCAGATCGCGGCGAATCACCATGGGGTTACCAACCTGGACCAGATGATTCGGCATTATGGGTTGGCCATGGTTCGCTCGTATGCCGCTTACATTCAAGACGCCGCTGCCCGTAAAACTCGTGCCGCGTTAGCCAAAATTCCGTCTGGTATCTATCAGCTTACCGATCACCTTGACGATGGTTCTCCAATCGCGGTTTCCATCAACCTGCAAGGCGAAACTGCGACCATCGATTTCACAGGCACCGGCCCCGTGCTCGCGGGCAATTTGAACGCGAACCGCGCGATTGTTACCGCTGCGGTCATGTATTGTCTTCGCTGCCTGTTAAATGAGGAGATCCCTCTCAATCAAGGTGTGCTCGAACCGGTAACCATTATCTTGCCAGAGTGCCTGCTGAATCCTCCTCGCCACCACTCGCCTGCCGAATGCGCGGCGGTTGCCGGTGGGAATGTCGAAACTTCGCAGCGAGTGGTCGACGTTTTACTCGGCGCTTTGAATCTGGCCGCAGCCAGCCAGGGAACGATGAACAACCTGACCTTTGGCGATGCCAGCTTTGGGTATTACGAGACCATCTGTGGAGGCTCAGGCGCAACATCAACGAATGCTGGAGCTTCCGCTGTCCATACCCACATGACCAACACTCGGTTAACCGATGTCGAGGTCTTCGAGCTCCGCTTTCCCGTGCGACTCCATCAGTTCGCGATTCGTCGTGGCTCTGGCGGAGTTGGCCAACACCACGGCGGAGATGGTATCGTCCGAGAAATTGAATTCCTTCGTCCTCTCGATGTCTCGCTGTTGACGCAGCGTCGCGGCCCTTATGCTCCGTATGGTCTCGCGGGAGGCATGCCAGGCCAATTGGGTGAAAACCTTCTGCAAAGAAAGGGAGCCGAGGAAATCCGCTTGCCCAATACCATCAGCTTTCAAGTCCAGCCGGGAGACCGCCTCACTTTGCGAACGCCGGGGGGTGGTGGCTGGGGTAAACAGGGCGAACCGCTTGCCTGAAATGCGGCAGATTAAAAGGGAAGAATTCCACTTCGAGTTGTGTGGTTCTGGTCAATTACTGACCAAGCTGGTCGTGTATCAGGCCCCTTATTCCTTCTATTCGCCCATCACGCACGCCAGGTGTGCCAAAAGGGGATTGGTATGAAACATGCACTAGACTTCTAGTGTGCTTTAATACCAAAGGAGGCATGTCATGACTGCTTCAAACTCCAGGATTGATGTCGAAAAGCTCCCTGGGATCGGTGAGCCGACCTCTGTTAGCGAGTTCCCGGGCGACTCTAAACAGGCGTTTTCCCCTAGTGCGGACTACCTTCGGCTCGCGGGTGGGGAACATACCAGCACGCATGTCTCTTCGGGTGAAGTGCTGCTTTTTTGCGTTATCGGCAAGTTAGACGTGACCATTAACGGTCAGCACCACGACGTTACCGCCAACCAGATGATTTATATCGGCAAGGGGCTACCCTACCGTGTCGACGCGGTTATCGATAGCGCCCTGTTGGTGACAACCCTATTCAGCGATCAGGCGACCGCCAAAAAGACCAAGCCTGAGATCGATCGCAATAACGAGGTGGACGAGGCGTTGGAAGAAACGTTTCCGGCGAGTGATCCTCCCAGTTACAACGCCACGACGATTACCTGATTCGGTAACCACCCAATTAAAGAAACCGTACACAAACGAGGAGATTTCTCATGGCCACTGCCGAAGCACAACCCGAAGTCAACACAAACCTAATGCAAGCTATCGTCCTGCCACGTTACGGCTCGGCCGACAACTTTCAGGTAACCAGTATTCGCCCTCCCAAAATTACCGCCGATCAAGTGTTGATCAAGATTCACGCAGCAAGTGTGAACCCTGTTGATTGGAAGCTACGCCAGGGAATGCTTAAATGGGTAATGCCAGACATGTTGCCTGGGGTGCTGGGCTTTGATGCGGCGGGTGAAATTAGCGAAGTCGGCTACGCAGCCCAACAACAAGGTTGGAAAGTTGGCGACGCAGTCATGGCTTTCTCTGATAATACGCTCGGTGGTTGTTACGCAGAGTATGTGGCTGTCGATGCCAAGCTGTTAGCCCGCAAGCCAGACAATCTCTCTTACGAAGAAGCGGCTGGTATTCCGCTGGCAGGCACCACGGCTTGGAAGTCGCTAGTGAAGTTAGGGCAGCTTCATTCCGGCGACGAAGTCCTGATCAACGGAGCATCCGGAGGTGTGGGGACGTATGCCGTGCAAATCGCTAAAGCACTCGGGGCTAAGGTGACTGCGGTATGTAGCGAGAGCAATCATGAACTCGTCCGCAGCCTCGGGGCCGACGAAGCAATCGATTATCACCAGGTTAACATCACCCGTCTCAATCGCACGTTCGATATCGTGTTCGATGCGGTTAGTAAGTCTACCTATTCGGAATGCCGTCGCATTCTGAACCCAACCGGGCACTACATCGCTACGCTACCCTCCGTGGAGAATATCGGCTTCTCCGTCATCTCGAAGCTCCAGCGTCAAGGCTGTCATGTCGTGTTGGCTCGTCCCGATGGCGATACCCTGCGAGCTCTGGCTTCGCTGGCGAACGAAGGAAAGTTACGAACGGTGATTGATACCGTTTATCCTTTGAATGAAGTCGCCGATGCCCATCGCCAGAGCGAAGGGGAGCACGTTGTCGGCAAGATCGTGTTGCAAGTTCTTTCCGAAGAGACTTCCAACGACGAATCCTACGATTAACGCCCGTCGCGTCTCTTGGTGAGAGGTGGCCAAGTCTTATTCGCAAGGCTTGGCCACCTTTTTTTATGGATATCTTGGCAGCGGTATCCCCAAAATTATGGCCTGAGGCGAAGTTTCTGGGTCTGCCAACGGCCCCCTCCTGGTGCGAAAAACGGCTCTTCCCGGTACCATTTGTCGTGAGAAGGCTGTGTCAAACTTGGCACAATACCGGCAGACGATACTGACCTTGGAGTGAGCCAGAGATGTCTCAAGCGACCAACCCCCTGGTGGGTGTGATCATGGGTAGCAAGTCCGATTGGGAAACCATGCGGCATGCCTGTGAAATGCTGGAATCGTTCGACGTGCCGTACGAAAAGCGGGTCGTCTCCGCCCATCGCACGCCCGCTTGGATGAACGAGTATGCCACTACCGCCCAAGAGCGTGGTTTGAAGATCATCATTGCCGGGGCTGGCGGTGCCGCTCATTTGCCCGGCATGGTCGCTTCCCAAACGACGCTCCCAGTGCTGGGTGTTCCCGTGAAAAGCCGAGCCCTTTCTGGGCTCGATTCGCTTCTCTCGATCGTGCAAATGCCCGGCGGAATTCCTGTCGGCACGTTGGCTATCGGGGACGCGGGAGCCAAGAACGCGGCTCTTCTGGCCGTCCGTATTCTCGGCACGACCGATCCAGCCCTGCAAGCCAAGTTGGTAGCTTTCCAGGAAGAACAGACTAGCAAAGTGCTTGAGGACTCAGAACTGTGACCAAAACGGTACTACCAGGCGGAACCCTTGGTGTGCTCGGCAGCGGTCAGCTTGGCCGCATGTTCGCCATTGCCGCTCGCCGAATGGGCTATCGGGTTCATGTCCTTTCCCCCGACAAAGACACGCCAACCGGCCAAGTTGCCGATTTGGAAATCGAAGCCCCTTACGACGATCTCGCTGCGGTCGCGCGCTTTGCCGATTCGGTCGACGCGGTCACGTTTGAGTTCGAGAATGTTCCCCTTGAAACGGTCAACGTTGTCAACGAAAAGGTGCCTGTTCGCCCGGCTGGGCGGGTGTTGCATACCACGCAACATCGCCTGCGGGAAAAGACTTTTCTGCGTGATCATGGTTTTCCGGTCCCTAAGTTTCATGCCATTGGCAAACTAGCCGACCTAGACACAGCTCCCGACGCGCTGCTCCCTGGCGTGCTGAAGACAGCGGCTTGGGGCTACGATGGCAAAGGCCAAGCCAAAGTAACCGACCGCGATTCGTTACGGCGAGCCTGGACAGAAGAGTTGAAGCAGGAAGCGATCTTGGAGGAACTGGTCGGTTTCGAGAAAGAGTTCTCCGTGGTCGCTGCCCGTAGTATCGATGGCACGGTTCGCTGCTATGCCCCGATCGAGAACTTGCATACGAATCACATTCTGGACGTTTCGATTTCGCCTGGTCGACTTTCCGCCAAGGCCAGCAGCGAAGCGATCGAGATTGCCACGGCTGTGCTAACAGAGCTCGACGTGGTTGGCGTGCTATGCGTCGAGTTCTTCTTGGCACCCGGCGATCGTCTGCTGATTAACGAGCTTGCCCCTCGGCCGCATAACTCGGGGCATTTGACGATCGACTCTCATGTCACCTGCCAGTTTGAACAACAAGTGCGGGCCGTTTGCGGCTTGCCATTGGGCTCGACGGATCAGCTTCGCCCAGCCGCGATGATCAACTTGCTGGGTGACGTGTGGGACCCTGATATCCCCAATTGGGCGGCTGCTTGCGAAAACCCAGCAATTAAGCTGCATCTTTACGGCAAGCACCAGCCACGTCCTGGTCGGAAGATGGGCCACCTCACGGTTACTGCGGCTACCGTAGACGAGGCGGCCGACGAAGTGATGGCGGCCAAAAAGCGGCTGTCCACTCGCTAGGCATTTGCCTATTCTTCGCAAACACCGCATTGCAACGCCAATCCGCTGGAGAGGGGGAAACGATTGAAGTCGTTCCCCCGAGAAGCCGAAAACCATGAATAACAACCCACGGTTTTCGGCCAACAGCGAGAATGTGCCATGCAAGTTGAATCGGCGACTGCGCCCTCTCTCACACGTCAGCAACGCCGGGAAGCTACCGGCGAGCAGGTTCAAAACCTGTTCAACGAGATCCTGACGCAAGCAGGGCAAGCTGGCTATGCTTCCGCCGAAGCATACGACTCGGAAAACACCGTGGAAACGGACATTCAGCAGACCTGGGACGATTGGTTCTCGGTTAGCGATACGGGGAACCATCCTGAAGGGGTTCATTCCGAGGAGCTGAAAACTGGCTACGGCCAGATTCTGGTACGTGCCTACGAAGAAGGAGGCTACGCGGATCCCAAGGGTTTCCTCAATAGCCTCAGCGACGAGGACATGGAAATCGTTCAGCACGTGAATCGCTTGGCTGGTCCCATCGATACTAATGCCATCACCGAAGAAGGTGCCCTGAATCTTCTCGTTCCGCAACCTGCTCAGGTCGATGCAAACAACGACGGGCTCACGCAAGTAGGGGCAGCCAACCTCATTCGTTTCCCCGATAGCCGCACCCCCGATGCGGTGGTCGATGCCTGGAATGAAACGACGGCCGACATGTCCCCGAGGGACAAAATGATGTACCAGCTGCAGATGAAGCTCTCCGTCATGACGGCCAACATTATTGTCGACGACTATGGACAATTTGTGCGACAACGCGAGCCAGGGGATCCTGATTGGGTGAATCCGATGGCTGCGAAGGACTTCTCTTACCAAGACTTAGCCCAGCAGTTCTTGGACTACCTGGACTATTTCAAGAACCAGATTCCTAAAGACAAGTACGAAAAAGACACCGCCTTTTGGACCGATTTCAAACAAACGTTGGCCGAGCATGGGGCCAAGTAACGTTTCTTTAGACGTCACATAGCGCGACGCCATGTCGCAGCGAGCCAAGTTTGTCGTCCCAGGTCGGGATGTACTCTTGCACGACATAGCCGTCGTAGTCCGATTCGGCCACGGCTTTGATAATCGCGGCGTAGTTCATCTCCTGGTTTTCGTCCAATTCGCAGCGACCAGGATTGCCGGCGGTGTGCAAGTGGCCGATATAAGGCAGACCCTGCTGAAAACGGCGAATGACGTCGCCGTTCATTACCTGCACATGGTAAAAGTCGAACAGCAACTTCATGTTCGGTGAGTCGACTTGCTTGATCAAATCGATGCATAAGTCGACATCATCGCCGAAATAGCCCGGATGTCCCTTCATGGGATGCGAATCGTCGCGGCTGTTCAAGTGTTCGAGAACCAGCGTCACGTTCTTTGCTTCTGCATAGTCGATTACCGACTTCCAGAGTTCGACGCAGTTTTTCTGGCTCTGTTGGTCGCTGATTTCTTTTTCCCGCATGCCCGTAAACGTAATCACATTCTGGCAGTCCCACTTCACCGCGCGGTCGATCGCTTTTCGTAACTCGGTTCGGCAATGCTCGTGGTATTCAGGATTCAACGGGCCTTGCTTGAAACCATGCCCAGAGCAAAGCGAGACCTTGAGCCCGTGCTCTTTCATCAGTGGATAATACTTCGCATCGATCCCCTCGACACCGACCAGCCCCATGCGGGCACACGCCGGCACAAACTCTTCCATCGGCATCGGATTGAAACACCATGCCATGACGGACTGCTTGATGTTCTTACCGGTGGCGCGGAAATCTGCCGGAGGTATTTTCGCGGCTGAATCCTCGGTCGCCCAAACCGTTCCCCCTGCGGCCATGCTGCCGACCATCCCCGTTCCCAGGGCAGTCTTTAACAGATTTCGACGCGATACATGCGGAGTATTGTGGGGCATGGCAGATCGACCTCGGAAGGGAAAAGGGAGGTGCTTAGGAGTTGTCGAAGGGAAACGCCAATTGCGATTCGTCCGGCGGCTTGGCCCCGGGGTTCAGCTCTTGGAACAGCAAACTTGGCTGAATTCCTTGATTGTTCTGATACTTATCGCTGACGTATTCGGTAATATCGCCGGTAATTTCGTGGTAGAAAATCTGGCAGATTGGGACGTTCGGATAGATGCGAATCGGCTGCACCGCGAACATCTCTAAGGTCCAAAAACCTTTGAAGCCCACATCGCCGAACCCAGCAGTCACGTGAACGAACAGCCCTAGCCGTCCAATCGAAGAACGTCCTTCGATCATCGGGACGAAACCGTGCGTTTCGGTCAATTCGTTGGTCCGAGCTAGATACAGCTGATTGGGATTCAGCACGTAACCTTCCTCAGGAATAGTAATCCGCCGGACCCGATGAGGATGACGCATATCAAGGATTAGCTCCTCGTAGGTCATCAACTCGTCGTTTAGGGTCAAGTTGTAACTATTAGGATTCAACCGGTTCTCGTCATACGGCTCGATGAAGATCTTGGAGCCGAGATGTTTCCGAATTTCGTTACCGGAAAGAATCATGGAGGGGTCCTGGGTTATCCGCGAAAAACCACCAAGATTTCACGCAGGCGAGATGTCCAAAAAGAAGCCGAAGTGCTGATTATAGAACGATTTCACGAAAATAAAACGGAGTAGCTCTATCTGTCCCCAGTGAAAGCCCCCCTCGAACGAGGAATGAACACCGCTAAATGCTAGTTTCCACAGCGTTGTCGTTCATGCGACAACCGTTTCCTACGCAAAACTCTTCTCACGGTAATACCTTTACTGCCATCCGGTTTCATACTCAAAACTCGGTTCTAGCTATTTTGAGGATATATCTTTGTGTGCAACTGGCATCCTGCCAGGGTGAAGCAAAAACCCTGTCAGCAGGGCCGCCCGGGCAAGATGCCCGGGGCACCCGAGACAGGTTTGACTTCGTTTTGGTTTCATACTCAAAACTCCTTCCCAGCGTTTTCTTTGAGCAAAAACGATCTAACCAAGTTCATACTCAAAACTCGGTTCTAGCTATTTTGAGCATATCTATGTGTGCCGCTGGCATCCTGCCGGTGTGAAGCAAAAACCCGGTCAGCAGGGCCTCCCGGGCAAGATGCCCGGGGCACCCGAGACTGGTTTAACTTCGTTTTGGTTTCATACTCAAAACTCCTGCCCAGCGTTTTCGTTGAGCAAAAACGATCTAACCAAGTTCATACTCAAAACTCCTCTCACGGTTTGTTTTGAGTATGTCAGCTGGACTTCCCCTGCGGCTGACAAGATTCGTACCGCGCACGGCAAAACGCCGGATCCGCTGGCCCGTATTCAGATGTTACCGTAACGAGAAACTGTCCACTTAGCAAACCAAAGTTTGACAGCCGTTGAAGGAGGAAAGCGGGTTAGCTTACCCCTTCTTGCGGACAGAACTTTAAGAAGTGGCACGCTTCGCATTTCGGTTTACGAGCATTGCAAACCGCGCGGCCATGGTGGATCAGGCGATGCGAGAAGTCGATCCATTCTTTCTTGGGGACCACTTCCATCAGTTCCTCTTCAACCTTTACGGCATCCGCTTTCTCGGTCAGCCCCAAGCGTCGCGTGAGGCGGCCAACGTGCGTATCGACGACGATGCCTGAAGGAATTCCAAACGCAGTCCCTAACACAACATTGGCCGTTTTGCGTCCTACACCGGGCAGTTCGACAAGCTTTGCCAAATCTTGAGGGACTTCGCCGTCGTAGTCGTCGACCAGGGCCTGCGAGGCGGCGTGGATGTTTTTGGCTTTGTTACGAAAGAAGCCGGTGGTTTGAACCATTTTTTCCAGCGTTTTGACCGGAGCAACCGCCATATCGTGCGCCGTTGGATATTTGGCGAATAAGTCTTTCGTCACAATATTGACCCGCACGTCCGTGCATTGGGCCGAAAGAATGGTTGCAATCAACAGTTGAAACGGCGAATCGAAGTTGAGCGCGCACTCGGCATCGGCATAGTCTTTTTTCAACTGCCGCACTACGCGGCGGGCCTGGGCTTTTCGCTCGGCGAGATCTTCGATCATGGTGACTTCTTCAAGTGAGGCTGGCGGAACCACAGATTTGCACCTCAAGCCGCACGGTTGAGGTTCTGCCATAACTTTCGCAAAATTTCGAGCGTTTCCCCAGGGGCCTTGCCAGATCCGTAGGCAACTTGTCCATAAAGTTCGGCGGCACGTCGCACGTTCTCGGTTAGTTCGTCGAAGTGTTGCTCTAACATCAAAGCAAACTCCCCAGGCGTTTGCTCTTCCTTCCGAGCATGCCCCCGTTCATCGGCCCAAGCTTCCAAGGCTGAAAAACTATAGCGAACCCACTCTTCCGCTGGCTTCTTCTTCCAGGCCGGATCTTGGAACGGATTGCGGTACGAAGCAAATCGTCGGCGCGGCTTTTGTGCTGGTGCGGCCTCTTCTTGCTCGCCTGATTCCTTCTTCTTGCCACCGAACAAGCTATTCCAAAAATCGGCCCAAGCCTTGGCGATGTCTTCGTGGAATTTCCAAACGATAAAGAGGATGAGCGCAGCGACGGCCCCATAGACAACCAACTTTAACAAATCGCCCAAGTCTGGTAACGAGAACGAATTACTCCCAGAGGAAGGCTGCTGCTGCGTATCGCTTTGCTCCGATTGGCTAGAGTCTTCTGCAGACTTCTGAGGATCAGCATTCCCTTTCGCCTTGTCTGGCTGGTCGCTGTTAGACTGCGGCTTCTCCTTTTGCGAGTCGTTTGCTTGGTTGTTGTCTTGTTGCGGATCCCCTGATTTGCTTTGTTGTGAATCTTGCTGCTTCGCTTGATCCCCCTGCGGTTGTTTCGCTTGGCTATCTTGCGATTTGCCTTGGTCTGAGGAATTCTCGCCAGACTTCGAGTCGCTCTTGCCCGACTCTCCCTTTTGCTGCTGGTCGCTTTTCGCTTGATCGCCACTTTGTTTACTGGAATCTTGTGACTTCCCTTGCTTGGTCTGCTTACCGTTGGCATCGGTCTGCTTGCTGGGCTCTTTCCCGTCTGAGCGGGTTTCGTTCGACTTGGCGGAATCTTCGTCGGCTTGATCTTGGTTCTTGGTCGTACCGGCCCGGTCTTTGCGGTTATCTTTAGTGCCGTCTTCTCCTTGGGCATAACGCGAAGCCTGACGCTGCTGTTGATCTTCGTAGAAGGGAATCTTGGCCAGCTCGTACTCGGCATTAGGGCGAGGAAGAATCGAGACGACGATCAACGTGAGCGCGACCACGCCGAAGCCCACCCCCAGCCAGGTTCCGGTCATGCTCAGCGGCATTTCGACGCCGCGTTGTTGCAGGTAACGCCTTAAGCCGAGAAAGCTGGTCGTTACTAACAAGCACAACGCCGCAAAGACATAAGCAACCAGCAACTTGAAGAGATACCAACGGCTGTCTGGTGCCAGACTGGGGGCAAAGGCCTGACCAAAACCAAAGATGGGCAGCGCTCCCAGCGAAAAGTAAACGACCCACGCCCCCGGGGCAAACTTGGTGTTCGTCGGATTGAGCCAGGCATCGACCTTGTCGGCGAGAGTAACCGGCTTCTCTGCGGGCGACTGGCCAGTAACTCCTTCGATCTCTGGCTGCATCTGTGGGGCTGCTTGGCGTTCGCTGCTGTCTTCTTCTGCTTCTGGTCGTATCCACTGCATCAGCCCCTTCTTCGAGGCATCGATTGATTGCTCTAGCACTGTGCAGTCGTACACCAAACGAGTGCTGAGCCACCACACGCCAATCAAGATGAAAACAGCCAGAAGCATCGCATCGGGGACCAACCGCCAGACAGCATACAACATGGCCGCGCTGAATGCCGCCCCCAGCGTTGACGAACGGGCTACTCCTTCTTCGATATGCACCCGAGCCAGAGAGACGATCCCCAGCACAAACATACAAACGATCCAATTCAGACGGAATGTATGCGGACCGTGATAGAACAACCCGACGGCAAACAGCATCAAGCTGCCGACCAAAACCATGATCAGCGCCGGAGCAACGGCGACAATGGCATAATCGAGTTCGTTGAAACGAGGTCGCATGGTGGACGATTTACGCGCGTTGTTTTCGATTCGAGTTCAAAATAAGGGGTACGCTTGTTCCTGGCAGATCTGCCCGATGGCCTCTAACGATTTCAATTGCTTGGCCACCATCCGTTCCGCCAGCAGCATGCCGGCACCTTGGGCGAATTCGTATTCGTCGAAACAGTTAATGATGGGCGTCACCACGTAACCGCTGCGGACAAGATTGCCCAGCGCCAAGGCCATTTCAGGCGTTACCGTCGTCAGAATAGGAATGACCGTGGCATCGCGTGGCAAATCGCTATGCATTTCCAAAAGGAGCGAAGGGAGTTTAAGCCCTTCGTTTTTCTCGCTACGGGCCATCATGTGGCGAATCTGCTGGAACTGCTCGGCGCCGCGACGCGTGCGTACTTTTTGCGGGGCCAGACGTGGATCGCGATCGACCTTCCCGGCAGACTTCCGCGCGGCATCGCGTGTGCGGGCATCGAAGTCCCACCCTTCGTATTTCATTCGCTGAGCAGCATCGACGGAGTTGGTCACGATGCCCACTTGCTGGTCCATCAACTGCACCGCATTGGCAATCGCCACCGCGCATTTAATGGAAAGCTCGCTACGGATCGGTTCGTCTTTCGCCGGAAAACTATCGGGGTGCATATCTAGCAGAATGCTCACGCCGGCGATGCAGGTGGCTTCGTACTGCTTGCTATGCAGTTGGCCCGTTCGTGCGGTCGAGGCCCAGTGAATTCGATTGAGCGGATCTCCTAATTGATAGCGGCGCACGCCTGCAATTCGCGAGGGATCTTCAAACAAGCGAGACTGCATTTTGATCTCGCCCAGGGGACGCTTAGAAACCAAGTCAAAACCTTCGAGCGGAATGATGGCCGGTTCGACGGTGATGAACTCGGGCTCGGCAATCATCTTAAATTGTTTGTACAAACCGAAAACGTCACCCGTTTCGAGTACGGCTGGGCCTAGTTGAAAATAACCTCGTCGATTGCAAAGAATGCGGTAGGTCAACAGACGTGTCGAACGAGGCCACAGCATGGCCAAGAACAAACGCTTGCCTTGTACTTCTAAAGCAGGCGGACGAGTGACGATCGCGTGACGTGGCAAGAGATCTTCGACCAGCATCCAGGGCATGGGGATCACGCCGTCATAACGTAGCGTGATTCCGACGGTGATTTCGTCCCCTTCTTCTACATCCAGCCGACTCACGTGCCGCGTACCGGCCAGATGCATCAGCCAATAACGAACCAGCAAGCGCGAACCGAGGATCACGGCGATCAGCGCGTACATGGCATACACCATCAGCCCTAGCCCAAAGACCAGGGCAATTGCCAAGAGAACCGCCGCCCCCAAGATCCAACGCATTAAACCGGTGCCTCGTCGATCATCGGAACCGGGACTTCCTGCAAGATGTCCTCTAAAACGTCTTGCGAGGTCACCTTTCGCAGGCGGCTTTCGGGCCGCAAGATCATGCGATGCCCCATGACCGGAGCAAGGACTCGTTTGACGTCGTCGGGCAAAACGTAATTGCGTCCGAGAATCGCCGCCAACGACTGGCTTGTCCGAAACAGGGCCAACGAAGCACGAGGACTTGCCCCGAGCATCAACTGGTCGTGCCTCCGCGTGGCATGGACCAGTTCGACAATGTAGCGTTGGACTTTTTCGTGAATCTTGACACTCCGCGTCGCTTTCTGGCAGGCCCGCAGTTCTTCTTTGGTCACCACCGGGCCGATCGTTTCCAACGGATGCTGCTTGCGCGAGGCGGAGAGCATCTTCAGTTCGTCTTCCATGTTGGGATAGCCAAGACTGAACTTCATGAGAAAGCGGTCCAACTGCGCTTCCGGCAGCGGAAACGTGCCTTCATGATCAACCGGGTTCTGCGTGGCAAGCACCAGAAACGGCGGATCAAGATCGTACGTGACCCCATCGATCGTGACGCGCGATTCGGCCATCGCCTCGAGTAGTGCGGCCTGGGTGCGGGGTGTTGTCCGGTTAATTTCGTCCGCGAGAAGAATATTCGTGAAAACCGGCCCCTGGCGGAATTCAAACTCGGAAGTCTTCTGATTGAAGATCGAAGTCCCAGTGACGTCGGTCGGCAGCAAGTCGGGCGTGCATTGAATGCGTTTCAGCGTGCAGCCAACGCTTTTCGCTAAAGCCCTTGCTAGCATAGTCTTAGCAACACCGGGCACGTCCTCCATCAGGATGTGACCTTCGGAAAGCCAAGCAACCAGCGAAAAGACGACCTGCTGACGCTTTCCGAGAATGACTTTCTCAACATTTCCCAGAATCTTTTTTATCGTTGCGGCGACATCCATAGAGACTTCGTATTTTGGTTTTCAAGATAAGCGAGCAAATGGCGAATGGCCTTATTATGAAATAATTTGTGGCAATTGCTCGTCCTTGGGTTTGATTTTTAAAAATTGACATTGGCTTGGTCTGGAGGATATGATCATATCCCTCTATCGGGGAATCAAGAAACTCTTTTTCAAACCGGTTCGTCTATCAGCAAGACTGAATGTTATAACGTTGTTTTCGGATGAGCTACGCGCGCTTTGGCCAGCTTCCCTAGCCCAACCTGATTGTGAACCTCATGTTACTGCCACAAATCCGAACCACCAGCCTGCGCTTAACTATCTTGTTATGTGGCTTGGGGCTCTTGCTTCCAGTCTCGGTAGAGGCTCGCATTTGGACCACAGCCGAGGGGACCAAGGTAGAGGCTGAATTGGTCGAGATTGTCCAAGACGGCAAGGGGGTTCTCTTAGACGTCAAAGGGAAACGGTACGAAGTCAGCTTAGAGCGTCTTTCCGTCAGAGATCAGGCATACGTCGAAGGCCTGCAAGATGCCATGCGACGCCCCACCGCCGCCGAGATTGAGAAAGATATCGCCGATGATATCGCGGAAGATGCCAAGTCAGAAAAGGAAAAGGAAGTCGATAAAGAGCCGAATACCATTCGCCTGAAATCGCGTCGGACTTGGACCTCGCGGGAAGGGGTTACCGTTGATGCCCAATTCGTGCGGATGCGAGGGAGCATTGTCCTGTTGAAGCTGAGCGGTTTTAACTACGACCAAATCGACTTCTACGATCTTTCCGTAGAAGACCGCCAGTTTATCTACGATGCCCATGCCGCGATGGGCAAAGCCGACATGATTCCACCGGTGCGAAATGACTTGACCGATCCTGGCATGGAGCCTCCGGCCTACCAAGAGCATCCTCCCACCCCTTCGAACCCGCCGATGTCACCGGCCTCCGGAACCGGCAGCAGCACTTCAGATAGCGAAGAGAACCTACCCCCTAACGGTTTCGGCTCGATTGAAGGTTCCGATTCTGGAATCGCATTGCCTGATAACGGTTTCGGAGCGATCGATCCGACTACCACCCCTTCCACACCGTTCGACGCGGAAGTGAAGTTACCAGCCTCTGGTTTTGGTGATCTTTCCAATACAACTCCAGAAGCCACGGAAGTTCACGAATCCTTCACTCCTGTGGGGGGCAATCGTCCGAAGAAAGTTGGCCTCCCCAATTCGACGATTGTCGATTCTTCTTCCGGCTCTGAGAGCGACGACGATCGTCCTCTGTTTGATGTCGCTTCGATTCCTGCGCGGTCACCGGGAGGTTTCGATGAACCAACAAGCAATTCGCCAACGCAGACAACCCCAGAGCCCCAGTTACCTCCCACGGGCAATTCGCCCAAGCGGACCACCTCGGCCCCCGATCCATTTGGTTCGTCGGCAAGTGGTGGAAGCAAACGCCCTGCCCCTTCTTCCCCAAAATCTGGCGGGGATGGCAATCCGCAATTTGGCAATTCACAGCTGTTTACCCCATCGTCGGAATTCACCCCCATAGAACCTCCCGCGCCGCGCGAATTCACGACGGCAGACTGGAATCTTCAAGTTTTTGCGGTGGTAATGCTTTCTGGCGGCTGCTTGATGATGGCCGGAGGGTATATGTGGTTGATTGCGTTGGCCTTTATGGAGAACCTGGAATGGGGACTACGCAGTCTGATCCCAGGCATGGCCATCATGTTCGGTATTTCCGAATGGGACAAAGCGAGCGTTCCTTTGTTGACCATGCTGCTAGGAGT
This sequence comes from Bremerella cremea, assembly GCF_003335505.1. Taxonomy (NCBI): domain Bacteria; kingdom Pseudomonadati; phylum Planctomycetota; class Planctomycetia; order Pirellulales; family Pirellulaceae; genus Bremerella; species Bremerella cremea. The sequence continues at coordinate 999,216 of NZ_QPEX01000010.1, forward strand.
TTGTTTAACCCTCGGCGGATTTGGTTTACTATTAGGCATAAGCTAGAGCATTTCACAGCTGCCGCAGCTAGTCTCCTGGGACGTTGCGGCAACTAGAGAAAAGCTCTTAATCGACCAGCCAAGCGATTCGGGCAAGACTCGTTTAGCGTCCTCGGTTATATTAATTGCCACAGAGATCGCCCCTTCTCTTAGCAGACCCTTGGTAGCAGAACATCGACAGTCTGCACCCTTGTCGTCCCCTAGTAATCCATCCCCGGAATCGGGAGTTCCTACACCATGTTGGCCAGCCGACATTACTTGCTAATTCCTACTCTCTTTTGCTTACTGACCGCTTCGGCCTTGGCTCAAGAGTCGCGTGAGTGGACCGACAAAGGGGGCAAGAAGCTGACGGGTACCTTTGTCGAGTTGATCACCAAAGACTCGAAGGAATTGGTCAAAATCCAAGGAGACGATGGAAAGCCCTACTCGATCCCCCTGAATGTGTTTAGCGAAGCCGATCAACAGTACGTCAAGCAGACGGTGGCCAAGCAGAACAAGCCAGATTCTCCGCCGGTGAAAGACGAACTCGATGAGGACCGGCTGTGGACGAACTTCCAGGGACGCTCGTTGACCGCGCGTTTCGCCAACATGAAAGATGGCTATGTCTATCTCATTCGTGGCAATAAAGGGCAGCCCCCGATCTCGTTCTACCTTTTAAGCCAAGACGACCAAGACTGGCTGCGGAAACAGCTGGCTCTGAGAGGAGAAGCCAACAAGATCCTTCCGCGTGAAGTGATGGAACGGGTTAATCCCACGATTCACAAAGAGCTGGACGAGTACATGAGCAAGCTTGCCGCCACCAGTGGCAAGTCCGACAGCTCGCCCATGCAACCTTCTAATCCCCTTCCCCCAGCCGGCGCCCCTTACGTTCCGCCGTCTGAGTCAACGCCCACATCCAACGGCGGCGATCCTAACTTCCAAAGCCCTGGTGGCGGGCAACCGGCCGGCATGCAGCCTGGCGAGAACGACCTTGCCGCCAACGATGGCCAGCCTATGGAGAGTACCTCGCCTGAGACCGGCACAGAATCGCCTAGCTTTCCTGATCGTTTCAGTAGTAACCCAGCACAAGATGTCGAACCTGGCCACTGTCCTGGTTGCCGCCTGGAATTACCAACCGGTTACGGCCCCGGCGACCATTGCCCACGGTGCAATTTCTTCCTCGAAGAATGGGTTCAACCTGGCACCGGAGCACCACTTGTCGCGTGGTATCAAAGCTCGACGCTTTGGTACACCGTGGGGGGACTTTTGATCGTTTTAGGGATCTTGGCTGTATCGGCGAAGAAATTTAGTAACTAGCTTCTTTTCCTGCTTCTTTGCCGGTCAGGGCTGGAATTTATTGTCTGGGCAGAGAACAATCTTTTAGTTCTTAGCCCTCCTCGAACCAAGTTTTGCCCATGGTTCCCATCCGCAAGATCCCTGGGCAGCAGGCTCGAATCCCATTACCATGAACGCCAACTGACTGGCAGCAACCACCCATCGTCTGTCGGCGTTGGCTGGGAAGCGTTGTCGTGACGTCGAATTGAACCAACGCTCCACGGTGGCCCGCTTTTGCCGAGTTACCACTGATCTCTGCAGCCAATGGATCTAGAACGCGAACGAATACGAGCCGATCTCCGTGGAATTGTGCGCGGCGAGATCCGTTGCGACGATACATTTCTCGAACTGTATTCGACCGACGCGAGCATCTTTCAAATTAAACCGCTGGCCGTTGTTCGCCCCAAACGGACGGCGGATGTCCTTGCCACGGTTCAGTATGCAGCTGAAAACCAAATTCCAGTCCACGCCCGTGGTGCCGGCACCGGCACTGCCGGAGAATCGCTGGGAAGAGGCATTGTCATTGATTTTGCCCATTCGATGCGGCGAATTCTAGAAACGGGCGACGACTGGGTACGTGTCCAACCAGGCGTTATTCTGGCCAACCTCAATCGTCACTTGGCGCAGCGCGGACGAATCTTCGGCCCCGATCCAGCCACCCGTAGCGTGACCACCATGGGCAGTGTCCTGGCCCTAGACGCTTCGGGAAGTCACTGGCTGCAACATGGTGCGGCCCACGATCATATTCTCGAACTCCAAGTGGTTTTGGCCAGTGGCGAATCGGTTACGTTGCTGCCCACAGATTTGGATCATGTTTCGCAGTTAGAGTCGCCAGAGCTCGTGCGGATCACTTCAGGCCTGGCAGAGTTACTGCAATCGCACGCCGACAAAATTCAAGGGCACCTTCCCCAAACGTTCAACCAGGGAAGCGGCTACCACTTGTCTGGCATCGTGCAAGAGAATCAGATCGATCTTTGCAAGATCATGGCCGGGTCGGAAGGAACCTTGGGCCTGATCACACAGGCCAAGCTTAAGACATCGCCTCGATCGCCAGCTCGCGGGTTGGTACTTCTGTTTTTTGAACGCATCGACAATGCCGCAAAGGCTGCCGTACAGCTTCGCCAATTTAATATCAGTGCCTGCGACTTGCTGGATCGCCGAATCTTATCGATCGCGCGCGAAACCGATCCACGCTACTCCAACCTCATTCCTGAGAACACCGAAGCCATGCTCTTGGTCGAGGTTTCCGGCAATTCTCAGGCCGAGGTTCATGACCGCTTAGAACAAATTGCCGATCGAATTCGACGTCGTCGCCGGATGGCGTTTCATTCGTTGATTACGACCAATCCCAGCGAAGTAGGTACCTACTGGGAACTGGCTCGGCGAATGACCCCGATCCTCTATCGCCTCAAAGGCAACACGCGTCCCCTGCCCTTCATTGAAGACATCGTCGTCCCGCCGGCACAAATGCCTGCGTTTCTGGCCAAGGTGCAAGATGTCATGAAGCGACATGAAACAATCGCTTCGATCTTTGCCCACGCGGCGCACGGCCATCTGCATGTGCGTCCCCTGCTCAACTTAGCCGACCCTAACGATTTGGCCAAACTGGAACGGATCGCCGACGAGATTTACGAAGAGTTGTTCCAGATCCATGGTTCCATCAGTGGCGAGAGTGGCGATGGAATTAGCCGAACGCCTTATTTACCGCGGCAGTACGGATCGCTGTACGATCTCTTCGGGCGGATCAAACATTTGTTCGATCCGCAAGGGATTCTTAACCCTGGCAAAAAGGTGCTCGCTTCGACGTTTTCGCCGATGGAACTCGTCCGGCGTGTCGAACTGCCTGCCAACACCCTATCGACCGAATCTCAAGTCGACACCAACGACGACGCTTCCCTGCCAGCCGGCAGCGAGATGGAACTGCCGATCTTGAATTGGACGATGGAAGAGATGGCTAACACGGCCCGAAGTTGCCATGGCTGCGGTCGCTGCCGCACTTATGGGGCCGACACGCGAATGTGTCCAGTCTTCCGTTTCGATTCGCGCGAGGAAGCTTCGCCCCGGGCGAAAGCGAATCTGCTGCGAAGCGTTCTTTCGGGTCAACTTTCGCCAGATCGTTTAGATACCTACGACACCAAAGAACTGCTCGACACGTGCTTTCATTGCCACCAATGTCGCCTCGACTGCCCGTCGAACGTTGATATTCCGAAGATGGCGTTAGAAATGAAAGCTCATAACGTCGATGCCAACGGGCTGACGCAAGATTCCTCTTTCCAGGCCAAGATTCATCGCTGGGCGTTGTGGGGCAATCGTTTTCCTCACGTAACGAATTGGGCTTTGGGCAACCGGGCGATGCGTTGGCTGTTGGAACGCCTGGTTGGCCTCGCCAAGCAGCGGAAGCTGCCCCACCTAGCCCATCGCAGCTTCATCAAACAAGCGGCTCGCCGGGGATTAACAACCGCAACCCGGCGTAGTGGCCGGAAGGTACTTTACTTCGTCGACATGTACGCCAACCTGTTCGACACCCAACTAGCCCAGGCGTTTGTCAACGTTTTGGATCATAACCGGATTGCGGTCTACGTTCATCCGAAGCAACAAACCAGCGGCATGCCGGCAATTGCCCAAGGAGCCGTAACGCTGGCAGCCAGGCTCGCCCATCGCAATGTGCAAGCGTTGGCCGAAGCGGTTCGGCAAGGTTACACGATCGTTGCGACCGAACCCTCTGCCGTGATGGCCCTGACGCGCGAGTACCCCAACTTGCTTAATTCGGACGATTCTCGAATTGTGGCCGAGAACACGCGCGAGGCCTGCGAGTTTCTGTGGGACCTGCATCACCATGGTGAATTGGAACTCGACTTGAAACCGCTGAATGCGGTCGTTGGCTTTCATGTTCCTTGCCATCTGCGTGCACTGCACGAAGTTTCGTACGGGCAAAGAATCTTGCAGTTAATCCCCGGGCTTTCGGTTCGCTCCATTGAGAAGGGCTGTTCGGGCATGGCAGGCACCTTTGGGCTTACGCGCAAGAACTTCCGTAGTAGTCTTCGCATCGGCTGGGAGTTAATCGTAGCCATGCGAAGCAAAAAAATTCAGATTGGCTCTACGGAATGCAGTGCCTGTAAAATGCAGATCGAGCAAGCCGGCAATAAAGCGGTCGTGCATCCCATCAAACTGCTGGCCAAATCGTACGGCGTCCTCGACCCTGACTCGGACCTCTTTGCTCCCATCGCTCACGACTTGTTTGTTTCATGAACGTTCGCGTCAAGCTGTTTGCCCTGACCCAAGACCTCGCAGGCACCTCAGAGGTTTCTCTCGAGCTTGCTCCACCGGTAACGATTGCCGCGATTCGCTTAGCCTTGGCGGAAGCGGCTCCCGCTTTAGGGCCGATCCTGCCTAGCTGCGCGTTCGCGGTCGATAACGAATACTCCACCAATGCTACCGAAGTCCGTGACCAAGCCGAAATTGCTTGCTTACCGCCAGTTAGTGGTGGTTAATACCAAAAGCGACGAAAGTCTGCGTAGATGATTGAACTTACGGAAGCCCCGATCGATGCCGAGCAAATCCGCCTAGCGGTCAGCTCACCGCAGTGTGGCGCCATCGTGCTATTTCTGGGAACAACGCGTCAATTCACCGACGCCAAGGAAACCCTTACGCTCACCTATACCGCTTATGCTCCGATGGCGCAAAGTCAAATGGAGAAGCTCGCCGCTCAGGCACAAGCCCGTTGGCCGGTTGAAAAGTGCGCAATTGTCCATCGCTTGGGGGAGGTTCCGATCGGAGAAGCCAGCGTTGCAGTAGCTGTTTCCAGCCCTCACCGCCGCGATGCCTTTGAAGCGGCAAGCTGGTTGATGGATCGCCTGAAAGAGCTAGTTCCTGTCTGGAAAAAAGAACATTGGGCCCAAGGTGGGACTGATTGGGTCCATCCAGGCTTATTCCCTTCTCAGGACGATAATGGAGTACAATAGCGGTATGTCTTCCGATATTCAGAATCCGCTTGTCGACTCCTTCGGGCGTGCCCACACCAGCCTGCGCGTCAGTGTCACTGATCGCTGCAACATACGCTGTTTTTACTGCATGCCGCTAGAAAACATTCGTTTCAAAGCACGTGCTGAACTGTTGACCTTCGAGGAAATCGCCCGCGTTGTTCGTGTCGCTGCCTTACACGGGGTGCGCAAACTTCGCCTTACGGGAGGCGAACCGCTGGTCCGTTCTAACCTACCAGAATTGATTCGCCTGCTGCGTGAAATCGGTGGCATCGAAGAAGTCGCGCTCACCACCAACGGGATCTTACTGGCCGAACAAGCCGAGGCCCTGAAGCAAGCTGGCCTCAGCCGTGTGAATATCAGCCTCGATTCGCTGAACGAAGAGATCTTTCAGCAGATCACGCGGCGCGCTGGGGTCGAGCGTGTTTTGGCTGGTATTGCGGCTGCTCAAAAGGTTGGTTTTGCTGAAATCCGTCTCAATACGGTTGCAATTCGGCATTTAACCGAGGGAGAAATTGTCCCGCTGGCCAACTTTGCACGTGAAAATGACCTCCATTTGCGTTTTATTGAATTCATGCCGCTCGATGCCGACAAGGCCTGGCATACCGATCAGGTCCTTTCCGGGCGTCAGTTGCGAGAGATCATCTCGCGCGACGTGGCTCCGCTCGTGGAAATCGACCGCCTCGACAAAAGCCAACCAGCAACCGATTATGCGTATGCCGATGGCAAACAACGCGTTGGCTTTATTAACAGCGTAACAGAGCCCTTTTGTGGCTCGTGCAATCGGCTACGGATGACAGCAGAGGGGCAACTACGTAATTGTTTGTTCGGTACCACCGAGTGGGACGCCAGACAGATTTTACGAAGCGGTGGAAGTGATCACGAACTGGCCAAACTATTAAGCGATTGCGTGAGGGCCAAGAAGGCCTCGCATGGAATGGACTCCCCCGAGTTCGTTCCGCCAGAACGTGCCATGTATCAAATCGGGGGTTAAGCAACCTTAGGAAGTGAGCGTCAGGTAAGTGGCAAGGGAAAGAATCTACTTAGATAACGCGGCAACCAGCTGGCCCAAACCGCCTAGCGTGGTCGAGGCCGTTCAGCATCACCTGACCCAACTAGGGGCCTGCGCAGGCAGAAGCGGGTATCGCGAGGCGAATGAAGTTGAACGTCTGATCGGAGACGCCCGCAAGCAAATCGCCTACTTGTTTGGGACGCATACCCTCGAAAATGTCATCTTCGGCTACAACGGCACCGACATGCTAAACCTAGCATTGCACGGCCTGCTTCGCCGGGGGGATCATGTGATCACCACCACGGTAGAGCACAATTCGATCTTGCGCCCGCTTTCTTTCCTGAAGAAAACGCTAGAGATTGAAGTCACTTATGTTGCTCCTGGCGAAGATGGTCGAGTTGATCCGGCAGCGATCGGGGAAGCGATTCGTCCTGATACGCGTCTAATCGCGATCACCCACGTCTCGAACGTCACCGGCGCGATTCAGCCAATCGAGGCCATTTATCAAATTGCCAAAGATCGTGGCGTACGCATGCTGGTCGATGCCGCCCAGTCCGCAGGCCACTTAGACATCAACCTGACAGAAACACCCATCGACTTCGTCGCTTTTCCAGGGCACAAAGGGCTGCTTGGTCCACTGGGCACTGGGGTCTTGATCGTTCAATCCGAGGTCGTTCCCGAGCTGCAATCTCGTCGCCAAGGCGGCACCGGTACCAAAAGTGAAATAGACGAGCAGCCTGACGAGCTTCCCACAAAGTACGAAAGTGGAAATGCCAACGTGCCCGGCTTGCTGGGCCTACGAGCTGGTGTCGAATATATTCGCGAACAGACCGTTACCGCTTTGCATCGCCAAACCATGCAGTGCACGGCCCAACTTCTCGAAGGGATGCAGAGCCTCCCCAAGATTCGCATCTTTGGCCCCGAGAACCTAGAACACCGCGTTGGGGTGGTAAGCATTCAGGTCGAAGCCTTCGACCCGCACGAACTGGCAACCGCACTCGATTCCGCCTTCGGCGTTCAATGCCGGGCTGGCCTGCACTGTGCCCCGCTGACGCATCAGCACTTGGGGACGATCGGTTCCGGCGGTACGCTTAGGTTTAGCCTAGGCATCTTCAACACGCCGCCACAAATCGAACGCACGCTAGACGCTCTGCGAACGATCTTGAAGTAAGCATTCACCGTCTCTACGAGATTTCAAGAACATGTCGAATTCTTCCCCTAATAAAGGTCCTTGGTACCAGGACGGACTTCAATTTGAATGCTCGCAGTGCGGCGACTGCTGCACCGGCGGGCCTGGCTACGTGTGGGTAAACGATGCCGAAATCGAAGCTTTGGCCCAAGAGACCGGAATGACCGTCCCGCAATTCGAGTCGGTTTACGTTCGCCAAGTTGGCATGCGAAAGAGTTTGAAAGAATACTCAACCGGAGACTGCGTTTTTCTCGATACCGAAAAAAGGGGTTGTACGGTCTATCCGGCACGTCCTCGCCAATGCAAAACCTGGCCTTTCTGGGACTCGAATATTCGTACCCCGGAAGACTGGCAATCGACCTGCGATTTCTGCCCTGGCAGCGGCCAAGGGCGGCTGTATACGCTGGAGGAAATCCAAGAGCGTGCTAGCGAAATCCGAATTTAACGATTTTTCAGGTCAAAATACCCGGTTTCGATTGAAGGTTTACCGATTATTCCGTCGATACCGATTACACGGAGAACGGTATGCTTAGACCGCCCAGGGTGAAATTCACCCCGATCGATCTAAAACTGGCCTTTCAGACCTTTGTTCTTTGAAAATTGGATAGTTCGGAGAAGCCTGAAAACTAGCGTCAGGTGAGGATGCTGGCATCGCGTTAAATAAACGTGGCGTCAGAATCGTCTTGACTCTAGTACTTGTGGCTCCTACACTTGGAGCAATTGCCGAGAGTTGCTTGAAAAACTTACGGCGTTTCATTCATTCCATGTGTGGGAGTCGACTCGTGACCAAAAAAGAGATTGTGAAGACGATTTCTGAAGAGATCGGGCTCACACAACTCAAGACGAAAGAGATCGTCCAGAAGACGTTCGATGCCATCGTCACCACCCTTGTGGAGGAAGGACGCATCGAGCTACGCAACTTCGGCGTTTTCGAGGTCAAGAAGCGAGCCGCTCGCAAGGCACGAAACCCGCGAACGGGTGCCAAGGTAGACGTCGATGAAAAATTCGTCGTCACGTTCAAGCCCGGCAAAGAAATGGAAGAACGCGTTCGCCAGCTAGAGGAAAAGGCCCGCCAAGGCCGCCTCGAGTCAGAGCAGCAAAGCTCTGGCGAATCATCCCCTTCCCCCTATGGTTCTCCCTCGCAACCACCTAGCGAAACACCAAGCTACGGTTCGCCCTATTCGAGCCAGCCCAATCCGCCCAACCCAGGCGATTACGGCTCGTAAAGCAAATCACCGCTTTCGGTTGCCACTTACGCAGGTCTCTCCGAACTCTCCAAATTTCAAGACCACGGTCGACGGAACATTAACGCAGACGGTCAGGATGGCCGCTTCATAAGTTTCACGGAGGAAATGAGATGCGTAACTTCATCATTGCGACGCTGCTAGGGATCGCACTTATCGGCAACACCGGTTGCTTCCTGCCGATTTACTCGGCTGACCCGACCACTCGTACGACCGAATTGATCTATACCTCGGAAAACATGCGACACGTGTTAGAGGAATGGCAACGCATCTGGTTCCTCGACCAGCCTAGCCACCTGACACCTTACCGCACCCACGGCGGCATCCTCTAAGGACGCTCTCCGTTTAAAGAACCGTGAAACGAGACACCATCAGGCTGCGTTTGCGCAGTCGGATGGTGTCTTTTTGTATGCGCGGTGGGGCCTTGGATAATTTAAGCCCCAGCATTTTATTAGACCATCGGTTACTAACCCGATGTACTCATCGGTCGAATGCTTATCCCCTCCCGATTACGGCAGCGGAACTCCCTGATCGATGACAGCGACTATTCAAGTTCGGGTAACGCCTTGGGGCCGATGGTTCCATGAGCTAATCCAGCAACCGAAGCTGGAGCAGTACGACATTGCCGAGATGAATCTTCGCTGTGCGGTTGATCTACCTGGCATGAAAAATGAACTGGTAAAGCTGGGGATCGACAAAATCAATGAGTGGACAGACCGGGTTGAAAACTTCACCAAGACGGCCCAGAAGAGGCTTCGAGGTAAGCGGCGACATTTTACGGAAGCTCAATTCTGTGTCGTGGCCATGATCGAATGTTTACAGCGGCACATTGGAATCAAGTTCAACTTTGGCTTCATGAAGGGGGAGTACGACGCCAGCGATTCCCGCAACCTCTTCATTCACGGCGTTCTCACCGGTTTTGGAGGTACGTGTGCCTCTCTTGCCCATGGTTTACACTGCCATTGGTCGTAGGCTTCGTTACCCCATTTCTTTGGCAACCACCAATCAACACGTCTTCTGCCGTTGGGATGGTGACGAGTCGTTTTGCTTTGAGCCTGCCAGTCAAGGCTTCAATGCTCCAACGGAAGATTACTATCGGAAATGGCCCTTCCCGATTACTCCGAAACAGGAACAAGACTACGGACATATCCGGCCACAAACCCAGCAAGAAGAATTCGCCATGCTTGCTGGACAGCGAGCGAATTGTCTGATGGATAACTTTCAATTCGAGTCAGCGGTAGAAGCGTTAGCTTGCGCCAAGCAGCTTGCTCCCAGCAATGCGATTTATCACAACAGCTACAAGCGGGGGTTTTACACAGCCCAGCTATGGAACGAGCTACAAAAGTTCCGTCAACTCAGTAAGAAGATGCCATTTCAATCCGCCATCGGTTTGGCAGCCCTTGAACTGCGTGGCGATGCCATCGAAACTTTCGTCCAAATGTGATCAAGAACGTCAACCGCATTCTTAACAACTACGAAGCCAGTCAACTGGCAACCCATTAGGAAGCCGCTATAACTTCAGGAGTTATTTGAAATGTACGATCCAACCATTGGTCAGTGGCTTAGCGAAGATCCAATTGAGTTTGACGCAGAGGACACGAACCTACGGCGTTACGTGGGGAACAGTCCGACGAATTTCATTGATCCAAGTGGGCTGGAAAAATACATAGAGGAAACCAATAAGGATAAATCCACAACCATCACAGTAAAAGAAAACTGGACAATTATCCTGCTCTACGGGCATGGTGCGTCTACAAAGCCTCATACCTTTAATTTCCGTGATTCACAACAAGCAGGTGGATTCATTGGATGCGATGCTGGTGCAACCAATAAAAAAGTTCCGGAGCACTGGCAGATCGAAGGGCTGATGATGGTAGAAAAGAGACATATTCACACTGGTGCCGGCAACCCATCAGGCGGCCCCACCCACACTCGAAAGTACTGGATAGATGAAGCAGTGAAAGGAGCAATAAAGAAAGCAAAAGAGTGGCTAAAGACTTATCCAGATCGATGCAAAAAAGTTGAGATTATATTTGTGCTTGCGGGAGGATGGGATCCGACTCAGCCAGATTATGGCACAATCACTGTAACTAACGATGGGGTTACAGCAACAAGCGACAACATAATACTCCCAGACGACGAGTAGAGAATAGAAATTGTGATTAACTTCTACAAGGCAATGATTGCCATTATTGTCATTTCAAGCTCTGCGACGTGCTACGGTTTTATCTATACCGCTGGACTGTTCGAATTCGAGCACCATCAGCCGTACATTGAGAATTCGGATAACGCTTTGCCACAGATCTCCGAATGTTTTCGGTTTAGTTATGGTTATTCTTGGGTGATCATTCCTCTTGCAGCAATTTCCAGTTCGATTTTGTGGATATCACGTAATGACGAGGTTGTACGATATGGATCGTTGGCATACATGGCATTCTTTTTTGCCCTCATGCTAGTCATGTGCTTGTGGTGTGCTTTAGCAATTTACCTTGCCAATCAGTCATTTGTGTTTGAACTGATATAGCAGGTGCCGCCATCAGGGCGATTGCGCCATGATGGGTAATCTGCGACAATTCGGCAAGTGCATCTTAGGCGTTTTGCGATGTTTGTTTCGCGGCCTGGGTTAGCTTTGCAGGGAGGTTATCGCATGTCTGCTTCGTCGTCTTCGTCCGCCGCTTCGATTCAACAGCACTTCGCCGATTTGACGGATCCGCGCGTACGTAAGGTTACTTATCCGTTGGTCAACATTGTGACGATGTCGCTGTGTGCGGTGCTTGGCGGGGCGGATGATTTTGTGGCGATCGCCGATTGGGCCGAAGACAAGAAGGAGTGGCTCGCGCAGTTTCTCGACATGAGCACTGGCGTCCCATCGCACGATCGTTTCAATGCAATTCTTGGCGCGCTCAAGCCAGCCGAATTCGAGAAGTGTTTGTTGAGTTGGATCACCGCGCTGCAGGATGTGACCGACGGGCAGATCATCGCGATCGACGGCAAGACGCTGCGGCGGAGTTTCGATGCGGCCAGCAGCAAGGCGGCCATTCACATGGTCAGTGCCTGGGCGACGGCCAACCACGTGAGCCTTGGTCAGGTCGCGACTGAAGCGAAGAGTAATGAGATCACAGCGATCCCCAAACTGCTGGAAATCATCGAGGTTTCAGGCTGTTTGGTAACGATCGACGCGATGGGTTGTCAGAAGGAAATCGCTGCGAAGATCGTTGACGGCGGCGGTGATTATTGCCTGGCGATTAAGGGGAATCAACGTTACTTGCACCAGGCAATCCGCGATCACTTCGTCGCCGCGATGGATGTTGACTTCAAGAAGATGAAAGTGCACCGTCACGAAACGCACGAGAAAGGGCATGGCCGTGAAGAGTCGCGATACTATTACCTCTGCCCGATCGATGCCGAAGAGTTCCCGCACGCCTCGAACTGGTCAGGCCTGAAGGCAATCGGCATGACGGTTAACTTGGTGAAACGAAACGGCAAGGAGACGAGCGACGTTCGTTACTATATCGTCAGCAAATACCTCAGCGGCAAACGTTTCGCCGAAGCGGTTCGCGGGCACTGGAGCATCGAGAATTCACTGCACTGGCAACTCGACGTAACGTTCGGTGAAGACCAAAGCCGGATTAGGAAAGGACACGCCGACATCAACTTCAGCCTGTTAAGGCGGACAAGTCTGAGATTGCTAAAGAACAACAAAACGGCCAAGGTCGGCGTGAAGAACAAACGACTAAAAGCAGGGCGAAACGACAAGTACCTGCTGGAAGTGCTGCTGGGGAAGTGATTTATGGTGCGATCGCCGTGGATGAATGACAATGGATACACAAACACCCCACATACAGCTATAGACAATGTTGTTGTCGGCGATGTCACGGATCAAATCAATGACATCTTGAACCCTCCTCCGCGAAAAAGACGGAGGTGATAAGTGAAGCCCATATGGCAGATTTCACTCGCCCACTTGATTCTTCTGGTCTGCTGTGTGTGTCTGTACCTCGGATTTAGATCGTCCATCTTAAAACTCATGCCTATTTCGGGTATCGCGTTTACCTTCGCAATGACTGCTACTTTTTTCATCCTAGAAAGATGCAAGGATTGGCCAAATAGGCCCATAGGTTGGGGCGAAGCGATTCGTTGTATTTCACCAGCCTGGTTTAGTGTAAGCCTGATAGGCGTTGATTTTGCGGAGTCACTAAGGCAAGAGCAGGGATATTGGGACTGGGCAAATGATTGGGGCATCTTCGTCGCTTGGACAGGGATTCAGCTAGTTCTAGCAATTTTCACTTATTTATCAGGTCGAGTATCTTTCGCTCTATATCGATTCGTCAGGCAAAAATCCAACGACTTATGAAGTTATGAAAAAGATGCGTCCCTTTTCGTAACTCTCGCGCGATTTGGTCCATTACGGCACGAAGTGTCCTATGTGGAGAAATTGAACCTTATCGCCATCGTATTATTGATGACTTTTTCAGAAGTTATTGACGCGTTAGTCAGTTTCGCCACCAGCGCCAAAAGGGCTGCCGATTATGCCGGGTGTACCCCTGGTATCGGATGGCCGATTTGACCCTCCCCACCCCTACGACCAGCACAACCGGCCCCCTCCCCGGAACCGTGGCACCGGCTGCCGAGTGATCGGGGCTCGTCGTGGGTTGGGTTCTCAGTTTGTGGTGGTTCTCGTGGCTGGGTTCGCTGACGAGCTTGGGAAACGATTACCCTGAGTGAGCCTAGCGAACAGCAATCAGACGGCATCGTTTTATTGGACGAACAGCCAAATGAATATATAAGACTCTCTCCATAAAACCCTACCTCGTTGCGAGATCGCTCTTTCGCCGATACGATTGGCTTACCGTTTTTGCGGCTTAACAGCCTGTTGAATTTCTCAGATCGGCTACGTTATTGAGATTGGACCGATTGCGGCGTTGTGAATTCCTCGACATATCTAGTGGATATGCCTGCGGATTCACGCCTTGCACTCGCTCCAATCTCAATAACTCGCTCACGAAGCAGAAAATCAACAGACTGTTAACGGCCGGGTAGAGCCTGTTTATTTGACTTCTTCAACGATCGCATCTGGCATGTCTGTTGAACTTGCTGTCCAGCTTGGGCGGCTTTCCCTTCCTAATCCTGTCTTGGTTGCTTCCGGTACTTTTGGTTACGCCAAGGAAATGGCCGGCATTGTCGATCTGGCAAAGCTTGGTGGCATCCTGCCTAAGACCATCACCAGCAGCCCCCGCCCAGGCAACAAGCCGTGGCGAACGGTCGAAACCACAGGGGGGATGCTCAATAGCATTGGGCTCGACAACGACGGTATCGACTACTTTCTGCAGAACCACCTGCCTTATCTGGGGTCGCTGGGTTCGCCCCTGGTGGTCAGCATTGCTGGCAAAACCCGCGAAGACTTCGTCGCCATGGCTTCCGCCCTGGGCGAGCATGCCCAAGTGGCGGCGATTGAATTGAATATTTCCTGCCCTAACGTCAGTGGTGGAATCGACTTCGGTACCGATCCGGCAACGTGCGAGAAGCTGGTTGCCGAAGTTCGCGCGGCCTGCCCGCATCCGATTATTGCCAAGCTAACCCCCAACGTGACCAGCATCGCCGCGATCGCCAAAGCCGCCGAAGCTGGCGGCGCCGACGCCGTTTCGGCCATCAACACGGTCCAAGGGATGGCGATCGATTGGCGGCGGAAGAAACCGATGCTGGGGAACGTGATCGGAGGGCTTTCAGGGCCTGCCATCAAGCCGGTGGCCCTACGATGTGTCTTCCAGATCGCCAAAGCAACGAGTATTCCCATCATCGGTATTGGCGGGATTAGTAGCCTGGACGATGTGATGGAATTCCTGATCGCCGGGGCTACGGCAATTCAAATCGGCACGGCCAACTACTTCGATCCCACCCTTTCCAACCGGGTGATCAAAGAGCTTCCGGCGGCGTTGGAAAGTATCGGGGCGGCCAGCGTCACAGATGTGGTCGGAACGCTTCATACGTAAACGCTGGCTGAGAGCGTCTACCCGGGGTGACACGTTCGCCTGCCGTCCGTCATAATAACACGCTGGTTCTGACTTCTTTGGTCCCCGTATTCCCATAAATCCATGCGTGTCCTTTCCGGAATCCAGCCAACCGGGCGTCCCCACTGGGGCAACTACTTTGGTGCCATTCAGCAATATATCGAGCTGCAAGGGAACGAGCAGTCGTTCTACTTTATTGCTAATTTGCACGCCTTAACGACGGTTCGCGACCGCGAAAAGCTGGAAACGGCGACCATTGACATGGCGCTCGACTTGTTAGCGCTCGGGCTCGATCCCGACCAGGCAACGCTCTTCGTCCAGTCGGACGTGCCAGAAATCAGCGAGCTGTGCTGGATTTTGATGACCGGCACCCCCATGGGATTGCTCGAACGCTGTGTCAGCTACAAAGACAAAAAAGACAAAGGGCTAAGAGCGGATGCTGGGCTGTTCACTTACCCGGTTCTACAGGCGGCAGACATCTTAGGGTACGATTCCGACGTCGTCCCGGTGGGCCAAGACCAAGTCCAGCACATCGAAGTGACCCGCGACATTGCTCAAAGCTTCAATCACCAATATGGCGAAGTCTTTGTGCTGCCCAAACCTAAGGTGCTCGACGCCTCGGCCAAAGTCCCCGGGACCGATGGCGAGAAGATGTCGAAGAGCTACGGCAACATCATCGAACTGTTCGAGCCACCCAAGCAGGCCCGCAAGAAGATCATGCGAATTGTCACCGATTCGCGTCCGATGGAAGATTCCAAAGATCCTGAAATCGATCACTTGTACCAGCTTTACTCGCTGTTTGCTGCTCCTGCCGACTTGGAAGAGATGGCCGCGCTTTACCGCAAAGGGGGCTTTGGTTACGGTCACGTGAAGAAAGCCTTAGCCGATGCGGCGGAAGCTTATTTCGCGGAAGCCCACCAGCGCAGGGCGGAACTGGTGGCTCACCCAGAAAAGGTCAAACAGATTCTCGGTGACGGTGCCCAGGTTGCCCGTAAAAAAGCCCGTGAAGTCCTGACGCGGGCCCAAGAGGCATCTGGTATTTCCGCCTGGCACGCACGATTGAAGTAGGATAAAGCAACGCATGGATATCATCGGAATAGGTACCGACATCATCGAATGCCTGCGTATTGCCCAAATGATCGAGCGGCATGGCGAGATGTTCATCAATCGAGTGTACACGCAGCACGAGATTGAATATTGCAGCGAACGCAAAGCGGCGACGCAGCACTATGCTGGCCGCTGGGCTGCCAAAGAAGCCGTGCTCAAAGCGATCGGAACCGGCTGGATCAAAGGCATTACCTGGCGTGATGTGGAAGTTGCCAACCAATTTGGTGGCAAGCCAATCATTCACCTCTCTGGCGGAGCGCTCGACTCGGCCAAACGCCGTGGAATCACGGAAGTGCAAATCAGTATCTCGCACTGCCGCACTCACGCCGTTGCATACGCAATTGCTCTAGGAAACGCCAAGCCACTGGCTAACCCACGCCCTTAAAAAAAGATTTATCCAAACCGGCTTGCGAAACACTGAACGCATGTATACATTACAGGCGTTCTCGGGGCAGCTGTATGTTTGATGAATACTCACTTTTTGAATTAGGGATGATTGACTATGAGCCTGCGTGAAAAGATCTTTGCTGATTTCGAACATGAGATGGCCAACACTCGTAAATGTTTAGAGCGGATTCCTAACGATAAGTGGGACTGGAAGATTCACGAGAAGTCGAACACGATCGGCTGGTTAGCTGGCCATTTGGCCGAGATTCCGAGCTGGACCGTTTCCGCACTGAAGCATGATAGCTTTGATATTTGCCCGCCTGACGCTCCGCCGGTTCAACCAACCCGCCCACCCACGATTGAAGAAACGCTCGAAATCTTTGACAAGAACCTGGCCGATGCCCGTGAGGCGATGGCCACTTTTCAAGATGAAGACCTGGACAAGCCTTGGTCGTTTCTGAACTCCGGTCAGGTATTGTTCACGATGCCCAAAATGGCAGTGGTCCGTACCTGGGTGATCAACCATACGATCCATCACCGGGGGATCCTAACGGTTTACTTCCGTGTGAATGATATCCCTGTGCCAGCTCTCTACGGTCCGTCAGGCGACGAAGATTCGTAGGCAGCCAACTGCTTACATTCGTTTCTGGAAACGCATCATACTTCTCGTTTCCACCACGTGAACCGACTCGTATTAGCTGCAAACAACGAGGCGCTGTTTGACGCCTCGTTTAGCATCCCGCGAGTGCCCTGAGGATCACTCCCTCATCGCTGCCAGAAAATGCCGACTTAGTTAGGGGACGATCGCGTCCCCCTGGCCACCCACCACCTTCACGGCTTGCCATTGGTCGGTGGCACTCTTTTGATTCGATAGCAAGTTATTGCTGACTAGGCAATCTTCCACCTCATTTAGCAAGATCCCCGCCTTGTCGCAGTCGAGTACCGTGCAGCCAGAAACATGAAAGCGGCGACACTGGTCGAGTACGATACCAGCTTCGCCACGCAATACCCGATGAACATGCAATCCGTTGACCGTGCCGTCGTCGCAATTGCGAAACAGCACTCGGTTGTCACAGGTTTCGTCGTCTTTGTACGGAGCATTTCGCCCCATCACATTCGCGCCGACAACTACGTTCGAGCTATCCTCGACACGCAAATTGTACTTGTAGCCGCTGGAAATCGTGTTGCCGACAACCACCACGTCGCGTGCTTTCTGAATGTCGATATTCGTTTCGACGTCACTAAGAATGTTATTGGCTATCGTCACTAGCCCCCAGCACCGCTCCCCTTCTAGGTCGGCACCAATGTAACGCACGTTGGCTGAATCAGGTCCGCCTGAGTGTTGCAAGGTACAGCCGGTAATCGCGACTTCTGCCGTCCCATACTTCGTTCCACCGCTATCGATCAAAACGTTCTGGACATTCGCTTCGATATCGCAGCCGCTTATTTGGATGTTGCGGGTGTTCCCCTGGTAAGAGACGACGCCTCCTCCCTGGTTATAACTGATGTGGCTGCCGGTGATGTTGATTTGATGCAGGTTCACATCATCTAAGAAGACACCGATGCCGTGGTTCTCATAAAAGTGGCAGCCAACAATCACCACGTTTCGGTTTCTCTCGGTCAGATGCACCGCATGACGTACCTGGCGAATGACCACTCGCGAGATCGTTAATTGCATCGTCTTCACGGCTTCAATTCCGTCGGCAGCCTCATGCCCACCGACAATTTCAATCCCTTCCACCAACGGCATGCGTTGCTTCTGCCAGACGTTGTCTTTCACGGTCTTGGGATCGGCACTTCCCTCGTGCGTTCCCACAAACTTAATTGCCGGTCCGGCTCCTTCCATCACAATTCGGGGCGTTCCATCACCGATAAAGGAAGTCACGCCCACCTTTTCCAGATCAACCACCAGCGGTTTGCTAATCCGGTAGGTTCCGCGTGGCAAGTGAATGCTGCCAATCCCGGAATCAATCATTCTTTGCAGCGGGATCGTCATATCGCCTTTGCCATCCCGGCTGACTCCAAACGTCTCGATTGTAGTGTCGAGTCGATAGTTGAGTGCCGGATCTTGCCACGCCAGTTCGGCAGCAAAAGCCCATCCCATAGCGACGCCGATTAACAAAATTCCGAGCAACCATTTCATCCGGTGTAGCCCTAAACGAGATCGGTGAGCTTTGGTCGAAAACATCGGCAGGACTCTCAAACGAAAGGTGCAATTTTTGCAAAAGAAAGAACGCCCCTCAAATGCGGGCTTTCTGACCATAACGCGGGCAAAACACTCCGTCAACATATCACGAGGCATCACATTCTTGATGCTGCTCTTAGAGAATGTTTGCCTTCTTCGTCGAGTCATGGCATATTGTGATTCGCGAACCCTATTCGCAGTCCCACCTTTTTTCGTCCCGCCGGAGTCCTACGATGCCGCAGGCACGTCTTGTTGTTCTTGCCCTGATATGTGCGTTCGCTTTGGCCACTCCCCTGCAAGCGGAACTAAAAGTCGGTGCCGCTGCAGTGGATGTCACGCCAGAGCGTTTTCCCGTATTGATCAACGGTGGCTTCTTTTCACGCACAGGCGAACCGAAAGACATTTACGCCCGGGCGATTGTGCTGGACGATGGCGAACAACGCATTGCCATCGTGGTGACCGATAGCTGTATGCTGCCGAAGGATCTGATCGATAGCGCCAAGCAACTCGCCGCCCAGCGATCGCAGATCAAGCCCGACCACATGCTGATTTCGGCCACTCACACCCACACGGCACCTTCTTCTATGGGAGCCTTAGGGACGCCACCCGACGAAACCTACGTTCCTTATCTGCGGATCAAACTAGCCGAAGCTATACTAGCCGCCGAAAAGAACTTGGCCCCAGCCAAGGTTGGTTGGGGGTCTGTCGACGCCAATCAATTTACCGCTTTACGACGTTGGATCTTGCGCCCCGACCAAATGCAGATCGATCCGTTCGGCGAAAAGACGGTGCGGGCCAGTATGCACACGGCCAAAAACAATTTGGCGAACGTCACCGGGGAATCAGGGCCAGAAGATCCAGAACTCGCCGTGATCTCCTTTCAAACGCTAGAAGACAAGCCGATCGCCGTCTTGGCGAACTTCTCGATGCACTATTTTGGCGGCGGAGGAGCGGCGGACTACTTTGGTGCTTACTGTCAAAAACTGGAACAAGAGCTTGCTCCACAACCGCAAGACAAACAAGCTCCTTTCGTCGCCGTCATGTCGCACGGCTGCAGCGGCGATATCTGGCGTGTCGATTATCGCAACGGCACCAATCAAACGTTCGATGGTTTCGTGGACGGCATGATTGCCAAAACCAAACAGGCCCTCGAAGGGATCGACTATCAGAGCGATGTCCCGTTGAACATGGCCGAAACGCGAATGCGGCTTGACTATCGCGTTCCCGACGCCTCACGCCTGGCAAAGTCCAAGCAAATCGTCGATGCGATGGGCGACCGTCTTCCCCAAACCCGCGAAGAAGTTTACGCCCTAGAGCAGTTGATTCTGCACGAACGCCAATCAACCGAAATCGTGCTGCAAGCTCTCAAGATCGGCTCAATCGCCATCGCGACAACCCCTAACGAAACTTACGCATTGACTGGCTTGAAGCTAAAGGCCCGTAGCCCGCTAGAACAAACGATGGTCATTGAACTGGCCAACGGAGGCGACGGATATATCCCTCCCCCGGAACAACATTTCCTCGGCGGCTACAACACCTGGGCGGCCCGTTCGGCTGGCTTAGAAACCACAGCGGAACCAAAGATTGTTGAAGCCAGCGTCAAGCTTTTGGAACAAGCCGTCGGACAGCCGCAACGCCCTGCCCTGCCCCCGGCCAGCTTAATGGCCACCAAGATCAAGGGCATGCAGCCGGTCCGCTATTTTCCGCTTGATGACATGCAAGGGACTCAAGTCTACGAAGCAACCAACCATGAAAACAATGCTCGGTTTGAAGATGGCATTGTCTTCTACCTGGAAGGGGCAACCGGACCTGCACTAGCCACCGAGAACCAGCTTAACCGAGCTGCCCACTTCGCAGGCGGGCGAATTGTAGCGGACGTTCCTGAACTTGCTGGCGACTTCACGATCAGTCTTTGGGGCTGGAACGGAATCGATCTGAAAGCTCGCCCGGTTGCCGGTTGGCTGGCATCGCATCATGGTATTCACCTAGGCTTGGCTGGCGACGGAGAGCACGCCGGCCAACTGATGCTGCAAATTGGCGACGACGAAGCCTCACGCCAGTTCGGCAAGACCGCCTTCAAGCGTTGGGCCTGGGATCAAATTGCCCTCGTTCGCGCAGGGAAAACGGTTCGTGTGCTGCTCAACGGCGAAACAGAAATCGAAACCGAAGCTGCGTTGCCTGAATCGGACAGCATCGTTTATCTCGGCGGGCAGTCCAGTAATCAAAACAACTGGGAAGGCCGCTTGGACGAGGTCGCTATGTTCAATCGCGCGTTGTCGGCTAGTGAATTGCAAAGCCTGGCCGACGACGGGACGCAAACGGATGCGACAGCCGCTACTCCCGTAAGCGCCGACGAGCAGACCAAAGGAGGCCGACACTGGGTCGCGGAGAAGACTCCCGCCCCCCGTACCCCTCAGGAAGAACTAGCCTCGTTTCAAATCGAACCTGGCTATCGTATCGAATTAGTCGCCGCTGAACCGTTGGTTCAAGACCCCGTTGCGATTGCGTTTGATGCCGACGGTAGGATGTTTGTGGCGGAGTATAGCGACTACCCGACCGGCCCGGCAAACAGCAGCGACGCACCTTTGTCGCGGATTGTCTGGCTGGAAGATGTCGATGGCGACGGTGTGATGGACAAACGGCACCTCTTCGCCGACAAGCTGAATTTCTGCCACAGCTTGATACCCCACGCAGGAGGAATTTTAGCTTGTGCGCAGTCCGAGTTGATTCTGCTAAAAGATACCACCAACGATGGCCAGGCCGACGTCCGCGAAGTGCTGTTCAGTGGCTTTCAGCCTGCCCATCCCCAGATGCAAGTTGGTTGCCCTCGGTGGGGTTTGGATAACCGCATTTACCTCAACTACGGCGTGGGCAACATCATGGGACCAGGCCAAACTGCAGCCACCAAAATTCCCGGGCAAGAGTTTTGGTTCGATCCTTTGACGTACGAGTTCGGCGCTGCGAGTGGCACGGGCCAATATGGCAACACGATCACTGCTTGGGGAGACCGCTTGTTTGCCACCAATCGCAACCCCATCATTGCTACCACGATGACCAACGAGGAAGCCACACGCAACAAATTTTTTGCGGTGCGTGGTATCCAGTACGATGTCGCTCCGTCCGGTGGCAACTCGAAAGTCTTCCCGTTGGTAGCGATGAAAAGTAACTGGCTTTCACACGCGGGGACACACACTTCCGCTTGCGGCACCACCGCGTATGTCGGCGACGGACTCGGGCCGAAGATGGTCGATAGTGTTTTTGCCTGTGAACCGATTGGCCACCTGGTTACCCGGGCGGTGGTTTCGCGCGACGGTGCCCGTTTGCATTCGCAGCGTGCCCGCGAAGATGCTGATTTCCTAGCGGCGACCGACACATGGTTTCGCCCAGCCAGCTTGGCCAATGGTCCTGATGGCATGCTCTACTTGGCCGACATGTATCGACTATGGGTCGAGCATCCCAAGTTCCTACCGCCAGAAATCGCTGCCCAGTTAGATTGGCGGGCTGGCGAAGACCGAGGACGGATTTGGCGAATCGTGCCGGAAGACTTGAAAAAGCAGCCCTCTTATCATGCTCCAAAAAGCACGGAAGATCTTGTGGCGATGCTGGCAAACAACAACGGTTGGCAGCGCCGCACGGCCCAACAATTGTTGGTCGAAGGGAAGCGAACCGAGGCCGCTCCGGCGTTGAAACACCTAGCCACGACGAGCCAGTCCGAGTTCGGACGTTTGCACGCGTTATGGACGCTCGAAGGGTTGAAACAGCTAGATGCCGATACCATTCAAGCCTTGCTGGAAGATCCATCTTCCGCAGTTCGCGCGGCGGCGGTTCGCTTGGCCTCGCGGCATTGGCAAGCCGCACCTCAACTTCTGCAGACGGCGTTCAAACGAACGCAAGACAAAGATCCTTGGGTCCGTTACCAGTTAGCTTTAGCCCTGGGCACCACCGATGCTCCGAACCGCATACCAGCCCTGGCATTCTTGGCTTCCCACGACGGAGGCAACCCCGATTTTGCCGATGCCATTCTTACCGCCACCGAAACGTGCTCAGGGGCGGTGCTATGGAATACATCCAATGCTCCCCCAACAGCCGATGCCATCTTACGCCGATTAGCGAAAGTGGTTGGAGCCCGGAGAGATCCAGAAGAGTTGGCTCGTACGGTAAGTGCCATTTCGGAACATCCCAACCCACACCGCAAGCTCGTTATCATGTCTGGCTTGGCCGAAGGACTAAATGGCAAGTCGAAGATCGATCATTTATTCGCCACGTCTGAGAAACAACGTCAAGCGTTCTTTCAGCAGTTAGCAGCAATCGCCGCAGACAACCAAAGCAATGCCGAGGACCGCCGTGATGCGATTTTCTTGATGATGAAATGCTCGCAAAGCGATGCTCGCCTGATGACGAAGCTCTGCTTACCGCAAGAGCCCCCCCTGGTTCAGCAAGCCGCGATTACCGCGTTAGCTGCCGAGCCAAGCGAACAACGGGGACGCGTTCTGCTGAACTTGTGGAAAGAAATGGCACCAGCCGCCCGAGAAACGACCCTTACCTTACTGCTGCGTCAGCCGGTAGGAATCGAGCTCGTGCTTAACAAGGTTCGCGCCGGGGAAATTACCCCGAATCAGATTAGCTTGGACCAGCAAGCTTGGATCCGGAAACACCCCAATCCAGCGATCCGCAAGCAAGCAGAAGACTTGCTCGGGCAAGCGGCTTCTACCGATCGGGCGGCCGTGCTGGCCCAATATGAACCAGCTACGCATACCATCGGCAGCCCCTTAGCTGGCCGTGCCGTATTCCTTAGGCAATGTGCCAAGTGCCATGCTCCCACCGAGCCTGGCGGACCAACCGTGGGGCCAGACTTGTCGGACTCGCAAAACCGCCCTCGTGAAGCGATCTTGTTCGACATCCTCGATCCAAGCGGCAAAGTGGAACCGAAATATGCCGCAAGCCAAATCCTGACCGCCAGCGGGCAAACCTACGGTGGGGTCGTCACCACGGAAACTTCGCAAGCCGTGGTGCTGCAAACAGCCGATGGCAAGACGCTGGAAATTCCACGCTCCGAGATCGAACTTTTCCAAACGAGCGATCAATCACTAATGCCCAGTGGTCTGGAAAAGGAAATCTCGCTCGACCAAATGGCAGACTTGCTAGAGTTCCTCAAGTCGCCGCTACCGAAAACTAATCCCAGTGAATGATCACCTTCAAGCTATCCGAGTCGGCGGCTCGGTCAATCGCTGCTTTAATTTCGTTCTGTCCGAAACGCTCGGTTTCGTTTGTCATTAAATCAATCTTTGGCAGGCGCCCTTCGGCCAGAAACTGGTGAGCCAGGCGAATGCCACGCATGCTAGAGCCGTGCGTGGCCTGATAACACTGCAGCCGATAGTGAATATCGTTATTGAGATCGACTTCGTGAGCCAAACGTGGCTTGCCGCTGGCTCCTTTCACCCCGGCATGGGCATCCATCACCGTACCGTAGCCCATTAACTTAGGTGCCAATTCATACGCCGCCGCGACGGGTGCGTTGACCATCACAAAATGTGGTTCATTAAATGGATGACATTCCTGAAAGACGTTCTCCACCACGTTTTCATCCCAGCGAACACCCACCACATTGGGTCCGCCAAAATCGCGGAGCACACGTTCGAGACGTTCTTGGCCTCGATTAATCACGATAATCTTCCGCGCCCCCATGGCTTGGGCACATTGCAGGGCGTAGGTGCTTTGCGAACCGGCGCCGATCAGGACAACAATCCGGTTTTCGATGCAATGATTTACCCGTGTCATTCCTTCCAAGCAACAAGCCAGCGGTTCCAACTGGCAAGCGTGCGAGGGGTTAAACCCTTGGGGAAACTTCACAATCGGGCCATACTTTACGAACCAAGCCGGTAAGATCGCGTGCGAACGGGCAAAGCCATCGAACTCGTGACCGGTGGCCCAGGTATTAGGGCAACTCGTCCAATCACCAGTGCCGTGTTCGCCACAGTAAATGCACGCTTCATCGCCACAAGGGATGTCGCACCCTAGTCCCACCAGGTCGCCAGGCGCGAACTGGGTGACACCTTCGCCCACTTCGTCCACCACACAAGCTGCTTCGTGCAAAAGAATCGCAGGCCATTTTTTAATCCGGGGCAGACCTTGCTTATAGATTACCACGTCCGATTGGCAAACCGACGTAGTGACCGTCTTCAAACGAATCTCGCCTGGGCCCGGTTGGGCCAGTTCGGCTTCGCTGAGGGTGAATTGGCCGCCAGGTTGATCAAGGTATTGAATCTGCGATTTCATAGTAACTCAAGTTTTCGAGATGGGCGTGACAGGGGAGAGGCAAACGCAACAAGCAACTTACTTCGCTTCCGGATGAATCAGAACCTTGGTAAAAAACTCGGACTGAGCGTGCATCATTTCGAGCGCGGCAATCCCTTCCACCAACGGAACACGGTGGGTAATCAACGGCTTGAGGTTTAAGATGCCGCTGGACATTGCCGCCAAAACCGTCCGCCAATCATCGTCGTCGCTATAGACGCTGAAGTCGGAATTCCACACGCCTAAAAGATCGATTTCGCGTCGCATTGCTTGCGAGATTAGCGGAGCTGGCAACGTAACATCGGCGGACGGATTGCCGAGCAAGACGACGCGGCCAGCACGTCTTGCGACTTGCAATGCGGCCAGCATAGTGGGAGGGACGCCAGCTGCTTCAATCGCGACATGCACACCGTGTCCATGTGTCAGTTCGTTTACCACATCACTCACTTGGACAGCGCGGCTATCGTAGGCGTGCTCGAAACCAAGCTGGCGTGCGATCTCAAGCTTTTCTGGCTGAATATCAAACAGCAAGATCGGCCCGGCACCGGAAGCTTTTAACCACTGGGCAACCATTAAGCCAATCGGACCAAGGCCGAACACGGCAACCGAATCCCCCAACCGCACCTTCGCCCGACGAACAGCATGCAGAGCAACCGCGGCTGGCTCGGTCATTGCGGCTTCTTCTAACGAGACATTCTCTGGCACACGAATTAGATTTCGCTCTGGGGCAACCACATACTCGCTAAATGCCCCATCGCTACGAGAGCCAAGATAGTCGTAGCCGTCGGACTGAGCATATTTGCCTTGTTCGCATGCCGCATGATCTTCACGCCACAACAAAGGAAACACAGCCACCCGGTCTCCTGGCTGAAACTGTTGTGCGTCTTCGCCACACGCTTCCACCGTTCCCGCAAATTCGTGTCCGCAGATCGTAGGAAAGGAGTACGTTCCTTTACTAAAACAGCGTGGAATATCGGAACCACACACGCCGCAAAAACCGATCCTCACACGAACCTTGCCAGGCTCAACCGGAGGGACAGGCACCTTCTCGTACCGCAAATCGCCCACGCCATGCAGAACGATCGCTTCCATTTGGGATTCTATTGGTTGACTCATGTTCGGCGAATACCTTCGCTAAATTGCAGGGAATTTTGGGCACTAAGCAGACATCAACTAAGACTTGCCACAAGCTGCCAAACCTTCAGCAATCGCAGCCAACATGCGGCTTTTATTGTCAGTCAGCGAAGCCGAGCGATGAAACAAACTGCTGGTCCCGGCGACCAAATTCGTTGCGCCTGCGGCGACCATGCCAGGGATGTTCTCGAAGCTGACGTTTCCATCGACTTGGATTGGCAAATCAAAACCGCGAAATGCCAGCAGATCGCGACAATCAGCAATCTTACGCAGCGAAGCCGGCGTCATCGCTTGACCGGCGTAACCAGGGTTCACTGTCATGACTAGAACGTAGTCGATTCGTTCTAGCACATAATCGATTGCGGCCAGGGAAGTGCCAGGATTGATGGCAACACCAGCTTTCATCCCGAGCTCCCGAATACGAGCCAACGTGCGATCAAGATGCTTCGATGATTCAAGGTGAACAGAAACCTGACTTACGCCCATTTTGGCAAGCTGTTCGACAAAGAAGTCGTTGTCCGCCACCATCAAATGAACATCCAACGGCAAGTCAGTCGCTTTGTGCAGGGCCTCGACAATCCCTAGTCCCATCGGCATGTTCGGTACAAAATGCCCATCCATGATATCCAGGTGCAACATGTCGACACCGACTCGTTCGACCTGACGTAGCGCCGCCTCGAAGTTGAGTGGATCGACACACATCATTGAAGGAGAAATTTCAATCGGCTTAGCGGTGACAGCCGCCGCCGGGGCCGCGAGATGTGGCGTTTCTCTCTCTTGTCCGAGGAACATTGCTTTCAAGTGTCGTAGGGAACTCCGCAACATTTCTTCCAAATGATGGTCGCTGTAATCGCGTCCTAGCTTCGGGCCACCGATCTCAAGGTAACCGGTGATCTCGTTGACCGGCAATTTGTCAGCGTTGGCCATCAATAGTTCGCGAAATTGCGCTACATCGACGATTCCCTTGGCTCGTTCTTCGGGCCTGAAACCAAACGTCGAGTTAAACCGGGCATCGGTATTCTTCAAATGAAATTCGTAGAGCCAAGGATAGGTGGCCTCGAATAGTTCGACATGATTGAAGCCCACTTCCTCTTGTTGGTTGATGTAGCCGTGGGCGATATCGGCGCAAAAACCAATTGGAACCGTGGAATCAGAGTGTTGATGATGATAATCCATCAATGTCTGCCCCATTGCGGCAACCTCTTCCGGCAGTGTCGGCGGTTCGGCCAGGCACGACATCGGCTCTATGGTCAGCCAAGACAAACCTTTCTCTTTCGCATAGTGCATCAGCTCGCGCATGTGTTTCAGATAGCACTCTATTCCCTGCGACTTCGTTCCCATGCGATCGCGCAGGATGGCCCCAGGGTTCGATCCAATTGAGTCGGCACCCAAGAGCGAGCCGATTTCAATATAGCGTTCAAAATTTCGCCGCGCGACTTGCTCGAAGCCGACCTCTTCGCGAAAGAAACCACCCAGTTCGCGATGGGCCGTAAACATGCTGGCGATCTGGATTCCGTGATTCTCCGCTTGCTGTCGCAACTGCACGAAGAACTCGTCCGGCAACTGGTACATCTCGAACCAGGTTCCAATTTGGACCAAACGCACCTCTTCTTCGGCCAGCAAACGAAAGAGCCAAGGAAAGGAATAGCGGTACTCAATTGGGTCGGTTTTGACGCCAAGCTGGAGCGTAAGAGACATAGCAGGGGAAAACCATTGCCGAGGAAAGAGATAGGAGCCTGCGAAGCCGCAGTCGATACCTTCATCGTATGGCCCGATCAGAATCACTCAATACCAGTCATTTTCAATCTTAAGCTTACTTGGCTATTTTTTATGTAATTCAAGCGTTTGAAGCTTCTTTGCTTGCAACTTGAATCGTACTCGATTAGATAAAGTGATTGAATTTGATTACTTTTGATCAGAGACACCATGCGTCCAGACCGACACGATCAAATACTTCGTTTGCTTGCCGAGACAGGCACCTTGCATGTTGAAGAAGCGGTGGGCCGCTTTGCTGCGAGCCCTGCCACGATTCGCCGTGATTTCAACCACCTAGCGGAAAGCGGGCTCGTGCAAAGAGTGCGCGGAGGCATTCGCATGGCCAACGAAGGAGGCATGCTTCCCTTTACCGCCCGAGAAGTTCAGCATGCGGACGAGAAACTCGAGATCGCGCGGCGGGCAAGTCGCTTGCTCAGCGAGGGGGATGTGATCTTTGTGGATGGCGGAACCACCACCCTGCAGCTTGCCCAATGCTTGCCCCCAGTCAAGCTCCGTATTATCACCAATTCACTTACCTTGGCAGCAGCGATCGAGAGTCGTACTGCTGGACGTGGGCGGTGGGAGATCTTCCTGACCGGCGGCTTCCTCTTCCCTGGCTCGGGTCTGTTAGTCGGACCGAGCGCCCAAGCTGGCATTGTGCAGTACCACGCCAACTGGGCATTGCTTTCAGCAGGAGGCATTACAGAAGCCGGCATCTTTAACGACAACGAGCATGTCGTCGAGAGCGAGCGGCTGATGATTAAGCATGCCGACCGAGTTGCCGTCTTAGCCGATGACTCCAAATTTGGCCATCATGCGATGCGACATATCGCCGATCTCGATGAGTTAGATGTGCTGGTAACCAATCGGCAAACCACTACCTCGCAGAAGCTAGAAAACCAAGCAGGACTTGGCTTGCGACTCTTGTATACGAAATAAGGCGAGCCGTTCTTTGCGAAAACGACTCGCCTGGTTGAATGACTTGCCTAGCAGCCAAAGCCGCTAAGCACGTAATCTTAAAATCATTTCCACTACCACGCTGGCCCCTAATGGCAATTGGGCCATACCAAAAGCAGTTCGAGCGTGCCGATATGAGCACGAACTGCCCGCAACACATTGGCCGCGCATCGTTCCGCCGCTTGGGTGGCTTCTTCAACGGAAACCTCTGAGCCCTCAGGAGTCGTGCGTTTGACCAGACAACCCAGCTTTTCTAACAGCGACTCCCGTTCACTTCCCTTGTTCATCAATCTTTTTCTTTTGCAGTGGTTTTAGCCGGCAGCATCTTCCAGCACAGAGTCTTTGGGCAGCTCGATTTCCGCGAAGTAAATACTCGTTCTCCCTTCGTGCGAGGAATAGTAGCTAACCCACAGCTTGCCATCATATTCAACTAAGCCAGGATAGCTGGTATCGCCGCCGGAAGGGAGTGTCGCCAACTCGTGCAGCTTGCCTTGCTTGGGATCGAGTTCCCAGACAACCGTCTTAGCACCGCCAGGATATCTTCGGCCTGCGACGATGAAACGACCATCTTTCAGTAGGATCAGCTCTGGGCCCCCCACACGGATTCCCAGATCTTGCCAAGTCCAATCGGTGTAAGGTGCCTTCGCCGTACCGAGTAAAGCGGCCGTTGGATCGCGGCGCAACACACACATTGCCGTTCCATCTTCCAAAAAGATCAAGCCGGTTTCGTTGGCGTAGCCTTCCACATCAAATTTATCGCCGACCTGCTCAAAGGTCTTGCCATCTTCGCTTTTGTAGAGCTTTGCCGCCCGAGGCTCGACCGTGCTATAGCCAACACCGTAGGCGTTACCGTCATGCCAGGTCACTCGCCAAATCCAAAAATTCTGCTCACCAATCGGAATCGCGTCACTCCACTTTTCGCCATCTTCGGAGTACCAGATATACGATTGATGTTTCGCCGAGGCTGGCTGATGCAATGCTCCTGCCCCTGCCAAGCAAAGCTTTCCATCAGGCGTAACAGAAATCTTCGCATCGCGCAAATCGGCATCTGCAGAGGTTACTAACGAGGCCGATTCCCAGTTCTTCCCATCTTCAGAGCGAAGCACCCGAAGCGAGCCGACCTTCGATACATGCCCCCCTCCTTCACGAAACACACAGTACCATTTGTCCTGATAACGAATTAGGTCTGTGAATGCGTTGTGGGGAGCTTCGTCCCATATTTTCTTCACATCGATGATTTTCGCAGGCGAAGTGTCTGCTGCGAAAGTCGTCGTCGTTAAGAGGAATAAACCAAGAATACCAAGCAGGTTCTTCATGACTTTCTCGCGAATTGTTCAAGGTGGGTACTTCACTGGCAGTTGCCAAAGAAGCATAAAGGAATTGAAGATAACTATCTGAGAGGAAGGTACGATGAGTTGAAAATACACCAGTCCGAGTTGATCCTGGCCAAGCATTTAGTTTCTGGCACAAAATCCAGCAATTAACGGCGAAAGTGATTTCGGAGGGCATCAATCAGCACCGCTACGACAATCACCACCCCGGTAATAATCTGCTTGTTCGCATCCGAAACGCCCATCTGAGCCAAGCCGGTTTGCAGAATCGAGATAATCAGCACCCCAATAAACGAACTGATAACGCTCCCCCGGCCTCCCATCAGACTGGTGCCACCAATCACGCAAGCGGCAATCGCCGAAAGCTCTAGGCCAATCGCTGCGTTAGGGTCAGCACTCGACAATCGCGAAACCTGCGCCAGCCCTCCTAGCCCGCACAATAGCCCGCTGAAGGCAAACACGCAAACGGCATAGGGCTCGGTGCGAATGCCCGACATTTTGACCGCCTCTTGGTTTGTACCGATCGCGATGCAGTATCGCCCGAAGATGGTCCGCGTTAACAGAAACTGCCCGATCAACACCGCCGCTAACGCCAGCAGGAAGGCTGGCGAAAGGTGAATATAGGGAAGCGGTTCCCCAATTCCCTCGACTGCGGAACCGATGTATTTGGTTTGTGAGTCGGTGATCTTCTTGGTTACGCCACGTGCAATTTCCAGCATGCCGAGGGTCACAATGAAGGAAGGGATACTCAGCCCAACCGATACCGCGCCATTGAGCAGCCCGCACACTGTCCCACTTAAGAGACAAATAGGAATCGCCGCCCAAAGCGACCAGCCAGCATCGACCATCAACACCCCTAGCACCGCCGAAGACAACGCCAAGATCGCCCCCACTGAAAGATCGATGCCCCGAATCACCAGCACAAAGGTCATCCCCACGGCTACGAGTGTCAGGTCTGGAATTTGATTCGCAATCGATGTGAAAGTCGAACGCTGCAGAAAGTTATCACTCTGCCAACTAAACACAGCAACCATGGCGGCCAACACTAAAAGGAGCCCGCCATACTGAATCGCCCAATTCCGGAAATATCGCTGGTTCACGCAGGGGCCTTTTGATCGAGATACCCAGAGAAAGCGGCCTGCATGATCGCATCGTGCGATAGCTCAGGGCGGTTAAATGTCTTGACTAATCTTCCGTTGGACATCACGGCAATCCGATCGCATGTTTCCAACAGTTCTTCCAGGTCGCTACTCACGATAACAACCCCTTTCCCTTCGGCAGCCAGCGTATCGACCAATCGATAAATGCGCCGCCGTGCTGGCACATCGATTCCTCGTGTCGGTTCGTCGAGCAGGAAAACGTCGGCGCCGGTCGTTAGCCAACGGGCTATGACCACTTTCTGCTGATTTCCGCCACTTAACGTACGAACCGGTTGCTGGATCGATTCGCAGCGAATTTCCATCGCTTGCCGATGCTGCTCGGTAGACGCGGACTCGGCTCGTGCACGAATCAGCCCCCAGCGACTAAAGCACTTCTCCATCGCGGCTAAAGTGCTGTTCACTAGAATCGATTGCGGCAAAAGCAAGCCGTTCTTTTTGCGATCTTCCGTCACCATGGCGATTCCGGCATCCACCGCTTGCTTGGGATGACGAAATCGATGCGGCCTGGCATCACTGCCAACATAGATACTGCCTGCGGTCGCCACGTCGGCACCGAAGATCAAGCGTAATAGTTCCGTCCGTCCCGAACCGACCAACCCCGAGATTCCTAAGATCTCGCCACGACGCAATTCAAAGGATACGTCGTGAACGATTCCCCCTGTTAGCCCCGAAACACGGAGGGCAAACTGGGTTTCTGCTTTTGGGGAGGCATTGCCAGGTTCATGCTTTTGCGTGGCCAGATGGACATCGCCGGTCATCAGGTCGACCATTTGATCGGTCGTCAGCCGAGCAGCTTCGTAAGTACCCACATACGCTCCATCCCGTAGGACGCTGATTCGATCGGACAGTCGAGACACTTCATCCAAGCGATGACTGATATAGATAATCGCCACCCCTTGAGCCCGTAGCTTATCCAGCCACTGAAACAACAACTCGGCTTCGCCGGTACTGAGTGCGGCCGTCGGTTCGTCTAAAATCAGCAAACGGCACTTTCGGTCGAGTGCCGCCGCAATCTCGATCATCTGTTGTTGGCCAACGCCCAGCGTTTCGACAATCGCATCGGTAGCGATTCCCTTGAGTTCAAGTCGATCGAGCGCCGCTTGAGCATGCCGATGCAGTTCCCGGCGATTAATCACACTGCCCCAAGCAGGCATTCGCGTCAGCAAGAGGTTCTCGGCTACAGAGAGAGTTGGAATGAGATTAAACTCTTGCTGGACGATTTCCACGCCGGCGTTTTCTGCCTCGCGTTTGGTTTGCGGAGCGTATCGTTTACCGGCCAATTTCATCTCGCCAGCGGTCGGACTTACCAGGCCGGCCACCATACGTACTAGCGTGCTCTTACCAGCTCCATTGCCACCCAGCAACGTATGAATTTCGCCGGGGCGCACGGATAGCGGACAATCTCGCAAAACGGTTTGCTCGCCGTAGCGTTTCGTCAGGCCTACGAGTTCTAACAAGGGCTCCGCCACGGTGTTCACTTTGTCAACGACTCTTGTGTGATCAAATCAACTGGCGTTTCGACGTCCTCGACAACCGCCTGGGGATCTTGCAACAGCTGCAAGGCCTTTTCGATCCCAAACACGGCCAGCTGATCGCCGTGCTGATCGGCCGTCGCCAAGATTTTTCCATCACGAATCGCTTGTTGGACGGCCGAGATGTTGTCGAAGCCCACAATCAACACCTCGCCACTTCGCCCCGCAGCCTTGACGGCGGCAACCGCTCCTAATGCCATACTGTCGTTAGCAGCGAGGACCGCTTTGGTTTCGGGGTGTTCGCTTAGCATTGACGAAGCGATGGTGTTGGCTTTGCTCATCTCCCATTCCGCCGTTTGATGATCAATGACCTTAATTCCGGCGTCTTGCATGGCCTCGGCAAACCCGGCAAAACGTTGTTGGCCGTTGAAGGAAGTTAGTACGCCTTCCAAGATGCAAACGCCGTCCCCTTGCTTGAGTTTGCTGGCCAGATAGGCGCCCACTTGCTTGGCCCCCGCTTTGTTATCTGGCCCAACAAATGGGATTTCTACACCTTCTGCGGCGAGCACTTCGGTATCGAGGCGGTTGTCGATATTCACGACTACAATGCCCGCCTTCTTGGCCCGGCGGAGCACCGGCACCAGGGCCTTGGAATCTGCCGGAGCAATCACAATCGCGTCGACGTTGCTGGCGATCATCTCTTCCACCAACGCAACCTGACGCCCTAAGTCCCGTTCGTCCTTGATACCGTTGACGACCAATTCAAACTGATCAGGGTTTTCGGCCTGATACGTCTCGGCCCCTTTGACCATGGTCGAGAAGAACTCGTTGGCCAACGATTTCATAATCAAAGCAACCTTCGGTTTGTCGGCGTTGCCGTGGTCTCCCTTGGGAGAAGCTGGTTCGCTCGAGCAGCCACTCAATAGCAGCAGGCTGATTAAGAGTAGTCGTTTCATGATTGGGGTTTTCCAAGTTGTTCAAGTTCAGCACGAGATCCAATGCTAGGCTGAGCGCCGAGCCGTGAAGCCGCAATCGCGCCCGCCGCGTTTCCCATTCGCACGGCTTCTTCTACGCTGGCACCTTCAGCCCACCACACGGCCAACGCTCCGGCAAACGCATCGCCAGCGGCAGTGGTATCGACGGCATCGGTTGGAAAAGGAGGGATCAACCGCCCACCGTTTTCGTCGAAGAGATACGCCCCTTGGCTGCCCAAGGTTATCACCACATGCTTGGGGCCACGTTGATAAAGCCCTTTTGCGGCCTCTTCAATTTCTGCGAGTGTGGTAATCGATAGCCCGGTGAGTTGCTCCGCTTCTCGCTCATTCGGACAAATCAAATCGACTTGCAGCAACTCGTTCGGCAAGCCTTGCGGAATTGGAGCCGGATCGAGGATGACGCGGGTTCCTGTTTCTGCGGCGATTTCGATAACCTGACGCACGGTTTCCAAAGGCACTTCCAACTGCAGCAAAACGACATCGCTCTCCTGAATCACGTTTCGCACGGCCTTGATGTCGGCTGGCAATAGCCGAGCGTTAGCCCCGGCCACAGTGACAATCGTGTTCTGGCCACTCTCTTCGACCAAGATCAACGCGAGGCCACTTTCGCATTTTTCGGTTGACCAAACCGAAGTGCAGTCGACG
This sequence comes from Bremerella cremea, assembly GCF_003335505.1. NCBI lineage: Bacteria > Pseudomonadati > Planctomycetota > Planctomycetia > Pirellulales > Pirellulaceae > Bremerella > Bremerella cremea. Next base: position 1,033,424 of record NZ_QPEX01000010.1, read on the forward strand.
CCGCACTGCTGCAGCCCAGCCACCAAGCGACCGGCAAACGCATCGTCTCCGACACGGCCAATCATCTTGACCAATGCCCCTGCCCTGGCGGCGGAAACGGCCTGGTTTGCCCCTTTCCCGCCGGGAACTTCGTTGAAAGAATCGGCAGCAATGGTCTCGCCAGGCTGAGGGAACTGGGCACACTTTAGCACCAGGTCCATATTGATCGAACCCACCACCACAACACGCGGCCGGGCGCACGAATCAGACATCCCGATTACCTTTCGCTCGCAGTCGAATTTGAGGAAGCATGCGGCGGCTCACTCGAAAGGAGCGTTAACGCTTCAAGGATGCGTGGCTTCTGCTCGTCTCGCAAAATCAAATACCGATCGCGGCCTCCCTCAGCCGGGACAAAGGTCGTATAGCCATCCTCTTCCACGGTAACCTTGCCTGGGGACGAAAGATCGAAATAGCCATGCTCTGGCCGAACGGCAACCAAGACCGACGTCAGATCCCAAGTGGGACGATCGTGTGGCGGCATGATATAAATTTCGTACGCCTCGGCCACCGGGTGGTGATCGACGTAGCCATAATCGCGTTCGATGCTCTCGTGCGGATAGCGGAGGTTCAATCCAATTTCAAAACCGCTCCATAAAATCGGCCCTGGCCATTGGCTGAATAGACGCCGTGCGGAAGGAACATCCTTGAACACGTTGTACTCGCGATAACGTTTTAACTCGCCCGTTTTTCCGTCCGGGATATCGGTGAACGCGGCGGCCATGACCGAGAGCAAACGAACTTTCTGCTTCACTAAATCGATTCCACTTAGTTCGCTGTACTGATCCGCTGGCGACTCTAACAAGTCGGCCAAGTTCGTGGAAAAACCAACCTGGCAAATGACCACCGATCCATCTTCGGCGGCGGCCAGGGTTTTACGAAGCACACTGACCGCGTCAGGGGCTTCTTTCCCCGACACAAGATCGTGCGGATAACGCATTTTGCCGTCATCTTTGGCACTTGCTAACGGATTAAACTTCCCCGCTTCGGGCGTGACACCGCTGCTGCAGACACCAATCGGAATGTCTCCGCGCCCGTAAAAAGTGTTCACACAATCGGTAAACGGCGCTGCAAGATCGTGATCTTTCGTGATCGTAACGGCGAGTAACTTGCACTCACCACGCGACTCAAGGGCATGCAGCATCGCTAGTGCCAGCACATCGTCGCAGTCGTTGCCAATGTCGGTATCGAAAATAACCGGTACCGGCTTTCGGGCTTCCTCTGCGAAAACAACCTGTGGAAGAATCAAAAGAACCAGCAGTGGCATGAACCATTTCATCAGGAGGGGACCTTTCCAACCGATGCCCTGGACATCAGTTTGACGGGGATTTTGTGCATTTTCTTACGCGGAGGGTTGCCTGTTTGCATTTGCTCGGTCACCAATTTGGCGGCCCGTCGCCCCAGCTCAGGCACATCTTGGGCGATCGTTGTGAGGGGCACTTTCATGAACTCAACGAACGCGACATCATCGAAGCAGAGCAAGGACAAATCTTGAGGGATTCGCAAACCAAGTTCACTCGCCGCGCGACACGCGCCAAATGCATTGGGCGTACTCATCGCGAACAACGCCGTCAGATCAGGCGATGTGGTCAGCAGTTCACGGGCAGAGTGATAACCAGCTTGTTCCGAAAACTGATCGCCAGCGACCAATTGAGGATCGAACGGAATGCCCGCTTGGGCAAGTGTTTCTCGCACCCCTTGCCGCCGCAACTCGGTAGGCAAGGTCCCTGGCAACCCTTGCAAAACACCGATGCGACGATGTCCATTCTCGAGCAGCAGCTGCATCGCGAGTTTGGCCCCAGCCAGATGGTCGGAGGTTACCTGGACCAAGGACGAGTTGGCTTGGCACCGATCAACAGCAACCAGCGGCAAACCTCGCTGCATTGCTCCGGCCAGGTGATCGAATTCAAGACCAACAGGGCAAACAACTAGCGACTCAACATGACGGGCCTGAAGTTGATCGATTAGCTCCCGTTCTTTTTTCACCGAGCCACCACTATCGGCCAAGATCGCCGAAAAGCCTCCCAGTTCGGCAGCGACCGTCACTTCACGAGCAATCGCAGAGAAGAAGGGGTTCGCCAAATCAGGCACCACAATCCCTAACAAGCCTGTCCGCTGCAACCTTAACGACCTGGCAACCTGACTGGGGCGAAAGCCGAGCCGCTCAGCCGATTCCTTAACTAACCGCTCGGTCGTTTCACTGATGCGGTACTTTTGTGCGAGCCCATTGAGTGCCCGTGAAGCGGTCGAAGCACTTACTCCGGCCGCTTTGGCAACATCGCTCAAGGTCGAATTAGCGCGTGTTTTTTTCAATTTCTGGGCAGGCATTGCAGGATGGGGGATGAGTACAGTCGATTTTGCTCAATCGATTGTGCATGTATTCTTATTTAGTTTTCAGCCAGATTCAAGCAGCGTGCCAGAAATTTCTTGCGAGAATTTCAACTCTCTATTTACCTTCGTCTCAGGCGTTTTCGATTGACAGTTACAACGCGTAACACTACAACCATTAGCGTTACACCATGTAGCACAAAGGAGAACGCATGGCCCGTCAAGAGAAGCCGCCGCTAAGCGACCTTGAGAACAAGGTCATGACGATTGTCTGGCAGCAGCAAGAAGTCACCGCCGATCAGGTTCGTCAGCAGCTCGACTCCGATCCGCCGCTCAAGGATTCGACCGTGCGCACGATACTTCGTCGCCTAGAGGAAAAGGGGTATGTGAGTCATCGCCTGGATGGCCGCACGTATGTCTACGCGCCCCAGGTTCGCTCGCAAAGCGTGGCCGCCGATGCGGTGCGGTCGATCATCGAGCGGTTTTGTGGTGGCTCGATCGAGACGTTATTACTGGGCATGGTCGATCGGGAAGTCGTTTCGCCAGAAACCCTTCGAAAGCTGGCCGACAAGATTGCTGAGCAAGAGAAGCAAGCGAAAAACCAAACCGCCCCGAGCAAGAAGCCACGTCGAAAACGAGGAGAATAGGCCGTGAACGTTTCCTTATTGATCGCATACGCATGGTGGCTTTCAGGGCTGCTGCTGACTCTTTCCCTGAAAGCTCTATTACTGTCGATACTGGTCTGGGCTGGCCTGACGATTGCCCGCGTTCGTAGTGCAACCTGGGCTCATCGTGCCTGGTCGTTTTGCCTGCTTGCGCTGCTGGGCATGCCTCTGCTGGCCGTTCTTGCTCCATCGATCCCAGTTCCCGGGACCGAATTTCTCGCCTGGCAAGCACCGCCACCACAAGCGGAAGTCGCGTCCGCAAATGTTCCACCAACAATCCCTGTCACCGCCGCAGAGCCAACCACCCAGCCTCTTCCTGCGAAGCCGCTTGAAGCTTCCCTTCCTCCCGCAGAAAACACCCCGTCAGGGCCAACTCTACCACAAATCGCGCCACCAATGGCTGAAACCCACACGCCGGTAGCCGCGGCCCCGGTGGTCTTGCCTGCTCCTAATAATCCACCGACTTCTTCCACCTGGCCACGCGGCATCGATGGGTTAGTGGTTTTGGTGGCAGCAATTTACTTAACTGGCGGGCTGGTAATGAGTGTGCGTTTGGCCTGGGCCGTTTATCATTGTCGCCAACTGCTGCAAGACAGTCATCGAGTGGAATTACCTTCCGCTGTCGCCCACTTGGCAGGCAGTGCGAAAGTGGTTCAATCGTCGGCGATTACCGTTCCGCTGTGCCAAGGGATTTGGCAGCCGACGATCTTACTTCCCGCAGACTGGAAAACCTGGGACGCTTCGCTGTTGGCGATGGTCCTTTCGCACGAGGCCGAGCATTTACGCCGGCGCGATCCACTGACCGCTTGCCTGGCTGCCATCTGCACAACCCTTTACTGGTTCCACCCAACCTCATGGTGGCTTCAGCACAGTTTGACCGACCTGGCCGAACATGCGTGCGACGACGCAGTAATCGGCGAAACCGGCGAACGCAATCAATATGCCCGTATCTTGCTAGAGATGGCCGCACGGGTTTCTCAGCAACATGGCCGCTTGCAACCGTTGTCGGTGGGAATGGCGCGCAAGTCAGAAATCGAAGAGCGGGTTGAACGGGCCATCGATACCCAGCGTCCATTAGCAAAGCGTATCGGCCTGCAAGATTCTACGATCCTGCTCATCTTGATCGGTGCGACTGCCATAACGACCGCTGGCCTAACACTCGCATCGCAGGCCTTAGCTCAAGAAGACGCGGCCCAACAAGATCCCCAATCAATCCAAGGCAACGTCCTCCTGCCCGATGGGCAACCGGCTGTGGGTGCCGAGGTTCGCTTGTTGACTTACAACCAAGCGAAAAGCAACTACGACCACTTCACTACACAAACCGATGCCGAGGGGAAGTTTCAGTTTACCGACATCAAGCCTGGCAATCACCGTATTGCCGCGTTTTATAAAGACATGGCCACGCGTGCGAAACGGTTTAAGCAGCAGCGGGTTAACCCTGGAGACCAGGTCGAACTCAAGCTGAGTTCGGCCCCATCGCTGGTAGTCAAAGTCTTGCAAGACTCGGATGACACGCCTATTCCAGATGCCCGAGTTCGCCTGCCGTGGTCCGATCTACAGCGCGACCATTCTACCAATGCCGCAGGAATCGCCGTGATCCATGGGCTTACTGCCGAAGACTGGCCCTTTGAAGTGCAAGCCAAGGGCTACGGTGAGGAAAGCCAGACCATAAAACTTTCCAGCAACGACAGCTTCCCTATTACTGTTAAGCTGAAACCTGGTTTTGCCGCTTATGGCACCGTTCGTGACGATCAAGGGAACCCTGTTTCTGATGTTGGCTTGAGTGCTTTCGAAGAAGGCCTTCGCGGTGGTCAACTGGAATACACCACGACCGATGCCGCAGGCAAGTTTCGTTTCGATTACCTTCCTTTCAGGGCAATCAAATTATTTGTCACCAAGGATGGTTACGAAGCAATCTCGCCGGTTCTGCAGCCAAACGGCACCCCAATGGGAGAACAACTCTTTGATATCACGCTGCCGCGTAGCCCTTTCGGTGGATCGATTACAGGACGCGTTCTGGCCCCGAAAGGGAAGCCTATTCCTGGTGCCAAGCTGAGCAACTATGGTCGTTCGTCGAACTTGGTTCGGGAGACAGAAACTGATGCCAACGGGAAATACCTCCTTGAAAGTTTATACGAACTGTTTGGCCAACGTATCGTCTTCGTTCAAGCCGAAGGATTCGCTCCGCAGAAGCTGACCGTCACGCCAGGTCCGCAAGACAAACCAGCGGTCTACGATATTACCTTGGAACCAGGCCGCACGATAACCGGCACTGTGCTCGACGACAACGACCAGCCGCTCGCTGGTGTCTCAGTTATTTATCGTGGTCCTATCGGTGATGAAATCGAACTACGCAGGGCAACCGAAACCAATGGGGAAGGAACATTCACACTCACCTCCTTAACCCCACTTGCACCACTCACGTTCCGGAAGCCGAACTATTCCACCATTCTTCAGCAAGATTTTCCTATTGATAGTACCGAGCCTATTATCGTCCGGATGCTACCGGCAGGGATGATTCGAGGAACGGTGGTTGACGACCAAACAGGCCAACCGGTTACGAATTACACGATTAAAATCAACTTCTCCCCCGATAAAAAACCGGACGATGCCAGCGGATCATTAAGTGGTGAAATCGCGAGCAATGGAGAACGCGTCGTCGATGCGAAAGGAGCCTTTGAAATACGGCAACTAGTTGCCAAGATGCCCCTGCAGGTCACCATTCAAGCCGATGGCTACCAAAAAGAGATTCATACTCGTGTTGTCGCCGCCACCGAAGCCAACGCCGAGCCGGAAGAATTTCGTTTGAAAGCCATCGACCGCTCGATGCTCAAGACGTTCGCTGGTCAGGTTGTCGATGCTGCTGGCAAGGCGGTGCCTGGGGTTCAGCTTCGCTTGATCGCTGCCAACAAACGCCGGAGCGGATTTCGCAATGCATTCCCTTTCAACTGGAACATGGTGCAATTAGGCCAGTTGGAATCGATGGCCCAGGTTTCTCAATTTTTAACCGCGACGACCGATAACGAAGGACGCTTCCGCTTTGAAGAAGTCTTGCCCAGCCCCGATATTGAAATCGCTTATTGGGGTGGTGGCGTTTCGCAGGGGCGCAAAACAGGCGTTGAGCGTCTCGACGAGCAAGAGAGAACCAACATCGTTATCTCAACGCAAGCAACCGGCTCGCTGAAAGGACTTATCAATCGAGACCGATTTAAAGAGATCAGCGATATTCGCTTAGGTGGACAAGAGAAGTCTTACGGAGCTACCCTCTCCAACAATGGCACCAGCTACGAACTGAACGACATTTCTCCGGGCAAATATCAAATTCAAGTCTATGGTCCCGTTCAAGAGTCGATGCGCTACGGCAGACCCTCGCGAAATGCCGATGTCATCTATCGTGTGCCGGTTGTTATCGAACCGGGGACACAAAAAACGGTCGACCTGGGCATGGAAGAAACATCTCCGAACCAACCAGAAACCGAATCGATGTCGGCCCAGCCTCAACCGACACCACCTCCGTTTGATGGTGAAGTTCCTGCGGACCACATTCGCCTAGCTGGGCAAGTGCTAACCCCCGCCGGTCAAGGCATTCCTCAGGCTAAACTTTGGTTGCCTAAGACCTACCGTGAGATATTGGTCGAAACGGTCGCAGACGACGAAGGCCGCTTTTCGCTGCTAGTTCCCCGCCAAGCAGTCGCCGAAGATCGCACCTACAGCATCGGTACACTGTGGGGCTACGCTGCTGGCCATCAGATTGGTTCGATATCGGTCGCTCCACAACTCAAGCAAGACTCAACCGAGCCGATAGGTTTGATTCTAGCAGAAGCGACCGATGCGGCTATTTATATTGAGTCAACTAGTGGGCAACCTGTCGTAGGTGCGCGCGTTGGGCCGCTGAATTATAAGACGGAGAAAGGTTTTGAATTAGTACCAGTGACTGTGCAAGAACTACTTAGCGGCGTTACAAATACGCAGGGGCAGATTCAATTGCCTGCCTGCAGTCCAAAACGTCTCCGCTCGGTAATTGTCACAGCCGACAGCTATGGAGAGCAGCATATTCACCTTGAGACGGGAGATAATGCACCGTCGATCAATACTATCGAACTCAAGCCCGCCGGACATGTGGAAGGCCAGTTAACGGCTACTAGCGATCTCGACTTCACCGGAACGAAAATATCTGTCTCTCCCACCAATTTCGGTTCGTCTGGCAGCAGTGGGAATGCCACGACGACTGCTGATGCTCAAGGAAAGTTTGTCATCGCCGAACTGGCGGAAGGAGAATATGTCATCCATGCTCGACTGCCAGGTGAAGACAAACGTTTTCAGGCACGCCCACCTGGGCCGCTAAACGTCGACGCAAAGAAAACTTCCCAAGTAACGATTCCTTTCGAGCCCACCATTGAAGTTCGCGGAAAAGTTCTCACCCAAGATAAAAAGCAGCCGGTCCCAGGGGCATGGCTGATTGTTAGCCAAGGAGGTTTCCTCAACATACAGCATGCCTTTTCCGACGAAGATGGCAGCTACACAGCCCGCGTGCTGCCCGGCCAAAGCGTCTCGGTCCAACTGATTTCCAAGCCGACGAAATACATGCACTGGCTGGAAGACAACAGCACGCCGCACACAAGCGATATCCCACTCGACGCGCAAGAATTCGAGCTGCCCCCAATCGAACTCAGGCCGACGTATCCGACCGAAGGCAAACTGATGGATGCCTACGACCGGCCAATCCCCAACGCCGAGGTAATCGCCATCCAACAAGGCCGAATTGCTTTCCAGGCGAAGACCGACGCCGAAGGCAAATTCACCTTGCAACTTCCTCCCGGCTTCAAGATAGAAGAGTACAGCGTTACTACGGGAGGCTCCGCTATTCGCATCACCCCCAAAGTCGCTAGTGAATCACCACTGGTGTTACAGTTGCCCTAGAATGGCAAACCTCTTGACCAATACGAAAAAAGCCACCTGCGGATTAGCAAGTGGCTTTTTTTAGCGGAGGCGACAGGACTCGAACCTGCAACCGGCGTAACCGGCGACGGATTTCAAATCCGCTCCCTAACCAATTCGGCTCGCCTCCCTGGTTTGAGTCACCTAGACCGTTAGGCGAAGTGTCTCGAACTTTGGTTTACGCTAACTAGCGACGAGATTTATGTCAACGGGACAGAGCCCACTGGCAACGTTTGTGCGGGGAGTTCGGCCAGATCGAGGGGCAATTTCTCGGTTTTCTGCGCAGCGGTTCAATATTCGCGACGGGAAGGGTAATAACGTTATGATAGAGCCGTGTGAATTCAATCAGCCCTCCCCCAGACGAGCAAGCTACCACGATGTGTTGCCCTCGGCTTATCTCTGTTTTCTGGAAACCTGGTTTCTGGCTGATCGTTCTTGGGCTTGGACTGCTCTGGCCGCTGGACTCGGCATTTGCCCAAGCAACTACGACGAACGCTGTCCCGCCAGCGGCTCAATCTGAGGAAACCTCGGATGCCAAGTTATATACGTCGCCTCAAAGTATCTTGTCCGATTTTTTCGGAAGGCGACGTGCCGGGATGGTGGTTAACGGTTTAGGAGATATTGTCGGAATCACGGCCACCGGCATGTCGCCACTGCTTGTCCTTTCAGTAACTTCCCCGACGGTCTATTTCTTAACCGAGCCTGATCGGCGTGAAGCCCTGATTTTCCTGTACCAACCTTGGTTTTTCATTCCGATTATCTTGATGACGCTGCTTGTGGCGTTGAAAGATACCGTTCTTACATTTGCCAGTTACCTGAAAATGCCTTTGGACCTATTAGGCATCCTGTTCCATTTAATCGGGTTCTTAGTCGGCTTTCGACTCATCTATCAACTGCTCGATATTCACGTCTCTAGTTCTAGCGGCCCACTCTCAGGCACCCTAGCGATCGCGCTGCTGACCTTGATGTTCGCTTTTTATACAAGCATCTGGGTGCTTAGCAACGTGTTTGAAGTGTTGATTCTGATCAATCCGTTTCCGTTGGTCGACACGGTTCTGCGTGTGGGAAGGGTCTTCGTTTTGGTGGTGATGTACGCCGCGTGTTGGGTTCACCCGGTGCTTGGCTTTGTGATCGCGTTACCGATTCTGCTCGTGTCGCTACTAACCTTCGAGCGATCGCTCCGCACGACGCTGCTGGGGTTTCGCTTGGCCTACGATATTGCGTTGTTCCGTCGCGAACCGATCGAACCTCGCCAGACCGAATTTACCGTTTTCTCTTCATTTACCGGCTACCTACCGTGGATGACGCTTGGCAAACTTGTGCAGACCACCGCTGGTTGGGAGTTTCGCTATCGTCGCTTTTTGATCGGACCGACACGCTGTTGCGAAATCCCAGATGGCCCCTACTCGATCGCGCGGGGATCTCTCTTTCCTGGTTTAATGCAACAAGCCGGCAGCGGCATGCAATTGATTGTACGTTTCCCAGCGTCTTATCGCGGAGAAGAAGAGGACTTGGCCCAATGTTTTGGCACATGCGAAGTCCACGACTTTCGTTGGAGCACCTTCGCTTATTCGTTTTGGAGTACTCTCTGGCGATTTACTTTCGGAAGATTCAGTAAGACGCCCCCTGCGGCAGAAAACTCCTTTTCAGCGTCCTCACGGCAGGATGACTGCCTTGCAGATCAAGGATAATGTTGCCACTTTTTTGATCCTTCGAGACTCAAGGCTTTCCGTATAGATTTTCGACAACTAATTGGATTTTTTGCCCGATCTTAATGGCCGACAAATTTCCACTGCACCATTACCAACGTAATGCCGATTACTAAATTCAATACCAAAGAACACCCATCAACAAAGACGGATGGCGATGCCATCTTGTCAAGGCCGTCAAGTACCTGCCCCACTTGACGGCCTTTTTATTGCGCTGCCAGCAAAGTCCCTGTCGTCACCCCCCTGACCTCATGTGGTTAACCGAATTACGAAGCAGGATCGTTTGCGAAGGTGGGAATCATGGTCGATGTTACCAATATCAAAAGTGCCGAGACGCAAGTCGAAGCCAAAAGCCGTTGTGCATCTGGGGGCGGATCACAACGGTTTTTTTTATGCGCCGACGGCAGTGACAGCATTGCCGTCATAAATTTATTCTTCTGGCAAACTTTGCCGATTACGGCAATTTTCTCGATTGCAACGACTTTCCGAACCGATATCCATTTCTGCGTCACGATACCCATCCGCCCTGCGAATCGTTTTCGATTGGCAGTTCGCATGATGTCTGCAGGAAAGATCTCGAAATGATGTCCCGTCATTTAATCCTTGGTTTGTTCACGGTTGCAATGATCGCTGCGGTCGGTTGCCGAACCGTCCCCAGCTGCAACTCTTGCCAGTTCGCCGATGTGACCGCTGAGTCTGGCTGCGGATGCAGCGACTGTGGAAGCACGTGCGGCGAGACTTGCTCTGGCGGTTCGACATGCAAAAAAGACTGCGGCCCCAACTACGACATCTGCCTACCCCGAATTCCCTTTGCCGAAATGCGTCAGCGAATTCGCGATAACCTGACTTGTGGTGGTGGCTGCTCCGACGAAATCTACTGGGGCGAATGGATCTCGGATCCGCCGAAGTGTGATCCGTGCGACTGCTTTGGAAACTATGCCGGCCCACAAGCTGGCCCTTGCCGGCCGGGCCTGCTGGGTATTCGCCGTGGCAATGACTCGTGCAACGGGCTCTGCGATACCGAAGCGGAATGCACCAGTTGTGCCGCCCAAGCCAAGTTCAGAAACAGCGGTTACGTCGAAACAATCCCAGCGGAAGGAACCATCATCTACGATTCCGAGATTCCCCACTCGACAGGCCCTATGAAATCGATGGTGCCCACACCTGCCTCACCTTCCGACGAAGTGTACTACGAGACACAAAGCATCCCTCAACCAAGCTACCCAACTTCGGCTCACGGGGGTCGCCACCCTGCCAAGCTCGGTCGCGGATCGATGTAAACAACAAAACAAGCCAGGGGGGCTTACAAAGAGGTGCGTCCGTTCAATCGGACGTGCCTCTTTTTTTGTTCTTGCAAGCTTAGACCGCTCGGCATCAGCGGAAATAGCTGGGATTCTTTCCACCAAAGCGATACTCGAAGCCCGCAGTAACCGAGAAATTGCTGGCCGACTGAGCATCGGTCCCACCGAAGGTCACGTTGTCGAGCAGCTCAAAGCGAAGTGCGATTCGCTGATGAATGAAATACTTCATGCCCAAACCGAATGGCATCGAAACTTGCGTCTGATCTCGCGTCCGTCCGAATTCGTCATCGTATTGAAAGATAGCCGCCCCTAAACCAAAGGTCGCATAAGGTCGCCAGGTCGAGTCTCCCCAAGGATAAAACTGCATGCTGTAGTCAACCAGGATCAGCTGACTCTTGCCGGAGATCGCCGTGTTGCTGGGATATATGAGTCGCCCTTCCGCGAAGCCGAAGCGAGCTTCCATTCCCCAATAGTGATCAAAGTCGTATCCGAGGCGAACCCCATCAAAAAAGGCAGCAGCCTGGTCGATCTCGCCAGGGATTAAGTTTTGCAACATGATCGTACCGCCAAACACGTCTGCATGGATCGGTCGGTTGCGCCAACTCGTTCCGATCAAGGGCTGACCGAACCCAATATAGCGAGCAGGGTCGTCTGGATTCTTGTGCATCATATCGAAGCGATGCGCGTACTGCCCCCGCCCAAAGCCACCAAACCAATGCTCCGTTGAACCGGGCGTTTCAAAAGATCGCTCTGCCTGAACCTCAACCGTAGGGGCCTGCAACATCGTCTTGGGTAGCGGCTCGATGTCTTCGATATAGGGCTGGCCATCAACCTGGTCTGGCTGCTGCGCCTCGACTAAGCATACGGATAGCGCGACCAGGCAAGCAGCCTGGACCATGGCAATCCAATTCCATTTGGGAAGGTTCATTCACCAACCTCGTGTGGCATCCATGATAGCTATCGAATTTGGGCAGCGGATTATCGAGACGTCTCCGTTGGACGTCAATGCGAATCGCACCGAGTTTCTTGAGACAAAGTTGGTTGATTTTGCAGATTTTGCTACTTTAAGGGCGCACGATGCCTTCGCCACCCCCTTAAAAGGATTGAAACGATGCCCAATCTGACTCGCCTAACCGCCTGGGCTATCTTGCTAGCAGCCCCCACCTTCGCCCTGGCTGACCCAGACTCGAAACAAGAAGGCTCTTCCTTGGGCAGTGCCTGGATGAATAACTCGATGCTCGATGGCGATGCCGCAACTCAAAAGATTCAGCAAGAAGTTGAAAAGCTCCGCCAAGAACTAGGGGCCGAGTTCTCACTCGAGTCAAAAGAACTCGGTATCACTTTCGTCCGAGACGAGAAGGAGCCAGCGGTCAGTCAGCAAAATAGCCTTTCTTCAGCAGATGGCCCCCTAACGACGGTTGATTCCACCGAAATCGATGCCCTGTTGCTAACGATTTGCCAGAAAACTCAAGCACAAGCTCGCCAGCTAGAACAATTGGCAGCCGACGCAGAAACCCGGATGGACTATCCGCTTGCCGATCGCCTGCGAACAATTGCCCAGCAGCAGTGGCAGGCAGCCAGAATGATTCGTAATCCTGTCAACCATACCGAGAACACCTGCAACTCGTGTCTTAGCAATGATTTAGGCAGTTGCATGCAGCCACAGATGTCCTCTTTTCCTCAATCACCAGGCCCCGGCATCCAAGGCCCCGGGCCGGGAATCTTATTCCCCTTTTTCGGCCCAACTTCCCTTTCCCCGAATTACACTCCAGTCTCTCCCCCAACGACCGACTAGCCCCCCAGCGGGTGTATTGGTTGACAGAGGCCCCTAGCTGTAATGATGATAGACTTGGATACCCTTGCGCGCATGGACCTAAAATTCGTGTGCAAAAGGCTTAACGACGTTCCACGCCTCGTGGTAGGCTAGTGGAATGCTTATCTTTTGCTCGATACTTCTCCCTTCCATATATATTCCGCTCGGAGGATGGCGCTTTGGCTGGAACCCTGGGAAATTTTGCGGACATTTTAATTCGTCGTGGGCTCGTTGGGCCGGATCAATTGCGCGAGGCGGAAACCTTAGCCGATGCCAAAGGGATTCCGGTCCCAGAAGCGTTGATTCAATCAGGCTACGTGGCTTCCAACGACGTGATGCGGGCTGTTGCCGAGGAGCATAGCCTCGAGTTCGTCGACCTGACAGAGGTGCGAATCCCCCTTTCAGCGGTAGAACTCGTGCCGGAATCGGTCGCCCGTGAAAACGTCGTGATGCCGATGGCAGAAGACGAAGGTGCCCTTAAGGTGATTATTTCTAATCCCTTAGATCTGGAAACCATCGACAAATTGCGATTCATTTTGAACCGCAAGATCGAAATCGCCCTGGCCCCGCGAGAAAACATCACCGAAGCGATTAACCATTATTATGGTCAGCAGGAAGGTGAATCTGCGGATACGATGCTGCAAGAATTCACCGATACGGCGATCGATTTCACCGACACCATGGAACAAGACACCATGACGATGGCCGGTGACGAGAGTATCGACGAAACCAGCGCGCCGGTGGTGCGGCTGGTGCAGATGATGATCAGCGAAGCAGTCCAACTGCGTGCGTCAGATATCCATATCGAGCCCTTTGAAGATCGCGTGCGGATTCGCTACCGTATCGACGGCCGACTGATCGAACGAGACAGCCCCCCCAGACGTATGCTAGGTGCGATCCTCTCCCGCCTCAAGATTTTGGGGGGTATCGACATCTCGGAACGGCGTCGTTGCCAGGACGGTCGTATCAAGGCCGACGTCGGCACCAAGACGATCGACCTACGTGTGAGTGTGATCCCGACCAACCATGGTCAGTCGATCGTCATGCGTATTCTGGATAAAGACAGTATCAAGGTGGGAATTCGCCAACTGGGGCTGTCGGATAACAACTTCGTCAAGTTCAACAATCTGCTGCGTCGTCCCAACGGTATTATCCTGGTGACCGGGCCAACCGGTTCCGGCAAAACAACCACTCTCTACGCCGCCCTGAACGAACTGAACCGCCCCGACACCAAGATTATCACGGCGGAAGACCCGGTCGAGTACTACCTTCCGGGGATCAACCAGACCCAAGTCCGGCACAGCATTGGGCTCGATTTTGCCAAAATCATTAAGGCCATGTTACGCCAAGCCCCCAATATCATCCTCGTGGGTGAAATGCGCGATACTGAAACAGCATCGATGGGGATTCAGGCCTCACTTACTGGACACTTGGTTTTCAGTACACTACATACGAACGATGCGCCCGGTGCCATTACACGTTTGATCGACATGGGTGTTCCCTCTTACCTGGTTTCTAGTACAATTATTGGTGTGCTAGCCCAGCGTTTGGTCCGGGTGATTTGCGAGAAGTGCAAAGCCCCCACCAAGCCCAGCAAAGAGATTTTAGAGTCCGCCGGCATCACGCCAGAAATGGCCGAACAGGCCACGTTCATGAAAGGGCGTGGCTGTGGTAACTGCCAGCGTAGTGGTTACCGTGGTCGTATGGGTATTTTTGAGTTAATGCCTATGAACTCGAAACTTAGAGAGTTAGCGTTCCAGGGGGCAGCGACTCAGGAAATCCGCAAAGGGGCGGTCGCCACGGGGATGGATACCTTGTTCGACGACGGGCTCAAGAAGGCCATGATGGGTAAGACAACCCTGGAAGAAGTCTTCCGCGTCGCCAAGGTTGTGGAGAAGTAATTCGACAGGCCAGCGACTGGCTTCAAATCGACTTCAACTCCTCTGCACCCAAATTAAGATAAAACAAGCGTTTACGCGTTATGACACCGTAAACGCAACAAAACTCCCTCAAAACTTGAGTCTACGGTCGCAGATGCCAACAATTCTGCTATCGGGACAGCTTATCCAACGCTTTTCAAAACTAATTCATCAGCAATTCACCAACTAGTCTGCACACACGAGAACTTCTGCTGGGCCTAGGCAGCCGCAATAGAAGTTAGACAGCTCAAGCAGACTGGCCGGAATAAAGAGGCTGGACTTTCCTGCAAGGTTGGGCAAACACGCAAGGATGCCCCCTGGAAGCGGTAAGTTCAAATCGTCGTAAAGGAAACCAATGGCCACGATTCTGATCGACAAATTGTTGCAAGCCGCCGTGAAGCAAGGCGCGAGCGATATCCACATTACTGTGGGTCAGCCCCCGGTGTTTCGCTTGCACGGTCGGATGCGTCAATTAGACACCAAACAACTTGAACCAGATGACACCGTTTCGCTGATGAAAAGCATCACGCCGGAACGTTGCCAGCGGGAACTTCAAGAAACCGGTGGGTCTGACTTTGGTTTTGCTTTTTCTGACTTAGCCCGTTTCCGTGTGTCCGTTTTTCGGCAACGTGGGAACATTTCGATGGTGCTGCGGCAGATTCCTAACGACATGCTCACGCCAGAGCAGTTGGGCCTACCAGCCAAAGTGCTGGAACTTTGCCACCGCCCACGTGGCTTGTTCCTGGTGACTGGGCCGACCGGTTCCGGAAAAAGTACCACGCTCGCCAGTGTGATCAATCACCTGAACGAGACGATCGACCACCATATTATCACCATTGAAGACCCCATCGAATTCTTCCATTATCACAAGAAGTCGACGGTTAACCAGCGTGAAATTGGGGTTGATGTTCCCTCGTTCTCCGAAGCGATTCGTCGTGCGTTGCGTCAAGACCCGGACGTGATCCTGGTGGGTGAAATGCGTGACTTGGAAACGATCGAAGCCGCTATTTCTGCGGCAGAAACCGGGCACGTGGTGTTCGGCACCCTGCATACCAACAGCGCCTCTGGCACCGTCGACCGTATCATCGACGTGTTCCCCAGTGGCCAGCAAGATCAGATTCGGACCCAGTTGGGTGCGGCGTTGCTGGGCGTTTTAGCTCAAACGCTGGTCCCCAAAATCGGGGGCGGACGTGTGGCAGCCTACGAACTGCTAAACGTTACCTCAGGTATCGCGAACCTGATTCGCGAAAACAAGACATTCCGTATTCCATCGATGATTCAAACCGGCTCGAAGCACGGGATGATTTTGATGGACGACTCCCTATTCAACCATTGGCGGGCCGAACGCATCACCATGGAAGATGCCCTGGCCAAAGCCCAAAACCCGAACGACTTGGCAAAACGCATCGCCGACGCGCGACGTGGTATTGTCGAAGATAGAACCGATGTGGCCTAAAACGCCTCGTTTCTTCTCTTCACGTTTCCTTATCTCCACTACCTGACCGACAACGAGACAGCTTCATGGCAGTTCGCCGACTTGGACAGATTCTGGTCGACCTTGGTTTCATCAGCGATGAACAATTGATTTTGTTGCTGGAAGAGCAAGAAGCCCAGGCCGAACACCAGCCGCTTGGCAAGATTGCGGAAGACATGAACCTGGTCACTGATGATCAGCTTGCTACGGCCTTGGCCGAGCAGTTGAACATGCAGGTGATTAGCCTCGACGATGTCTCGATTGCCCCGGACTTGTTGGTACGCATTACCGAGCCGATGGCCCAGTTGTACAAGGTCATTCCCGTCTCGTACGAGGAAGACAACAACCGCCTGACGTTGGCCACGTGCGAACCGCAAAACCTGTCCACGCAAGACGAATTGCGACAGTTCCTGGGATACGATATTCGCTTGGTGGTCGCCACTGAACGCGACATCATGAAAACCCTCGAACGCTACTACTCGGAAGATTCCGAGAGCTTCGAAGGGCTCGTGCGTGACCTGGAAGGGGACAACGACCTGGCCCAAGCCGCAGCAGCCCTGGCAGGGGACGGGCCGATCGACATTACCGATGCCGAAGCGCTCGCCGATAGTGCTCCGGTTCGCAAACTGTTGAACATGGTGTTGCTGATGGCCATTAAGGACCATGCCAGCGACATCCACTTCGAGCCGTTTGAAGAAGAGTTCCGTATCCGCATTAAAGCGGACGGCGTTCTCTTTGAAATGGTTCCCCCGCCGCGTCACTTGGCGTTTGCAATTACCACACGTATCAAAGTGATGGCCAATCTCGATATCGCCGAACGGCGCATGCCGCAAGACGGACGTATCGAATTGACCGTCGGTGGTCACCCGGTCGATCTTCGTGTGAGCGTGCTGCCAACCATGTTTGGCGAAAGCGTCGTTATGCGGTTGTTAGACCGTAGCGTCGTGTCGCTTGATATCGAAAAAGTCGGCATGGACGACAACATCCTGAAACAGTTCCGCAGTGTCATGCACAAGCCCAATGGAATTGTGCTGGTGACCGGGCCGACAGGGTCGGGCAAGACAACGACTCTGTACTCCGCCCTCAGCGAACTCAACTCCGTCACCGAAAAAGTGATTACCACCGAAGACCCCGTCGAGTACGACATCGAAGGGCTGATTCAAATCCCCATCGATACCGATATTGGCAACACGTTTGCCAACTGCTTGCGGGCCATTCTGCGGCAAGATCCCGACATCATCCTTGTCGGTGAGATTCGAGATTTAGAGACCGGTGAAATCGCCATTCAAGCGTCCCTTACCGGGCACTTGGTGTTCAGCACGCTTCACACGAACGATGCTCCGGCGACCATCACACGTCTCAAAGACATGGGCATCCCCACGTTTATGATTACCGCGACCGTCGAAGCCATTTTGGCCCAACGATTGGTCCGCCGCGTTTGCAGCCAATGCCGCCAGGAACACGAACCATCCAAAGATACCCTCTTCCTCTTAGACATGAAGCAGGAAGACCTGGGCGGTCGCAAGTTCTTTAAAGGGGCTGGCTGCGACCACTGTAACGGTACCGGATACAAAGGCCGTATTGGCCTGTTTGAACTGATGATCATGAACGACGACTTGCGTCAGATGATCATGCAAAACACCTCGACCGACGAACTGCGGGAGAAAGCCAAAGAATTTGGCATGGTTCCGCTGCGCGACTCTGGCATGGCTTTGGCCTACGAAGGCCTAACCACGCTCGACGAAGTGCTTCGCGAGACGGTCGAATAAAACCAATTCAATTCCCTGCTGGCCAGCAGCCCAACCAATCCATTTATTGACCCTACTTACAAGAGCCGGACGTAGCCATGCCAACCTATCAATTTGAAGCGATGGACGCTCAAGGTCAGGAGATCCGCGACGTCATCGAGGCCCCCACCGAAGACGAAGCACAAGCTACCATCCGGCAGATGGGCTACTTCGTCACCCGCATCAACGAGCAAAAGTCGCGGGAGAAGAAGGGGGACAAGAAGGCCGGTAAGAAACGTGGGTTCACCATCGGTGGTGTCAGCCACCGGCAGTTAACCACGTTTACCCGTCAGTTGGCCATCTTGCAGAATGCTGGTCTGCCGATTCTTCGTAGCCTGAAAATTCTCGAACAACAATCCAAGCCGGGGCGGCTGAAGAACTCGCTGATGGATGTCTGCGAAGACATCGAATCAGGGGCTGGCCTTTCCGAAGCAATGGCCAAGTGCCCTAAGTGCTTCAACCGCCTCTACGTCAACATGATCCGGGCCGGTGAGGCGGGCGGTGCGTTGGAAGTCATTCTGATGCGTCTGGCCGACTTCATGGAACGCGATGCCGACCTTCGCCGCAAGGTGCAAGGGGCGATGATCTATCCGTGCGTCGTGATCACGGTGGCCGTCGGTATTTTGACCTTCATCATGATCAAAATCGTGCCAACGTTCCGCCAGATTTTCGAGGACTTCGGGCTCGATCTGCCGCCGGTTACCGAACTGCTAATCACCATCAGCAACGGCGTGGTCAACTACTGGTACTGTATCCCGCTGATTCCGGTGGCGGTCTTCCTGTTCGTCAAGCTCTTAAGAAAATTCAAGCATGGACGCATGGGCTGGGACTTGTTCTTTTTGAACCTGCCCATTTTCGGTGGGCTAACGGAAAAGAACGTTTTGGCTCGTACGACACGTACCCTCGGCACGTTGATCTCGTCTGGCGTGCCCATTTTGGAATGCTTGAACATCGCCCGCGATACCAGCGGTAACGCCATGTTCGAGCGGATGTACCACAACGTGGCGGAATCGGTGAAAGAAGGTGAATCGATCTTCAAACCGATGGAAGAAAACTGTCGGGCTCCCTTCCATCCGATTTCCCTTTTCCTCTGGATCCTATTTCCAGCGGCGCCGTTTGTCTCATTCTTCTTCATTCCCGCGATGCAGCCGTTTGCCGTTCAGGCGGTTGCCGTGATTGGTGCCTTGGGTGCCGGTTGGTACTTCCTGACGCTACGACGACGCATGGTGGAATTGTTTGTGACCAACATGATCGACGTGGGGGAAGAGACGGGTGAACTCGACACCATGCTGTACAAGGTGGCCGACACCTACGACGAAGACGTCAAGGTGCTCACCGACTCGCTCACCAAGATTATGGAGCCGCTTTTGATCGTGTTCCTCGGCTTTTCTGTCGGGTTCATCGTCATCGCGTTGTTCCTCCCGCTGGTCGACCTGATTCAGAACCTGAGTTAACGGTTGCCACGCGATAAGACTCGGCGTTCCCTATTCAGGGGCTTTGGGGAACGCCTCGTTGAGGAAATCGAAATCTTGAACTCCTTCAGCCAGGCCGGTGCAAATGCGCCTGTCCTTTCACCAACATATTGGCGAAGCAACGCTTCGCACCAGGAAAGGTCTACCATGACATCCCGAATCCGCGCATCCCATCGTGGCTTTACACTGGTTGAATTGCTGGTCGTAATCGCCATCATCGGCATCCTGTCCGGCCTGGCTCTGGTGGGCATTTCCCGGGCCCGCACCAGCGTCCTTAATTCTTCGATGAAGTTCGAGACTGGCCAAATTTCCCAAGCTCTCGAATTATATAAAGAAAAGCACGGGGCCTTACCGCCCGATGGGAACACGGCCGTCACTACCGATGCGACGAAACGTGCGACGGCTTTTAGTCGACATCTGAATAAGATGTTTCCGCAGCGGAACCCGAGTTTAGATACCCCCACCACGACAAACATGTCAAACCTGGCCAACAGCTATAACCTGGTAAACCCCAGCCCAACTTCAGCGACCCCTTATCAACTATCAGATATCGATCCTTCCGAAGGGTTTGTCCTGTGCTTGATGGGCTTCAGCCCGAACGTGGAACAGCCTCTCACCGGCACCGGCGAGCGGACCCCCTTGTTTCAGTTCGATCAAACCCGTCTGGTCGATCCCGATGGCGATGGCTGGTGGTCGTACAAGGCTCGGTATTGTGAGTCGGAATATGTTTACTTCAATGCCAACACCTACACCGATGGTTCCTCGGTGGTGGCCAGTTTCACCCCGAACATCGCTTCCGGCACGGCCCGTCCGTACGGCATGATCCTCAACAACAACCCGGTTTGGGCTTCCCCCAAAACATTCCAACTGATGCTTGCCGGTTTAGACGACAGCTTCGGCGACGGTTTTTCCAAAACCGACCAAATGAAGATTTATCCAAGCGGCGTGCAAGACACAACCAACGCTCCGACGAGCATTAATTACTCGCTGCAAGACATGGACAACATTGTCAGCTTCGGTCAGGCCAGCACCCTCGAATCGGATACCGACCTCTAAAGGGAAGGATTTTTCATGTATAGCAAGGCACGACAATACGGATGCTCCCCGCTCCGGCCAGCATTTACCCTGGTAGAACTGCTGGTCGTGATGGGCGTGCTGGCGCTGATGTCCAGCATGGTACTGGTCGGCCTGGCCTCCGCTGCGGAACAGGCCCGCGTCGCCCGAACACGCGGCCAAATCCAAAAGATCCACGAACTGCTTATGACCCGGTGGGATGACTACCGTTACCGCCGCGTTGAACCGAGCAAAACGGGGAATGTACGTGATCGGCAAAGAGCACGCGTCGATAAGATTCGCGAACTAATGCGAATGGAAATGCCTTGCCGACTTGAGGACATCCAATATGGAAGTGGCACTAATGGAGCCGTTAGCGGGAATGAGCCAGCGCTTTGGAATCGTTATCAGCGTGCGGTGAACACGCGGGCAGGTGGCATTGGAAGCTGGACGACAAGTTTTGATGACTCCGAATGTCTCTATATGATCCTTGAATCCATTCAGGATGGGGAGACCAATGGCCTCGATTACTTTAAGGCATCCGAAATTGGCGATACCGATGGCGATGGCATGTCTGAGATCCTAGATGCTTGGGGAACTCCAATTCGCTTCCTACGCTGGGCACCAGGATATGCTGGCGTTCGTTCTAATCTTCACCGCAACGATCAACCCGATCCGTTCGATCCGCTGAATGTCCGAGATGGCAAGCTAACCGATAGTTCAGGTAATTACCTTCATTTTCCACTGTATCCATTGGTAGTCAGCGCGGGCCCAGATCAGGCGTTAGACATCGTTCTCCGATTTACGGGCTCTAGCGCCATGAAGGGTACTGTTGTTCCTAGCACAAACTACCCGGTTCCGAACAATCCATACGTTAGCCTTGCCAGTGCGGATGCCACAGGGTCACAACTTGCAGGACTGCAATTCGGAACAGAAGGCGATGCAAACGGCAACGGTGTTGACGAATACTACGACAACATTTCCAACCATGCACTCGTAATCTCGGGGAACGCAAATTGAGTACTCATAAGCGAAATCACCGCGAGACACGTCACGGCATGACCATTGTGGAATTGCTGGTCGTGATGGGCATTTTAGTGGTACTGATGGGCATCGCGGCCACGGCTGTAAAGACCGGTACGCGCGGCAAAAAGCAACGCGAAGCGGCCCGTCAGGTCAACTCGTACATCGCCAGTGCCCAAGCCCGCGCGATGCAGTTAGGGCGTCCGGCTGGTATCGAAATTGTGCGGAACGTTAGCGATAGCAGCGGCGACGGTATCATCACCTTCGCGGACGATACCGGCGTTAGCAACTCGTCGTTGCTGATGTATACCTTAGAGACACCTCCTCCTTACGCAGGCGACGAATTGAACTCGCGGCTTGATGTTTCCAATTCAAGCGGCACGGTTACTTTGTCTGACCCGAACGCACGGTACGCTTCGGCCACAGGGCTTCTTACCGCCAACCAAATGGTGGAAATACGCCTAGACTATCGCGGGCCTCGCTACACAGCCACGGTAAGCCAGGTTTCTCCTTTGCAACTTCAATTCACCCTACCGGCCAACGATCAAACGATTTTTCCATCGCACGGCAAGGTTGCCTGTCAGATCTTTTTACCGCCCCAACGCAGCAGCGCCACACCGCTGCAATTGCCTTCGGATATGTGTATCGATTTGACTTGTTCCGGAGTGGGCAACACCGGCAACCAGTTTGCCAATTGGAACAGCGGTGTCCATAACTCCGTTCGTTTCACATTTAGCCCCAAGGGGAATGTCGATAAGGTTTCGACCGTTAACGGCACTTGGGGACGCCCTGGCGGCAACATTCATTTGCTGGTCGGCAAATACGACCATGCCGTCGACACGATTGCCGTCATGCAAACTGAAAACATCGACGAAACCAACTCCATGACATTTCCTGGGTTGAACTACCTCGATTACATCAACCCAGCTGACCCCAAGCTTGAAACCAACTTGGCCGATGGGACTTCGATGTGGGTTTCGGTTAATCACCTGACCGGGCAAATCACCACGACTCGCAACAAGCTGATCACCAACACTTTCCTGACAGGGTCTGTTTTTACGTCGGCCAGCGATAAAAACGCCGCCCTTCTAGCCGAAACTCGCGACTTTGCTCGTAGCGGCTTGATCATCAAGGGACAGGGAGACGAATAGTCTATGCTCGTAACCAAGCACTACCAACCGCTGTCCAGCTCGCGCCGCCGTCGTGGTATCACACTGATTGAAGTGATGATGTCGACGATGGTCGTCAGCCTGGGCATCCTCGGCCTGGCCTCGCTGATTCCGCTCGGCACGCATTTAACCAACCGAGGCACCCTGGCCGATCGCGTCGCGATCCTAGGCGAACGCGCTTTTCATGAAGCCAAAGCCCGACGCTACTTCGATCCTTCGCGCTGGATCAACGGCACCACAGGGGGCACACCTTCCTCCGTGGCCGCTACGACCGGAGGCAACTCGCCGTTGCCACTCCGCCAGCCTTACCTGATCGATCCCATGTTCTTCGGCGCGAACGGCACGCATGCTTCGCGACGTTTGTTTCCCTACAACGAAGAGTTTTCGTTTGGCGATACAATGCAACAAGCGGAAACCAACGTAAGCAACAACAACCAGAAAGCGGTTCAAATGCTGCGTCTGAGCGTGAACACCACGCCTGGCAGCACCTCTTCGCTGTCGCTTCCTCAAGCGAAGGTCGCCTTTCAATCGGACGACGACCTCGCTTACGAACGCCCCAGCGATGGCGAACAGCCAGGCTTCCAAACGTTCTTCAATCGCACAGCCGCTGCGGATACCAACGGGCCGAACTATTACGGCGATGTCAAACGCCAGGCCGCCGGAGAATATTCGTGGATGATCATGTTAACCCCGGAACCGTTCGACCTGAGCAACGTTTCGGCATTGACTTCTTCCGCATTAACGGCGAATGAAGCCCGCTGGATGCAGCCACCGATCAACATTGCCGTAGATGCCTCCGGAAATACCGTCAACTTGAACGGAACCAACAGCCCACGTTTCGACAACGAGTTGTTTCCCACGCTCAAAAACGCCGCGACCGACGAATACACCGCGCACGTCATCATCATGAAAAATCGTCAGGGTACGATTCCGACAGGAGACGTTTCCACGATTACGGCGACCAGTGATCCAGAGTACCAATCGAACGAGCGCATGGTCAGAGTCAGTGACTTTCTCGCTTCAGGTGGCTACTCAACCGGAGAGGTCGAATTAAGCCAAAAAGGGGGCACCCTGGAAGATGCCGAGAAACGTGTCTTGAAGCTATCCAACGGCGATTGGATTTGCTTGGCTCGTCGCATGACGAATACACCTACGAACAGCACCACCAGCTTCCCTCGTGGCGACGTTTATCAGTGGTACCGGGTGGTGATGGTGGATGACATTGTAGACACCTCTGGTAGTGGGACGGGGCCATTTACTCGGCGCATCACGATTAACGGGCCAGACTGGCCCGTTGACACGACCTCGAATGCATCCATTACTGCCACGCAGCCCACCCACGCCATCATCGTGGAAGGGGTTGTGGGGGTGTACAGCAAACGTGTCCGTCTCGAATCGAAATCACTCTGGAGCCCTTAAGCTTCAGCCTTATCAGCGACTTTTCCTTTAGAACAGAAGCCAAACCTGCCGCGTGAATCAACGCACCGCAGGCACTATAAAGCCAACACACCAACTTTGCGGGGGCTGGTTGTTGTGGAAGCGATCAAGGACAGTAGAGCTATGAAACGCACCAAGAGCTATCTGAAACCGCAGCAGTCGCGCCAAGGCGCTTTGCTGCTGGTGGTTCTCAGCATTTTGGTTCTCTTCGCCCTGGTTGGTCTCACCTTTGTGGTGGCCGCCAATGTCTACAACACCGGCGCCCAGTCCAACCTCCGCCGAGACGTCAACCGCACCACCCCGCCGGAAGAGCTCGACACCATCCTGCTCGACCTCCTCCGCGGCCCCCGAGGCGGATCCAAAAGCCAACTCTTCATGCTCGACATCCTCCGCGACATGTGGGGGAACCAATCGGTCGTGGTTTCTGGTAATACGACGATTGCCAGACCTAACGGCACCAATCAGCTCTGGCAAATCAATATCACCAACCCTCCTTCACGTTTAAGCCCGATTACCGAGTTTTATACCGGCTCAGTCGTCACGTTCACTTCAGGGGACGCCAAAGGGCAAAGCCATCGCATTATGCATTACAAGCCAACCTTGGATGGCAGTGGCAACATAACCTCGGTAACCCTGGTTATCGATCAAGACCCAGAAACGGTCCGCGAATCGATGCGTGGTACCGTTCAGCCTGCGAATAACGACACGTTCGTCATCAACGACCCAGCGTTCAACGGAACTGGTCGCGGTTACAACCCATTTCAGGCTTCCACAGATGACAAGCGTAACTTAGATCTACTTGACAGTGATGGTCATCCGGTCGCCTTTGTCCCTAACATTGCCTATGCCTATCCCAAAGGCTGGGTAACCGACTCGAACGGCAACCGTGTTTCCATTGAAGCAGGCGGGGCGGACGAATCGTATGACGCGGCCGACTACCACAATATGTACCAGTCGTACATTCCTCAGGATGGCGTTCCCACGGTCGCCGATATCCTACCGTCGTTTCATCGGCCTGATTTAATAAGGTTTTGGGGCAACCAATTAGCTGCGACCAATGCTGAATTCAGCATGTTGGATTCAACCGATCGCTTGGCTATCTTCAGCGATCCCACCATCAATATGCTTCCCAGCAGCATGCAGCCACCTAGCCAAACTCTGAAAGACGCGGTAAAGGAAGTTCATCGCAAAATAATCCTGCGTCCCCTAGCGATGGATCACCCAAACTTTACTGGAAGCAACGAGGCTTTCAATATCTTTGGATCGGGTGCCAATGCACGCTGGGACATCGACAACGACCTGGACGGTGTGACCGATAGTATCTGGATTGACGTTGGCCTACCGCTGAAAACCGACAGCCAGGGGCGGCGTTACAAGCCGCTGGCGGCGATCTTGGTGAAAGACCTGGACGGCTTGGTCAATGTGAACGCCCACGGCTTCTACACCCAATACCAAAACTTCATGACGAACTCGCTGCCGCAAAGCAGCAACGTCAGCGGTATTCAAAAAACACCTTTAAGCTTAACGCACAACCAGTTTTCGCCAGCATGGATGTCCTACACCGCGCCGAACTCGGCAACCGCAGCCGCGATGACACTTCCACTGGGCAGCGGGTACGGGCCAGCCGATGTGAGCTTGCTGACCATCTTCTCGGCAGAAAGTGGTTACCGCTTGCTGCACGAACGCTACCAGGGTTTAGTCTCTGGCTCTTACAGCCAAAACCCAGCTCACCCTGGCTTGGCCAACACCAACGACCCACGCAGCCGGATGGCCGAATTAGGGCTGGCGAACAATGGCTATACAAGCGCTGACAATAACCTACTGGGCACACCAATCGACCGTTACGGGATTGGCCGCACTTATTTCGACATCGCCGGACGCCCACGTTTTCAGCCTGCGTATAACTACGGCAACATGGGCAGCCACACCGAAATTACCGCCCAAGGCCTGCCTGCCAACTTTGGGCCGGTGACCGACGATCCTTACGAAGCCGACTTGCTGAATTCCAACCCCTACGACACACCGTTCACCTACCAGGAATACGAACGCATTGCTCGTTTCGAGGAATACGACTCTGCTTCGGTCACCAAGAACAAAGACCGTCTGCTGCAAGCGGCCCAAGACTCGCTAGGTAGTTCAGCCGGTGCGAATGGTGTGCGTAATCGACGCCTGCTGACCGTGGCCAGCCACCAAGTTCCGGCTCCTAATCGCGTGGACGTCCCGCGGAATGCGAGAAATACAACCTCTGGCGCAGTTGCGGCCTCTAACCAGTACTACATGCACAAAAGCCAAAACGGCACCAACGAACCTGAAGTTCGTTTTGCCCCAACCTTGGTAGGCTTGTGCCAAAAACGCCTGTACGATAACGGGGTGCCGGTAAATCTACTAGACACCGCCGTGCAGCAGTTGCTTCCGCCAGAAATCCTGCGCGGTGAACCGCTTGATCTAAATCGGTTACTGGAGTCTCCCTCGTGGGCGTTCAATACCAGTCCACAAAACCTGCAAGCCCAACAGATTTCCGATTTCCAAACGGCAGCCGATACCCTCACATCTATCACCAAAAACACTGGCGGATACGGCCGTTACAACGGTACTAACAATGCCATGCGGATTCCGACCCCGTCAGGTGCCACTAGCTATAGTGCATCGCGTCAACTAATGGCGCGGCATCTGTATGTCATCATGCTGCTTTTGATGGAAGACGGGTACCAATTCCCCGCATTCGATACAACACTCACCGGTACCGACCGAGAAGAACTGACCAAGCGACGAATTGCCCAGTGGGCGATCAATGTGGTTGATTTCCGCGACAAAGACGCCGTGATGACGCCGTTTGAGTTTGATTTGAAACCGTTCACCCCCCTTACTGCTGGTAGTTCCATTACCTGGAATGTCGACGGAAACTTACTTCCCGTTACAGGCGCGACACCTCCTGAAGATACTGCCAATCGCCGCGTTGTCTGGGGAGCCGAAGCGCCTGATCTGGTGATGACGGAAACGTTGGCCTTCCATGATCGGGGCGCCAAGGATACCCCGTGGGACGACAACCCCAGCAACAGCAACAAGAAGCGGGGCACCAATACCACCTCCGACGACCAAACGTTGGATCAATACAAAGTCCCACAAGGATCGTTGTTCCTCGAGTTTTACAATCCTCGCAATATTCCTTCGAACAATCCTGCCAGCTCGCTACCGCAAGAGCTTTACAACACCAATGGCCAGCTTGTCTTGAACAGGCGATCGAATAGCGGAAACGGCGCTCCGGTTTGGCGCGTGTTGATCACCCAGCGCGAAGGATCGGGCGGTTCCAGCCCCTCGTCTATTCCTCGTGCGATGGCCAACAATGTTGACACAATTAATTTCCAGCCAACTTCTAGCACAGGCACTCCCGCTGGGGACTTTACCCAGTCCCTGGATGCTGGCCTGCCAATGCTGACAACCGCGACGGGACCGGTAACGGAAGATTACCAAATTGATCGGGTGATCTACTTCGCCAATTACCAAAGCGATATTGCGGCTAACCCGCTCGCTCCAGGGCGAGACCGTGAATTCCGTTTCGGAGGAACAGCGACAGAAGTCCCTCTTGCTCCCAATCAATACTTCGTGGTGGCCCCACGTTATAAGACGGTCATTGGTTCCAAACGAGATTCGAACGATCCTGAACTTAATGTGCCTGGGGTAAGGTCGCTGGAAGTGGTTGGGGCCGGCACCGCAGGCGTGGGTAATTTCCGAGAGATTCAAACAGGCCCGGCAGCGAATGTGATTCGTCCTTATCCTGCTTTCGGCTCGATGATCCGCTCCAACGTAGCGATTGCCGTAACGGCTGATCTACCTACCGACTACGCCTCGGCCACTCCACAGGTTGACCCCGACGGATTGCCTCTGGGGATTGGGCTAAGTGTTTCCGAACCATTGCGGGACGCCTACTACCCGGTTCCTAAATATAAGAACCCCAATACAAACGTGACTGACGGCATCATTCAGTTCTATACCGATGGTTCTGTGAATGAAGCCCCAGATATTCCGTTTGAAGGTCCTGGCTCGTCTCATTCGACGTTCCCTTTGAACGATTCCAACTACACGGACTATAAAACGGGTACCTACCCCAGCAAAAGCGCCCCCAATACGATCGACTTTGCCAGTGGCTATAAAGACGCTGTGCTGCAGCGTTTGGCGAATCCGATTGAAGAGTTCAATCCCACACTCAACCCATACCTTACCGTCGACACGATGCCGATCGACCTGACCGTCTTCAATGGAGAAGACGGCGCCGAAGGTCGTACTGGCAGTGCCGCCATGGTGGATGCTAAGGATTGGGATCCTGTCGAAGATGGTATCAATGCCCAAGTCAGTGGCAGCGGCACCAATGGTGTCAACGTTTACTTTGGCAGCCGCGAGCGAGGCAAGCGGGACGATGGGACGCAGAATGATCCCAACGCCGGAGAGCTTTATACTTCGCCCGGTAACGGAAATTTGATGGGCTTGGTATCGCAAATCTCTGCGGCAATCTCGGGCAATCCCAATTTGATTCCCCAGGTTCTTCAGCAATCGCCCCCCATCCGTAACGCTCCTCGCGATACTGCCCGTTATCCTGAAGAACATTTTGGCCGGCCGCTGCTACATACGCTCGGTTACGTGAATCGTAGCTATGGATCACCCCTGGGCAGTACCGTCAGCATTGGTGGTTCCGCCGCCAACATGCCATACATCGGTGCCCCGCTGCCGATCGAGCAACGTTTAACCGACCCGCACGATCCCAGCTCGGGCAATACCGCCAACATCAATAACAACCCATTCAGCTGGCTACATTGGGCCAATGGTCCCTTTGTCAGCAAGTACGACTTGATGATGGTGCCAAGCAGTTCGCCACAACGTTTGCTGTTTGAGTATTCGCTCATCCGGCAAAACGGTGGGACTGAAACCGATCCGTATAACTCCAGTAGAGCGGATGGTGATAAAGCGGACACGCTATTTGCACCATATACTTACTTGCTGAACTTTTTCCACGGTGCAAAGCTCGTAACATCGAGTTCAACTGATGCAGAGCTGTCACCTCAACTCGCCCGAATCTTCGATTACGTCACGGTTCCCTCCCGTTACAACGGAACGAAAAAGTGGTTTTCGACAAACGATTTCAACCCTCAGCAGACAAATACGAACGACAACGATGCCCGAACAGGTTACCTGTTCCCATTCAACAATCGTTCGATGTTCCGAGAACCGGGTAAGATCAACTTGAACACGATTCCAGCTCAGAAAGTTTACGAGGCGATCTTTGACCCTACTTTCTGGCAGAATGGTCCGCTGTTGAACTTCCCCGACTGGAATACGTTTAAGCTGAATCGTCAGGGTTACGACACGGCCAATAGTGGCCAGTTCCCATCGCGGTTCTCGAATCCTTTCCGGTCGGCTGCCTCGGCAGAGATGGTGCCCAACTTGCCTGGTAATGCCGATCTGCTTAAGGTAGCGCCAGTGGATGCCACCATTCTTCGCTCTCGCGACCCGCTGCAACAGATTTCGGGCATCGCCGGTGACGAGCAGAAGCCGCTGTTTGATGCTCGGGTGAATACGTCCCTGGGATCTCAGGTCAATCACTACCGAACCGACGATAACCCCATGCTGCGGTACCAGGCTTACCAGCGGTTAGGTAACATCGCTGGGACGCAGTCGAATGTGTTTGCGGTTTGGATTACCGTGGGTTACTTCGAGGTGGAACCGACGGCGGTGGATGCTCAGCATCCTGATGGGTGGCAACTGGGTCAGGAACTGGGGATCGATACCGGCGAGATCGAACGTCACCGGGCGTTCTACATCATCGACCGCTCGATTCCGGTCGGGTACCTGCCCGGCGAGGACTTGAACGTGGAAGACACGATCATGCTTCGCCGCTTTATCGAGTAATAGCCGCTGGATTGCCTGGCGTTCGTCGATGAACGCCTGGGCCGTTTACGCCCTTGGTATCCTTCAGGGGCAAATTGCGGAATCAGAAATAACCATAAAAAGCGACCCGTCACGACGACTGGTCGCTTTTTTCATTTCCGGTAAAATCAGCAGTTCGCCTTGGGCACCTTTTGGTATGTGGTGCCCGCTATCGCCTCTTTTGCCAAACCAAGCGAGAGTTCATGGAAGCCGGAATTGTCGGGCTGCCGAATGTCGGTAAATCTACCCTGTTCAACGCATTGACCGCCGCAGGCATCGCCAGCGAAAACTATCCGTTCTGCACCATCGAACCCAACGTAGGGATCGTGCCGGTGCCGGATCCGCGGCTGGAAACGATCCAAAGCTATGTCAAAACCCAAAAGGTAATCCCCGCAATTTTACGCTTGGTAGATATCGCTGGGATTGTGCGGGGGGCCTCCGAAGGGGAAGGCCTGGGGAACAAATTCCTCTCGCACATCCGAGAAGTCGACGCCATCATCCACGTTGTCCGCTGCTTTCAGGAACCCAATGTGGTTCACGTTGACGGCAGCGTCGATCCGATTCGCGATATCGAAACGATTGATACCGAGCTCATGCTGGCCGACCTGCAATCGGTGGAATCGGCTCGCGACAAAGCCGCCCGCACGGCTCGTTCTGGCGACAAAGACGCCAAGGCCAAAGTCGAAATCTTGAACCAATGCCATGCCCTTTTGGCCGACGGCAAGCCGCTTCGAAGTGCCGAGTGGAATGACCCTGAGATGTTCAAGATCGTTCGCAACTTCGGCCTTTTGACCGCCAAGAGCGTTTTATATTTGGCCAACGTAGACGAAGACAACCTGACCGGTGATGGGGAAATTGTCGAAAGAGTTCGTGCCCGCGCCGCTGAAGAAGGGGGCGAGGTGGTCCCTGTTTGTGCGAAAATCGAGTCGGAACTGATTGAACTCGACGATGAAGATCGCCGCGAAATGCTCGAAAGCGTCGGCCTGGAAGAGCCTGCCCTGGCGGTCGTGGCTCGCGCTGCCTACAAGTTGCTGGGGCTGCAAAGCTATTTTACCGCCGGAGAGAAAGAAGTCCGCGCGTGGACGATTCCGGTCGGAGCAACCGCTCCTCAGGGAGCCGGCGTGATTCACTCGGACTTTGAACGCGGATTTATTCGTGCCGAAGTTTATTCACTCGCCGACCTGGAAACCTACAAAAGCGAAAAGGCGATTCGCGAAGCAGGCAAGCTACGCGTGGAAGGGAAGAGCTACGTCATGCACGACGGCGACATCTGCCACTTCCTGTTCAACGTGTAAGCCCCTTTCAATCCTGCAGCCGCGACCGAGCTAAGCTTGCGGCTCTGCGCACCTAATCGAAACTTGATTCCATGTGGATCATCTACCAATTCCGGGGCTTCCGTTGGTTGGCCCCTATTCGATTGGCAGCGTAGAACGCAAAGGCAAGGTCGCGGGCGAGGATTGGTAGCCAACCAACAGCTTACTTGGCAAACGCTTTCTTTTGGCGAATCACCGTCGTTTGCTGTTCAACCACCGAGAGATATTCGCCAATCGCTTCTTGCTGCTGAGGAGCCAGGGTTCGACCGCCGAACCGAATTTGATAATACCAATCGAGCAATTCGCTCATCGGCGAAACCATTTCACCACCGATATTGCGGCTGCGACAATCAGAAATCACGCGATCGATGAACTCGCGGGGGGTGTCTGACTTATCTCGCTGCCAGCCTGCTTTGGCCAACATTCTTTCAAGCTTGAAATAGAAGCCTGCACGATGCGTGCTGGCCGGAAACCACTTCGCAAATAGCCTCCGCAAACGTGGCCAAGCATGTCGCAATATGGTGCGGCAAATCTCGAAGAAGACCACCAGCACCAACAAGATCAACATCGTAAATATCGAGGCAATTCCGCTGAACCATTCATCGCTCAGATGAATGCCCATCGACTCTAACGTATTGCGGAAGAATTTCATCCACTGCTCGCGGCTGATCCAACCCTCGAATGGCTTCACCAAGTTATCCGTCAACGGTTTGTAGATATCCTTGGTTTGGCGATCATAGTTCATATCCACCACGTAATCACGCCACGCCAGTTCGACATAGTCGAACCAATCGAGAAACGTATCGAAAATGGTTCCCGTCGATTGACGATTGGGTGATAAACGAGAAGCCGGGGTCGGATCAAGTCGTAGCCAAGCTCCATTGGGAAACTCTTCCGGTTTTACGCCGGCTGGCAGTTGATCGGACCGCAGATAACATTCAACCCAGGCGTGGGCATGCTTCTGCTTGACGGCGTAATACTTGCCAAACGAGTTGAACTCGCCCCCTTTGTAACCAACCACCACCCGCGCAGGAATATCTTGCGTGCGCAACATAATCGCCAACGCACTCGCGAAGAACTCGCAATGCCCAGTCTTATGGTTCACCACAAAGTCCTCGATTGGATCAAGCCGCGTGTTCTTTAAATGCGGCAAGACATGCAGCGAGTAGGTATAGTTGCCATCGTTGACAAAATATCGCTCCATACGCTGGGCGATGGCTGCCTGCGATCGTTCTCCGTTCTCTCCGGTCGTGACATTCGTTGCCAGATCGTTAGCCAGTTTCCAGAGTCCGGGAAAAAGTGTGTTGGCAAAATCTTTATCGAGAGGGACCTGAGTTAAATCACGAGTTAGGTACGAACGAAATTCGCGATCGGAAAGCGGATGCCGACATGGCCTCAGATTGCTTTTCGTACCGAACGGATACCACGGCACAATTAATTCGTATTCTTCCGGTTGCCGTTCGTTCGTACGGGTATCGCTGGACATCGAGAGAATTCCCAGCGTCTGGTTATCAACGATATCAGGCGAAGTATTCTTGGAAGCGTATGCCGGGTACATGCTAAACAACAAGACGCCATCATTCGTACGATCGAATCGCATGTTCTGATTCGTGGCAATCGTCTGCCGGACATACTCTTGCCCAGGCGGAGGCGGCTTAATTTCGGAAACGCGGTATTCGCGTAGGTTTCCCACAATCCAAGTCTTGTTATTGGGGATATACGTGCTTAGCGACGTACCGCGAAAATAGGGTTCATATTCGGTATCTTTCAGCTTGCCTGAATCGACTTCGGTCAGCCGAACCCGCATCACGAATTTATCGCTTTGCAGAATCTGCCCCATTTCGTTGAGCGAGATCTGATCTTTGAAACCGGTTTGTGTTCCGAGACCACCACCAAGTGATTGCCCCAGGGCCCCACCCTCGTCAAAGCGAGGAAAGCTATAGAACAGAATCACGGTAGCGCAGAGGGTGAAGAAAGACATCTTCAACACCTGAGCGAACATCTTGCCACTGGAGAAAACCGTCGACAAATTCGCTGGCAATTGCCCAACAAGTGTCACGTCTGCCGTTGGGTTGCCAGCCATACCGCTCGAATCCGTGCCCTTGCCTCCGAATAGAGTAAACAAAGGACGGTTCTCAACGGCATCGTGCGCGGCCCGAAGTTCAGGGTCGACTCGCAGCGTTTCGCGAAAGATGAAGAACAGACAGAGCGTTGTCAAAGCGGTCAGCGAATAGGGAATGAGCATAAGCCCAAAGCTCACCCCCATATTCAGCGCAGCTGCGACCACCACTTGCAACAAACTCAAAACGGCCAAGTGCCAGTACACGCGGATTGTCTTGGGTTGGAACAACAAGACGATTTGAAGATAGATCAGCAACTTGGCAATCGCGACTAGCTTGGCGTCGTTGGCGTCCCAAAAATCGAAGAACGAAAATAGAACGGCAATCAGAGCAGCAAAATTGGCCAGATTACGATTCAGCGTGATCCAGCCTCGGATATCGGTCACATAGACCGATAAAAACGCCGCCATGGTTGCCATTAACGGCAACGTGGCAAAGCCTCCTTGGCCGATCGCCAGCAACAACGATCCCAATGCGGCGAGAAGTGCGACACTAATCTGCAAAAGCCGTTCGACTCTCACCGTTCTTCCTCCAACACTTCTGTTTGCTTAGCCTTGGGCAGATGAAAGAACTGGGCGTCTTCATCTCGCCCGGCCGAAATGGTTCGTACACGACCTAGGTCGGTACGCAACTTCGGGTCGTTCCAAATTCGTGAGAAAAGTTCGGTGTCTGTCAGGTCGATGTCTCTGGTCGTCAACATGACAATACGAGAACCAGATTTCGACGTCTTGAGTGTCTCGCGTAAGGTCTCGCTAATGGGATGCTTGCTGGTCGGAACTTGAATGGCTAAGTCGTGCATCGCTTGGACGACATAAGCCTGGGATACCGTTCCGATAATGGTTTCCAGCTTCGCTCCACAACAAATGAGCTGCAGGTGGCAACCACCGACGCCAGCTAAATCACGGACAGCCGTTGCTGCCATGCTAATGATGCGTTCGGCTCGATCTTTTTGTTCCTGGGTTGGCTCTTCCGGCACCCAAGCATCTACCAAGAGCACGAAGTCTTGCTGGTTTTGTTTTTCAAATTGACGAACGACAAGCTCCCCTTGCTTGGCACTCGATCGCCAGTGAATCCATTGTTTCGGATCGCCGGAACGCCATTCTCTGAGGCCATAGAAATCGCCTTCGAGCAAACCATGTTGTCGCTTCGAAGAAGAGAAGCCGGTTTGCTCTTGTTGAATCAACCGCCGCCAAGCTGGCATCATCGATCCCAAACGAGGCATGACCACTACCGTCGAGACAACCGTATCAGGACGGGCGTTTCGCATCAGCCCTAAAGGAAAGGCCGTGGATGCTGTCAGGGGACCAATTTCATACTTTCCCCGCTTTCGGATGATCGCCTTGTACGAGAGCATGGCCTCGCTTTGTTTGGCGACCTTGGCGAAAAAGATTTCGACCTTCTGAGCAGGCTCAGGATCGACCCCAGCTGTTTGCACAAGTTGATCTTCAATCACAACGGCATAGGTCGAGTTCCGCCCGCTGTTCTTGACCGTCAGTTCCACAAAGAAAGCTTCGCCGCACGAAAGCAAGTGAGGAACCTTGCGCGAGAACTTCAAGTACCGCAAACTGCGATAGACCACCCAGGCGTTGTAAAGCAAAGGCCCCAACAACATGCAAGCCAGTAACATCAGCAATTGAATTCGGCTACGAACAATTGCTCCGGCGAGAATGAACAGAAAGACCAGGAAATAATAGGTTCCTTCGCGGGTAATCGACACACCGCGAAACCGAAACCAGGAAGGTTTCCTTATATTGCTCTCCGACATGGCGTGACGCTGCCCCCTTTCGGAGTCGTAAAAACGCGTAGGACAATCGTCCGTTCCAATGCACGTTACACGGGAATCGAGATCTCGTCTACGATCCGTCCCACCATCGATTCCACCGCTTCACGCTGACCTGCGTGCAGAAAGCCCTTAGGAATCACGCGGTGCGCTAACACAGGAACCGCCAATTGCTTGACATCATCAGGCACCACAAAATCGCGACCTTCTAACAAGGCCACGCTTTGGGCAGCACGAAACAGGCTAAGTCCTGCCCGCGTACTGGCTCCGACTTCCAAGTCGTCGCTGGTTCGGGTGCCATCGATAATATCAAGCAAATATTCGCTGATCGCTTCGCTGACTTCAATCTTGCGGACACTATCTTGCAGCTGCACAATCTGCTCGCATGTGACCACCGGCGACAATTCATTCACCGGCTCGCCGTTACGGTGTGATTCGAGAATAACCCGTTCGGCAGAGCGATCAGGGTAGCCCATCGAAATCCGCATTAAGAAACGGTCCAGTTGGCTTTCCGGAAGAGGATAGGTTCCTTCGAACTCGAACGGGTTCTGCGTGGCGATCACCATGAAAGGGCTTGGCAAGTTATGCGTTTCGCCATCGACCGAAACTTGTTGATCGCTCATCGCTTCCAACAAGGCACTTTGCGTTCGGGGTGACGAACGATTGATTTCGTCGGCGATCACAACATTCGAGAAAATCGGCCCTGAATGGTAAACGAACTCATTGGTCTTCGCGTTGAAGATGTTCGATCCGACGATGTCGCTTGGCAGAAGGTCTGGCGTAAATTGCAGGCGACAGAAGTGCCCCGACAAACTACGAGCCAAGGCCTTACCGACAAGTGTCTTACCGACACCAGGAACGTCTTCCAGCAAGATATGCTCGCCAGCGAGAAGCGCAACGAGGCACTTACGCACCACATCCGCCTTTCCCACTACCACCTGATTGATATTCGATTCTAACTCGGAAACAAGACTAAGGAGCTCGGCTGGCATTCAGGATCCCTTGCGCGTGCTGATCGTGCTTTAAAATTGCCAATGGTGCAGATGGATATATCTGGTGGGGCAGACGTTCTCTAAGGAATACCGTTGTCACCTTTGATTTGTTCAGTAACGCACCTTGAAATCCCATTCGCGAGAACAACTTCATTATAGCGAACTGAGGCGAAAAAATAGTGTTCGCGAAACCCTTCGCCGGCGGACTTCCCGAAAATGATCTGCGTATTCCTGCATACTATCAATGTAACACCTTTCCATAAAAGAAGTTACGGTTCCATTTAGCAATTGCCGCTGGATCGCCGCGGTCATGTGCCGTCTCTGTGGCATTTCCGCGACACTGTTTCGTTTCTGCCTCAGCCAACCAAAGAGCGTGAAAGGGGACTCTTGCCCTAACCAATTTAACTGTCATTGGTTACATCAAATTGATTACCACATTGTTGAGCTCTTTCGGCTGTGGCACCTCGATTGCAATTCCTAACCCTGACAGTCGCTCGGCACTGCTTTCGCTCAGGGAATTACCGCACGTCATGGCAAAAGTCATAGAGATCAACGATATCCACGCATTAGGTGCATACCGTTATTCCTGGAATCAACTCTTCGCGCAAACCTCGCATGC
Organism: Bremerella cremea; assembly: GCF_003335505.1. Lineage (NCBI taxonomy): Bacteria > Pseudomonadati > Planctomycetota > Planctomycetia > Pirellulales > Pirellulaceae > Bremerella > Bremerella cremea. Next base: position 1,070,291 of record NZ_QPEX01000010.1, read on the forward strand.
CACTTTTTTCCAAACCCTGAATTGGCTAGAAACCTACTGGCAATTCTATGGCGATAATAAAAAGCTGCGGGTGCTGATCGCGCAAGTCGGTGGGCAGGTAATTGGCATTCTACCCTTGGTAGAACAAACCGAATCAACCCATGCAGGCTCGGTCCGTGTTCTGACGTATCCATTGGCTGCTTGGGGGCCATTTTTTGGACCGATTGGCGGCCAGCCCACGGCCACGCTTTATACGTGCCTGCAATATCTTGCTGGCACTTCTCGGACTTGGGACATGCTCGATTTTCGTTGGGTCGAAACGGAAATCGATCGTGGCCGGACTTTTTCGGCCATGCGATGCCAGGCGTTCACCCCCGTGATCCTACCGGGGAAACCAAGTTACGCGATTGAGCTTCCTACCGATTTCGAGAATTACTTAGCCAGCCGAACTCCCAAATTTCGTGCGGCGATTCGTCGAGCAGTTCGGAAAGCGGAACAAGACGGAGTTGTGGCAGAACGTTATCGCCCTGTAAGCGACCGCCAGAGCCCCATTCCACCGAATGAAACTCTGTACGAAGAATGCGTGCAGCTTGCGAAACGGACATGGCAAGGAAGTTCGTCTACCGGCACAACCATCTCGCACGAGCAGACCGCTGCCTATTTTCATGAATGCTTTATCCAAGCCGCGCGGCTTCGGATGATCGATTTAATGACGCTGCGCTATCAAGACCGCCTCGTCGCGTTTAGCTATAACTTTCACCACCAGGGTCGCGTGCTTGGCATTCGGATGGGATACGAACCAGATTGCAAACATCATAGCCCTGGCGTCGCGTTGATGGGCATGCAAATACGTGATTCGATCGAACGGGGAGACCAACTGTTCGATTTAGGTAGCGATTATCCCGAGATCAAAGCCCCCTGGATCAACCGTACCCTGGAGTCGCAACGGATCTGTCATTACTCCGGCTTCTCGGTTTTAGCCAATGTCCTGCGGTGGGGACATTGGCTAAAGTATCGCCGAGCCCATGCGGCCGTCTAACAGAAGCTTTCGCTCGTCCTTATTCGGTACGAGGGCGAATGCCCGTATCGATCAACATCATGTCTGCCCAAAAATAGGGATAATCGAGCGTTGGCACGGTTGAGGGATCGACTCCCTTGAGGCGTGGTTCCAGCTTGAGATCTAGCGGCATTTGACGAACGTTGGCCATCGCCTCTTGCCAAGCTGTGCTGGCGGACATGCTTGCTAAACGCTTACCGATCCCTTCCACAATGGCCATGCTGGCGGAACCTGCCGAGTGCCAACGACTGAGTACAACCGTCTCGGAACCGGTGGCCATCATTCCCAACGATGTGATAAAGAGATCATTCCCGCTCAGACTTCCCTTGAGAGCATCTTCGGCACCGGAATGGAAGCCTGGTAGATAGATGACTTCGGGACCTCCTAGCGGAGATCGTAGCCACGCTGCCAAATCGCTACCAGTTTTTCCCCGATCGGCTTGGGCGGGGGACCAATTCCAGAACTCGCCTCGATTGGCGTCCTCGCTGTCATCGATCACGACCATTTGATCCCACGATTTAGCGAGCATACTGGAAGGCCCTGCAGTGGGACGGTCGATCCGGCCAGGATTCACAAACGCGCCTTCGACACGATCGAAGTGATTCTGAGTCACGGCAGCGTCCTCGCCTGAAAACAGTCGCCCGACGACAATGGCCGTGTTTTGGGGACGGGGTCTGGCCGACTTTTGCGGTACCGCTAGGCTGGTCGTCGGGGCATAACGAATTGGAATCAGGTCGGTAAGAGGCACCATGTGTCCTGCCCCAAGGCCATCGTCGGTATGCAAAGCCTCGAACGGCACATACCACAGCGCGTCGTCGGGGATGACGACCAGCTCCGTATAATTTGCCCAGAAGCCAGGCTTGAGGCTCGGAATCAGCAGCTTGAGCAATTCTTCCGATGTGGTCTTCCACTCGGGGTCGGTCAAGACTTTGCCTTGGACCGGTGCGTCTCGCTTCACTAAGCCGATCTGCTTGAGCAGGCTAGTCACTTTCGACTTGGTTTCACGAGGGTTATCAAGCGTCCAGGTTAGGTAATCTTTCTTCGTGAATAAGAAAGCATGGACCCCGCGTGAGGTCGAGAAGAAAGAGAGTACCAATTGGGTATCATCAAGCTGATCGCGAATCTGTGCGGTGGTTTTCAGTGGCGGAAACAGAAACTCGCTTGGGGTTCTTCGCAAAGCAATCGCGCTAAGTTGCAATTCGTATTGATCGGAAACGGCAACCATTTTTTCCAGCAATCCACGCTGCTTGGCATACGCTTCCTTATCCTCGGGTTGAACCGCAATTTGTGCGAGTTCTCCCTTTAACTTCGCCGCTTCCTCTTGCAACACTTTCAAATTAGGAAACTTGGTCAGCAGTTCCTGCCGCTGCAATTTGGCCTTGGTATCGAGCGCCGTGTCAGGCGATTCCAACACCCACCGCAGCGCCAGCAGACGGCCACCTAACGGCAGCGTCGAAAAGAAACGCATCCGCCGAATGCGATCAGAGAGTTCTAAGGACAGCTCTGGTTGCTTCCGAATGACCGACGTGTTGAACCAATTTTCCATTGCGGCGGCGTTGGGCGTCAGTAAAACGGTCAACGTTTCAAACGGATCGGAAATCCAATCCGCATCGGTTGGCTCTCGTAATAGCTCGTCGAAAAGAGTCTGCGCCGCGCGCTCCGTGATGGTATTGGCAACAAACAACTGATTCGTCAGTTGCGTCTGAAAGAGACGCGTCGAAATGGCACGGTTGGCGTTGATCGCCGCAGCCAAGCTACTAGAGCCAGCCGACGCATTTCCTGATTGAAAGGAAATCAACGCCGACAAATAACCATAGCGCACCCCAATGCGTCCTTGGCTCATCGAACGTCGGGCCATCGTTCTGCGAGCCGTTTCCAACGATGCGGACGCGGCCGGGATGTTATCCATGTAAATGTTGGCCTCTGCTAATGCCAACGCCAGCTTTGCTTTAATCGCATCGAGATTGCGAAGTTGTCCCCACTTACTTAATTCGATCAGCCCCTTCGGCATTTGCCCAGGGCTGGTAATCATGCTGCAATGCGTTAGTCCATCTAAAGCATCTTCGACCTGGGCGTACTGCTGAAACCCAGCCGCAGCGTAACTGGCTTCCAAGAAATAGGTTTGGGCGGCATTCAAGTTTTGCTGTTCCAAAGCGATACGCCCTAACTGCAACAGCGCCAAGGAAGTCAACGGATGATCAAACTGGCCAGCAACAGCCAGGCTGCGTTGAAGGGTCTGTACCGCCTCGTCTGTTTTGCCAATCGCAGCCAGGGCAAGTCCGTTTTGCACATCGACCAACACGCCCAGCCAATGATTCGGGGGAGCGGCGCGACGCTGCAAGATACCTGCGACGCTTCGGGTTAACGCATCATGTTCACTGACCGAGCCCAAGATCTCTTGTCGCCGAAAAATGGCCAGTGCAATACAACGAGCGACCTCGCCACCTCGCACGGGGAAAATCTGCTGCGACATCAAAACACCACCATTACGGGCAACCTGTTGATTCTGAGCAGGCGTGTTCCCCTGGAGCATCGGATAGACATCAGGAAAGGAACCAATGAAGGTATTTCGACTCGAAGCTCCCCAAGTAACCCCGGTCCGTAGATCACTGGTCGTCGCGTTCACCGCACCAAGGCTCTCGGTCGAGATCCGCAGCATCCAATTCGAGTTCTCAACGAAGATCAGCAGCGCCTTGTTATAGCTTTCCATCGCTTTGGCGTTGTTGCCCATTTGGTAGTAGCATTCCCCCAGCATGGTGGAATAGCAAATCGAATCGACCCACAACCCCTCTGTCGAGCGGATCGCATTGCCATTTGCCGCCGTGAACGCTTCAGCGGCTCCGACGTAATCTCCTTCGTAGAACGCAGGAAATCCCGCATAATAGATATCGGGCGGGACAGTTCTTCCACGACCTTGTGCGCGCACATCCGTAAAGGTAGCCAAGCTAGTCAAAACTGCGAGGATAAGAATGAATAGATAGCGGCTGCTAGCCAATGGCATCGGCAAGCTCCTTCGGGGTTTGCTGCTGCGGGAGGTGTTCATGCCATTTTACCCCCCGAGTGCAATATTTTCATCGAAAAAGGCAAAACAGCCTGAGCTTCACCAGGCCACCTCCCGGCAAAACCGGTCAAATATTGGATTTCTCTAGGCTGATTTCCGTTTCAAATTGGTGGGAATTTACCGATTCGATTGTTTGTGCCGTTTTTTCCAGTTTTTGATGCAAAGTTTCGTTCTAGATGGGTCGATACCGAATGTAACGACTTTACGCATCATATGCGTTGTTCATTCACGCGACTTTAACAGCTACGCGGCGAACCCCAACCCTAAGGTTCATGACGAACCGGTCGCCGACTTGGTGGAGACTTCCAAGGATGGAAACGAAACGCACCTGGATTCAAACCACGTTGTACTCCGGTCTCGGATGTCTCGCGTTGTTGGCCGGCACCGGTTGCCAAGTGGACGTCGGTGGCCAGACACTACCGAGCCCGTACTACATTTCCGACGACGTACAGTACTACGCGGAAGGCCCGGAATTTGTGCTTCAACGCGAAGCAGATGCCCTAGAAGCCAGCCGTGCCGAAGAAGCGGCCCGCGAAGGCAAATAGTCGGTCCCGAGCCGAAATCGATCAATCGAACACCGTGCCGCAAGGATCTCGCAGCGCGGTGTTTCCATGCGCCGGAAAAAGCTTGCTCTTATAGTTCTTTCCACTGTAAATAGTCGCGGGCACGTTCCATCACGCAGTAGGCACAGACGACGTTATCCCAACTGTGCTCTTTGCCGAGGACATTCGCTGCGTTGACTTGCTCTACCTTCTTGCGCTGCTCACTGGTTAATGCAAAACCGATGTAACCGGCGGCCTGGTCTCCTCTGCGCCGAGAGGCCAATTTGTAGTGTTTTAGAACTCGATCACAACTATTGAACGCGTTGTAGAGACGATCGACCACGTTCAGCGCTTGGCCATGGTGCCCGCCTGGCCAGATCGCACAAGACGAGACGCCGGCGGAAAACAGAGCTACGCGATAGCCGTGCTGGTTCGGTTCCGATTTATCGAGAACTCGGCCATGCAGTGCCCCCCCTCCCAGCAAATGACAAGCCCCGGTTACCACCCGAGCACCTAAGCTAAATGCTGAGAGCGAAACCTTTTCGGTGGTCGGCAAGGTCCGTAAGTACGAAGCCAGGTAGTAGGCGTCGTCGTCAGCCCGAACCGTATTTTGCCGCACCGAACGCAACGCAGGCTTCTCTTCCTGAGTTGGCCACGACCAAATCACGTGGCGGACTTTCTGGTCCATCGGAAGATCGCGTGTTAGCTCGTGGTACATCTCCCACCCGCGCCGCTGGGCCCAGTAGGAATTCATCCAATTGCCATGCACGTAAACACTAGTCAGCCCCCCCGGGGATTCTGCCTCGGTGAGTTCCTTCCAATCGATAGAAACCCATCCTTCTCCGACAACGAAATGCCAGATCTGAACTTTTTCGAAAGGTAGTTCCCAGCCGCAACCGCCAGGTAAGCAGCGTGTGGAAATCATATAGACTTCGTCGCCAGGACGTGGCGTGTGACAGTGGTATCCACACGGATAGCCATCCACGCTTTCGCGATAGCCTGATGAATCGGCTAAGACGTTGGCAGTGGTAACAACCAATAACAACAGAGCGAACAGGCACGTCCGAAACGGCAAGCGAGGAAAACTAGTAGTGTTCATCAAAGTCGTTGGCTTAGGGGGGAGTTGGACGGTTAGGCAATCCAGCAAGGTAACTCTATCACGCAATTAGAGCGCTGTGGTGATTTTTTTCAACATCGATGTTGCCAGAAATTCTCAGGTTGAATTTGCACATCGTTAATTGTGGGGTAGTGTTCGGTAGCCAAGACATTTCCCATTTTCATTTCCCCAGTCGCAACGTTCCCATGAGGTCGAATCCCATGAAGCGCTTTACGCTTTTGCTGACGTGCGTGGCGATTTTCGCCGCGACCGCCGGTTGCCGCTGCGGGGGTAGCATTTTCAACTGGCGATCGAGCAACGAAGGTTGCTGCGGACCTGTTGAATCGATCAGCCCTGCAGTAACGTCTTATGATCCGGCTATTACGTACGATGAATCGTACAGTGGGCCTTCCATGGCCGTTCCAGTGGAAGCACTTCCACCGGCGCGAAATAACTAAGCCATCTAAGAACCGAGCCGCCTGGATTTTGATGCATTAGGCATCCCAGGCGGCTTTTTTTGTTTCTTGCCGCTCAGTTGGCTTAGGCTTACACCTCGTTTGACTGGTTTTCTGCCGGGCCCGTTCTATCGATATAATCTCCCCAACCATCGCGGTTGCCATAGCCATCCTCGTTTTGGCAAACTCTTTTAGATAGCTACCCCAGATTACCCAAATCGGTAGCAAGTGACTAAGATAAAGTAAGAGCGGTGGGTGAAGGAACGCTTACCCGTCAACGCTCAAGGAAGACGATGGCCCAATGTTCTTCCAACCTTGCCCGAGACTTATGCCGCGCTCAATCTTCGCTCTTCGTATCCGTAAACTCTTTGTCCTGTTGGCCCTGCTCTGCCCTGGCAGTTTGTGGGCCCAGTTCGACAATGTCCAGCCAGAAGAAGCCAAATCAGAGGCCGTGCTGGGAACCTCGAAAACAACCAAGTACCAAGTCGGCGTCAAAATCCAAGCCGTTGGCGGTCCTTGTGCCGGTTTAGTGGCAACCATTCCCGTTCCGGCAGACTGGCCCGAGCAAACCGTGCGGCTGGCCAGTGAAGAGATCTCGCCCGAAGTCCAGCGGGTTGCCTACCGAATGGTCGAAGGAACCGTCAAAGAGATGATGATCTCAGTTCCGCGGCTTAATCCAGGTGAAACCGCCGTGGCCTTAATTACGGTGGAAGTAGAACGCCGCTCGGCTTCTCCTCCGACAGATACCTCTGGTTTGAAGATCCCTAAACGCATGCCACTGGCGTTACGGCGCTATCTCGGCGCAAGCCCTTACATCGAATCGCGCCACGGCGAAATCCGCTCTGAAGCCAAAAAATTGACGCGTGATGTCGAGGATGACTGGAAAAAAGTGGAAACGATTTACGACTGGGTCCGCGAAAACGTCACGTTCACTTCAACCAAACCCACCAACGCCATCACAGCACTTCGCACGAAGACGGGTGATTTTGAAGACGTGACCGGGTTGTTTGTAGGAATGTGTCGTGCGATTGATGTCCCGGCACGCATGGTCTGGATTCCCAATTCCGCCTATGCCGAGTTCTACTTGGAAGACGCGGAAGGCGTCGGCCATTGGTACCCCTGCCGCTTGGCTGGAGCCCGAGCCTTTGGCGAGATGCCCGATCATCCTCCCATTATCCAGAAAGGGGACAACTTCCGCCTACCAGACCGCAAAGATCCGGTTCGCTTTGTGAATGAGAAGTTGAGCGGAAAAGCCGTACGTGGCGGAGGCAAGCCGCGCGTGGAATTCGTGCGTGAGGTGCTCGGTGGTTAAGCAGCTTTGTCTGGCAGTCGTTGGCACGTTCTTGGTTTGCACCTCGGCCCTGGCTCAGTTCGGGGCAGTGGAAAGCCAAGCCGATGCCGAGACCTTTGAAACGGGCTTCAAGCTCGAAGTGTTCGGTCCCACGGTGGGCGTCGCGGCGACCTTCCCGGTGCCAGCCGAGTGGGAAGACCAGAAGGTGAAGTTCGTCGAGCAGGAAGTTTCGCCGAGTAGCGCCACGGTTCGCTTTGTCGACATCGACGGAACACGTCAGGCCCGGGTCGACATCCCTCGCTTGGCCGCTGGCGACACGGCTCAGGTTTTGTTGCGATACGAGGTTCAGCGTGATCCGATCGTTGCTCCGACCATGCCTAACGATCTCACAATTCCCGATTCACGCAGTCTTGATCGCCTACAGCGTAAGTTCCTGTTACCAAGCCCCTTGATTGAAAGCCGCGATCAGCAGATCGTCGAAACGGCTAAGTCCCTGGCAATGGATGGGGGAACAAGTTGGGACCAAGTCAAAGCGTACTATGACTTCGTCCACCAAAATGTCACCTATGAAAACGGCCCCATGAAAGGAGCCGTGGCGGCATTGAACGATGGCCGGGGCGACTGCGAGGAAATGACAACCCTGTTCGTGGCCTTATGTCGTGCCGGCAATGTACCGGCTCGCACTGTTTGGGTGCCTGGCCATTGCTATCCAGAGTTTCTCGTCAAAACGGCAGACGGAGCCGATCGCTGGGTCGCCGTCGAAATGACCAACGACTTTCCGTTCGGACAATCGCCAGAGAAACGCCCCATCTTGCAAAAAGGGGATAACTTTCGCCTGCCGGGCAATCGCAAGTCGCAGCACTACGTCAAGCAGGAACTCGTGATTCGCGACTACAAAGGGACAACCGCTCCGGTAATCACCTGGCTGCCTCCTCCTGGCAAAGAACCCCCTCCGGCCCAATAGCAAACTCGCTGGAATCGCTTCGTTGCCTCCAGCGAATTCGTTTCCTCTTGGTCTAATACTACTTGCGTAGTTGCTTCAAGATTTCGTCCCCCATCGGACGATCGGGCTTGGTACCATGCAGAATGGTAACGATCTTTCCCTCTTCGTCCAAAATGTAGGTATCGAATCCTTCTGGGCTATAGGCCCCGGTCTTCTCCGCTTCCAGATCGAGTGCGAGCGGCATAGTGGCTTTCGTTTTTTCACGAATCTTCTTCAGCCCCTCCGCCCCGGTCGCTTCCTCTCGGAAGATAATCAGCAGTTCAGCCCCTTCCGCTTTGATATCACCGTAGTGCTTCTGCAGATCAACCACTTGCTTCATGCAAAACGGGCACCAGTTGGCTCGGTTGAAGGTGATGACAAGCTTCTTTCCCTTGAAGTCAGATAGCTTAACAGGCTCGGCAGATTCGCCATCTAAGGTAAACGCAGGGGCTTCATCCCCCACCTTCAACTCAGCCGCATTTACTTGCGTGCCAGCCAACAGCAGGAAACAAAGACTTGATCCGATCAACCACTTAAATAGCATCATGAACTCCTTGGACTGGGAAACTATTGATGTCTGCGCGTGCAACTCAACATTGGGACGGTCCGATTTGCCACGAATCCGGGGCTTCCGTTGGTCGCCCCTGTTGGATTCATGGCGCAAACCTCAATAAACGTCTGGCAGACAATTATAGAATCCCATGTCCCCTACCCTCGAACCGTAGCCTGCTTCACTAAGGCAAAAAAAAGGCCGGATGTTAACATCCGGCCTTTTCGCAACTTGCGTTTCTTAGGTTATTAACGAACTACCTTCAAACTCACATCTGAGTCGGCAGTCGCAGGGGGCGTTTGCCCAGCAGGAGGCGTCATATTGGCCGCCGGCGCAGGGGCAGCAGGCGTTTGCGTCATGCCAGGAAGCGGGTTCGATAAAGTTTGGACACCGCCTGACCCTTGATTCAGGACACTTTGCAGCAGTTCTTCCAAACGAGGACCACGTGGGTTGATCTCAACGACGGTTCCATCCGGACCAACGAAGACCAGAAATGGCAACGCTTCGACACCGCAGCGAACCGCATTGGGGTCTTTGAATCCGGTATTGTCCGGATCAGCACTCACCACCGTAGGCCAAGGCAAGCTGTTCGCTTGGAAAAACGCGGCGCGGGCCCGAGGATCATCATCCAGGTTCACGCTAACTACTTCAAAGTTCTTGGAACGGTACTTCTGGTAAACCCGCTTGATCCCTTCCATCTCTTCAAGACAGATCGGGCACCAAGTCGCCCAGAAATCGACTAGAACCCACTTTCCTTTGTACTGACTCCAATCGAACGGGACACCGTTGATCGTGTTCCCCTCGACCACAAACGGCTTAGCAATTAAACCGGTACGCTTTTGGGCATTGCTCACCGAGGTTGCCACCGACTGCACGACTTGAGGATCTGGGTGATTGCCGTAGAACTCTTGCATGAGTCCAGCAATCCGCCGAGCTAGGTTCATCTTGCCGTAGTCTTCCATCTGCATTTCGATGGTCGACATCATTTGTAGCGGTTCGAGGTTATCTTTCGGTTTGGTCGCAACCCAATTGCGGATGTTGGTCACCAGGACGTCTTCTTGTGACTCGTCGCCATTGGCGGCAGCCATCATGGTGCCCACAATTCGGTACTGCAGAATCATGTCGTCCAAGTCTGTGGCCCGCTCGGCGAGCGCCTGATCTTTCGCACCGGTGAACGACTTCTTCATCATCTCTAGGATTGCCACGGCGTTTTCGGTGTGTCCCATGCGGGCAAAAACAACCGCAGCATTCTCAGCCACCCCAAAGTGCATGATGTCGGCATTGGGATCTTCGATGATGTACTTCGAGTCTTCCATCACCGGCTGGAAAAGCGATTCTTCCCCCGAGGCGAACTGGGCGAGCATTTGCTCGAAGAGGAACAAACGCGCGAAACGAGCGACATTCGGATCTTTGGTCGCCGCAATGCCTTGAGCAAATTGAATTCGCTCTTGGGCGATTTGATTGGCCTGATCTGGCAAAATTTGAATGAGCATTTCGTAGGCGTTGAACTTGAACTGCACCGCAGCGCGGCGTTGTTCCGAGGTTGCCCCTGGGGCCGCCAACAACTTGTCGCCGGCATTCAACACGTTCGAGTAAACGCGAGTCGCAAACCGACGCAACTCTTGCGGCGAAGCATTGTTGGGGAACGGAACCGCTGTTAGGTCGTTCATGTAACTCAGCAGTTGTTCTGGCGTTCCGTTGGGAACGTTATCCAGGTCCATCTGGGCGGCAAGTTCCGCCGGAGTCATCGGAGGCGGCAATTCTGGTTGACCCGCAGCTGCGTTGACCTGCATATCGGCACTACCTGCCGGAGCTTGCGCCACCTGAGTTTGAGGCTGGGCGGCTTCTGTTTGGGAATAGGCCGACACTGGCGAGGTCGTGCCCATCGGAGGCTGCGTCGATGGTTGTGCTGGGTTGACATCCGCCGCACTCATTCGCGGGGCAGCAGCAACCTCAACCGAAGCGGGGCTAGAAGCGGCTGGTGTGGCCGATTCGCCGGTGTTTTTTTGCTCGATACTAACGGTCGGCGGAGTTGCCTCACCACCACCGCATCCTGTAAATGACAATCCAGCGGCTGCCAGCACAGCAGCCGACCAGTAACCGTGGTTGACCAACAATCGAACTCGCATGGAACACTTCCTGATGAAATTTTCGGATCCTTCCCGATGCACGCGGAAAGTCGCGGCGGAATTCTAGAGTATTCCGGAAATCGATACAGCGCCGATTTTCCACTCGTTTGCTATCAACCGCATTCCTTCCACTCAGTTACCTAGAACAGTGTTAACGGAACCTAATCGTCCCCTAAGTCGAATTCTTCCGTCGCTTAATCCAATTTCGAGTATTTCGAGCATTTCTTCCGTTTCGAGCAAGGCTATAATTCTCTTGAATACTCACAAAAAAGCGAGGCAAATCGAATGGCATCACAAATCCCTTCTCACTTTGAAATGGTGACCCCCAACCAGGCAGATGCCGAACTTGCCCGTGAATCAAGTCGTTCGCTTGCTGCTTGCAAATTGCCCCCAGGCACGGGGATTCGCCTACGTTTGGGAGACGACGACGACGGGGAATCGATTGTTGTTCCGGCTTCGGCTTTCCGGCTTTTCCAGAACTTGCTAACGGAAATGTCCCAGGGCAATGCCGTTACTTTGGTCCCAACCCAGGCGGAACTCACCACACAACAAGCCGCAGATATCTTAAATGTCTCGCGGCCGTATCTGGTTAAACTATTAGACGAAGGAAAGATCCCTTCACGATTGGTAGGCCAGTATCGTCGCGTTCGCTTGGATGACCTGATGGTCTATAAGAGCCGAGATGACAAGGCGCGCAATGATGTTCTTGATCAACTCTCTGCCGACGCCCAAGACCAGGGAATGGGCTATTGATCACTCCCCCTGTCACCGTTGTCTATGACGCGAACATCCTTTATCCGGCTCCGCTTCGCGACCTGTTTATGAGACTTGCTCATGCAGGACTAGTTCGTGCTCGGTGGACAGAAATGATCCATGACGAGTGGATTCGAAGCGTTCTTAGAGACAATCAAGCTACGTCGCTGGCACGTCTTACGAGAACCAAAACGTTAATGAACCAAGCAGTGCGCGATTGCCTTGTCACCGGTTACGAAGAATTAATTCCTTCGCTCACCTTGCCTGATCCGAACGACCGGCATGTGTTGGCGGCAGCAATTCATTGCCAGGCAGAAGCAATCGTCACGTTCAATCTCAAGGATTTCCCCACGGAATATCTGGCGTCATTTGGTATCTCGCCAGTTCATCCCGACAACTTTCTTACAGAATTAATCGTCACCCAACCGGGCCCCGTTTGCGCTGCACTCAAGAGGCAACGCGAAGCTCTTCGCAATCCTCCGTTCACAGCTAAGGAACTGCTCGACACCTTGGCTGCTCAAGGATTAATCCAATCGGTCTATCGACTGCGTCCATTTCAAGAGCTTCTTTAATCGCTTCTCTCATGCACGCTAGCATCAAAAAACTGGCCGCTGAAGATTGTGCGGCCACCGTCCACAGGCAGGCAAACCCCGGTTACAAATGGGCTTTCAATTAAGAACTGCACGGCTTGAGCGACATCTTCGGGGTCTCCGAGACGTTTGACCAATGTGGCGTCGATTGCCGCTTGGCGTTTGGTTTCACTGGCATCAGGCGGAAGTAGGACCTGGCCAGGCAGAACGGCATTCACCCGAATGGCCGGATTGAGGGCGGCCAAGTCAATCGCCAAGCTGCGTGTCAGCGTTGGCAGAGCCCCTTTGCTGGCGATGTAAGCCGAGTAATCCTTGCAGGGGCGCACGATCGACCAATCGGCGATGTTGATGATCGCACCCCCTGTTTCTTGCTCGACCATCCGCGCCCCTGCCCAGCGACAACAGTTGAGAACCGAAAACGTGTTGATATTGAATAGCGATTGCACATCTTCAGTATTCAGTTCACTAAGTGGGGTGGGAAAGAAGATCGAAGCGGAGTTGACCAACACATCGATGCGACCAAAGTACCAGTGAACTCGTTCGATAAGTTCCTTAACTTCGGCTTCCTTGGAGAGGTCGGCCTGAAATGCATTGGCTTCGGTCCCCTGCCCTTTCAGCTCTTCCGCAAAGTCTTTCGCTTCGTCGACAGAATGGTTGGCATGCACCGCAATCCGGTAGCCGCCAGAAGCCAGGTGCTGGGCGATTGTACGCCCTACGCGTTTTGCACTACCGGTGACAATGGCCACCGGACTAATGTCACCAAAAGTTCGTTGCTTACCGCGACTCATGGCGCAATCACCTTCGCTTCTGGGTCAGCTTCGTGGAACTTGGTAATGATATTCCATGCTTCGCTGGGGGAATCGGCAAAGTTCAGCAGCTTCAGATGTTCATCTCGAATGACCGCTTCATCGGCGAGAAACTCAAAATTGATGGCATTCTTCCAGTATTCTGTTCCGTACAAAATAATGGGGATTGCCTGCATGCGGTCGGTTTGCCGCAGGGTCAGGGCATCGAATAGTTCGTCGAACGTGCCGAACCCACCCGGAAAAACGACCAACGCCTTGGCCCGCATGAGAAAGTGCATCTTCCGCATGGCAAAGTAGTGGAACATAAAGCATAACCCCGGCGTAATGTACGGATTGGGGTGTTGCTCTTCGGGCAGCGTAATATTGAGGCCGATCGAAGGTGCTCCCACGTCGTATGCCCCACGATTGCCTGCTTCCATGATGCCAGGCCCACCCCCAGTTACCACCACATAGTCGTAACGGTCGTTATGGTAGGAATGCTGCGAAACCAAACTGGCAAACGCTCTGGCTTCGTCGTAATATTTCGATTTGGCCAGTTGACGTTCGGCCCTGTGGATAGACCGTTGTAGTTCAGGACGAGTTCCTTCTTTCTGTTGCTGCTCCTTAAGCTTATTAAGCTTAGCCTCCGCCTGAGAGCGTTCGACGATTTGGGTTCCGCCAAACAAAATAATTGTCGAGTTGATTTTCTGCCGGGTCAGAAATTCTTGTGGCTTGGTGTACTCCAACTGTAGCCGGACACCACGCATCGATTCGCCGGCGAGAAAGTCGGTATCGTTTTGGGGCAAGACATAGCTGGGTGAATTGATAATCTGCTCTAGGTTTTCTTCTTCATGTTTGGGCGTCATGTAAGCTCCTCAAGATCAAACGATTCTCCCATCCGCGGAATGATGGTGCGAAAGCCGAAACGTTGTCGCATGAGGCCAGAAAGTACCGTGGCGCTCTCAGGCTCGCCATGCGTTAGAAAAACAAGTTTCGGCTTCGGCAGGCCGGAAACCCATTGCAATAATTCACTTTGCCCGGCATGCCCACTTAAGCCTGAAACCGAAGCCAAATGGGCGTTTACCGGGACATCTCGCTTATGAATCCGAACCGTGCGATGCCCTTCTTGAATCTGTCGCCCTAGCGTGCCAGCTGCCATGTAGCCACCAGCTAACAACGTGTTTTGTGACCAGGGCAAACGCTGCCGTAAATGAAACAAGATCCTGCCTCCGGTCATCATGCCGGAAGAAGCAATAATCACAGCGGGGCCTTTCACTTTGTTCAGTTTGCGCGAATCGGCGCTGCTGCGAACCATATGAACGTTCGATTCGTTTAGCACGCTGCTGGGGCCATTTAGACGGCCTTCCGACAAGTCGAGATCTTCGGCGAAGTCGCGAAAGATCTCCGTCGCATCGACCGCCATGGGGCTGTCGAGGTAAATAGGAATTTTGGGAATCTTGCCGGCGTGAATTAAGACCTGCAACAAGTAAATCAATTGCTGAGCACGACCGACAGCAAACGAGGCCATCAAGATGACTCCGCCCCGTTCGATCGCCTCGTTCATGGTCGTTTCCAGCGAGTCAAGTACGTCACCTTGCGGGTGATCGCGATCGCCGTAGGTGCTTTCGCAGATGAAAAAGTCACAGCGTGGAGGCTCATGCGGATCGTGATACAACGGCGCATTGTAACGACCGACATCTCCTGAGAAGAGCAACCGGAGTGGCGGATCTTGGTTGCGGATCTCGACTTCTATCATGTTCGAGCCCAACAAATGCCCGGCATCGTGGAAGCGAATCCAGATTGGATCGGCAGCCTCGTGCCACTCTTCGCGCGGCAGCGCGGTGAGTTGCTTGATCGTCTTACGAGCGTCCTTCGGGTCGTATAACGGCAAAGCAGGCTTATGCTTCGAGAGCCCTTTTCGATTAAAATACTCGGCATCTCGTTCCTGGTTCTCAGCCGAATCGAGCAGCAACAACTCCGTCAAACGTTTCGTTCCTGGCGTACACAATATCGGACCGTGATAGCCTTCTTTCACGACTCGTGGCAAGTAGCCGGTGTGGTCGATATGAGCATGCGTCAGCACGATGCGATCTAACGAATCGGCGTGAAACGGCAGCGGATCCCAGTTTCGTAGCCGTAGTTCTTTCAATCCTTGAAACATTCCGCAATCGATCAGGACTTTCGCGTCATCGGCCTCCAACAAATATTTGGATCCCGTGACCGTTTCCGCCGCCCCGTGAAACGTCAATCGCGTCATTTGACTTCCTTTTTTGTCCTGTTGCCTAACTCCTGATATACCCTAATCTGGACGAACCAGGAATCATTTACAATGGGCCTCGCGCTACCTTCCCATCATTGCTCCCCCAGCAATCCGGCAGACCGTTACCTAATGCAGGGGAGAACAAGGAAACGTTATCATGTTTCGCGATAAAGACTATCTGCTAACCGACGAAGGCTTGATTTTTAATGTCCTTGGCGACCAACACACTGCTGGCCTGGTAACGGCCGGGCTCAAATATACCCAAGGAAAAAAGTGGCAAGACACTTATGTTGCTGCGATGGCCTATTTGCAAAAATCCTTCCCGCAGTTCGTCACCGATCGGATTGTTGTCCCGGTTGATAAAATCCAACAACATCTCAAGCCACTTAAACGCACACGTCAACTGCTCGCCCAACGTGACAGTCAGCCCCCCCGGCTCGCCCAAGCAATCGACTTAATCGAGATCTTAGCGGAACATTGCGAGGTTCCGTCTTCCGAGATCGGTCTGACCGATTCACTGCTATGGGGAGAAGGGAACGACAACTCCGATATCGATTTGGTCATCTACGGACAAACGGTCATCAATCAGTTTTTAGCGAAAAAGGAAGCCCTTTTTCAGTTTGAGGACATCCTGGAAATCGATCCTGCTCATATCCAGCGTCCTCCTTTCATCAATGATCGCACGTTCCAAACCATTGCCAACCGAAAGGGAAACCAAGGAACCTATCGGGGAACCCGCTTCACGATTCGAGGCGTGCTCACCGACGAAGAAATCTTATTCGCCACCGAAAGAACATCTCCCTTTCAAGCGACCGAATCGATGAAGTTAGAATGGGAAATGGAAATCACCGGGCGGAGTGAAAGCCTCTTTTTTCCGATCGCATACGAAACCAGCGAAGCCGTCCCCCTCGTAACCTACCATGTCGGCTACGAAATGGGCTTCCAGCCTGGGGATAAAGTGCGGGTGGCAGGCACCATGGAAACCAGTGGCGAGCTGCAACGTCTGTTAGTCGGCTCGCTGAGCGGCAAGCAGGAGTTCATTCAGCTTGTGGATTAGTTGCCCCCAGCCGGTTAAGACTCGGCAACCATTTCGCTCTCGGATTCAATCCAGCTTCTTAGCTCTCGATAGTTGGTTTTACCGGTTCCCAGTACCGGAATCGCCTCCACTTGGCGAACTTCGTCCAAACGCATAATCCCTTGAAAACCGGCCTTTTTCAGCAGGTCGTTTGCTTCGCGGAGCGTGATCTCTTGGGTGGTGAACAAGACGATGCAGCGTCCTCCATCCTGTTCGACCCCTTCCACGGCGACCTGGGGCCCCTCTTCGTCGGCAGGATATTTTTCACTGAAAGGGGCTTCGAGTGCCGGTAAGCTAACCATCTCGCCACCGATCTTCAGGAAACGCTTCAAGCGCCCACGAAACTGAATGAATCCATCTTCATCCTTCGACACCAAATCGCCCGAGTTGTACCAGCGATGCCCGGCTACTTCGAGAAACGGCTGCGGTGCGTCGTACTTGTAATAGCCGTTAAACACCGACGCCCCACGAATCAGCAGCAAGCCGGTTTCGCCTTGTGACAACGGTTGGTGTGTCTCGGGATGAACGACCATTGTCTCGACACAATGGATCGGCAAACCAATGGTGCCTGGCTTGTTATGCCCCGGCTTGTTGCCAGAAACCACCGGGCTGCATTCGGTAATTCCGTATCCTTCCAACAAATCGAGTTCGGGCAAGATTTTCATGGTTTGCTCGAACAACGAAGCTGGACACTTTTCCGCCCCGACCATCACCAAACGCAGCGAATTGAGTTCGCCAGGCTCGCTACTGCTGACAATGTACTGCAGGAAAGTGGGCGTCGTGAAGGTAAACGTTGGCTTGTAGGCCGCGATAATCCGAGCCAACATACGCGAGTCGGTCGGGTCGGCGTGATGCACCACCCGAATACCAGACAATAGAGGCATCAGGGCGGCGGCTGTCAGACCAAAGCTATGAAACGGCGGCAGGAAACCTAGCAGCGTATCGCTGCGATGGAAATCCATGTGGTCGATTCCCCCTCGCATATCGGCAATCAAATTCCGATGCGAAAGAGGAACCGCTTTCGGCTGACTTTCAGAGCCCGAGGTAAACAAGATAACCGCCGGATCATCTGGATTGGGCTGTGGAATGCTTTGCAGGAACGAGTTTGGCGCGACGTAGGTCGCGATTAGCGTTTGCAGTTTTTCCCAGGTCGAAATTCCTTCTCGAACGTCCTCTAGGTAAAACATCTCGACGCCGTCGAGATCGATCCCCAAGCGGTCCATGAAACGCTTCGAGGTAACCACGTGCGAAACTTCGAGCTTCTCGGTCGCGTGTCGCAGGCCAGCCGGACCGGTTGTCCAGTTGAGCATCACCGGCAACTTGCCAGCCATCAAAGCGGCGAGCACCACCGAATCGGCCGCCACCGAAGCTGGCAACATAATGCCAACCGAGTTTCCTTCTAACTTGGCAATCCGCTTAGAAAGCAGCGTTGCTCCGACTAACAGCTTGCGATAGCTAAGTGCACCGGAAAGCGTATCGGCCACGGCAGTATGATTGGCACTTTGTAAGGCTCGCCGCACGAAGGCCTCGGCGATCGTTTCGGCCAAGACTTCAGGGTGATTGGTGCTTGGCTTCTTTTCGTCATCCCAGCCATCGGGCACCTTTAACGGTTCCTCGTCAGTTGTGGCTTTGCCGGCTGCCAGCAAGCAAAGTTCCCCTACGGTTGCCGGTACATGATCACTCCGAAAGCCAAACTGGCGTTCCAGTTCCAGGGCCAAGTCCATTCGCTCCAGGCTATCGAGCCCCAAGAGATCGAGCGTTGTGCCTGGCTCTTTTTCCCGATCTTCCAGCTTACGGTCGAGCCGCTGCTCTAAGATCTCGTGGACTCCCTGAATGGTCGACTCAGGGACCTCTCCCAGATCGACCGATCCCTTGCGTTTGACCGATTCGTAATCGAAATCGCGGGGCCCAAACAGGTAGCTATAAGGAACATACTTGGCCGCTTCGCCACCGTCGGCATTGTAGAAGCTTTCCAAGTAATGATTCAGCGCCGTCTTGCTTTCCATCGGCAAATCGGAACGGTCGACCGGATGAACTTCTAGAATGACTTTACGCTTGGGCAAAAAGAAAATAAGCCCAGCGAGTATCCACAGCAAAGAAGCCAAAGCGTTACGCCCCAGGTCAGGCACATCCCCTTCCTGCGCACAACCAAAGCGGCTTCCCCACAAGCCGCGTGTTCGGATAAGCACGACGTTGACCTTGTCGTCGGCGCGTTCCAACAACTCGTAAGCAATGCGGGCCCCGCCCACAATCTCGTATCCTTGTCGCTGCAAACGACCGCTGGGGTAAATCAGAAAGCTTTCCCCTTGATTCAATTCCCCCGAGACTTGCTCGATCAATTGTGTTGTCTTGGCATGTGCATCGCGACTATGCGATTTCAAATTCGGCACCTCGTAGGCGTCGATTACGTTCATCAGCGGATAGAACAGCGGGCTGCGGTATGTGTCGGTAAAGACCAAAGGTCGCAGCGATTTACCGCAGCGCAAATGGCTCAAGACTATCGGTGGATCGACGTAAGCCGGATGGTTCGGCAAGACCAGCACGGGGCCTTCGAGCGATTCCAACTTTTCGAGCCCAAGCACCTCGACATCGTAGCGACGATGCAGCAGACGACGGAGGACAAAATAAATAAGGGCCTGAATCCACTTACCCATGACGAATACCTGTCTTCGTAGAACTTGTTAACCTTCTACGATTTACGCGGGAAAAGATTTATGGAGGGTCAATTGTGGTCGTTGAAAAGACTATCCTGACGTCACTCTATGCCGAATCCCAAGCTTCTGAAAGGCGGATTAATCCGAATTTTATGGGAAAAAGAGAACCAGTCGCCAACGCACAGCCTAGGAAGCTGCCCTAGGACAACCACCACCATCCCTGGTGGGTCCCATTAGCCAGTAATAGCTTTCGCTCAAACAGAACCAAAATCAGGTCTGCATCCGTAGGGCATGCCTGGCTCAAAATGTTGTGCTTCTTGATTCCCGGTGGTTATTTTCCATCCCTCTTGTAACCGTTCCCCTGTTTCGATTTGCCCCCTCTGCGCCTTATGATATATAGCTGGACTCGTCCTCGACTGCTTTGCTTCTGCTATCTGGGAACTGCAGCATGCCTTTGCCAACTGATCGAATTGAGCTGAGCGTAATCGACTCCCACACTGGGGGGGAACCTACCCGAACGGTACTTGGTGGTACTCCACCTCTCGCTGGTGAGACAATTGACCAGCAGATAGCCGAACTGCAATCGGAGCACGATTGGATTCGAACCGCTCTTACCCATGAGCCACGAGGCTACGAGGCGATGGTTGGGGCTTTGCTGCTGCAGCCCCACAATTCGGAAGCGGTGGCCCGCGTCGTCTTTTTCAACAATGTCGGCTACTTAGGCATGTGTGGCCACGGAACCATTGGCGTCGCAGCAACCTTGGCTTACCTCGGAAACATTTCGCCGGGGGATCATTTGCTGGAAACCATCGCCGGGGATGTTGTCTTCACACTGCACGAGGACAATCGCGTTTCTTTTTCCAATGTCCCCAGTCATCGCTATCGCCAGTCGGTCGCCATCCAAACGCCTAGCTTCGGCGAAGTAACCGGAGACATCGCCTTTGGCGGCAATTGGTTTTACCTGTGCAACGATCACGGTTTAGATATCTCGATGCTCAACCTCGACCAGTTGCAACAATGCAGTCGAGAAATTCGCCAGGCGCTTGACCAGGAGAGGGTCTTTGGAGCCGATGGTGGCATCATCGACCATATCGAGCTCATCGGTCCCCCTAACCGTGAAGACGCCGATGCGGTGAATTATGTTTATTGCCCGGGTGGCGAGTACGATCGCTCGCCGTGTGGCACCGGCACCAGTGCCAAGCTGGCTTGCCTAGCCGCTGACGGCAAGCTGGCCCCCGGCGATACTTGGCGCCAGGAATCGGTCACCGGCAGCGTCTTCGAAGGCACCTACCAGACAAGCGGCGACAAGATTATCCCTCGCATCATGGGGGAAGCGTTTGTGACGGCCGAGACGAAAGTGGTGATCGATCCGATCGACCCCCTCACTTTCGGCTTTCGACACAACTTGGGGGAAAGCTAGAATTCCCTTTTCGCACCTATGCGGCTCTGACTACTGACTCGGAAAGAAGTTCATCTTGAGTACCCACACCCTTGTGATCGGCGGCGGAGTCGTCGGAACAGCGGCGGCCTATTATTTGGCCAAAGCCGGGCACGAAGTAACGATTGTCGATCAAGGACGCCACGGCGGAGCCTGCTCGCATGCGAATTGCGGCTACATTTCGCCTAGCCACGTCCCACCGATCCCCATGCCAGGTCTGATCGGTCCCACAATGAAGTCGATGCTTAGCAGCGATTCGCCGTTTTATATCCGTCCCCGCTTCTCGCCAGCGTTGTGGAGCTTCCTGCTTCGCTTTTGGTGGAACTGCAACGAAACTCAAATGAAGCATGCCGCCCGCGGCAAGCACGCGTTGCTGCATTCGTCGCGGCGGTTGTATGAAACACTTATCGAAACCGAGCAACTCGATTGCAACTGGGAAAAACGGGGCTTGTTGTTTGTTTTTCGCGAGAAGCACCACTTTGACGAGTTTGCTCCAATCAACGATTGGCTGGCGAAAGAATTCGATCTGCCGGCGGTTCCATACACCGATGGTGGCCTGCAAAAACTAGAGCCCGCCTTAAAAGACGATGTTCATGGAGCATGGCATTACGAAAACGACGCGCACCTTCGTCCCGATCGCCTGCTTAGCTCATGGCGAACGGTATTAGAACGGCTAGGCGTCAAGATTCTGGAACAGCACAAAGTCACCGCCATGCATGGCGAAGGAAACAAGCTCCGCGCCATTCAAACCGATCAAGGCGAGATTGCGGCGGATCGCTATGTTTTGGCAACCGGTTCTTGGAGCCCTTTCTTCAACCGCGAACTGGGTTGCACGCTTCGCATTCAGCCAGGCAAGGGTTACTCGATCACGATGGCCCGACCGGAAATCTGTCCCAAGATTCCGATGCTCTTGGAAGAAAGCCGCGTCGGAGTCACCCCTTTCAACGACGGGTATCGCCTCGGCTCGACGATGGAATTTGGCGGCTATGATGCCAGCATCAATCAAAAGCGTCTAGGGCTACTCAAGAAGGGCGCCAAGCTGTATCTGAAAGAGCCTTTCACCGACGAAACCTACGAAGAGTGGCATGGCTGGCGTCCGATGACCCCAGACGATCTACCTTACATCGATTTCGCCCCGAAGTACGGTAACGTGATCATGACGGCTGGACACGGCATGTTAGGACTTTCGATGGGAGCTGCCACCGGCAAGCTGGCCTGGGAGTTACTTGACAAACTTGAACCGCATGTCGATCCGAAACCATATCGCTTGCGTTAGGCAGTCATGCCGGCGGGTGGCCTCTTCCTACTCGGCAGAGGCCACGAAAGTTTGACGCCGTACGTCATGTCAGCCAAAATGGGGCTTCCTCTTTCACACCCACCCCTGAGGACGGCCCATCCTTATGCGTACGCTTCTTCTCTTGCTTGCTTTGCTAACTTCCCCTTTATTCTCAACCGCTACCCAGGCGGCCGAGCGTAAACCGAACTTTGTGTTCTTTCTGGTGGATGACCTCGGCTGGACCGATATTGGTGTTTACGGCAGTTCTTTTTACGAAACCCCAAACGTCGATCGCTTAGCAGCGACTGGTTTGCGTTTCACCAACGCCTACGCAGCTTGCCAGGTGTGCTCTCCCACGCGAGCGAGCATCATGACCGGCCGCTACCCGACCCGGACCGGTATCACCGATTACATCGGCGCCCCACAGCCGGAAGGCTGGAAACGCAAGACGACTATGCTGCCGGCCAATTACGAAATGCAGCTTGCCCTAGATGAAGTCACGATTGCCGAAGTCCTAAAACAAAACGGCTACGCCACCTTCTTTGCCGGCAAGTGGCACCTTGGCAGCGAGAAGTTCTTCCCAGAGCACCAAGGCTTCGACGTCAACCAAGGGGGCATCGACCGCGGCGGCCCGTATGGAGGCAAGAAGTATTTTTCCCCTTACGGCAACCCTCGGCTGGAAAATGGCCCCGCTGGCGAACACTTGCCAGATCGCCTGGCATCGGAAACGGTCAAGTTTATGACCGAGCATAAGGACGAGCCTTTTTTGGCTTACCTTTCCTTCTACTCTGTCCACACGCCGCTCATGTCGCGAGAAGACCTGAAGCAGAAGTATCTTGAAAAGAAGAAGACCTTAAAGCATGGTGAGATTTGGGGTGACGAAGGGGAACGTAAAGTTCGCCTCGTGCAGGAACACGCGGTGTATGCCGGCATGGTCGAAGCGATGGATCAAGCGGTCGGTAAAGTTTTAACGGCAGTCGACGACCTGGGTCTGCGAGACAACACCGTTGTCATCTTCATGTCCGATAACGGCGGGCTCTCCACCTCAGAAGGACACCCGACGAGTAACCTTCCCTTACGTGCCGGCAAAGGCTGGATCTACGAAGGGGGCATTCGCGAACCGATGATCGTCCGTTGGCCAGGCGTCACTCACGCCGACAGCGTCAGCGAGCAATATGTGAGCAGTGTCGACTTCTTCCCTACGATGCTGGAAATTGCGGGTATCGAAGTCCCTCCAGGTTTAACGATCGACGGCATGAGCTTCGCCCCGGTGCTGCAAGGCAAATCGATCGACCGTGGCCCAATCTTCTGGCACTATCCCCACTATGGCAATCAAGGGGGTTCTCCCTCGGCTGCCGTGCGCGAAGGAGAATGGAAGCTGGCCGAGTTTTACGAAGATGGTCACCTAGAACTTTACAACCTGAGTGATGACATCGGCGAACAGCACAATGTGGCCGATCAGCATCCCGAACTTGTGAAGAAGCTGCATGCGAAGCTGGAAGCCTGGCGCAAAGAAACGGGTGCCAAGCTGCCAACCCACCGAGTAACGGCATCCAAGTAGTTACTCGGCTTTCTTCCTCAGGTCACTCTGCCACTGGATCAGCTTTTGAAAAGCGTCCAGTGGCGTCATGCCACTTAAATCGGCCTGGCGGATCTCTTCGACCACTGGGTGCTCGCTCGGTCCGAACAGCGTCAACTGTAAGTCGGATTTGGGATGACGATCTCGCTTGGGTCGAATCTTCGACTGGCCTTCGAGGTCGAGATGCTCTTGTTCAAGCTGAGCCAAGATCTGCTTGGCTCGTTCGTTGACATCGTGCGGAATGCCTGCCAGGCGAGCCACGTAAATCCCGTAGCTCTTGTCAGCCGCCCCAGCGACAATCTTGTGCAGGAAGATAATCTTGTCGTCCCATTCCTTCACTGCCACGTTTAAATTCATCACGTGATCGAGCGACTGCGACAGGTCGGCCAGTTCATGATAGTGCGTGGCAAACAACGTGCGGCAACCGATCCGATCGTGAATGTATTCAACAATCGACCAGGCTAACGAGACGCCGTCGTAGGTACTGGTGCCTCGGCCAATTTCGTCCAGAATTACCAGGCTCTTGGCGGTCGCTGTGTTCAAAATTCGGGCGGTCTCGGTCATTTCGACCATGAACGTACTTTGCCCGCGTGAAAGTTCGTCGCTTGCCCCCACTCGGGCAAACACGCGGTCGACCACGCCAATGGTCGCTTCCCGTGCGGGTACGAAGCTGCCGATTTGCGCCATGATCGCGATCAGCCCGACTTGGCGAATGTAGGTACTTTTACCCGCCATGTTCGGCCCGGTGATAATCGCCACGAAGTCTTCCGCCTCGCCCCCCAGCATCGTATCGTTGGGAATAAACGTGCCCGCTTCTTCCGTCACGTCGAGCACCGGGTGACGCCCATCCACAATCGCGAGTTCCGCCCCGTCATCCATCTTCGGACGACAGTAATTGCGATCGCGGGCCAGGTTGCCTAGAGATACCAGCGCATCGAGCTGTGCCAAAGCGGTCGCCGTTTGCCGGAGCCGATCGGCGGCGGATTGCACCAGGTCGCGGAGTTCCGCGAACAAGTCATACTCTAGCGACTTCGCCTTCTCGTCGGCGCTGAGAACCTTCTCTTCGTACTCTTTTAACTCAGGCGTAATGTACCGCTCGGCATTCTTCAACGTTTGCTTGCGATGGAAATAAGTGGGAACCTTATCGCGGTGGGTGTTCGTAATTTCGATGTAATAGCCGAACACTTTGTTGAAGCCAACTTTCATGTTGGCAATGCCCGACTTCTTGCTTTCTTCGGCCTGGTAGTTAGCGATCCACTGCTTTCCGCCAGCGGCCAAGCCACGCAGTTCGTCCAGCTTGGCGTTGTAGCCATCTTGGATGTAACCACCGTCTGCAGTCGTTAGCGGGCAATCTTCAATCAACGCTGCCGCCAGTTTGTCATGAACCTCTGGGCATAGATCGATCTGGCTTTCAATCTCGCACAAAAGCTTGCTCTTCCGCGAAGTCACTTTCGCTTTGATGCGTGGTAACTTCGAGAGCGTGCGCCCCACAAAACTCAAATCACGCGGGCTCGCACGGCCTGTCGTCACGCGCGTTAGCAGCCGCTGCAGATCATATACACCAGCCAAAGCCTCACCCAACGACTCGGAAAGGGGTAAGTCGTTCTTCAATTCTTCGACGGCATCGTGTCGCTGCTGAATTTGGGCGACATCCGCCAAGGGACTCGCCAGCCACTCGGCCATCAGCCGGCTCCCCATCGGCGTACGGCAACGGTCGAGCACCGAGATAAGAGTTCCCTCGCGGCGTTGATCTCGAATCGTGCGGGTGAGTTCTAGTGACCGTCGCGTCGATTCGTCGATCTCGACGGCGTTGGTTTGGCGATATGGGATCAACGTTTGCACGTGATCTAGCGAGCCACGCTGAGTTTCCTGTAAGTAGTCGAGAATGGCCCCAGCGGCGCGAATCGCTAGCCGATCGGTATCCTCGAAGCCGAAGCCATCCAGGCTTTTCACCTCGAAGTGCTTGGTCAGCTTCTCGTCCGCCGCTTTGCCACCAAAGGCCCAAGCTGGCCGCTGCGTGTGCAGAAACTGTCCGTTGGTGTGCTTGGGGAGGGCATTGGTTCCTTCCGACAGCAAGCATTCCGAAGGCGCGATACGAGCTAGTTCGTCGGACAAACGAGCAGCACTAAAAACGCCCGCCAAAAACCGACCTGTGGAAAGCTCAATCCAACTAATTCCGGCCTGATCACCTTCGCAGAGAACGGCGGCCAAATAGTTGCTTTCCTTCGGGCTAAGCAGTGAATCATCCGTCAGCGTGCCGGGAGAAAGGATGCGAGTTATCTCGCGTTTAACGATCCCCTTGGCCTGCTTCGGATCTTCTACTTGGTCACAGATGCCAACCCGATACCCTTGCTGGATTAGCTTCGCTAGGTAGGAATCCAACTGATGATGGGGAAAACCCGCCATTGGGGTGGCGTTCTCTCCTTTGTCGCGGCTGGTGAGGGTCATGCCCAAAATCTTGGAAGCCGTGACCGCATCGTCATTGAACAGTTCGTAGAAGTCGCCCATGCGAAACAGCAGGATCGCATCGCCACAAGCATTCTTTGCTTCGTGGTACTGCTGCATCATTGGGGTCATCGCCATACTCGCACCCTATCGCTTTGCCTGCCCAACTTTTGGTGGGCTTTCGAGCCGTTTGTGACTTGCAGGCCAGCCTACGCAACAGTGCGTGGCTCCCGCGAAATCAAGAACGGTTCTAACATAACAGGCATCCCGCTTGGACTGCAGGAGGGTAGGCGATTCAGTACGATCGGCACGTCCTGGAAGAACTGGTAATCTTTCGCTAAATAGCGCCAATCGATTTGCGAGCTGTCGGCTTAGCGATTCGCTTCTTGCAGGACAGCTTCTGGCGTTTCGTCGCCGTGCAAGACATGGGTGATTTTCTCTCCCTTTTCACCGGCATAAAACACGAGGAACTCAGCGTCCCCTTGGCCGACGTTTTCGCCCCAATGAGCTTTATCGACCACTTCGATCAAGGACTCGCCTGCTTTGAGTTTCTTCGTCTCCCCAGCGGGCATGTGAACGTCGACCTCTCCCTTCAGCAGAACGGCGGCGTTGATCACGCTATGGAAATGCAGCGGCGTTTTCTTCCCTTCCGGAATGATGATCTTCAGCACGGTAATTTCCGGCTGCCCGGTAGGGTAATGAGGCAGCGGCTTGTCGTCCCACGCATCACTTGATTTGGCGAGAACGGTAACCTTGAGATCCCCCTCGCCGACATCGTGCCCCCAAACCAAGCTAACTGTTCCGCACACAGCGAAGGAAATCCAAAACAAGCGACGGACAAGAAGGTTCATGAGCAAGACCCTAGGCAGAGCAAAACTGGCAAAATGGGCAACGCCTACACGCTTGTAGACGGAAAGAGAACAACCTTCAAACCTAGGTCAAGCAGCGCGCAGTGTAGCGGCTGCCGACTTCGCAGTGGTTGATCTAACGCACGTCGATCACCAAGCTGACCGCGATAAAGAGAACAATCGCTAGAATTGCGCAGCGAGGCCAGTCAACCAGTCAGGGCGCGGATTAAGAACCGGAAATGTTGCCATTAAGCCCGGCTCTAGAAAACCACGCCCTCGCCAGTCTTACTCTTTTTCACTCATGTGCTGGTAAAGCTCGGCCATCAATTCGCTGATTTTCAATGCTTTCTCGAACGCTGCCGCGTCTAGCAAGATCGAAGGATGGCTCGAGACATGCTGGCTCCAGTTCGATTCGGCCAGATAGATACGGTCGACCGCCTCGTGATTTCCGTAGCTCTCTGGCCCAAACCGCTCGACAAGCTCGTCCATCGATTCGACTGCGTTTTCTTCCAACGCTTCGTTCAACAGTTCTTCGCGTTCGTCCATGTCAGGCATTCCTTCAGAAAACAACCAGCGCATAGAAATACCCGTAACTTAAAAAAGTTACGGGTTAAGAAGAGTGGGCGATGAGGGACTCGAACCCCCGACATCTTGCTTGTAAGGCAAGCGCTCTAACCAACTGAGCTAATCGCCCGGGAATCGCACAATTTACCAATCGGCGCTTCCAATCGTCAACATGGGGGCTTTGAAATATGGTCGCTTCTTATGGGCAGAAAAGGATTTACGTCGCTGAATTCCTACCTGATTGGGGGTTGGGGAGGCGTGGTGGGGACAAGATCGACTGGCTTAATCTTGCCGGAAGGAACGATTTTCGAGCAGCTGGCTTGAGAAAACCGTTATCTTGGCGCACGATTTGATCATCGATGTTCGCGAAGAGCGACTATAACCAAAGGACCATCCACCTCTTATCTATCGCTTGGAGTCCCCTTTTGATCTGGCTGCGGATTCTTTTACTCTCGCTGCATTTGTTTCTGATGAATCTGGCAGCCGTTGGTCCCTTGTTGGCGATCTGGCTCGACATACGTTCGCTCCGCCGCGATCAGCCTGAGGTCGCCAGGATTGGCCGCTTGATCGGTTGGAGTTCTCTGGTTGCCTTTGGTCTGGGAATTTTGCTCGGGGTGGCCCAGGGGGGGCTCATTTGGCTAGAAGGAGACCAAGCCTACTTTACCGCGCTGTCGTATGTGTGGGATTCCAAAGTCCTTTACGGCTTGTTGGAAATCATTTTTTCGGCAGTTTGCCTGATAATCTACGTCGCTTGGTGGCAGTACGGCAAACGCACAGCTCGCTGGCAGCGGATTGTCTCTCGTCTGTTAGCGATCTTGGCGGCGACGAACCTGCTGTATCACTTTCCGACGCTTTTCACCATTGTGGGGATGATGGCCCGCGGCGAGGTAACGGTCGAACCGCCGGTTGACTCTCGCGAGTTCCGTTCGTTGCTTGCTCAAAGTGAAGTGATTTGGTTTACGCTCCATTTTTGGTTCGCCTCGTTCGCCGTCAGCGGGTTGCTAACCGGGATGTTTTGCTTGAAGCGATTACCGGCCGAGCAGCGGGAGTCGACTGCCGGAGCGGCCTTTACAATCGCGCTGGTCGCTACTGTTTTGCAAATTCCCGTCGGTTTTATGCTCACTACCTCCTTGAATTCAGGCCAACAATCGCGTTTGATGGGCGGTGATCCCCTTTGTACGGCCTTTTTTGCGATTGGCGTGGGAATGGCACTCTGGTTGATGAACTTATTGGCCAGCCTGGCATTCTTCGAGCGCGAAGCCAAAAAAGCCCATCAGGCCGCGATGGTCCTGGGGGGAACCATTCTACTGATGACTGCCGCCATGCTGTTAAGCCGTGGCGGGGTTTAATTGGTGTTCTCCTGATCCCTCAATCTGGAAGATTCACAACATGGCTTTGGAAGTCATCGAAATTCGCGACGAAGAATCTGGCTCGTCCGCCAAGATAGCCCCAACGTTCGGTTTCAATTGCTTCGAGTTCCTCGCGAAGATCGAAGACCAAGCAATTGACGTGCTGTGGTCGGCCCCAGACTTTGCCGACGGGACAGCCCGCCCTTCCAGCAGCGGCATCCCTTTGCTTTTTCCGTTTCCTGGACGAATCAAAGGAACACGTCTCAGTTGGGAAGACCGCCAGTTTGAAATCCCGGAAGGGGATGGACGCGGCAATGCCATCCACGGTTTTGTTATGAACCGTGCTTGGCGAGTGACCGAGCAAACCGAGTCGAAGGTCACTGCCGAATTCCAAGCCGCGCAAGACGATGCCACCCTGCTTGAGCAATGGCCTACCGATTTCAAAGTCACCGCGACTTACGAAATCTCCAACGCCACCCTGACCGGCAGCTATTGCATCGAGAACCCCTCGGCTAAGCCGCTGCCGTTTGGCTTTGGGACGCATCCTTATTTCCGGGTGCCGATCGGGGGTGCCTCAGCCGATGCGTGTGAAATTGTGGTGCCGTATACGTTTGAGTGGGAATTCAAGGATCAATTGGCCAGCGGCAACCAATTCAACCGCGACACCGATCCTTTCCAACCCATGCTCTTCAAAGAAACCCAGTTCGATAACGGCTTTGGCGGGCTCGAATGCGAAGATGGTCTCTGCACGACTTCCATCCACGATCCGGCATCAGGCCGCACGATTGAGCAGCAATTTGACGATCAGTTTGACTCGGTCGTGCTGTACAACCCAGGCCATCGCGAGGCGTTTTGCATCGAACCCTACACTTGCATCCCCGATGCCTTTCAACTGCGGCGTCAGGGCTACGATGGTGGCTTACGGGTGTTAGCCAGCGGCGACACGTTTGAAACGTCCATTCGCATTCGTGTGAAGTAAAGCCCGACCAAAACTGAAAACGCTCAATTAAAAAAGCCCCGCCAAATGGCGGGGCTTTTTGATTTATCATTCAACACGATCGAAGTCGACCTAGTCTTCGTCTTCTTTCGAGTCGGTACCTTCGGCAGCCGGCAGCTTGCCTTCGGCGATCTTTTCGCCAAACGTTTGGCCCGACTCCGACTTTTCTTTGGCCACTTTGTCGAATGCTTCAAACAGTTCTTTTTGAACTGCTTCTGGCTCGTCCTTACGTCGCTTAGCGCCGTAATCTGACTTATCTAGCAGCTCAGCGAGGGCTTGTCCGTATTCGTTGCGGACCTTCTTGCTCTTCTCGCCGTGGCAAAGCGTGCATTTGGCTTCCTTGACGGCGGCGGCCAACGATTTTTCTGCATCGGTTTTTGGTTCGATCAGATTGTATCGTTCAGCAAACGCTTCGCCAAAAGCCTTGACGGCGAAGGCAGATTGGACAGAAATCGACGAGGCAGCAACAACCGCCACTAGGCACAGCACAATTCTCTTCATGAAAGTCTTCTCCAAGCAAAATACTCCCGCAGTAGATTCCGATGGTGTCTATGCCGTCGCAGGTGGGATAATCGACAGCGGGAAGATCGTGATTCAGTAGCCCCTAAGCTACCTTAATAGTTAAACTTGCTTATATTAGCATGTCAAGCAATCCCATGGAGGATTGGACGAAACTAGCACCTCCATTCTCGATATCATCAAATTACGGCTCATATTCCGGCTTTTTTAGTACGCTTCCGAGGGGCAGGAGTTCACGCCAGACTCTCTTTTCTCCGGTTCCCTCTTACCACCGAAGCCTACTAACTGCTTTGCGAACGCCGGTTTAAGACCTCTCGCAGGCCGTCTCCAAAAAGGTTGAAACCGAGGATTGTCAACGAAATTGCGATGCCAGGAGCTAGTGCTGGCCAAATCGTGACGTGCAAATACTCTTTCGCCTCGACAAGCATTGCCCCCCATTCTGCGTGGGAAGGATCACCTGCAATTCCCAGAAAGGAAAGCCCAGCCACTTCGAGGATAGCATGCCCCAGCCCCAACGTTGCTAAAACCCAAATTGTCCCGGTAACTGCTGGCAAAAACACAAATAGAACCATGTAAAACGGCGTTGCCCCTGCGGCAATCGCTGCCTCTGCGTAGGCGGCATGCTTCAGCGAAAGCATCTCGGCGCGAACCTGCCGCGCGAAAACAGGCACATTAATCAACGCCACCGCGATAATCACCGCCGGCCAGCCGGGGTGCAGGGCCGCAATCACTAAAAAGGCGATCAACAAGCTGGGGAAGGAAAGCCAAATATCGATCAGTCGCATGACCAACATATCGATACGCCCTCCGTTGTAACCGGCCAACATGCCCAGGCCCACGCCAATTACCACCGCACACGTAATCGAAGTGATACTGGCAAGCAACGACAAACGGGAACCATGCAGCACACGCGTCAGCACATCTTTTTCGTTGGAATCGGTTCCCAACCAATGGGCATAACTAGGAGGTTGATTCTGTCCGTCCCGCGCGTCGGGACTATAAGGCGAAATGACATCGGCGAATAGGGCCGAAAAGACGAACAGAAAAATCAGCACGCCCCCAATCCAAATGCCAGGGACACGAAATAGACGAGTGCAAAAAGAAGGAGCTGCCGGAGGAGCGCCCACTTCCGTGATGGATGCGGTACTCAACTTCGATTCCCCTCGCGCAAACGTGGATCGAGAACTAGGAATAACACGTCAAGCACCAAGTTCAACGTCACAAAGATCGCTGAAATAACCAGCGCACACGCTTGGACCACGGCATAATCGTAATCGCGAATCGCATCGACCACGTATCGCCCAAGGCCTGGCCAGTTGAAAACGGTTTCGGTAAGGATCGCCCCGGTCAGTAACATACCAAGCTGAAAGCCGACAATATTCATCACCGAGAGCGAGGCGTTTGGAAACGCATGCCGCAACACCATCCGGAACAAGCTGGCCCCTTTCGCGCGGGCGGTGCGTAGATAATCGGAGTCTAAGACTTCGAGCATACTGTTCCGAGTAATCCGCGAAATGACCGCCAATGGAATTGTTGCCAGGGCCGTCGCGGGCAGAATTAAATGACGGATACACTTGGCCGTGATCGACCACTGTCCGGTAAACAATGACTCCAAAAAATAGAAGTCGGTCGACATGCTGTGCTGTGTTCCAGGAGGCAAGCGAAAACCGCTTGGCATGTTTGGGAACAGCACGATCAAGCAGATCGCGAGAAAAAAGACCGGCACGCTCACACCAATCAGTGCCAGCCCCATCGAGATCCAATCTGGCCAGCGATTTCGCCATAAGGCCGCAACAATTCCGATACTAATTCCCAACGGAACGGCGATCATCATGGCCGCGACAGCCAGTTCAATGGTGGCTGGAACCGCGTGACTCAGCCGCGTACTGATCTTCTCGCCATGCCGTGCAAACGATTCGCCTAAATTCCCCTGGGCTAATTGGCCAACAAAACGAATCGCCTGTTTCCAGATAGGATCGTTCCATCCCCGTTCGGCCATCTCTAGCTCAATTTTCTCTGGCACTGCGTGCTGACCAAACTGAGCGATCACCGGGTTGGCTGGCAAGACACGCACAGCAACAAATACGGCCAAAACAGCGATCAACATGGTTACGACGGCTTGCAGCAGCCGCGAAAGAATCATGCTCCACACGGCTATGGTGCTCCTTCGATCCGAGCGGTCTTCAGCCGCACTCGCGAAGAAGGATGCAACTTGTACCCCTTTACGCTATCGCGTTGGGCAATTCGCACCGGCACATGCACCAGCGGCAGCACCGGGGCATCTTCATAAATCAAAAGCTGAGCCTGCTCGTACAATTCGATTCGTTTTTCCTGATCGAGTTCCAGTTCCGCTTTGGCCAGTAGCTTGTCGACCTCTGGGTTTTGGTATTGGCTCAGGTTGTTGCCGCCGATTTCGTTGATGTTGTCCGAATGTAGTAACGTGTGCAGAAAATTGTGAGGGTCGGCAATGTCGGCGCTCCAGCCGCTTAGTCCTAGTTGGTGTTCTCCCCTGGTCATGCGGGGAAAATGCTGTCCGATATCGTTGGTGATAATCTCGATCTTGAAACCAACTTTCTCGAGCGAGTCTTTGATAAAGATCGCCGTTTGTCGAGGCTGTTGCATGTAAGGACGTGGTTGGTCCATGACGAAAAGCTGCAATTTGACCGGCAACTCAAAGCCGTTTTCCTTGGCAGCTTCTTTAAGCAATTTCTTCGCTAACTCGGGATCGTAAGTAATATCAGGCACCCCAGCCCCATGCCCCCAAAGCGTCGGTGGGACCATTGTTTTAGCTTTCTCGGCCTTGCCCGAATAGGCAACGTCAATCAAACGATCTCGATCGATTGCATGAGTAATCGCTTGCCGCACTTTCACTTGATCTAAGGGGGGCTTCTTCGTCTGCATAGTCAAGTAGCCGACATTAATCCCCGAAGTCGATTGAACCACGATTCCCGGGGTATCTTGCAGACTATCCATTTCTGCAGGGGGCAAGTTGTCGGCAATGTGGATCTCGCTGCGGGCGAGTTGGGTCACGCGAATCGAACTTTCTTTGGTCGGCAGAAAGACAACCCTTGCCACCCCAGCAGGCTCGCCCCAGTAATCGCCGAAGCGTTCGAGCAAAATCTCTTGTTCCGGTTTCCAATGGACAAACTTGAACGGGCCTGTGCCGACCGGATGCCGGGTAAAATCTTCACCATATTTCTTGACGGCCGTGGGGCTCACAATCCCCGAAGCAAACAAAGCCATGTTGGCCAGAAAGGTCGCCTGAGGTTCTTTCAATTTGAAACGCACGGTCAAGTCATCGATTGCTTCAATACTTTCAATTTGCTTGTAGTTCGAGTAGTACGGGATGATGTTGCTATGAACATCCGGGTGATCAGGATCGATGATCCGCTGGAACGAGTACACCACCGCGTCAGCGTTCAGGGGCGTACCGTCATGAAATTTCACATCGGGCCGTAGCTTGAACGTCCACTCGCGGCCGTCATCGCTCACTTCCCACTCGGTTGCTAAGCACGGAACAAGATCGAGTGTATCCTCATCGTATTCGACCAAGGTATCGTAGATGTTGACCATCACCTTGACCGCTTCACCAATATCGGTGTGGATCGGATCCAGCGCGTTAGCATCCCCGCCACGGCTGTAGATCAATGTGTCGGTAGGCAGCGAGGCGCCTCCACTACAACCCAGCAAAGGCATAACTGCACTGAGAAGAAGGCAAATGCGAAAAGCGTTCGGAAATTCCATGCGGCAAATCACGCTGTCAGCGGCGTAGGCGAGGAAAGTTAAGATTCTAACGTTCGTTCGTGCGACGCGGCAACCTGCATAATCAGCGATGTTCGATCAATTTGTGGTCGCTGACTTTGCTTGACCGACCCCAGGGAGGGGCAACGGCCAGAAAGGGAGTTCCTCGAAATTGGTCCCCGCGTTTCTCCGGCTAGGACGCAAAGCAATATTCCTAGCCAAGTCATTCAACAAGACATAGTCTTGTGGCGTTCGCGACGAATAGAGCTTCAGCGGCGATATTGGGGTTGCCCATATCGAGTTACTCGGCTCGGAAAAGTTGTCGTCCCACAACAATTTCCATTCCCCGTAGTCAATTGTCTGCGATTCCCCCATTTGAGCCGTCGACGTCAATTGCATCATCGTGCGAGTCGGCATGCTCATCTCGTAAACATTGTATTTCAGATTACCATCGCCAAAATCAAGCGAATTCAATATCTTTTCGGTCGTCTGGGTGCTGCTACGCTGACTCAGCAAAGGACTCGCTTGCCCCCAAGCGACAATCGAATCCTTCATCGTCATTCGTAGCGGAATGCAACTCGCCCCGTCACGCCGAATAATGCTTCCACCGGTGTCGATCGTGCAGCCGTCGAAGGTCAGCTTGACCATCCCGCTCATCGCGTTATCGATGGTGGTGGATGTCGAATTGAGTAGGTTGCCTGAAAGGGCCAACAAACAATTGTCGCAGAAGATATTCAGCGGCTGCTGACCGTTCGAACGAATCATGCTCGCTTCGCCGCGGATCAGGGAATCTTGGATAGAAATCGTGCTGTATCGCGAGGTTGCCAATGTGGAAGAAACGCCTGGCTCGATTGCCATAGAACGGATCGAGACCACCGCGATCCCGCGTCGCATTTCCTCTCGAAACATCTTTTCATCATTACGTTCGATCGTAACCTGACAGCCAGCCAAGACCACTTGCTTGGCATTCTCCATCTCGAACAAAGTCCAGGAACGGGTCGAAGCTGGCGGCACCGACATTTTGATGCTGATATTTTGTAGCGTGACGCTGCCGCGGGTGATCAGCATCATCCAGTTTAAAAGTTCTGGCTCGTAGTCTTGCGGCGTGAAAACGATCGTCGGCGAGTAGCCTACTCCGGCTCGGATGGTCAGTGAGGTATCTTCGACAAGCAGCGGTCGCGCTGGCCGTTCGCCGTTGTAACGAAGTTCGATGGTGTCGAGCAAAGGATCGGCTTGAACCATCGTAATCGCTTCGTATAAGCTCTCGACGTTGGTCGGCACGACCACCACATTCGCTGCCACAGCTGCCTGCGGTGGCCTGGTTTCTTCTGGCTTGGCCTCAGGAGAAGGTATCGTTGCCGTCTTCGTTTTTTCTGGCGACACTACTTCCGGAGAGCGAGCCGGCAGGGAAGCCTTCGAACTTCCGGCGGCGCTGTTAACCGAGGTACTATCGACGACAGAAGCCGTTTTTTCTGGCTTCGGCTTGACGTCTTCCAATTCAACTGGGATCACATTTCCAGGCCCACTTTCCCTATTCGGCTTGGATGATCTGCCCTTCCCTTGTTCTTGCTCTTCACCGTCAATCGACTGTAAATCAGCAACGTTGACGTAGGAAGGAGGCCAAATAAAACTATCGTCTTGGGCAGACCAAATCGCGTCAGAGACCAAACAGATCGCCAGCAAAATGACAACCGGCATCGCCCAAGGCAAATGACGTTCTAGCAAGGTGTTCCGCTGTTCGCTGGTCGGCAGATACACAGCAGAGGTAACATGCGGAGCGGCCAACCCCAGGTCGTCGATCACCACCAACGCGGCTGCGATTAGCTCGCCCGGCATTTGATAACGATCATTAGGATTCTTGGCCATCAACCGGCTGAGAATATGAACCACTTCTTCCGGCAACTCTGGCCGGAACTCGCGTGGATCTGGCGGCTCTTCGCCACTATGACTCAACAGCTTTTGCAATACCGTTCCCTCAGGAAACGGCGGACGACCAGTTAACATGAAAAAGAGTGTACAGCCCAGCGAATACAAGTCGCTCCGCACGTCGGCACTACGGGGATCACGTGCTTGCTCTGGCGAGATGTAGTCGAACGTTCCCAGCGTCATGCCAGACGCAGTCAGGTCGCTATCTTGCGAGTTCACTTGATGCAAGCGAGCCAGCCCCATATCAACAAGCTTAGCGTGATGCTTGGCGTCGATTAAGATATTCGACGGCTTGATGTCGCGATGAACCACATCGCGCATGATCGCATGGTCTAGGGCTTCGGCAATCTGCACCAGGTAACTAATCGCCAGCTCAAGCTCTAACGGACCGTTACGTTCGACTTCGTCACGGATATTGGTGCCGTCGATGTATTCAAAAACAATGTAGTTCCACCCCTTGTCCTCGCCGACCGCATAAACGCGGGCAATGTTGGGGTGATCTAATCTCGCAGCGCTTTGGGCCTCGTTCTTAAACCGCCGGACCGTTTCTTCTTTGGCGTTGTGCTCGCCTGATAGAACTTTGATCGCAACGCGGCGGTTGAGTTGTGTATCGTGCCCTCGAAAAACGGCCCCCATCCCGCCAGCCCCGACGAAAGCATCGAGCTGAAAGTGTCCTAGCGTTTGGCCGACGAGTTCTCGCCCCAGAGTTAGCTCTACTGCGGAATAGGGCCGTCCATGCGAATCGTGGGCACTTCCCTTGCGGGAAGAAATAACGGTGGGAGGCTCTTCGAGAAAGTTTCGATCTGATGGTTGAGGAAGGTGTGTTTCTGATTCACTGCCCAGACGTTCCGGCAGACGGTCCGCAGTCGGCGCGACACGGTCGTCGCGGACAGGCGGCAGGCTGTCGGAGTCTTTGAATGAATCAGCCATCAATACGAATTGCGAAAAGGTTCGGTCTTTACGCCTCCTCGGAAAAGGACTGAGGCGTCGGCGACCAGGGTGATGAGAAATCGCGAGTAATCTATGGTAATGGATCTCTACGCAGGCAATCTAAAGGAATCCGGCGTTCTCTTAACCGATTCCGGGGCTTCCCTCGGTACCCCTTGTTCGATTGGCCATGCGTTCCTTAACAATTGTAACCAAGCCGCCCGCAATCATCAGCACAAGTTTGCCAGAACCCCTAATTCCAACGACACCCCGGCTGAAAACGGCTTGTATTATCGCCCCAACCCTCCTAATTGTTTACTGGCAGAAACCACCGTACAAGCGGTCACTTAGGTAGCGAGTCCGCATCGCCAGCGTGAATTTGGCAATAACTCTCATAACGTCGAGTATCGAGCAGCCCGTCTGCCACCGCGTTTTTGACGGCACAATCGGTCTCGTGCGTGTGTGTACAATTGGGGAAACGACAGTGATTGATGAAGGGACGGATATCGCGGAAAAGCCCGGCAATCTCTTCCGGAATGATGTCCCATAATTGAAACTGGCGAATCCCAGGGGTATCGATCACATGCCCTTCGGTGGCCAAAGGAATTAACGTAGCGGTTGTGGTGGTGTGCTTCCCTTTATCATTGTCGCGGCTAACAGCACTCACCCGTAGATTCAGGCCAGGCTCAATGGCATTCAAAAGAGAAGACTTCCCCACACCGCTTTGACCAGACAAAACAGTATCTTTTCCCTGCAAAGCTTCGCGGAGCCGGTCGATGCCGATTCCCTCTTTGACCGAAATCAAGTGGACCTCGTAACCAAGGCCGCCATAGACGCCAACAATGGCCTGCAGTTGAGCCGGATCGAGCAAATCGATCTTGTTAATACACAAAATTGGGCGGATGCGGGCATATTCTGCCGTGATCAGGTATCGATCGATCAGATTCGGCTTCAATCCTGGTTCGCCAGCACTGCTCACGATGATCAACTGATCGACGTTCGCCACAATAATATGCTGCCGCCCTTTGCTGGTGCGGCTGAGGACACCGTAGCGTGGATCAACGCTTTCGATAATTCCTTCGTTCTCGCCACTAGGGCGAAACCAAACATGATCCCCCGCTGCAACCACATGCCGCACATCGGACGACATTGTCTTTAGAAGCCGCCGTGTTGCGCACTGGTAAATTTTCTTATCGCGGGCCTCGACCTCGCTTACCAGACCTTGCACTTGCAGCACTCGGCCGGGAAAGCAAGTGTCTTTGTCGACATGAATCGAATGATTCTCTGAGTCGTCTTGCAGCGCATCCTCATGGCTGATGATGGTCCGCTTGCGGGTCAACTCTCCCTTGCCGGAAATCCGTTCCCTCGCGACCGCTTTATCCGCATCAAATTCATCGCGATTAAACCGCTTGGTGATATCCCCTTGCCGCACTTTTTGCGTGCGGTTTTTGCGGAATTCGACTCGGCGTTTTTGTTGTCCTTTACCTTTTTTCGCCATGCGATCGTTTCGTCAACCGAATGCTGACTAGTTCGCCTCTTCCGTCTTAAAGTTAGGCGGAGGGGAGGTTTGTCCGTTGGAGGCAATCTCCATTTCGGAGTTCAGTTTGCTTGCTTTCGAGCGATGCACCGAAGGGCCAATCAACTGCTCGACTTCGTGGTCAGAAAGCTCTTCATGCTCGCACAGGGAATTGGTCAACTTGACCAACTTATCCCGATTGGTGGTCAACACTTCGATTGCCTTGTCGTTTGCTTCATGCAAAATCCGGGCGACTTCGTCGTCGATAATCTGCATGGTGTGCTCGCTGAAGTGTCGGTTCTCGTGAATCTCGCGACCGAGGAAGGGATCTTCGTCGGTGATCTTATAATTCACCGGCCCCAGGCGCTCGCTCATACCCCACTGGGTCACCATTCGGCGAGCCATTTTCGTGGCCCGCTCTAGGTCGTTCTCAGCACCGGCACTTAGCTCGTTGTAAGCAATTTTCTCTGCGGCCCTTCCCCCCAGGATGAATGCCAACTGATCGTACAGTTCGCTTTCGCTGATGTTCATCCGGTCTTCTTCAGGCAACGTTTGCGTTACTCCTAAAGCACGACCACGAGGAATCACCGTAACCTTGTGCAGGCGATCGACCCCAGGCAGCAACCACGAAAGCAACGCGTGGCCAGCTTCGTGGTAGGCAGTCTTTTCTTTTTCGCGAGCGACCAACGCTTCTTCACGGCGAGCCCCCATCAAGATCTTATCGCGGGCATACTCGAAGTCTTCCATCGTCACCGCGTCCCGGTCTTGCCGGGTGGCCCACAAGGCTGCTTCGTTGATCAGGTTACGAATATCCGCCCCGGTCAGCCCCACGGCCCCTGCAGCAAGACGTTCGATTTTCACGTCGTCGGCCAGGGGAACATCGCGGACGTGGACCTTGAAGATCTCGACACGCCCCTTAAACGTTGGGCGATCGACGGTAATGTGGCGATCGAAACGGCCTGGTCGCAGCAAAGCGGGATCAAGGACGTCGGGACGGTTGGTTGCGGCAACCACAATTACCGTTTCGCCTTGGACGAAACCATCCATTTCGCTGAGGATTTGGTTGAGCGTTTGCTCTCGTTCGTCGTGACCACCACCGAGCCCTGCCCCGCGCTGGCGTCCGACGGCATCGATTTCGTCGATGAAGATAATCGCTGGGCTGTTATCTTTTGCGGTCTTAAATAAGTCGCGAACACGACTGGCACCAACACCGACGAACATCTGTATGAACTCGGAACCGTTGATGGCATAAAACGGCACACCAGCTTCCCCGGCAATCGCACGGGCCAGCAATGTCTTGCCTGTGCCAGGAGGGCCCACCAGCAAAACCCCCTTGGGGATTTGTCCGCCAAGGCGTTCGAATTTTTCTGGCGTCCGGAGGAAATCTACGATCTCCATCAGATCGCTCTTCACTCCTTCCAGGCCAGCGACATCGTTAAACGTGATCGCTTTGCGGCTGGCTTCGTACCGTTTTGCGGGACTCTTGGAAAAGCCAGAGAGGAAACCACCTCCCATGATCTGGTCGCGGCTACGGCGAACACTGTTCCAGATGACAAACAAAATCACCAAGGGAAGCAGCATGAACACGATCCACATGATCGACTGCATGGCCTGGGACGTGTTGTCCATATCCCATTCCAGGTCAGGCTGCTTTTCTTTTTGCTTTTGCAGCATCTCGGTCAGTTGGGCAAACTCAGGCGAGTCTTGCGAAGCAATCCGTACGCGGAACGCTTTAGGAAGCTTGATTGGCGTTCCTTTGCTATCGCGTTCGTCGACTTCTTTCCCTTCTTTGTTTGTTTCCGTGCGGTTTATCGGGACCTTCAGTTCCCCCCGGGCCTCACGATCGTCGAGCGTGACCTTGCTGACGTTGCCATCTTGCAGCTGAGTATAAAACTCAGAGGTCTTTAGCTCGGTATAGGGTGGATCGGCGGTCGAGATCAGCATGAACAACACGGCCACCACGAAGATACCGAGGGCAATTACGGTAAAATTGGACCGCATGCCGCTTCCATTGGGGGGACGTTCGTTTGGTTGCTCTTCGTTACGCGGATTTTCCGCCATGCAATCATCCTCAGCAGTCGGACAAGTTCACGGTTCTTTAACGATTTATACGCCGCTACATTGTAGCAGTTAATAGGGTGCCTTGGCGTCGGCAGGGCGAATAATCGTTCGCCACGCATGATACCGGCAGTAATTATTGTCAGTAAACAACTTAAGAAAAAATAGTGTTACTACCAACCATGGCCAGTTCCCCACAGCCTACCATTGGCAAACGAGCCGTTGTCGGAGTCATTCTGCGACAAGATCAGTTTTTAACGATACGTCGTAGTCAAACGGTCGCCGCCCCAGGGAAAATTTGTTTTCCTGGCGGAGGGATCCAAACTGGCGAATCGGAAGAAATCGCCTTGGCCCGAGAAATCCAGGAGGAACTCGGCGTTTCGGCGACCGTGAGCAGCCGGCTATACCAGAATGTAACTGGCTGGGGCACCTCGGTCGCGTGGTGGCTAACCCACCTTGAAGAAGATGCCCAGATCCAAATCAATGAAGAAGAAGTCGCCCAGTGGTTCTGGATGTCCCCTAGCACTTTATTGCGGCATCCCGATTTACTCTCCAGCAATCGAGACTTCTTGGAATCTTGGGGAAAATCGAAGTTTACTATTCCGGGAATAGCGGTGGCTGATACTTGGGATGATATTGCCGATTAAACAACTGTGGGTCGAACTCGTCCCGTACTTTCGGCATTTCCGGTAACTCCACCCCCTTTTGGGGTCGCGAGCGAAATGGACGTGGAATGGCCGATGCCCCATCGTTGGCATTGGCCTCAAAAAAGGAATTCGCTGCGGGAGGCGTGGTTGCCGAGATTCCCTGTAACGCGGCTGGCATTTCTTTGCTTGCCGCAGGCTCGATAGGAGCATTGAACGAGACTGGCATTACGCCAGAATCGGCGACCTTTCGCGAAGGCTGGACACTGCGAGAAACGCCCACCACCCAGGCCTGAATGGCCGAGATCTGCTCAGGCGAAAGATTGGGGCGTCCCCCCTCGCCATGTCTTTCGACACTTTTGGTCAGCAGTTTACTTTGGTTTGGATTGGCATAATCAACGTAGTCGATTGCCGCTTTCATGTTCTTCATCGTCAATCGTCGTGGCATCGCCCGGATGTTCTCAAACTCGACGATCTGGAATCCGTTGTCAGCTTTGACACTATGGCAAGCGCTGGCGCTACAGCTATTGAGCATGATAGGCTGAACGGTACTTGCGTAATATTGCACCACTCTGGGCGAGAGGGCCAGATCGTGCTCCTCTTCGCCGACTAGTGGCATGTCGGTGTCCCTATGCTCGGGCAAAGGGAGCGGCTGTGTGAACTGGACTGGCTTGACTCCGGCAGGATGATTCCGCTCTTCCAGCTTCGCCTGGTATCGACGATCTAGGCGAATGACATCCGGGTCGTTAGGGCCCGATCGCATGGCAATTACATGGTGATAGGTCGCTTCATCCCACATATCGAGGCTCAAGCACCAATTGGCCAGCTCGACATGATCTCGCAAAGTGGTTGTGCCGATGGTCGCTTTTTGCCGTAAGTAGGCTTCTTCCATGGTCTTACTAGCAAACGAGACCCGCTCAGCCGGCATCCGGATGACCGAGTTTTCGTTGATCGCCAGGACGTAAAACTCTCCCTCGTGGGTAATCTTTCCCTTCATCGCGTTCCCGTTCTTTAAAACGAGAACCCCCTCGTAGGGTGCCGCGAGAGGCACTTGTCCCCACGCTGGCTTACCAACAAAGAGCAAAACGGTCACGACAAAAAGTAGCTGGATAATGCGTTTCATAGTGGCCGAACGCTACCAAGGTGGGGCGTATGGCGTCAATCTCAGAAACTTTTTCTCGCCCGAAGTGCTATCAGTCGACAGATTTAGCACAACTTGCATAAAGAAAGCTCCATCTTCCGATCCATCCAACATCTTGCTACGTATAGAGTTTCAACATCTAGCTGACGCTTGGCTGGTGAACTATGATGAGTGCTTGCTTTTGCCCTCGCATTTCCCCCCTGGGATGGTGACATGACGGATGAGTCCACCCAATTGCACGTCGTTTTCAGCGGCCAGGTGCAAGGTGTCGGGTTTCGACAAACGACGGTCCAGATTGCCAGATCCTATCCTGTGACGGGGTGGGTGAAGAACTTACCCAGCGGCAATGTCGAGTTGATTGCAGAAGGAACAAAGACAGCGTGTAGTGATTTTTTAGCCGCAATTCGAGAACGGATGTTTGAGTACGTCAACGATATCGATTGCAGCTGGCAGACCGCTTCGAACGAGTTCGAGCATTTCGAGATCCATTACTAATCTTCCCCCCCGACGAAGGCAGTTCCCCTGTCTCCGTTACCGGCAAATCTTTTTATTGCTCTATGATCCCGAACACCTTCTCCCTTCTTGGCTTCTTTTTCTACATCGATGAAATCAACCGCCAGCACTTGGCGACAGCCGTGTGGCTGTTTGCAGTGGGGGTGGTTTTAGGCCTTTTGGTCGTGGGCCTGATTTGGGCGATCATGCTAGCCGCATCCCGCACTATGGGCGGGCGCTGTACGGCAGCTCTGCAAGGGCCGGTTTTGATGCCGATTTCGATTGTGCTTGGCATCTGGACCATCATGGCCTTGGCTCTCTGGCCGATGGTGCCCGATTCGATGCAGATCCTTAACTCGCTCAAACAAATACCTTCTACCGGGACAAACGAGTACGAATTGGTCGTTCCTATTGCTGCGGGCGAAGTCGACCAAACCGGCCAAGTGCCTGCTTTTCCGCTTGATATTGTCGTCGCGACCGACCAGATGCGACACATGGAGGTCACCAGCTCTGGCAAGATTGACCTGATTGCCCGGATCGAAGGAACGGACGAAGACGTCGTCAGCTTCGACATCGCAGGTGGTGAACCCTTCGAGTGGCGACGCGGTGACCGTGGCACCCTCTTGCGAAAAATCCCTAGCGGGGAAACCGTCGAGTTCCTGGCCCGCAACATCACCAATTCCGATATTCAAGTCACCGTGGCATTGACCACCGAACCTGAACATATCGAAGCCGAATCGATCTTCCTGGTCGCTGGCCTGGTGATTGGCCTCTACAGCCTCTACTTCCTGATGGCGTGTGCCCTGCCAAAGATGTCGGCCATTGCCGAAGCGACGGTACGAAGCGAGCTGTACCAGATTTTGTTTTTACTTTGTGCGGTCACGGGCTGCTTGTTCATGATCGCCTCGATTTACATTCCTTACCAAACCTTTGGTGAAGACATCAAAGTCCTCAAGCACACCTGTTTGCAGGCCATGATGGTACTCGGGATTGTGGTCGCCATTTGGGCCGCCTCGCGCAGTATCGCGGAAGAAATCGAAGGACGTACGGCCCTTACGCTTTTGTCGAAGCCGGTTAGCCGTCGTCAATTTGTGCTTGGTAAGTTTGCCGGAATCGCCTGGCTGGTAAGCGTGCTGTTCGTCATCATCAGCTCTGTTTTTGTTGTGGCTGTGGCCCAGAAGCCGATCTTTGACAAACGTGAAGGTGCGGTTATCGAGTATGAAGGTGAAAAAGGGATCACCTGGCAGGTTTTGCATCACGAAGCGATGAGCGTTGCTCCTGGTTTGCTGTTGGTTTACATGGAAACCTTGGTCTTGGCGGGCGTTTCTGTCGCAATTTCGACCCGCTTGCCGATGGTAGCCAACTTCATGCTCACGTTCGGAATTTGGGCATTAGGGCACTTAACGCCCTCGATTATGCAGGCCTCCGTCGAGGGCTTCGAACCGGTCCAGTTTGTGGCGAGTTTTGTCGCGACGATCTTACCGGTGTTGAAAAACTTCGAGATCTACGGAGCGATTTCTGCCGGTCGTGAGATCCCTTTGGTCTACTTAGGGGTGACGGCACTTTACACGGTGCTGTACGGAGCCCTCACGATGTTCCTGGCACTGATCCTGTTCGAGGATCGCGACTTAACCTAATCCGGGTAAGTTGCTTTATTTAGCAATCCTGCGAACCATCGCGCATGAAAAAAGGCTACCGACGAAACGTTGGTAGCCTTTTTTATTGTCTGAATCGCCAGCCAAGATTTGCTAAGCGGCTTTCTTCGGTCGAGCCGAACGCTTCGGTTCAGGCTTCTTGATTTCGGGTCGCATGGTCGGACCAACCAAGTTGAACTTGCCACCATCCCAGCA
The DNA here is from genome assembly GCF_003335505.1 of Bremerella cremea. Lineage (NCBI taxonomy): Bacteria > Pseudomonadati > Planctomycetota > Planctomycetia > Pirellulales > Pirellulaceae > Bremerella > Bremerella cremea. Next base: position 1,114,860 of record NZ_QPEX01000010.1, read on the forward strand.
GTGGGCATGCACAGCGTCACTCACCTTTAAAGCAACCGCCAATGCCTCGCGGGCAGCTTGCCCGGTCACCGTAGGAGTTAGCCCACGCTGGATGCAATCTGCAAACTCGCACAGTTCGGCTTCAATGGCGTTACCTGGGGCAACTTCTGTTTCCTGACATGGCAACACCGTCGAAAACAAGTGATCCCGTACGTGCGACTTTCCTTCTGCCGAAAGTCCATGCACCTCGGAAACCCCAGCCTTAACGATCTCGTCAGCAACGATCGACTTGACCATCCGCGTAGTAAAGTCAACTCCCACGAAACCGGCGTCGCTAAAGACTTCCATGTGCCGCGAGGGACTGAAGCTGGCTCGGGAAGCAGTCAAGTTCGCGACACATCCGTTGGCGAACGTCAAACGCGTTTCAACAATATCTTCATGCGGCCCGAAAACCGTTAGCCCGGTCGCTTTCACATCCACCACCGGGCTGCGAACCATACTCAGCACCAGGTCGATATCGTGAATCATCAAGTCGAGCGTTACACCCACGTCGATCGAGCGAAATGTGTAGCCACTCGTACGAGCAGCTTGAATGAATCGCGGGGCGACAATCTTCTTCGTCGCTTCGCGGAACGCAGGATTAAAGCGTTCGACATGGCCAACCTGAAGCACACAGCGATGGTGCTCAGCCAAATCGATCAACTCGTCCGCGTCCTCGGTCGTCAGCGTGATCGGCTTCTCGATTAGAACATGCTTGCCCTGCCCTAACAGAGGGGCAGCGACATCTTTGTGATAAAGGGTTGGGGTGGCAATGATCGCCGCATCGATCTTGGAAGCGATCTGACCGACGTCGTCGTACCCCTTGATTTTATGCTCTTTACAGAACGCATCACGGGCCTGCTTCGCGGGATCAACGACCCCCACAAGCTTGAAGGCCGAAATTGCCTTGGCCAGGCGGGCATGAATCTTTCCTAGATGGCCCGTCCCGATGACCGCGAGTCGTACCTGACGCATTGCCTACTTCCTCTGAAATGGGTCGCACGGCGCAACGAAGCGTATGGATTGGGAGAATCAAGCGGTCCGCCGTGACAAATAGGCTACCTGATTCTCTTTAAGAAGCTGTTTAACCAACTCAGCGTTCAAACGATGACCGCTGCGGTTGGCGATCACGGTACCTTGTATATCACATCCGGCCAACGCCAGATCTCCTACTAAATCGAGCACCTTATGCCGCACGCATTCGTCCTCGAATCGCAGCTCGTTGTCGATCGGACCTTCCGGCCCGAAGACCAGAAGCTCGCTATAGTCGACATGCGTTCCTAAGCCTTGCGAACGCAACCACTCGGCCTCTTGCAGCAACAAGAAAGTACGAGCAGGGGCCAATTCGGCGGTGAAGTATTCTGGATTCAACTTAGCTTCCAGAGTCTCGCGTCCGATCATCCCCTCGGTACCGAAGTCGAGGCGATACTTAAACTTCAATCGTTTCGATCCATTAGGACGTGCTTCAACCCAGCACTCGTCATCTCCGACGCGAACGACTTCGGAAATAGTCAGCACTGGCCGCGTGATCGATTGCGGCTCGATTCCGGCAGCAAGAATTTGTTCGACGTAATCCTTGGCCGACCCGTCCAAGCCGGGCATTTCTGCCGAGTTGACATGGACATAGCAATTATCGACCTGCAATCCAGCCAAAGCGGCAAGTATATGCTCGACCATCTCGACAGTTGCCCCTTGATGCACGAGATTCGTACGTCGCGGAACTTCAATGCGATAGTCAACCAAAGCCGGGATCTGAGGAGCTCCGTCCATATCTTCGCGAACGAAGATTACCCCGGTATCTTCTGGCGCTGGCAAGAAGCGAACGGTCACTTCTTTCCCGCTCCAATAACCGCGACCTGAAACCGTTGCGGTAGATTTGAGAGTTTGTTGAAGTCGTGCGATCGGTTCGCCGGTCTGGGCGATGGATGCTGAATTCATAGAGGGAGTATCTAAGCCAATATTGATCGTAGTGATTCTCTCGAACGGCAAAAGGCGAGACCAACCGAACGGCCTCGCCTTTGCTTCATAGCTGAAATGACGCTTGCGAGTTCCGATTAACGGCCCACAGGCACATGGCTGGCAGGGCCCATTGCGTTTTGCGGCACGCCGTTGTTCAGGATTCGCAGGATATCGTAGGTGATATCGATCTGGTTCTGATAGATAACCGGACGATTGACGCCTTCCAAAACCGATTGACGGTTGGTCGGGTCAATGTCGTTGCTGTTGTAACGCAAGACCAGCGTGATGTTGTGACGCTGAGCAAAGGTCGCAACGGTCTGGGTTACCTGATTGTAGGTGTTGTAGTAAACGCGGGCTTCTTTTTCCATGAAGTCCTTCTTCTGCATGCCCACTTTCACTTGCAGGCCAGCTTGAAGCTGGGCCAGCTTTTCTTCCAGGGCCTTGAATTCAGGAGTCCCGGCTTTATAGCCTTGCAACTCATCAACCATGGTCTTCATGCTATCGCGTTCTTTGGTCAAAGCCGCTTCAGCCGCGTCCACAGAAGCCTTCAAGTCGTCCATTTGCTTTTTGAACAACGCATGGTTCTTGAAGATGACCGGAATGTCGATCACGGCGATGTTTCCACTACCTGCGTTCTGGGCCCAGGCAGGCGTGGCTTGACAGAAAGCGGCCAACGCGACCGCGACACAGAAACAAGAGAAAAATCGCTTCACTTTCAGCACTCCTTGCTGGACAAATATGGGTCTTCCTGACCTTCACGCGAACAGCCCATGGCGGGTGGCTGCCACGGAACAAATACCGAATACGATTTTCACCGAGTGTTCGGGAAAGTCGCGACATTCTGCCGGGTTGTCGTATTCTCGTAAAGTGCAATTTGCATAAATTTTTATGATGGCACTTTTTATTCGACAGATCCCCACGATGGCGTACTACGCCCTATCGGCAAATAGTGTTCTCTCGCCCCGTGCAAAAACACCCTTTCAGGCGATTCATGCTTTATTTCACGATAGGAGCGCCTATCGACACTTACCCAAACTACCCGGTAAAGCTGTCTTAACGAGGTGGTGCCAGCGTGACGGTTAGTTTTACTTCTTTGCCGTCGCGCAGAACCGTGACTTCTACTTTGTCGCCTCCCTTGAACTTTCGCAATGCTGCGTCAAAGTCTTCGAGACCACCTATGCGATTTCCTCCCAAATCAATCAGGATGTCGCCCCCCTGCATCCCTGCATCCGCTGCTGGGCTGCCTGGACTAACACCTTGAATACCGTAACCCTTGCCAATCTGGGTGAAGTCGGGAATGCTGCCAAAATAGGGACGGGCCCCACTCCGCATCTCTGGCTGCTTCTCTTGCACCTGGACGTACAACGGGCGATTCTCGGCTTGATCGACAGCCAATAAGAAGTCGACCGCATAGTCAATGATGCGGGCCATACCTTCGTAGTTGATTTTGTCTGCGTCATCGCTGGGGCGGTGATAATCGTTGTGAGTTCCGGTAAACAACGCCAGCACCGGCAACTGTTTGGCATAAAACGAGGCATGATCGCTGGGGCCAAAACCGCCTGGATCCATCGTAAGGGAAAAGTCGTACTTTTCGTTGATCTTGGCCAGCAACGGTTCAAACATCTCGGCGGTGCCGCTCCCCATGCAGATCAACTTTTTTTCATTCAAACGTCCCACCATGTCCATGTTGAACATCATGATTGTTTTATCTAACGGAATGACGGGCTCTTTCACGTAGTGGGCACTCCCTAGCAAGCCCTCCTCTTCTCCGGTAAAGGCAATCACCAGCACGCGGTGACGCAACTGATCTTTCAGGTCGACCAACCGCTGAGTCACCGCCAACAAAGCCGTTGTACCAGAAGCATTGTCGTCGGCTCCGTTGTGAATTTCGTGCGTGAGCGGGGCTAAGCTGCCAGAACCACCCATACCAAGATGATCGTAATGGGCACCGATGATAATCACGTCGTCCGAAACCGCATTGGGGGCTTCAAGCAAACCAATCACATTTCGCACGGTTGCTTTGGTTCGGACGATATCGGTTTGTCCAACGGCCTTCCAACCTTTCAACTCTCCCCCAATCGGCTTGAGCGTCTTATCAATTTCGGTTTCGATTTCTGCGAGCGTTTTGCCAAATTGCTTTTCAATCAACGGCTCGAAATCGCTTCGCTTGGCGAAAATAACCGGAAAGTTAGGGCGGCTCGATTCGCTGCCAGCCCCAGTCATCGGAATCAGCTTGTCAGTCTCGGCTTCCAGTTGCTCCCCGTATTCCGCAATCTTATTGCTTAACGAGGCGACCTCTTTGGCATATTTGATGATTTCTTCGTTGGTGTGAATTTCTTTTTTGGCATATTCGGCATTCCGATTCATCAAGTCGCTGACGGCCGTATCAAACGCAGCTTGAACCTGCTCGCGTTCTTCCGCTAAACCGTAAGAATCGTTGATGAGAATGACCCCAGCCGCCCCTTCCTGATAGGCATTCGAGATCTTGCGGCTAAACAACGCATGCTGAGACGCACCGGTGCCGTCGAACACGCTGTGGGGGTTGTTCTGCTGCGGCTCTTTCCGCACGATTACCACGATCTTCCCTTCGACGTCGAGCCCTTCATACTCGTCGTAGCCCAGCTTTTCAGCCGAGATCCCGTAGCCAACAAAAACCAGCGGAGCATCAAAATTGCTGCTGCCACCGACAGCCAGCGGTGTGAAATCGGTACCAAGCGTCAACTTCTTCACCGTTTTGCCCGAAACGAGCTGCAAGGTGTTCTTTTCCGCTGGGCCCATTTCCGAAGCGATAATCACTTCAAAGGGCTGAAACGGGGTGCCATTTACCAGATCGGTCTTCAACCCCATCTCTTGATATTGCTTCGCGAGAAACTCAGACGCTTTTTGCAGCCCTTCCGTCCCCAGGCCACGTCCTTCAAGTTCGTCCGATGCAAGATATCCCAACGTCTGCTGAAGCTCGCTCAGCGTAGCTTCGGTGGCAGTTCCCTCTTCCGCCAAGACCGGCGGAAGGCACATCCCCCCCCCAACAATCGCTAGAATTAACGAGACGTTTCGCAGAAACCGATTGAAGGGAAGCATGGGCAACAGTTCCAGCTGCGGGGGGAAATTTTTAAGTTAGGGAGAATTAGGCAACCTTCGATTCTTTTCTGTCCGACCTCGTACGTCAACCAGCAGACCTCCTCATTGCCAGAGGGCTGCCAAACGTCATAAAATCATAGCCAATTAGATTTTTCTGCTTTTGCCCGCCACAATCGCCATTCCCCGAGATCTATCACCTTGGCTTCACTATTTGTCATTCAAGGCGACGACCAAGGACGCCGATTCGAACTTGCCCGCGATACGACCTCGATTGGACGAGACCGTGGCAACGAGATTGTCTTGCACGACACCGAAATCTCACGTCGTCATGCCGAGATTCGCCGAACCGAGCAAGGCTTCATGCTCTTCGACCTGCAAAGCTCAAACGGTTGCTTCGTCAACCAAACTCGCCAAACGGATTGCGAACTACACCATGGCGATCGTTTGCAGCTAGGGCACACGCTGATGATCTTCACTCATACGGCCAGTGCCCCGGCGACACGCCCCATTAGCGTTAGCCTCCAGGAAAGCCACCGGGAAGGTTCGCGGATCATCCACTCGATCCGGCACGAAGAAGGTAGCCAGATTTTCTTCCCCACGGAACTACGCGAGCCCGGGGAATCGCAAAACCTGCAAGATAACTTGCAATTGATTTACGATACCGCGCTGGCCGTAAGTCGGACGTTGGACATCGATCAACTGCTGGACTATTTGCTAGGACTTATCTTCGATTGGGTTGATGCCGACCGCGCTTGCATCGTACTGATCGACACACACACCAAACGTCCTGAGGCCAAAGCGCAGCGGGTGCGTGTAAGTCGCCCTGGCGTCGATGAATCGATCACCATCAGCCGTACGATTCTCGATTATGTCCTGACCAACTCGGAAGGCGTGCTCACTTCCGATGCCCAGGACGACCAACGTTGGTCGCCAGAAGGGAGCATTATCAATGCCGGCGTGAATGAAGCCATTTGCGTTCCGATGCAAGGTCGCTACGGCGTGGTTGGGGCGATCTACATCGACACCTACATTCCGCCTGACATGACATCGTCGGCAACTCGATCTCGCTTTACCGAAGACCATCTTAAGCTGATGATCGCCATCGCCCACCAGGCCGCCCTGGCAGTCGAAGACACCCACTACTATTCCGCCGTGGTACGCAGCGAACGCCTGGCTGCGATGGGGCAAGCAGTGGCTGCCATTTCGCATCACGTAAAGAACATTCTGCAAGGCATCCAAGGCGGAAGTTACATCATTGAAGAAGGCATCAAGTCCGAGCGAATCGATGTCGTCAAACATGGCTGGGGCATCGTTTCCCGCAACCAAGATCGCATCGCCCACCTGGTGATGGACATGCTTTCGTTCAGCAAAGAACGAGAGCCCGATCGCTCGAATGCTTCGCTAAACGACGTGGTCGAAGATGTCGTCAATTTAATGCGTGCTCGTGCTAAAGAAAACGGTGTCACCCTCGAGTTCCGCCCTGATATCGATCTGCCGATGGGGCTCTTCGACGAAGAAGGGATCCATCGTGCGGCTTTGAACGTTTTAACTAACGCCATCGATGCGGTTCAAGAAGCAGAAAGCCCCCGGGTGATTGTTTCCACGGAATTCCGCCTGGCCGACCAAATGCTGATCGCGACCGTCGAAGACAACGGCACCGGAATTTCGCCCGAAAATATCGAACGCATCTTTTCGGCGTTCGAGTCCACCAAAGGCAACCGTGGGACCGGCCTCGGATTGCCCGTTTCGCAGAAGGTGCTGCAAGAGCACGGCGGAGACGTTATCGTCGAGAGCGAACTAGGCCGAGGGACCAAGTTCACCCTTTACTTACCTTGGATTGGTATCCCGACGCAAGATACGCAGTATTAGGCGACCGTTAACCGCGATAGCCTGCGGCGCGACCGACGAACGGGTTCGATTCGATTTCTTCCCCTACCGTGGTCGCTGGGCCGTGCCCCGGTAAGACAACGCTGTCCGTCGGCAAAGTGAAAAGCTTTTCTTCGATCGACCGTTTCAAATCAGCGAAACTACCATCGGGGAAATCGGAGCGACCAACGCTTCCTTTGAACAACACATCTCCCCCCAGCACAATCGTCCGGTCGCCGTCGCGAACAATGAACACGACGTGCCCTTTGCTATGCCCAGGCGTCTCACGGACCTCGAAGTCGATCTCCGCTGCATGATAGACATCGGCCTCTTTGACCGTGATATCCTCCTGGGGGCTGACAAAAGGCAACCCAAATGGGGCACTTAAATTTTTATCGGGGTCGGTCAGCTTCTCGGCATCTCCCCAGCCAATCACCAGTGGAGCGGAAGGGGCGAGCTCTTTTATGGTCGCGTTTCCCGCAATATGGTCGCTATGGCCATGCGTGTTTAGGATGGCAGCCACCTCAAGTTTCTTCTCTTGCAGGACTTCCACAATTTTTTCTGGCTCTAATCCTGGATCGACAACCACGCAAGACGTAAGCCCTTCTTTGTAAAGGACATACGTGTTCTCATCGAAAGGCATACTGACAATACGTAGAAAGTTGATCTCGGCCATTCCGGAAAGATCGCACTCCACTTGATGGACAAAATTGGATACAGTGATTGCGCATGATAAACGATTTACCGAGATCTTGGTAATCTGTAAAACTTTGCGGCTTGATAGGAAGGTATTCATCTTGTCGCCTCGTGGAATGCGATAAGACGCTATGGGCATCCTTTCGCTGTGGTGGCGAACAAGTCGCTAGCACGCGCCGTCTTACTCAAAGAAGACGAATCCGGCGCAGCTTACTTTTCGATTTCGATCTCGCAGGGATGGCGAGACCTTTTGGACCGGAACATTAACGGAGATTGATCATGACCAAGTCCCTCCTTTCTCGCCGAGCGCTCCTTATGGGCGGTACGGCACTAGCCTGCGGGCTGACCCGGGCGACTTACGGTGAGGATCAACGTCAGGGGCTACGCGAGCCCGTCTTTCGCGTTTCCAACCGTACCAACGGTGCCACTCAAGCTCAGAACGTAGCGACCGAGCACCCCTTGGCGCCTGCATTGCGAATTGCAGAAAACGGTTTAGAAAACATCACCAAGAACGTTCGCGACTACGAATGCACCTTGGTCAAGCGTGAACAGATCAGCGGCAAGCTGACCGATCAAGAGTTCATCTACACCAAAGTTCGTCACGAACAAAACGACCAATCTGGCAATCAGTTGAACCCGTTTGGCGTGTACATGTACTTCCTCAAACCTTCCAGCGTGAAGGGTCGTGAGGTGTTGTACGTGAAGGGGCACAACAACGGTAACTTGATGGCCCACGAAGGGGGCGCGTTGCTGAAGCACGTGACCGTTTCGCTCGATCCGAACGGGGCACTTGCCATGCGTGGCAATCGTTATCCCATTACGGAAGTGGGCATCAAAAACTTGATCGTTCGCCTGATTGAAGTCGCCAAGGAAGACATGCAGTACGGCGAATGCGAAGTCAAGTTCTTCAACGGGGCGAAGATCAACGGTCGCGTTTGTACGGCCATCGAAGTGCTGCACCCAGTACCGCGTAAGAACTTCCGCTTCCACAAAGCCCACATCTTCATCGACGACGAATTGCAAATTCCGATTCGTTACGCTTCGTGGGACTGGCCTTCCAAGCAAGGTGGGGAACCGCCGATGCTGGAAGAGTACACCTATATGAACATGAAGCTGAACAACGGTTTCACCGATTCCGACTTCGACCCTGCCAACGCCAAGTACGGTTTCAACGTTTAAGCGTCCGGCAGCCAGACAAGAAACAAAAAATCCCGGTCGAATCATGCGACCGGGATTTTTTTGCGCAGATCACTTACTCTTTCGCTTCTACTTCCTCGGGCTGAAACGACTGGTACACCCAGCGTACACTGATCGCGATCAAGCCGATCACAATCACGGCCGTCACTAGAAACAAGTAAAACCCTTGTACTTTGCCGACGGCCTCGTGCTTGGCGAATAGGGCTGGATAATCGATCGTCGCCACACGAATCAACTCGCGCACCACCGTCGCACAAAACAACAGCACGATCACCAATCCTAAGCGAGGCAACGTCCAACCTTTACTAATGGTGGCCTCGTCCGAGATCCACGAATAAATTAGCCCGCCCCACATCGCGATTCCCAGCCCCAGCCATAAAACGCCTGAGCCGTTGGCAACTGCCGTGAAGCCAGGAGCCGAAAGCCCGACCGCCCCCAGCGAGGCCACCGCAAAAACACCTAGCCCAGCCAACGAGAGCCAACGCAGCCAACTAACCGTCGGCAGATCAGCGTCGGTCGCCGTTCCTTCGCGCAAGTAAGCCAACTGAGCAACCACCAGCGAGGCCATCGTCACGAAGGCGATGCTCATCCAAACGGCCCCGCGTGAAACCACCTTGAGCGTCGCAATCGGCAAAATGCCAGAGGCAAACGTTTCCGGCCAGGCTTCCGGTTGAGTGGCCACCAAGTAATTGGCAGTCCAACAGAAACCAATGAACACAAACAGGCCAGCGTTCACCCCAGCAACCAACGCCCGTTGCCACCAGTGCAGCCGCTCGAACCAGTGGCTCTTCAGTACATACAACAAGTAAAACGCGGCAATCAGAGCAGGGATCACTACCATCCAGCGCAAACCTAGCAGCAAGTTTGCCGTGTAAAAATGCTCTGGTAGCAGCAGTTGAATAAACAAGAGCGGGGCTACACCAAACGTGATAGCCGCGCTGAGCCCGAAGGGCATCCAATCGCGCAAGGCCCCAATCACCGGGTTGGCTAACAGCCCTGCTTCATCTGTGCGGTACCACAAACTGGCCCCCACAATCAGCAAACAACCGGCAACGACGTAGTGCATCGCAAAATGATGCGTGACAAATGTTACCAAGTACAAAAATTCGTAAGTGAAAGAGGTCAGCGGCAACGAAAAAGGGAAAGGCAACTCCATTACTTTTCTCCTTCTTCTGCTTGCAGCGAAGTCTCACCCGGCAACGACAGCGGCATGGTGCCCGCTTCGTCCAGCCATTTTTGATTGGTCTTCAATGTGGCTTCCTCGAACGGTTTTTCCGCTTCTTCGTCGTTCCGTTCATCAAACCATTTGAGATAGCGAACCAACGATTCCAAATCTTCGGCGTTGCCAGCAAACGGAGGCATGAACGGTTTGGTATGTTGTAGTTTCGCGATATTCATCCGCATTTGATCGGCATCCCAGGTTACGGTTAACTCTGAAACACCATTGATGCCAGATACCGTATGGCAGACGGCACATTGCCGCCGAAAAACCTTGGCCCCGCGTGTGGTGATTTCGCCAGCGACCGGTGTCCCATCTCGCAGCGGGTAGGGATCGTCTGCTAAGCAACCTTCCTCGCGCATCTTGGCAACTTCATGGGGGAAGATTCCGTTAGAGTACATCCAATATCGAATCGAATACGGTTTTCGCGAACCTTCTCGGACAAACTCTCCCCCGGCGGTCGCCCCAAATGCCAATAACAGCAAAAGCGTGGCCGTCGCGCCATTGATGTACAACTTTTGCAAGTACAAGCCGACAAACGCGTAACCGCCAATCGCTAGCGATGCCCCTACGGCGATGTTCAGAAACAGGGTCATCGCTGGGCTGCCCCCGGCGACCCAGCCTTGGCTGTCGGTGGGCATCATGAAGTAAAACCAAACGCCCAGAAACGGCATCGCCACCATCGGTACCAGCAAGTGCGCCGCGTAGTTTATCAGCTTCCGTTTCGCTTCCTGATCAAGCTCCTTCATCGTGTTCACCACAACGCATGCCACCAGACCGGCCAAGGTCAGGGCAACGATCGTGCGAAACAACGTACTCGGCCAGAAGGTTGGGTTAAAGAAACCGGCGAAGAGTGATTGATCTTCGATCCAGCCCCCTGGCGTCAGTTGCCAACTGATGATGCCGTTAATCAGAAACAAGCTCATCCAAGCCGCAAACGCATACATGCCCAGCAAACGCAAACAAGCCGTATCGCTGATCCGTTCGTGATAGCGATAAAACAGGTAGCCAGCGATGATTTCCAACAGAAAGAAAAGGTACTCGGTGGCCCAAATCCAGTGGAAGTTCTGAATCATTTGCCCGATGGTGGGGGCACTGACCTGAATGGCGGTGAACCAAATTCCCACACCAGTAGCAGCCCCGGCGACGAAGCTAATCAACACCAGCCACTTGAAGTAACCATGCACAAACAAGCGTGCATTTTCGCATCGCCCGGTCATGGCCAGCCACTGAAAATAACAAAGCAGCATGCCACCACCGACGGCAAACTGCGCCATAAAGACATGCACGATGGCAACCATTGCCATCACGATCCCAGGCATTAAAGGATCGTATTGGTTGACCGGAAATACTTCCATCTGCTGAAGGTCCTCATCTGCGGCGCCGCTCGTAAGGGGTTTCGTACCAGTGTAGCAGCCTACGCGAATGGATGCCCTTGCGACAATATGTCACAGCAGCAATAGACAAATATTTGGCCCAAGCGGCCAAGCCTAGCGCGAAACACGCGCAACTACGATCATCACCAAAGTCAGCTTGTTGTCTTGGTGCCGATACGAGTTGATCACGCCCGCCTCATTCTCATCGAGCAACGTATTCGAGGTAAACGAGACCGTCTCCATGACCATTTCAGCCGACGAACTATTTCGTTGCGGCAGCACACTGCCTGGCTGATGTCGCTGAACCGTCACCCCAATTCCAAACCGCTCTTCGTCCAAAACCCAGGGTGTCGCTTTCACTTCGGTTTCACCCAGCAACAACCGCGTGGCAGCATCGCCGCGATAATAGGGAGAGAGCAAACGCGGGTTGCCGCTGCCAAATTTGACCCATTGCTCAAGATCGTGATAGGTCTTTAGCGAAAAGGCATCGACCTCCGCAGCCGCTTTCTCGCTCGATTTCGGTAAGGTTTCGTTTACGGCATCTTGCAATGTACTTAGCGCCGCAGACTCGTGCTTCTTGACCACTTCTTCCACGGCGGCCACCAACTTGGCGTCGTCTTTGTTGGTGGTCCCTTCGGCGCGGTAGGTCACGATCAGCAGTTCTAAATTAAGCTTTTGGGGATTATCTGGCTTAGCTGTCTGGGCCTTAGCTGGAGAAATGCTGAGGCTTAAAATCGATAAGAAGAGAAAGCAAGAACAGAAACGAATCATTCGACGATTCCTTTCGCTGGACGGTGGTGCATGAAGGGGATGAGGAGGGCAACAACCCTGCCCCCCCCAAAGGTAAGGGACACAGCACCGCTTGGCAAAAGTAATTTTCTCGCCCACTCGCTGAGGCCAACCCCATTGAGGAACCTCAACCAGGAATCGCTTTGCCTTGTTACGGCTTAACTTCTACGAGGATGATGGTCTCTTCGTAGATTCCCCGCTCTAGCTGCCCAGATTCGCTCAGCAGTGCTGGCTCGCCAGGCCGAAGGGTCAACGTCCCTGAGATCGTCATGGAAGAGATCTCTGGTAGACTCCCCTGCGCTGCTCGCGGATCGGATCGACCACCAAATCCACCTCTTGCACGCTGTATTGCTTCCAGCATGGCTGCTCTTTCTCGCTCTCGATCGTTCTCGGTATTCGCTGCTGCATTCGGGCGAGCCGAGGGTTTGTCAGTCGCTGCCGTGTCCTGGCTGCTCTCCTTTGCCTTCTCTTCGTTCCCAGTCACAGGCTCGGCAATCGACTTTTCAAAATGAATAGCCACCGTGGTTCTACCGTCCTCCATGGTCTTGGACGAAAGTTTAACAATCGTTCCCACGTTGATGTACTCGCTACCTCCACGCGAGCCCACTTGGGCAGATGGTTCGCGACCGCTGAACTGTACCATCACCGGGGCATCGTCCGAGGTCGTAATTAAAAAGTAATCCATCAGTTGCACGTTGCTATTTTTTTCGTCTGCCAGCCAGGGGAGCAGACGCGTCGCGAGCGCGGGACCCGCTTTGCCGGCGACATGCAAGACCTCTTCCGAGAAAGCCTGATGTGGCAACTTCTCCGACTTTCGCCGCAACAGCAGAACCTCGACTCTGCCAGATCCAACTTCAGCAGGTTTCTCTTCAGTGACTTCTTCCACCGCTTCCGCAACAGGCTGCTCATTCGCGTTCATTGCAATTTGCTCAGAAGTCTCTTGCGTAGCTTCACGAACAAGCTGGCTTCGGTACGCTTTGAATCTCCGCTCTTCCTCTCCAAGCTTTTTGGCCTGAAGCATTTGCTTGCGTAATGATTCTAAAGCTTCGTCAAATTTCTCTGACGTGACCTTACCTTTAAGTAGATTATCAGGATGACCACGGTCTAAGTCTAAATCTTGACTTAGCATCCGTGGAAGCACGATAAGCTCATCCCCTTCCAGCAGCCCGTTGCCGTCGGCATCGAAGTGCCGGAAATATTCAGCATGACTACTTTCAGGCTGGGGGACTGCCTCTTGGGCTTCGGTTACTTCCACGACCTCCGTAAGTTCCGGACTATCGTTGGCATCTTCAGCCAAGACGAGACCACTACTCCCAATACCTACCAGCAGGAGGCTCAGCACGAGCCAAGAATAGAATCGAGCATTCACAGGGGCTTCTCCTCAAAGGATGGATCATCGCGCGAAGCTCATCTTACCCCCCAGTTAGCGGCCTAAGCAATTCCTTTCTTTACCACTTTTATTGATTCCCTTCGACAAGTTTATCCTCGCGGACTGTGTCGGTTAAGAAAGCTCGAACCACCAGAACTCGCTCAAAAGTTTTCACGTTGCCATCTTGTATGTATGAACTGCCGCCCCCCAGGGCAACGTTCGGCTCCAGAGTAACAACACTCGACATCCCAATCGAATCCGTCATAGGAGCACGGTGTATCTTTTTCGTCTCGGGATCTTCTTTGCGCAAAGTACTCTTCTTAAAAGTAAAACCGACCTGAAGCCTTCCATCTTTGTTTTCTGTCCCTTTCACTTTAATAGCAATGCCATTGCCCAATGGATTGCTTGAGAAGGTACCTTCAGGTGCTACGTCGTCCTGATCGCTTCCGATCGTCTGCCGAGCTTGAAAGGTCACCTCAGCGTCGTCGCGTTCATCAGGTTGATGAACAGATGCTTTCGCTCTTGCCCGGGAGCCAATGCTTAAAGAGAGCCTCGACTCCTAGGCGAGCAGCGGCAGTGCTTTTCACGGCCTCTTTCAATTCGTCCTCTAGCGACACACCAAACGGTTTCTCCGGCGTACGTACCACCACGGCAACTTCCACCGTAATTTTGGGCGTATCTGCCACCGAGGTCGCAACCTGCAGCGGCAACAGAGCAAGGGCAATTACCAGCTTAGTAAACCAATTCATCGTGATGCCTCCGCTAGAAATTTGGGAACCGCAGATTGCTACCTGAAGCGGGTGTCGCTACGAGCCTGATCTTAAAACCGTGTTACCACGGGAAGCTCGCAGCACCACAACGGTCTCTACGATCTTGGTCTTGCCGTTCTGTTTTTTCTGGTGAACCAGTCCCCCGAGCACGGCTGGGACCTTCCAATCCAAAGTAATCTGGGTATCTACCCAAAAGGTCTTCATGCCCGCGACTGGCACGAGCTTGCCACTTTCCGCGTCAGTTTTCGAGGTGTCTAAGCGATCGTCTTGGCCTCGTTTTTCAAATCGCCCTTGTATATCGACTTGCCCCTGTTAGTTTTCTTCCCCGCGCAGAATCATCGTCACTCCCAGTGGACGAGGAAACTCGACGCTGCCATCGGCAACTTCTCCGTCTGGTTGCCAGCCGAGTGCTCGCTGTGTCGTCACCTCGATCTCTTCTCCTAGCGGCAACTTAAGCGTGAGCAAGTCGATATTAAATTGCGACCGATCTTGCTCGGCGAACCACTGCTCGAAAAAGGGCGTTAACCCCTCGGTAGCAACCTTCGATTGCTTTAGCGCTGCCGAGAGTTCTTCTTTTAAGGAAGTTTCGCCAGGCTCGCTTCGAGCCTGAGAGATACAAGCGACCTCCATAACCATCCGAGGGGATCCCGCTTGGGCAGATACCACCAGCAATAGCGTGACGGCAATCCCAATTGCCATTCTGCACATGGTCGTTCTCCTGATCGAGAAAGCCCAATCCAATGCTTGTCGGCCAAAACAGGGCCCGAATCAGCCGATTTTCTCTATACAACGGCGCACCCTAACGGCACTGTATCGAAACGTCTCGCAGCAGTACAATAGCGGCTTGCGATAAGCAGCGCGCTAGTCAAACCTTGCGAAAAGAAACGAGATAAGACTGATGAAGGTTACGGGTACTGAACTGAAGATCGCCGACTTTTCAGGCGATGTCCTTGTTGTCGGGGCCTACGAAGACGGGCTCTCGCCCCCTGCCGATCAACTCGATACCCTTATCGGTGGCTCGATTACGCGGCTGGTCGAAGCAGGTGATATCACAGGCAAACCGAATGAAATCACCTCGATTCTTGCTCCCAGCGGTTTCGCAACGCTGCGGGTCTATGTGATTGGTCTGGGTAAAAAAGAAGACCTCAGCATTCGCCGGGCCTACGAAGCGGCCGCTTCAGCCTCGGTGGCTGTGTCTGCCAAAAAGGTCGAGAAGGTAGGCTTCTTCCTCGACGACTTCTGGCCTTCTGAAGTTATCGAGCAAGCGATCGCTGGCTCGGTGGTTGGTTGCCATGGACAAGACATCTATCGCAAAGAGAAAAAACAAAATCCTCCCGGCGAAATCGTCTGGAGTTCGGCCACCGAGGCCAACCTGGAAAAAGGAAGTGCCCTGGCCAACGCGATCAACTTAACCCGCAGCTTGGTCAATCGCTGCCCGAACGATATCTATCCGGCCACCTTCGCCGAAGAAGCCGCCGTGGTCGCGGAAAACCACGACTTGAATATCGAAGTTTGGGACAAAGCCAAGCTGACCGAAGAAAATTGCGGCAGTCTCTTGGCTGTGTCTCGTGCCTCGGTTCGCGAACCACGATTGGTGATTCTGCGATACAACGGCGGTAAAGAAGGGGAGCCACCGATTGCTTTGGTTGGCAAAGGGGTGACGTTCGACTCGGGCGGCCTTTCGCTGAAACCTTCCGACAGCATGATCACCATGAAATGCGACATGGCCGGTGCTGCTACGGTGCTGGGCGCCATCAAGGCGATCGCTTCCTGGAAGCTACCAGTCAACGTGGTTGCTTTGTGCGGCCTGGTCGAAAACATGGTCTCTGGCGACAGCTACAAGCTGGGGGACATCCTCACTTCCCGCAGTGGCAAAACCATTGAAGTCCTCAACACCGATGCCGAGGGCCGCTTGGTCTTGGCCGACGTATTGAATGTGGCCTTAGACGAAAAGCCAAGTGCAATCGTCGACTTGGCCACCCTAACTGGCGCTTGTGTCGTTGCCCTGGGGACCGACACCGCCGGACTGATGACCAACGAGCCTGATTGGTGCAGCGAAGTCCAACAAGCCTCGCTCGCCACCGGCGAAAAGATGTGGGAACTGCCCATGTATCCCGAATTTGGCGAACAGGTTAAAAGCCAAATTGCGGACATTAAAAATGTCGGCGATGGACGCTGGGGTGGTGCGATTACCGCTGCCAAGTTCCTGGAAGAATTCGTCGATGGAACTCCGTGGACCCATATCGATATCGCTGGTCCCGCTTTTGCCGAAAAGCCGAAACCTTATTGCAGTGGTGGTGCCACCGGTTTTGCGGTTCGAACGCTATTGGAACTGGTTCGCCGCCAGACCGCCTAAGCAATAACCCAAATAGTCCTCAGGGCTTAGCGCTTTTGAATGAAAAGCCAGGGCCAGGACAACGACTTTAACCTTCCTACCTCCTCTCTGTTCAAGCCTGAGAGGAGGTCATTCGCTTCTCGCTTCTTCTTTGTTTCACCCTAGTTTGGATTGCCCTAGCCATGCCTTGGATTTCCGAGACCGCAAAAGAAATCAAAAAGCCAGAGTTGCTTGCCATTCTTGATCGGGCTATTGAAGAAGCTCGACAACGTATTTGTGGTACGCCTAAGCGAGTTTTGTTGTTGCCACCAGACATCACGCGGATGCACTCGGGCGCCGGTTGGATTACGGAATACTTCTGGGAGAAGCTGAAGGACGAAGCAGAGATCCACGTCATCCCAACCTTGGGGCAGCACGAGCCGCACACGCCTGAACAGAACAAGCAGATGTTCGGCAACATCCCCAACGAGATCATTCACCCACACGACTGGCGCGACGGCTGCGTGAAGGTGGGTGAGATCTCCGCCGACTTCGTCAAAGAGATCAGCAACGGCGCCGCCGATTGGGCCATTCCGATCTGGCTCAACAAAATGCTGATGGAAGAACAGTGGGACCTGATCATCAACATCGGGCACGTCGTTCCGCACGAAGTGCTAGGCTTTGCCAATCACAATAAGAATTACTTCATCGGCCTGGCAGGCAAAGACCTGATCTGCACTTCGCACATGATGGCCGCCAGTTGTGGCATCGAGAACAATCTTGGCAATTTGATCACGCCAGTTCGCGCCGTCTTCAACAAAGCGGAAGACGAAATGCTGAGCAACCTGCCCGACTTCTACGTGCAAGTGGTGCTGGCTCGCAACGAAGCTGGCGAACTGGTGCATACCGGAGTCCATATCGGTGACGACCTGGAAACCTACCTGGCCGCCGCCCGGCAGTCGCGAGACGAGAACATCACCGTGTTCGACAAGCCGATCAAGAAGATCGTCTGCGTGATGCAAGGAGACGAGTTCTTCAGCACTTGGGTCGCCAACAAAAGCGTTTACCGCACCCGCATGGCCTTGGCCGATGGTGGCGAACTGCTGGTGATCGCCCCCGGCCTGAAGCGTTTCGGTGAGCAGCCTGACGTGGATGCGTTGATTCGTAAGTATGGGTATCAGCCAACCGAAAAGATCTTAGAGCTGTACAAGCAAAACGAAGACATGCAAGACCTGGCCCACGGTACGGCGCACTTGATGCACGGTACCTCGGAAGGTCGCTTCACGATTCGCTATGCCCCGGGCCACCTGACCAAGGAAGAAGTTGAACAGGTCCACTTCGCTTACGCCGACTACGAAGAGACGATCAAACGCTACCCGGTCGATCAGTTGAAAGAAGGTTTCAACACGATGCCCGATGGCGAAGAAATCTTCTTCATCGCCACTCCTTCCGCAGGTTTGTGGTCTACGAAAGAGAAGCTGTACAACCGGCCATCTGGCTTCTCGGCCGTTTCGTAGTCAACGCGTTTGGCTCGTAGCGCACACCTTCCATTCAACTCGGATGGCTGCCGACATGCTCGGACAGCCATCTATTCGTTTGGAAGAGTGAATG
The DNA here is from genome assembly GCF_003335505.1 of Bremerella cremea. Taxonomy (NCBI): domain Bacteria; kingdom Pseudomonadati; phylum Planctomycetota; class Planctomycetia; order Pirellulales; family Pirellulaceae; genus Bremerella; species Bremerella cremea. The sequence goes on from NZ_QPEX01000010.1 coordinate 1,133,122, forward strand.
GAGCGAGCCATGGCGTCAAGTTTTGACTCAGGAAACTAGTCCAGCTCCCCTTGAGGTTTCCAGTTGGGCTCCCATCGTCCCAGCATTTTCGGTGTACTTCGGTAATTATTGAGGTCTGCGCCATCAATCCAATAGGGGCGACCAACGGAAGCCCCGGATTCGTGGCAAATCGGTCCGTTGCTATGTTAGATTACTTGCGCAGACATCAATAGTCTTCACAAGAGCTGCCAACGTGCACCAATCACCAACTGATGAACATAAAATACGTTTACATCGGATTATTCGTTGTCCTTGCAGTTTTGATTGTTTCCAGTTGGGGAACGATCAATCCTTCATGGCAGATCAAAGACACGGATTGGATTGCGAAAGAAAGTCCTCAAGTCATCTCCGATGCGAAACGTATCCTCGACGGAATCCGAGAGAAAGACTTTACGTCCTCGTTCGAATTGATGGACCCTAAGCTGCTCCTTTCCGCAGAAGTGCCGCAGACATTCCAGCCTAGCTACCAAGACTATATCGATCATATTCAGCCAGAAAACGTTACGTTTGAGGAGATCTCGATAACGAGCGAGCCTAAGTTCTTTCGCTCGAAATACGATGACTTCGCGATACTACAAACGAAATCAATTCTTGTGTTTCGAGACAGTAAAACGGAGCAAGTCGGCTTCATCCTGGCGAGGCGAGGGCGTGAGGACCAACATTGGAAATACGCCGATTTCAGCGCTGGTTGGGTCAATGCCAAAGACATTGTCAGGTATCACTTTCCCGATCTGCCGAAGAACCTACCTATTCCCGACAGCAAGACTAAGTTTATTGCCCTAGAACTTGCCCCCTCGAAAGACACAACTCCCTGAAGCATATCGAGAATTCTCTGCGGTTAACCAACGCCCCCCTTGCTCCAATGCCGCCGCTTCCCCCACTTTCCGGGGAATTCTATTTGACGCCTGCGTCGTCGTAACCCAAGATACGGGCAGTAGCTTTGCCCTGAAGCGGATTCCCGATTTTAGGCCCAAGATTGCCGTAATCGCAGCGAATACCTCAGTGAAGATACTACTTCACATTTGCTTGTCGTTCTGAAAGGTCATTTCGATGTACTGGGTATTTCTGGTTTGTGCCGTAATGGCCGGATCGGTGTTCGTGGTCCAGTTTCTCTTGGCCTTGTTGGGCGTAGGACTCGACGAGTTCGATTTTCCAGATGACATTCCCGATGATATTCCGGACGATGTCCCGCATGATTTCACCAGCGATGCCCATGGCTCGACATGGCTGTTTGGAGTCATCTCTTTTAAGACGGTGGTAACTGCGTTTACCTTTTTCGGTATCGCAGGCTTGGGCAGTCTCGCGGCTGATCTGGGCGAACCGCTTTCGTTTGTGATCGCCGTGGCAGTTGGATTGGCTGCGATGTATACCGTCCACTGGATCATGCAACTGCTGTATCGCTTGAACAGTGACGGCACCGTGCAAATTTACAACTCGGTGGGTTGCACCGGAAACGTTTACATTCCGATTCCTCCCATGAAGTCAGGCGTCGGCAAGATTCAACTTCGCGTTCAAGATCAGATCGTCGAATACGCCGCACAAACGTCTTCTCACGAAAAACTGACTACCGGAACTCCGGTGGAAGTCATTGAAGTGATTAGTCCCACGATTGTCCTGGTAGAACCAATCGCGACTAGGTCATCCGCTTCCTACCCAGCAGAACCGGAAGAAGCGGCAAATTCGCACTAGCAGACTTCGTCCGTCTGTCTTCGATTCCCTCAGTTTTCGCTCAGCGTAACCTAAATAAACCTAGATATTCCTGCGCGCGGATTGCGCCAGCATCGAGCCCCCATCACAAGAAAGCGAGCTCAACAACCATGCCTATTCTATTTGCACAAGGCCTTGAGGATTGGTCCGACAATCCTTACGTATGGCTAGCCGGTGGCGTCGTTCTGTTTTTGATGTTCCTGTTCTCCGTCTTTATTGCCATTGTCAAACAGTACCGGCGATGTCCCAGCAACCGCGTGCTGGTGGTGTACGGTTTGTCGCGAAACGGTAAGTCGTCGCAAACGGTGCATGGTGGGGCAAAGTTTGTGATTCCTTTGGTTCAGGACTACGCCTACCTTAGCCTGGAACCAATCCAAATCGAAATTCCGCTGCGTGGTGCTCTTTCCTCGGAAAACATCCGCGTGAACGTGCCGAGCTGCTTCACCGTGGCCATCGGCACCACGCCCGGCGTGATGGACAACGCTGCTGTCCGTTTGCTTGGTTTGACCACCAACGAAATCCGTAAGCAGGCAGAAGAACTTATCTTCGGTCAACTGCGTCAGGTGATTGCCTCGATGCGGATTGAAGAAATCAACCGCGATCGCGATACGTTTCTAGAGCACATCCAGCGCAGCTTGGAACCGGAACTCAATAAGATCGGGCTTTGCTTGATCAACGTGAACATCACCGACATCACCGACGAGTCTGGCTACATCGATGCCATCGGTCAAAAGGCGGCTTCGCTCGCGATTCAGCAAGCCCGTGGCGACGTGGCCGACAACGAAAAGATGGGCGAAATCCGCGTCACCTCGGCCCAACGCGACCGGGAAGTGGAAGTCGCCAACGCCACCAAGGCTCGGATGATTGGTACGCGTGAAGCCGAACGCGAACAAGCAATTCGCATTGCCGAACTCGACAAAGAACAAACGGTCGGCGAACGGGCTGCCGAGTACGAACGTGAAGCGAAGGTGAAAGATGCCGAGCGTGAAAAGCGTATCCGCATTGCTGACGCCGACGCTGCCGCCACCGTGGGTGAACGCAGCGCCCAGTTCGATCAGGAAGCTGCCGTTAAAGACGCCGAACGAGAAAAGCGTATCAAGATCGCCGAAGCCGATGCTGCTGCAATCGAAGGGGAAAACCTCTCGGAAGCGAAAGTCGCCAAGTCAAAAGCCGAACTCGCCGTCAAGCGAGCCGAAGCGTACGAGTTGGGTGAAATTCGCAAACGCGAAGCAGATGGTGCGGTGAAAGAAGCCGAAAACCGCGCCCTCGCCAAAGCGGCTATTGCCGAAGCAGAACGTGTGGAAGCAGAAAAGCGAGCATTACTAGAAGCCCCTGCCAAAGCCGAAAAAGCCAAGATCGAAGTCGATTCGTCTGCTGAAGCTGCCCGACGTCGTATCATTGCCCAAGCCGAAGCCGACGCGATCTACGCCAAACTGGAAGCCGAAGCTCGCGGTGAATATGAAAAGCTGGCCAAGAAGGGTGCTGGTTTGAAAGCGATTGTCGAGGCCTGTGGTAGCAGCAAGGAAGCCTTCCAACTGTTGCTCTTAGAGCATCTCGACAACCTGGCGGAATCGTCCGCCAAGGCAATCTCGAACATCAAGTTCGACAAGGTGGTTGTCTGGGAAGGAGGCAACCAGAATGGACGCTCGAACACAGCCGATTGGCTCAGTGGGATGGCCAAGACTTTGCCCCCAATGATGCAGGTCATGAAAGACATCGGCGGAGTCGAACTGCCAGAGGCCTTGATCCGTTACGCCGAAGACCCCGAGTCGCTGGCCAACGGCAAAAACAAGCCATCCGAAGCGGAACCTTCCGCCAACTAAGCGGCAGTATCAGTCAAAAACAGAAAACGGGCCACGCTTGATTGCGTGGTCCGTTATTGCTTCTTGTCGGCCCTGCTCGCGTTTTGCCTCGGTTTACCACGTTGCAGCAAGCCCAGCGACGCGTCGTTACATGTTTAGTCCATCCAAAGCGTCGTTGATGGTACCCAGGTAAAAAAAGGCCAGCTTAAAAATAGCGATGGCGATTACCCCCATGACTAGCATCGAGACCGCCACGCCCCCGATGATCGCTAACGTATTCATGGCCGCCCGGGCTTTCTCGAAATAGAGTTCCGAGAGTTTCAACATCGACTCCGACAACGTACCGGAAATCTCGCCGGTTTCGACCACGTCTAAAAAATCGTGTGGAAAGCAGTTTGTCCGACGCAAGATCTCGCTGACTTCATCTCCGGAAAGTAGTTCACGATCGATCTGATCGGCATATTGCATGTAGTAATAGGTGTGGGTTGCTTCCAACGAAAGTCGCATTGAATTCCGAATATCCATCCCCCCGCCGATGGTCAGCCCCAAAGCCCAGGCCATGCGAGCCAAACAGAGCGTGCGGATGGGTGGACCTATGCCAGGAATGCTCATGGTCAATCGATCGAGCTGGAGAAACCCCAGTCTCCCGCGTGACCACAAAAGATAAACGACCCACAGGCCCAGGAAAAACGTTCCGATAATCAAGCAATAGTCGATAAGCCCTTGCACGCCTAACAACCCGAGCCCTAGCGGGTCGACGGTCCTCTCGTTCATTTCCGAGATGAACCCCATTACGAAAATCAGGATGCCAATTATCAAAATCGCCAATCCAAGCTGAATCAAAGGCCACGTGATAGAAGCCAGAAAAGAGTTGCGTAATTTCAGTTGATGCTCGTACTGATCGGCCAGTTCTAGAAAGATCCTATCCAAGTGGCCGGTATCCTCCCCCAGCTTGATCATCTGGCGAAACAGCTTCGGGAAGTAATCCCCGGTGAAGTTGATCGCCTCGTGCATCTGGTGCCCTTCGTCAATACTCTCGCAAATCGACTCCATCACATGCTTCATCGAGCCCGAGGCACGTTCGGCTTCGCGCTGCCAGACACGACGAATATCGACTCCGGCATGCAATTGATTGCCTACGCGGCGGCAAAGTTGGATCAGGTTCGACTTACTAATACGCGGGGAGAATAACATTTGGGTGTCCCAAAAGTGGAAATGACTCTTTCCATCATGCGAAAGGGGCCCATCGAACGCAACTACGGCGTTTGCCTGGTTCCAGTTGCAGCGAATGTACCAACCGTCCTGACCATGCGAGTTACACGATTGTGCGCTATTGCCAATCAACTAATTAAAGAAGTTTGGCTAAAGCAGCCGGAAACTCTCTGCCAGAAGAAGGAGTTGGCTCTATGGTTTCTTTCAGCAGCACGATCGGCCTGCGGTTGATCGCATGAACTTGCCGACACTGGGAAATAGGGAAGAATGATGAAAAGTCCACTTTGGTTGGGTATTATCGCGTTTTCGACCTTCGCTTTCATCATCTCCGAGTGCGACGCTGGTCCTCGTGGTGGTGGACGTCAGCAACCAACGCGTTCTACAGGTGGTGGCGTAAACCGTACCTCGCCCAGCCATGTGAGTCGGCCCCATAGCTCCAACCTCACCCCTGGCTCGCGTGAACCCTCTTCCCGCGCAGGCAACCGAGATCTCAGTGGCCGTGATTTAGGAAGTCGTGACCTCAGCAATCGCAACCTCGGCGACCGCAACCTTTCCGGCCACGATAAACTCTCGAATACCTTGGAAGGCAAAACGTTCAATCGCGGCGAACTAGGCAGCCGTTCTTCCCTTTCGCAAGATAAACTGAACGATTTCCTGGGCCTCTCAGGCGGTGACAAAGATCGTACCCAGCTCAAAGATCGGCAACCAGGCGAGAACCGTCAGCAGCAATTCGACAACAAGCAACAAAATCGAGACGATCGCCAGAACGACCGGCGTTCCGAATTCGACCAAACGAAGCAAAACGTTTCGCAGCGATCCAGCGACATCTACCACAACGTTTCTCAGCAGTGGGCTAACAAACCAGAACCGTTCACCACGTCGTGGTATTCGCAGCATCCCAACGCCTGGCGATACTCGCACCCACATGCCGATGCGTGGGCAGCCGCCAGCTTCGGGGCGTTAACCGGTTGGGTCGCTGGCGTCGCCTCGACCCCGGTTAGCTATTCGTACAACGAGTCGAACGTCTATGTTGCCGGAGACGAAACGTCAGCAGCCACTTCAGAGCAACAAGCCCAAGAAGCTCAGCAGTTGTCGCAAACGGCAACGCCTGCCAATTCCGACGAGCAGTGGCTTCCGGTCGGCGTCTATGCGTTGGTTCAAGGGGACGAAACCCAATCGCAGATGCTTATGCAAATCTCGATCAGCAAAAGCGGCCAGATCAGTGGCTCGTACTACAACGTCCTGTCTGATAACAGCCAACCTCTTTCCGGTTCACTCGACAAGAAAACCCAGCAAGTAGCTTGGACCGTTGCCGGGAACCAAAAAGCGGTTTTCCAAACCGATTTGAACAGTCTGACCCAACAGGAAACGCCTGTCGTCGTTCGCTACGATGACGGCACCGCACATCAAATGACGTTAGTCCGCCTGCCCGATAATTCGTAACTCTCAATCACTCCTCAGAAACTTGGTCGCGGAGAAGCCTGGCTGCCATGTGCAACCAGGCTTCTTCCTTTCTTGGTTTCTGGGGCAATCAACGTGTTTACGGAAGGTATCCCAGAAATCCCTTCGCATGGTCGTCTCATTGGTGTTGATCTTGTTATAATCTTCGTTTTCGCACCTTAAACGACTATTAGACCAACGCGTAACGTCCTTATGCCTGATTTCCAGCAAATCGCAATCCTTGGCGTAGGCCTAATTGGAGGCTCGATTGGGCTTGCTGCGCAGAAGCGTCACGTCACCGACAAGGTTGTCGGAATTGGTCGCAACGAAGAGCGTCTGGCCAGAGCCCAACGCCAAGGGTGCATCACCGAGGGAACCACCGACTGGCAGGCCGGGATTCGCGGGGCCGATTTGATTGTGGTTTGCTCGCCTGTCGAATCGATTGCGCCGCTTGTCGAACAGCTAGTCCCCTTTTGCCAGCCTGGCACGATCATTACCGACGCCGGCAGCACCAAACAGAGCATTGTCGACACCCTCCATTCGAGCGAGTCGGTCCGTGGTCGCAAGGATGTCTATTTCGTTGGCAGCCACCCCATGGCCGGCAGCGACAAGAGCGGTTCCGACTATGCCCAGGCCGATCTATTCGATAAACGGGTCACAATCGTTACCCCGGTCGCCGAAACGGATCGAACTGCCCAGGCAAGTGTGCGCAAATTCTGGGAATCTTTGGGAAGCCAGGTTCTGGAAATGAGCCCCGCTCAGCACGACGCTGGCGTAGCCCTTACCAGCCACTTACCCCACGTTATTGCTAGTCTTTTGGCGGCATCCACCCCGGAAACGCTGTTAGAGCTGACCAGTACGGGTTGGGCCGATACAACCAGGGTAGCCAGTGGAGACGTCGAATTGTGGCGTCAGATCCTCTCTACCAACCGGGGCCACGTCTTGCAGACGCTAGCGAACTTTGAGAAATTGCTAACTGCCTTCCGGGCGTCGCTGGAAGCGGGTCAGGACGAGCACTGGATTAAGCTCTTAGAACAGGGAAAGCACCACCGTGACATTGTGGGAAGTTGATATCTATCCCGCTTCGGGACACGTCGATCGCTTGGCCGCTGCCATCGTTGCCGACGCCGAAGACCTGCAAATTGCCACCCACCTCGAAATCGCCACGGCACACGGATTTCTGGTCCAAGCAGACTTTGGAGCCGAACATATCCAATTGCTGGCCGATCAGTTGCTGGTCGACAACGTGGTCGAAAAGGCCATCGTCGCTCAGGCAGGGGAAGCAATCCTAGCAGAAGCCCCGTCAAATCTTTACGACCGTTTGATCCACGTGATGCCCAAACCGGGCGTGATGGATCCGGTTGCTCAAAGCACCCAGGGAGCGATCGCCGATTTCGGCAAACCAGCCGAAGCGGTCCGCACCTTCCGCAAATACTGGATAGGCGGTCTCGACGATCAACAAACCGAGCGGCTGACCACCAAGCTGCTGGCCAACGATTCGGTCGAACAAGTCATCCACGGCCCGATCGATCTCGAACGGCTTTCGTTCGGCAAATCGCAACCGTTCGAGCTGAAAACGGTAGGCATTCGCGCCCTAGACGACGAAGGGCTGCAGAAACTGAGCAAAGAGGGGCAGTTGTACCTCACGCTCGTTGAAATGCAAACGATTCAAAACTACTTCCAAGAGCTGGGCCGCGATCCAACCGACATCGAGCTGGAAACCGTCGCCCAAACTTGGAGCGAGCATTGCAGCCACAAAACCTTGGCCGGCAAAATCGCTTACAAAGACGACCAGCAAGAGCTTCGCTTCGACAATATGTTGAAGGAAACCATCTTCGCTGCCACCCAGCAGATCCGGAAAACCCTGGGTGAAAACGATTGGTGCGTGAGCGTGTTTAAAGACAACGCCGGCATCGTCACTTTCAACGACGAATACAATGTCTGTTTCAAGGTTGAAACGCACAATCATCCGAGTGCCTTAGAACCTTACGGTGGTGCCAACACCGGTATCGGTGGTGTCATTCGCGATCCGATGGGTACCGGCATGGGTGCCAAGCCGATCTGCAATACCGATGTCTTCTGTTTCGCGCCGCCAGAAACCGACCCGGCCAGCCTCCCGCCAGGAGTGCTCCATCCGCGTCGCGTGATGAAGGGAGTCGTTAGTGGTGTTCGCGATTACGGCAACCGCATGGGGATTCCCACGGTCAATGGCGCCGTTTATTTCGACGAACGTTACCTCGGTAATCCCCTGGTTTACTGCGGTAACGTCGGTTTGATTCCTGTGGAGATGTCCTTCAAAGAAGTCAAGCCAAACGACCTGATCGTAGCTGTTGGTGGCCGGACCGGACGCGACGGTATTCACGGGGCAACCTTCAGCTCGGCAGAATTGACCAGCGAAAGCGAATCGCTTTCTGGTGGTGCGGTTCAAATCGGCAACGCGATTACCGAGAAAATGGTGCTCGACGTCTTGCTGGAAGCCAGAGATCGAAACCTCTACAACGCAGTTACCGACTGCGGAGCTGGTGGTTTTTCGAGTGCTGTTGGCGAAATGGGCGAAGAACTAGGCGCCGAAGTTTGGCTCGACAAAGCGCCACTCAAATACGAAGGCCTTTCCTACACCGAAATCTGGATCAGCGAAGCGCAAGAACGCATGGTCCTGGCGGTTCCGGAAGAGAAATGGCCCGAACTAGAAGCCTTGTTTGCTTCAGAAGGCAGCGAAGCGGTCGTGCTGGGTAAGTTCGTCCCGACCGGCAACTTAAAGCTAACCTACAACGGCGAAACGGTGGGCGAACTTGATATGCGGTTCCTACACGACGGGCGTCCTCCCATCGTCCGCGACGCCGTCTTCACCCCGCCCCAGACACAGCCGCTGGAAGTTAGCAGCGAAGATGCTGGCGAACTGGGGAACGATCTCCGCAAGATTCTCAGCTCGTTGAACGTGGCCAGCAAAGAGTGGATCATTCGCCAATACGATCACGAGGTCCAAGGAGGCAGCGTGATCAAGCCGTTGGTCGGTGTTAAGAACGACGGCCCCAGCGATGCCGCCGTCGTTCGGCCGGTACTTAACAGCCGCAAAGGGATTGTTCTTTCCTGTGGCATGAACCCGCGTTTTGGCGACTTCGATCCTTACGACATGGCGGCTAGTGCCATCGACGAAGCGATCCGCAACTGTGTAGCCGTTGGTGCCGATCCGACCAAGATCGCGATCCTCGACAACTTCTGCTGGGGTTATACCGACCGGCCAGAAACGCTCGGAACGCTGGTTCGTGCCGCGTTGGCTTGCCGCGACATGGCCTTGGCCCTCGGTACACCGTTCATCAGCGGTAAGGACAGCTTAAACAACGAGTTCAGCTACTTTGACGAGCATGGTGAAAAGCAAACCATTGCGATTCCGCCAACCTTGCTCATTAGTGCAATGGGGCAAGTCGAAGATGTTTCGACTTGCGTCACGATGGACCTTAAGTCCGCCGGAAATTTGCTGTATTTGGTTGGCCTCACCAAAGAGGAAATGGGTGGTTCGCACTGGTCGCTCATCCACGAAAAGCTCGGCGGTCAGGTGCCTCAAGTCGATACCGCACTTTCCCAAAAGGTGTTCGCTGGTATTCATGCTGCCATTCAAGCTGGCAGCGTGACGGCCTGTCACGACTTGTCGGAAGGTGGTTTGGCAGTGGCCTTAGCAGAAATGGCTTTTGCCGGTGGCTTGGGTGTCGACGTTCAGCTCGATAAAATTCCGCACGAGCTAACCTCACCATCTGCCGTTGCCCTTCTTTTCAGCGAATCGAATACACGTTTCGTTTGCGAAGTGCCGGAAGAACACGCCGAGAAGTTTGAAGCAGCCCTGGCAGATGCCCCCTTCGCAGCAATCGGTTATGTTGCTCAGCACAAAGAACTGGTCGTCAAAACAGAGGGCCAAGCGTTACTCGACGAGCCAATCGAACTGCTGAAACAGGCTTGGCAAGCTCCCCTCAACTGGTAGGTATACGGAAAGATTTCTCGCCATGGCTCAGCCTAAAGCCTTGTTACTTCGTTCCCCTGGAACCAACTGCGACCTGGAAACAGCCTACGCGTTCGAGCAATCGGGCGCCATGGCCGATCGCGTTCACTTGAATCGCGTCCTCGAAAAGCCAGAGCTGCTGCACGACTACCAAATCTTGGCCCTCTCTGGCGGGTTCAGCTACGGTGACGACATTTCCGCCGGCCGCATTGTGGGTAGCTTGATGCGTCATCACTTGATGGACGCGGTAAAACGTTTTCACGAAGACGGCAAGTTGATCTTGGGGATCTGTAATGGTTTTCAGATTCTGATCAAAACGGGTCTCTTGCTCGACGATGACGAGCGTGGCTTGCCATCCAGTACGCTGGCTTGGAACGATTGCCAAATGTTTCAAGATCGCTGGGTGAACCTAAAAACGACCGGCGAAAAGTGTGTCTTCCTAAAAGACATCGACCAGATGTACCTACCGGTCGCTCACGCAGAAGGTCGCTTCGTAGCCCGCGACGAAGCCACGCTTGATCGCCTGGAAGCGGCTGGCCAGTTGTGCCTTACGTATTCGGCCAATCGCGAAGGGGAAGATTGTGTTAGCTTCCCCGACAACCCCAACGGTGCCCAGCGTCACGTCGCTGGCGTATGCGACACCACCGGCCGGATCTTCGGCCTGATGCCACACCCGGAACGCTACATCGACCCTACCCATCACCCCCGCTGGACACGCGGCGAAGGCAACAGCCCCGGCGACGGTTTGAAACTGTTCGAGAACGCGGTCGAGTTCTTCGCGTAAGATGAATCTCGCTTGCCGCAGAGAGGAAAAAGAAATTGCTCCACCTCAGCGGCAGGCGTCTGATTAATTAATCAGCACGCAGGCGCCAACAATGAGAAGCACTCATTAGCCGCTACCAGACCGCTCTTTGGCTGCAGATACTTCTTGCTGACGTCTTCTTGCATCGACAACGCGGCGGATGATCTCGTCGGCGATTACGCCCACCAGAATCACGACTCCAATCACGGTTCCTTCCAGTTCCGAGAATTGCAGCGTCTCGATCGCTTGGTAGAGTTCTCGCAAGATGGCCGTTCCCAGTACCACGCCGACGATCGAGCCCGTTCCACCTCGCAGGCTACAACCGCCAAGCACCGCCGCTGCGATCGCGTACAGCTCGTAGAACGTGCCTGCTTCGTTCGGGCCGACGCTGTTCAAATCGATGGCAAACAAGATCGCCGCGACACCAGACAGCAACGAACAAATCATGTACGCGCTGATCGTGATCCAATCGGTATTGATACCGCTATAACGGGCCGCTTGCTCGTTGTTGCCAAGCGCCTTCAAGTAACGCCCGAAAGTCGTTTTGTTGAGCACCAACGCAGAGATAATCGCGATGCAAGCTAACATCCACAACGGATAGGGTATGTGCAAAAACTCAGCACTGGTCAGGTACCCAATATTCGTTCCCCCGTCCGGATGCACGAAGTTCGAGATCTTGTTGTCGTGCGTCAGAAACCTCGCAATACTGCGCAGTACCAACAGTCCACACAGCGTGACGACAAACGGCTGTAACTTCAGCTTGGTAATCAGCAGACCGTATCCCAGCCCGATCAGCATGGCGCCAATCAGCACCACGATCATCGCCAGGTAAGGGTTCATCTGCTGGTCGTTAATGAGAATGCCAAATTGCACGCCGACCAATGCCACCATCGATCCCATCGATAGATCGATCCCGCCAGCGATGATGACAAACGCGGCCCCAATCGCCATGATCCCATACAGCCCCGTCCAGCGGGCCATGATCCCCAGGTTCTGGGCGTTGGCAAACGTGGGAACGTTGACGGCGGTAATCCCGAAGATCGCGAAGATCAACAAAAACAGGACGGCATTCTTAAGCATTCAGTGCTTCTCTCTTCTCGCATAAGTGCAAATCATTCGGGGAAGCTTGTTAACCACCAAGGGCACCAGCCAAGCTTTGGCCGGTTGCCAAGGTCATGATGGCCTCCTCGCTTAGCTGGTCGCGGGCAAGTTCACCTGCGAGGGTTCCTTCGTGCATGACCAATACGCGGTCCGACATGCCGAGGATTTCTTCCATCTCGCTCGAAACGAACAAGATCGCCACCCCTTTGCGGGCCAGCTCTTCCATCAGTTCGTAAATCTCGTGCTTCGCCCCCACGTCGATGCCGCGGGTCGGTTCGTCCAGCAACAGTACCTTGGGCTGCATCGCCAACCACTTGGCAATTACCACTTTCTGTTGGTTGCCACCCGAAAGATATTGAATGATCTGCCGCGTACTGGGAGTCTTGACTCGCATTCGCTTGACCATTTCGTCGGCCACCTGCTGTTCGCGCGACGCATCGATCCACGAAAAGTACGACAGTCGGTGGAGTCCTGGCAGGGTCGTATTCTGTCCGACATCCATCGGTAAGACCAACCCTTGCTGTTTGCGATCTTCTGGCACCAAGAACACTTCGTGCGCAATCGCATCGCGAGGGGAACGAACAGTGACCTGCTGCCCAGCAATCTCTAGGGTGCCTTCCAGCGGCGGGGTAACGCCGAACAACGTCTCGAACAATTCGGTTCGCCCTGCCCCCACCAAACCGGCCAGGCCCACGATTTCTCCTGCTCGAAGTTGAAAGCTAATCGAGTGCGCCGGATGGGTCGACGTTTTGATCGCTTTGGCTTCTAACACCACGTCGCCAGGCGTTTGTGGTTGGTGAGAGTAGAACTGATCGAGATCGCGTCCGACCATCAGACGCACCATATTTTCGTGCGAGATCTCTTCCCGCGAAAGCTCGCCGCTGTTCTTACCGTCACGCAGAGCCACGACCCGATCGCAAACCTGATGCACCTCGCTGAGGCGGTGCGAAATATAAACGATGCTCACGCCGGCAGCACGTAGCGATCGGATCACCTCGAAAAGGCAGTCCACCTCACGTGCCGAAAGGCTCGAGGTCGGCTCGTCCATGATCAGTAGCTTCGCATTACAGGAAAGGGCCTTAGCGATTTCAACCAGTTGCTGCTGACCGATTGAAAGTTCGACCAGGGGTTTGCGGGGATCGACGTTGAGCCCGACTTGTTGCAGATACGTGCGTGAGAGGGAGTTTATCTGGGCCTGATCGATCCAGCCAAACGTGCGTGGCTCGCGGCCAAGGTAGATATTCTCGCCAATGGAAAGGTTGTCGCAAAGATTCAGTTCTTGGTGGATCAGAGCAATGCCAGCTTCTAGGGCATCGGTCACACCACGAATTTCCACCGCCTGACCGTTGACGCGAATGGTTCCTTCGTCCGGCGGTTGAATTCCGGCCAGAATCTTCATCAGCGTGCTTTTGCCGGCGCCGTTTTCACCAATCACCGCCACCGATTCCCCTGCCCCGATGCGCAGGGAAACTTCCGACAAGGCTTTCACGCCTGGGAAACGTTTCGAGATCCGCTCGACCTCAAGAAACGGCGGAGAGTCGTTTGTCATGGTGCCTATCACTTTCCAGCCTTGCCAGGCGAATCGCTTTCGCCCATGAGAAGCCGGGGTTACTTTTCTTCCGCAGGTTTCGTTTCCGTCGGCCGCTGGTCTTTGGGCAAGTACTGGGCAATTTCAGGTGGAATCGGCTTGTCCATCAGCTCATCGATCACCCCGGCACTTCGCTCCTGGGCATTAAGCTGTTCCATGAGGCCAACGAAGATCATCACGTCGCCTCCTTCTGGAACCGCTTCCTTCACTAACTTGCCAACCTCGCGACCGGCCAGGTAATTATGCGTGCCGATGTACATCTTTCGCTTGCTGTTGGGGGCGTCGGAATCGTGACAAATCATGTTGCCGTTGAACGCTTCGACCGCCTTGTTGATTAGATCCGTCTGGCTTTCTGGTGAACTGGGGCTCATAGCCAGCCCTTGGCAGCCGTCACCCATTTTGCGTTCGACGAAACGTTTCTGTTCTTCCTGGGTACCGTTCGGCGGATCGTATACTTTGCACTCGGCGTTAAATTCCTTTTCAGCCACATGCACCCCTTCGGCTGCATAGTTCCAGAAAGGGTCGACGGTGTTGGTCAGGAAGGCGATCTTGACCTTCTCGCTGGTATCGTACTCCGGCTGATTCTTAGGAGGAGCGGTTCCCTTGCCTGCGTTGATTCGCTCGAGTTCTGCTTGAAATTCGCCGACGTTGTCTTTCCGGATCGTTTTGTAAGGGACGAAGACCAGATTGCTTTCAGGAATGTCAAGCTCCTGCCCTCGTACCATCGCCGAAAGCAACTCGACCGCTTTGTAACCAAACACGAACGGCTGCTGCACGACGGTGCCGTAGACCTTGCCGTCTTCAATTCCCTTCAACGTGACCTCGTCTTCGTCGAAGCCAATGACCTGAATCTCACCAACCTTGTCGGCCCCTTCCACCGCGCTCAAAATCATCGGTGGATTGTAAGCCCACAAGCCGACCATGGCTTTCAAGTTCGGATTGTTGGCAATCGCCGACTCAGCGTTTTGCTTGGCGCGGGCATGGTCCGTATTGTCCGTCCGAATGCCGAGAATGCGGTACTTGCCTGCTTCAATCGGAAATTCGTAGCCGCCACTACCAGCCGCCGTGTTCTCGGTTTTCGCACGACAACTTACCAGGCACGTAGCCACCAATAACAACAATGCTATGCGGGAAAAACGATTCAAGGGAACGATCCTTCGAGGGGGGTGCAATGCGAGGGGAAATCCCGAGAAAAAGAGAAGAAAACCGTTATCTTACGCCGCAAACAGGCTCAAGGCAACTATCGACCGCACTAATCCCTGTTTCGGTGCCGCTTCTTTCCCGTCGGGACAAGCACAGATAGGAGACTCATCGGTAATATTGATAAAAAGAAAGCTCTACCTATCGTCTTTGCTCAACAGGAATGACTCACTGCAATCGATTTTCCCTATGAAACTTCAAATCAAAGCACTTTTTGAATACGTACGTAACCAGATCACCGAACAACACATCCAGGACTATTCACCATCAGATCCCGGGTACCATGACTACGTTCGAGTCTGGACCAAGCTATTGCAGTCTGGCCAAATTCCTCAGCAAACAGATTTTGAACTGACCGAAGTTATCAACTTAACTGGCTGGGGTAATCCAGTAGACTACGATGATCCGGAGGCATTTCGAGCCTACCGCCGATTCACCACTTGTGTGGCATGGGGCCTAATCTCTCACGGCCAAACAGCCGAATACATTCGGCCCATGAATTATCTTGCCTACGATCTGGTTACCGATTGCTTGCCGACAAATCACCAATACTTCTCTCTTGTGCGAGATCTTTTGCCATCCCTGCGAGACTACCTCAATAACTCGCAGGACGAAGTTGAGTATCCCTTTCTAACACTGGCAGCGTTAATCCTTGCAGACCGTGCAGGCGACCATAACGAAGTCACCCGCCTAGCCATTGAATTGATTGAAGAAGAAGCAAATATTCGCCATGACGAACGTTTTCGCTACGGTGTTCGCCACGATTCGCAATTTTTATTTGGTCGCACGGTTTACGAACAAAGACAAGAGGGGTGGATTTTCTGGACCAAGGGTGTTTCCAATCCTAGTAAGGACATTAACGTGCAACTTATCTTGGAGGCCTTCAGCCAGATGTCAAAATAACTAACTTACTCCGCATCCAAGCATTCGTTATTGAGAAGTCGCTACATGGACCAAAGCCGGGTTTAAGATCACTTTTCAGATGCTCAGGCCAATCTTGTTCTGAAGATCGGGGCCTGCAGAGCATGATGATTTTCACGATGAAAATCCTCAAGGTGTGCCCCCTTTGTTGCCTGACTATAATAGTGTCGCGCAGCCTCTTTTGCCCTCGTCCTTCCTATCAGAAAGTCACCACCATGCTGGTCCGCTTCCGCCTATTCACGCTGCTGGCGTTGTCGTTGGTTTGCCTGACTAACAATTCCTTTTTGGCTCAAGAGCCAGCGACCTCGGCCGATCACTTTGCCATTCCGGCAACCGACGAAGGGCTGCCCGGCACAGGGCCGATTCGCCGCTACGATTGGTTTAAAAACTTGTGGCAAAGCAAACGTTCAGGCTGGGCCAAGCAGGTCGAGCAGGACCAGAACGCGGTCGTTTTCCTGGGCGATTCGATCACGCAAGGATGGGGAGACAACCTTGGTGGTAGCTTCGGTGACATGAAGGTCGCCAATCGGGGAATCAGCGGCGATACAACCCGCGGCATGCTGATTCGTTTGAAAGAGGACGTCTTGTCGCTGAACCCCAAAGCGGTGGTCATGCTGCTGGGGACCAACGACCTAGAGGAAGGTGCTTCCCCGGAAACGATCGCCAGCAATTTGGAATTGATCGTGGCCGAACTGAAGAAACACAACCCTGACATGCCGATTGTGCTGTGTGAAGTCTTCCCTAGTTCCGCCTCGAAAAAACGGCCTGCCGATAAGATCAAGCAGATCAACCAGTTGTACTCCCAAGCGGTGAAGGGTGATCCGCAGGTCACCTTGCTTGATACCTGGACGCTTTTCGCTGACGCCCAAGGAGATGCCAAGAAGGAAGAATTCCCTGATTTGCTGCACCCGAACCAAGTAGGCTACGCCAAGTGGGCGGCTGCTTTACGGCCCATTTTTGCGACGCTCGGTTATTTGGAAACAGAAGCAGACGACTTCGAGGTGGAACCAGGCTACGAAAGTCTGTTCAACGGCAAAGACCTGACCGGCTGGATGTTCAAGGCCAACCCCGAGCGAGAAGGCAAAAAGACCTCGATCGCTTGGCCAGTCTTCAAAGAAGATATCGCGTTCGATGGCGAGACCGAGAGCAGCGATGGTCGTTACCAGGCAATCAACGGACGACTGGTCGTCACCACGCCCACCGAAGGTCGCCGCATTCAGCAGTTGTGGACGACGCGCGAGTTTCCGAACGACTTCGTCTTGAAGCTAGAATTCCGCGCAACCCCGAACGCCGACAGCGGTGTCTTCATTCGCCAACCGCAGCTTCAATGTCGCGACTATTCGTTGGCCGGTCCCTACAAGGATCTGAAGAACTACAAGCCGCAAGACTGGAACGAGATGGTCGTCACCGTGAAAGACAACGTCGCCCATTGCACCTGTAACGGCGAAGTGTTGGAAGAAGCGTTTCAGCTTCCCGAGACCGGTTCGATCGGCCTGGAAGGGGATCGCGGGCAGATGGAATATCGCCGAATTCGGGTGAAAGAACTGCCGTAGCTGGCGTTTTTGATGGGACTAGCGATTGGTTGCTTTGCCAATCGCACCCATCCGTGGGTAAACCGATTACCGGAAAGCTTGCTTCAAGGGACAGGTGTCGCACGTTCGCCGCCGAGGACGATTCTTCTGTCCGGCGGCGACCAAGCTGCGTAACGTCGGCATCACTCTAGGCATCGGAGCTAACGTGGGCTCGTCCCGTCCTTATAGCAAGTCCGTGTTAGGCTTGCCAACGTGAAACGACCAGTCCGCTCCCTGGAGAAATTCCGATGACCACTGCTGACGACGATGTCCTCTTCCGCCCACTGCAGGTCGGTGATCTGACCTTGCGAAATCGTATTGTGATGGCTCCGCTCACCCGTGCGCGGGCACCAGGTCGCGTTCCTAACGAGATGATGGCCGAGTACTACGCTCAGCGTGCTTCCGCCGGGCTGATCATTTCTGAAGCCACCGCAATTAGCGCACAAGGCTACGGCTGGCACGATGCCCCTGGCATTTATACCGACGAGCATGTTGCCGGCTGGCAAAAGACTACGGATCGTGTTCATGAGGCAGGAGGTCGTATATTCCTGCAATTGTGGCACATGGGACGAATTTCGCATCCCGATTATCACGGCGGTCGTCCACCAGTTGCCCCAAGTCCAATTGCCGCCCCGGGCGAAGCGCATGTGCCAACCGGCAAGAAGCCCTTCACCATCCCGCATGAACTCACCATTCCCGAAATTGCCCAAATCGTCGGCGATTATGCCGAGGCCACCCGGCGGGCACGTGATGCTGGCTTCGATGGAGTCGAGATTCATGGAGCAAACGGTTACTTGATCGACCAATTTCTACGAACCGCATCGAACCAACGCACGGACGCCTATGGAGGTTCGATTCCTAACCGGATGCGGTTTCTGCTGGAAGTCGTCGCGGCGGTTACCGATGACTGGTCTCCCCAAAGAACCGGTCTGCGGTTGAGCCCCACGATGAACGGCTACGGCATGGAAGATGAAAACCCCGTCGGCCTGTACCGCCAAGTGGCGGAAGCTTTGTCCCCACTTGGCTTGGCCTATCTGCATACGGCCGAATCGATTCGACCTGGCCGAATCTACAACCCCGATGCCGAACGCATTACTCCCACGATTCGCCAACACTACGATGGCGTTTTGATTACCAATGGTGGTTACGACAAGCAAACCGCCACTGAGGCCATTGAATCAGGGGCAGCGGACGCAATTGCTTTTGGCCAATCGTTCATTGCCAATCCAGACCTACCGAAACGTTTTCACCTAAACGCTCCCCTTAATACGCCGGAAGTGGCCACCTACTATTCGCCTGGCAGCCATGGCTACATCGACTATCCCGCGCTGGCTGATTAGCCCCCTACCAAGAACTTCAATTCCGCGTAGGGGATGGCCTCGTCGATCTGACGCTGGCATGATACGAAAGCCCTATAATTCATCGATAGGCTAAGTTCGATTTTGGAAATGGCTAAACGGCTCACGACCCGGACGACAATCTTAAAAAAAGATTCATGTAATTAACTTGCTATTTCAATCAAACTTCACCAGAATCAGGGGAATCTTGCGGACCTGCGTTCCCACTTTCCTATCTGATATCGTTTTTTTTTTGCCTGCCTTGATATCTCGCAAGATCACCCCTTAGGCATGTTCTGTTTTAGCAACACGAAGGATTAGCTTATGTGCCGGATGATTCGGTCTCTCGGTCGCCAAATTCCTGCGATACTTCTCGCCCTAACGATGGGTAGTCTAGCGTTGGCTGCTGACACATCGGCGCCTCCAATCGGCTCTCCCGCTGCCTCCGCACCGATTCCCGGAAACCAGTTGCCAGCCCCAAATCCGGCCTTTGGGGGCGTCATCAAGAATGATGCTTTGGAGTCGAAGCCGTGGTGGGCACCGCGGATCGTACCGCCGAAGAAGGCTCCCAACGTGCTGCTGATTATCACCGACGACGCCGGTTTTGGCGTGCCCAGCACCTTTGGTGGCGTGATCCCGACACCGACGATGGATCGGCTTGCCAAGAAAGGCTTACGCTACAACAACATCCACTCCACGGCTCTTTGTTCGCCGACGAGGGCAGCGCTGATAACAGGTCGCAATCACCATTCGGTTGGTTTTGGTGTTATTGCCGAACAGTCCACCGGTTTTCCGGGCTATAACAGTATCATCGCCGAAGACAAAGCGACCATCGGTCGGATCTTAAAAGACAACGGCTACAGCACAGCATGGTTTGGCAAAGACCACAACACACCCGCTTTCGATGCCAGCCAGATTGGGCCGTTTGACCAATGGCCAACCGGGATGGGCTTCGAATATTTCTACGGATTCGTCGGCGGCGATGCCAACCAATGGCAGCCGAACTTGTTTCGCAACACCACGCAAATCTATCCTTTTGAAGGCAAAACGGATTGGAACTTGATTACTGGCATGGCAGACGATGCCATCGATTACGTTAACCGAATCCATCAGATCAGCCCTGACAAACCGTTCTTCATCAAATATGCCCCCGGTGCAACGCATGCCCCGCATCATCCGACCAAAGAATGGGTTAAGAAGATCCACGACATGCACTTGTTCGACGACGGCTGGAACAAGCTGCGCGAACAGATTTTTGAAAACCAGAAACGCCTGGGAGTCATTCCAGCCGATACCCAGTTAGAACCTTGGCCAACCGATGTCATCAAGAACTGGGACGATTGTACTGCGGAAGAAAAGAAGCTGTTCATTCGCCAAGTCGAAATTTTCGCCGCCTATGGCGCCTACAATGATTATGAAATTGGCCGCGTTATCCAGGCCGTTGAAGACATTGGCGAGATCGAGAACACGCTGATCTTCTACATCAACGGCGATAACGGTACCAGTGCCGAGGGAGGTCCTTTAGGAACCCCCAACGAAGTCGCGTTCTTCAACGGCGTGAACGAAATACCTGTCGATATCCAGATGAAATGGTACGACGTTTGGGGCACTGAAGAAACCTACAATCACATGTCGGCTGGCTGGTCTTGGGCCTTCGATACTCCGTTTACCTGGTTCAAGCAAAACGCCTCGAAACTGGGTGGGATCCGCCAGAACATGGTCGTTTCGTGGCCAGCGGTCATTAAAGACCACGGAGGCATGCGTGACCAATTCTGCCATGTGATCGATATCGTACCGACCATCCTGGAAGTCTCTGGCATCCCTGCTCCTGAAGTCGTCGATGGCATTAAACAAGCGCCAATTGAAGGGACCAGTTTGGCTTACACATTCGATCAAGCCAACGCCGATGCACCTTCTCGCCACAAGACGCAGTACTTTGAGATGATGGGCCAGTGGGCGCTGTATCACGATGGCTGGCTACTCAGCACCAAAGTCAACCGTGCCCCTTGGCAAGCATTTGGGGTCGCCAATCCCGATCCACTCAACAATCAAGTGCTGGAACTATACGACTTGACGAAAGACTTTAGTCAGTCGCAAGACATCGCCGATCAGCACCCGGAAAAGCTCAAAGCGATGAAGCAACTCTTCATTGAAGAAGCTAACAAGTATCAGGTCTTTCCGCTGGATGCTTCCGTTGCGGCCCGCATTATCGCCCCACGTCCCAACATTACGGCAGGTCGAACCGAATTCGTTTACAAGGTTCCGATGATCGGTCTGCCGCAAGGGGATTCGCCCATGCTGCTGAACTCTTCCTACTCGATCACTGCCGAGATTGAAGTGCCGGAAGGGGGCGCGGAAGGGATGATCCTTACCTCGGGTGGCCGCTTCGCAGGGTACGGGTTCTATCTGTTGAAAGGCAAGCCTGTCTTTCTATGGAATCTGATCGACCTGCAACGCATTAAGTGGGAAGGCCAAGAGCCTCTGAAACCAGGCAAGCATACGCTGGAATTCGCATTCACTTACGATGGAATCGGCGTTGGCACACTCATGTACAACAACTTCAGCGGTCTCGGCAGGCCGGGTACCGGTGTCCTGAAGGTGGACGGAAAAGAAGTGCAAACCATCAAGATGGAAAAGACGATTCCGCTGATTCTGCAATGGGATGAATCGTTCGACATCGGCTCTGATACGCTAACCGGCGTCAACGATGCGGACTATCAACCTCCGTTCCCTTTGACCGCCAAGCTGAATAAGTTGACCATCAAAGTCGATCGCCCTCAGCTTTCGGCACAAGACATCAAACGCCTGGAAGAAGCCCAGCGGAACAATCGCTCTAGCGAATAGGGCTTCCCATCTTCCAGGTTCGAACAAAAAAAGACCGCCAGCCAATTGGCTAGCGGTCTTTCTTATTGTTTGGCAAGTTGCGTATGGGGTTACCAGTTCTGGACCCAACTAGTTGGTCGTGTTTGATTCGGTGCTGTTTGAGTTGGGATTCTTAACCGACGGGTCGCCCTTAGGGGCACAACCCAAGATCAAGGTCGTCAGGGCTACCAGAACCAACAAGGATCCGAGCTTCTTCATTGCGCAATCTACCTCTGTGAAATGTTCGAGTTTATTTAACTACCTACCCATCTTACTTGATTTCGGCGAAATCTCCAAAGGGGGCGGTGGAAGACCGGCCAGACCGCCTAGAAACGCTCTAAGCTGCCTAGTCGGAATAACCCTACTGGCCGCGATAACGAGATAACTCGTATCACTATCAGAGTTTTCGCCATCGACGGTCGAATATTGGAGGTAATTGAGGAGTCTTTTTGTACGGATACGCTAAGGACGATACCTTTGTCTTCGGTCGAACTCAAACCACCGATCTCATCTTCGCGAAGAAGATCGCCACGCTGCTTACATGGAGCCTGGGAGGTTGGTCCGCAACTAGGCGAAGGCACCTACTTTCGCGTTTTCCGAGCCCGACCAAGCCAAGGTGGCTTCAGCGGTTGGGACTTTGCCTTGAAGACAATCCGTCCCGAGTTCAAAGGAGACCGGCTCCTCAGCGAACGCCTCATTCGCGAAGCCGAGGCCGGCGCCGAAATCACGTCGGCTCATGTTGTGCCGGTAATCGATGCCCGTCCCGGTTCGTTTGTTGTCATGCCACGTGTGTGGGGGCAAACCCTCTCCGAGATCTTAGCCTCTGGTCGTTCCATTCCCTTAGGAACCGCCGTTTGGGCTGCAAGGCAATTAGCTCAGGGGCTTTCCACCACGCACGAGCTAGGTTGGATTCATGGCGATGTGAAGCCGGATAACATTATCCTCTCGCAGACCGGTCACGCCACGTTGATCGATCTCGGTTTCGCTCAGCGCGTACAACTGAACCTTCCTTGCAGCAGCCGCAAGTGTGATCGCCAAGGCACACTCCGCTATTTGCCGCCCGAGATGCTTTCTCGCTCGGCCCCGGTGCTTCCTCAAGCCGATACCTATAGTTTGGGCGTGATTCTGTTTGAACTGATCACCGGTCGTCAGCTTTTCAATCAATCGACCACCGAGGAAATCGTAAGAGCCCAACTATCGCAGCGAGCCCCTAACGTACGCTGCCTGGTTGCGCACGTTCCGGGCTCGCTCGATACGCTGGTCGCGAAGATGCTGGCCAAAGACCCGCTGCGCCGCCCTTCACCAGATGACGCCCTGGTGAAGGCGCTGGCCGCGGTCGAAATCGAACTGCTCTCGCCCGATCCAAAGATGCGAGATGCGGCCTAACAGATCAGCTTAAATCAAGAAAATCGAATCCGCAGCTCTCAAAAAGACCGGCCAAATCTACCAAGTCGCCTGTGGCATTGAACTAATCGTCGCCATCAGCAGAATCTCTTCTCCGCCCAAACGACGCACGTCTGGGGCGTCCTTTCTGACCGCGGAAGTGAGTCCGGCGAACACTCAGCCGGAAAAATTGGGGAATGTAATAGATCGCCATCCAAGCGACGACAATCACGGCCAGCACACCGATTCCTTCGATCATCGTTGTTACCTCCTAGATAGATTTGTCGCGTATTAGTCAACGTCGATATCGATATCGATGGAATCACTCACATCCGATTCGTCCGCATCCAACCAATCGCGACTTGATTTCGCCTTGCCCAGCAGCACGGGATCTCCGTAACGCGTTCCATCGGCACGACGGCGATGGCTAAACTCCACGACCGCCAAGGCCCCGCCCATCGCCAGCAAAGCCACCACAGCGAACCCAAGATAGATCAGCAGTATCATAAGTGTCCTGTCCAGCTATTCTCGGATGGCAAGCTAATCGCATCCGCCACCGTCGCACCCCCCATCAAAACCTCCACCACCATGGTCCCCTCCTCCGAAATCACTGACATCGAAGAAACCATGATGGGTGTGACCGTAATCATAATCGATCCCACTGCTCGCTGCATCTAAATGCGAGCAACGGCGACGTCGAGTGGGCTGACCACCATGATGTGGTTCCTGCGTTCTTTGCTGGCTCCAAGACACCACGGCGTTGACAATGGCCAAACCCCCGATCAGAGAAAGCAATATCACTAGCACGTTCATCGGCAGCATCTCCTGGTTTCAGGTTGATTAACTATCTGCCCGGGCTCGATAGGGTATTCGTTGTGCCAAGAAAAAGATTGGGGACGCGAAGAAAAAACTTTCTACAGCGTCCCCTTGCTAAGATCAGTACCCAAGAGACCGCAACCATCTCTTGCGACGATTGCCTTCTGCACTGCCAATCTCAATAGCTCGCTACGGAAGCAGAAAACCAACCGGCTGTTAGTAATCAACCACCTTATCGGCAGTCACAAACAGGTCGACAATATCTCCTTGGGTTGCGATGATAGCCCCTTTACGAAGGTGCTGGGCATCGAGCCCCGCAGCTTTAGCACAGTGCGGGCAAACAACCACAACACCACCATTGGCGACGAAGTCGTTGTACAGTTTGGCCAATGTTGTGTCGGAGGCTCCCCACACGACATCTAGCGACTGCCGAGTATCGCCAATCCTGGCTCCCTCGATGTCGAGGAAAAGCGTTGTCGCAACCCCGTTCTCTTGCATCAGATTGGCAATTTTTAACCCCATTGATGCCCGATGTAAATCATCGGTGAAGTGCGACAGATGCACTACGGCTGCCTGGGACGTTGCGGAATCTTGCTTCGCCGGCGCGACTTCAGGTTGCGTCAGTAAGATCCCAAGACAACCAAGGCAAAGTACGAGCGGAATGACAAATCGCGTTTTCATTTCTTGCTCCTTTTCTTCGCGGTCGAAAAATCTCGTGGTCCTTACAACTACTTTTATCTTACCGCGCAAACCAAAGGACGCGATGGGCAAAAAGCCTATTCGCGTCCCTTGTCGAAAACTAATTTTCAGCCGAGAAGATCAACTAACCGTCGTCGATTCCACCGTGCTGCTACCGGCGGCCGATTTCGTGAATGTATAGCTCGTTCCATCGAAACCAACCGAAATCCGATCACCATCTTTGAACTCGCCCTTCAGTAGCAACGTGGCCAACTGATTTTGCAGGCGGTTCTGAATCACTCGCTTCAGGGGACGAGCTCCGTACAGCGGATCGAAACCTTCCTCCGCCAACGCATCCTTCGCCTCGTCGGTAACAAACAACTCGATCCCCTGCTCTTCCAGCATCTGGGCGAGTCCACGTGTTTGATAGTCGACGATCGAACGAATTTGTTCTTTGATCAGCGGCTTGAAGACGATGATGTCATCAATCCGGTTCAAGAACTCAGGCAGGAACTTCGTTCGCAGATTGGCCTGGGCGGCTTCGCGAATCTCTTCGTCGCTGCCCCCTTCTTGGGCAATCTGCTGAATGGCCTGACTGCCGATGTTACTCGTCATGACCACAATTGTGTTGGTGAAGTCGACCGTGTGACCATGGTTGTCAGTCAAGCGGCCATCATCCAACACTTGCAGCAAGATGTTGAAAACATCGTGATGCGCCTTCTCGATTTCGTCGAGCAAGATCACACTGTAAGGGCGCCGCCGCACGGCTTCGGTCAGCTTGCCTCCTTCTTCGTAGCCGACATACCCGGGAGGTGCCCCGATCAGTCGACTGACGGCGTGACGCTCCATGTACTCGCTCATGTCGATGCGGACCATCGCGTTTTCGTCATCGAACAGTGCTTCCGCCAATGCCTTGCACAATTCGGTCTTTCCAACGCCGGTGGGGCCCAGGAAGATGAACGAGCCAACCGGACGATTGCTTGCCTGCAGACCACTACGGCTACGTCGAACCGCGTTGGACACCGCGACCACCGCTTCGTCTTGGCCGACGACGCGTTGATGCAAACGTTCCTCTAGAACCAACAATTTGGCCCGTTCGGTCTCTAGCATTTTGGCAATCGGCACGCCGGTCCATTGACTGACGACTTCTGCGATCTCGTCTTCGGTAACTTGCTCGCGAAGCAAACGACGCTGCGACTTGGCTTCGTCCTTGTCTTCCTTTTCGTACTCCGATTCTGACTCCATTCGCTGAACCAACGCTTCTCGCTTCTTCTGCAGTTCGTACAACTGCTGATAGTCGCTTTCGGAAACTGGCTGGCCGGCCGATTGCACTTCTTGAATCGACGCATGCAGACGCGAGTATTCGAGATCGGCAGCCGCCAAGGCTTCGCGCGTTTCCGCAACGTCCCCCATACCCAGCTTTTCCGCTTCCCACTGCTCTCGCAAGCTGGCCAATTGACGTTTAACCTGTTCCATCTCGTCTTGAATTTCTTCGCGACGCTGGATAGCAGTCTCTTCGGTTTCTTCCGCCAGTTGCCGGTCGGCCAGTTGCAGCTGTGTTAAACGGCGCTGCACTTGATCGATCTCAGCGGGGACGCTTTCCTGCTCGATAGCCAAACGGCTTGATGCTTCGTCAACGAGGTCAATTGCCTTATCTGGCAGGAATCGATCGGTGATGTAACGATCGGAAAGCTTCGCTGCAGCGACCAACGCCGAGTCCTTGATCTTGACACCATGATGCGCTTCGTAACGAGGCTTCAAACCACGCAAGATCGCGATCGTGTCTTCAATCGAAGGTTCGCCGATGTACACCGGTTGGAAACGACGTTCGAGCGCCGCGTCTTTTTCGATGTACTGACGATACTCATCCAAAGTGGTCGCCCCAATGCAACGCAATTCGCCACGAGCCAACGCAGGCTTCAACAGGTTGGCCGCATCCGCGCCCCCTTCTGCCTTGCCAGCCCCGACCACGGTGTGCAGTTCGTCAATGAACAGGACGACACTTCCCTGCGAGTCTTGCACTTCCTTCAACACCGCTTTCAAGCGTTCTTCAAACTCGCCGCGAAATTTCGCCCCGGCGACCAACGCCCCCATATCGAGCGCGATGACACGCTTGTTCTTCAAACTTTGCGGCACATCTCCTTGGATAATCCGCAAGGCGAGCCCTTCGGCGATTGCCGTTTTACCGACGCCTGGTTCACCAATCAGCACAGGATTGTTCTTAGTGCGACGCGAGAGCACCTGGATCGTGCGGCGAATCTCGTCATCGCGACCGATCACCGGGTCGAGCTTTCCCTTCTGCGCTCGGTCGACTAGGTCGATGCCGTACTTCTGCAAAGCCTGAAAAGTATCTTCCGGGCTCTGGGAAGTAACCCGTGAACTACCCCGCACTTCGCGCAGCGCATCGAGAATATCTTTCTCGGTCACGGCGTTCACTTGCAGGATGTCTTTCGCCTTCGACGGCACCTGCGAGAGGGCAAACATAAGATGTTCGGTCGAAACAAATTCGTCCTTCATCGCGTCGGCTTGCTTCTGGGCCGCTTGAAAGACCTGATCAAGCTCGCTCGACAACCGCAACTGTGATCCGCCAGTCATGGTCGAAAGACGTTCCAGTTCCGCTTTCACCATCGATTCGATCTGACCACGCTGCGTTCCGATTTTTTCAAGCAGTGGGCGCACAACGCCGCCGGTCTCGACTAGCAAGGCCGCCAGCAGGTGAAGCGGCGTGAGCGAAGTATTCCGCGCCTCGGCCGCCATTTGCTGCGCAGCCTGAACGGCTTCTTGAGCCTTGATCGTGTATTTATCAAATTGTGGAGGCATCATCAAATTCCTTATATGTAATCAGGCGTAGTGTTAAGTAATCACTCCCTGTTTCGTTTGAAGTTCATCGTGTTCAGCGAAGAGCGTTTGGGGCCCGTAGGGTCCGCTGTGCGGACCGATAAATGGGCAATTAAATCAGTCAAACTCAATTCACTCCCACACTCGCTTATTCTCCCAAGGCCCAGAGGGCCGGTCGAATGTAGCCAGGGGCGTGAGCCCCTGGATGGTTGATCTAAAATCACAATAGCCCTGGAAGGGCGACCGAAATCTTGAATCAACAATCAGTCCGTTAAGTACTCTTCCTTAAATTCAATTCCGTGCTTCATGAGGAACATTTTTAACTCATCATGAAACGCTCGCGTTCGATGATGTTCCTCTTGATTCGCAATATAATTCTTTACGTCTTCCAACGACGATTGGCTCACCGAAAACGCGGCATATCCAGCTTGCCAGGCAAACATTTTTTCGCCGTATATTTTCTCGTGGATTCATCCGCTGGATGCTGATTTCACATCACGGACAACGTTCAACAAACTTTCCTCCCGCGATAATGAAACGAGAAGATGAACATGATCCTCAACGCCGCCACCCAGGATCAAATGGCAGCCTCGTTTTCTTAGGACCCCGGCGATGTATTCGTACAACCTCGGTGCCCATTCTCGCTTAATCGAACGACTGCGCTGTTTGGTACCGAAGATGATGTGAACGTAAAGGCGAGCATACGATTGGGGCACGTCTTCGCACCTTTCCACTTCGGTCGCCCTGCCAGGGCTTACTACTTTATCATCCCGATTCCAGGGGCTAACGCCCCTGGCTACATTAGGTCGGCCCTCTGGGCCTCAGAACCAACGCATTGTATTTACTTTTATTGCAAGGATATTCCAATCTCGGTAGGGACCGCTGTGCGGACCGTTTAAGCAAACACAAGCAAAATTGAACGCAGCCAGATTGACCGGCTATGGGATGACTACTTCAATAACATCCAATATCTCGTAAGCTCCTCAATGCCTTCGGTCCATAAAAAGGGCCGGGTACCTTGCGGCCCCAGCCCTTCTCTATAACAGACTTCAAGTCACATAGCACGGACTTGTTGTATCCGGCTTTGTGGGCAGAAGGTTAATTAGTCCTTCTTGACCTCGAACTCAGCGTCGATGGCGTCATCGTCGCCTCCGTCTTTGGTTTCGCCTTGCGGAGCTTCCCCTGCCGCTGCGGCAGCCGCTTCCGGGTTGTTGGCGGCGGCAGCTTCGTACAGGATCTTACTGACCGCGTGCGAGGCAGCTTCCAACTCGCTGATGGCCGATTTGATCTTTTCGACGTCTTCGCCTTTGGCGGCTTCGCGCGTCTTCTCGATCGCGGCTTCCAGCGGAGCCTTGTCGTTGTCCGAGATCTTTTCGCCCGCTTCTTTAATCAGCTTTTCAAGCTGGAAGCAACGCGATTCGGCTTCGTTGCGAGATTCGGCCAGTTCACGCTTCCGCTTATCTTCGGCGGCGTGCTCTTCGGCGTCCTTCTGCATCCGATCGATCTCATCCTTCGACAGGCCAGAACTTTGCTTGATCTCGACCTTCATCTCCTTACCAGTGCCCAAATCCTTGGCGGACACATTGAGGATACCGTTTTGGTCGATGTCGAACTTGACTTCGATTTGCGGCATGCCTCGTGGAGCCGGAGCGATTCCGTCCAGGTTGAACTCGTCGAGCAAGCGGTTGTCGGCAGCCATCGGGCGTTCCCCTTGGAACACACGCACAGTCACCGCACCCTGGTTGTCTTCTGCCGTGCTGAAGGTCTGCTTCTTTTCGGTTGGAATCGTCGTGTTGCGTTCGACCAACTTGGTGAACACACCACCGAGCGTTTCGATACCGAGCGAAAGCGGAGTAACGTCCAGCAGCAGCACGTCTTTACGACCACCTTCGGCCAACACGCTACCTTGGATAGCGGCACCTGCGGCAACGACTTCATCTGGGTTCACACCCTTGTGAGGATCTTTGCCGAAGATCTTTTTGACCATCTCCTGAACCTTCGGGATACGGGTCGAACCACCAACCAACACGACTTCGTCGATATCGTTGGCAGTTAGGTTGGCATCCTTCAAAGCCTTCTCAACCGGAATTCGGCAGCGTTCGATCAAGTCGTCGGTCATCTGCTCGAACTGGCTACGGCTAATGGTCATCTGCAAGTGCTTCGGCCCCGAGGCATCCGCCGTAATGAACGGCAGGTTGATGTCGGTCGAAGCCTGACCGCTGAGTTCCTTCTTCGCCTTTTCGCAGGCTTCCTGCAAACGCTGCAGTGCCATTTGGTCTTTGCGAAGATCGATTCCGTTGGTCTTCTCGAATTCGGACGCCACGTAGTGGATCAACTTCTCATCGAAGTCGTCACCACCGAGGTGCGTATCACCACTGGTGCTGATCACCTCAAACACGGTTCGTCCGCCGTCTTCCCCATCTTCAGGAGGCGAGACTTCGAGGATCGAGATATCGAACGTACCACCGCCCAAGTCGAACACGGCAATCTTTTCGGCCTTGTTCTTACCCAAACCGTAAGCCAAAGCGGCTGCGGTCGGTTCGTTGATGATACGAGCCACTTCCAAACCAGCGATCTGACCGGCATCCTTGGTGGCCTGACGCTGAGCGTCATTAAAGTAAGCCGGAACCGTGATCACCGCTTTGCTGACCTTGTGTCCCAAGTAGCTTTCAGCGGCAGCTTTCAGCTTCTGCAGGATCTTGGCCGAGATTTCTGGCGGCGTATATTCTTTGTCGCCAATTTGAACTTTGACATATTCGTCAGAGCTACCAACGACCTTGTACGGCACCAACTTCTCTTCCGAGTCGACTTCGTTATGACGTCGCCCCATGAAGCGTTTGATGGAGTAAACCGTCTTGGTGGGGTTGGTCACCGCCTGACGACGTGCCGGTTCGCCGACCAGGACTTCCCCTTTGTCGGTGTAACCCACAACACTCGGGGTAAGCCGGCTACCTTCGGCGTTCGGAATCACTTTTGCTTCCGAACCTTCCATGACCGCGACCACGGAGTTCGTGGTACCGAGGTCGATCCCAATAATCACTTCACCTTGTGCCATGATGACTACCTCTTTCTTTCGCTAGAACTGCGCCCGAGGGCGTCAGAGTTTTCGTATGTAATTACCCAGCTTTTCGCATGGGATTGGTTTTAAGTAACACGTTGATGTGATCGGCAAATCTGCAGAATCACACGGTTGGAAAAGGGAATTGCAAGAGGTATGCCAAAACTGTCCCCTACAACACAACTTTTTCCGCAAGTCTCTTTAATACAGTAGCTTACGACACAATTCTTTTTTCATTTCCTTTTCTAGCCCCTCGCACGGCAGCTTGACTCTGCCAAAATGGCAGCAGATTGCCACAAACCTTCTACGCACCTAGGTTTATGCCAGTCCGAGATGAGTTATGATTCATTTGACGATCCTTGGAAGATCGCTGTCATCGGCTAGACCTTTGCGGCTCGCCTTCCCAAATTGCCTTGAAAACCTTTCTTTAAGCCCCCAAGCTGCGATGGCCAAGACTCCGCGTAAGACATCGGCAACCGATCTCAAGAAGACCGTTGCCAAGATTGACAGCCAGATCCTCGACTTACTGGCGAAACGTGTAAATGCCTGCCAAAAAATTGTCCAGAACGCCCCCAGTTTGACCATCGAGCAGCAGCTGAGCTCGGAAGAAAGTGAACTTGCCAAATGGCTTTCCAGCAATAAGACGCCGCTGGCCAAGGAATCGCTTTCCCCAGTGATGCAAGAGATATTAAGCCTCTGCCGCAGCGCCTCGCGCCGGTTACGTGTGGCGTATCTTGGGCCGCAGTACAGCTATTCGCATCAAGCGGCGGTAGAAAAATTTGGGGCGAATGCCGACTACTCGCCCGTCGCTACCATCGCGGCCGTTTTTGAAGAAATCCAGCGCAATCAGGCTGATTTTGGACTCGTTCCGGTCGAAAACTCGAACGATGGGCGTGTGACCGACACCCTTGAAATGTTCGCTAAAGTGCCCACCAAGATCTGTGGCGAAGTCAAACTGCATATCCATCATCAGCTTCTGGCGAAATGCCCTCGCGAAGAAATCCGCGAGGTCTTCAGCAAGCCGCAAGCCCTGTCGCAATGCCGCAACTGGCTGGCCAAGCACCTGCCTGCGGCTCGTCCAATCGAGATGACTAGCACGGCTGCCGCTGCCCAACTGGCCGCCCAAAAGGAGGGGGCCGCTGCCGTTGCCAGCCGCGCGGCTGGGTTGAATTACAACCTGGAAACGATTGCCTCGAATATCGAGGACAACCCTAACAACATCACCCGCTTCGCGGTAATCTCCCACTCAACCGCCCCCAAAACAGGCAACGACAAGACTGCGTTGCTGTTCCAAACCGAGCACAAACCGGGGGCATTGGCCGATGCCATGAACATTTTCAAGAAGAACCGCCTGAATTTGACCTGGATCGAGTCCTTTCCGGTTGCCAATTCGCCGGAAGAGTACCTGTTTTTCGTCGAAATGGAGGGGCATAGCTCGGAATTGAAAATCCGGCGGATGATCGCCTCACTCGAGAAAAAGACCCTCCGTCTGGAGATTCTCGGCTCGTACCAAAAGACGGAACCGGTGAACTAACGTAGTCGTCCCAGGGCTCCCAATCTTCAGAACGGCCTTCTCAGGTGGGTTGACGGCGGAAAATTATGCCCCCAACCGGTGAGAGGTGACCTCGACGGACATGCATGCACTCTGTTATATTTACGGGTTTCATTCTGCACAGGCAGAACGACTTAGATCTATTCTATTGATGGCTGCGTAGGCAATCCTCAACCGGAATAACCGGCTAGATTCCCTACGCAGACATCAATTGAGTCTTTAATTTGATCGGCCATTGTGGTCCGCAGGAGAACGACGGGTGAGACGTCCTTTCATCGCTGGTAACTGGAAAATGAACACCACCAAGGCCGAAGGCGTTGCTTTGGTGAAAGGCGTTGCCGAAGGCAACACTGCCGGCGACGCAGTCGAAGTGGCCGTGTGTGCCCCCAGCGTTTACTTGGATGCCGTTGCCACGGCAGCCGCTGGCAAGGTGGGCGTTGGTGCCCAGAACTGCTACCACGAAGCTTCCGGTGCATTCACCGGCGAGATCTCTGCCGAGATGGCCAAGGACATTGGCTGCCAGTATGTCATCTTGGGACACAGCGAACGCCGCCACATCTTCGGCGAATCCAACAGCGACGTCTGCAAGAAAGTGCATTCGGTCCTCGCTGCTGGCCTAACCCCGATCGTTTGCGTGGGCGAACTGCTAGAAGAACGAGAAGCAGGCAAAACAACTGATGTTGTCGCCGAACAAATGTATGGCAGCCTGGCTGGCGTTACCGCTGAACAGATGAAGTCGGTCGTTATCGCTTACGAACCGGTCTGGGCTATCGGCACCGGCAAAGTTGCTACGCCAGCTCAAGCTGAAGAAGTGCATGCCGGCATCCGGGCTTTGATGACCGCCAAATATGGCGAAGCAATCTCGGAATCGGTCCGCATTCAATACGGTGGCAGCGTTAAGCCAGACAACGCCGCTGAACTACTTTCGCAACCGAACATTGACGGCGCGTTGGTGGGTGGTGCCTCGCTCAAAGCAGATAGCTTCCTGGGCATTATTGCTGGCGCCACCAAGTAGTCTCGGAAGATCCCCCGTCGGGAATCGTTTAGCAGGCGTTCCCATTTTTGCATCCTACAAGGACGTTTTCAGAAGTAGCGAAACATGACTATTCCCATCCTTTTCGCCGCGGTCTCTCCACTTCAGTACCTATTTGGCCCGCTGATCTTCCTTACGTCCGTGTTTCTGATCCTCGTTGTCTTGGTACAGCGTGGTCGCGGTGGCGGATTAACGGGTGCCCTGGGTGGTGCTGGTGGCCAAAGCGCTTTCGGCGCTAAAGCAGGCGACGTGTTCACCAAGATCACTGTTGTCGTCGCCGCCTTCTGGATTCTGCTTTGCATCTTGGCCACGATGAGCCTTCAAGACCTAGGCTCGACCAAGGTGACCAGCAGCGGCAGCAACATCGCCACACCCCCAGCTGGTGAAGCTGCAACGGGCGAAGCCAAAGACGGGACTTCATCAATTACCGCCCCGGCAACCGAGGAAGCCGCAAAGCCGACCTCAGAAACTCCGGCTTCCGACAGCAAGCCTGCCGCCGACCTGGAACCTGCAACCGGCGAAGCCGCGAGCACGCCACCTCCGTCCGTCGACACGGTTGAAGCTACCGACAAGCCTGCGGCAGACGAAAAGCCCAAAGACTAGGCTTAGTCAATTCGGCCAATCATCAACGCGACTTCCATGGCTTAGTTTCTGTGGAAGTCGTTTAGCGTTTTGAATTTCCACACCTCTGACTGCATCGCACAAACGCGGAGAAACCATCCATGCTGTTGAGCATGACCGGCTATGGCGATGCCCATCTGCATGCGGACGGCGTCTCGGTTTCGGTCGAAATTCGCTCGGTCAACAACCGCTATTTCAAGCTTACAGTTCGCGGCAACGAACTTTTTAGCGGGATCGAATCCC
Source organism: Bremerella cremea (assembly GCF_003335505.1). Lineage (NCBI taxonomy): Bacteria > Pseudomonadati > Planctomycetota > Planctomycetia > Pirellulales > Pirellulaceae > Bremerella > Bremerella cremea. The sequence continues at coordinate 1,166,920 of NZ_QPEX01000010.1, forward strand.
AGATCGAAGCCCTTGCTCGCAAGCACATCAATCGTGGCACGATCACGATTAACCTGCGAGTAAAGACAGACGCCACTGCCGACAAGTACCGAATCGATACCGACGTCCTGCAAAGCTACGTCCAGCAGATCCACCAACTTGGCAGCCAGATTGGCATTTCCGAAACACCTCATTGGGATTCCGTCTTGCAACTGCCAGGCGTGGTCCAAGAGAACACTGACAACGACGACGAGCAATTCAACGCTTGGCCGGTGATCGAGAAGACGGTTCAAACGGCTCTCGAAAAATTCGACACCATGCGGCAGCACGAGGGAGAAACGACCACCGTCGATCTGCGTGAAAATCTCGCCACGATTGCTAAATACCTAGAGCAAATCGAGGCCAAAACACCCAACGTGGTGGCCGGGTATCGCGACCGCATGACCGAACGGGTCAACAAAGTGCTGGAAGAATTCGACGTCACCGTCGACCCTTCGACCCTGCTGCGAGAAGTGGCCATCTTCACCGACCGTGTGAACATCTCGGAAGAGGTGGTGCGGCTGAAGAGTCACCTGCAACAATTCGAAACGTTCCTCACTCAAAAGGAATCGACCGGGCGCAAGCTCGACTTCCTCACCCAGGAACTTTTTCGCGAAACCAACACGATCGGCTCGAAAGCAAACGATGCCGAGATAGCCAAAGCGGTTGTCGAAATGAAGACTGCCATCGAGAAGATTCGCGAACAAGTTCAGAACATCGAATAAAACAAACCCAATCGACGAAAGCCCCTTCCAACTGGCCAGCATGAACACAGAAGCCCCAGGCATTTTGGTAATCCTTTCCGGTCCTTCCGGTGCCGGCAAGACAACCATCGTGCGCAAGCTGCTGGCCCTGGGAGTTCCGCAGATTGAGCTGAGCATATCCGCGACCACGCGTGCACCACGCCAAGGCGAACAAGACGGGATCGACTACCACTTCCTCACCAAGGAAGAGTTTGAACGCCGTCAAGCCGCTGGTGAGTTCCTTGAGTTCGTCGAAGTGTTTCGCACCGGCCACTACTACGGAACGCTCCGCAGCGAAGTCGAAGCCCGCTTGGCTGAGGGCATTTCCGTGCTGCTAGAGATTGACGTGGAGGGGGCCGTGAAGGTCGCCCAGCAATACCCAGAAGCGATCACCATTTTCCTCAGCCCCGAATCGACGGAAGAACTAGAACGCCGTCTTCGCGACCGAGGCACCGAAACGGAAGAAGCCATTGAGCGACGGCTGGAAACAGCCAAGAGCGAAATGGGAGCGTCCTCGTGGTATTCGTACCACGTGTTAAACATGGCCGACGCCGCCGACCAGACAGTCACCCAACTTGCTGACATTATCCGTCAGGAAAAGGAAAAACGATGTTCGAAGAATTGAAAGAAGAATTCATCATCAAGAAGGTTGGCGGTCGTTTTAAACTGTCGACCCTGATTCAAAAACGCTTGGTTGCGTTGAACGCCGGCAGCCGCCCACTGGTCGAAATAAAATCCGACAACAAGATGGAAATCGTGTTGGAAGAAATTAAGCAAGACAAGATCTTCCTTGATACAACCAACGAACTACGCACCACGGCCGACTCGGACGTAATGATCAAGTCGTTCGATGCCATCATGAGCGACGAACTGTGAGCGATCGCAAGGTCATCATCGGCGTCACCGGCGGGATTGCCGCCTACAAAACGCCTGCGTTGGTCAGCCAACTGGTCAAAGCAGACGTTGACGTCACCGTGGTGATGACCGCCGCTTCCCACCACTTTGCCGGCGCGGCCACACTCACCGCGCTTTCCGGGAAGCGTGTTCACACCGAGCTTTTCGACGAGAACATGCCACTGGGCGCGCACATCGAGCTTGCGCGCCGAGCGAGCCTGCTGTGCATTGTCCCCACTTCAGCCGACTTCATGGCCAAAGCTGCACTTGGCTTGGCCGACGACCTGCTGAGTACCCTCTACCTGGCATTCACCGGCAAAGTCTTCATGTGCCCCGCGATGAACAAAGAAATGTGGGCTCACCCCGCCGTTCAGCGGAACGTGAAAACGCTGATTGAAGATGGCGTCACGATGATCGGGCCCGACTCTGGCTGGCAAAGTTGCCGTGTGGAAGGAACCGGACGAATGACCGAACCAGACGAAATTTACGCGAAGATAGAAAGCTACTTCCAAGACAAATAAGCGTCATCCCCACCGAAGTAGCCCAACGGCGACCTATTTTGCCATCAAGTATCTTCGGGTTTTCACAGCATGTCAAAGCTACTGATTCGATTTGGCTTCGCTTTCGGCTCACTGTTGCTACTTCCCCTGATACCATTCTTGGCCATCCTGATGATGGAAGGCGCCCAGCATAATCCTCAACCAGTAGGCGGATTCGGTGCGAATATGCGACTGGTTTACCTGCTGATCATTGGTGGCCCCATCGTCGCTATCGGAGCGGCTATCCTCACAATCACGGGCATCTTCTGGGCGATCACTAACGACCAAAGGCACACTGCTCACCAAAGCGATTTCCATGAACCACTCCACACTAAAAATGATCCCAGCCGACCGGCAAATTAACATCGGAGCGATCATCTTTCCTGAGATGGATCAGATCGACCTGACTGGCCCTTACGCGGTTCTTTCACGACTTCCCGGCTCTTCGATTCAGCTGATCGGGCAGAAAAAAGAACAGATTCGCGATCACCTTGGCCTGAGCTTAGTCCCGGATGTCGCTTTAGAGGATGCCCGGCCGATCGACCTCTTGCTTGTCCCTGGTGGCCCCGGGCAGGAAGCCCTCATGGAAGACGAAACGGTGCTTTCGTTTATCCGGCAGCGAGCGAGCACCGCGAAGTGTGTATTCTCGGTTTGTACCGGCTCGTTGATTTGCGGCGCGGCGGGCCTATTAAAAGACAAAGTAGCCACCACACACTGGACGGCTTTGCCCTTGCTGAAATATTTCGGGGCGAAACCATCAGAGAAACGCGTTGCCATTGATGGCAACTTCGTTAGTGCGGCAGGTCTCACCGCAGGAATTGACGGAGCATTGACCGTCGCAGCACTACTGCGCGGCGACGAGGTCGCCCAAGCCATTCAACTGGCAATTCAATATGCACCGGAACCACCGTTCGAATGTGGCAGCCCCGATATTGCCCCGCCAGAAATCTTGGCCAAGGTGAAGTCGAACGTCGCTCCGCTGACTGAACTTCGCGAGAAGACAGCGAAACGGGTCGCCGAACGCCTGGGGATCAGTCTCAAGTAACCTGAAAGCCTCGTTTTCGCCCCCTCTCGGCGCAGCAAAAAAGCGGAGCCTTGTTAACTCCGCTTTTTTCTATCTTCCGCTTCGAGAAGCCTTGAGTCTTTTACGACTCTAGGCCCCATCGTTGGATCAATTCTTCCGCAGCCGGGGTCAGCTTACGGAGCTTGCCGGCGATACGTCGCTTTTCGTCGTTCGATGGGTTCTTGGCGATGATGGCCTTGAACTTGGCATAAACCTTCTTGCGATGACGTCGACGCTTCAATTCCTGATGGCGCTCGCTGATAACCGGCACGCGACAGTTCCTTTAATGGGACATAAGTGAAAGGTGAAACGATGCTGGCATGGCATCGGCTTGTTAGTTCTGGAAACCCCACAGTGTAGGGAATCAGGCCGATTTCGTCAATTGGGGCCGCTTTTCTCGTACCAAACAACCCATCGATCCCTATCCTCTCCCCTAATTGGGCCCCCAGGGACGTTCTGATATCTGCAATCGAGGAATTGACTCGCGGGGATAGGTGGCTGAAACTAATGCTTCGGGTAACCGAACCCACCTTTTCACGAATCCCACGATCGCACACCTGAGGAGATAACGCATGCGTTGTTTTGTCTGCCTGCTGGCAGCCCTGGTCTTGGCCGCCCCTACTTGGGCCCAAGACGCCAAAAAGTCGGAACCGATTGAAGCCCTGAAGCCAGCTTCTCGCCCCAACGACTGGTGGATGCAACGTCACCAGCAAAAATTGGACGCCATTAAAAACGCAGATGAAATCGATGTCGTCTTCATTGGCGATTCCATTACGCACGGCTGGGAAAACGCCGGCAAAGCCACCTGGGAAGAAACCTTCGCCCCACTTCATCCGCTGAATATCGGCTACAGCGGAGATCGCACCGAGCATGTTCTGTGGCGATTCGAGAATGGCGAACTGGATGGCTATAGCCCCAAAGTCGCCGTCATCATGATCGGCACCAACAACACCGGGCATCGCCAAGAGAAATCGGAAGACACGGCTGCCGGCGTGAAGGCGATTGTCGAGAAGCTGCACGAAAAGCACCCCGAAACCAAGGTCCTGCTGCTGGCCATCTTTCCTCGCGGTGCCACGACCGACGATCCTTTGCGAAAGCTGAACGATGGTGCCAACGCAATCATCGAGAAAGAAATGAAGGATAAAGACTACGTTACCTTCCTCAACATCAACGATGTCTTTCTGACCGACGACGGCACGTTGCCGAAAGCGATCATGCCTGACCTGCTGCACCCCAAAGAAAAGGGCTATAAACTTTGGGCCGATGCCATCTCGGGCAAACTGGAAGAATTGCTGAATCAATAGCCCAAAATAACACGTGACATCAAAAAGGCCAAAGTGGCACCAGCTGCTTTGGCCTTTTTTCGTTTTGATTCACGAAAATCCTTTTGACGATGCCCATAAAACGAGGCATGATGAACGTCCTCCCCTGCCTCACTTCGGCCCGAAGGAAACCGCCATGCGACTTCTCGCTTCCCCCCTGATTTTGCTGCTGCTTGCCTCTTTCGCCTCTGCTCAAGAGCCCCTGCCAGGTGATAAATGGGTGAAGAAATATTTGACTGCCGAAACAGCCCGGGTAACGAATGATCCGCTGAAACAGATCAAGTCGCTCGATCAGTGGGAAGCCAATAAAGCCGAGTATCGTCGTCAGGTTCAAGAGATGCTCGGGCTCGATCCCCTGCCCGAGCGTGGTGACCTACAAGCCACCATCACTGGGCAAATCGAGCGGGATGGAATCGTTGTGGAGAACCTCCATTTCCAATCGAGCCCCCACCTCTATGTCACCGCCAATCTTTACCGCCCGGCAAAAGTGGAAGGCAAGCTGCCTGCGATTCTGTATGTGTGTGGCCACGGCAAGGTGAAGATCGATGGGGTTAGTTATGGCAACAAGTCCCACTATCAGCATCATGGTGCCTGGTTCGCCCGGCACGGCTTCGTCTGCTTGGTTGTCGATTCGCTGGAACTTGGCGAGATCGAAGGGACCCACAAAGGACTTTACAGCGATCAACGTCGCTGGTGGACGAATCGAGGTTATACCTCGGCTGGTGTCGAAGCCTGGAATTGCATTCGTTCACTCGACTACCTTCAATCACGTGACGAAGTCGACGGTGACCGCCTGGGTGTTACCGGTCGGAGTGGAGGCGGTGCTTATAGCTGGTGGGTGGCCGCGTTAGACGATCGTATCAAGGCCGCCGTTCCCGTCGCAGGCGTTACCGATCTGAAGAACCATGTAGTTGACAACTGTGTCGAAGGGCACTGCGATTGCATGTACTGGGTCAACACCTATCAGCACGACTATACGCTGCTACCGGCCTTGGTAGCCCCTCGTCCACTCATGATTGGCAACACCGATCGCGATGGCATCTTCCCGCTCGACGGCGTGAATCGTTGCTACTTTGCAGCTCGTGACATTTATGAACTTTACGGCAAAGCTCCTAACTTGGCCCTCACCATTACGCCAGGGCCTCACAAAGACACGCAGCAGCTTCGCATCCCTGCGTTTCACTGGCTCCGAGAACACCTGCAAGGCGAATCTCCTCCGATCACCGATGTCGCGTTGCCCCTGTTCACACCGCAAGAATTGCAGGTATTCACCAAGTTGCCAGTCGACGAAATCAATACCACCATCGACGAAACCTTCGTAGCAGTCGCACCTCCGGCTGTGGTGCCACAATCGTCGGAGCAATGGGAGCAAATCTGTAGCGAGCTGAAGAATCGTCTGACAACAAAATCGTTCAGGGCTTGGCCGGAAGCACCCGTCCCGCTCGACTTAAAGCTGACCGGCGAATCCCATAAAGGAGATTGGGAAGTCGATCAGTACGAGTTCAACTCTCAAGAGCATGCTTCTTTGCCCCTGTTTATTTTTCAGTCGTCAGCTGCCAAGAAACGGACTCCTACGCGTCTGATCGTTGTCGATCAACAGCAATGGCAAGCCTATGCCGCGTTCCTCAAGGCCCCCAACCAAGCCCCCTGCCCGCTTGGCAAGCCGAATGCCGACCAGGCCGTTGCCGTGCTGCCGGTACGTGGTATCGGCCCGACGCAGTGGAATCAGCATCCACGTAAAGATACCCACATCCGCCGTCGTTTTCTGTTGCTGGGGCAATCGCTCGATGGCATGCGAGTCTGGGACATTCGCCGCGCCGCCCAAGCCGCTACTCAAATCGGCACGGAATCTTCTGAGACCATTGATGTTGTCGCCACCGGCAACCTGGCAGGGCTGGCTGTCTATGCGGCAATCTTCGAACCAACGATCGGAGCTTTAGACTTAACCGACTTACCCGCCAACCATCGCAACGGCCCCTACTTCCTTAACGTCAGCCGCTTTATGAGCATGCCGGAAGCCCTGGCCATTGCTGGCCAGGGCCGCAGCGTCAAGCTAACCGGCGATACCGAGGTTGGTACTTACCGGCAAGAGGTACTCATGGCGATCAAGAAGTAGACGTCAATTTTCGCCTGACTAAACAAGCTTTTCTTCGCCATCTTCCAGGTAACGCACCTGATACAAATCCCTGCGGCGATCGTTCCAATTCTGGACCGATCCTTCCATGCGGTGACGCCGCAGCAGTTCTAAGTCAACGTCGTGAATCACGATGGTCTCGACGTTAGGATTGCACTCAGCCGCGACCCCATCCCGGGCGAACTCAGCGTCGCAGGGAGTAAAAATACCCGACTGGGCATAGTGAATATCAGCGTTCTCGACAAAGGGCAAGTTCCCTGTGCAACCTGAGATCGCGACGTAAACCTGATTCTCGACGCAGCGAGCTTGCGCGCAAGTTCTCACGCGCTGATAACCGTGCCGCGTGTCGGTGTTATACGGCACGAAGATCATCTCCGCCCCTTTGTCTGCCGCAATGCGGGTCAGTTCAGGGAACTCGATGTCGTAGCAAATCTGAATCGCCACGCGGCCGCAATCGGTATCGAAAACTTCGACCTTGTGCCCTGGCTCGATCCCCCACCATTTGCGCTCGCTGGGCGTGATATGAATTTTGTACTGCTTGCCGATCGAACCATCGCGGCCAAACAAGTACGCAATGTTATAAAGCGTGTCGTTCTCGAGTACGAAGTGACTTCCGCCGATCACATTCACATTAAATTTGATCGCCCTCTCTGAGAAGAACTCTAGGTAATCGGTTGTGAATTCCGCCAAACGCCGGGCGGCCAAACCTGGGCGGGTCGGCTCGACACACGAAAGAAGCTGCGTCGTAAACAGTTCGGGAAAGAGAATAAAGTCCGACTTGTAGTCGGAAGCGACATCCAAGAAGAAGTCGCATTGCTGGGCGAACTCTTCAAACGAACGAATCGAACGCATTTCGTATTGAACGGTCGTAATGCGGATGGGCTCGACCAAGTGATGAAAACGCCGCTTGGCCCCGGGGCGATAGTCGAGATTGCGCCATTCCAGGAACGTTGCGTAACCGCACGAAGCCTTGTCGCTGGGCAAATAGTTTGAAATCAAGCCTTGCAGAGCGAAACCGTTCGAGGTCTGGGCCGTAAGCACCGGATCGTACTCTGCTTTGGCGACAACCCGTTCGACATATTCGCGAGCCGACATCTTTTCGGCACATTTGTGATAGCCCGGAATACGACCACCGATGATCATCCGAGCCAAGTTCATCTCCCGGCACAATTCTTTACGAGCATCGTACAATCGCCGAGCCAATTTCAAGCCACGGTACTCTGGGTGAACCATCAGTTCGATCCCGTAGAGCGTATCCCCTTTGGGATTGTGGTTGCGAATATAACCATTGCCGGAGATCGCCTTCCAGTTGTGCCAAGCCATGTTGGGCTCGTACTGGACAATCAAGCTACCAGACGAGGCGGCAATATGGCCATCGATCTCGATAACCATTTGCCCCTTCGGAAACATCTGAATCTGGCTTTCGATATGATCCCGGCCCCAAGGCTCCATCCCGGGAAAGCAAGCTAGTTGCATTTCGACCAGGGCCTCGTAGTCTTCGATCCGCATTTGCCGCAGAACGGTTTTCCACTCGTATTCCTTCAGGTCGATCGGTTCCATCAAACGTGCCTATCTCTTAGACTGCCTTAAAGTATGCCAACGCGCAGGGCATTATCAGCGCAGAGTCCCAATTCGGCAATGACAACCCCCTTGCCGACCGATTCGATTTCACCTTACCGCAATGCCAGGAGAATTCATTCGCATGGAGTCCGAGTCGCTACAGTTTTTCGAACAAATGTTGAATACCCCCAGCCCCTCTGGCTACGAAGCACCTGTACAAGACTTGGTTCGGGAATACGCCGGAAAATTTGCCGACAAAGTCGATACTGACTTTCATGGCAACGTTATTGCTGCGGTCAATTCCGGCGGCAAAGTACGTGTCATGATGGCCGGACACTGCGATCAAATTGGACTGTTGGTCACCCAAATCGACGAAATGGGTTTCATTCGCTGTCAAACCATCGGTGGCTGGGATCCCGTTCAACTGGTCGGCCAAAAGATGGCCATTTGGACCGACCAAGGCGAAATCCCGGCGGTCATCTCGCGCAAGCCAATCCACCTTTTGACCGATTCCGAACGAAAAGCCCCCATCCAACTGAAAGACTTATGGCTCGACATCGGTGCCCAAGATCAGGCTCAAGCGAAATCACTGGTCAAAGTAGGTGATCCGGTGACCCTGCAGTTGGGCATGCAAAAGATGCAGAACGGGCTGGTATTCGGCCCGAAAATGGACGACACGACCGGCTTGTGGGTGGTGGTTGAAGCCGCACGCCGCTATGGCAAGTTTGCCAAGAAAAACTGTGCCGCTTTTGCTGCCTCGACGGTGCAGGAAGAAATTGGCCTACGAGGAGCCAAAACCAGCGCTTTCGGCATCGATCCTCATATCGGCATCGCAGTCGATGTGACCCATGCCACCGATTGCCCCACGATCGACCGGGGTGAACGGGGAGAAGTTTACCTAGGACGCGGACCGGTGATCTACCGCGGCCCGAATATGAACCCCAAAGTAGTCAGCCGCCTGATCGAAGTCGCCGAGAAACATAAGATTCCTTATCAAATCGCAGCTTTGGGCAAAGCAGCGCCGAACGACTCGAACGCCATCCAAACCACCCGAGGTGGTGTTGCGGCAGGCCTGGTGGCAATACCCAACCGATATATGCACAGCGCGGTGGAAACGATCTCGCTGGAAGATATCGACCACGCGGCGACCCTGCTGGCCGAATTCCTACACAGCATCGAAGACGACGACGATTTCCGACCGGGGATGTAGTTAAGCAGGGCCCTCTCTCTGCTAGCCAAACCGCTTGGAGGTGACCAGCACAACACGCTCTGGCACCTCCTGCCAAATTGGCAACCACCTTAATTGGCCCAATGCCGTCACATTCTCCCAGAGCGATAACCCCTTTGCCAATAGCAACTTGCAACACATTTCTCACCAAACGGCACAGTAGTTGCATATCTTGGCCTATCTCAGAGAGAGTCTGCCAAAATCTGCACCCAGGGTGCATCTGGCGGTTGTCTCTGTAACACAACGAAACAACGGTTACTCACCAAGTATGGAATAAACCGGTCGACGAGCTTTGCCCTGCTGAGGGGAATTCCCTTTCAGGAGCCCGACCGAGTGAAACCAGTTCATCCCACTAGAGGAGGATTCCAGACGTGGCAAAACAGATGGTCTTTGGAGATGACGCACGCGGGCCGCTATTGGCCGGTGTAACGAAGCTGGCACGTGCCGTGAAGAGCACGTTGGGGCCTCGTGGTCGGAATGCCGTTCTGGACAAAGGTTGGGGCTCGCCCAAGATCACAAAGGACGGCGTCACAGTTGCCGAAGACATCGAACTGGATGATGTCTACGAAAACTTGGCCTGTCAGTTGGTCAAGGAAGCTGCCAGCAAGACGAACGACGTCGCAGGCGATGGTACCACCACCGCGACCGTTCTGGCGGAAGGCATTTTCCGTGAAGGTCTTAAAATGCTGGCCGCCGGTGCCGACGGCATGGCTTTGCAGCGTGGCATTCTGAAAGCAGCCGACGCCGTTGGCGCAGCCGTTCAGAAATCGGCCACCAAGATCGACGAAAAGAGCAAGAAACAAATCGAACAAATCGCCGCGATCGCTGGCAACAACGATTCGACGATCGGTAAGGTTCTGGCCGAAGCCTTCTTGAAGGTCGGCAAAGACGGCGTTATCACCGTCGAAGAAGGCCGTGGTAGCGAAACGACCGTCGACTTTGTCGAAGGGATGCAGTTCGATCGCGGCTTCCTCTCCCCTCACTTCGTCACCGACGAAGACAGCCAAACGGTTGAACTGGATGACTGCTACGTCCTCTTGTTCGAAGAAAAAATCTCGGCCGCCAAGAAGCTCGTCCCGCTGCTGGAAGCAATTAGCAAGGCCAACAAGCCGCTGCTGATCATCGCAGAAGACGTCGACGGCGAAGCTCTGGCAACCTTGGTTGTCAACAAGATGCGTGGCATCTTGAATGTCGCCGCCGTCAAAGCTCCTGGCTACGGCGATCGCCGCAAGGCCATGCTGGGTGACATCGCGACCTTGACCGGTGGCACCGCCATCTTCAAGGATCTGGGAATCGATCTGGAAAGCGTCAAGACCTCGAACTTGGGTCGCGCCAAGAAGGTCAAGCTGACCGCCAGCGATACCGTGATCGTCGGTGGTGCGGGCAAGAAAGCCGACATCGAAGGTCGTGCCGCTCAGATCCGCAACGAGATCGAAGCGACCGACAGCGAATACGATCGCGAAAAGCTGCAAGAACGTCTGGCCAAGCTGGCCGGTGGTGTCGCCCAGATCAACTGCGGTGCCGTTACCGAAACCGAAATGAAGGAACGCAAGGACTTACTGGTCGACGCCAAGAGCGCTACCCAGGCCGCCCTGCAAGAAGGGATCGTTCCTGGTGGTGGTATCGCGTTGCTGCGAGCCGGTAAGGTCCTGAAGAAGCTTGATCTCGAAGGAGATGAAAAGCACGGTGCCGAGATCGTTGCCAAGGTGCTGGAATATCCACTCCGCACGATCGCTCAAAATGCTGGTCTGGACGGTGGCGTCGTCGTCAATCGCGTTCGCCAGCAAAAGAAGGCCTCCGAAGGTTTCAATGCCGACACCGGCAACTATGAAGACCTGATCGAAGCTGGCGTCATCGATCCAGCCAAGGTCGTTCGTACCGCTCTACAAAACGCTGCTAGTGTGGCTGCCCTGCTGCTGACAACTGATTCGCTGATCACCGAAATCCCGTCGGAAGACGAAGGCGGCGATCATCACGACCACCATGACCACGGCGGCATGGGTGGTATGGGCGGCATGGGCATGGGGGGAATGGGTGGCATGGGCATGCCCGGCATGATGTAATTCACGCCAGACCCCGTTTCTCTTATTTCACATAAACAAGTTACAAATACTCAACATACCCCTGAATAAGTTTTAAGGATAAACACCCATGGCGAAGAGTCTGAAGATTCGCACTTTGGATGACCGCGTTGTCGTACAACCGCTGGAAGCGGAAGAAACCACCGCTGGTGGTATCGTTCTGCCTGATTCGGCCCAGGAAAAGCCCCAACGCGGTACCGTGTTGGCAGTTGGCCCTGGCAAGTTGTTAGACAGCGGTAGCCGCGCGGAACTTTCGGTTGCCATTGGCGACGAAGTCATCTATGGCAAGTACAGCGGTAGCGACATCGAAATCGATGGCGACGAGTACAAGATCCTTCGCGAGACCGAAATCCTGGCCAAGGTTGTCAACGACTAACCTTGTGTCCTCGATTTTTGTCTTGTCCTAAACCGCATTCAGTTTTTATCACATAAGGATTCTTAGCGTGGCAAAACAACTGCTTTTCGAGGATCATGCCCGAGCCAAAATGCTCAAGGGCATCGACAAGCTGGCCGACGCTGTCGCCGTTACGATGGGTCCAACCGGTCGTAACGTGATCATCAACAAGTCGTTCGGTGGCCCCACGGTCACCAAAGACGGTGTCACCGTAGCCAAAGAAATCGAACTGGAAGACCGGTTCGAAAACATGGGCGCCAAGCTCGTCAACGAAGTCGCCAGCAAGACTTCGGACGTCGCCGGTGACGGTACCACCACCGCCACCGTCTTGGCCCGAGCCATCTTCAAGGAAGGCATCCGCAACATTGTTGCCGGTAGCAATCCAACTGCGATTCGTCGTGGTATTGAAAAGGCCGTAGCCGCTGCCGAAGACTTCCTGCTTAACCTGGCCAAGCCAGTCAACAGCAAGGAAGACGTCGCCAACATCGGTACCATCAGTGCCAACAACGATCGCGCTATTGGCGACCTATTGGCCGAAGCCCTGCACCGCGTTGGCCAAGATGGCGTTATCACCGTCGAAGAAGGCAAGAGCCGCGAAACGACCGTCGATTACGTCGAAGGGATGCAGTTCGACAAGGGGTACATCTCCCCTTACTTCATCAACCGTCCTGCCGAAATGGATGTGGAGATGGAAGACGCCTACATCCTGTACCACGAAAAGAAGATCAGCAATCTGCGTGAGCTGATTCCGCTGCTGGAACAGGTCGGCAACACCGGCAAGCCGCTATTGATCGTGTCGGAAGACATCGAAGGGGAAGCCCTGACCGCGTTGGTCGTCAACCGTTTGCGTGGCGTGCTGAACATCGCCGCCGTTAAGGCTCCTGGCTTCGGCGATCGCCGTAAGGCCATGCTCGCTGACATGGCCGTCCTGACTGGCGGTACCGTCATCAGTGAAGACCTGGGCGTCACGCTCGACAAGGTCCAACTGAGCCAACTTGGTACAGCCAAGAAGATCAACATCACCAAAGATAAGACGACCATCGTCGAAGGTGGTGGCGACAAGAAGGCTCTCGAAACTCGAATCGCTCAGTTGAAGCGTCAGATCGAAGAAACCGATAGCGAGTACGATCGCGAAAAGTACCAGGAACGTCTGGCCAAGCTTTCCGGTGGTGTTGCGGTGATCTCGGTCGGTGCGGAAACCGAAGCCGAAATGAAGCAAACCAAAGCCCGCGTCGAAGACGCCCTGCACGCCACGCGTGCTGCGGTGGAAGAAGGCGTTCTACCAGGCGGTGGTGTTGCTTTGGTTCGTGCGATCGAAGCGGTCGAAAAAGCCCGCTCGTCAGCCCGTGGCGACGAAAAGATCGGCGTGGACATCATTCTCAGAGCATTGCCTGCTCCGATGCGTCAGATCGCCGACAACTGCGGCATCGACGGCAACGTGGTTGTCGACGAAGTTCTGCAGAAGTCGACCAACTTTGGCTACGACGCCTATAAAGGCGAATACGTCGACATGGTCAAAGCTGGCGTTATCGATCCTGCCAAGGTTGTGCGTACCGCGCTGAGCAACGCGGCCAGCATTGCTGGTTTGCTGTTGACCACCGAAGCGTTGGTTACCAACCTGGAAAAGGAAGATTCCAAGCATGCCCCGGAAGGTGTTGTTCGCTAAACCGAGGTTTTGCCGAACGAATTGGGTATCCGCTTATTAAAAGCGGCTACCATCGACGAAATAAACAACGGGCTGAATCTCTTCCAGGGACCAGCCCGTTTTATTTCTAGCTCTGCCTAGGTGAGAACACGATGGCGACGAAAATCGACTATTACGAAGTCCTGGGAGTGGAACGCTCTGCCTCGCAGGGCGAAATCTCGAAGGCCTATCGAAAACTAGCGATCAAGTATCACCCTGATTCAAATCCTGGGGACGAGGATGCTGTTATTCGCTTTAAAGCCGCTGCGGAAGCCTATGAGGTTCTTAGCGATTCCGATAAGCGGGCTCGTTACGATCAATACGGCCACGCCGGGGTCGATGGCAACCAGCGTTCCAGCTTCCACGACGTCGAAGACATTATGGAAGCCTTCGGAGACATCTTTGGTGGTGGTGTCTTCAGCGATATCTTCGGACGTGGCGGTGGCCGCGGAGGCCGTCGACGCGTGCGTAAAGGGGCCGATATCCAGGTCCGGGTCACGCTTGATCTCGAAGAAGCTGCCACCGGCGTCCAACGCGAGATTCAAGTCGATCGCCGCGTCGCCTGTGGTCCCTGCGGTGGCTCTGGGGCGAAACCTGGCTCGCAGCCGGAACCATGTAATCGTTGTGGCGGCCTAGGGCAAGTCGTCCAGCAAGCTGGCATTCTGCGGGTTCAAACGACCTGTCCTTCCTGCGGTGGTCAAGGAACCATCATCAGCGATCCTTGCCCCGAATGCCGAGGCAACGGTTTCACAACTCGCCGCGTGAACATGGACGTCTCGATTCCAGCCGGGGTCGACGACGGAATGCGAGTTCGTCTGGCAGGCGAAGGGCAACCTAGCCCCGATGGTGGTCCTCCAGGTGATTGCTACTGTCATATTTCGATTCGTAAGCATCGCATCTTCGAACGAGAAGGGGATCACCTGATCCTCAAAATGCCGATTACCTACACCCAGGCAGTCCTGGGAAGCGAAATCGAAGTTCCGACCCTCAATGGCCCGGCAACCCTAACGGTTCCGCCCGGTTCGGGATCGTCGGAAGTCTTTAAGATGCGTGGCAAAGGGATGCCCGATCCCCATGGTCGCGGTCATGGCGACTTATACGTGCAAACCTATATCGAAGTCCCCAAGAAACTCGATCCCAAGCAAGAAGAAATCTTGCGGGAACTGGCCGAGTACGAACATACCAACGTCAGCCCGCACCGCAAATCTTTCTTGGAATCGATACGCGACTACTTGTTCTCGTCGCATGACGAAAAAGAAACCAAGAAGAAAAGCTGAACAAGGAGCCTAAGCCGTGCCTGCAGAACATCCCAATACCGATCCCCCCGAAAATCCAACTCAACCAGCAAACGATCCCCAACCAGGGACAACAGGCGAGACAGCAGATGCTTTCTTCGCCGCATCGGATGCGGAAATGGATCACTTGAAACAAGAACTGATCGACGCCGAGAAGCGTGTCCTGTTAGCACAAGCCGACCTCGAGAACTTCCGCAAACGCATGCGACGCGAGCGGGAAGACGAGCTAAAGTACGCCAACGTCCCTCTACTGACCGACCTGCTGCCGGTTGTCGACAACCTACAACGTGGGATCGAATCGGCCGAGAAAAGCGAGCAGACCAGCGCCCTGCTGGATGGCATCAAGCTTGTCGAAAAGCAATTGATCGAAGCCATGACGAAAAGAGGCTGCGAACCGATCGAAGCCCAAGGTCAACCGTTCGATCCGAATCTGCACGATGCAATCCTACAGCAGCCCAGTGCCGACGTAGACCCGGGCACCGTGCTGCACGTTGCTCAGGTTGGCTATAAGCTGTATGACCGCGTAATTCGCCCGAGCCAAGTGATTGTCTCCAAAGCCCCTGAATAACCCCAGTGGCTTCACCTTCCCCACAATTGGGCGGCAGGTGACCGAAGTGCGGAAAACCGCTTGCGTATGGGTTGATATAATTAGCCGACCAAACATTTCCATGGCCTGATTGAGGTTTCCGTGTAATGCCCACCTACGAATACCAGTGCGACGCTTGCAATCACAAGTTCGAGGAATTCCAATCGATCTCGGCTGATCCGCTCACAAAGTGCCCGGAATGCAAGAAAAAGAAATTGCGTCGCCTCTTTAGCACTGGTGGCGGTTTACTTTTCAAGGGATCAGGGTTTTACATCACTGACTACCGTAGCGATTCGTACAAGAAGAGCGCTGAAAAAGGTACGAAGAGCAGCGAATCCTCAAAGCCTGCCAAGAGCGATTCGAAGGGGAGTTCCGGCTCCAGTTCGTCGTCCAGCTAATCAGAAGGAGGCCATTTTGGCACCCCTGCGTTGTCCGACTTGCCGTCACGTATTTGAAAGTACCTATACCGTCGCGATGCCTTTTTGCAGCGAGCGTTGCCGCCAGATTGACCTGGGACAATGGCTCGACGAAGAGCACGCATTACCCCTGGACATCGAAAAGCACCTCGAAGAACAGGCCACCCAGCCACCGGAAAACGACGATCCAGACGACGAAGTTTCGTGGTAGTGACGTTTTAATGGTTTGTTTCTCTGCCTATAATTCTGGCTCAAAACAAACCGCAGGTCAGAGGAGCTAGCTGCATGTCGGAGGAGCGCGGTCTACTACGAGCCATATCGTGGCATGAATGTTTCCCTTGGCTGATTCTCTTTCGGGCAGCCCTTATTGGTTTTTACCTGCGGGTCATGTTCCTCGCTTACGTGGGCGTATGCGTGCTGAGTATTGGCCTCTGGATCGGCGATTCAGTCTTCACTTGGCATGGAACACCAGACCTACCGGTGGCCGAGGTAGAAGCCGCCTCGCTGGCCAAACAAGCTTCCGCCGAGATGGCCTTGGAAATGTCTGGCCCCGCTCAGCAGCTCACTTCCTTTCTAACGACCCCGCTTCACCCCCTCTACGAATTAGTCTTTGAGCGTAAATTTACGTTCTTAGGTGGCCTAAAACGTATTTTTCTCATCGTTTGGTATACGGCCACCTTAGCGATCTTTGGAGGCGCCATTTCCCGAATCGCAGCGATGGAGTTTTCGATCAATGATCGCTGCGGCCTAAAAGGTGCTATGGGGCACTCGCGACGGAAGTTCATGGGTTATTTTTTGGCGCCCATTTTCCCGCTTATCGGTGTGGCCTTATTGATGACCATCTTGCTGGCGATTGGCTTGCTCAATTGGCTAGGCACTTGGATGGCCATTTTAACTGGGATTTTCGGATTTATCGCCGTCTTTGTGGCGTTTGTCATCGGCATGCTTCTGGTCCCACTTTTGGTCGGCTGGCCGCTGATGTGGGGAGCGATTAGCACTGAGAACTCCGATCACTTCGACGCCCTTAGCCGCAGCTATGCCTACATCACCCAACGCCCGTTTCACTATTTGTGGTACCTGAGTGTCGCGTGCCTGGCAGGCTCGGTGGGCTTATTTGCAATTACCTTGTTAGCCACCGTCATGTCCCTGGCACTAAGCACCGGACTAGCATGGGGCCAAGGAAACGAGCAAACGCTGGCCATTGCGACACACTCAATGGCAGGTCCGATCTGGCGATTCTGGGGAGAAGCGATTGTTCGCCTGGTGCCTGCTTACTCATTCGGCTACTTCTTCGCGGTGTTCTCCGGCATTTATTTGCTGTTGCGGCGTGATGTCGATCAGGCAGAGATGGATGAAATCGTCCTCGACGACAACCAACCCCGCTTCGCTATGCCGGCCTTAAATAAGAGCCTCGACGGTAGCGACGAAGAAGCAGAAAAGCCAGAAGCTAAGTAAACCGCTTCATGGCTTCCGATCTGTTTTGCTGCGGGCAGAAACTAACCGGCAGCTAGTTGTGTCAGAATGGTGCCAACTTTCTGGTGAAACTGCCCGTTGGTCAGCACATCGGCTCCGGCCTCTTTTGCTTGGGCCAGCAGATCGACTTGCACGTGCGGGCCGTGAACCAAGACACGTAGCTCTGGATGTTGCGCTTTGGCTTCTTGAATCGTACTGATTGCATCCCGTGCTGGCGGGTTCAAGTCGACAATCAACGCGATTGTTTCGTCGTTGATCGATTCCAAGAGCCCTTTCTTCGAGCCAATCACCTTCAAAGCAATCCCTTGAGCATTGGCAGGGCCTTGGACACGGGAGGTCGACATCAAGTCGGCGGTAAAATAGAGAATCACTGGATATCCTAGCTCGAGGCTTAAACTGCGGAAGGTCCGCGTTCCTTGCCCCCGATTTGCACAACTTGTTCGATCGGAATAACGAGAATCTTGCCGTCGCCAATGTTCCCTTCCACTCCGGTACGAGCCACATTCTCGATGATGGCCAGCGTCCGTTCGAGGAAATCGTCGTTCACTGCGACTTCAACAATCACTTTCCGTAACAGATTCGTCTGATATTCAATCCCGCGAAATGTAGCCGTTTGGCCGCGTTGCCGTCCGTAACCTTCGGCATCGAAAACCGTGAGGCGTTCGACAGCAACTTCCGCCAGGGCAGTCCGTACGCTGTCCAACTTCGTCGGTTGAATTACGGCGACAATTAGTTTCACGCTAGGAACTCCGGCGGGAATCGAGATATAGATACTCGCTGTTCTACCAAAAGACCCCGGCAGCCCGCCAGATGGCGGTTACTCTGCCTTCTTCATAACGTGGGCATCGGCAAACTGCATGTAGCGTTGCCAATCAGAAGCTAGAACATCGTGCTTGCCGGGGCGAACAACATACCCCAGGCGGCTCAAGACCGGCTGGTCAACCTTGGGCATCTCGTCAATCGCCAGGCCTTCTACCCCCAGCAATTCATAAACGGGACTGGCATAGTGGGCCGAGAGAAACTCGCCATGCGGATCGGCCCAACGATCTTCCTCGGCACTGCAAACCAAGCAGGGACGAGGCGCGACCAATGCGATCAACTCGTGCTGATCGACCGGACAAGCATCTTCGTTGTGGTTGTACTTTGTGAAGTTATCGCAGAACCAATGCGGGAACGACGTGTTAATCCGCTTAACCGATTCACCAAAACGACGTCGCGACAAAGCCGCCCCACCGCAGCCCGAGTTATTCGAGATAACCGCCGCAAAACGAGGATCGGTTGCCCCGGCCCAAAGCGCCGTTTTCCCCAAACGCGAGTGCCCCATGGCAATCACTTTCGAGCCGTCAATCTCTTTATCTTGTTGCAAGTAATCCAAAGCCCGGCTCATTCCCCAGGCCCAAGCGGCAATGCTACCCCATTGATCTGGTTTCGGCTGAGTCTGACCATCTTCGTAAAAGTAAGGGTGGATGCCATTTTGAAATTTGTCGTCGAAATCAGGATCGATGTCTCCGTAATAGGCGGTTGCCAACCCGTAGCCATTTTCCACGATCATCTCGACCGGCCAACGTGAAGTGCTCGCGCCACGCAGTTTTTCTGTCGGCTTGTGATCGTCGACACCTTTTTCAGTACTATTTCGTAACCAGCTTTTCGGCAATTGAATCGCAGGATCGTCTTGAATCGAGGCATTACCAAAGAAATTCAGCGTCATGAACGTCGGAACCGGCTGATCGGTTTTCGGCAGATACACTAATAGATTCAGAACCGGCCCCTCTGGATCGTCCGTCAAACGAATGGCCACCTGCCGCCGACGAGCTTTGCCCGCAAGTGCATCGTCGGACGTCTCGATCACCTCGAACGAAAGCTTATCAGGGGCTGCCGGCGACTTGCCATAGACATCTTTCTCGAACAGCTTCAACAGTTCAGGCCGCCGGATCTCGTTCCAGGTCTGGGCCGATTCAATCTTCGTTCCATCGGCCGCCACGAGCGGATCTGGCAGGGTGAACTTAGGCACATCGGCTTCGTCGTAAATGACTTTTTCTTGCTGCGCGTGAAGCATAGGGGTGGCCGACAGGACAAGGGTAAGGCAGGAAAAAACAAACGAGCAGCGTTTTCGATATCTCATGACAGATCTCAAGCGAGTAGGAAAATCAAAGGCGGGAGTTCAGCGAAGTCGCTTCATTCTAACGCTTCGTGCCAAGCAGCCCCAGCAGTTTTTCCCTTGTTTGTGAACCCTGCCGGGGGATTTCGGTCCTTTTAGGCAGCAGGCAGAGAAGCCGTTATTGCAACAAGGATTAAGGGCGAGAAAAGTGGAGAGAGCAGGTAGCCATCGACATGTTATCGACAATTTTTCCACGTTTTGCCGTACCCTTCGCACCCCCTTAACACAATTGGCCTACAGTCCCGCTAATTCGGCCTGAGACACCTTTCGCAGGTTCCCCTGAAAAAATGGTGTTTTTGGTCGGAACTATGTTATGTTGAAGGTCTTACACGTCGGACTACCGAACGCGAGCGGTCGGGGTCCATACGTTGCATCCCCTTCCTAGCCCCAACGCCTACTTATTTTTCGTTGTATTGGCAGCCGTGGCTCGGTGGCACGAGTGCTTTCTGACATGCCTGAAAGTGTGTTCGGTTCGAATCCGATCGGCTGCCTTCCGAAACGAGGGAGAAACCAGATTCATGTCGGTGTTATTGGAGAGGCCCACGCTTGTCCTCAACCGCAACTGGCAACCTGTCGGTGTGGCTTCGGTGGCTCGTTCGCTGACGCAAGTCTTCAGCGGTACGGCCCGGGTTGTCGACCCACATAGCTACCAGTTGTATACGTGGGAGGACTGGTCGAGATTGGCCCCAGGCAAGGATGAGCCGTTCATCTCTTCGCAGTTGCTCAAGATCCGCATTCCGGAAGTTGTCTCGCTAGTCAATTACGACCGCATCCCGCGGAACACAGTGACATTCAGCCGCCGGAACGTGTTTAAGCGCGACCAGTACATGTGTCAGTACTGCGGTTCGCGGCCTGGCAGCGAATACCTTACGATCGATCACGTGACGCCACGCAGCAAGGGAGGCGAATCTTCCTGGGAAAACTGCGTGCTCGCTTGTGTCGACTGCAATCATCGCAAGGCGAATCGTACCCCGGTCGAAGCCCACATGCCGCTTCGCAAGGATCCGATCCGTCCGAAATGGACGCCCGTTTACGCGGCCAGAAGGGTCAGGATCGAGTCTTGGAGTAAGTTCGTTAGCGAAGCTTACTGGGACACCGAACTCGACACCTAACAGGCCTGGATGACAAACCGTTATCGAGGCCTGTTTCTTAATGTTCTGAGATAAAAAGAAAAGATCCCCGCCGAGATTTTAGGCTCGTGGGGATTTTTTTATGGACTGCTTGCTTGGCAGATGACTTCCGCTTCAGCCTCACAGCACACCATCCCAGGCGTAACGACACTGGCGAAGTATCCCCACCAGCCTGCCGAATTCAGCGAGGTCGCTTCTGTGGCGGCATCGATTGCATGGCACGGCTGCCACCGTTTTTCGAGACAAACCTCTGCTTCTCCGATACGTAAACAGTCGCCGGGAGAAAGTTGTTGCAGGTCGATGCCTGCGAGCGTGATGTTCTCTCCCACACTGCCAGGGGGAAACGATGGGACATCGTCCGCGAATCGCTGAAGAAGCTCCAGATTAAACAGGGTAACGGCACGCTCACGGGCATAGTGCTGCTCGTAGCGATGGCCATCCCCTTGAAATCCTTGCGGCGTCAACACTGCGGCAGCAACCGCAGTGCGGGGAATTCCACCATTAGAGAGACAAACGGCTACGACCTGACCGCGTGGTAAATTCATGGGTTATCACCGTAAATGCTTCCGAGGCCGGAGTTTTCGCCAGCGCGGTGGTTGACGAGACAGGGGTCTGGCTTTTCTAATCTCAGGATTCGGTTTCCATTCTGCGAGCTCCCCGTACCCGCGCATATAGCGCTTCCGTTTTATTCGACCGAAGGTTTGTAATGTCTGAAGACACCCTCCAGTGGCCACTTCCGTATGGCAGCTTTCCGTCTGATTCGATTGTAGCGACCGATGACGAATACGACGAAGATGTCGAAGAGGATTTCGATGAGGATGACTTCGACGACGATTTCGACGAAGACTTCGAGGAATTCGAAGACGAAACCACTTCCGATGAAGATAATTTCGAAGACGACCTAATCGAAGAAGATGACGACGATGAAGGCTTCGAAGAAGAGTTCTTCGATGATGAGGAAGAATCGGAAGACTCCGATTCCGACGAAAAAGAAGAGGAAGAAAAGGAAGATGACGACTAGAGGGCCTTGCAGCTGAACCTAGTGTTATCTCCATAGGTCTAATACGGAGGCCACGTCTCAGGGCGGGCCTTCGACTACTTTAGGATTCCGTGCAAGGAGCAACGACGCTCCTTGCTTGGTTTAATGCCTCCGAGGAAGATGAGATTCGATGTTTGAAAGCATCCCGCAGCATGTTTCGTTTCCCGCCCTGGAAACCCAAATCCTCGACTATTGGCAAGAGAACCAGATTTACGAGAAGTCCCTGGCAGCTCGCGCCGGCAGCAAGCCGTTCGTCTTCTACGAAGGCCCCCCCACTGCCAATGGGATGCCACATCCAGGGCACTGCTTAACTCGCGCGATCAAAGATGTCTTCCCCCGTTATCGCACCATGCGGGGTTATTACTGCGAACGCAAAGCGGGCTGGGATACGCACGGCCTACCAGTGGAAGTGGAAGTCTGCAAAGAACTCGGCATCCACTCGAAGGAAGAAATCGAAAACTACGGCGTCGAACCGTTCATCCACAAATGCCAGGCCAGCGTCTGGCGTTACATGCAAGAGTGGGAACGTTTAACCCAACGCCTCGGCTTCTGGGTCAACCTGGAAGAAGCCTACGTTACCTACCACAAAAGCTATGTCGAAAGTGTCTGGTGGTCGCTAAAGAATCTGTACGATCGCGGGTTGCTGTATCAAGGCCATAAGATCGTCTGGTGGTGGGCTCAGGGTGGCACGGCGCTGAGCAGTGGCGAAGTGGGGCAAGGTTACCGCAAAGTGGCCGACCCCAGCGTGTATGTCCGATTCCCACTTGTGGATGAAGAAGATACCTCCCTGCTCGTTTGGACAACCACGCCTTGGACGCTGCCGAGCAATCAGTTCGCGGCCGTTCACCCCGAGTTGACTTATGCGACCGTCCAAGACGAAGAATCTGGCGAGAAGCTGATTGTCGCCGAAGCTTTGGTTGAAACGATCGCCGCCAAGGCCAAGCACAACTGGAAGGTGATCGAAACCCAAAAAGGGGAAGCCCTGCTGGGCAAGCGGTATCGCCCACCATTCGATTACTACTACAAAGACCTCGGCAACACGCTAGGTACACTCAAAACCGGCGAGAAGCAGCATATCGCCTGGCGAGTTGTTGCCGCTGACTTTGTCACCATCGACAGCGGAACTGGCCTCGTCCATCAAGCCCCAGCCTTTGGTGAAGTCGACTACGAAGTCCTGGCCAACGAGCAAGATCGCTTTGAACAAGGAGAAGGGCCATCGCTGATTTGTAGCGTCGGTCCCGATGGTAAGTTCACCGACGAAGCCCCCGACTACCAAGGACGCTGGGTCAAAGAAGCCGACAAAGACATCTCGCGCGAACTGAAAGAGCGTGGCATCCTATTCCTGCTCGATCAATACCTGCACGATTATCCCTTCTGCTGGCGGGCAGAAGACGATCCGCTCATCCAGTATCCGCGCGAAAGCTGGTTCATCCGCACGACCAAATTCAAAGACCAGATGTTGGCTAACAACCAGCAAATCAACTGGCTACCAGAACATATCCGCGACGGACGTTTCGGCAACTTCCTAGATAGCAACGTCGACTGGGCCCTCTCGCGCGAACGTTACTGGGGCACACCACTGCCGATCTGGGTTTGCCAGGAAACCGGCAAGGGAGAAGCGGTCGCCAGCTATGCCGAACTGCAAGAGAAGCCTGGTGCCACCGGTTTCGAGGTCTGGGAAAAGGCCAAAGCAGAAAACCCCGACTTAGTCGACGACTTGATGATCCACAAGCCGTACATCGACGAGATCACCTACGACTCGCCGTTTGCTGCAGGGGCACGAATGAAGCGTGTGCCGGAGGTGATCGACTGCTGGTACGACTCCGGGGCAATGCCGTTCGCCCAGTGGGGCTATCCGCATAAGGGGGAGAAAAACTTCGACGCCCAGTTCCCTGCCGACTTCATCAGCGAAGCCATCGATCAGACGCGAGGTTGGTTCTACAGCCAACTTGCGATCAGCACGCTGCTGTTCGGCAACGACGAAGAAGGCAAAACAAAACCGCACGCCTATCCGCATCCGTTCAAGAACTGCATCGTGCTTGGCTTGATGCTGGGCGAAGACGGGCAGAAGATGTCCAAAAGCAAGCGGAACTACCGCGAGCCGACGGAGATCTTCGATCGTTACGGGGCCGATGCGCTGCGGTGGTACCTGTATGCCAACCAGCCACCGTGGACCTCCATCCGCTACAACGAACAGTCGATCAAAGACAGCATTCCGGAGTTCCTCCTTCGCCTTTGGAACGTCTACAGCTTCTTCGTGATCTACGCCAACATCGACGGCTTCGAGCCGGAAAAATCGGTGACCGATCTTGCTGCCGGCCTGGCCAATCACTTCGACGGAGCTCAAGGAGCACGCCCGGTCGCCGAGCGGAGCGAACTTGATCGCTGGATTCTCAGCGAACTCAATCGCATGATCGAAACGGTTACTCACCGCATGGACGCCTACGACAACTACAACGCATGTGCTGCGATCAACGAGTTCGTCGACGGGCTTTCCAATTGGTACGTTCGCCGCAGTCGCGATCGTTTCTGGGCGAAAGACAAGCAGTCGGCTGACAAGCTGGATGCCTATTGGACGCTGTACGAATGCCTGCTGACTACCTGTCAGGTGATCGCCCCGTTCGTCCCGTTCCTTTCCGACACGCTGTGGCAAAACCTGGCGGGTGTATTCGGTGAAAAAGCCGCTTTGAGTGTTCACTTATGCGACTTCCCCGCAGTCGATACCAAGGCCATCGACACGCAGCTTTCCCAACGCATGGCCCTGCTGCGCGAGATCGCCTCGCTCGGTCGTCAGGCACGCATGAACGAGAAGCTCAAAGTTCGCCAACCGCTGTCAAAAGTGGAAGTCGTCCTGGCCGACAACACGCACTGCGACTGGCTCGAATCGCACAGTGCCCTGCTCTGCGAAGAACTGAACGTCAAAGAAGTCGCGTTCACGCAAGATGCCGACGAGTACATCAACTACCAAATCCAGCCCAACTTCAAACGGCTTGGCCCACGCGTTGGTAAACTCTTGCCAACCGTGAAAAAGATACTTGGCCAGACCGACGCCACTGCCCTTTTAAATACCCTGCAGACGGCTGGTGCCTTTACGCTGACCATCGAAGGAGAAGCCCTCACCTTCGATAACGAAGACATTCAAGTTCGCTTGACCGCCAAAGAAGGCTGGGCCGCCGCACAAGGAAAATTGTGCGTGGTGGTGCTCAATACCGAACTAACGCCAGAGCTGATCCAAGAAGGGTACATCAAAGACCTTGTGCGGCTGATCCAAGACAAGCGAAAAGAGCTGGACCTGGAATACACGGCCGAAATCGAGGTCGGAGTCGTCACGGAATCTGCCGATGTGAGTTCTGCGGTTGAGAAATTCACCGACTACATTCAAAGTGAAACACTGGCCACCAGCGTTCGCAGCCAAGCCATTGCTGATATCGAACCGATCACCACGACTATCGCTGACAGCGAAGTTCGCATTTACGTGAAACAAGCATGACGCAACCAGCGCCGATATTCACGAAGCACACTGCGGACAACCCGCTGAAAATTGCCGTGCTGATTTCAGGTGGCGGGACGACCTTGCGCAACCTGCTAGAGCGTATCGAACAGGACAAGCTCCCTTTGGAGGTGGTGTTAGTTGTTTCTAGCAGCCGTGCGGCAAAAGGAATGGTTTACGCCGAAGACGCGAACATCCCTTGCAAGATCGTCACGGTGCAAGACCACCCAGAGATCGCTGACTTCTCGGCCGACATCTTCCATGCCTGCCGTAAAGCAGGGGCCGAGTTGGTCGTCATGGGAGGCTTCCTGAAACAGGTTGCCATCCCCGCCGACTTCGAGAACCGAGTGGTCAACATCCACCCGTCGCTGATCCCTTCGTTCTGCGGCGCTGGTTTCTACGGCAGCCGCGTCCATATGGCCGTCCTCGAATATGGCGCGAAGGTCAGCGGTTGCACGGTTCATTTTGTCGACGATCACTACGATCACGGCCCCATCATCAGCCAGGCGGTCGTTGACGTTCTGCCTGACGATTCTCCTCAAACCTTGGCCGAGCGTGTTTTCGAAACCGAGTGCCAAGCCTACCCGGCCGCCATTACCGCCCTCGCGGAAGGTCGTGTCGCGATCGCTGGCCGCAAAGTCACCGTCTCACCTCGCTAAACGGCCTCGCAATTGCTAGCAGCCACAAGACTTGCGCTTTCGCATACGCGCCTTGCTGCGCACTACAATTACCCCAAAGCTCCTAAACATCGATGACAGCTTATTGAAAGAACTCTTTCACTGGATGACGTAATTCTTTCACTCAAAGATCTCTCAAGCCTTTTTCTGCCTCCAGAACCGGTTCCATTTATCCTAATCGTACGTTAAGTGGGGCATTTTTGCGTTTTAGCGAAGAAATAGGACGGCGTCAGGCCACAAAGATGTGAAATCTGAAAGAATTATGGCATCATCTGATTGATTGTTGGCAATTAGGAATGCATAATCTAGGTGTTTTAACTCGGTTGAGTTAACCACCTCTCTCAAGCCCCCAAGCTTCCCCACATGCAAGTGGACGTCCGACGAACACGACTTTTGGAATTGGTGCGAGCCCGTGGGTTCGCCTCGTTGCCAGAGCTCGCGCAAGAGTTGGAGGTTTCCGAATCGACCGTCCGGCGCGATGTGGAACAGTTGGAAGAAGCTGGGTCGGCTCGCAGGACGCACGGGGGAGTTTTTTATACCGGCCCTTCCCCCAACTTGCCCCACTTCGAGCTTCGCCACGAAATGCAGTGGAGCAAGAAACGGCAAATTGCTCGGGCTGCGGCGCAGCTGATCGAAGAAGGTGACACGGTCATCCTCGACGGTGGCAGCACAACTTACGAACTAGCTCAGATGCTGGTTGGACGCACCTTGCAGGTCGTGACCAATTCGTTGCCGGTGGCCAACCTATTTATGGCCAGCAGCACAACCGAATTGATCTTGTTGGGTGGTTACGTTCACAGCGCCACCGGCGTTTCGCTGGGGCCTTACGCGAACGAAATGATCTCGCGTCTAAGTGCCCGGCGAGCTGTTTTGAGCGTGGCCGGCATTACCCAACAAGGCCTGTACAACAGCAACCTCCTGCTCGTTGAAACCGAGCGGGCCATGATGAAAGCTGGCGGCGAGGTAATTATCGTTGCCGACAGCACCAAGTTTGGCCGACAAAGCTTGGCTCAAATGTGCGAACTATCCGAGGTCGACAAGCTCGTGGTGGATCACGAGATCTCGGAAAGTTGGCAACAACAAGTCCGCGACGCCAACGTAGAGTTGATTGTCGCTCCTGCCGAATTGGCCATCATCGAACGTCCGGTTTCCCACAAAGCCAGTTAACCCCGAATTGGGTTCCAAATAACGATGAGTTCCTCGCTCAACCTCGATCAAGCCACCATCGAACAGATCGTACGCCAAATCGTTCTTTCGCAGAGCGGTGGCGATCCGATTCATCCGGTTTCGGTTCAGACCCCTGCTGCCCCGAAATTGGTCGTCAGCATTTCGGCTCGTCATATCCATTTGACCGACGCCCACGTCGAAACGCTGTTTGGTCCTGGCCACGTGCTGACCCCCATGAAAGATCTCTACCAAGACGGCTTTTACGCCGCCGAAGAGACCGTCATGGTCGTCGGGCCACGTCGCCGCATGCTCGAAAAAGTCCGCGTGCTTGGCCCGACCCGCGACTATAGCCAAGTGGAACTGGCCTTCACCGATGCGATTTCGCTCGGCATCGAGGCCCCGGTTCGTGCCAGCGGCAAAATCGAAGGCACCCCCGGCTGCGTGCTGGTTGGGCCGAAAGGTGCCGTGCAACTCGATCAAGGTGTCATTCGCGCCGAACGCCACGTTCACATGAATAACCGTGATGCGGAGTTCTACGGCGTGAAGAACGGCGACCGCATGAACCTCCGAATCACTTCACTCGGCTGCACCACTACGTTTGAAGACCTCCTGGTCAGAGCCGACGGTGTCAGCAAGTTGGAGGTTCACATCGACACCGATGAAGGCAACGCGTGCAACCTAGACGCCGCCACCGAGATCCAACTGCTCAAGCAAGAACCCTGCGGCTGCAAAACAAAACATTAAAACCCTCGCGTCCATCTTCTGTGGTTCGCCTTTGCTGCTGAACACGGAAGACGGACACACTTGAAAATATTTACGCTTTCGTTGGTCTCCATGATTTTGCCACTTTGAGACCTCGCCCGAGACCAGCGAGAGCGTTTTAAATCGATCCCTGTTTTTTTGAAGATATCGCATCGGTTTTCGATGCGAATTGAAGTAACGGTTTCCTTTTTTGTTCGGGAGATTAAACCCCATGGCGAAAGTAATGGAAGCGTTGGGCATGATTGAAACCAAAGGTTTTGTGACCTTGGTGGAAGCCACCGACGCAATGTTGAAAGCAGCCAACGTGACGTTCGTTGGTTGGGACAAAGTTGGCAGCGGCCTGGTTTCCGCTTTCATCACCGGCGACGTCGCCGCTGTGAAGGCTGCCACCGATGCTGGTGCTGCTGCTGCCGGTCGTTTGGGCGAAGTCGTCAGCGTGCAAGTTATTGCTCGTCCGCACGAAGACATCGGTATTGTTCTGCCCCCGCCAGTCAAGACGGTCTACACCTCGGCTGAATAGTCTCCTCCCCACTTAAGAAACATCCGCGAAGGAACATTTTCCATGCAAAACGCAATTGGTTTGATTGAAACCAAGGGTTTGGTTGGTTTGGTCGAAGCGACCGACGCCATGGTGAAGGCCGCGAACGTGAAAATCGTAAAGCGCGTCAACATCGGCGGTGGCTTGGTTTCGACGGTCGTCAGTGGCGACGTTGGTAGCGTTCGTGCTGCCGTCGAAGCTGGTGCGCATGCCGCTCAGCAAGTTGGCGAACTGGCCGGTAGCCACGTTCTGCCTCGTCCGGCTGAAGGTTTGGTCGACGTTTACTTTAGCTAAACCGTACCATCCCAGCCGTAACCCCACGGAGCATCCCCAGGCGAAAGGAGTCCAAACGCGATGAAGGTTCTCGTAGCAAATCTCGGCTCGACTAGTTTTAAGTATCGCTTGTTCGATATGGACAGCGAAACGCAATTAGCCCGAGGTGGGATCGATCGAATTGGATCTTCTGAAAGTTCCTGCAGCGTGCAGATTGGCGATTGGCAAGAAGAAGTCACGGCGCATGTCCCCGACCATGCCGTGGCCGTTCGCAAATGCCTCTCGCAACTGACCGATGCAGAGCACGGCTGCCTGAAAGATGCCGCAGAGGTTTCGGCCATCGGCTTTAAAGCGGTCCACGGTGGACGAGTATCCGGCGTACAGCGGGTCACCAACGACGTTCTCTCGGCGATGGCCGAGATGAACCCAGTTGCCCCGGCCCACAACCCGCCTTATATCGCCGCCATGCGATTACTTTCCGAGCAACTGCCGGAGATTCCGCTAGTTGCCGCCTTTGAAACCGGTTTTCACGCGACGATTCCCGATCGGATGCGTTACTACGGGATTCCCAAATCGTGGTCAGACGAATTCCAGATCAAGAAGTGGGGCTTCCATGGTGCCAGCCATCGTTTTATCGCCACGCGAAGTGCCGAACTGTTGGGACGCGACGATTTGCGAGTCATCTCGTGCCACCTAGGTGGAAGTAGCAGTATTTGTGCGATTCGCAATCGCCAAAGTGCTGGCAGTTCCATGGGTATGAGCCCGCAAACCGGCTTGCCGCAGAACAACCGTGTCGGCGATTTCGATCCGTATGTTTTGCCCATGTTAATGGACAAGACCGGCATGAGCCTGAACGAAGTGCTTGCCCACCTGGGTAGCCATGGTGGTCTGCTCGGCGTGAGTAACGGGCTCAGTGGTGACATGCGAGACCTGGAACAAGCCGCCGCCGCAGGCAACGCCGACGCGCAATTGGCTTTGGACATGTTCACCAGCGAAGTTCGTCGCTACTTGGGCGGCATGTTGGTGGAACTAGGCGGAGCCGACGCGATCGTCTTTACCGGCGGTATCGGCGAGAACGGAAAGCAATTGCGAAAAGACGTATGTGCCAACTTGCAAGAGTTGGGAATCGAACTGGACGAAGCAAAGAACGATTCCGCCAAGGGAGAGGCTTCCATCCATTCGGCAAACAGCAAAACGCAGCTGTGGGTTATTCCGACCAACGAGGAAATCATCGTTGCCCGGCAGACCAAGCAGTTGCTGGAGTCGACCTAAGATGTTTATCGCCAAGGTAACCGGTTCGGTCATTGCCACACAGAAAGTCGACACGATGGTCGGCCACCGCTTATTGGTGGTCGAGCCGTATCGATTGGAAGCGAAAGATCGTCAGTCGTTGGTCACCACCGGTCGTACCTTCGTCGCCGTCGATATGCTCGGTAGCGGCGTGGGAGACTTCGTGCTGATCACGCAAGGTTCAAGCGCTCGATTGACGCCTGAAACCAAAAGCCTGCCGATCGATTGCGTCGTGATCGGAATCGTCGATCGAGCTCACGTCGATAGCCTGTGCATTTATGACCGGGCCAAAGATGAGTCGTCCGACGAGCCGCCGAAACAACCAGCGAAGCCGAAAGCCAAACCGGCTCCGGTGAAGAAAAAAGCGACTGCCCAGCAGCCTGAATCGCAGCAACAGCCATCCGAGAACGACTCAGAGAGTTAGTCGGCAACCATATTCACGTGCTGACGTGAGGATATCATCATCATGCAATTTGACGAATCCATTATTCGCAATGTCGTAGCCCAGGTGCTCGCCGAAGTCGGCAAGGCCCCTCCGGTAACTTCCGGTTTCAAAGGACGCTATGGCATCTTTGATTGTGCCGACGAAGCGGTTCGTGCCGCTCGTGAAGCATTCGAGAAACTCTCGGAACGCACCATCGAAGATCGCAAGCGAATCATCGATCACATCCGTCGTATCTCGATCGACCAAAAGGTCGAGCTAGGCACGATGGAAATGAACGAAACCAAGATCGGCAAACTCGCGCACAAGATCGAGAAGCTGGAACTGCTGGGTCGCAAGACACCTGGTGTCGAGTTTCTGCGAAGCGAAGTCTATAGCGGCGACCATGGTCTGGCTGTGATCGAACATGCTCCGTTTGGCGTGATCGGCTGTATCACCCCGGTGACGCACTCGCTGCCGACAATCACCGGCAACGCCGTCAACATGATCGCTGGCGGTAACACGCTGGTCGTCAATCCCCACCCTGGCGGCAAGAAAGTGGCCGCTGAAGGTGTTCGTCGCTTCAACAAAGCGATTTACGACGACCTGGGCATCGACAACCTGATCTGTGTGATCGCCGAACCGACCCTCGAATCAGCCGACCTCATTTTCCATCACCGCGACGTGGCCATGATCTGCGTCACCGGTGGTCCGGCGGTTGCTCGGGCGGCCCTGAATAGTGGCAAGAAGGCAGTCGTCGCCGGTCCTGGTAACCCACCGGTAGTGGTTGACGAAACGGCCGACCTCGATCGGGCGGCTCGTAGCATCATTCAAGGTGGTGGCTACGATAACAACCTGCTGTGCATTGCCGAGAAAGAAGTGTTCGTCGTCAACTCGGTTTTTGATGAACTGATGCGAGCGATGGAACGTGCCGGTGCCGTTCGCTTGAATTCCAGCGAAATCGATCGTCTGACTTCCGTCGCGATTACCGAAGTCGGCGAACCTGGCAAGACCAAGCAAGTCGCCGCTAAAGAGTTCATCGGCCAAGACGCCGCCGTCCTGGCTCGTGCCGCTGGCAAGAACATTTCGTCAGATGTCGAGTTGGTCTTCGGCGAAACGGACGAGCAAAACCCATTCGTCCCCGTCGAACAGATGATGCCCTTTATTCCCTTTGTTCGTTGCCACGATGTCGACGAAGCGATCCAGAAGGCGAAGTACTACGAACATGGCTTCCGCCACACGGCCATCATCCACAGCAACAACGTTCGCAACATGAGCAAGATGGGCCGTGTGATGGACACAACTTTGTTCGTTAAGAACGGACCAAGTCCTGCGGCCCTTGGTGTCGGAGGGGAAGGTTATATTTCGTTCTCCATCGCCACCCCCACCGGCGAAGGCGTCACCACTCCGCTGACTTTCACGCGGGAACGACGCTGCTCGTTGATTGACGATTTGTGCATCCTGGGCCATCCGGCGAAAGGTTAGACCCTAGATGAATACGGCACGCGTGGTCGGTACCGCCACCAGCACGGTCAGGCACGTCTCGATGCGAGGCTGGAAGCTGCTGGTGGTGCAACCGCTGCAGGTCGACGGCATTACGCCCGATGGCTACCCACTGGTCGCGGTCGATGCCGTCAACGCAGGGCCAGGCGAGTTGGTAATGATCACCAGCGATGGCAAATCAACCTCCGAACTTTTGAACTACCCCCGTACACCGGTCCGCTGGACGGTAATCGGAATTATTGACGAATAAAACGTGCAGTCCCCATTCAATAGCCAAGAAATCGAACGCCTTGTCCGGCTAGTCGTCGAACGTCTAGTCCAGGAAGGGGCCAACGTTGGAAAAGCCACGGCGCAACCGGCTTTGCCGGCTGGCGAGTTGCGGCTCGATTCCAAGCTGATCACGATTTCGTCGCTGAAAGGGAAACTGAACGAAGCAACCACAGTACTGTGCGTTCCGACCAAAGCGGTGGTTACGCCGGCGGTGAAAGACGAACTAAAAGATCGTGGTATCCGCTTGCGTCGTGCCGATCAGGCTGATTGCGGCTTCGAGGTACAAACCCCGGTTGTCGTCAACGCGGCGAAGCAAACGACTTCGCCAGCCTGGAACAACGGGGGACGAAGCGAAACGATTGGCAACCTGAAACTGGCCGTCCAGCGAGCAACCGCTTTAGCTGGCAGCGACAAGATGGTCGTGATCCTTTCGGAACAACCCGAAGTCATTGCCGTCGCGGCGAACCGCCAAAACGGTATCCGAGCTATGGTTGCCTGCGAGAGTCACGATTGGAAATCCGCTGCGGAAAGCCTCGGTGCGAACGTCATCGCTTGCCACCCAGGCCACTGGAACGACAACGTAGTTCCCCGCTTGCTGAACACCTTGTGGAACCTGCGTGGAACCGCCGCGCCCGATTGGTTGAAGTAAACGAGACACACTATGCGTATCGCCAAAATCATCGGCAAAGTCACGCTCAGCCGCACGGTTACTGAATTCCAGGGTGCCGTACTGAAGCTGGCCGTACCCATGATGCTGAGCGATATCGAAAACGAAAATACTCCGCTGGACGACCTACTTGTCGTGTACGACGAACTGGGCGCTGGCAACGAGAATTACATCGCCTTGAGCGAAGGGGGAGAAGCGGCCCAACCGTTCTACCCCGAAATGAAGCCGGTCGACGCTTACAACGCGGCCATTTTAGACACCGTGGA